>NZ_FYBQ01000002.1 GCF_900186125.1 Listeria goaensis | reverse complement strand
TGGCACGCTTCGGGCATCCGCGTATGTGGAATCGGTGAAAGGTACGCTGGATGAAAGTGGCCTGATGGACGTGGTAATGGGGCTAGGCTTGAGTACGGCGGCGATTCGGGGGAGTATGACGTATGAGGGAGCAGGTGGGACTACTTCAAAAATTGATGAAGTTACTCCTAGGATATTAACTGAAGCTGAAAAGAAAGCCTATAAAAGACCATCAGGGTATAGAAAAGGTGTAAGAGATGAAGTATGGAATAATGCTAAAAGTAGTGATGGAATTGTAAGAGATCCATTAACACAACAACCATTACATGTTGAGGAGCCATGGGATATGGGACATAAACCAGGGTATGAGTTTAAAAAGCATCAACAAAGTGCGGCAGACAGAGAAATTCCCAGGAAACAATTTCTTGACGAACATAATGACCCCTCTCATTATAGACCTGAGTTGCCTAGCTCTAACAGAGGACATGCTGGGGAAGACGTTACAAACAAATATTTTGGACCATAAGGAGAGTAAAAATAAATGAATAATGATAAACTCGTTGCACAAAGAATTTTGCAAGCTGTTGGAGGTAATCCTAAAGTAGTAGAGTATAGAGATAGAAATGAAAATTCGGCTATTGATATATTTATTGGTACTGATAGACCTTATGAAGAAATTACTACCTATTCAACAATTGGACTTTCAAATTATGGAATTGGTTTAAAATCCCCAAATAAAGAAATACGAGTAGAATTTGTTGGAGGGTGTGAATCAACATATGAAAAATTTGGAAATGTATTAAGTAGCTGTGCATTTAATATTATAAATGACCAATTTTCTTGTAAACCTGGAACAATATACCCTAATATTATTAGCGAATATTATGAAGAAACTTCTATGAAACATGTCCTTTTCACAAATCCATTTTTATGGGACGAGTTGGGATATATTGATACAGAAAATGTGCATATAACATGGTTAATGTTGGTTCCAATTTCAGATAAAGAGTTTGAATTTGTAAGAAATAACAGTGCAGAGGAGTTAGAGGATTTATTTGAAAAAAATGAAATAGATATTTTTGATTTAAATAGAGATTCTGTAATATAAAAAATAAAAAGACACTCAATCACAAGACGGGTAATCAGGTGGTTGAGTCTTGAATAGTAAGCAATACACTCGCTAATTGAGTTATCAATAGCTAACTGTAATTTCTGGAAGGAAACAAGTTCAATTAAATCGTTTCTTTTTTACTTTTAAATTTATTGTTAAAACAAGTAGCTAAAATAAGAAATATTATCAATAGGAGTTTCAAGTATGAAGATGATGCCACCAAAGCCTTAGCAACGAAAATAAAAAATTCCCCCTACTTATTTTAAATGAAGTAGCACTAGCAAATGGTGCTACTGTGAAAATTTTTGGAAGTAGGTTATAGGTAATTTTTCTCCTTCATCAGAAAAATGAAAGAACAAATTCAAATGTTAAAGCAAACGTTGGTCATGTTATGCTGAAAAGTCTCGAGGAACAAATCAAAGTCTAGCTATTTAGTGAGTTCCTCGGGCACCAACAAACAGACATGCCCAATAAAGAAAGTCAATAGCGACGTTAGGAGAGCCTAGCGGTCTATTGACTTTCTTTATAGTGTGTTACAGATTAGAAAACTCAGTTTTATCTATTTTTTCCACTTCCTTTTAAATTCCCCTTTTCCAGTCCGCATAAACTAGCAAATTACGCTGGAGTAGCACTCTTACAATTTGGGTCTGCTGGAAAGGAAAGTACTTAGACCCAAGTGATTACCAAATTATCACGAATGAGGAGTTAAACAAAAAATCACTGAATCGTGGAAAACCGGCACCTATTATATGGACGGCACGCAATACACAGGTATGGTTGGTGGCACGCTTCGGGCATCAACGTATGTGGAATCGGTGAAAGGTACGCTGGCTGAAAGTGGCCTGATGGACGTGGTGATGGGGCTAGGCTTGAGTACTGCGGCGATTCGGGGGAGTATGACGTATGAGAAAGCCAGTGGGGCTGATGTAACTTCAAAATACGATGATTTATATACTTATAAATATCATGGATATGACAATCCAGGACCATTGAATGAAGTTAGAGGACAACCAAATAAGAATTTTTATGGCGGCAGATATGATATGGAGGTTTTAAAAGAACCGAAAGTCTACTATAGAGGTGGAGATTCGACAAGTCCCTTAGGAAAGTGGTTCACAGAAACACCACCTAGTTCAGTAGCAGATGTTCGAATCAATTCGGCAGTAAAACCTCAATGGTTAGATAAAAATGGGGCATTAACGGGAACATCCACGATAGATACAGTTTATAAGGTTGAGATACCAGCTGGTACAGCAATTTACAAAGGACCAGTAGGGAATCTATCAAGGAGGCTTAAATAATAATCAAGTATTTATTCAAGAGCCATGGCTTTTAGACAAAGTAAATATTTTAGGGAAGCAACCATTAAAGTAGGATAGGGTGAGTTATTTGGAAACTGAACTTGAGATTAAAATTGTAGTACAACAATTATTACCGCTTTTAATAAAATATGATAATGGAAAAATCAAATATCAAATTCAGAAGTTAAAAGATATAAGTGAAATTTTAGATTCAGATATGAAGAGTTCGAAAAAAAAAGAACTATTAAAAGATATGTCGAAGAATATTTATCCTCCTCAAGGAGGATTAACTGATTTTTATGTTTGGGATAATGATAACTCAAAAAGAATAGAAATCAATCAGTCCATCAGTGCATTAAATGATAAACTTTGGAATTTAATAAAATAAAAAAGGCACTTTACTATCTGATTGGAGTCGAATAGTAAAGCCTTGACTAGTAAGCTGTAACTCACTAATCAAGTTGCCGATAGCTAACAAAAGCTAGCTGTATTCACTGTATAGAAGTCGCACTACCGAAAAAGATATGAGAAAACTAACTTTGTAGAGAGAGTAGCGTACTCATATCTTTTTAACTGTTTTTAAAAGTATAAAATCAGTGTGTTGCTTGGTATGAGAGACGGTTTGTTAAGTGGGCAGGAACATTACCTTAGGAATCAAGTAACATGGAATCGTGGAAAACCGGCACCGATTATATGGACGGCACGAAATACACAGGTATGGTTGGTGGCACGCTTCGGGCATCAGCGTATGTGGAATCGGTGAAAGGCACGCTGGATGAAAGTGGCTTGATGGACGTGGTGATGGGGCTAGGTTTAAGCACGACGTATAAGAAAGCGGGTATTCTCTACGAAAAAGGTGGGGGATTTAGTATGAATCCGCCAGCAGGAACTAGTGGAAGCTCGAGATATATTCAATATCACCCTGGTGGTGGTCATCATGGCGATTTACCATATTATAAAGTATCTTCTCCAGAACATGGAATTATTAGGATTTATACGAATGGAAAGGTTGTGAAAAAATGACTGGAGACGTAGAAAAATTGACAATATTATATGACAGAGTTATTGAGAATCTTCAAGAATTTTCAATGTCTGCAGAGAAACAAATAAAAAAATTAAAAGGTTTTTCGGTTGCTGATGAAATAGCTTCGGATTTTTCTGATATTACATTGAATTATGCAAAAGAATTATTTGAAAATGCTTGGATAACTAAAGAACAGTATCAGCAATTTTTAAGTATTGATGAAAAATTAGATGATATGAGCAAGGACAAAGCACTTTGGTGTGAAGAAGCACTTAAAGATGCTAGTGAGTGGAAAAAGTGTAGAGAAGCTGGAGCAGAACTGCTAACATCTTTGGGGCATTAAAAAATCAATGTTAAAAATTCAAAGAAACTTATTATAGTTTAAATATACTTTCAGTAAATTTAAAAGATGAATTTATGATATAAGTAAAAAAATATTTCTAAGTTTTTTAACAAGTTTAAAATCGCAAGGAATCAGTGTTTTTAAACAGATTCCTCGCGATTTTTTGTTTCAGGATTGTATTCTTTCATCTCAATATTATCACCATGATTTTTAATATCTAGCGTAGTTTCTATGATGTATCTTGTGTATTGAATAAACTGCTCTCTTTCTTATTTCGACATGTATGAAGCTTTACTAATGCTAAACTCTGGCGACACAACTTACCGTTTGCTACCCGTCAGACCGTTTTCCAGATGCACGCCCACTTAGAGCTTTTCCACCTCGAAAAACAAAGAAAATAACGCCAAGCACCGCGCTAATAATTCCGCCAAGTAAAGAAATACCAACAAGCACAATCGCTCCAGCAAGTTGCATAATTCCCAAAATAACAACAGCGGCAACTAAACCGTAAATAAAGCCGTAAAGAGCAAACCACCCTAAACTCACTTTTTGGCTAAAACCGTAAAAAATTTCAGCTATTGTACTGCCCACTAAAACGAGTGGGGCGGCAAAGAGAATTGCTGAAAAAATATCGGCCGTTGTAAGCGCGTCAAATAGGAGCGCCTCAATTCCAAGAACAGCCAAAATCCCTAAAATAAATACCGTTAAATAGGCGATGATAAAACGCAATTTGAACACTCCTTCCGTTAACAGTATATCATAAAATAAGTGTGAACTTTTTGTTTAAAATAAAAAGCACCTGCTTGATTCACCTTGAACGTTTCAGTGAATCAAACAAGCGTTTTTTTATTCCGTGAGAAAAGCATCTTCTTCTCGACCAACTAGCATGCGCACACCTTGAATGATGTTAAACAGGAACAAAGTGGCTGTTAAAATAACCAAGGTAACCACAACCCCAAAGGCAACAAAACCTACTGTATGTGAACTGTCCGTGCTGACGGCAACGAGTGAAAGAATGCAAAATGTTAGAAATACGCCAATTGTAGGCAATATATGTGTGAACAGGGCGACTTTAGAATGATGTTTAACATCGCGAGCCTCTCCAAAGACCCAAATGAATAAAGGGACTAATATCGGTGCAAATAAAATACTGAAATAACTAAGCGCATTGACAATTCTATGGTTATTCAATTTTGAACACCCTCCTTTAACTGATAACTTTATTATAAAGAAAGGAGAAAATGATAACCATCGAATGAAGTGACAATTTTAAGTTTTGGAATGACAGTTTTGTAAGTTTAGATAACAGATTTAAGCGTCCATACTTTACTGCGCCAGCGCCTGAACATCAGGAAGGAACGAATGCCTTCGTCAATAATATAGGCGATCCAAACGCCGACTAGTCCAAGTCCTGCTGTAATGCCAAGCACGTATGAAAACGGCAAGCTGACAATCCACATGACGATGATGCCAACAATAAATGGAAATTTAACGTCGCCAGTTGAATTTAAACTGCTAATAATAATGATGTTGGTTGCTCGGAAAAGCTCAAGCGCAATAGAAAGCAAGAATAAATTTTTCGTCATAGCAATCACGAGTTCATTGGACGTAAAGAGGCTCATAATTGGTTCGGCGAAAAGGTAAAGTAAAATACTGACGACGAGCGCGATAACTACGCCGATTTTCCAACTTTTTATACCTTGCTGATACGCCTTTTCAACTTCCTTTGCGCCAACTGCGCGGCCAATTAAAATTTGTGAAGCTTGACCAATCGCTATTGCAAAAAGCGCAACGAATTGACTGACGCTAGAGGCGTACACCTTGGTTGTAAGGGCTTCGGTGCCTAGAATGGCGATAATTGCTGTTATGACCAGCTGCGAGCCAGCGTAAGACATATTTTCGCCAGCTGAAGGAAGACCTAGTTTTAATATCGAATAAAGAAGTTTTTTGGAATAATGCTTTAGCTTCCCAAAAGTAAACGTGTAGCCGATATATTTTTTGAGCATGAAAATAGCCATAATCATACCGATGAAATTGGCGATGGCTGTAGCGATCCCAACTCCGGCGACACCTAAGTCTAAGTAAGCAAGTGGTCCGTAAAGGAATACATAGTTCCCGACAACATTAATGACACTAATTGTGATGGGGACAAGCATTGCTTGCCTCACGTAACCGTGGACACGGATAATCGGTAAAATGGACGAATGAATTGCGATGACAATAGAGCTGCCGCCAATAATTTCAAGAAAAGGTGAGCCAACACGAATAAGTTCTTCATCTAAACCGACAAGTCTAAGGAATGTATCGCTTGCAAATAAAAAGATAATACTCATAATAATTCCGATAATAAAAGCGACAATTAGGCCGTTAGTTATGACGCGTTCAATCATTTTATGGCGTTCGGCGCCAATCATTTGGGCAACTAAAATTTGCACACCGACACTGATAAAGCCGTACATAATAATGGAAATTACGAGAATTTGGCTGGCGACACCGGTTGCGGCAACAGCCTCATCTGAGTAATGCCCTAGCATGAAAACGTCAACATAATTTATCATGATGCGTAAAAATTGTTCAATAAAAATAGGCCACGCCAATGTAAAAAGACTCATTTTTGCGATATTTGTATGATCTGCCATGTGAAAACCCCCTTTTGATGTTTGTTTTTCCGGGCAAATGTGAATAATAAAAAAGTACGTGTACAACAAGGAACATTATAAGGGATTCAACCTTAAAAGTATAGGCTTTTTTAGGACTTCGCCTTTTTTAGTTGACTTTTAATTCAAACTAGATATAATTAGTTAGGTAAACTAATTAAAAGGAGGGGCATACATGTACCCGTCTGATGAAGATTTGGGGCAGTCAGTCATTAAAGCGTTCATGAATTTTAAGCGAGCTGAAATGTCGAGTTTCCACATGGAAGGCTACACGAAAGCTGAAACGCGTTTTATGTTTGTTCTTTTTCACGGGATTAAAATGAGTGATTCAGAGCTTGGCGTGCGCGTTTCCGAACTTGGCAAGCGACTGCGCATTTCGAAACCAAGTGTGACCCAGCAAATTAATGCGCTTGAAAAGAAAGGGCTCATTATCCGCACTCAAAATCCGACCGACAAACGCGCTGCTTATTTGAACTTTACTGAAAAAGGAAAAGCGCTGACAGAAAAAATGATTCAATCTTTTCATAAAAACTTCGAAGATATGCGCGATTTTCTCGGGGAAGAGGATATGCGCACACTCATTATGCTACTTGAAAAATTAACGGATTATTTGAACGAGAAGGCGAAACAAGAAGGAGGCGCAGTGCCAAATGATAAAACTTTTTAAGCGACTGAAGCCCTATTCATGGGGGATTATCGTTGTATTAGTTTTAACTTTTATCCAAGTTATTGGGCAGCTTTATTTGCCTACACTCATGTCAAACATCATTGATAAAGGTGTTGTGACGGGCGATAAGCCCTATATTTGGAAAACCGGTGGGCTAATGCTCTTACTTTCGGCTGGAGCAGTTGTTTTATCGGTTATTATCGTGTATATCGCATCACGTATTTCCATGGGCTTTGGACGTGATTTACGGGATAAAATCTTTACACAAGTTGAAAATTTCTCTTTGCAGGAATTTAACAAAGTGGGGACATCATCGCTTATTACGAGAACGACAAATGATGTTGTCCAAATTCAAAATGTACTTTATATGATGCTTAGAATGATGGTTATGGCGCCGATTATGCTTATCGGCGGGATTATTATGGCGGTTGGACGTGATGCAAAACTATCGTTAATTTTTGTGGTCGTTCTGCCAATCTTGCTATTACTTGTCGTGTTACTAGGCGGTAAAGCGATGCCGATGTTTAAAAAACTGCAAAAGAAAATGGATAAATTAAATCAAGTTATCCGTGAAGGCCTAACAGGTATCCGCGTTATTCGCGCTTTTAACCGCAATCAAGATGAATTAAATAAATTTGAAGAAGCGAATAATGATTATGCCATAACGGCAATTGGCGTAAACCGCCTGCTGTCGCTTATGAGCCCACTCATGATGCTCATTATGAATTTAACGTCCATCGCCATCATTTGGCTTGGGGCGCACTTCATTAGTGACGGTAACATGATGGTCGGCGACTTGATGGCTTTCATTCAATATGCCATGCAAATTATGATGAGCTTTATGATGCTTTCTGCTGTCTTCATTTTCATTCCGCGTGCTGGTGCTTCCGCAGAACGTATCAACGAAGTGCTTGATATGAGCGCAGAAATTTTAGACCCTGCTGCACCAAAAGCGGCTGACGGACGCGCAACGCTTGAATTCCAAAACGCATCTTTCCGTTATGAAGGCGCAGAAAAACCAGTTATTGCAGACATTAGCTTTAAGGCTAAAGCGGGTGAGACGATTGCCATAATTGGGAGTACAGGCGCTGGGAAATCCACATTAATTAATATGGTTCCCCGCTTCTATGACACCGAAAACGGCAGCATCCTAATGAACGGCGTCAATGTGCGCGACATGTCGCAAGAAGAATTGCGCGAAAAAATTGGGCTTGTGCCACAAAAAGCGGTTCTTTTCACGGGCGACATCGAATCAAATCTCCGCTACGGGAAAGAAGACGCCACGGAAGAAGAAATGTGGAAGGCTCTCGAAATCGCCCAAGCGAAAGACTTTGTCTCCAAATTACGAAAAGGTCTTCATTCGCGCGTTGAGCAAGGCGGAAACAATTTCTCCGGCGGGCAAAAGCAACGGCTTGCAATTGCGAGAGCGCTCATCCGGAAGCCAGAAATCTACATTTTCGACGACAGTTTCTCCGCACTCGATTTTAAAACAGATGCGAAGTTGCGCAGTGCGTTAAAAGAAGAAGTAGAAGATGCCATTATGATTATTGTGGCGCAGCGCATTACATCTGTTGTTGATGCAGATCAAATCATCGTTTTAAATGAAGGTAAAGTTGCCGGAATTGGTACGCATAATGAGCTAAAAGAATCCAATGAGATTTACCGCGAAATCATGCGTTCACAACTTTCAGAGGAGGAGATAGCATGAGTCCAGGACCAGGTCCAGGTGGAGGCTCTCACGGCGGAGCAATGGGTGTGAAATCGAAACCAAAAGACTTTAAAAATACATTATTCCGTTTGCTTGGCTATATGAAGCCCCGAACGGTAGCGATTTCAGTCGTCTTTATCTTTGCGATTCTCTCCACCATTTTTAATATTTTTAGCCCGAAAGAATTAGGGAAAGCAACAACTGAAATTTTCAAAGGCGTCATGAGCCCAGCTGGCATTAATGACGATAAAATTTTCAACATTCTATTCTTCGTGTTCCTCCTTTATGTCGGAAGTTCAGTCTTCAGCTTTGTTCAGCAATACGTGATGTCAAGTGTCGCGCAACGTACCGTATATGATATGCGTCGCGATTTAAAGGAAAAAATGGCACGTATGCCGCTCAAATATTACGATACCCGTTCTAACGGGGATATTTTAAGTCGCGCTGTCAACGATATGGACAACATCGCGAATACGCTCCAACAATCCTTGACGCAGGCCATAACGGCGATTGTTCAAATTGTCGGCGTACTCATTATGATGCTAACAATTAGTTGGCAGATGACCCTAATTGTTGTGGCGACTGTACCGCTAAGTATCATTATTGTAGGTATCATCGCGAGCAAGTCGCAGGCATTCTTCGCGGCGCAACAGCGCAATTTAGGGATTCTAAATGATACGGTCGAGGAAACTTACGGCGGTCAAACGATTGTGAAGGCGTTTGGTCAAGAGAAAAAAACGCTCGTCAAATTTGATGAAGTCAACGAAGACTACTACAAAGCGGCTAAAAAAGCCCAATTTATTTCGGGTATCATGATGCCGATGATGCAATTTGTAGGTAACTTAGGTTACGTAGCTGTCTGTGTTGGCGGTGGGATTTTTGTGACGAACGGCACCTTGCAAGTCGGTGATATTCAAGCCTTCACGCAATACGTGCAACTGTTCTCACAACCCATTTCTAGCGTAGCAAACATCGCGAATGTCATTCAATCAACCATTGCTTCTGCGGAACGTGTTTTTGAAATTATGGACGAAGAAGAAGAACAAGACATGATTCCGGAAACTGTTCCTACGATTAACGAAGAAAATGGTAAGATTGTTTTCGACCATGTAGAGTTTGGGTATTCGCCTGATAAACCGCTCATGCAGGACCTGAAAATTAACGTAAGCAAAGGGCAAATGGTAGCAATTGTTGGCCCAACTGGTGCAGGTAAAACAACGATTATCAACCTGCTCATGCGTTTTTACGATGTAGATAACGGCGCGATTCGCATCGACGGCGTAGACACGCGCGACATGACGAAAGACGAAGTCCGCGCGAAATTTGGAATGGTGTTGCAAGACACATGGCTCTTTAGCGGAACCATCGCTGAAAACATCGCTTATGGTCGGGAAGGTGCCACGATTGATGAAGTAGTCGGAGCTGCCAAAGCGGCGTATGCAGACGATTTCATTCGCCGCTTGCCAGACGGTTACGACACCGTTTTAAATGAAGAGGGGACCAATATTTCACAAGGGCAAAAACAACTACTAACGATTGCCCGCGCGATTTTATCCGACCCAAGCATTTTAATTCTAGACGAAGCAACGTCTAGCGTTGACACAAGAACCGAGCTAAACATTCAGCTCGCAATGGGGAACTTAATGGAAGGCCGAACAAGTTTTGTCATCGCCCACCGTTTATCCACTATCCGCGACGCCGACTTAATTCTTGTCATGAACCACGGTGATGTTATCGAACAAGGTACACACCAACAACTCCTTAGCGAAAACGGCTTTTACGCCGACCTATACAATAGCCAATTTACAGGTTCGCAAGCAGTGTAATAGTCAGAAAAACCGAATGATAAGTCATTCGGTTTTTCTGTGCTTAAAAAATAAAGTCACACCTTATTTTTTAGTTAAAATTTCTTTTGAGCAGTCTTCTTGAATGTTAGGAGAATTTTTCGTTATGATGAAGGTAACTTATTTCCCGGGAAATAAAAAAAGTTGAGGTGGAATAAAGATGTTTTTATCAATCACAACAAGTGAATTAGAAGGAAAACTAGATGTTTATGAAATACTAGACGTACGCAATGCAGATGATTTTAGTGCGCGACACATAGAAGGTGCAACGAATATCCCCATTTCCGAATTGGAAGAAAACGTAAACACGCTTTCCAAAGAAAAAGTATACGCAGTCATTTGCTATGCAGGTGGACGCTCTCAAAGAGCAACTGAATTTTTAGACAGCCAAGGCTTCCAAGTGACCAATGTAAGTGGCGGCATGAATGAGTGGTCAAAATAAAAAGCAGACGTTATAAAAACAGCTCTCGGTACTAATCCGAGAGCTGTTTATTTGGTTGTAAAAGGAAAGCGATTTAGCATAAGTGAATCAAATTGTGGAATATGGACATTATTAAAGGCCATATACATTAAGTTATGACAAAAAATACAAATTTTGAAAAGGCATTAAATGATACAATGAATAAGAATTAAAAAAGGAGGTAGGAAAATGAAGAAAATATGGATGGCAATTAGTTTCATTGGTATTCTATCATTTAGTTACGTGGGGATTACGATTATTGACTCGCCTAAAGTAGTTGAAGCAGCAGGATGTTCTGGGAATATTAAGCGAGATTTAGGTGCATCGTACTTTAATCAAAGCAAAGACAGCAGGTACTATAAAAAAGCCGTAAAAGTTATTCAAAATAACTATAATGCATGGCTGTTTAACACGCATTCCTACAGTTACTACAATAACCATAAACTTAATGTAGATGGCTACTTTGGCTCGAAAACAACGCAAGCAGTGAAAGTGTTTCAAAGTTATGTGAAAAAATATTGGGACAGAAATTTAGCTGTTGACGGATCAGTAGGACAGCATACGTGGCATTACTTATACTGGCAATAATAAATATTGACATACATAAAAACACGAACAACTCTTTTCTGTTTAAAATAAGGCTAGCGTGGTTAAAATTGTGAGAAAGACAGGAATCTTCCGGTGTTACCGATTAGCGTCTTAAAAAGTGAACCGCCCCCCAAATCTAACTTTTGGGGGGCGGTTCACTTTCTATTTTTTAAAATTGTTCAGCAAGCTTAATAGCTTCATCACGACCAGCTTGGATTAAATCTTTTGCTTGATCAGGACGAGCGTTGTGTCCTTCAACAACAACCATTTCCGTTTCCGTAACACCGAAGTGGCTTAAAATGTTTTTGACGTAGTTTAAGGACATTTCATAACTTTCTAGTGGACCGTCAGAATAAATGCCACCACGTGCATTAAGCAAAGCAACTTTTTTATCAGTTACTAAACCAACAGGACCTTCTGGCGTATATTTAAACGTCTTACCAGCTTGGTTTAAATAAAACAGGTAAGTTAAAAATTGCGCGGGAATACTGAAATTCCAAAGAGGGAAAGCCATAACGACTTTATCAGCTTTTAAAAATTGGTTTAAGTAGCCGTTTGCAATATCAGAAAGGCGTTTTTCGTCTTCTGTTAAAGGCTCGCCGGCAGCTTCTTTATGTAGCCCACTCATCATCACACCATCGTAGTAAGGCAGGTCTACTTCAAATAAATTAAGTTCAGTAACTTGGTCTCCGGGATGACTTTTTTTATACGCATCCAAAAATGTTTCATAAAGCGTCACGCTGACAGAACGCTCTGCAGGTAATCCATTCGCTTTAATAAATAATACGTTTGACATAAGATTGATTCCTCCAAATTTTTAATAATACTTATACAGTTTAGCTGAAAACCACACAAAATAGCAAGTTCTTAGCTTACAAAAAATTAGTAGCTTTTAAGAAGAATTCTAAATAGGAACATGATACACTAAAGGGGACAGGAGGGATTTAATTTGGAAATAAGAAAAATTGCGGAAGAAGAAATCCACCAAATTAAACGATTGCGAGATTATGCTTTTCGCACACCAGGCGGCGGTGGGGAGGAAGACTTTTTATTTTGGATGGAGCGGGCAACTAGGTTAGGGGCCTTTTCAGACGGAAAACTAAGCGCACAAGTGATGACGTATCCACTAGACGTATCGTTTTTAGGTCAGAAAATAAAAATGGGCGGTGTGGCTTATGTAGCTACATTTCCAGAAAATAGACGCAGTGGTTTTATTCGGGCACTCATGACAGCGTCGCTAAACGAGATGAAGGAATTAGGTCAGCTTGTCTCTTATTTACACCCTTTCGACATTCCTTTTTATCAAAAATTTGGGTTTGACCTTGTGGCAAATGAGGTTAGCGTGAGCCTAAAGCTGAAAAATCTGAAGCGGCGTTCGAGTGGTCGCGGCGAGATTGTGCGGACAAGTGCCAACCAGCCTGACTTTAGCGATGTGCGGGCGGTCTATGAAACGTATGCGACAAATCACCACGGCATGCTAGTTCGCGGTGACGACTGGTGGGGCAGACTTAGTCGGCGCGGCTATACGAATGAAGTGGCCTTATTTCGAGATGAGCAAAATGAACCGCGAGGCTACCTTCTATACGGATTCAAAGGATCAGAAATGCTTGTGCATGAACTGATTGCGCTTGATTTTGCTGCGGAATGTGAGCTGTGGGCATTTATTTCGAGCCATGATTCGATGTTTGAAACCGTCCAGGCGACGCATTTTGGGACGCCAGCTGAAGTGGCACTAGCGCTACCAAATGTGACGGGTCTTAAGATGGAAACGGAATTCAATTGGATGGCGCGCATTGTTGAGGTGGAGGCGTTTTTAAACGCAATTTCATTTCAAACGGCAGAAAAAGTCTATGTGGAAATCCAAAATGATGTCGCTGACTTCAATCATGGCATTTTTGAGATAGGTGACAAAATTCGGCGGGTCGAAAGTGCACCAAACGATTTGCTTTTACAAACAGATATAGGAACGTTTAGCCAAATGATGTTTGGCTTTATGCGCCCGAAAGAACTTGCCTATTACGGAAAAATGACGGCGAGTGATAAGGTGCTTGCGATTTTTGAAGCAGCAATTCCAAATGTGAAACCCCGATTTTATGATGGGTTTTAAAAAATAGAGACCATTTTGGTCTCTATTTTCCTATTAAGTCCGAAAAGATTTATTTCGGACTTTTTTTAATTACATAGAAGAAATAGCAATAGACGGGTCATAATAACTTGCCAAGCCTTCAATATCTTTAATAATAAATGGTTTAGAGCTAGATTCTAAAATACCCTCTTTTACGAAAAAATTAAGGTGTCCTGAAATGCTTGATTGAGCGCAGTTGCACAAAGAAGCTAAGACAGACTGGGAAATTGCTGCAGGGAGGTGAGAGGCGTTGCCTTGCTTCTCGCCAATATAAGTGGCTAAAATTTGCAAGTTAATCGCTAGCGTTTCAACAGGAGGTAATTTATTGACAGCTGTCATAAATGTTGAAAAAGAAAGAGCAGCTAAACCTAATTCGGCTAAAAAGTGGAAAAATTTAGGCTGAACGTAAAGGTGATCAACTAAGAAATCACGATTAATCTCATATACTGTCATTTCTGTAGCGGCTCGAACTCGGTAAGGTAACTTAACTTCGAACGTGAATAAATTTTTTAAGATGGGTTTAGCATGAAACAATGTCCAATCAGAATAAAAAGTAGTCACATGCGGTTTATCTTGATAAAAGACTTCAAAAAAAGCGAGACCCTTTTGAATAAGATAAATCGTGTGCTCTTGATCACTTTGGCTTGAGGTGATAATTTGATTCCTTTTTATATGAAGTTTTCGAATGTGACTATCGGATAGACTGGTATTTTGGTGCAAATAATCAAGTAGTTCTTTCATTGGCTTGGAAGTGGAGCCTTCTGAAATAAATTCCATACATTCCTCCAGAAAATTGATTTTATATATAGTATACGATTATACAATAATAAATATAACCGTTATAGTCAATTTGAACAAGAGAAAACGAATGAAAATCCCCTTTTTTTAGACACAAAATGTTCAAAAGTAACATTTATTTGTATAAATCGCAATAAATAAAGCGGTTTATTTTATTTTCAGACACAATTTGTTCACAATTATGTTGCGGAATTATCGCTGTAAATATTTCCAATGATTTTATCCTTGTATACTAAAAAGTATCAAAGGGAGTCAAACTTACCTTTTGATTCATTTCAAGAGTGAAAGAGGTGAGAAAATTTGAAAAAGGGATTTCGCATCATCACAACGATATTTCTTGTTGCGAGCTTAGCTATCATAATTCCACTACAAGGAAGTGGGGTTTTCGATAGGATGTTTCAAACGGTCAAAGCTGAAGCCGAAAATGTTGCGAATGTGACTACATATCAGGAACTTGAAACCGCAATGGGAAATCAAGCAATTACTGAAATAAATATTATGAATGATATTGAATTTACGAACTATCCATCAACAAGCGCGGGTGAAGTGAATGTAACAGTTCCAGCTCGGAGCATTACAATAAATGGTAACAATCATCATGTGGATTTTCGTAAGCGGGGTTACTTGATGAACTTTGGTTCGACAAAAATTAACATCACCCTTCAAAATATTTAGATGTATGGCCAAAACTACTGGGGACCATTCCGAATTTACGGAACGGCTGGTGTTGGTTCTACTTTTACTTTCGATAATATCGAATACACAGGGGCCCAACTAACCGCTTCCTATCAAGCAGATGTCATTGTAAAAGGAACAGTGAAGAATGCTTCTGTTAACTCGTATGTAAGTCCATTTAATGGAACCACTTACAATGCTTTAACAAACCAAACAAACCTTGAAGTGACGAACATCACCTTCACAAGCGGATCTAACTATACAGGAACAACAGAAAATGCCACAGTTTTAATGCTTGGAACTGGCGGGACTAAAGGAAACGCCGTGATTGAAGAAGGCGCTAAGCTTAACCTGACAGGAGGCGGCAACGGACTTAGTGGCGAAGGACAATGGACAACCATTCAACTAAATGGAAATTTTGAGATGCAAAGAAATTCCGAGGTTAACATTACGACGCCGAATGCCTCAACCCGTGGAGGGATTCAATTAGGTAACGACTCAAAACTACTCGTACAAGACGATGCAAAGCTAACGCTTAATATGGATGGTCCGTTTACTGACGCTTATAATAAAAATCCAATTAACGTAGGAACAAACGCTTCATTTGAAGTAGCAGACGGAGCAAGTCTCATCGTCAATGCAACGAGTCAAGGAACTGGAACTGGCGCTCTAGTTTATACGGGAACAAGTAGTCTATTTAAGATTGGCAAAAAATCAATTTTCAAATTAAAAGCCGACGGAACCGGAGCAAAAAACCTCATTCGTATCGGCGGAACATCCACTTTTAGTTTTGAAGATGCAGGGGAAGTTGACATTGATGCTTCCGCCAATACAAATGCCAATACACGCCCCATTTATATGGTGAGTGGAAGTTTCAAAGCATCCATTCAACGTGTAAAAGCATGGACGACAGCCGATGTCGCTGGCACACCAACGTATGATTGGTATCCGATGTACGACATGAACATCCCGTATGTCGGCGCCAATGTTCAAACGACACTAACTGGGAATAGCATTAGTCAAGAAACCCAAGATAATTTCATTTCGAACTACCGGACGCAAAACTTCAAGCGTGTATTATTTGAATATATTCCAGATGTTTCCGTCACCATAGATGCACTATCCGATAATAAAACGCAGGCAAATAGCCATACGATTATGGGAATTACAAACCCCAATGCGTGGGTCATGTTTTCCGGTGATTCAGCCATTCCAACAGGAACAATACCCGCGCAAGATAAAAGCGACACTAAGATGTACCATGTCAAAGCTGACGCTTCTGGAAATTACACGTATACACTTCCAGATGGGCAATTTTTCTCTGCAGGAAATACGGTTGTGGCCTATGCGTATTTAGACGGAAAAAACGCCACAACAAATACAGTTGTCTCGGATGAAACCCCGCCTGATAAGCCTGTTTTAAGCCCCATAAAAGATGTGGATGCATCCATTAAGGTGAAAGCCGAACCAAACGTGACAGTTACCATTTATGATTCATCGGATAATCGTATATTGGCAAGCGGGACATCGAATACAGAAGATTATGAAATTTCGATTCCGGCAGATAAGCGCCCGTTAGCACCGTATGTGTCTTACTATGCAACCGCGACTGATTCGGCAGGAAATATTAGTGAGCAGTCCAATTTTGAACTGGTAAGTGATACAACACCGCCAGAAGCAAATCCAATTACTCAAACCGTGCAACTTGGCGCGTCTTTTACAACAGATGCTAAAAGTCTTGTAGAAAATGTTTTTGATAATGCGGGTTTGGAGGATTTGACCTATACGATTATTTCAGAGCCAGACGTGAGCCGAATTGGTCATTCGACGGCTATTGTAAGGATTCAAGACCGTGCAGCGAACTATCGTGATTTTACAATTCCAGTTTTTGTGGAAGATGGTAGCACGAGTTCGAATAATGATGCGATGTTAACAAGTACTGATTTTACAATACTAGCACAAAGCGTACCTGCTACAGAAGCGGAATTAGATGAATTAATTGTAACGAACGGTCAAGTAAAAGCTTGGAAAAAGCCTTCTGGTGAAGATATTACAGATCAAGTTGTGATTGTAAACAGAGGCGGGCTATCAAGCACACCGGGTGAATATGATGTGAAAATTTCTGTTTTAGGTGTTGAACGGACAATCCACGTAACCGTTAAAGCAGGAACGCTAGAATTTAAAGAAATTCCAACTGACATTTCATTTGGCAACGTGACCATCAAATCGAAACCACAACTTGTTACTCCAAAAAATGATGTAAAGATTACGATTGAAGATTCACGAGCTACTCCTAAAGAATGGACGCTGATGGCACAACTTACGACGCCGCTTGCAACGGACAGCGGAGATGCGCTAAACAGTTTGGTTATTCGCACAAAACAAAATGGCGTAACCGACTATTTAGAGCTGACGGATCAAGGAACTACACCTGTATACACGAATAAATCAGCTACTACAGGTACAACGGTCATCGACTTAAATACGACGCAAGATGAGGGGATATTGCTTAATGTTTTACCTGGGCTGGCAAAAGCTAAAGCTTACTATACAAAAATTAGATGGACACTTCAAGACGCCCCTTGATGAAAGGAGAGAACGATGCGACGCATAATAAAATGGTCAAGTTATCTTCTGTTACTTTCTGTGTTACTCACAACGAATCCGCTTTTTACAAAGGCTCAAAACTATGATGTTGAAGTAGGGATTTCATTTAGTGGGCAATCGATTGAAAGTGAAACACCACATGGAAATTTCCCCGAAGGAGGCACGTCTAATTGGCAGACGCCAACGGATCAAGGTGGAACTAAGCCGAATCAATTGGAGCAAACGGCTTTAGGCAAGTTACCGACTACGGGGGACCAATTTTCAGTTTTCGGATTGATTATCGGTATGGAGTGTTTGGCGATTGGCTGTAGCTTATTTTTACTACAAAAAAGAAAAGAAGATAACGATTATGGGAGGAGTAAGAAATATGAATAAGGGAACGAAATGGCTAGTAGCGAGCGCGGTTTTAACGACTGCAATTTTTAGTGAAAGTATCCATGTTTTGGCGGTTGACGGGGGGAGTATAACGTCAGATGCAGACCTGACTTATGAAAAAAACACAAGTACGACAAACCCGATTGACCCGACTGAGCCAGGCAATGTTATCACACCTGACCCAGATAATCCGGGACAACCTGGGACTGCTGGGCCATTAAGTATTGATTTTGCTTCCAATTTACGTTTTGGTTTGCAAAAGATGTCGGGTAAACAAGAAACCTACTATGCTCATTTAACTAAAGTTGTTGAGACTGCAACTGGCGCTAAAAAAGAGGTGCCAAACTATGTGCAAGTAACGGATAACCGTGGCTCAAACGGCGGTTGGCACTTGACTGTGAAGCAAAATGGTCAACTTATGAACGGAGCGAACGCTTTAGAGGGAGCCCAAATTAGTTTGCTAAATAGCACGCTTGTCACTTTGCATGATGGAAATGTCCCAACGGCTAATACGCTTATAACGCTCGATCCCGTTTCTGGTGATGCAGTTGAAATTGTCAATGCACAAGCCGGAACTGGTAGTGGAACTTGGGCGAACTTGTTTGGTAAAGATGTATCCGAAGCGGCAACGAGTGTCAAATTAGTTGTGCCAGGAAAAACACAAAAAGTAGAAGGTCAATATAAAACGACTCTCACGTTTGAACTTGTAGATTCACCAGCGTGATATTTTATTTAAAAAAAGGAGAGATTTTTGATGGAGAAATTATTAAAAGTAGCAGCAATTAGCGTTATCGTAGCAGGAGGAGTAGGGTACGGGACAGAAGCCTTTGCGGCTGATGTAACGTCTAAAGGGGACATTACTTTTACTCAAAATACAGATCCAGGAAAACCAGAAGTTCCAGGAACAGGTGAAGAAATTGATCCAGGAACGCCAGCGCCAACTCCTGGGCCGCTAAGTATTAACTATGTTTCCAATATTCATTTCGCGGACCAAATGATTTCTGGTAACAACGAAGTTTATTATGCCAATCTAGATAAAGTAACGCTTTCCGCATCTAGTACAGAAGTGGAAGTACCAAACTTTGTGCAAGTATCCGACAACCGCGGCTCAAATGCAGGTTGGCACTTAACGGTAGAACAAGTAGGTCAATTTAAAAATGGCGCAAGCACACTAACAGGAGCAAAATTATCCTTCCAAAATGCAACGATGCAATCATCAAAAGCGACTGCAACAAACACACCGACAGCGTATTCATTTGAACTTGATCCAGCGGGCACTGCATCAGATGTTGTCGATGCAGCAGCAAATAAAGGAATGGGAACATGGTCAACATCATTCGGTGACGCGACTACAGCTGCGCAAAGTATCTCACTTTCCGTACCCGGCGACACAGCAAAAATCGTTGGGAAATATGAAGCTGAGTTAAAATGGACATTAACTGACACTCCTGCTTAAAACGGTCAAAAAGTCGCGCGGAAGACCCACTTTCGCGTGACGCCATTTTAAAGGAAGGGAGAAGCATAGATGTGTAAACTAAAATGGAGCACGAGTCTCCTTACCATACTTGTCGGCTGTATGACTTTTTCCGGCAACGCTTTCGCTGTAGGCACAGAAACAAATGCAGATGTCACGTTCCAAGCTGATGATACAGGAGTCACACCACCAATTGATCCAACCGATCCTGGAGCGGATGTGACACCAACAGAACCTGTAAATCCAACAAGTGGCGCGCTTCGCATTGATTTTGCTGCGGCATTAAATTTCGGTACACAAAAAATTTCTGGAGAAGCCAAGAACTATAACGCGCTTTATACAGAAGTAACAACCGCTTTAGGTGGAAAAAAATACGTACCAAACTTTGTGCAAGTAACAGATAATCGCGGCTCTAATTCTGGTTGGTCACTTTCGGTTTCGGGCACTGAATTTGTTTCAGCTAGCCATGCTGTTTTAGAAGGTGCTGCCCTTACAATGTCAGGGGTTCATCTCACCTCCACTATGGATTCTAAATTTACACCAAGCGTTGTTGCAACAGATGTAACTTTAAATGCGTCAGGTCAAAATTTAGTCACTGCTAGAGAAAATGAAGGCATGGCAACATGGGCAATCGCATTTGGTAACCTTTCAGGAGCGGATGAGTTGGCAACTAATCCTAACGTATCACTCCACATTCCTGCTGAGGCAAGGAAAATAGCAGGCGAAACATATACGTCAACGATAACATGGACCCTTGAAGCGACACCATAAACAGAAGGGGGAACGCAAAATCCCCCTTTTCCCAAAAGAAAGGGTGGCTAAGGAGTAAAAATATGAAAAAATTTTTAGCAAGCATTTTAATAAGCCTATTATGCCTAGGAATTTGGCTAGTTCCTTCTCATGCTGACGCCGCTTCGACGATGAACTTCTCAGTAACAGCCGTGATACCAGATAACCAAATCGATAAATCAAAAACATACTTCGATTTGAGAATGAAACCGGGTGAGACGCAAGCCCTCGAGGTCGTCGTAACAAACGGCCTAAATCACACCATCACAATTGAAAGCCATGCTAACACAGCCGTAACGAATGATAATGGGATTGTCGACTACAGCAATACGAAGCCCAATTTAGATAAGAGTTTGAAAACCCCATTTTCCGAAATTGCCAAAATGGACGAAGAAATAACAATCCCAGCAAATGGTACAAAAACTGTTAAAGTGAACGTAACCATGCCAAAAGAAGAATATGACGGACAAATTCTAGGTGGACTTCATTTTACTGAAAAACTAGATAAAGAATCGGAAACAGAAGAGGAAGGCGTACAAATTAAAAATTTATATGCCTATGTTATTGGCGTTTTACTGACAGAAAACGACACTGAAGTCAAGCCAGACATGCAACTAGGTGACATTAATCCAGCGCAAATTAATTACCGCAATGTGCTAAAAGCGAACTTGCAAAATACGCAGCCAGTAATTCTAACAGATTTAGAAGTAAAAGCGCGAGTTACTAAAAAAAGCCGCGATAAAACATTACATGAAACAAATAAAAAAAATATGCGTCTCGCTCCAAACTCTAACTTCAACTATGGTATAAATTGGGAAAATCAAGAGTTTAAAGCGGGCAAATACACCCTCCACATGACCGCTAAATCCAATGAAAACGAGTGGAAGTGGACAAAAGACTTTGAAATCAAAGGCGATGAAGCAAAAGCTTTGAACAATAAAGCAGTGGAACTAGAAAAAGACTATACAATGTGGCTCATTCTAGGCGCCGTCTTGTTAGGCATTATCTTGCTTATCCTTGTGTTCTTACTTGGCAAGCGTTCTAGTCGTAAAAAAGATAAGTAAAGCGAGCCTTTTTGGCTCGCTTTACTTATTTCCCCGAACATATTCAAATAAGAAATCTAATTTTTCAGTGTCCGTGATATGCGCATTGCAAGTTGCCTCATCTTGGCAAATATAGTTGCTAAGCGCTTTGTAATTATGATTTTTCGTATCCGTCTTAACATCTACTGTAAAAAGTCCAACAGCCCCCATATGGTGACAAAAATGACAAATTCCTTTTTGCGGGCTAGGTAGGAAACTTCCGGACAAGCCGCGCATTGTCCCGTCAATTTCACGAACAATAAATTTTTTCATACTTCCTTTATCGTACCAACTTAAATAAGTCAGGTGTGAAAAATCAGCAGGACTTAAATGAGGCGGATGAAGTTTCTTCGCTTTTTTAAACAGTTTTTTTAATTGCGCATCTGTAGTAGCGCGAAATGGAATGCAATAAGGCTCAAGCGAATCTTTAAAATGCGTATAATCCGACTCGTTTTTTATAGAAACAAGAGGTTTCAAAAGCTCTAATTGGTCTGTCATTAAAGAGTCAAATGCTTTTTCAGCTTTGTTTAGCGAGTAATATGCAAATTCTTGCTTTACTTTAATATCATTTACTCTTTGCTCTGCATCAAGAACATGTTTCGCTTGCCGTAAAATTTGATTTAACACGTGATTTTCGATAAATGCTTCCATATAAAATCACCTCCAATCCTTATTTTACAACGAAAGAACACTTAAAATATAGTCTAAGAACATTTTATAGTCAAATAAAGCAGCTGACTTTATTTTCGATAAACAATATTTTTGATAGTGCTTTCAGATAAAAAGTATTTTTCAGCAAGTTCTCGAATCGTAGAACTGCTCTCAAAATCCTTCTTTATCAGTGCATTTCGTTCTTTTAGCCGCAGTTTAATTCCAGACTCGCTTCCCCAAGCCTTTTTTGACCGTACAGGGATATAAAGAAATTCTCCATCTACATATTTTTGAATTTCAAGAATTAATTTTTCAGGTAATATATTTTCAACAGTTTGATACTTCATAAGGCTAGCTCCTTTATTATTTAATCCATAATAAGTAGCAAAGCCCAGTATTGGCGATTAAGAATAATCCATACAAAGAATCGCCATTTCAGGCTTTGCATGGAACAGCATTACATTAGCAGACATGCTGATCACCTCCTAAATTTAAAAATAATTTTATAAAAGTAGCTAACAAATGTCGAATTCTTTTTCTGACATTGCTATAATAGAAAGTAGAAAAGAGGTGGTTGAAGTGGATTTTGGTGAAAAGTTAATTAATCTACGAAAGAAAAATAGACTAACACAAAAAGAACTTGCTAAGAAAATTGGTGTGACACCTTCAACAATCAGTAAATATGAAAGCGCAACACATAAACCACCAATTTTTATTTTAGCCAAATTAGCAGAAACACTAGGGACAACCACAGAATTTTTGCTTGACGATGTAGCAGGTTTAAGAGAAAAAAATTCTGTCAATGCATTCCCGCTAATTGGAAATCCAGAACTAGAAAAATGGTATTTAGAACTACCATACTCGTTTTCTGAAAAAGATTTGCAGTTACTTAAAGATATTTCAAGTGCTATTGAAAACCAAAAATAACGATACATCGAGGTATTCAACATATAGTTGAATGCCTATTTAGTTTACCATATACATACTCGAACGATTATGTTATTGGTGGAGTTATTTAAAACTCCACTATTTTTTTACTCTATGAATGGATTATGCGGCCCATTTTTGGGCGATGTTTTGTACGATGTGAAAGGTTCAGCCACAATTCCAGATGGTGGAAAGAATGCATTATTATACGGGAATTGTGTTTCCATCATACGCATCTTCTGCGAGAACTTCATGTGTAACATAGATGTACGTGCAACTTGATTATTAAAAGAGGAAATCGAAACATCAATTTTAATCATTTCAAAATTAGAAAACTGTACAAGTGTCTGGTTATCTTTTGTCCCGTGGTATTCTTTAATATGTTGCGGAAAAACCCAAATGCAGTTTGGATTTGTTGGTGAAGCTGTCGGAAAAGTATACGTAAATGAAATAGGATCAATAATAATTGGCGGCTTATGAGTGATGCCTATTAGATGCTTAGTTCCTTCCCTCCTACCATTAAGAGTTCTCCATGAACTAAAATCCACCTAAAGCCACTTGATTTCTATATCTTCTTTATTTATTATAACCATATCTATTATAGCTCTCAATAGTTTTTGTTTGTCTTTAAAATCCAATTTTTTTATATCCTTGAATTTTGTTGCCTCCAATATTGATTTGAAATCTTCTCTCTGCATTTTTTCTTGTTGAACTTTTTTTTCGCTGAGAATGGTTGAAATTTGAGTATCAATTTTCAAAGTCATTGAGTCAAGTTCTTCTTTTTTGTAGTTGGAATTTAAATATAGTTCTAAAAGCCTTGCCTTTTTATTTTGCAAGTCATTTAGTTTATTTTGCAGTTTGATTAATTTATTTTCTTCTTGTTTTATTTTAGATGAACTCGAATATTTTGTGATTCGATTTAAAACTATTTCCTCAAGCTTATCTGCTCGAATGATAATATTTTCACAGTCGTCATATTGATATAGACGTCTTTTAGACTTACATTGATAATAACGATATTTCATTTTTTTACCTTTGTAAGAGGTTGACTTTGAAGTGTGAGAATAAGGCATACCACATTTTCCACAAACAACTAATCCACTTAGTAGCGATTGTGATTCTTGATTGACGTTTGGCAAGTCTGCCACTCTTTTAAAAATTTGCTGAACACGATTAAATTGCTCTTCTTTTATAATAGCCTCATGAATCCCTTTTTTATGAACTTTATCCGCATAACTAACATAACCAATGTAAATATCGTTTGTAAGTAAGTTTTTGTAACGTCTTCGATTAAACACCTCATACCCTAATTCCTTCATTCTTTTTTGAACTTGCAAAATGCTTTGCGTTTCTTCAAATAAATTATAAATAAGTTGTAAATGTTCAGCTTCCTCTTTGTTTATGAATAATTTAGTGTCAATAACGTCATAGCCAAATGTCCTTCCTCTAGCAGTAACAAGCGGAAGTCCATCCTCGATACGTTTAATTTTACCCATGACAAGCCTGTCCCTGATTGTTTCGCGTTCTAGCTGTGCAAAAACGGACAATATCCCAATCATTGCGCGCCCGAAAGGTGAACTAGTATCAAGTGTTTCAGAGAGACTCACAAACTCCACATCATTCTTTAAAAAGTATTCTTCGATTAGAAGAAGTGTGTCACGTTGTGAACGCGATAAGCGATCGAGACGATATACAACAACAGCATCTATTTTATCGAGCTTAGAAAGCATGTCTTGAAGTGCAGGACGGTTGATATTAGAGCCAGTAAAACCACCATCAATGAAAATATCGTATATATCCCAACCTTTTGACAAACATAAGGCTTTCAATTTTTCGGTTTGTGCCGATATAGAATAATTCTCGGTTTGCTCTTGAGTTGAAACACGTATATAAATAGCCGCTTTCATTTTACCCCTCCTAAATAGCACGTACGTTCTGTTCTTGGTTAAAAGAAAAAGCCTTTCAGCTCTTTCTTACTTCAAGTTAATATCGACTGTTTCGTCTCCCCAATAGCTTGTTTGATATTGTAATTTTAGTGATTTCGAATCTGTTTTGGATTGCCCAATAAGATTACCTGTTACACTTGCTCCAGGGTCTAAGTCTCCTGAGTTGAGAATTTCAATATCATCTTCAACAAGTAGCTCGTCAAGATCAGTTTTATTCCCATCATCGTTTAGCTTAAAATCATATGGATTATAGCTTTGAGATTCGTCTGTGTTGTTTGTAATAGTTAAGTTAATAATGATATATTGTTTCCCACTATCAGGAGTATCAATTTCGCTACCTTTGCTATAATTGACTGTATTTACTTTTAATTCATAACCGTTGTAGCTCACTGTGTCGCCGACTCCATATGTCTTTTCCAAAGTCTTGTCTTTAGATTTACTATCGCCCGAACTTGAAACGCTTGTTTTATTAGAATCTGAATCTACTTTTTCGGTTGCTGAATCTAGTGCATTTGCTCCGATATTAGTAAGTATAATAAGAATTATAATACCAACTACAGAAATAATTGTACCGGCAATCGCTAACCCTTTTGGACGTTTAAACAAGCCAATGACACAAAATACAATCCCCAATATCCATACTATCCAGCCTACTATAGGTATCCATCCTGTGAATAATCCAATCAAAGCTAAAATGAAACCTGCAGTTCCCAATCCGTTTTTAGTTCTTTTTATTTCATTCATTTTTATTCTCCCTTTGTGATTTATTTATAATGAATTCTCTAGCGAGAATTTATTATCTGTGTTGTTGGTGGTGGCTAGCCCGTTACAATTTTCCCGTATTTTTGCATGTAGTGATCACAGGCTTCTTTTAAAAATTCCTCTGTAATTCCAAGATGGTCAGCTACTTCATAGTAATTCCGCAAACCTTTTTGGTAGCAGTCTTCTAACAAAGAGCGAGGTACTAAATATTCATGCGCTTTACGTCTTGCAAAAAATTCTTGCTTTCGATTCGTTGTTTTGCTCACATCGAGTATATTTCCATTTGAATACAGTTTATGACTAATTTCTTCTATGATTGTACAGACTTCCTCCGCTTGTGTAAGTCCTTTTAAGATGTAAATGGTGTTCTCGATAAGCAAAGCCTTTGCTCCACATGGTAAGCTTTTTTCATAGATGATTTTTAAGTCAAGTTTATCTAGTAAATAGTTTGCATCGTTCATAAACTATCCCCCTATAACACTAAACATCTGACCCCTTTTCTATGAATGTTAATATTCTGTTTTTATCGGTGTTACTTAAACCGTTTTCAAATCGCAACAGCAAAATTTCAGTTTGTGTTTCGTTCTTCCTACCAAATAACTCATCAATAGACACATCCAGTGCATCAGCAATCCGTTCAATTTCTAAATGTTTAATCGGGCGCTGCCCATTTTCAATTTTGCTCATGGTGCTGTCATCTAGCTTAACCATTTCGGCAAAATCTTTTTGAGAGATGTTTCTTCGTCTACGTAACAGAGCAATTCGTTCATGAATGTTCATGCACCACCACCAGCCTTTACTAAAGTTCAAAAGTTATTGTAATACATTTAGACGATTCTCTAAAGCAGAAAGGGTTAATATTTCGAAAAAAGAGAATAATTGAAATGTTCAATTCTGAAATAGAAATAATATTGCATAGAGGCAAATAAAAAACCACATTCTCATCACCATAAATTCATTTTACTTTTTAATGATGTAGAATGCAGATTGAGGTTGCTACTTTCACAAGCGAACAAACGTTCCTGTTTTTATTATACTAGGATTAGAGTATAAATCAAGAAAAAAATAAGTCAGAAAGTTATTTGGAAAAATTAATATTAGGAGTTTGTTGGAAAATATCTAATACCTGTTCAATAAGAAAATACAATCTGTTGAGTTGAAAAATAGTGACCTGTATTTTAAACATGGTATAATTGCAGTAACTTACTTTAAAAATTGATGAATGATATAAAGGAGCTTTAATTATGTTAACTGATTCTATGATTAGAGATGAATTGATAAAAGTCATACGAAAAGAAAATGATAAGAAGCAATTCAGAGTCATTGAAGAATTAAGTATTTGTGACGGGGCAGCAAGAGCAGATGTTGCAGTTGTTAACGGTCTTTTACATGGGTATGAGATTAAAAGTGACCATGATACCTTAGAACGGTTACCTAATCAAATTGTAAATTACGAATTAACTTTTGAGAAGACCACGATTGTAGTTGGCAAGAAATTTGAAAGTAAAATTTTAGAAATTGTGCCCGTTAATTGGGGAGTTTCTGTTGCCTATCTTAATAAGTTTGGAGCAATTAGTATCAAAAAAATAAGAAGCGCTAAAAATAATAAAGCAGTTTCTACTGATAAGTTATTAGATTTACTTTGGAGCAAAGAAATCAAATTGTTATTGAAGGAAAATAAAATCAAAGGTTACTCAAATCTTCCCAAAAATGAGTTGGCAAGTTTGACGAAACAATGTGTACCCCGAAAAGAAATTTTGGAGTACACACGTAATATTTTAAAAACTAGAGTTGGCTGGAGAGCTGATTTACCATAAAAGTAATGTGATGATTTGTCCCATATGCTCGCCAAGAGGTAAGATTACCGCCTTTATTTACTTCATTATGAGCTATTTTATAAATCATGGAGTCTCCCCATGAATAATCGAAGCCCATATATAATGGATGAATACATAATTTTTTACAAGCTTCATTTATATTTTCAAAATTGAGGCCACCTTTTTTTATAGTTTCTCCTTTATATACTAGATACTCTGACTTTGTTGTATACCGTATATTAAAAGAGGGTTGCATACCTGGTACGAACTCAAAGTCAGAGCAGTGATTGATACAATAGTCAGAATAAATTATTTCTATGTCCTTCAGTTTTTTAGATAATCGATTAAAAAATTTAGATTCTAAACGATTAAGTAAAATAAATTCATGTTTATCAAAGCCTTGGAAGGATTTTGGAAAAGAGCATGAAGCAACAATTATCTTTTTAAATTTATTTAATGATGGTATTGTTTCAATAGCAGCTTTTGCTGTGTAGACACTATTATTTAAATTTTCTATTCTTAGCTCCTCTACATCGACTATTAAAAAGGTTTTTTCTGGTGGTATGGTTTCAAAAAAACTTTCTATTATATCTTCAAAGTCATCATCCATGACTTCATTTGTTGTCACTCTGAGAGCGTATTCATTTTTGCTTTGAGAAGCTAATTGTTTGCATATTTCATTAGAGTAATTTAAATGGAACACAGGAATTGAAAAATCTGTGTTTATTCTGTTGAAATCCTCAAAAAACTCTGTAACTGAAAATCTTTCTGCCTTACAATCAGTTGAAAAATCTAAGAAAAATTCTCTGTTTTTCCAATGGGTTGTTACGCAGGCCATAGACTTTTCCTTGCTTTTTACTGTGTCTAGTGGTAATTCAAATAGAGGGACAATCTGATCTTTTACCTCATCAGTTAGATGTAATAGTCCATCTTTTTCTCCTTGCTTAGCTTTTAGTATGGGTACATACATTTTAATTCCTCCTCTGATGCAATTTTATATTATCGCCTAAACGTTAATACCTACTTATGAATAATATTCAGCCTTTTTAGTGGGGAAGCCGGCAACAATTATTATTTTTGTAATTAATTGAACTACTATATTATTTTTTGATTTGCAAAAACAATATTATTATGCGTATACTATTTATTGGCAACTTGCCCCGTTAGGGGGTGTGTTTCGATGTATTCAATCTTTTCGTTAATTGTCGCACCAATTATCGTTGGTCTAGTACTTAAGCTAGTTTCTTTGTGGTTAGAGAAGAAAAGTGACAAGTAAGCAAGTTGCTCGCTAACCCACATGTTTGATTAAATCGAACAAAAAATAAACGCCAGTCTATCGCACTAGACTGGCGTTTTGTGTGTTTCGAATTCAATCTTTTCGTTTACAAAACCATTATAGCATAAAACGCTAGTCTATACCACTGCAAGTTATTAAATTACAGGTTATCCCTCTTAATCAAATATTCCGCATATCTCTCTAACTCTTCAATCTGCTCAGGTGTCATGTCCTTAGGAGCGTGCGCAGCGATCAAATAGCCGTCTTTGTTCTTTATCTCGACTCGTTCTGTTTCTCTGCCATGTAAGTAATCTAATGAAACATCAAAAAAATCTGCAAGTTTTATTTGTACGTCAGAGTCAGGAACGCGTCTGTTTTGTTCATATGATGCATACGATGTTCTCGCAACTCCAATTTTTTTAGAAACATCATCTTGAGTAAGCTTTCTTTCTTTGCGAAGTTTAACAAGTCTATCTCCAAACAAAACCGCCACCTCCTCGACATATCAATATCGACATGTCAATATCAATATATCAATATTACTATACATTAAGCGTAGTTAGTATGAAAAATATTAAAATGCGTCAAAAAGAGTAATTGTTTCTTGACAGTAGTCAAAATGCGTAGTAATATTAAAGTACGCAATATGACACAAAAAGAAAGGAGTGTTCTCATGCGCACATGGTTAAGGGAGCTAAGAGAGGAAAAAGGTCTAACTCAAGAATCATTAGCTATTAAGGCGGATATTGAGAGAACCACTTATTCATCAATTGAACAAGGGAGAAGAAATCCATCAGTTAGAAATGCTATGCGAATTGCGTCAAGTCTTGATTTTGATTGGGTAATTTTTTTTGATGAAGAACTACGCGAAATGACGCGCGAGGGGAGTGATAAAACTCATAAACAGCCAACATAGCAATAAAACACCTAACACCAAAACAGCATACAAGCTAATCCAGTAGCACTACATTAAATATTGATACGGATAGAAAAGGAGCTATATGTATGGATTCATTCCAAATTGTAGTAATTAGCACACTTGCATATTTAATCCGAAAGGTATCGAAAATAGACTATCCAATCAATAAATCTGAAAAAAAGTCGGATAGATTTTATGAGTATTTTTACGAGTTGTTGCAATTGATAATTATTATTGTTCTATTGCAATTGGAGATTATGCTCTTTAGCTATTTGAGTAATCTCGTTTTTTAATTTGTCTAGCTCATCGGCATTCGATACTTGCAATAAGCCAGAGCGCATTTCTTCTTCTTTTTGTTCAGAAATGTATGGTGCAATTATTGTTATGTTGTTATCTATTGTTTTACCAGCAGGAATAACAATTATTGAATACAGTATTGTTATTACGAACAAAAGGCTGAAAATAATCATCCCAGTAAAAACAAATGCTATCTTACCTTTGTAAGCACCTAGTTCTTTTAAATGGTATCCAAATTGAAGAGAAGCAATCGCATTGAATCCCAAAACAAAGAGTAGGAATAAAAACCAAACTACATGTGGGATATTAAATGATTTAATCCCCTCGTAGTAAAAATAGGAAAAGACATTGATTCCTATTTTCCAGTTAGAAAAAATTATATTGGCGAAATATCCGAACACAGCAACACCCGCTAGACCTAAAAACTTTAAAAAGCTGACGTAAAATATGTTTTCATCTTTCTTCATCTCTCCACCTCATTATAAGGCGGGAAGTCGAAGAACTCGTGGACGGATATTTCTAGGGCTTGGCAAATCAAGCGTATTGTATCGGCTTTAGGAACACCAGTAGGACGCGCTTCAAGCGAACTAAGTGTAGATTGTCTTAGTCCTGATAGTGTAGCAAGTCTGTTCATTGTTAAATTTCTTTCTCGTAACAGAAAGTAGAGACGTTCAAAAATTAATTCGTGGTCATTCATCTCTCCACCTCGTTGTACGGCGGGAAGTCGAGGAACTCGGTGACGGAGATGCGAAGAATGGGACAAATGCTAGTGATGATATCGAATTTTACAGATTTACCTTTTTTGTTAGCTAAATCATTTAATGTAGCGCCTGGTAACCCAGCGAGGGTTGCAAGTCTATTTATAGTTAAATTTTGTTGGTTGGCTAATGTAATCATTCTATCTGCAATTAAATCTACGTTATTCAAAATAATATCCTCCTTACGAAATACCGTTATAACTAGTGTAATCTACTTACTTGAAAAAGTTTCCGAAAACTTGTTGACATGTTCCGAGTTTTCGGATAAACTATAAATAAAGTTACGAAAAATCGTAATGTTTAGGAGGTGAGAAACTTGAAAGTCGGTCAGCGAATTAAAAAAATACGGCTCCAAAAAAACTTTAGCTTACAAGTATTAGGTGAAAAATCAGGGATTCCAGCATCAACGCTTAGCGACCTTGAAAACAATAAGTACTCCCCAACATTAGAAAAAGCCGATAAACTCGCCAAAGCGCTAGGGGTAACCGTAAACGATCTACTAAGTGATAGACAAACAACATAGCTATAAAACACTTAGCGACAAACAGGAGGTGTAAGGAATGAATGAATTAGTTATTATGAAAAATCAAGAAGCGGTTACAAGTAGTTTAAATGTGGCAGAAGGTTTTGAGAAGGAACACAAACATGTATTAAGGGATTTGGATAACCTAAAAGGGGTGGTCCAAAATTGGACAGACCTATTTCGCGAAGATATTTACACCCATCCTCAAAATAAACAACAATACAGAATCGTTTACATGAACCGTGACGGATTCACTTTACTTGCAATGGGTTTTACTGGAAAGAAAGCTCTTCAATTTAAGCTTAAGTATATTGAAGCTTTCAACAAAATGGAGCAACACATTAAAAAGCAACTTGATACTTCAAATTTAAGCCCTGAATTACAAATGTTTAACCAAATGTTTCTAGCAGTTGCAAACGCTGAAAGAGAAGCAAAAGAAGCGAAATCAGAAATCAATGATATGAAGATGATTTTCAGCGTGAACGCTAACGAGTGGAGAGATAAAGTTAAGACTATTTTGCGTAAGATAGCTAATAACTTTGGAGGAACTGAACCTTACAGGTCAGTTATTAATATGAGTTATGAAAGGTTTGAAAGTCGTGCTCATTGCGATTTAAATAGACGACTAGAGAACAGAAAAATAAAAATGTCTGCGAAGGGCATGAGCAAGACGAGTATTCAGAAGCTGAACAAATTGGATTGTATAGCGGAAGAAAAACGACTGATTGAAATTTATTTAACAGTTGTAAAAGAAATGGCTATTCAATTTGGAATTAGAACAGATAATATAGACCATTTAAAAGTTATTTGAACAGTTTAAAGATACTAATAAACCAAGTAGCACTACAATTTAATTTACTACACATAAAAAAAGGAGAAAGACATGCAAAAAGAAATCATCGCCACATCAGCAAACGTGGCATCAGAAATGCAAGAACTTAAAGGGAAGTATCAGCAAAAGGAGTTAGCAGGTATAGCACATGTTAGTAGACCTGCGATAGGTCATTACTCAACAGGCGAAAGGAATATGCCACGGGAGATTATGCAAGGTATTACCGAGAGCTTAGATGAAAATATTTTAGCTCGTAAGTTATTGGCGAAATTCTCGCCGTATGTAGTACCGTTTGCGGACGAGGTAAGTGGTCACCCGCTATGTTTCAAAACTCTAGCTACTAAAGAACAGCTGGAGGAAGACGAGAGCGCTAACAGGATAGCGCACTTGCTAGCAAAAGATATGAATCATTTGAAGCAAGGCGAGAGAAGAGAAATCAGGGAGTACGTTAACGAGTTATTAGATGAAGTGATGATAAAAAATAGCCTATTACCGTCAATATGCGACAGCTATAACTTTAATTTACCTGAAATGATTAGGTACAGGCAAAAGCACTGGAAAGAACTAGGATATTTAAAATGAAATGAGGTGTTAGCATGGCAAGGAAAAAAGCTACGGAAGTAAATAATCTAGATTTAAGTAATTATGAAATCGTAGATTATTTTGACCCTGAAACTGGTTACAGACCGAACGTTGATTTGAAAGTGGTTAATGACATATTCGACCGCGCACCAATGAAAGACAAACCAAGCGAACCGTTAACATTCCCAAACGATCAAAATATAATGCTTGAAAATGGAAGAATGAAGACGGTAATACCGATTGAAGAAATTAAGTCAAGCAAGAGAGAGGTTGAGACACAATGATTTTATTTTTACTTTTTGTTATTTCTATAGTAATCGTGTGCCAATTAACCGTGTTTTCTTACCAAAAAGCCATCGAAAAAGAGAAGGGCATAGAACGAGAGCGAAAACCATTTATTAACTATATTTTTACTAATGAGTATTTACAAGCGAGACACGAAAAGAAAATGAAGAAGGTGACAAAATGTTAAAAAAACTAGAACATTTCTTCTTTTATGAAGATGAAGAAACGGAATGGAGTGTTTCAGATATATGTATATCAATCGTGTTTGGGTGTGCTGTAGTGTTTGCGCTCATTCTATCATTGACAGTTTTAATTTTGAATTTTGCACAATAAAAAACACCACTCGGCAAAGTGGCGTTCAGGGAAAAATGCTTACAAACATACACAAATGTATTGTAGCATCAACTCCCAAAAAAGTAAATGGAGGGATAGTAGATGATAAATACTTCTGATTTAGAAGACGGAACGATGGAATCATTCGAAATAACGAATCTTAAGGAAACGGTTTTTGATCACACGAAAGAGCTAAGAGAATTCTACGAAGCATTAAAGAAACACGCTAAATCTTTAGGCGGCTCACAAGTGTACGAAGATTTACTTGAAGCGTATGAGGAAGTAGGCGAGCACGTCGCTGAGTTAAAAAAAGAAATACCAAGATATTGGTAGGAGGTATTTAAGATGGAAAAAAGTGAAGAAATTACAGAGATTGCTAAAAGTCTTTGCGAATTCAGGGAGAATTTAAAGCAACCGTTAAAGGATGCCAGCAACCCATTTTTCGAAAGTAAATATGTACCTCTTGAAAATATCGTAGAAGTCATAGACGATGCTTTAAAAGGTACAGGTCTGTCTTATACGCAACAAATTTCTAGTGATGAGCAAAGTGTTGCAGTATCCACACAATTGTGGCATGAAGAAGGCGAGTTCGTCTTTTATGACCCAATAAAATTGCCGGCAACAAAACGAGACGCTCAAGGATTTGGTTCTGCGGCAACATACGCTAGGCGCTATGCTCTATCTGCTGTTTTCGGAATCACGAGCGACCAAGATGATGATGGAAATACAGCTGTTGAAACGATGCCTAAAAAGATAGAAGCAAATGAAGTTCCAATTATAAATGGTTTAGTTAATAGTTTATCTGCGGAAATGAATTTAGATTTTAACACAACGTGGGAAACGCTTAAGAGAAAAACAAAAATACAAGTGGATTTAATTGAGAATCTAAATACAGAGCAATCTGGTCTAATAAAAAAATGTATAAACGATGTCCGTTCAGAGAACAAAAAGAAGCTGAAACAAACAAAAAAACCATCTGAACAATTACCAGAAGGAACAGAAAGACAAGGGAGTATGTTGTAATGGAATACGCCAAAGTGCTAAAAGCAAAAGATAATCGAATATTGCTCGAGCTAATAGACGATGAAATCAACGAGAATTATTTACAGCTTTTAGCTCGCGGCGGTGATAACTATGTCAAACTTCGTTTATTGGACAACCGAGGCATCACAGTCAAGCAAAGAAAGCTCTCATACGCTCTCATACGCGATATTGCGTTGTTCACTGGTGATGAACCAGAATGCGTAAAAGAATTCTTAAGATTTGATTATGAGGCTAAAACTGGCGAAATGTTTAGCCATGCTTCCGCTACGTGCAACGAAGCCACGGAATGGATCGCGTTCTTAATAAAATTCGTGCTTAAACACCGTATACTGCTGAAACAGCACTATGAGTACTTGCTCGAAAATAACGCATGGTTCTACTATTGCTTGATGTACGGACAGTGTTGCATTTGTCGCGATAAAAGCGACATAGCGCATGTTGAAGCAGTTGGAATGGGACGCAATCGAAATAAAATTAATCACGAGGAACATCGTTTTATGGCGCTATGCCGCAAACACCACACAGAACAGCACCAAATAGGACTAGAAACTTTCATGAAGTTGTATAAGGTTATTCCAGTGAAACTAGATAAAAAAGATTTAGAAAAACTAAATTTAAGGAAGTGATAGCGTGGCAAGGCCTAAAAAAGAAGGGCTGGATTACTTTCCTTTAGATGTTCATATTTTTGAAGACGAGAAAATAGAAGCAATTGCTGGGGAATTTGGTATTAAAGGTGAGCTAGCTGTCATCAAACTGTTATGTGCGGTATATGAAAAAGGATACTTCGCTGTATGGGATGAGCTGATGAAAGCAAAACTTTTAAAAAGATTGCCAGGTACCAGCAAAGAATTATTAGATCAGATTGTAAACCGCTTAGTTGTATGGGGGTTTTTTGACGAATCCCTGTTCAACTCGGCTAAGGTATTAACGAGTTCTAAAATTCAAGCGACATTTTCGGAAGCGACAAAAAGGCGAAAAACACGAAAACCGACACTTCACTGGATTAATGTAGACAATAACAACGAATTAAGGGAAGTTAATGTAAACATTAATCCCCAAAGTAAAGTAAAGGAAAGTAAAGTAAATAAAAGTAAAGTAAATAAAAGCGATAAGACTAATTTACAATCCGATTTTTCAAAGCTTTGGCAATTATACCCTCGCAAAGAACGCAAAGAAGACGCTTTTAAAGCATATCAAAAAGCTATAAAAGAGGGTGTGAGCAATAAAGAAATTCAGAACGGCATCATGGCATATAAACAACATTTACAAGCTAAGAATACAGAGCATCAATTTATCGCGCAAGGCGGAACATGGTTTTATCAACGCCGTTGGAATGATGAATATGATATGACGACAGAAACTAAAAATAATAATACATTTAGAAAAAACACGAAGCAAGAAGTACTCCCAGATTGGTTCAACAAAGAAGAGCAAGCAACTTCTCCGCAAAGCGAACGATCAAACGAAGAAAAAGCCGTTATTGCAGCTGAAGTTGAAAAAATCAAGAAAGAGTTAGGAGTGAAGAGAAATGCGGAATCTTGACAAAACTTACACCGTCAAGCTACGAGTGAAGTTTTTAAAACAAAAATTTAAATATTTTGAGTGCGATGTGGACGCTCAAAATTACAGGTCCGCTTTTGTAAAAGCGGAAAAAAAGGCGCGAAAACTTGGAGCAGTTCGCACAATGCGAATCGAAGCTAACTTAAAAGGCTATTTCTTCGAGCCGGACGGGACGGTAAGAAATCGATGAAAAAAGCTGAAATCATAAAAAAAGTACCTAACGCGCCGTTCGTAGTTGGCGAAAAATACGAAATTTATAAAGAGCGCGATAAAACGCAATGTGTTTTGGTTTATTTTAATGAAACTATGGTGTATCAAGTACCGCGAGAAACACTAATAATCTCAAATATATAAAAGGAGATGCTAGTAAATGCAAAAAGACGTGTTAACCAAACAAGATAAAACTCTTTTAGAACGTTTAGAAAAAAGAAATTACGATACACAACGTCAAGTTGCTAGTTTAGTGCATACAAATTATTTGACGCTCAAAGAAACAGATTCTATGTCAGATGCTTCTGTTGAAGAGGCATTCAACCAAATGCGTTCAGAATTACTAAGCTAAAGAGGAGTGAGTGAAATGGTATTTACTATCGCATTGCACCGTACGAACTTAGCGAATGGGTTCATGATAATAAACAAACAGCCCTCAAAGCGCTCCTAAACGGCTACGAAGTCGAGAAAGAGCCACTCTATCGGGTTATATTACCTTCTGTGATAAATCCTATTTTGCACCAGCGCATCGATAACAATAAGTTTGTATTTTTAGAAGAATACAAGGTGTTTGACGCAGGCTATAAATACAAATTCACCGAAACAGAAATAAAGGCTATCGATGAGGGGTATTGGCAGTTCGCGGTGCCAGTAGAGGAGGACGAGTGAATGGAAGAATGTATATATTGTACTGTCAGGCACCCCAAACACATACATGAATACATGATTAGCCCATTTGAGACATTTATTTACACCAAGGTTCACAGTGGACAATTGTGGGTGAGGACAAACGATGTGTTAGAAGGTGCAAAAATAAACTACTGCCCAATTTGTGGGAGAAAATTGGAGAAGGAGCGTGCGGAATGAAAGCCGAACTAAAAGAAGCGGCATATAAAATACACTATATACCATCTCATATTACACTAGAGTGCCCTTATTGCGAAGAAGAATTGGAATTTGAAGACGAAATTCAGTGGTCCAACTACAGATTGAGAACGGGCTGTGGAGGCTATTATGTAAATTGTACTGCGTGCAACAAAAAAATAGAATTGCGCGGTGCAAGCGCTGAAAACGTGACTGTATGAAATGTGAAATGGAGGAATTAGACAATGAAAATAGGCGATAGAGTGCGAGTGAATTACACTTCTCTCATGTTCCGCCGTGGCTAGTTTGGCGTGATTGAAAGAACCTGTAACAACGCGACATTTCTACCTAAAAATATGGTTTGGGTGAGATTTGAAATAGGTTATGCGTTCTTTGTATGGAAAGATGGATTGGAGGTTGTGGACAATGAGTAAAATAAGACCAAGCTGCAAAGCGTGTAAACTTGATATCACGTTTGATGACGAGATTGCTATTATCTATCAGGCTCCTAATTATGATAAGGTCGTTTATCACGTGGACTGTCTAGAAATGACCCCAGTTGAATTCTCATGTTTCACAAAAGATGAAGAGTACGTTGGTCAGGTAGAAGTAGCTGATATCATGGACGCTTTTATGCATTTTGACTTTGACGGGGAGGATTTAGAAAATGAGAGAGATTGAGTTTAGAGTTTGGCATGACGAATCTGGAACGTTACAAACAGTTAAAGAACTAACCTTTGACGACGGCGGTCATTTAGGTTACTTAGAAAGTCGAGACGAGCACGGGAAAGCGCACGGATTTTATCCTTGTATAGATAGCATCGAGTTGATGCAATACACAGGCTTGCACGACAAAAACGGCAAGAAGATTTTTGAAGGGGACATCGGTTGGGACGATTATAGTGAATGTTGGGGTGTTGTGATATTCGATGAAGGTAAATTTATATACGAGTGGGAAAACGTGGCTGAGGACTTATGGGAAGTGACAGACGATATCGAGATTAGGGGCAATAAATGGCAAAATCCAGAGTTGTTGGAGTCGAAAAGATGAAAGTACGTCAAACAATCATAAACGATTATGAGGCCGTGCATTATAAAGCGGATATGGTAACGGGGTGGGCGTATGCAGACATGCTGTACAGATTCGGAAGGGCTAAACCTACTCTCTATCCCAAGCGAAAAGGCGAAACAATCGATGAAGCTTACAAGCGAATTCGAAAAGAAGATGCACGCGGCGGAGCTAGTGATTTTAAAAAATACTATCAGCATGGAAATGAAGAAATCGTTATATCACCCAAACATGGAATGATTTACATTTTTAAAGACGGCGATATTCTAAAAGTCCGTAAAAAGGACTTGAAAGCCAATGATTATGAGATTTTGGAGGCGGAATAAATGGCATATGAAAAATTCGATAAATTAAAAGAAAATTTGTTGTACAAACGCATAGTGGAATGGACACCCGATAAACTAATTTTAGAGGACGGCACTAAGATTACAGTCGTGTGTAGCGAGTGGGATTGTTGCGCTTGTGCAGATGGGGAATTTACAAATGTGAAACTAGATGCAGCGATAACAGATATATCAGAGCCGCGTTTCACAGGTTCATACACTTCTCTTTTATCAGGAACTACTACTAATTGCGCTACCGTAACAATATATCACAACAATAATGTGGTCGCTAATGCAGAATGTTGGGCGGACAATGGCAATGGCGGTTATTATTACAGCGTCTGTTCTTTGTTAGTAAATGGTATACATTATAAAGTTGTGGAGGGATAATAATGGGAGGAGTACTCTTAGCCGTTCTAAATGCAATAGTTGCAGTCATTGCACTAACCTATATAGCGAAATATGTTAAAAGCGAAAAGGAGCGAAAAGAACAAGTGAATGAATCAACCGAATCAATAAACGAACAAATCGCCAACTTAGATGATAAATCAAATATTAGCGATGGATCACACACATTTGATGATTTGTATTTTCACAGAATGATTTTATTTTCAATCATTTGTAATCAGCATCCAGATTTGGCATTTAAATCGAAAGTCCATTTTGACGGTTCGAAATTCCATAATTATTTCATTTGCGGAATCAAAACACAAGAAGGGTGGTATACGTATCACTATCAGAACATATATTGGGACTATTTCAAAGTGCCCGAATTCGACAGAGCGCCTGAGTGGGACGGTCATACGTCTTATGAAATCACTCGATTATTGAGCTTGGAGGTGGAATCGGAATGAAACTCGGCAAAAAGCCCACTGTGGCACAGAGTCAATTTTTAGAACAAAATGGTCTAAATTGTAGCGAATGGCTTATCGTTAAGAATTTGAAAGACAAGATGTTTATTCAGCATCGAAAATCTGGAGCATCAAAAGAGGTTGATAAATCATGATGAACCGTGTCATTTTAGTAGGACGCTTGACGAAAGACCCAGAACTTAAATATACACCTTCTGGCGTTGCAGTCGCGACATTTACACTTGCAGTAAACCGCACATTTACAAACCAACAAGGGGAACGTGATGCAGATTTTATAAATATTGTTGTTTGGAGAAAACCCGCTGAAAACGTAGCGAATTTCCTAAAAAAAGGAAGTCTTGCTGGTATTGACGGTCGAGTTCAAACACGTAATTACGAAGGGCAAGACGGAAAGCGCGTCTATGTAACCGAAGTCGTTGCGGAAAGTGTACAGTTCTTAGAGCCGAAGAACGCACAAGGAGGCTTTTCTAGCGATTTTAAACAAAACCAAGGTGATTCATCAAACAAACAAGAAAAACATCAAAAACAAGCTTATTCTAGTGATTCTAAGCCGATTGATATTAGTGACGATGATTTACCGTTCTAAAGTTAGCAAGTTTATTTATTGAGAAAGGAGTTTCAAAATGAAAGAATCAAGCAAAAAAGAACTGTCTGAAACAGAAGAATATTTACTTATTAGCTTAAAAGAATTAGTTAGAAAGTATAAATTTGAAGTATTGCCAGCTCTGAATTATGCAAATAATGATGTTCAATTTTCAATTGCTTGGTGCCGCATCGAAAATAAAAACCTCGTCTTACAAAAATTAATAAAGTGGGTTAATGAACAGGAGGTTAATGAGTGCCGACTTTAATAAGTGATTTATTAAATAAGAAAGAGAAATAAAAAAAGCCAGAGCATGCGCCCCAGCCAAATAGGATTTGAACAAGTCTATTATAGCATGGGGGCGTTATGATTTGGAGAAAAAAGTTCAAAATGGCGTATATATTTACGTTGATGGAAAAGAAACTTTTATAGAGCCACCACGAAACGGCTTTGGCCAAACAACGATTGGTTGGAACAATGGAAAACCTACTACAGCAGAAAAGAAAGAAACCATAAAATTGCATAAATAAAAGTCTGGTCGAAAAAATCGAAGGACGTTAGAAGGCATACCCGCCGTTTCTAGCGTCCTTTTTATTTTACAAAGGAAAGGAATGTATTTGCATGAATAAATTAATTAATGAGTACAGAGGAGCTTTAGACGAAGCGAAACAGTATAAAGCTAATCTACTAAAAGTTAGAGATGCAAAAAAGCCATTACCTCCATCGCCCGGACAAAAAAAGATGAGAGATAGTCTTAGCGAAGATGCAACGTTGAGAATTGTAAACAGCATGATTGATAGCTTGGAGTACGCAATCGAATATATGAAGTTGGGGCATGAGCCTAATCCGCGTAGGGCAATTCACAGGCGTTCTGGAATTCAAAGAGAAGTATCTGTTACAAATGTTGAAATCATGCGACAATGGTTTACACAAGAACACGGTAATGCTTTTATGATTGAAGAAGATAAACCAGCAATAAGTGATTGGGATAAAATTAAAATTGAAGATGCTATGTCCACGATGTCAGATCAAGAGAAAAAAATTTTTTTGATGCATCACGAAAGTTGTATGTCCTATTCTCAAATTGCCGATGAATTAGAAATAAGCATTCGCTCCGTAAGAGTGTACTTGAAGCGCGGGAAAGAGAAAATTCAAAATCAGGTTGACCAAAGTCTATTTTGTATGGCGATTTGTTGAAATTTTTGTCGCACACCTGCCACCTATATACGAGAAGTAGTTTTAGCATATTTACATTATAAGCTATTTTCATGAAGCTTTTAGGTGGATTATGCTACATCATGTTAGGAGGGATGAAAAATGCTGAAACATCACATCACAAAGTACAGTGACGAAACAGGTAATCGCTATGCGGTATCATGGTTACAAGTGAATTTATTTGGAACATGTCACTGCTTAAGTCAAAAACGAATGGCTTTAAAATAAAAGGGGCAGACAATCGCCTGTTCCTTTCGTCAATCATTTAGTATACGTGGTTTTGTTTTAATGTGGGCAAGGTGGTAGAGTATCTGTTGTATCGTCTAATACCACTTTATGTCCGCATCCTATCCGCGCTGGATGTAAAACATGCACGCGGAAACTACCTTTTTCCTCCTGTTTATAGTTGAACAGGAGGTTTTTGCTTGGTATAGTAAAAATAAAAAGGGTGGTTTAGGATGCAAACATTTATTTTGATACTTATTTTAGCAGCGTTAACATTTATTGGATACTGGGCTAAGGGATTGCCGGAAATTTATAAAGCCATTACTGTGGAGGACAACAGAAAAGAAAACGAACTAGATATTCAAAGGGAATCTTTTTTTAGGGAACTACGGGGAGAAGAGTTGGCTAATATATTTGGAGATTGGGTTTCTGCTTTTACTGATATGGAGAAATTTACACAGAAGATGACTGGAAAAGAAGGCGTGAGATATTTGAGTGATATGCAGAAAAAAGCATTAATGTACGGCTCTCCTAAAACTGTTGCAATCTTAGCGATGATGTTCCAACATACATACGTGTCGGATAAGGTAGAGAACAAAATAAAAGTAAACTTTGGGAAAACTCAGGAAGAAAGCGCGGAAAATTATAAGTTGATGGTATATATAGCAAACTTAATAGCTAGCTTGAAGTTTGATTTTACAGGATATAAGATAGATCCGATAGATATAATTCGTGTTAAGATTAATGATTTCACTGAAAAAGAAGAGCTTTTTATTCAGATTCAAGAAGAAATCGTAAAGGCGCTTAAAAAAACAGGTTATGAAATATGAGGTGAGATGACGTGCTATTACTAATTGGATTAGGAGTAATACTTGGAAAGATTGTTGGGTTAATAAATATATCTTGGACACAATTAATAATAGCGGAGTTGGTATTACTAACTTGTTCAGTTATTGAAGTACGTCTAACATTGAGATGGATTAACAGGAAACATAGAAAACGTTAAATGAAGAGCTTGCATTCGCAAGGGTTTTTTAAGCATTGATTGGACTGTTACATCGATTAGTTTACAAATAGAACCTCCAACACCTCTCGAAGAAGTGTCCCACGGAAGGGCAATATAAATTTAGAAAGTCCTGTTCACACAGGGCTTTTTATTATGCAAGGAGATGATCGAAATGAACTTCGAACACATGATGCGTGCAGACTTTGAAAGTGGAATAGTCGCGTATCCGAAAATGGCGCTTGTCAAATGTGGTACGTGCTACGGCAAAGGAAAGATATTTAAAGCTAATACTTTATCATTACTAGAACTAGTGAAAAGCGATCGCATCACATGCAAAAAATGCAACGGATATGGATATGTGGAAGTGCCTGTTTAGCGCACGGTGAAATGATTGATAAGGAGGCGTGGTGATATGTAATGACAAAAAAGAAATTAACCACAGATGAAAAATATACTTTATTTGCTCAAAGCTATGTTACAAATGGCTTCAATGGCAAAAAAGCGGCTATTACTGCTGGTTATGCTGAAAAAAGCGCTGATGTTACAGCTTCAAAATTGCTAAGGAATACTAAGATACTTGAAAAAATAGACGCAGAAATGAAAATGCTCTCTAAACGTATGCAAGACGATGCTTCACTAATTTATTTTGAGTTATGGAATCAAGTAAGAATGATTGATGAAAAACTGGCGAAGCATGAAGAAGCATCGGAGCATTTAAGTATTACTGATGCAAGAACGGTGGTGATGAAGGCAGACATAACTAATCTAAAATCTAAGATTAGGCGCACTGAAAATAAACGAAACGCCATTGATGGCAGAAAAAGTGGCGGGATGAAAGAAAAAGGTGAACTAAAAAAGGAACTTGACGAAATGGAAATGGAGCTTGAAAATCTGCAAGAAGTATTAGGTGATTTAGACAGTTCCGTGGCAACTTCAAGACGTGATTTGCTTTGGCATCGGGATTGGAAAGAAATTATGTTGTTGCGCACGCAAATTTTACAAGACTTATTTGATCGTGCGGGGTACAAAGATATGAAAGATTTACAAGACAGACGTGTGAAGCTTTTAGATGCGCAAATTGAAAAGTTAAACGCTGAAACTATGAAAAATAATCTAGATGCAGAAGCGGAAGACGATGGTTTCATTGATGCTATTGATAACGCGATTGATGAGGTGTGGGAAAATGAATAAAACTATATTCAAATTTACTCCTTTTTCTCGTAAACAATTACAAGTGCTGACTTGGTGGCGTTATGAAGGTGCAAGAGATTATGAATCGATTATTTGTGATGGTTCAGTGCGTTCAGGCAAAACGTTAATTATGTCCCTCTCATTCGTTTTGTGGGCGATGCATAACTTCGAAACACAACAATTTGGAATGGCTGGCAAGACAATAGGGAGTTTTAGAAGAAATGTTGTGAGACCTCTTAAAGTGATGCTGGCAGGAAGAGGCTATAACGTTAAAGACCGCAGAACTGACAATCTTTTAGAAATAACTAAAAATGGTGTAACGAACTATTTCTTTGTTTTTGGTGGAAAAGATGAGGCTTCCCAAGACCTCGTGCAAGGTCTGACTTGCGCGGGTTTTTTCTTTGATGAAGTTGCGCTTATGCCACAATCTTTTGTAAACCAAGCAACCGCTCGTTGCTCGGTAGACGGTTCTAAATTATGGTTCAATATGAATCCTGATGGACCTTATCACTGGTATAAGCTTGAATGGATAGACAAGCTAAAAGAAAAGAATGCCCTCCATATCCATTTTACGATGGACGATAACCCTTCACTAAGCGACAGTGTCAAAGATAGATATAAACGCATGTATTCAGGCGTATTCTATCAGCGTTACATTCTAGGCTTGTGGGTGCTTTCTGAGGGCATTATTTATGATAACTTTGATAAAGATGCTATGACGCTTCAAATACCCGAAAATAAGACGTTCTCGCGTTATTATGTTTCATGCGACTACGGAACAATGAACCCCACTGTATTTCTGTTGTGGGGTCTTTCTAATGGTGTCTGGTACTGTATCAAAGAGTATTATTATTCTGGTCGTGACAGTAGTAAACAACAAGATGATCAAGAGTATGTATATGATTTGAAGAAGTTCGTAGGTGATTTAAAACCTAAAATCATTGTGGACCCTTCCGCCGCTTCATTTATAGCAGCACTAAAAAAAGCTGGTTTTACTGTTATCAAAGGTGTAAATGATGTGCTGAATGGTATTCGTGAAACGCAAACAGCGATGAACACAGGGAAAATAAAGTTTAATTCTAGTTGTAAGCATATGTTTAAAGAGTTCGCAAGTTATATTTGGGACAGCAAAGCAGAACAGCGTGGAGAAGATAAGCCGATAAAAGAACATGATCATGCGATGGACGCACTTCGGTATTTCGTTTACACCATTCTAGTGCGCAAAGCGAATGCAACAATTGTTAAAAATACGTTATTTTAAAGGGGGTTTTCATTATCGCAAACACAGGAATAAAGGTTGATGGGAAAGGTTCAATTCTTCAAGGAGATATATTTATTTTTCCTTCAGATGAAGAATTGACAAGTGAAGACTTAGAGGGTTTTGTTAAGGCACATCAAAGTTTAGTGCAATCTTATCAAAGTAAGTTAAATTTGTATCTTGGTAACCATGAAATATTAACTCAACAAGAAAAAGGCGGAAATCGTCCAGACAATCGAATAGTGGGGAATCTAGCACATTACAATATTGAAACATTTAACGGATTTTTTATGGGTATCCCTCCTAAAATTACACTAGATGAACAAGCGAATAATGAAGCTTTGCAATTATGGAATAGCATTAATTCTGTACAAGATAAATTAACTGAAATAAGTAAGCAATCGAGTATTTTCGGACGTTCGATTGCTTTTTTGTATCAGAATGAAGAATCTGAAACTTGCATAGCGTATAACTCACCTCTCGAGTCTTTTATGATTTATTCGGATTCTATTTCACGTGGTCCGCTTTATTTCATTCGCTACTTTTATAACGAAGATAACGAACTTGAAGGGCAATGTTATAGTGCGACAGAAATTAACTCATTTAACAGCGATTACACGCTTTCAAGCGAGGGTGTGAATGTTTATGGTGAGGTGCCCGCTGTTGAATTTTTCGATAATGAAGAAAGACAGGGGCTTAATGACAATGTTGCAACAATTATCAATGCTCACAACAAAGCGTTAAGTCAGAAAGCAAATCAAGTTGAGTACTTTGATAATGCTTATTTAAAAGTATTAGGTCTTGCGCTTGAAGAGAACGAGGACGGGACGCCGAAAGCGAATATTGATGGAAACCAAATGATATATTCAAGCGACCCAGATGCAAAAGATGCAGTGGTTGAATTCATCGAAAAACCAGATGGAGACACAATGCAAGAAAATTTATTAGATCGGTTGATGAATTTAAACTATCAAATCAGCATGATTGCAAATATTAACGATGAATCGTTTGCGGGTAACAGCTCAGGTGTTTCTCTTGAATATAAACTATTGCCAATGCGAAATTTAGCCGCAGTAAAGGAACGTAAATTTACACAATGTTTGCGGAAGTTATATAAAATTGTTTTTTCAGTTGGCGTAGTAACAAATTCACCTGATGCGTGGCAACAACTCAATTTTAAATTCTATCGTAATCTTCCAGTTAATGCTGCAGATGAAGCAGGCACAGCGCAAGCGCTAAACGGTATTGTTTCAAAAGAGACACAACTTTCTGTATTGTCATATGTCGATGACCCAAAAGCGGAAATTGAGCGAATGCGAAAAGAACAAAATGATGAGGTTGACAACGCTGTTAAAAATTCTCCTTCATCATACGATTTCGAGAAAACAAGCGGTGATATAGATGCCGAAGAATGAAGAATATTGGATTAAACGAGAAAAAAAGTGGATTGAACAAAATATTAAAAATGACCGTGCGTATGCTCGCCAACTTGAAAAGCGATGTCAAGAGCTAATCAAACAGCTTGAACTTGAAATCAACCAAAATTATATAAAATATGCTGACGCTACAGGTCTATCCATGCAAAAGGTTTTAAAAAAAGTTTCTAAAGCTGATATAGCATCTTTTGAAAGAATTGCAAAGCGAATGGTTAAAGATAAAGACTTTAGTAAATACGCAAATGCGCGCCTTAAATTGTACAACGCAACAATGCGAATCAATCGACTAGAGTATTTAAAAGCGAAAATAGGCATTGAATTAATCGAGTTCCACTTAAAAGAAGAAGCGGTTCTTAAACAATGGCTATCACAAAGTTACGTTGATGAGATGGAGCGCCAAGCTGGCATATTAGGACTTAACAAAAGTACTAGTATGCTTTCTAAATTAAATGCAGTTTTAAATGCAAGTTTTAACGGTGCGACATGGTCGGACCGTCTTTGGGTTAGCCAAGATGAATTAAAAGCACGTTTAGATGCTATTATAAGCCGCGCGATGGTTCAAGGAACAAATCCCAAAACATTAGCCAGAGAAATAATGAAAAATGTGCGTGAGGAAGTTTCAAATAAACGATATACGATTGAACGACTTCTTCGCACTGAAACGGCACGAGTGCAAACTGATGCACAAATAGGTAGCTTTAAGCGAAATGGATACACAAAAGTCATGTTTATTGCTGAGCCGACAGCATGCGAAAATTGCGCAGATATCGCAAGTGCTAACAACGGGATATACTCCCTTGAAAAAGCACCTAAGCCACCAATACACCCATGTTGTAGATGTAGTTTAGCGGCTTATGCGTGATTGCACGCCTTTTTCCGTGTGTTGCAGGCGTAAAAGAACAACCTGAGTAAATTAATAGCCTCCCAAGGCTTTAAATGCGTGAAAGGAGCGTTTTAAATGGCAGAAGAAATAAAAGAAGCTTTAGAAGATAATGAACAACAAGCGGCGGAAGAAAGTAACTCGGTTGATTCAAAAGTGCCGGCTGATGAACAACCGAAGCTTGAAGCTGATAAAGTTGTCGAAAAACTTCAGAAGCGAATTGGCAAAGAACAAGCTGATAAAAATGAATTTGCTGAGCAACTCAAACAAGCGCAGTCGCGTATTTCTGAACTCGAAAAACAAAAAGATGTCAAAGAACTATCTGTTGAAGATAAAGAAATGGCGGAACGTGCCGAGCAAGAAAAAGAAATCGAGCGGTTAAAAGCACAATTAGCAAGAGCGGAAACCGTGAAGCAAACTGATGCTGTATTTAAAGAAGCAGGCTTGTCCGTGACAGACGATGTTTTAAGCATGGTCGTTTCAAACGAGTCAGATATGACATATAAAAACGCTAAGGCTTTGATTGATTTTGCGAATCAAGTTCAAGAATCAGCAGTTCAAACTTTACTAAAAGGAAAAACACCAAGAAGTTCGGGGAAAACAACAAAAACGATGTCTAAAAAAGAAATCATGAATATTCCAGATGACTTCGAGAGAAAGAAAGCTATTGCTGAGAATATTAATTTATTCAAATAAATTTTTTAAAACGAAGGAGAATGTAAAATGGCAGAAGAAAATTTAATTAAAGTTCCTGATATGGGAGAGGTAGAAGCAATTGATTTTGTAAATAAATTTGGTACGAGCTTAGATAAGTTGAAAGCGGCGCTAGGTATTACACGTCCGCAGCCGTTAAAGCAGGGAAATAAAATCCAAATGTGGAAATTCACGGTTACTTTACCGACCGATGCAAATGCCGCACAAGGTATTGTAGCAGAAGGTGCAGATATTCCACTTACACATGTTGGACGTGTGAAGGACCGTGAAATTGAGGTAGGATTCAAAAAATATCGTAAATCTGTTTCCATCGAAGAAGTTCAACGTGTAGGTTATGACTTAGCGGCGAACCAAACGGATAGAAAAGTGTTGAACAAAATCCAAAAAGATGTGCGCACGGATTTCTTTAGTTTTTTAGCAACAGCTCCAACAGATTTAGGCACAGTTTCAGGCTTACAAGAAGCGTTTGGAAAGGCGTGGGGCAAACTTGGTGATTTATTCGATGATGAAGAAATTGGTGTAATTGTTTTCATTAACCCGCTCGATGCTGGAGATTATTTAGGTGATGCCGTGATTACTAATGGGGAAGCTGTTGGTTTTGGTCTAACTCTTCTAAAAGGTTTTACGAACGTTACGGTTATGATCAACAATTCAGTACCACAAGGCGCTGTATATGCAACTGTACAAGATAATATTAATCTTGCCTATATCGATGTAAACGGAGAAGCAAGTAAAATTTTCCACAATAAACAAGTTGTATCTGATGAGCTTGGACTGATTGGGCTTGTAAAAGATGATAATACAACAAATTTAACAGACCAATCCTCAATTTTTACAGGAATTACACTATTCCCAGAAGTGGTAGACGGCGTTGTTAAGGTAGCAATCGGAACTACTGAAACACCAGTAGCATAATAAACGAGATTCGAGATTAAGGAGGCGTGAACATGTATAAAGTAATTCAAGCTTTTTCTGATAAAAATGATAGTAAGTATATTTATGAAATTGGTGCAGAATACCCTCGTAAAGGTGCAAAGAAACCGACCAAAACTCGTTTGAATGAGCTTTTAGGCGATAAGAACGCCCTGAAATCGCCAATTATAGAAGAGCAAGCGGAAATTGATAATGAATGATATTGAAGTTTTAATTTCTGGAACATTTGAAGAGAAAATAGAAGTGATAAAACGAATGACGGAAGAGCGACTTCTTCAAAAAATTGAGGAGAGCACAGTTCCAGACCAGCTGAATTACATTGTAACGGAAGTTGCTATAAAACGGTTTAATCGCATTAAAAACGAGGGAATGACTGCATATTCTCAAGAAGGCGAATCAATAACGTTCAGCACAAGCGATTTTGATGAGTTTTCAGATGATATAAACCGCTATATTGACAAAAAAAACAAGTCAAAAAAAGCGGTTAAGTTTATTAATCCGTTCGGAGGGTGAAATATGCGTTTTGACACTGCTGTTGAATTTTGGGAAGAGGATAAGAAATATAATCCTGCAACACACGAATACGGTGCTGATAGACTTATTGAAAAGGTTTTTTGCAACGTTACAGATGTCGGAACAAATCGAACAAAAGAGCTTTTTGGAAGCTACAATCAAAATGTGAAAGTGGTTAGAATAGCAGGACAAAGAGCCCCTATTTTTGATTACTTGATGATTGATAAGAAAAAATATGAATTAAAAACTTCCCGTTTCCCTTTGAAAACAAGTGTTTTACTCGTTGGCGAGGTGAAATAAATTGAAATTAAACGGTATTCAAGGACTAGAAGCGGCGTTAAGAAAAGGTGTATCACATGAAGCTGTTAAGCGAGTTGTGAAACAAAAAGGTGCAGTGATGCAACAACGGGCAAAAAAATATGCACCGGTGGATACAAGTTTTTTGAAGAACCATATTTTTCTTGAGCTCGAGGAAAACGGCGAATCTGCTGTTGTTTCAAGTGATGCGGAATATGCTCCTTATCAAGAAAATGGTACGAGGTTTCAAGCTGGAACACCGCATGTTGGACCAGCTTTCAATGATACCAAAGGTGAGTTTGTAAAGGAATTAAAGGATTTAATGAGGTGAACAAATGACTATACCGATGATAGCACCTGAACAAGAATTGTTTGATGCTTTTTTTATTGCATTAGAAAAGGAAGGCTACCGAGTATTTGACTACTTGCCACCGAAAGAAACAAAATATCCCTTCGCAGTTGTTGGAAATACACAGTTAGTTGCAGAGGCAAACAAAAGTTACATTAGCGGAAATATTAATATTTTGCTTCACGCTTGGGGAGAGCAAAAGCAAAGAAAACAGGTGAGTGATATGCTTACCTGTTTTCTTATGGTTGCTAGAGAACTAAAACAAACGGACCATTATAAATTTCAAGCAGTTTTTAATTCGGCAAGTAGCCAAATGGTGGGTGACACTTCTGTCGCGGACACGTTTTTATGGCACGGGGTTTTTTCGATTGATATGAGATTAATTTAAGAATGGAGTAGATAAATATGGAATACACTGCAAAACAAGGTACAAATACATTTCTAGCTTTTCGATTGTTAAGTACAGCGGCAGAACAAACGGGAATTAAACTAGCGCTTCAAACTACGCATAATTTTACTCGCTCGCGCGATTCAGATTCAACAGCGACTAAAGACGGAAATGTCAACTCAACTTCACCTTTAACTGTTGAAGCGAGTGTGGAGAATATTCTTAGCGATGATCCGTTGAATGATTTACTAATTGAAGCGATTGAAAAAGATGAGATTGTGGAAATTTGGGAGATTGACCGTTCTAGCAAAACAACTGAGGGCAAGTATAAGGCTTGGTATTTCCAAGTAAATGTTACAAATATAGAAGAAGACCATGATGCTGATGGAAATTCGACAAATAAAGCAGACTTTAGCGTTATTGGAAGCGGAGCAAGAGGAGAGTTAACTCTTACTGCTGACCAAGAAGAAGAAGTAAGCTACGCTTTCCGCGATTTATCTGTGTATACAGAAGTACCAACAGCGTAACCTAAAAATTAAAAAATAAGGAGCAATAAAATGGAACTGAAAATTAATAATACGGTATATATGTTTAAATTTGGAATTGGCTTTGTTCGTGAACTCGACAAGAAATATTCAATTAATCAAAATGGGCTTAAATTTGGGTTTGGATTGAATGCAACATTACCGCTTTTACTTAGCAATGATGTGGTTATTCTTTCTGATATTTTGAAAAATGCAAACGCAACAGAAACGCCGAAAATTTCACAAAATGAGTTAGATTCTTACTTAGAATCTTGCGACAACATCGAAGAAGTGTTTGAAGGTGTTCTTAAAGAATTACGAGAATCTAACGTGTCAAAGTTAGCATTGAAGACAGCGGAAGAGAACCTTCAAACAGCGCAATTGAATCAAGCGGAGGAAGCCTAACCGATATAAGGGAAGAAAGCGAGCGAGTTTACCACGAAATGTTAGTAAATTCGCTTCGCTTTTTAGGTTTTCATGCTATCAACGAAATAAAACGAATGACGCAGGTTGAATATGAAATAAGAATGGAAGCATTCCGTTTGAAATCGCTTGATAAAGAGCGAGATTTGGCAATGTCAGCTTGGTTTAATCAAGTTGTAAAAGCGACTAAAGGCAAAACAGGAAAACCAGTGTATGAGAGGTTTTCGGATTTTTTCAATTACGAAAAAGAAGAAACTAAAATTAAGCAGTCTTTCAATCCTCAATACGTTCCATACAACGAAAAAGGTACAAAGAAACTACTTGAACAAGAAAGACTGAGGAAAATTAGAAATAATTTAGCAGAGTACAGGCAGAAAAAGCAGGAAGAGGTGAGGTGATTGGGGGAATCTTATTCTGTTACAGCGGTACTTAAAGCAGTTGATTCAAGTTTTAGCCCTGTTTTTAAAAACGCACAACGTACTGTTGAAGCTTTTAAAAAAGGAACAGAAACTAGCATGGGAGCAGTTGGGAAAACACTTGGAAATGTTGGAGGTAGCCTTACAAAAGGGGTTACACTACCGCTTATGGCAATGGGAGTGGTAGCGAGTAAAGTATCAATGGACTTTGGTGCGCAAATGTCGCGCGTTCAAGCGATTTCAGGTGCAACAGGTAAGGAGTTAGAAGCACTAAAAAAACAAGCTATTTCCTTAGGGGCTAAAACAGCTTTTAGCGCTAAAGAAGCAGCGGAAGGCATGGAGAATCTAGCAAGTGCAGGTATGAAGCCACAGCAAATTATGAAATCAATGCCAGGCGTTTTAGATTTAGCAGCTGTATCCGGTGGAAATGTTGCAAATGCGGCAGAAAACGCGGCTGTTGCGCTAAATGGATTTGGTCTAGAAGCGAGTAAATCGGGTCACGTAGCAGACGTTTTTGCACGTGCAGCGGCTGATACAAATGCAGAAGCAAACGATATGGGCGAGGCGTTAAAAATGGTAGCTCCTCAAGCGCATGGAGCAAGGCTATCACTTGAAGAAACAGCAGCAGCCATTGGTATGTTATCCGATGCAGGTGTAAAAGGGTCAATGGCGGGTTCGAACTTGGGTATGGCACTGACGAAAATTCAAAATCCCTCAAAAGCAGCGGCTGACGCAATGGCTCAAATCGGGTTCAATGCTTATGATAGCAAGGGGCGCATGAAGTCACTTTCTACACAAGTTCATGAACTGAAAGGCAAACTTTCTGGTATGACTGATGAACAAAAAGGCTATTACATTTCTCAAATGTATGGTGTTCAGGGTGGGCGCGCTATGAATATCCTCCTTAATGCGCAAAAAGGAAAGCTAGACAAGCTAACTAAAAGCCTTGAAAATTCAGATGGGTCAGCGGCTAAAATGGCTAAAACTATGCAAGATAATGCTAAATCTGCTATTGAGCAACTTGGAGGTTCATTAGAATCGGCGGCAATCACGATAGGGGATAAGTTAGCGCCAACAATTAGAAAAGTAGCAGATTTTATCGGGAAAATGGTCGATAAATTCACAAATGCGTCACCACAAGTTCAAAATTTTATCTTAACTTTGTTAGGGATTGCGGCGGCAGTTGGTCCAATCATGCTAATAACTGGAAAGCTTATGATGTTTACAGCAAATGTTAAGACGGCGGCAACAGCAATTGGATTGCTTGGTAATTCGGGCAAGTCCATTTCATTATTGAGTAAAGGATTTGGACTGTTAAAAAGTCCAATTTTTTTAGTTATAGCGGCAATTTCTTTATTAGTTGTTGGATTTGTTCAGCTTTATAAGCATTCAGAAACATTCAGAAACATTATAAAAACAGTTGGGGACGCGCTTAAGAAGGCGTTTTCAAATCCTGACGCACTAACATTTGGTCTTGCAGGTGGCATTACAGCTTTAATTGGTTTGTTTATGAAATTCGGTAAACAAATATTAGGTGCGTTGAATCCATTCAAAGCTTTTTCAAAAGTGGGTTCAAAAATGGAAGGGACTTTCTCTTCTCTAACTAAACCACTTTCATCATCAACAAAAAGCATGGGTGGGATGGGTACCTCACTTGTTAAAATTGGCGCTGTTATTGGACTAGTAACAGCGGGAATTGGTGTGTTTGCGGCTGGGATTGCTAGGCTTGCAGAGACTGGAACGAAGGGTATTGTTGCTGTCACAGCAGTTACTGTAGCGATTGCGGCACTGGCTGGTGTATTTGCCTTGCTGGGACCAGCCTTAACAGCTAACGCTTTAGGTATTGGTGTATTTGGTGCGGCAGTTGCTGCTATTGGTCTTTCGATTGCGGCGGCAAGCGCAGGACTTGCCATGTTAATAAATGCAATTGTAACACTTAGTGCACATATGACCGAAATAATTCCAACGCTGACAACTTTAGGTGTTGGGTTTGCGAATATGATTGTTGGATTTGTAAAAGTTATCAATGCGAACATGCCTTTGATTATCAATACATTTGTAAATATGGTGACTACTTTCTTGACTACTTTAGCAAATGCGATGCCTCAGCTCGTGCAGGCAGGGATCCAAATGATTCTTTCGATTCTTAGCGGAATTGCGGCAAATATGGGTAAAATTACTACAAAGGCTATAGAAATTGGTGTGAACTTTCTTAATGCGTTAATTAAGAAACTCCCTGCTTTAGTAGAGGCAGGCGTTAAATTTGTTGTGAGCGTTCTAAATGGAATTGCTAAAAATATCGACAAACTTGTAACAGCAGGCGCAAATTTAATTGCTAAATTTTTGAACGGTATTGCTAATAATTTAGGAAAGATTGTAAACGCAGGTGTGAATATCATTGTTAAATTTTTGAACGGTATTGCTAGGAAAATACCTGCAATTGTAAGCGCGGCAATGAATTTAGTTGATGCAATGGTTCGCGGGATTGTCCAAACTTCAGGGAGATTGCTTGATGCTGGTATAAATTTAGTAAACGGACTAGCCAACAAGATCAGTTCTAGGCAAGGAGCAATAAAATCAGCCGCTTTGAATCTACTTAAAGCGATTATAGGCGTTTTCGTCCCTGATTCTCTAGTAAATGCTGGTAAAGCAATTATTAATGGATTTTTAAAAGGATTGAAATCGGCGTTTGGCGGTGTTAAGAAATTTATTGGTGGAGTAGCAGATTGGATTAAAGACCATAAAGGACCTATAAGTTATGACAGAAAGTTGCTTATTCCAGCAGGAAACGCTATTATGCAAGGCTTAAATAAAGGATTGGAAAATGAATTTAAAAACGTCATGGGGACCGTCAAAAGCATGACAGGGTCAATTTTTGATGCTTTTTCTTCTCAATCTCAACTAGATTTCACTTCACTTTTTCCAGAAAACGGAAAAATAAAGGTCGAAACTGAACTATCAAGAACAGTTAACACAAATTCTAATGACATTGGAACTGGCACATATCCAAATGAATCAGATGAAAGACCTATCGTTGTTAATGTGCACCAAGATTGGACAGGGGACAAAGTGCGGACATGGCTTAAGCGTGAAGACGCAAAAGCTCGAGTGAAAATAAATACTATAAGAGGTGATGGACGTTGATGGATTTATTAATTAAAAACAAAAAAGAAACGGTTTTTTTATCAGATCTTCAAATAAAAGTTTTTAATATTGAAGTTTCATCACCCGAATTAGCAGTATCACAAAAAGATATTCGGGCAAGAAGCGGATTTGTAACAACAAATGTAAAAAGAGTTTCCAAAAAAATTAAAGTTAGTGCAGAAATAGAAGCAAATTCAAAAAGAGAAATGCAAGAAAAACGTGATAGGCTTTACGCTTTACTTTCAAGCGTAAAGCCTTTTCAAATAACAGAATATGATTTTGAGGGCTTTGGTCTATATTCTTTTCGAGATTTAACAATTTTAACAAATCGAGAATCAGAAAGAATGAAATATTCTTATCCGTATCACTATAAAGTGTATCTAGATTCAGTAATTAAACCAGAGTTAAAAAATGCTACAGAAAAGAAGCTTGTCTATAGAATAGAACTTTCGTTTACAACTAGTGATTTGCCATTTGGAGAATCAGACGAGAAAACAGCGCTTGTTCAACATGAAAAGTTTCAATATATGGGCACGGTTGCATGTAATCAGCTAGAATCACCTTTTACACTGAAAGCAACTGCTTTGAGCGATGGAACAAATGCAAATTTCACTGTAAATGATCGAACGTTAATATTTACTGGCGCTTATAAACAAGGTGATGTTTTTGAATTTAACGGTGTTTCAAATTTGCAGAATGCTATAAATATCAACGATAAAACAAACTATGAATATTTTGTTTTAGTTCCGTCATTTAATTATTTCAATACAGTAACAACAAATAAACTTGATGATTTCAAGCTAGAAGTTGTTAATTTCAAAGAATTATATGCGTAAAGGTGGTGGATATCATTGTATTCATTTTATGACCCTCTAGGAAAGAAAGAATATTTAGCACAAGCGGAGATTAACTTCACGCACAGCGTTAACGGAGAAAAATCCATTTCTGGGACAGTTGAATTAGATTCTAGTGTTATTGATAAAATTGATAAGCGTTGGTCACTAGTTTTTCAAAACGAAAAATATGTAATTACTATGACGTACCGTGAAGATGACGGCGAGACTGTCATATTAGAATTTGAAGCAATACATGAGTTTTTCGATGTGTTCAATAAGTCAGTTATTGATACTTCAACAACTGGATCACACCCGTACAAGTGGTATTTAGAACAGCTTTTTGCTGACACAGGTTATTCTTATTTACTTTACGTAGACGTTGAGGCATTGGACAAAGAAAACTGGGGCATGGACACAAAAATGAGTTTGTTTGCGGACATCATTAACGCGGGTGATGTTGAATATGAAGTTACTGATAAGGTTGTTCATATTTACGATAAAATCGGTTCTGATCTTTCGACAATTGTAAGAAAGGGTTTTAATTTACAAGATTTCGGAGTAGAAGCCGACTTTTCAAATTTCATTACTTACATGAAAGGATATGGAGATTACTTTGATGAAAACGACCAAACAAAGGGACGTTTGACGGTCGAATATACTTCGCCACTTGCAGCACAGTACGGCATTCTAGCAGGAAAGCCCTACTCCAACGAAAATTTTACGATCAAAGAAAACTTAGAAGCAAAAATAAAAGAACAGGTGGATAATTCGCTTTCTGTTAGTCTAAATTTAACGGTTGAGGACCTACAAGAGGCAGGATATCCATATGCAATGCCAAAATGTGGCGATTACATTACTGTTATAAATGAGCTAATGAATTTTCAGCAAAAAGTAAGAATCATAAGTGTTAAGTCTAGCTATGACATCGACAACACTAGAATTAGCATTGATGTGACTTGTGGCAGTCTGAACATGGCTGATAAGAATGAAGCCACAGACATTTCAAACGGAAATGCAATTGATGACATTATCAATGGGACGGGTAAAATTCCTCCTTCATGGCTAACAGATTTTATAGTTTCTGCTTCGGAGGCTTTAAATAATGCTAGAAGCGAGCTTAAATTTACTGAGCAAGGAATCGTAGCAATTGAAAAAAATAACGCTAACAACCTTGTCGTTTTAAATTCTTCTGGAATGGGTGTTTCGACAGATGGTGGGAAAACTTACGAAAGTGCAATAACTGCAGTGGGCATTAATGCCAAAGCAATTGTTGCAGATACTTTCAAAGGAGTACGTATAGAAGGAGCAGAAGGTTATTTTGATGTGATTTATTCAAGTTTTATGCCACCGTTGCCATTTCCGCAATATCGGCAGGAATTAAGCATTGGCTCAGGTAACGCATTTAGCCTGTCAGCTAAGAAAGATGACCAGCCTTATCCAGCCATGCAAATGCGATTAAATACCAGTGGCGATTTAGGGTTTGTAATTGAGGCTGTAAATGAATCTACAGGGGTTGTTGATCCTGATAGAGTTGTTAGGTTATCACCGTTTGCAGGCATTGAAACCCCGTTAATTCAAAGTTCTGGCTGGTGTAGCATCGGAGCAGATGCTGATGGGAAAGTAATGTCTATTGACCGTACGACATGGACAAGCGGAGGGGGTTCAATTCGTTATGTGCCGCATCGAGCGTTAACGTTTGAGTCTGCTTCTTCTGAAAAATATAAAACGAACATTCGAACTTTTAAATCGAAAACATTTGGGAAGTCAGCGACAGAGGTTATAAAAGAAACACACGTTTATACGTATACGATTGAAGCAGATGAAGCGGAAGAAAAGCGAATAGGTTTTATTGCGGAACAAGCATCAACTGAATTAACGAGCGAGGATAACAAATCAGTTGATCTATATAAATCTGTAGCGTGGCTGTATCAATATGCGAAAGAAAAAGAAAGTGAAAATCAAGCGTTGAAAGAAGAAGTTGGCGAGCTTAAAAAACTCGTTTTAAATTTGTCCGAAAGAGTTTCAAAACTTGAGGAGGGAGGCAATACGAATGGCATTACGTAAAATTGAAGTGACAATCGACATTAATAATAGAACGTGGAATCATGTGCCTATCGAGCTTGTGCAAGGGGATGATAATTCACTCGAACTTATTGTTAAAACGCAAGGGATAGAAGAATCACTTGAAGAAGCAACAATTACATTTTTCACACTGATAGCAAATACTAATAACTATGTATCAGATTCTACTATTAAACCAATTAATTTAGCAAATGGTGAATTTAGTTACACATTCCCCGCTCAAGCTACACAATTACCGGGATTATACGATACTGCAAGATTTATTATTACTAGAACTGGAGAAAATGGGGAAGAGCTATCAAGTATGTTGCGTTTTAGTTATACAGTAAAAGCGGATCCATCCCAAGGAGCAATAGCAGCAGAAAGCTGGATTAGTGATTTTCAAAATTTACAAAATGCTATCACTGGTATGCAAGATGAACTTGACTTAAATGACGCAAGACAAGACGAATTACAGCAATCTATGGATATTTTGAAAAATGAAATATCTCAAAGCGGTTATGTAAGCAAGCAAGGCGATAACATGACTGGAACAATTAATTTAGGCGCTCAAGAAGCGTTAAATGTTCAATTAGGAACAATTAGGCATTATGTTGGCACTGGGTTAACAGCGGGGACAGAAATTACTTTTATGATAGGTTATGATAGTTCAAATTTCGCTACTGAAAATACTCTCACGTTTGTCGTTGGTGGCGATTCAGTCGGCGATTCTCGTTATTCGATTTCAAGCTACAGTGATGGCTATGTGTACGGATATGCACCAGCAGACTTCATTTGGTGTAAATCGGTAGTAAATGGCGCGTCTAGAATAGGGAAAACTGTCACACCCAAAAATTTAATTTCGTTATCTCGCAATGGAATGAAGGGGCTTATTACTGTAAATGACTTTGACATTTATACAAAAGAAAATCAAGTTCAAGAGTATCTCTTGACTGATTCAGCAGGTAAGCTTTTGATTAAGCAACAAGTCGACTTTAACAATCTCGATGCAAGTATAACCTCAACGTTTCATGGATATGTGAATCTTTCTAAAAATGTTCCTTTTAATTTAAACGCAAATGGTTATTTAGACGTGCAGATGCATTCAAGTGGTTTTGCGAAAGCCACTTATCAAGCATATGATTCTAATGTTGTGATTTATAATCGACGCGAGGGCGACAGTTGGACTGGGTGGGAGATGCAACAAATTAATAACGCGCAATTTCAAGCTTTGCTAAACGACGCATTAACAGTTCAAACAGTGAGTTTAACTACTTTAAACGGATTTACTGCATTTATACCAGTAACAGCAAACTACACCAAGTTTGGAAACCGCTATCTCGTTCATATCTCTGGAATTGTTGGAGCGGGAACAAGCTCGGGAACAGGAGTGTGCGCAATAGTTCCCGATTATTTACAGCCAGACACAAGCTGGAATAAGGTATTTCCTGCGGCACAACAGTCCACTTCTGCATCTAATCAATCAAATGTATACTTGAGTGCGGCCGGTGAAATTAAAATCGTGGCAAGTGGTGCGCCAACGGTCAATGTCGGTTTAGACAGCATTTCATATTTCACAAAGGTGATAACGAATTGATGTTTATCTAATTGGGAAAGAGGTGGTGAAGATGAATCAAGAAGTAAAAATTTCTAATGCGGATTATCTCACTTTAAATAAGCGAATTCAAAGCAATGAAAAATGCGTGGAATCGCTAAAAGAAGACCTTCAGCAGTCCAATGCGGTTATAAGTAAAATGCAAGAAGAGTTTGAAGAGGTCAAACATAACCGCGTGTTAAACGAGGACACTCTTTCGCTCATGATGGAAAACGCCGTCCGCAACGGTCTTGGAGAGGTCTTGAAAGAAATAAAAGACCACGAAAAACAAATTCACGAGTTAAAAATAGATAAGTATAAAATGTCTTATCGCATCATTGTTTGGGGATTTAGCGTTGCGGGGGCGGTCGCTATAACTTATTTTGTCACTCGGTTTTTGCACGGATTATAAAATGTTAAGGAGTGTTTAAAAAATGAAAATCAATTGGAAAGTACGTTTCAAGAATAAAACATGGGTAGTGGCGATGATTGCCGCTATCTTTTTTGTTATTCAAGCGGGGCTATATGTATTCGGCATTACGTGGGATTATAACGAGCTCTTGCAACGTGTAGTTACAGTCGTTACTGGTCTGTTTGCTGTTTGGGGGCTTATTATTGACCCGACGACGGCAGGAAGCCCTGACAGCCCACAAGCCTTAGAATACGAAAAGCCACGATTAGATACCGAAAAGCTCGATAAAAAAAATCAAGCTAGGAAGGTGAGATAAAATGGCCAAAATATTAGACGTCTCCCATCACCAAATACCAAGTGATTTTGATTGGGCTAAATTAAAGCGGGAGATAGACGGGATTATTATCCGCGTACAGTTTGGGAGTAATCTGATGGATCGTCAGTATAAACATTTTGTCGCAAAAGCAAAACAATATAAAATTCCGTTTGGGGTCTATGCGTTCGGCATGTTCGTATCGGTCAATGACGCGAAAGTGGAAGCCCGCGACTTTTTAGCACGTAGCGATTCAGAAGCAAAATTCTTCGCGCTAGATGTTGAAAAAGAGAGCATACAAGCGTGCGGCAAGAAAAACCTTGCGGCTGCATCACAGGCTTTCCTTGATGTCCTAAAAGCGGCAGGAAAGCGTACAGGTTTTTATTATGAGCATAATATGATTGGGGCATATGGCTTGGAAAATGTAAAAGCTGATTTCACTTGGATTCCGAGATATGGGACAAATAACGGTACGAAACAAAGTCAATATAAACCAAAAGTCAAATGTGATTTGTGGCAATATACTAGTACAGGTATCGCAGGTAATGGTAAACCTGTCGACTTGTCAGACCTGAACAGCGACAAGCCTATCAGTTTCTTTTTTGGCAGTACTAGCAACGCAATCAGTGCAAAAGTGCAGGACGTTGCACCGCTGTTATTGAAGCCGCAATTTAAAGGGCAAACACCCATTAGATTATGGCGTACAGGAACGAGAATAAAAGTGTATCGACATTCCAAATACTGGTATAAAACGTATGTTAATGTCAACGGGAAAATGACGCTTGGCTACGTTTACCATAGTTTTCTAACTAAAGTAGGGAAGCCGAACAGAAAAGGGCAGATTAACGCAACTGTGAAAGCCTTCGCTATTTTTTGGGATAATGAAGAATTGAATGGCGGTCAAGTTTTGACATATAAACCCGGAGCGAAATTGAAGCATTATCCTACGAGAAACGGCTTGAAATCAGCGTATTTTTTAAAACAGAAAAAAGTATTTTACACAACGACTTATTGGCTTAAATAACCCTTCGCCTCGTCCTTATGGATGGGGCGTTTTTTTATGTATTTCTATTAAAAATTCACAAATCATCTGCATGCTATTTTTTTCTATGTTAAACTAGAAAGACAGGAGGTGAATTTTTTAATGAAAGATATACATTATCAGGAAGATGACTTTGAAAAAGCGAAAAAAAGCATCGGAGACCTCATCGGAAAGGGTGCTTGGGGAAAGGGCGCCATCGACTGTTTAAAAGATGCTTCTAAGAATTTAGAAGAAGTAGAAAAAGATATTCGTACATATGATTCAGACGGTGCCATTTCATTTCAACATACGAACCAAAAAGCCCAGTACCAAGAGCTTTTCGAAGATTTCGATGTCCTCTACCGCTTTTCCGACCAAATTGGCGAAATCGTCAAAAATACGATCGACCGCCCCTTTTATGAAAAGCTAGATGATTTTGTGGAAGGGATGCGCAACCTAGATGCCACCACTTTCACAACAGAAAACCGCATCGGCGCAACAAGAACAAGCATGGAATTTGTCAACAGCTCCACACAAAAACAAGTCGAAGTCCCGAAGAGCAAAGTGAGCCTCGACGATTTATTCAGCGGAAGCACGTTTTACGCCGACCAAATGAAAGCACAGTTTGACGCATGGAAAAAGACCCATCAAGAGAAAGACGTGAGCCGCCAAGATTTCCAAGCCGCCATGCTAAACTCTCGCGCTTTCAGCTATACATCCATCAAAGACGAACAACAGAAGCAAGAATTTTGGGTGAACATCGCCGCCACAGTGGTCATTATCGGGGTTGCCGTCTTCTGTCCTCCCGCCGGCCTTGCCTTAGGAGCCGTATACGGTAGCCTAGAAATGAGCACCGCAATCACTGGAAAAGACTGGGTAAGTGGCCGCGAGCTCGATGCCTCCGAACGCGCTATGCGCGGTAGTTTTGCCTTATTCGACGTCTTGCCCGGCGTAAAAGCCCTATCTGGCGGCGTACAAACCATGCGCTCGGGAAGCCGTTTAGCGAGCCTAAGCGATACATTCGTGCACGGAGTAAAAAGCGCCCCAACCCAACTCGGCGACATCACAAAAATCGGCCAAACCCAAATACGCACACGCATCAAGAGCCTAAAAAACGTCACCCAAGACGCCTTACAAATCGCCACCCAAAAAGGCATCCAAGGTTTAGACAAAGTGGGGCAAACTGCGACAACCATGAAAGGCTCCCTCAATTTGCCTCCAAGGCAAAACCTAGCCTTAGCCGGAATGGGCGGCATCCCAAACCAAGTCCCATCCCAAATCACACAAGGGACGGAAAACCTCAAAGACATCCTCCAGAAATTTGACGTGAACTTGAGTGGCAAAGGAAAGCAGGCGGATGGTATAATAAAAGAAACAAGTAAAGTGTTTGAGCCTGAAAAAGTGACATTGAAGAATGGAGAAACAGCTTATAAATCCTCACGTGGTGAACTTGTAAGGTCTCCTAATTTTCTAGATGAAGCTGGAAAAATAAAATGGCCTGATGCAGATGGATTTGTATGTGATAGTGCTGGGAATCCAATAAAGACCGATGCTAATTTGAAGGCAGGTCAGGTAATTGACAGGTATGGAGATTCAATAGGTAAATTTACAAGTCCAGTCAAGAATGGAAAGATACTTGATTATAATACAAGGGGTCTTCCTTATCATGAAAGTGTAAAGCCATATCATCAATATGAGGTTACAGCAGATATAAATTTAGAGAATGTAAATGAAGCTTTTAATAAATTGGATTTTGATACGCAAGAAGAACTAAGAAAGGTTATGGACGACTACGATTTAAGTTTTTCCGATATAGCTAATCCACAGCAAGGAGAGATTGCAGAAGTTTTTGGTGAAGGCGGAGGAATTCAGATTCAACTGGGAACTGTAGTTAAATGGTATGAAAAACTAGGTCTTTTAAAGGAGCTTAATTAATAATGGATAAAAATATTTCAAACTATAAAAAAATGATAGAAGACGAAATTGAGCTACTAGGTTACACAGATTTAAGATATTCACTTTTTGCAGGTAGAGACAATAATCGTGATGAGTTTCAATTAAGAATAGAATATCTAGATGATCATTTTGAAGTTTACATGACGGGCGAAAGAGCTTCTGTTTCTGGATCAAAAAAATACGATGAATTTTTTCAAGCGTATAAAGATTTTATGTATAGAATACAAAGTAGAGTGATAACAAATAGAAAAAGTGTTAGAAACAATGAACCTCCTGAATATCCTTCATTTTTATGGGATAAAAATATATAAAACAAAAGACCTCTTTGCTTCTAATGCAAAAAGGTCTTTTCATATTTCACTATTTTTAAATGCTAAATTTAAAATCACAGACTAAAATTTTAGTGTATCATGTTGTCTCCTACCATCATAATTCGCACCGAAAAACTTGCAACTGGTTTTAATTAACTCAAATGGGGTAAATTTAGAAATAGAGTCAGACCCAATTTCAATTACCCTCGAAAAAAGTGGACCTCCGGCCGAGTGTGGCAAAATAATCATCGTATGTGGATTCACCTCATAGATTTGTTTCTCTGCTTTCTTGTTTTCCATTTTCATACATCCCTTTCTCGTGATAGTCTTTTTTAATTATGTAAAGAAGTAGTTCACTTCAAAACACCAATGTTAAGGAGTTACTATTTTTTCGTAATTATAGCACAGAAAAAAACGGGAGTCAGTATATTTTGGGAAAGTAGAGTTTTGGAGCAGTACAATGATTTTTGAAGCCAAATTGTGAATTTTCGGAGTTGTTTTCGCCATATAGTAGTGAAAGGAGTGATTAGTCGTGGAAATGCGAGATTTTTCAAACTCATTAATGAATCAAGTTGGCATTTTAAAAGGAGAAAAAGAGTTAACAAACGTCTTTATTGAGTGCTACATGACAATGCTCCTAGATCAGAGGAAAGTAGAACAGTTGAAAAAAGAAGTCGATATTGCTCTCGATAAGAAGGACGAAAAAAGTTTTATAGAGCTTACAAATAAAATAAATGAAATTCAAAAGGAAATGCTAGCATTTCAGTGAATTTTATGAAAAACTAAGGTAAAGAAGAATTTGCCTTAGTTTTTTTATTGTAGCGCTTAAAATTTTATAAATGGACCTCAAAATAATACTAGACGAAGTTAGTATTTTTGGTTAAAATAAAACAAAACGTATGTTCGGTGGTGAGGCTATGAGTTTACAGTTTATATCTGGAAGGGCTGGAAGCGGAAAAACAACTTTTTTGATTGAGCAACTCAAAAAAAGAATGCTAGAAAATCCCAGTGAGAATCAAATTCTCATTGTGCCAGATCAAATGACATATCAAATGGAGCGATTTCTTTTTAAACAAACCGGATTTAAAGGGATGATGAATATTCAAGTTTACAGTTTCAGCCGAGTAGCGTGGCGAGTATTACAAGAAACTGGTGGACTTTCTCGAGTATTTTTGACCCATTCTGGTATGGAGATGCTTGTACGACAAGTTGTGCAAGAAGAAGCTGGTGAGTTGAGGCTGTTTGGGAAAGCTTCTTCTAAAAGAGGGTTTTACAAAGAATTAACTAGTTTGTTCCAAGAATTAAAGCAATACGAAGTAGAATTAGCTGAGCTAAAGCAACAGTCTGAAGAAGCAAATGATTTTGCGATGCGCGAAAAACTAGCAGATATTTCATTAATTTATGAGCGTTATCAAGAAAAATTATTCGGAAAATTTCTTGAAAATGAAGATTATTTACGTTTGTTAAATGAAAAAATGGACAAAAGTCCATATGCCCAAAATGCCTCTATCTATTTTGATGGCTTCGACTCTTTTTCAAAACAGGAAATTTCAGTGATTTCAAAATTTATGGAAGTTGCTAACCAAGTGCAAATTACTTTGACTACAAGTAAGGAAGCTGTCGCTGGACAATTAAATGATTTTGATATGTTTGAATTGACCCGAGAGTCCTTATTACAAATCAGAGAAGCAGCTAATAATTTAGGAATACATGAAAAATCACTTGTGTTTTTAAATACGAACAAGCGATTGCAACACCCAGATCTTACTCACCTTGAAGCAACTTGGGGACAAAGCAGGTCTGCAAAATATGAAGGAGAAATATCTGGAATCCGCCTTCATCAAGCGAATAATAGACATTCTGAGCTAGAAGGAATTGCCCGTGAGGTGAAACGCTTAGTTCGCGAGGAAAACTATCATTTTTCTGATTGCGCCATACTGGTTCGCAATATGGCTGATTATGAAGAAACCATTTCTTCCGTATTTCGCGCCCATAAGCTACCGTATTTTTGGGATAAAAAACGTTCTATGGCAAAACATCCTTTGATTGAGTTTATTCGTTCTAGTTTAGATGCACTAAAACTAAATTGGCAGTATGAAACGCTTTTTCAGACAGTTCGAACAGAGTTTTTCTTTCCAATTGAGAAAGATATTAGTATCTACCGGAAAAAAGTAGATTTATTTGAGAACTATTTATTAGAGAATGGTATTTTTAATCGCGGACGTTTTATGAAAAGCGATAAATGGACATATCGGCGAATTCGCGGCCTTGAAACGAATGTGCAGACTCAAACGGACGCTGAACTCGAAATCGAAGAACAAATCAATGAAGTCCGTAACCTTATTCAAATTCCACTTCTTTTTCTTGAAGATAAATTGCATTCAGCTAAGACAGGAAAAGAATATGCAGAAAGTCTATTTGCTTATTTAGAAAAGCTAAATGTGGCTGAACGTATTGAATTATGGCGTGCTCGTGCAGACGAGGAAGGACTACTTGAACTATCTCGTGAGCATGAACAAGCTTGGCATGCCGTTATCAATCTCCTCGATGAATTTGTGGAATTATTAGGAGATACCGTAATTTCGCTGGATGATTTTATTGAAATTATTCAGACAGGACTTGAGTCGATGGAATTTTCATTGCTTCCACCTTCTCTTGATCAATTCGTTGTCACGGACATGGAACATGCTCGTTTGTTAGAAGAAAAGATTGTTTTTGCAATAGGTCTTAATGATGGTGTGTTTCCGAAGAAAGTGGGCGATAAAGGCATTATCTCAGACGAAGAACGCGAAACCATGACAAATGATGGAATTGCTTTAAAACCAAGAAGCTATCAATCACTTATTCAAGAAGAGTTCATAGCTTATCGTGTATTTACAGCTGCAAGTGACCGGCTGTATTTAAGCTATCCAATTGCTGATTCAGAAGGGAAATTGCTTTCAGCTTCTAACTATGTACGTAAGATAAAAACGGTGTTTCCAACTTTAAATGAAGAGCTATATTTAAGTGATCCATCACTTTTATCAGAAAAAGAGCAAATGGAGTATATTGCGGGTGAGATGGATGCGCTAGGTTTTCTTACCGCTCAACTACAAATGTATAAGCAAGGATATAAGATTGCGCCAATCTGGTGGGATGTTTATAACATTTTTATTAAGAGTAAAAATAAACTAGCTTTACAAGTGCTTGCAAGTTTAAACTATCATAACGATACAACTAGATTGACCGAGGAGACAGCTACAGAATTGTTCGGTGATAAAATTCATGCCAGTGTTTCTCGTATGGAAAAATTTTTCAGTTGTGAGTTTCAACATTTTGCTCAGTATGGCTTGAAGCTTGAAGAAAGAAAAACATATCAATTACAAGCCGTTGATATGGGGGAAATCTTCCATGGGGCGATGGAGTGGATATCCGCTCAGCTAAAAGAACGCGGCATTGATTGGGGAGCTCTATCTGAAAATGATTGTTTGACTCTAGCTAATCAAGCGATGACTTATTTAGCGCCGAAACTGCAACATGAAATACTTCTTAGTACAAAAAGAATGGCGTATATTCAATATAAGTTGCTTCACATTATTTTACGTGCAACTAATGTGCTAAATGAACAAGCGAAACAAAGTACATTTCGTCCGCTTGGTTTAGAGGTTGATTTCGGTATTGGGAAAAGTATTCCCGCAATGAAGATTCCGTTAAAAGGCGAGCGTGAATTGTTCTTGCAAGGGCGCATCGACCGAATTGATTACGCTAGTGCAGATGAACGAAATTATCTCCGCATTATCGACTATAAATCTAGCGCACGAGATTTACAACTTCCCGAAATTTATTATGGACTTGCGCTCCAAATGCTAACTTACTTAGATATAGTCGTGACAAATGCTAAGAAATTAGTAGGAAATGATGCTGACCCAGCAGGTGTTCTTTATTTTCATATGCACAATAAGCTTGTCAGTGCCGATAGTCCATTAGATGATGAAATACTTGAAAAAGAGCTTCAGAAAAGTTTTAAGATGAAAGGAATTGTTTTAGGCGATCCTCTTGCTGTAACGCTTATGGATAACTCAATTAAAGACGGGGGAGCCTCCTTAATTGTTCCTGCCGAAATTAAAAAAGATAACACGCTTAGCGCAAGGTCAAAAACAGCTTCTAAAGAGGACTTTGATTCTATGCGGCATTTTGTTCGCCACAAATATCAGGAGGCTGGGAACAAAATTTTAGATGGGGAAGTAACAATCAATCCGTATCATTTAAAAGAAACAACGCCGTGTAACTTTTGTCCGTTTCGCTCAGTATGTCAATTTGATCCAGGTTCACAAAGTGACAAGTATCGCTATTTGGCGTCAGAAAAACCAGAAGTAATTATTCAGAAAATGAGAGAAGAAGGAGGGGAGAGTCAATGAATCAACTACCTGCTAAGCCAGAAAATGCAACATGGACTGATGAGCAGTGGCAAGCGATTCATGCGAGAGGTCAGAATATTCTAGTTGCGGCAGCGGCTGGTTCGGGGAAAACAGCTGTGTTAGTAAATAGAATTATCGAACGGCTTCAAGATGAAGAAAATCCGTGCAATGTGGACGAGTTACTGGTCGTTACATTTACGAATGCTTCGGCAGCTGAAATGAAACATCGCGTCGGACAAGCATTAGAGAATGCCCTGGTGCAAAAACCGGATTCACTACACTTGAAGAAACAACTGGCACTTTTAAATAATGCATCGATTCAAACACTCCATTCCTTTTGTTTAGATTTAATTCGCAAATATTATTATATTGCAAGTGTCGACCCGGATTTTAGGTTGATGGACAGCATTGAAAGTATGATGTTGCGAGATGAAGTTATAGATAAGTTACTAGAGGAAGAATATGCAAAGCCAAATAATGAAGCTTTTTTCCATCTCGTGGATAGTCTGACAGACGATCGGTCAGACCGAAATTTAACAGAAGTGGTTTCGAAGCTATATGACTTTTCGAGAGCGAATCCAAATCCAGAAAAGTGGTTAAAACAGCTCGTTGATTTTTATGAAACTAAGGATTTGCAAGGGATAAAGGATCTACCATTTTATGATGAAATCATGAATCAGATTCAATTGTCCATTCAACAAGCACTAGGTGCGCTTCAGCAAGGAATGAATATTGCCAAAATGGTCGATGGTCCAGAAAGCTACATAACAAATTTTACAGAAGATATCGCTGAGGTAGAAACGTTGACTGGACTTCTTGACGATGACTGGAACAAACTGCGCGAAGGTTTTTCTCAAGTCGTTTTCGGTCGTTTGAAGCCGCTTAAAAATAAAGAGGAAGTAGATGAACAGTTAGTAAAGCAAGCAAAAAAAGCTAGAGATCGTGCTAAGAAATATATTCAAGATGCAGCGACAGATTGGTTTAAACGTGAAGAACGAGCGTATTTAAGCGATTTAGAAAATATGAAGCCAGATGTTGCCACGCTTATTCAACTTGTTCAAAATTTCTCCGAACAGTTTTTTCGGGAAAAAGAAAGAAAAGGTGTGCTCGATTTTAATGACCTAGAGCATCTAACGCTTGCCATTTTATCAGAAAACGATTCGCCCTCATTTGTAGCAAAAGAGCTTCAAAGTCGCTATCATGAAGTGTTGATTGACGAATATCAAGATACTAATCTAGTCCAAGAAACTATTTTGCAATATGTGACTTATTCGGGCGAAGCGGATGGGAATTTATTTATGGTAGGCGATGTGAAGCAATCTATATACGGCTTCCGTCTTGCTGAACCTACACTGTTTATGTGGAAATATGAAAATTACCGACTAGACGGAAAAGATACTGGTTTACGTATTGATTTAGCTAAAAATTTTAGAAGTCGAGCAGAAGTTCTAAATGCGACTAACTTTATTTTTAAACAAATTATGGATAAAGAAGTCGGCGAAATTGCATATGATTCGGCAGCAGAACTTGTTCTTGGTGCTAGTTTCGAAGAACATAATAATACTGAAACAGAACTGATGGTAGTAGACATGAAGAAAAAGTCGCTCGATACAGAAGAGGGCTTATCAAAGGACGAATTACAAAAAAATCAGCTTGAAGCGAGAGCCATTGCCCAGAAAGTCAAAAAGATGATAGATGAAAAATATCCTGTTTTTGATAAATCAATGAAGCAATTTCGACCAATTCGCTACCAAGATGTTGTCATCTTATCAAGAGCGATGACTAGTGCGCCTGACATCGAGGAGGCTATGAGAGAGCAAGATATTCCTTTCTATGCATCTAGCCAACGTGGTTATTTTGAAGCGGTTGAAGTGGCCGTCATGATTTCGGTGCTTAAAATTATCGATAACCCTTATCAGGATATTCCGCTTGCCTCGGTTTTACGCTCACCGATTATCGGATTATCAGAAGAAGAGCTTGCCTCTGTCAGACTGGTTAACAATCGCAGCTATTTTTTCGATGCATTAGAAGAATATGCCAAACAACCAAACCAAACAGCAGAAAAGATAAGCTCTTTTTTAGAAAAACTAGTAAAATGGCGAGAACTTTCCATTCGTGAGAATCTAACAACGCTTATTTGGCAGATTTATGAAGAAACCGGCTTTTTTGAGTTTGTAGGTGGACTTCCAGGTGGCAAAGTGCGGCAAGCCAATTTACAAGCGCTATATGAGCGGGCGGGACAATACGAAAAGACAGCATTTCGTGGCTTATTTCGATTTGTTCGTTTCGTAGAACGTTTAGAACTGCGTGGCGATGATTTTGGTACAGCGAAGGTATTAGGCGAAAAAGAAGATGTTGTTCGTATGATGACCATTCATTCAAGCAAAGGCTTGGAATTTCCAGTTGTTATTCTAGCGGGAGTAGGACGCAAATTTAATATGCGTGATATTAATAGTAAAGTATTGCTTGATAAAGACTTTGGTTTTGCATCAAGTTATACGGACGTTCAGAAACGAATTACTTATCCGACAATTATGCAACAAGTTTTCCGTAAGAAAAAAATAAATGAAATGATTGCAGAAGAAATGCGCGTTCTATATGTCGCTATGACGAGAGCAGAAGAAAAATTAATTATTGTTGGGACGATTCCGGAATGGGAAGAAACATTAGAAAACGCGTTTCAAGTAGCGAAAATGACCGACTGGGTCTTGCCGCCGAGCATTAGAGTGCAGGCAAGAACTTATCTCGACTGGATAATTCAGACGCTAATTCGGCATCCTGATTTTGCGGAGCAGGTTAATAAAACAGCAGGCGTAACACTGCCAACAGATATGAAATTGCGTGTTACGATTATTGAGAAGGGAACTTTGACAGATGATTTTGTGAATGAACAAGCCCAGCCCTATTTGCGCTCATTAGAAACGCTTGAAGAAGTCCCGCTTTCTGGCGGAGCAGAAGGGCAAATTGCTGAGATTTTTTCCTTCAAATATGAGAAGCAAGCAGCAACTGAAATTCGCTCTAAACAGTCGGTTACAGAATTAAAAAGGCAGTTTCAAATTCAAGATAGTTTTAGTGATGACCGCTTTTTGAAAACGTTAAAACAAGCTTCGCTTAAGCGCCCCAAATTTATGCAGGAAAATAAATTAAGCAGTACGGAAATTGGGACGGCAATGCATACTGTCATGCAGGCGATATCGTTTGAAGCGATACCTGATGAGGCAGAATTAGATCAACTTTTAGATGAGATGGTGGCAGAGTACAAATTAACAGAAACAGAGAGTAGAGCAATTCGTAAGCAACAAATCCTTTCTTTTTTTCAAACAGCACTTGGTAAAAAAATGGTTGAAGGGGTGGATCAATTAGCTAAGGAGGTTCCATTTGTGTATCAGCTTCCTGCTAATCGGGTGTCTGAAGGTGCAGACGACGCGGACACCATTTTAATCCAAGGTGTAGTAGACTGTATGTTAATAGAGGATGATGGGATTATTTTGATTGATTTTAAGACGGATCGTACCGAGGGGAAATATGCGTCTAAGGAGCAAATGGAGAAAACCATGCATAGCCGTTATCATACGCAATTGGAATTGTACCGGGAGGCTGTACAAGCTATCATAGGCTTGCCGGTGAAGCAAGCCTCACTGTACTTCTTTGATTCGGGAGAAATACTGGATTTTTGAGGACCATAAGCGTTCATGCTATGATAGAAAATATAATAAAAGAGGAGAGGGATTTTTATGTGGGGATATTTACATTTAATATCGTGGGCGGCTATTTTTGTACTGACAATTGCGGCGTTTATCGCATATCCAAAGTCAGAAAAAAGCTTTACGATACTTGCGATGATTAATCGTGTTTTCTACTTGCTTGTTATTTTTAGTGGGATTATGATGATTCAATATAGTGTAGAGAAAGGTTGGCTCATTGCGATTTTTAAAATTTTAATGGGACTTCTTACAATTGGTGTGATTGAAATGTTACTTAGCTATCGAAAAAAACAAAAGCCGACAGGAATGTTTTTTATATTGTTTTTTGTGGCTGTCATTGTAACGGTATCTCTTGGGTTTTACCTATCAGGTGGAGCGCCTTTATTTAATTAAAAAAGGACTAATGGAGCTCCCTAAAAGAGTTTTCATCAGTCCAGCAGTTTATAAGATATTTTCTTCTAAATAAACAGCAATACCGTCTTCTTCGTTGGAAAGTGTGATGGTGTTGGCTACGTTTTTTGCAGATGGGACAGCGTTTCCCATCGCAACGCCAACGCCAGCATAGTCCAACATTTGTAAATCATTTGATTCATCGCCAAAAGCAATGATGTCTTTTTGAGAGATGCCAAGTGATTTTGCTGCTTTTTGGATTCCAACGGCTTTATGAATGCCGTATTTTACGATTTCAACAGCTGGCCAGCTCGCACCCCAAGTGTGATGAGAAATAACATCAGCCAATTGTTCATCAAGATGTTTGCTCATTAAAGCCAGTTCTTCATTTTTTCCAAAGAAAAGTAGTGAAGTTGCGTTGGCGTTAATTGCATTTCGTATATTTCCGATGATCATGTTGTTGACGCCTAAATGAAAGGTGTCGGGCACAGTGTCATCGCTACGCTCTAAAAAAACGCTATCTTGAACTTCAGCAGCAATATTAGCAAGGGGTAGTTGATAAGAGTAATCAAGTATATCTCTTACGATATTTAAGTCGATTGCTTCGTGGTAACCATCATGGAAATTGACGTCGAGTGGGTGATGCAAAACAGCACCGTTAAAATTAACAATAGGTGTTGTAAGTTCTAGTTCGCTATAATAGAAGCTGCTTAAACGGTAAGGGCGACCAGTTGCAATCATTACTTCGTGACCAAGGTTACGTGCTGATTCAAGAGCTACCTTTGTTCGTTTCGAGATAGTTTGGTCATCTTTTAAAGTTGTGCCATCTAAATCAAGTACAATTAATTTTTTATCCATAGTTAGCTCCTTTTAATTAAGTTGGCTATTTTTTGTTAGCATAATCTACTATCATGATAGACTGTAAAAGAATCTTTGTAAATGAAAGAACATTAATAATTGGTAAGAAAAACAAATAGAAATGAGGCCGTGCAATTGATTCAAGTATTTCATGAAAAAATAAAAGATATTCCAGTTTTACATATTGTTGGCGAAAAATATAGTGCAGAAAAGATTCGAACTGTAGTATTTTATCATGGATTTCAGTCCCAAAAAGAGCTGTACCTTCAGTATGGCTATTTTTTAGCTGAAAAAGGGATTCGAGTGATTTTGCCAGATGCGAAATTTCACGGAGAACGAAAAGGGAATATTAGCGAAGAAGAGCAAGCGATGTATTTTTGGGATGCTGTGCAGGCAAATATTGATGAACTAGGTGGAATTGTTGATGAGCTTGTTGAGAGAGGACTTACTAATAAGCAAGAAGTGGGCGTTGGCGGTGTATCCATGGGAGCGATTACTTCGCTTGGAATATTAGCCAAATATGACTGGATAAAAGTTGTTGTGAGCCTCATGGGAAGTGCTTATTATGGTCATTTTGCTAAAGCGCTTGTCAAGCAGTCCGTAGAGTACGGGTTGGAATTTCCTTTTGATGTTGAAAGTAGGATTGCGGCGCTGAATCCGTACGATTTAAGTGAGCAACTTGAAAAAATAGAGAACCGTCCACTGCTTTTATGGCACGGGAAAAAAGACGATGTCGTTCCGTTCGCTTATAGTGAAAAACTGTTCCAAACATTGGTGGAACAGCAATTAGATCAGAATGTAGAATTTATTGTTGATCAAAAAGCGAAACATAAAGTGAGCATTGAAGGAATTTTAGCTGGCGTGGCGTTTTTTGAGAAGCACCTCTAGAACAACGATAGTGAAAATGATTCTCATGTATGATACAATAATTTTACAAACAGCTAAAAGGAGGTTCGTACCTAGTGGATGAGGAACTAAAAGAAAATATTATGGGTGCACTTGAACAAGTGATTGACCCTGAACTTGGAATTGATATTGTCAATATTGGTTTAGTCTACGATGTAGATTTAGATGAAGACGGTTTATGTACGGTAACCATGACGTTAACGACGATGGGCTGCCCGCTTGCTGGCGTGCTGACAGATCAGGTTCACGCAGCGTTGAGTGATATCCCAGAAGTTAAAGATACGAATGTTGAAATCGTTTGGAATCCACCTTGGACAAAGGACCGGATGTCACGTTATGCTAAAATTGCACTCGGTATCCGTTAAATAAAAAAGTGAGAGCTAGCATCTACACAGGATGCTAGCTCTCACTTTTTTTCAAGTTGTTCAATTCGTTTAACGAGAGCGGCTTCACGTTCATAAACTTTTACAAGCTTTTTAGCGAGATTTAATTCGGTGTGCGCGGTCATTAAATGATCTTGACCATGAATTAATAAAAAACTAGGTGCGGTATTTTCAGTTTCTCTTTGTGAAACTAATTTAACTTGCCAACTGTGACCGCTTTGGTATTCAACTAAACCAGATTGTAGGTGTGCTTCTGCGGACGCAAAATCATATTTTTCGGCGGCATCAATTGCGTTAAAGGCTTCTTTTCGTGTGTTGCCACCATGAAAAATCATTTTAACAACGGCTTCCTCAGTTTTAATCCCCATAATCTCACCTCAACATATACTTTCTTTTTATTTTAGCAGAATAAAGCGAATAAATCAGCCTATAGATGGATTTAGTGAAGAGTTTTTTTGTTTATAATGAAAGTATCTAGTTAAGTAGGAGGGATTTTTCATGGAAGAGCGTTTATACGAGCTAGAAGATAAGGTTCAAGATTTAGAGCTTGAAATTTTTGAATTGAAAAAACAAGTCCATGAGCTGGAAAGTCATCCGAATGAAAGTAGGGGTTTGCTAGGCGGACAAGTGTGGGTTTTAATTCCCATTATAGCCATTATTGGCGGTGTTCTTATTACTATTTTGGATTGATGAAAAAATTTTGTAAAAAATATAAGGGTTTTTACTCGATTTTTTTGTCATTTTTAGATATTATGTATAAAGGTGCTATTTTTTTAAAAGAATTATTCTAATTGGTCACAAATTTTCCACAGTTTGTTCCCTTGCTTTTTTTGAGAAGAATAGTACAATATAAAGTATAGAGTTTTATCCTGATGAAAGCGAAATTGTATATTTTGTTTTCATGGGGATAAGACCCTATCATGGTTATAGTGGCTTTCGGTGTATCCATCTTCCAATAGATTAACGTTTGTTAATCGTCTGTTTTGACACCGAACCATTATTTGTTTTCATTCATCTCATTTGCCGTGTAGTTCTGTTTATGCCTCATCCCGTTATGCATAGACTGATGAACATGATGGCGACGCTGAATTTCTATTCAGCGTATTTTTTTTGCCATAAAAAAAGAAGAAGTATGACTTCCTCTCTTTAAAAATAATAGCTAATAATAAAACCAATGAAATTTGGGACTGCCGCAATGGCGAACATGATGCTCCACTGCATTTGTTTTTTTCGATTTGGATTGCCAGCGCGGCCACCTAAAGAGACGAAAGCAGAACAGAAAATAGAGGCGAACACGAGTAGCGCAGCGATAAATGAAAATAAGGTCGAAAGCGTGTAATTTGGTAAGATGAAGCTAGATAAAAAGATAAGAAATGCTAAACCGATGCCGGCTAAAAATGATTTTAAGTACAAAGTAGTCATCCTTTTCTAAATTAAGATTACTTTCTTTATAGCAAACGTAGCTTTTTTTGTCTAGTAAAAAAAGCCAAAAGTCTCGGAGGAAACTTCTGGCTTTTGGCATTAATGTGGTAAGAAGGCGACTAAAATGAAGAATAGTACGGCGATAACAATGAGGAATACGTTAAGCTCACGCCATTTACCAGTAAATATTTTTAGGATTGGATAAGAAATGAAACCAAACGCAAGTCCGATTGCAATGCTTGAAGTTAGTGGCATCGCTAGAATGACTAGGAATGCTGGGAATGCCTCGTCAAGCGTATCCCAATCAATTTCTCTAACAGCGCCAATCATCATGCTTCCAACGATGATAAGAGCGGGAGCTGTAATGGCTGAGATGCCGGAAACAGCGCCAACTAGTGGTGCGAAAAAGGCTGAGATGACGAACAGAATCGAAACCGTTAGCGTCGTCAAGCCGGTTCGTCCGCCAGTTGCCACACCTGCTGTGGACTCAATATAAGCGCTCGTAGGGGTTGTTCCAAAAACAGAGCCGACTGTAGTTGCGACCGCATCCGCCATTAGAGCTTGTTTGGCATTCGGCAATGATTCGCCTTTCATTAGGCCTGCTCGCTTGGCTACGCCAATCATTGTGCCAGTCGTATCGAAAATGGTAATAAGTAAAAATGATAAAATGACAGCGTATAAACTGTGTGTGATAACATCTGAAAATGCGTTAAGCGGGTTTGTAAATACAAATTCAGGCATTGGCGGCAATTTTACGAAGCCATCTGTGAATTTTAGTTCGCCGGTGAAAAAGGCGATGATACCTGTGGCAATCATACCGATGAATAAAGCGCCTTTTACATTTAGAGCCAGGAAGATTAACGTGATAAGTAGACCTGCAATGGCAAGCAGTGCTTCTGGCGAGTGTAGGTTTCCTAGGCCGACCAAGTTTGAATCGTTTTGTACGATGATGCCGGTCATTCGGAAGCCAAGAAATGCAATGAACAAGCCAATTCCGGCGGTGATACCAGCTTTTAGATTATGCGGAATAGCCGTGATGATTTTCTCCCGAAACGGTGTTAATGAGAGCAGTAAGAAAATAAGTCCCGCGACAAAAACGGCCGCGAAAGCTACTGAATAATCGAGTTTTTGAGTGGTGACAACAGTGACGAAATAAGCATTCATTCCGAGGCCAGGTGCGATAGCGATTGGGTAGTTGGCGAATAATGCCATCCATAGGGTACCTACAACAGCGGAAATGATTGTGGCCATAAACACTGTGTTAAACGGCACGCCTGCTGCAGATAAAATCGCTGGGTTCACGACGATAATGTATACCATCGTTAAGAAAGTTGTAAATCCGGAGATGATTTCTGTTCTAGCATCGGTTCCGTTTGCTTTTAATTGAAACATAAAATAGTGACACTCCCTTTAATTAATGTTATTTACGAACAATAACTATTACACATACAATAATATTCGTTTTTTAGTTAAAAAGCAAGTGCGGCTTGGCAATTTTTTCGCGCTACCGTCAAAAAGTGAATTATGATACAATGAAAAGGATTACAAAAAGAAGGAGGGCGCAATTTGAAGGCGATTATATTTGATTTTGATGGTACGATGATTGATACCGAAAATTTATGGCATGAAGAAACCATGCGCTATGTCAAAGAAAATTACGATATTACAATTCCTGCGCATATTTATCAAGCGATAATTGGAACATCAGAAGAACCATTACATGAATACTTATTGGAAAAAACAGCCGGGCGGTTTAATGTCGAAAAATTTACAGCCCATATTGCGGAACGTTTACACGGAGGTGTAGATGAATTAGAACTTCGGGAAGGCTTCCTACATATTTTTAATTACGCCGTTCAAAATAATTTTAAAATTGGCTTAGCAACCAGTTCTGGTCGCGATTGGGTCATTCCTGTTTTAGAAAAATTTGAGTTGTTGAAACATTTTTCTAGCATCCAAACAGCCGATGATGTTACAAACATAAAACCGCATCCTGAACTTTACATAAAGGCAATCGAAGAACTGGGGGCGGGAATTGAACGCACTTTTGCCGTTGAGGATTCCTTAAACGGTACGCTAGCCGCAAAAGAAGCCGGCATCCAAGTTATCGTTGTCCCAAATGAAGCAACAAGCGGCATCAAATTCCCCGCAGACGTCAAAATCTATCCCAACTTTGAAGCAATTCCATTAACAGAAGTATTCAAATAAGCCATACGCCAAGCGTATGGCTTATCTTTATCTAATTTTACAAATCTAAAATTCAAGCCCCGCCAGTCGGTCGAAAGCTTCTTCTAGTGTTTTTAAGTCTTGAGTTGCCGCTAGTCGGACATAATTGTCGCCGCCATCGCCAAATGCGCGTCCCGGGATAACGAGAACTTGCGTTTTTTTCAACAGATATTCACTAAAAGTTACAGAATCCATGCCTGTTTTCGTGATATTTAGAAAAGCGTAAATCGAACCTTTCACAGGATGAAGTGATAAATAGGGAATTTCTTTGACGCGTTTTGCGACGTATTCCAGGCGTTCCTGAAAGACTTTACTTACCTCTGGGATAAGTTCTTCCGCATGATTTAAAGCGTAAATAGCCGCACGCTGTGAAGGAGTTGGGGCAGAGTAGGTGATGCCCTCGTTTACAAGCTTGGCTGCCTCATTAATATAGCTCGGCGCAACCATGTAACCAAGCCGCCAGCCTGTCATCGCAAAGTTTTTCGACATGCTGCCGAACGTAATCGTGTTTTCCGGCGCAAGACGCGCCATCGGAATAAAAGGCTCATAAAAACTAAAACCGTCGTACACTTCGTCAGAAAGAATATAAAAATGATGTTTCTTAGCAAGCTCCGCGATTTTCTCAAGCGTTTCAAGTGAAAAAACCGCGCCAGTTGGATTGTTCGGCGAATTTAAAATAAGCGCCTTCGTTTTATCCGTGATGGCCGCCTTTAAAATGTCCGTATGAATCATAAAATCATCTTTTTCAAAAGTAGGAATGATGACCGGCACGCCACCAGCTGCCAAAACCTGATCTTTATACGGCGAAAAATAAGGTTCATGAATGATAACTTCGTCGCCTGGATTTATAATGACTTGTAGCGCCAAATACATGCCGTGCAAAGCGCCAACAGTTGCCCGAACTTGATTTCGCTCAAAAGAAAGTTCATATGTACGCTTGAAAAAATCACGAATGGCGTCAATCAACTCGACATCGCCGCCTGATTCCGTGTATTTCGTATGCCCCGCTGTAACGTCTTTGAAAGCCGCCTCAATGATTTTCTGATTCGTAATTAAATCCGGATCCCCAATGGAAAGGTCCAAAATGTTTGGCGTTGTTTTCGCAAGCGTCCCAATATCCGCTAAAATATTAACAGGCGTTTCCTGCCATTTCGCACTAATAAAACTTTTATCCATTATGTCATCTCCCTAACGAAAAAGGAACGCACGGAGCATCCCTTTTTCTTGTATTGTAGCATTAAGCTAAAACTTTTCCTAGAAAATCTTTCGTCCGTTCATTTTGCGGATTGCCGAAAATTTCTTCCGGTGTGCCCATTTCTTGAACAACACCAGCGTCCATAAAGACGACACGGTCAGCCACTTCACGAGCAAAGCCCATTTCATGTGTGACAACCACCATCGTCATGCCCTCTTTCGCAAGAGATTTCATGACGCTTAGCACCTCGCCGACCATTTCTGGATCAAGCGCGGAAGTAGGTTCATCAAACAGCATCACATCGGGATTCATCGCGAGCGCTCTAGCGATAGCCACACGTTGCTGTTGACCGCCAGATAAACTTGACGGATAACTTGATGCTTTTTCTGCTAACCCCACTTTGGTTAAAAGCTGAGTCGCGTGTGTTTTCGCTTTGTCGGCGTTCTCTTGCTTGACCTTCAGAGGAGCAAGCATTAAATTCTCAAGTACCGTTTTATGTGGAAATAAATTGAAGTTTTGAAAGACCATGCCCATTCTTTGGCGTAAGCTGTTGATATCCGTACCCTTGGCAAGCAAATTTTTGCCTTCGAATAAAATTTCACCGCTTGTCGGTGTTTCTAGTAAATTTAAACAGCGTAGGAAAGTACTTTTGCCGCTTCCAGAGGGGCCAATGACCACCACCACTTCTCCGGCTTGAATGTCTAAATCAATTCCTTTTAGAACCTCATTTTTCCCAAAATATTTGTGTAAATCATTGACTTTAATCACTTGTTTTCATTCTCCTTTCAGCAACGCCTAGCAGTCTTGATAAGCTGAACGTTAAAACAAAGTAGATGAGCGATGTGATGATAAGCGGAATAAATGGCTTGAAGCTTGCGCCTTGAACAACACCTGTCATAAACATCAGCTCGCTTACGCCGATGATGGAAACAACGGAAGATTCTTTAATAACTGTTACGAATTTATTTCCAAGCGCAGGGAGGATATTTTTAATCGCCTGCGGAAGAATGATGTAACGCATTGCTGCACCTTGTGTCATGCCAAGCGAGCGAGCCGCCTCCATCTGACCTTTATTCACGGCCGAAATACCAGCACGAATAATTTCTGCTACATATGCGGCGCTGTTTAAAGATAGCGCGATGCAACCTGATGCAAAAGCAGATAAATTCAGCCCGAAAACTTGTGTGCCGAAGAAAACGATGAAAATTTGCACGAGTAGTGGGGTACCACGAACAAATTCGATGTACCAAGTCGCCGGCCAGCGCAACCATCTTGTTTTCGCTAGTTTGAGGAGAGCAAGGAAAGCACCAAAGATAGCACCGAAAAACACGCCAATCGCAGCGAGCGCAATCGTATAAAGTGTTCCTTTTACAAAATAACTACCATACTGCTCAAAAAAACCACCTTTTTGGAACATTAGCTCATTCGCTTCTTTTTGATAGTCTTTCAAAAGCCCCTCATCTTTAATCGTTTTAATAGATGAGTTTACTTGATCTTTGAGCGAGGTTGCCCCTTTTTGCATCGCAATAGCTGTTTCTTTTTCGCCATTTACAAATGTAATATCAGAAATGGCAAGCGCCTTATCTTGACTAACATAAGCATCAGCAACAGGCCCCTCAAGCACAACACCGTCTACTTTATTACTCTTTAAGTTTAAAATCAGGTCAGGTACTTTTTGAAGTGAAACGACCGAAGATCCCGTCAGCTCGTTTTGAGCCAGCTCTTCCTGTGTCGTCTGCTTCTGCGCCCCAACTTTCTTGCCGTTAAAGTCTTGTGTGGACGTAAATTTATTTACATCCGATTTTCGAACAATCACTTTTTGTTGTACGGTCATATACGGATTCGAGAAATCGACTTCCTTTAAACGTTCTGGTGTAGGCGACATGCCTGAAATGATTAAATCAATTTTCCCGGTTTTTAAGGCGCCTAGGAGGCTATCAAAGCCCATCTCTTTAATATCAAGTTGAACATCCATATCGTCCGCAATTTTTTGCGCGATACTAATATCGAAACCAACCGTTTTATCTTTTCCGTTAATTGTTTGGTGGAATTCATAAGGTGGATAGTCAGCAGATAAGCCAACAACAAGCGTCCCTTTATCTTTAATTGCTTGCAAAGAATTGTCGGAAGCTGCATGTGCAGGAATGAAACTTGAAAAAATGAAAAGAAAAATAAGTCCAATAACTGCGAGCTTCTGCAAGATATTTTTCTGTGCCATGTGCATAACTCCTTTTTTGTATCATTGATGTAATAATAATACATCAATATGTTTAAATATGCAATGTTTTTTTGAAAATTTAGCACTTGAAACTTAAATTGCTATTTTACTACGGGTAAGGTATATTGAAAGCGATACAGAAGTTTTGTTGTAACATAAGGGAGCTTAGAACGATGAAGAAAAGATTTTTAAAGATTTTAATTATTTTTGGCATTGTATTGGTCATTCTTTGGCTATCAGGATTTCTTAAGATAATCTATGTGTATTTGAACAACACAGAAACGACAGCCGAAATTACTCAAGTGAAAAGAACGTTCGAAAAAACGAATTCTGGAAACGTTTATAAAATATATGTCACATATAAAACAGACAATCAGGAAGAAATTCAAACAAGTTTTAGGGAAACTGTTGATGTGTATGAAGCTGATTATTATTACGTTGGAAATACAATTTCAGTGCTCTATTCAAATTGGACACCGTCAGTTTGTTTAGGTCAATGAATGAGGAAGGAAAATGTTTTGCTCATAAAAAAACTATAGACAAGATTAGTTGTCTACAGTCAAAATTCTTCCTTCATCAATTTCTGGATAAAATATCCGAGGAAGAAAAAATTATCGGGGATATTCGTATTGTCGGATAAAAAGTCAAAAGTGACATCATTTTCATTTTCCGTAATGACTGCACTTTCTTGTCCGTGGAATAAAATAATAATCGGAGCATCCTTTTGCTTTTGAATAATCTCAATTGGAAACTCGCCGTCCGTAGAAATAATATGTAGGGGATAATTAGGAAGGTCTTTTTCTACAAAAGAAATGGCCTTTTTGTTTTGCTTATCATGATAGACGATAGAAGCTCCGTCTTTACCAAGCCAACCAATTTCGAGGGTAATCGAGCTGAGCTCTTGATCCATTGTAGATGTATAGGCGAAAATATCATGATTTTTAGAAAAAGCAATTTTGGAAGCAAGTTTGACAAGTTGCCCGATGCTTTCATCTTTTTCGTTTTTCACCTCAATGGGTCGATTTTTAGCGACATAAAGTGGCTTTTCATAATAAAACCTGGACATCAAAAAACTCCTTTCCTTATTTTGTATACGTATTCCCTTTTTTAAAACAAAAAAACCACTACCAGAAGCGGTAATGGTTTGAACAGTTTTATAAGAATAAACGTAAAATGAAAAAGGCTAGCGCTGCAATAACAGCGGAAATTGGGAGTGTGATAATCCAAGTAATAATCATACGTTGTGCGGTATCCCATTTGACCCCTTTTACGCGATGCGCGGTACCAACGCCAAGAATAGACGAGCTGATAACGTGCGTAGTGCTGACTGGTAAATGAATGAAAGTAGCGCCGAAAATAACGATAACAGAACCGAGGTCAGCTGCAACCCCGTTTACTGGCTTGATTTTCATAATTTTACCACCAACGGTTTTGATGATTTTCCAACCACCAATACTTGTTCCAACAGCCATGGCAACTGCACAGGCAACCTGTACCCATAATTGCACCTCATCATCGGATTGGAATCCATTTGCGATGAGCGCCATTGTAATAATACCCATTGATTTTTGTGCATCATTTGTTCCGTGCGTATAAGACTGGAGGGCTGCTGTTCCGACCTGAATCATTCGGAAGCGGCGATTTGTCGCGGCTAAATTTAAGTTTTTCAAGAAAATCTTAAATAAAGTGTAGAGCGTATACCCGACAGCAAAAGCTAGGAACGGAGAAGCGATAAGACCAATCAATATTTTGGAAAACCCACCGTATTCAATGGCAGAAAATCCTGCGGAAGCAATCGCAGCTCCTGCAATGGAACCGATTAAAGCATGCGAAGAACTACTTGGAATACCATAGTACCAAGTAAGTAGGTTCCAGAAGATAGCGGCTAAAAGTGCGGCTAAGATTACAATTTCGCCGTGCGGCACGCTAAATGGATCTACGATGTCTTTCGTAATCGTTTTGGCAACACCAGTAAAGGAGATTGCCCCGACAAAGTTCATAACAGCAGCTAAAACAATTGCATGTTTGGGCTTAAGAGCCTTTGTGGAAACACTCGTCGCAATGGCGTTGGCTGTATCATGAAACCCGTTAATCAGGTCAAATGCAAGCGCGGCCAGTACGATGACTACGGTAATTAGTAACATTCCTTCCATCTGGTTGCTCCTTACGCGTTTTTCATGACAATTGATTCAAGCGTGTTTGCAACGCTTTGACAGTTGTCAGCGATTTCTTCTAGGTTTTCATAAACTTCTTTTTTGCGGATGATTTTAACCGCATCGGTTTCTTCTTGGAAAAGCTTAATTAATGATTCGCGGTAAACTTCATCGCACTGAGACTCATAATCTTTAATTTGAATCGCAAGCTTGCGTACGTCTTTAAGTTTCTTATCGAAAACTAAATCTACTGCTTTTTCGATTTCAACCGTACTTTTTTGAATAGCTTCAATGAATTTAAGCATATAGTCGTCATAATGCGTGATTTGACAGATTTCAAGTGAAAAAGCTGTTTGCTCAAGGCCGTCCATAACATCGTCTAGACGATTGGTAAGCTCAAGCATATCTTCACGTTCGATTGGCGTGATAAAAGCATCGTTTAGTTCCATAATCATTTTATGGACCATTGTATCACCAGTTGTTTCATACTCTTTCATTTTATCTGAGAAAGTATGCAAGTCCTCCACTGAATTGATGTTGTAAGATGCAAAAAAGTTGGCGCCTTCATGCAAATTTACTGCAATATCATGAAGCAAAGATGCAAAACGGTCTTTTTTGTTTTTAAAAGCCATTTTTTTCAATTCCCCCGATCTTTTTAGTAAGTCATTTTGGTCATTTTAAGTTGCCCTTCAAGTTAGAACAGGAAGGGTTCTCTCTTTACAATTTGCTTACAAAAAAATAAAAAACTTTTACTTGAAATTTACCACATGTTAATACTAACATATTGATGCTCTAAATAGTAACTTTTTTTTAAGTATAAAGTTACATAAATCGGTCGTAAACGCTTCCATTGCCAAAAATAAAACGTTGCGTAGCTTTAACTAAGAAATAAATTTTTTTAAGTTCATTTCTTTCGGATGATTGCTGACACAAAATTAGCTCATGAAATTATCCTTTTTAGTGGGAAGAAAAGAATAATTTCGGTATACTGGGAGTATTATGTAGAATCTTTTTTGGATAGCTAAAGGAGGTTTGTCAAAGTGAAGACTTTAAAGGACAAAATGATGCTTACAAACGGGGAACAAATTCCATACATTGGCTTAGGTGTTTTTCAGATGAGCGAACCCAATTATATTATGCAAGCTGTTATGCAGGCAATTGAATGCGGCTACCGTTTATTTGATACGGCAGCTGTTTATAATAATGAGAAACAAGTTGGTAATGCGATTCATGCGTGTGACGTAGAACGAGACGAACTTTTTATTAGTTCGAAAATTTGGAATGGCAATCAAGGTTATGACGAAACACTTTTTGCGTTTGAACGCACACTTCAAAATTTAAAGCTGGACTATTTAGATTTATATTTAATTCATTGGCCGATTGCGGGGAAATATCTCGATACGTGGCGGGCTTTCGAACGCCTACTGCGCGAGGGGGCTGTGAAATCAATTGGGGTCGCGAATTTTAAACAGCATCACCTCGAAAAATTATTCCAAGTGGCACAAGAGAAACCCGTTTTAAACCAAGTGGAAACGCACCCGCTACTGCCGCAAAATGAGCTGCGCGAATTTTTGAAGAAACATGATATTGCGCATGCCGCATGGTCGCCGCTTGCGAAAGGGACGCTGATGCAGCATCCGGTTATTGTCGATATCGCGAAAAAGCACGGGGCGTTTGTGGATCAGGTGATTTTGCAGTGGCATTTAAATCGAGATACGATTATTATCCCGAAATCGATTACGTCAAGTAGAATACGTGAAAATGCCAATTTGGCGTATTTTAAATTGGACAATGAAGATATGCGGAAATTAAATAAGTTGGAAACGGGGACATATGTTGGTCCTGACCCGGACGACTTGGACTACTTTTTGAACAGTGTGGAGCGCGAGCGGGAATTCATTGAATCAGGAGATAAGGACGCATGAGCGACTTGCAAAAAATCAAAGACGCGTTACAAAAACTTGCCAATGCGGAGAATCAGCCCAAAATGGAAGCCTATATGAAAAATCAGTTCGCTTTTTTGGGGATAAAAGCTGGTCCGCGCAAGGAATTTGTACGCGACTATGTAAAGATAAACGGTGCTCCCGAAAATCTCGAATTGTTGGCAGAAAAACTATACCGCGAACCTTACCGGGAATACCAATACGTGGCGATTGATTTATTGATTCGCTACATGAAAAAAGTAGATGAAAATGTGATTTCTGTTTATGAGAAGCTCATTCAAGAAAAATCTTGGTGGGATACGGTTGATTTGCTAGCTAGCACGCTTGTTGGTCACTATTTTTTGAAATATCCCGAACAAATGGCGCCTTACAATCATAAATGGGTGACGGGCGACAACATGTGGCTTGTTAGAACCGCGATTTTATTTCAACTGAAGTATAAAGAAAAGACGAATGAAGCGATTCTTTTTGGAAATTGCGATCAGTGGCGTCATTCCAAGGAATTTTTTATTCAAAAAGCAATTGGCTGGGCGCTCCGCGAGTATGCCAAAACGGAACCTGACAAGGTGAAACAATATGTACTTCGTGCGAACCTTGCGCCGCTTAGTAAACGAGAAGCGCTGAAGCATTTTAAGGACACGCTATGAAGTTGCATCATGTGGAACTTTACGTGGGGGATTTAGAGGCGTCGCGGGAATTTTGGTCGTTTGTGTTGGAAAAACTTGGCTACTCGCTTTTTTCCCAGTGGGAGAAAGGTTTTAGCTACTCAGATTCAGATTGTTACATCGTCTTTGTGCAGGCGGAGGAGCCATTTTTGCCTTTTGGGTACCACAGGGCGCGAATTGGTTTAAATCACTTGGCGTTTTATGAGGCGTCGCGCGCAAAAATCGATGAATGGCGGTCAACTTTGCGTGAGCGCGGGGTAAAATTGCTTTACGATGAGCGTTATCCATATGCGGCAGGAGCCGATTATTACGCAGTCTTTTTTGAAGACCCAGACGGTATGAAAGTCGAGATAACAAATAGCGGTAGCCGGTGAGGCTACTGCTATTTGTATACCCAATCGCGCCCGGGGGACACTTCAAATGTCATTTTTTCTTCGGTGAACGGGTGGGTGAGGTGGAGCCGTTCGGCGTGCAGCAAGACACGTCTTGCGCGCTTTGAACCACCGTAAAGTGTGTCGCCAACAATTGGGTGGTGGATACTGGACGTGTGGACACGAATTTGATGGGTGCGGCCAGTTTTAAGCGTGCAGCGGACGAGCGTGACACCTGCTGTTTTGTCGGCGCTTAAAACGTGAATGTGCGTTTCGGCAGCTTGCCCGTTTGGACTCACACGTTTTTTGCCAGACTGGTGGCGGTCATTTCCGATGGGCTGGTTGATGATGCAGTCACCGTTTAAAACGCCGCCTAGGACAGCTAAATATTCACGTTTAATTTGCCGCATTTCGAGTTTATACGAAAGGGCAGCTAGGCTGAGCGAATGTTTCGCGAAAAGGATGAGCCCGGATGTCGTTTGATCGAGGCGATGGACAGGCAAAGCGGTGCCGCCACGCGTTTTATCCAAGTAGAATTGAACGTGATTTGCAAGCGTATCCGTTTCACTTGGCGCATTCGGATGAGTTTTCACGCCAGCCGCTTTGTTCACAACAAGCAGATGCGCATCTTCAAAGACCACATCAAGCGGTGCTTTAGTCGCATGAATCGGCTTGTCTTGCGTGGGCAAGGTCAAAATGCCGCCAGAAACGAGCGGTTTGTCGAAGTCTATCAAAACCCCATTAAGCAGCACATTTCCTGCCATACGCAACTCATGGCGCGCCTTTTTCCCAAGATGAAAAAGCTCTTTTAGCACTTCTGCAAGCGTCAGCCCGTCCCAGCTCGGCAAAATTTGAATTTCCACAGTAATCCCTCCTACAAAAGAAGAAAGAATAAGCACGTGGCCTATTCTTCCAGTTTTTTAAAGATTTCTAAGTACTCGATATGATGCGGTTCTGCCTCTTTTACGCGGAAAATAAATCCGCCATATTCAATTTCGTCTCCGACTTCGACTTCGTAGTTTTGCGTTAAGAACCAACCACCAATTGTGTCGACTTCATCTTCCGCGAGATCCGTACCTAAAATATTATTTACTTCGTCAATCAAGAGTTTTGCGTCCACGATAAAATGCCCATCTTTAATTTTTCTGATTTCTGGAATTTCATCTGCATCGAATTCATCGCGAATATCACCAACGATTTCCTCGACAATATCTTCTACCGTGACAAGGCCAGATGTGCCGCCGTACTCATCTAAAAGAATGGCAATATGTGAACGCTCTTTTTGCATGCGAATTAAAAGTTCCTTAATGGGAATCGTTTCAATAACACGAATAATTGGTTTTACAAACGGGTCAATTGGAAACGGCTTACTTGATTCATGTTCGACGTAAGCCGACAAGATTTCCTTCAAGTTTAAAACCCCGATAATATGATCTTTATCACCGTCAATGACAGGATAACGCGTGTAGCGCTCGTTTTTCATGATGTCAGAAAGACCAGAAATATCAGAGCCGGAATCAACGGTCACAATTTCCGTACGCGGAATCATAATTTCTTTTGCCATTCGTTCATCAAAATCGAAAATTTTATTTACATAACGAAATTCCGACTGGTTAATTTCGCCGCTCTTGTAGCTTTCGCCAACAATGATGCGCAGTTCTTCTTCCGTGTGGGCAATTTCATGCTCACTAGCTGGCTCCAAGCCAAACAATTTCGAGATTAGAACAGAAGATTCATTGAGCAACCAAATGAACGGGAACATGATTTTATAAAAATAATGTAGCGGTCTCGCAACTGTAAGTGCGACAGCTTCTGTTTTATCGATAGCGAGCGTTTTTGGTACAAGCTCCCCAACGACCACATGTAAAAAGGTGATGAATACAAAAGCAATCACAAAGGAAAGAATCGTTACAGCCGAACTCGGAATGGCAAGCATGTCGAAGAGTGGATGTAAGGCCGCCTCAACCGTAGATTCACCGAGCCAACCAAGACCTAGCGAACTAATCGTAATCCCAAGCTGGCAGGCAGATAAGTACGCATTTAAATGGTTATAAATGTATCGTGCCAGTTTAGCACGCTTGTTTCCTTCTGAAATAAGCTGGTCTAGCCTACTCGGTCGCATTTTCACAATTGCAAATTCTGTCGCCACGAAAAAGGCGGAAACTGCAATTAAAAATGCAATAATTAAAAACTTAATCGTTAATATCAATCGCATGCCATCTATAGAACACTATAAATGGCTAACACCTCCTATGGTATCTGTTTTTTTATGAAAGCAGGTGTGAGCTTAGTTCCCAAGAGGAAATACTAGAAGCATCGCCCTGCATAAATTGATTTAGTTTCTCTGCCCCATCGGTATATTCCCTCCCAACCTTAAAAAGCTATACATACTCAAATTATAATGGACTTTCCAAAAGAAAACAACGAATTTATTCTTTAGAAAAAGGCTCGATATGTACAAGCGTGTAAGCATTTGGAAATTCCGTACGAATCACGCTTTCGATGCGCTCGGTAATGGCGTGACTTTCGGTTACATTTAGCGCCGCATCAACCGAGATAGTTGCGTCAATCCAAATACGATTACCGTTAAAACGTGCTTTAATATCCTTCACCTCTTTGACATCGTCCACGCCCGCAATTAGCTTGTGGATTTCTTCCAGTTTGGAGACATCGAATCCGTCTGTCAAACTATGCGCGGCATCAAAGAAAATTTTGACGGCGGTGTAGCCGATGAGAACGCCGACAAGAAGGGCGGTGACCGCATCAAGCCACGGCACCCCAATGATGGCGCCTAAAATCCCAAGACAAGCCCCAAAGCTGACCCAAGCGTCGGAACGATTATCATATGCGGCAGCACGAATGGCTTGACTGTCGATTTTTTTCGAAAGCCGAATGTTAAAAAGATAAATGATATACATAAACACGCCAGAAAAGAAGGCTACAATGGCAGTGAGCATGCTCGGTGTGCCGTAATTTTTTTGAATTAAGTTGACGATGGATTCAAAGACAACTTGTAAGCTGACGAGTAGCATGATAAAAGAGGCAACTAGTGAGCTGATGGTTTCGGTTCGGCGATGGCCATAGGCGTGGTCTTTGTCCGGCGGAATACGCGAAATTCGAAGGCCAATTAATAGGGCGATAATGGCGATAACATCGGTTGTGTTGTTTAAGCCGTCTGCAAAAAGAGCGTCAGAATGCCCAATAAGTCCAACTGTTACTTTTAGCGCGGCGACAAAGATGTAGGCAAACATGCTTAGGAAAGCGGCTTTTTCTGCTTTTTTAATATCTTGATAGGCTTCCACTTTTCATTCCTCATTTCATTACAAAAATCTCTCCGAAAAAATTCGGAGAGCTAAACTTCTATAAAAGCTTTTTTTAATTGTTTTACCGAAAGTGCGATCGTGTCACACACTTCTTGGTAGTGCGCCCACTTTGCTGGTAATTCATTGATGTGTTCGGGGTCTTCAATATCCCAGTAAACGATTTTTTTGTTAAACGCATCTGGGAAATTCGGTGCTAATTCATTTGTAGAATCGTAAATCGTCACAATTAAATCTGCATCCTCAAGCAATTTTTGACTAGGCGTGTAAGAAAAACTGTTTGGAGCTTCCATTGAAAATTCATGAAGCACATCATTTACAAAAGAAGTTTCCCGCGCTTTTGACCAAGAGCCGCTGATGAAAGTGACATCACGAAGCGGTAGTTTCTTTGCCCAAGCAAGCGCAATGCTGCTACGAATATGCGATTGTGACAAAAAATAAATAAGCTTGTGAGTCATATTCCAAATCCTTTCTACATCAGTCTGAAAAATAATCTAGCAATATTGTAAAAGTACCCCTTTTTCGCGTTTAGAAACATGATTTATAGGAAAAGTTTTAGAGGAATTGTGACAATGTTATGGCAAGTGTTTACTTTGACTAAAAATAAGACTTAAGAAGGTAGAAAAAAATTCGGATTTAGCGTAAAATAATCATATTCCCGTGTATTTTTATATGTGCGGAGAAAACTAATTAGAGAAAGCTAGGAGATAAATTTGGAAAATTTTAAGCAGCTGATTGTGAAGTATTTCAAACAATTTTTCAGCTTTATCTGGAAATGGATTGGCATTGGATGGCGCAAATTTAGGCGCTTTTTGAGAAATCGTCATGTAATTAAAATTATTATTTTAGCAGTTTTATTAGCGGTATTAGGATTTATTGTATACTTGACGATTGTGGCCAAATCAGCAGATATTGACGCGCTTAAAAAGGGACTTGAAACAGCTACGATTATTTATGATAAGGACGGGGACAAAGCAGGGGAACTTTCGTCTACTGATGCGACGTTTGTTAAAATTGATAAAATTTCCCAAAACTTACAAGACGCAGTTGTTTCCATTGAAGATCGCAAATTTTATGAGCATAATGGTTTTGATATAAAAGGGATAATGCGTTCTGCAGCTGGACTCGTTTCAACTGGTGGGATAACCGGCGGAGGAAGTACGATTACGCAGCAGCTCGCTAAAAATGCTTTGCTAACCCAAGAACAGACGTTTACACGTAAAGCAAAAGAATTGTTTATGGCACGTGAAATTGAGCGGACATATTCGAAAGATGAGATTTTAGAGATGTACTTAAACCGTTCGTACTTTGGTAACGGTGAATGGGGTGTAGAAAACGCATCTAAAAAATACTTCGGCAAATCAGCGGCCGATTTAAACGTTCCAGAAGCCGCTACAATTGCGGGTTTACTTCAGGCGCCTAGTGCGTACGACCCTTACAAGCATTTAGACAAAGCAACGAACCGTAGAAATATGGTTTTAAAAGCGATGCAGGAAAATGGAAAAATTACAGAAGCGCAGTATAAAGAGTATAGCAACACGAAAATTGTGTTAACGAACAAGGCGCAAGACCCACTTGCGAATAAATATCCGTGGTATATTGATGCGGTCATTAATGAGGCGGTCAATGAAGCCGATGTGACGCAAGATGAAATCATGAAAAAAGGTTATAAAATCTACACGGAACTTGACCAAAACTATCAGACTTCGCTTGAAGGAACGTATAGCGATGACAGTTTATTCCCGAAAAATGCGGCAGACGGGACGCTTGTTCAATCTGGTGCGGTATTAATGGATCCAGCAACTGGCGGGATTCGGGCGTTAGTTGGCGGACGCGGAGAACATACTTTCCGAGGGTTTAACCGTGCAACGCAAATGAAAGCTCAACCAGGTTCCACAATGAAACCTTTAGCAGTGTATGTGCCAGCGCTTGAAGCAGGCTGGAAAGTAGACGACATGCTGCAAGATGAGAAGACAACGTATGAGGGCAACTATACCCCGACCAATGTTGGTGGCTACTATCAAGGTGAAGTGCCGATGTATGAGGCTGTCGCTAAATCGATTAATGCGCCTGCTGTGTGGCTTCTTGATCAAATAGGAATTAAAAAAGGTGTTAAATCTTCGAAGGAATTTGGTATTCCGCTTGAAGAAAGCGATGATACGCTCGGACTTGCGCTTGGTGGCTTAAGCAAAGGTGCTTCACCAGTTGATATGGCAACAGCTTACGCAACCTTTGCGAACAAGGGCGTTAAACCAGAAAAGGGCTACATCATTAGTAAGATTGTCGATCCTGCGGGTAACACAATCTATGAACATGTACCAGAAACAAAACGCATCATTTCGGAAAAAACTTCGAATTCAATGACCTCGATGCTTTTAGACGTTGTTAACACTGGAACAGGTACAAACGCTGCTGTTGCAGGATATGAAATGGCCGGGAAAACGGGGTCAACGCAAGTTCCGTTTGATGATACAAGTGGAACGAAAGACCAGTGGTTCGTCGGGTACACACCCGATTTAGTAGGCGCTGTTTGGATTGGCTTCGATAAAACGGATGAGGCGCACTACTTAAAAACAACTAGTTCGCAAGGCGTTGCTAATTTGGCACACTACGTCATGAAGAGCGGATTGCGCTATCAAACGCCGCAAGATTTTGATACGAAGAGTGCCGCACAAGAAACAAAAGCGAAGGAAAAAGAAGAAAAACAAAAAGCGGCAGAAAAAGATGATTTCTGGAATACCGTCAAAGAAAAAGCAAATGATGCTGGAGACGCCATCGAAAAAGGCGCTGACAAAGTCGTTGAATTCGGCGGGAAAGTCAAAGATGGCATCGGAGATTGGATTGGTTCGTGGTAATAAGCAATTGAGTTGGAGCATTTAGCTCCAACTCAGACTGATGACAAACAGCGATCTTCGTCGTTAAAGCCTCCGTTCCGCTCCTCGCGTACTCGAGTACGCTCCGGTGCGGTACTCGGCTTTGCCTAGAATCTCACCATTTGTCATCAGTCTGAATATAGTGGGATTACGTTTTGTTTTGTGTTTTTCTACAATCTGAGTTGGAGCATTTAGCGCCAACTTTTTTTATGTGATTGACTAGAAGTGTTATCTGTTATACAATATATATAACAGAAAAGGAGTGTTTAATATGGAATTTGCAGGAATTAATTGGGCCTTAATTTTACCTATCTTAATTTTAAATCTTGTTCTACTTATTACGGCGCTTGTCGACTTAATTAGACACTGGAATGTGCGCAAAAATGCCATCATTTGGCTTGTCGTTATTTGTTTTATTAATACAATTGGTCCAGTGATTTACTTTATTTTTGGAAGAAAAGAGGAGTTCAAATGACAGAGCTCCGCATTCAAAATTTGTCCAAGCGTTTTGGCGCGCAAAAAGCAGTTCAAAATGTGGATTTAGTTGTGCCAGACGGGGCGTGCCTCGCACTGATTGGCCCAAATGGTGCTGGGAAAACGACACTAATTAATATGCTGGTGCAAATTTTGAAACCAGATGGCGGTGAGATTTTGCTTGACGGGAAACCAATTCGGCATTTGAAAAATTTGATTGGCTACTTGCCGCAGTATCCGCATTTTTATGGTTGGATGACGGCGAAAGAATGCCTGAACTTTATGGGCAAGCTATCCAAAATGAATCAAGCCGATTTAAATGTGCGCATTCCGGAAGTTTTAGCGCTCGTCGGTTTGGAAAAAGAAGGAAACAAACGAATTAGTGGGTTTTCAGGCGGCATGCGTCAGCGTTTAGGCATAGCTCAAGCCATTTTGCATCGCCCGAAATTGCTTGTCATGGACGAGCCAGTCTCGGCACTGGATCCAATTGGACGTATGGAAGTCATTCGGTTGGTTGAGAAATTGAAATCGGAAACGACCATTTTGTTTTCAACGCACATTTTGGCGGATGCCGCTGAAATTTGTGACCATATTACGATGATCAAAAAAGGTGAAGTGGTACTTGATAAGCCGCTCGAAACGCTTTTAAAAGAAGCAAGCACAAATGTTTTTGAAGTGGAACTATTAGGCGAAAACGCAGCGTGGTATGCGGAAGTAAGCGAACACTCAAACATTTTGTTTTCCGAAAAAAAAGGCTCGGTTTACCGGTTTGAAGTGCAAAATAAAGCGGAAATGAGTGTTTTTTTGTTGCAGTCGCTTGCATCAGCGAATGTCGAAGTGGTGCGCTTTATGAATGTGCATGAAACGCTCGAACAAATTTTTATGAAGAAGGTGAGCGAATGAATGCATTACTTGTGAAAGAATGGCTCGAAATGAAACGCAACTTAAAGCTATTATGGTTGCCAATTGTTTTCGCGATTCTTGGCTTAACGCAGCCGCTTATTGTAAAATTCCTACCAGAAATTCTAAAAGCAGTCGGCGGCATTCAAAACGCAGATGCGCTCACACAAATGATGGGCCCCACGACGCCAGAAGTCATTTTAGGTCAAACGCTCGCTTCGCAATTCGACCAGCTCGGCATCATCATTTTTGCAGTCGCAGCGATGGGCACTATTTTGGCCGACAGAACAAGCGGCATGCTCGCTTTTATTATGACGCGTCCCGTTGAACTCAGTAGTTACATTGGCACGAAATGGCTTAGCCAGCTCGCAACCGCATTTTGCGCACTGCTGTTTGGCTACGCGCTATCCGCTTATTACACGATTCTTTTATTCGGTCATTTAAGTTTAAAACGAGTCATCATCGCCTTTTTGATTTATTTTGTCTGGTTTTGTTTCGTGGTCGGAATTGTCATCTTGGCCAGTGCCTTCTTCAAAAGCAGTGCCGCTGTAGCGAGTACCGCTGTCGTGCTCGCGATTGTTTTCACTGCGCTCAATGCGGTAGACTCAAAATGGCTAGCACTAAATCCAGCCTATTTAAGCAAAAACGCGGTCGAATTTTTAGCCAGTGGTAAGGTTTTAGAATGGTTTTACGTCTCTTTAGTCCTTACGGTGATTTATCTAGTCGCACTATTCGTTTTAACGCTTGTCGTGATGCGAAAAAAACCATTACAGGTTGAGAACCATTAAAAGAGCAAATAGATTCATAAAGAAACGCACTTTTCATTTGAAGAGTGCGTTTTTTAGCTGCAACTGATAAACAAGTTGTCCGTCGTAACTTAGACCGCAAATCGACTTTTATTGCCAGTTGATATAGAATCAAAATGTGGAACATAGGAAATGGTAAAAAAACTTTAGATTCTGTTAGGAAATGAATCAAGAAATAAAGGAGAGCATTATGCGAGATGAATTGAAAAGTAACACATATTTTAAAGAAAGATTGGCTTATTTAGATGAAAGTATTAATCAGTTTGAAGAGCTTTTAATTCAATACAAAGATTCAACAAATGTAAATTTTAGGAGTGCGTATCTCTCATTGTTAAACTATTATTCATCAAAAATTAATTGTTCATATTCTATTGGTGATCCGATAGAAATAATTAATAAATTGTTGCCAAGATATGTAAATTTAATTGAGAAAACATGGGATAAAGAAACTGGAAGTTATATACAATTACTTCAAGCTGTTTCACTTGGAATACTCTTAGAGGAGACTAAAGAGCTTGAAATATTGCAGCAGTTAGTACAAAGAGAAGGTTTTCATGATTTTCTGATTGATTATATGTTTCATAGTGTAGATAATTCATGGGTGAAAACTAATGAGCTTGCATTCACTAGACCATATGAAACTTTGAAAGCTGTGACGCAAGCTCACACAAAAGAGGTAGCGGAAACATTACTGAAGCAATATGTGGAAAAAGAATGGTATCAAGGTCATCGTGATGCTGGTTGGTATAATTCACATAAAAGCCCTCATGCTATCTATAACGGATATTGGAGTTATGAAAGTGGGGCAGTTGCTAAAATTATGCAACTTAATGATGCGGAATTTCAAACTATTAAATATTATCCTTATGATTTTGTACAATATGAACAATGAAGAGTCTGGAGCGTACTTAGCATTTGTTCCGTGAAAAAAATAGAGAAGCAAAAAGCCATCTTTAAAAACGGTTTTTTGCTTATTTTTATGACTCAGACTCTTTTTAAATATGCTATACTATTTTCGAGGTGAGGATTGTGGAGCGAATTGAAAAGGATTCATTTGGTGAGATTTCTGTTGATGCGAGTAAATTTTGGGGGGCACAAACTGAGCGGAGTCGGCAAAATTTTAAAATTGGTGAGCGACGAATGCCACTTGAAATTATTGATGCTTTTGCGTTTTTGAAAAAAGCTTGCGCAAATGTGAATGCTGCTGCTGGGAAGCTTGAAATGGAGAAAGCGCAAGCAATTGGCCGTGCCTGTGACCGCATTTTGAGCGGCGAACTAGACGAGCATTTTCCACTTGTTGTGTTCCAAACAGGGAGCGGCACGCAGACAAATATGAACGTGAATGAAGTGATTGCATTTGTTTCGGAGGAAAATGGAACAAAGGTGCATCCTAACGATGATGTGAACATGTCGCAAAGCTCAAACGATACGTTTCCGACCGCAATGCACATTGCTGCGTATAAGGTGATTCATCAAAATCTTTTGCCAGAACTCGATAAATTTCAAGCTATTTTAAAAGAAAAGAAAGAAGCTTATATGCAAGTCGTGAAAATCGGGCGGACGCATTTACAAGATGCAACGCCGCTTACGCTCGGACAAGAAATTAGTGGTTATGAGGCGATGATTAAAAATGCCAAACGTTTTATTGAGGAAAGTAGCGGTTCACTTCGCGCGCTGGCAATTGGTGGCACCGCCGTTGGAACCGGGATTAATGCATCGAAAGATTTCGGAGAACAAGTCGCAGCCGAGCTTGGCAAGATGACCGGCAATCCATTTGTGTCGGACGAAAATAAGTTTTTTGCGCTCTCAAGCCACAGCCCAATCAATTATGTGCATGGCGCCATTCGTGCTCTTGCGTCTGATCTCATGAAAATAGCAAACGACATTCGTTTTTTAGCCAGCGGACCAAGAAGTGGAATTGGCGAAATTAGCATTCCAGAAAACGAGCCCGGTAGCTCTATTATGCCGGGGAAAGTCAACCCGACGCAGTGTGAGGCGCTTACAATGGTTGCCGCACAAGTGATGGGCAATGATACAACAATCAATGTGGCGAGCAGCCAAGGGAACTTGGAATTAAACGTGTATAAGCCGGTCATTATCGACAACTTTTTAGAATCTGTACGTTTGCTGACAGATGGTATGAAATCGTTCCGTATCCACTGTTTAACGGGGCTTGTCGCCAATGAAGCTGTCATTCAAGAAAAACTCAAGAACTCGCTCATGCTCGTGACAGCCTTAAATCCACATATCGGCTACGAGAAAGCCGCAGAAATTGCGAAGGCGGCACATAAAAATGGCACGACATTACGCGAAGCCGCGGTCACTTCTGGCTACGTAACAGAAGAGCAGTTTGACGCTTTTATTGACCCGCTTAAAATGACGAACCTTTAATCATACTTTAGAATGAAATTCCCCGAGAAGCATTGTCGCTTGGGGAATTTTCGCGTATAATGAAACCACTCTAAAGGGTGGTGCAAAGATGCAAACTATAGTAACAATTGGGTTAATGGCGCTAATAGGTGGTTTTATTGGAGCGATGACGAATTTTATTGCGATTCGCATGCTTTTTAGACCATTTGAGGCGAAATATATCGGAAAATGGCGCGTGCCGTTTACACCGGGATTGATCCCTAAAAGACGGGACGAACTCGCGAAAAAAATAGGTGAAGTGATTGTCGAACACTTGCTCACTGGCGATATGATACAGCGCAAACTAGAAGATGAGGCACTTCAAAAGGAAGTTATTCTAACCGTACAACAATTATTTGAAGAAAAAATGGCGCTGCGGACGACACCAGAGGAACTCGCAGAACTCGCTGGATTTAAAGACGGGAAGGAAAGGCTCATTCACTGGGTTTCGGACAAAATCGAACAAGAGCTAACCCGCTTTTTGGAAGAAAAACAGGATGTGGCATTGCAGCAATTTGTTCCCGCCGAACTAAAAAACAGTGTAAAGAAACATTTGCCTGATATGACAAAAATAGGCACTGAACGCGTTCAAAGCTACATTTTAAGCGAAGCCGGCGCCGCACAAATTGCCGCTATGTTAAACAAGTTTTTCACCGAACATGGCAAAATGGGCAGCTTTGCGAAGCTCGTTTTAAATGTGGAATCCTTGACGGAAAAAGCGCAAAAAGAATTGGTGAAAATGCTTGCGCAACCTGAAACGGAACAAATGATTTTAAATTTATGTGAAACCGAACTCGACCATGTATTTTCACAAAAATTAAATGACATTTTGGCAGCGGATAAATGGCAGCAATTTACTCAGCAAATAAAACATGAAAGTGAGCAATTTTTACGTTCGGAGAAATGGTTGAATAAGCCACTTCAGGATAATTTGAGGAAATATGAAACGCATATTTCGGAGCATCTCATTCCGTATGCCACACTTCGCGTACTCGATTTTGTCGCAAGCCACAGTGCCGACATGATGAAGCGACTGGATATTTCAGGCCTTGTCGAAAAACAAATCGAGACATTTTCCCTAGAAGAGGTAGAAGCGATTGTAATCGATATTTCGGGACGCGAGCTAAAAATGATTACGTATCTCGGCGGTGTTTTAGGTGGTTTTATCGGAATTATTCAAGGAATTCTAGCGATTTGGGTGTGACAAGCGTTAAGACTTTTGTTATAGTTAGTTAAGAAGAAATAAACTATTTTGGAGGACTTACTAATGAGCGAAAATATTTATGATTTAGCACATGGTTTAGACAAAGGAATTCGTGAAACAAACGAATTTAAAAGCTTGCAAGAAGCATACAAAAATGTGAACGCAGACGAGGAAGCTAAAACAAAGTTCAATCGTTTTCGTGAAATTCAAGTTACGATTCAAGAAAAACAAATGACGGGTCAGCCGATTGATGATGAAACGGTTCAAACTGCACAAGAAGTTGCTGAGGATGTGCAACAAAACGAACTGATTATTGCTTTAATGGAAAAAGAACAAGCGATGAGCACGATCATTAACGATTTGAATCGCATTATCATGACACCACTACAAGATTTATACGAAGTACAACAATAAAAAAGAAACCGCGCCAAGTGTTTGGTGCGGTTTTCATCTATTTATAGGAACGACTGTGCTTCAAGTTCAAGAGCCAGTTCTTTAGCTTGGACTAAAATAGGGGACGCCGTCTGCGCGTTTATTTTTTCAAATGAGAGCAACTTATATTTCTGCGGCTCTTCTTTGACGCCCTCAAAAATAAGTGGCACTACAGTGTCTTTAGAAAAATTCAAATCGACTAAATAAAGCGCACAAATTTGGTGCAGCAGCCGTTTTCCGTCCATTTCATGACCGATTAAGAAATCAAATGTACCAAGTGTTCTTTTCGCTTCGGGGAAAACGCGATACATACTCAGGTGACGTTTTAGTGCGTCATCAAGCATTTCGTCCTCCAAAAGACTTCCACCCGGCAAATCATATTTTTGCTTAAACGGGCCATTCTCGCGCATAACGACCAGGATATGCTGTTCATGAATATATAAGCCATACGTGCAAAAAATACGGTTCCAGTTCCCCATATTATCAATCCCTTCCGTTAACAATCTATAGTTTATTGTAGCACAACTTTAGCTGATTAAAATAGGGCTCTGGCAGGACTTGCGAAAAAAAGTCATTCTCGGTATAATTAGAACATACATTCGTTTTTAGGAGGTGGATAAAAATGAAAGAAGTAAAATTTTTACATATTGCAGATTTGCATTTAGACAGTCCTTTTGTCGGTTTGAAGTCCCTTCCTAAGCCGATTTACGAACAAATTAAAGAAGCGAGCTATCGTTCATTTCAAGAAACAATCAGGCGGGCGGTAGCCGAACAAGTGGATTTTGTCCTAATTGCAGGCGATATTTATGATAAGGAAGACCGCAGTATTAAGGCGCAAGTTCAATTTTACAAAGAGATGAAACGGCTGGAAGAAGCCAAAATTGACGTGTTCCTTATTCACGGAAACCATGATTTTTTAGAAAAAGGAAAAGATTTAATTGCCTTGCCTGAAAATGTGCACACGTTTTTCGAGGAAGTAAGCGATATGGTTTGGCAAGATGGCGACAAAAAAGTAAAAATATACGGCTTTAGTTACCCAGCGCGGCATGTATTAGAAAATAAGACGGCTCTTTATCAAACAAGTGGCGATGCGGATTTTCATATTGCGATGTTACACGGGTCGGAGCTTACGAAATCGAGCGAGCACGATGTGTATGCACCGTTTCGTTTGGAAGAAATTACTCGAAAAGGATTTGACTACTGGGCGCTTGGGCACATTCATAAACGCGAGATTTTGTCTAAAAACCCAGGCGTATATTATCCGGGCGTTATTCAAGGCCGAAATCGGAAAGAAGCTGGCGAAAAAGGTGGCACAATTGTTACGTTAAACGAATTTGGCGTGCAATTTGATTTTTTTCAAACGGCACCAATTATTTGGGAACAAATTCGCCTAGAATTTAAGGAAGAGGTAACGAATAACAGCCTTTTTCGCAAATTAGAAGATGTTCTTTTGGAATTTGAAAATCGTGAGGCTTCTTATATTTTGGACATTGACGTCTCGATTAATCAAAACATTGCGCACGAAGAATGGCTGCCCATGTTGCAAGACGGTCGCGCTAATGAAACGCCTTTTGTATGGGTGAATCGTCTAAGCTTTATGACAAAAAAAGGTTTGTCTAAAGATTGGTTCCATGAAGGGATTTTGCAGGGTGAATTGACGCGTTCAGCGGCGGAGTTAAGCGAGGAAGAGGCTTTTTTCAAAAATGTTGAGCCGCTCTATTTTCATAATGGCATCAGAAAATTTTTGCCAGATATAACGGAAGATAAGCGTGCCCAAATTGTGTTACAGGCGACCAAAAAAGTAGATGAAATCCTAAATCAGGTGGAGGGAGAGCGCAAATGAAAATAACTGCCATTGCGATTTTAGGTTACGGAAAATGGTCGAATGTGACGTTTTCGGATTTAGCAGATTTCCAACTTGTTTACGGCGGCAACGAAGCTGGCAAGTCTACGATTATGGCTTTTATTCATAGCGTTTTATTTGGATTTCCGACAAAGCAAAGTTCGATTCCGCGTATGGAGCCAAAAAATAAAGGGCCATACGGTGGGAAATTAACGCTTGCTGACACGAAACTTGGCGTTGTCACGGTTGAACGGTTGCGCGGAAAAGCGACGGGGGACGTAACGGTTCAACTCGAAAACGGTGACGTGTTTGGCGAGGAGAAGCTAGCGGAGATTTTAGGCGAGATGGATCGTCAAACGTACGAAGCGATTTTTTCTTTTGATATTCACGGTTTGCAACACGTTCAGCAAATGAAACAAGCTGAGTTTGAAAAGCAGCTGCTAGTAGCGGGAACTGCCGGTTCGGATACGCTTTTACAGGCGCTTTTGCAACTTGAAAAGCAAATGGAACTCTTGTTTAAGCCAAATGGACGGAATCCGCAAATCAACCAAGCGATTCAAGCGACAAATAAAGTGCATGAATCCTATCTTTCGGCCAAGCAAAACAATGATAATTACGCCAAGCTACTTGCGAAATTGACAGAGCTAGACGATGCATCGGCGGAAAGATTTAACGAACGCAAAACGTTGACAGGCGAACTTTCAAAACTTGAATGGATGAAGGAAAAATGGCCGGTTTATACGGAGTGGCAATCCTTACAAGAGAAAATCAAACCGGCAGCAGATGAATTTCCAGTAGATGGAAATATTCGTTTAGAGCACTTTCTAAATCGGATACGCGAACGCGAAAATGAATTATTACAACTGAAAGTGCGTAAAAAAGTGCTGGAAGACAGCGGGATTCAAAACGGAGCGATTGCGGATAAATCACAAATTGGCCAGATTGAATCGCAACTTGAAATGTGGCCGATTTATCAGGAACGCAAAGCGGCATTTTTAGAGCTGCAATTTGAAGAGCGGAAACAATTGGAACAGGTGACAATGGAATTTGATGAGCTGCCACTTCATTGGACGGCTGAAACTGATCAAGAAGTAAAACAAATTAGTCGCGAGCAGGAAAAGCTGGACAATGATGTTAAAACGGAAGAATTAACACGCGCTTTTCTCCAAAAAGAAGAAGATGGTGTGCAAGAAGAAATTGATGCACTGGAAGAAGTAATGTGGCCGGCTGAAAAATGGAAAGAAAGCGCGAACCACAAAAATACGAACAAATGGCGTGAATTTTTGTGGCCGACTTCCATGATTTTGACACTGTTTTCTGTCGTGCTAGCCATGGTGTTTTCCTCGTTTTGGCTGTATGGACTGGCCGTTTTATTCGCTGCAAGCTCGCTTTTTTTCTATATGAAAAGGCCAGCGCAAAATGTGGAGGCGCAGTTCATTTATGAAGAGCAGAAAAAATACCGCAACAAATGGCAGCAATTGTATGTGAAAATGGACGGCATCGCCCATAAAAAAGCACAGAGCGAAATGATTCTTCAAGAAAAATCAGAGAAAAAAGCATATTTAGAACAAAAACAAGCTTTGCTCTATAAAAAATGGGATATGCCACCTAAAAATGATTTTTCAGTAGATATGGCCGAACTGAAAGCACAAATTGAATTGCAAAACAGATTAGTGGACATCAAACGCCAATTAGTCGAAAAAGAAAAATTCATCAAGGACTGGGAAGCTAATTTATTCGCCCTGCCTGGCGATGCGACCTCGCCTGAAGAGCGCGTAGCATATTTGCGGCAAAGCTTAATTTCATATCGGGAAAATCAAACGGATTTTGCGAAGCGTGAGGAAAAATTAGACCAGCTTGCAAACCAAATTGATTTGCTTGAACGTGATTTGCGGGACTTAAAACTGGAAAAAAGCAACTTGATGGCGCAAGCCGGCGCGCATTCAGAGGACGATTTTAGACAAAAGGGGCTTGAAGCGCAAGTGCATCAAGAGGCCAAAGCACGGTTACTGCTTTTAGAAGCCGAATTGCCGGCACGGGAAAATTTTGCGGGCTATGATGAACTTTCTAAGCTGAAGGAGCAAGAATTTTTGGTGAAGCAAAAAATCGCCAATTTAGAAGCAGAATCGCGCGAATTTGAGCGGCAACGTGCCGAATTGAAACACGAAATTGAACGACTTGAAGAAGGTGGTCTGTATGCAGAACAAAAACAGCTGTTTTATTTAGCGCAAACGGATTTAACGGAACTTGCGGAAGAGTGGTTTGTTTTAAAGACCGCGCATGAAGTGTTGAAGCAAACAGTTGTCCACTTACAAGAAGAAAAATTTCCGAAAGCTTTGCAATTTGCTTCGACTTATTTTGAAAAGTTAACGCACGAAAGATATAAGCGGATTTATTTTGAAAATAATCGCATACGTGTTGAAAATACTGAACAAGTGATGTTTTCGCCAGAAGAACTCAGTCAAGCGACAAAAGAGCAACTTTACTTATCACTACGTTTTGCTTTAGTTGAAACGATAGCTGATGAATATCCATTCCCTATTCTGATTGATGATGGCTTTGTTAATTTTGATCAGTCGCGTCTCGATTTAATGATGGAACTTCTGCGCTATAAAAAAACGAGCAATCAAGTTATTTTCTTTACGTGTCATGAGGAAACTAGCAAATATTTTTCACCTAACGATAGACTCATGCTATACTAAACATAAGAAAATGCATAGACGGAAAGTAGGCGAAATGATTGGAAAGAAAATTATTAGAATTTGATGTCGGCGAGAGCATAGAGTTGTTTTTACTCATAAAATCCAGTGTGAAAGGAACGGCAAGCAACGGGAAACCATTCCTGAGCCTTGTCTTGCAAGATAAATCTGGAGAACTTGAAGCAAAACTTTGGGATGTGTCAGAAAACGATGAAGCGGCTTATGCAGCAGAACATATCGTTCACATTGCAGGTGATATTCAAAATTATCGCGGAAGAAAGCAGCTCAAAATCCGTCAAATTCGTCAGGCGAGCCCTTTAGACAATGTGAGCGCAGGCGAATTTATGGAAACGGCCCCAGTTAATAAAGATGAAATGGCCGAAGAGATTACACAATATATTTTTGAAATGAAAAATGCCAATTTACAACGCATCACGCGTTCGCTTTTAAAAAAATATCAGGATAAGTTTTATGATTATCCTGCGGCGGTTCGACACCACCATGAGTTTGTATCAGGTTTAAGTTACCATGTCGTTTCCATGCTGAGACTCGCCAAATCCATTAGTGACCTTTATCCAAGTGTTAATCGCGATTTGCTTTATGCAGGAGTTATTTTACACGATTTGGGAAAAGTTATTGAATTGTCTGGGCCTGTTTCCACAACGTATACGATAGAAGGCAATTTGATTGGGCACATCTCGATTGTCGTAGAAGAAGTGAGTAAAATGGCTGAGGAATTGCATATTGACGGGGAAGAAGTAGTTGTTTTAAAACATATTCTACTTGCTCATCATGGTAAAGGGGAGTGGGGAAGCCCTAAGCCACCACTTGTCCGAGAAGCGGAAATTTTGCATCAAATTGATTTGATGGACGCTTCAATGAACATGATGGAGAAAGCACTACGCCATACAAAACCAGGAGAATTTTCAGAACGAATCTTCGGCTTGGATAACCGTGCTTTTTATCGTCCAACTTTCGATGATAAATAAAAAGGATAGCCTAATTTTAGGCTATCCTTTTTGCTTTTATTTTTTAGAGTCGTCGCTAGATTTAGAAGATGAATAATCTTTAAATGCATCTTTCAAATCTTTGTCTTCAATTTTCACATCAGCGTCTTTGTAAACATCTTTAAGCGCTTTTTGCATGTTTTCTTGGTTGATTTGAGAAGCTACATAAGCATCTTTTACTTGTTTCTTATCTTTTTCAAAAGTAGTTTTGCTTGCTGGTTCATCCATTTGGATAATGTGGTAACCATATTGAGTTTTTACAGGAGCACTGACGTCGCCTTTGTTTTTAAGAGCATAAGCTGCTTTTTCAAACGCAGGATCCATTTTTCCTGGACCGAATGGCTCAAGTTTACCGCCATTTTCTTTTGTTGCTGTATCAGTAGAGTATTCTTTTGCTAAGTCAGCGAATTTTGCACCGTCTTTAAGTTTTTTCTCTACTTCGTTTGCAGTTTTTTCATCACCAACAAGAATATGACTTACAGTAATATCTGGTTGCCAAGTTTTGTAGTATTCTTTTAGCGTTTTATCATCGGTTTTAATGTTTGCTTCAGTAGCTTTTGTTACAAGCATGTTGTACTTGATGTTTTCTTTGAAGCTTTCTTCAGTTAAACCGCTTTGCGCAAGAACTGTTGCAAATTGATCGCCATATTGATCTTTGTATTTTTGAACTTCAGCATCAACTTCTTTGTCCGTTACTTTATACTTATCTTCAAGAATTTTCTCGAAAGTAAGTTGTTGAACAATTTGATCGCCGTATTTATCTTTCATTGCTTCGTAAAGCTCATCTTTGGTAACGTCCCCGTTATCAGTTTTGACAACATCGCCGCCATTACCACAGGCTGTTAAACCGACTACTGCCATTGCAGAAACGATTCCTAATGTCATTTTCTTTTTGATTTTCATTAAACTAAACACTCTCCTTAGTTGATTGTAAATATCTCCTGTTTACGAATACTATCATAACACATTTTATTCCATAATTTATGAATATGTCAAAAATTTAATGGTATTCTCATGGAATTTTTGCACTTACTCAGCGATTAAAATAGAAAAGCCACGTTTTCCATCCTCAACATAGCAATTTTTCGGGCATTTGCGTATACGGTTGACGTGAATAAAGTCAGGACAACACATTCCAATATGGACCGATAGTAAAATGAGAAATACCGGTGAATTCCAAATCGGAATCAAAAGCGCAATGCCAAAAAAGATAAATAGAATGAAAAGAAACGGGAAAAGCAATGAAAAAATATATCGCTTTCGTGGAACAATTTGTTTAATACGAACATGAAGACAAGGTAGTATATAAAAATGCTTTTTAATACCAATTTGTAGTCCAGAGTGATAACGGAATAAAGCTACCACATGTAGCACCTTATGAATAGGATAAATGAAAACGAGTCCTAAAAAAGAAGCCAAGTTATACGTAGTATCAAAATTATCAAAAACTAAAAAATTGTGAACCAAAAATAACACGCAAAGTGCGATAAATGAAATGAACGCACTTTTTAAAATAACACGATTATATTCATCACGGCGCTCTGTGTTAACAGATTTAAAGCAGCGCATTTTAACGTCCTCCAGTATATTCATCTTCGTACATACCATAGTATTGTATGCTCTCCGGCTTCGTATTTCAAGTCTTTTTAGAAATTTGATGGAAGAATTATGACGAAAAATTGACAGAAAAATCCCTCTACCAAGTGATAGAGGGAGATAAACATTACTTTGTATCTTTTTTTAATGTTTTTTCTAAGTCAGAAATTGTTTTTTGCATATCTTTAATTTCATCTTTTAAACGTTTTTTCTCTGGTTCCATTTCTTCATTCCATTTTGAAACAGATTCCATAATATCACCTGAAACATCTTTTAAAAGCGCGCTTCCTTCCGTGCCTAAAACTTGGACGGACTGTATTAATTCATTCGCATTATACGCAAGCTCTTTTAAAATAACGGATGCTTCACCAGATTTTTCTACAATGTTTTGACGCAATTCGCGACCGGATTTTGGTGCAAATAAAATGGATGTCGCAGCACCGGTAACAGCTCCCGCGAGTATACCGAATATCAAAGATTTTTTATCCAAAATAATCACTCCTTAGCAAGTTAGGTACCCAAAACTATAAATTTATTAAAGCGCTAATTTTTTCGGCGCGTTCGAGAAATTCTTCCTGGGTATATGTATTTGAGTTCTCTTTCCATTTAAGACCGAAGTCATCATTATTTTTTGAATAACGTGGTATTAAATGTACGTGGCAATGAAAGACGGTTTGTGAAGCCACTTCTTCATTGTTATTTAAAATATTCAGTCCATCCGCATTGTAAACATTTTTTACAGCGTTTGCGATTTTAGGAATACGTCTGAAAAGTTGAGCAGCCGTATCTTCATCTAAATCAAGCATGTTGCGAGCATGTTTTTTCGGAACAACAAGCGTATGGCCTTTTGTCACTTGTCCTAAATCTAAAAAGGCATAAACGGCATCATCTTCATAGATTTTTGCAGAGGGAATATCCCCATTTATAATTTTGCAGAAAATACAATCTTCCACGTGCAATACCACCTTTCGTTAGTTAAATTGTTTCTACATACTAATTTACCATAAAAAAATCGGAAAAGCTTGTTTCAGGGCTAGATAATTATTGAGAAGTTTAGTTATAAATATGCTATTATTAAAAGTAAGCAAAAAATAGATTACAGACTGAGATTATTTAAGGAGGCTTCTAAAACAATGCCCTTACTTGAAGTAGAACACTTAACTGGTGGCTATACGAAACGACCAGTATTAAAAGATATTTCATTTGAAATTGAAGAAAAGCAAATTATTGGACTCATTGGATTAAACGGAGCGGGGAAGAGTACTACAATAAAGCATATCACCGGATTAATGCAACCCAAAATAGGACAAATTCGAATTAATGGTCACGAATTAACGGAAAATGTTGAAAAATATCGCTCACAGTTTTCCTATATTCCAGAAACGCCGATATTATATGAAGAATTAACTTTGCACGAACATTTAGAGCTTACAGCAATGGCTTATGGCCTGACGCAGGAAGAGTTTGAAGCGCGAATGACACCACTTTTAAAAGAATTTCGTTTAGAAAAAAAATTAAATTGGTTTCCGGCGCATTTTTCAAAAGGAATGAAACAAAAGGTGATGATTATGTCTGCTTTCCTAGTAGAGCCGAAACTATATATTATCGATGAACCATTTGTCGGTCTAGATCCGCTTGGAATCCAGTCTTTGCTCGGTTGGATTCGCGAAATGCGTGATAAAGGTGCGAGCATTTTAATGTCAACGCATATTTTGGCAACAGCCGAAAAGTATTGCGATAGTTTTATCATTCTTCATCACGGCGAAGTACGAGCAGAAGGGACGCTTCAGGAGTTGCAAGAACAATTTGGGATGAGCGGAGCATCTCTGGATGAAATCTATGTCCAATTAACAAAGGAAGAAGACAACAATGAAGAAGAAATTTGACAGCCTAGAACTTTTTCGCGAAAGATTTAGTTCTTATACAGATGAGTTAAATAAATATCTCCGTTATATGTTTAACGACCATCTGCTTTTCGTGTTAATCATTGGTATAGGAGCGGGTATTTTTTATTATGCTGATTGGGTGAAACATATCTCGCCTAGTTTTCCAGCAGTACCGCTCATGGTTGTATTATTAACATGCACAGTTTGTTTTGGTAGTATCGCTACGCTTTTAAAACGACCTGATGCTGTATATTTAATTGTTCAAGAAAAAGAAATGCATCGCTACTTTCAAAAAACAAAATGGACAACGGCTTTCATGCAAAGCTATCTATTTGCCATTGTCTTACTTGCTGCAATGCCAATGTATGTGGCGGTAACAGGCTATAGCTACACACGTTTTATGCCATTATTTATCATGATTCTCGGAATTAAATTTTGGAACACATATGTTCAATTTGAAGTGGCTAAGCTGGATAATCCTGACACCACATGGATGTTTTTCCGCGTTTTAATCAACGCATTTAGTTTATATGTGCTGCTAGCTTTTTCACTATTTTGGGCAATCCCGCTTGTCATCATCTTATTTGCAGGAAGTTTTTATTTTATCCGCTTAAAAGTAGTAGGAAAAACACTGCGCTGGGAGTATCTAATTGAAAAAGAAGAGGCGCGCATGAACCGCTTCTATCGCCTAGTCAACCTCTTTACAGATGTGCCGCATCTGAAAGGTACAGTCAGACGAAGAAGTTATTTGGATTTCTTATATAAACCGATTCCCTACGCGAAACGCAAAACATTCGCTTATTTATTCAGCAGGACTTTTGTAAGAACAAACGAATATATTGGATTGTACACGCGCCTAGTAGCAATCGCGCTATTGCTACTCATTTTCATTCAAGGCTTCTATATTAATATTATCGTTTCCTTACTTTTTCTATATTTAACTGGTTTTCAGTTTATTCCAATGCTCAAACATTTTGATGGACAAATGATGCTTCAACTTTATCCAATTCAAGATGCTTACCGAACACGAAGTTTCATTCACTTCGTCCGTATTTTGCTTGTCGCCCAAGCAGTTCTATTCGGAATTGTTGGAGTCGCTCAAAATGGCACAATTGGAGGATTAGTCATTTTAGGTGCAAATTTGGCCTTTGTTGCCATTTTTTCCTTCCTATACATTCCATTTCGCGTCAAGAAAATGTACGCATAAAGTAGCTTGTAGAAAAACGCTAAACTTAAGCAAAACATACCACGTATAATCAGACTGTTGACAAATGGTGAGATTTTAGGCAAAGCCGAGGCAAGAACTGTTTGTCATCAGTCTGATAAAGAAACGCGTTGTGAGCGGTCTGCTCACAACGCGTTTCTTTATTTTATTTCGAGTCATGCGAGAATTCAGGGAAATGATACGTATCAATATGTGAAAAACCAATTTGCGTATTATTATTTTCCATCACTTTAATTACTTGCGCATGATGAGGCGTTGTTTTCCACGCTTGGTAATACCGTTCAGAATCCCAAAACGTCAAAATTAAGTATTTGTTTTGCGTCACTGATTGTCCAAGCTGAACACATTGTAAGCCTGCCGTATCAGCTAAAATAGCAGCAATGTTTTGATACATCTTAAGAAAAATGGGAATCTCTTCATCACGTACCATGATATATTCAAAGGTTACAGAACCGAAACCTTTTATTTCACCGTAAGATTGCATTAAACGGTACGTGGAAGCCTCCTTTAAAACAGTAGGATTTTTTGATTCTTCAATTAAAACCGCATTACTATAATTTTGTAAAAGAATAAGTGGTTCATTTGGGTGGTCAGCCAGCACTTGCCGCAAATAGTGCTCCGTTCCAGATGTAATATAAATATTTTTCATGATCCTAACCAGCTTTCTGTTTTGAAATTATGTTGCTGAAATTCATTTTCCACCTTTAGAAAGTTTTAAACAAGCTTTAAGCAATTTGTTTGGTTTTAAACATGATTTTTAGTATTCTTGGGTGGGACTGTAAAATATTATATGCGAGGGGCAGACAACGGGATGAAAAAAATCGAGAATGACTTGTTTTTACGAGCTGCAAGAAAGGAAGCGGTTGATACGATACCAGTTTGGTATATGCGACAAGCTGGACGTTCTCAGCCGGAATATCGAAAACTAAAAGAAAAGTATTCGCTTTTTGAAATTACGCATAACCCAGAATTATGTGCGTATGTGACGCGTCTTCCTGTAGAAAATTATGGTGTAGATGCAGCAATTTTATATAAAGATATTATGACGCCACTCGTCGGAATGGGCGTCGAAGTTGAAATCAAAAGTGGGATTGGGCCTGTCATCCATAATCCGATTCGGACCATTCAAGATGTTGAAAAGCTAGACGTGCTTTCGCCGCAGACAGATGTACCTTATATTTTAGACACGATAAAGTTATTAACAGAGGAACAACTTACTGTGCCGCTCATTGGTTTTTCAGGCGCGCCGTTTACACTGGCAAGCTACATGGTAGAAGGTGGTCCTTCTAAAAGCTATCATAAAACGAAAAGTTTGATGTATCGTGAGCCAGCGCTCTGGTTTTTATTTATGGAGAAACTTGGAAAAATGACAGCAGACTATTTAATTGCCCAAATTGAAGCCGGAGCGAGTGCCGTCCAGATTTTCGATTCCTGGGTCGGGGCAGTCAGTCGGGCCGATTATGTGCAGTACATAAAACCGACGATGCAGGAAATCATTCGAACAGTGAAAGCGGTGCATCCAGATGTGCCAATCATTATGCAAGCGGTCGCTGCGGCACATCTTGTAGATGAATTTAACGATTTACAAGTAGATGTTGTTGGTGTTGATTGGCGTATGACGATACAAGAAGCACAAGAAAGGCTGTCGAATATGGCATTACAAGGGAACTTAGACCCTTCCATGCTTCTCGCAAAAGAAAAATGTTTTGAGCAAACGAATGAAATCCTCGTGCAAGGAACGAAAAAGCCGGGCTTCATTTTCAATCTGGGTCATGGTGTTTTCCCTGATGTTGAGCCCGAAATGTTGAAAGAATTGACGCGATTTATTCATGAACGTAGCAAAATTTTATTAGGGAGTGACAAAAAATCATGAAACAAGTTGGATTATTAGTGATGGCTTACGGAACACCTTATAAAGATGAAGATATCGAGCGTTATTACACAGATATTCGGCACGGAAGAAAGCCAACAGATGAGATGGTTTCGGACTTGCGCGGCAGATATCACGCAATCGGTGGCTTATCGCCGCTTGCCAAAATAACCGAGGAGCAAGCGTATGGTCTCGAACGGACGCTTAATGAGTTTCAAGAGGAAGTGCAGTTCAAAGCTTATATTGGATTAAAGCATATTGAGCCTTTCATCGAGGACGCTGTTTCAAAGATGCGTAAGGACGGAATTGATGAGGCGATATCAATTGTTTTAGCACCGCACTACTCGAGCTTTAGCGTCCGAGCGTACAATAAGCGCGCACAAGATGCAGCAGACAAGCTCGGCGGGCCGGTCATTAGAAACATTAACGACTGGTACACGGAACCGAAATTTATTCAAATGTGGGCGGACCGAATTAACGCCGCGACAAATGAAATCCCAAATAGCGAACTAGATGAAAGCATTCTAATTGTTTCCGCGCATAGCTTGCCTGAAAAAATTAAAGCGCACGGCGACCCGTATCCTGACCAATTAGCTGAAACTGCAAAATTACTTTTTGATAAAGTAAACGTACCGCATTACGCGCTAGGCTGGCAAAGCGAAGGAAAAACTGGCGAGCCATGGCTTGGGCCAGATGTGCAAGACTTAACGCGCGATTTATACAAGGAAAAAGCGTACAAACATTTCATTTACACACCAGTTGGCTTTGTTGCAGAGCACCTTGAAGTGCTTTACGACAATGATTATGAATGTAAAGTGGTGACAGACGAAGTAGGTGCGACTTATCATCGTCCACCAATGCCAAATGCGGATCCAGAGTTTTTAGAAGTCTTAAAAACGGTTGTTTGGAATAAATATAAAGCGAAATTCTGAGAGTGCACTTAGTGTGCTCTTTTTGTTTCTAAAAAATGAAAACGTTTTCGATTTTTTTACCATAATACTATAAACTTTTAATCGGATTCTCATTTTTATGGGGCATAATGAATTAAGGTTAAGGTTCATAGGAGGTTTAAATGATGAATAATACAAAAGAGAAAAAACGAATTGCTGATAATGTAGCGTTTTATATGACGATGAATGGATATACAAAACGAACTTTCGCGAAAGCAGTTGGCGTAAGTCAAAATACAATCACGGCAGTTATGACTGGAAAGATGAGGAATCAAAAGAAATTTGATAAATACATACACGACATGACCGAAAAACTTCAATTAGAAGTAAATTATTTTAAAAAAGATCAAGCGGAAATTGCGGCTGAACCAATTAAATTCCAAGACGAAAATAAACTTCATCTTGGCGATGAAAAATTCAACACCTTAAGTTTGATGCTGAAAATTGGCGAAATACATTACGAATGGGAATAAAATTGACAAGAGCTCCTTATTTCATTTGAGATAAGGGGTTTTTATTTGCTTTAAAATAATTGCTAGCACAGGGCTCTTTTATGTCCAACTTGTTGACTAATTTTCATTTATCAACTAAAATGAAAGCACTTTTTGATGAGCTATTTTGGATAGGGAGTGGAAGAACTTGATTAAAAAACTGACATCAGCAAATGAACAAGAACTGAACGAACTACTTAAACCAGAAGCACTTTTAAATTTGTTTATTTTAGGAGATATCGAAAATTTCGGCTATGATAATGATATTATTGACATTTGGGGCGAATACAATGAAGATTCTTCTGAATTAATTGCTTGTCTATTACGGTTTGAACGTAATTTCTTACCTTATTCAAAAACAGAAAACTTCAATGCGCAAGGTTTTGCGGAAATCATTAAAGGTTATGAAAATTTTAATATTAGCGGGATTCCGCGTGTGACGAAGCAATTTGAGAAGTATATTCCAGATTTAAACAAGAAGCGTCATGATTCTTTCTTTGGAAAATGCAATAATGCGAGCATGATGAATGCGAATCGTGAAGTGATTATCCGGTCGGCAAAAGCTGAAGATGTTGCGGAAATTATTACGATGCGCGCAGAGATTAAAGAATTTGGTGAACGCGTGGAAAATGAGGAGCTTGTTATTCGGCAATTAGAACAAGGATCGAAACGGATTTATTATATTGAACAAGATAATCGTGTTGTATCTGTTGTGGAATCGTCAGCAGAGAATTCTTTTTCAGCGATGATTACGGGTGTGGCAACACTTGATACATACAGAGGGAACGGATTTGCGAGTACACTGATGAAACGAATTTGTTGTGATTTACTTGCGGAAGGTAAAACGCCATGTTTATTTTATGATAATCCGGTTGCTGGAAAAATTTATCATAAAATTGGCTTTGAAGATGTGAGTGATTTTGCGCTTTACAGATAAGGGATAGTCCGATATGAAAACCATACGCAAGTCTGATAGGGATTCCTTTGGAAATATGCTATACTTTTTTTATGAGTTTAAAGACGGGAGAGATTTATGATGAGTGAAGTAAGACAAAATGAACGGATACACGCTGAAGAAGCGACTAATAAGCAAGTGATTATGCAAAAAACATTAAACTGGTTCGTGATTTCATTACTAGTTGCAACACTCGGGGCGGCAGTGGGGAACTCGCTTAATCCAGCTTGGTTTATCCCACTTGTTGTGTTAGAATTTGCGCTTTTAATTGCGGCCATTGTTGTTCGTAGGAAAAAAGAATTGAGTCGAACATGGGGCTTCCCAATTTTACTTGCTTTTGCCTTCGTAACAGGTCTGATGCTTGGCCCAACGTTAACGTATTATTTTAACGCCGGCGCAGGAACAGCCGTTTTACTTGCCTTTGTGACGGCATCGGTTACGTTCACAGTACTAGGCTTTGTCGGAGCAAAAATGAAAACTGACTTACACTTTTTAGGGAAAGCTTTGTTCGCGGGACTAATTATTTTAGTGCTATTCTCGCTTTTTGGATTGTTTATGCCGCTAGGCGGATTCTCAATGATTATTGCGGGAGCAGGAACATTAATTTTCTCGCTTTACATTTTGTTTGATTTCAACCAAATTATGAAACGAGACGTAACGCTTGATGATGTTCCAATGCTTGCACTTAGCTTATATTTAGATTTTCTAAATCTATTTCTATACTTGCTCCAATTGTTCACTGGACGCGATTAATAGTCAAAACTCATCGGGGGATATCTTCGGTGAGTTTTTTTGAAAAAAGTTATAATTTCATTGGACAAAGAAGGTCAAACGTCCTATAATATTATTAAGGTCAAATTTGGTCAAAGTGTATTTTAAAGGAGGCCATATGATGGAAATGCAAAAATTTACAACGCAAGTTCAGGAGACAATTGAGGAGGCGCAGAAATTGGCGCAAGGTGCTTTGCATCAGGCGATTGATGTGGTGCATATTTTTAAAGTGCTGCTAGATGAGAGCGACTTTACAAAACGTGTGTATGACATCGCGGAAGTCCGCGCGGACGCGCTTAACGAAACGCTTACGAATGCTTTAGACAAAATTCCTGTTGTAAGTGGAACGAACATTGAATACGGGAGTTCGATGACTCAAGAGCTTTATACGTTAATGATGGACGCTGAGAAAGAAGAAAAAGAGTTGAATGATGAATTTATTTCAACGGAACATTTACTTTTAGCGATAATGAATCAAAAGAAAACGGTTGTGGCGGAGGAAATTTTGTCACAAGGTAAAAATAAAAAAATGATTTTAGATGCGGTGATGCAAATTCGAGGAGGTAAGCGTGTGACCAGTCAAAATGCAGAAGAAAATTATGAGGCTTTAACGAAATACGGGCGGGATTTAGTTGCGGAAGTGCGCAGCGGGAAACTTGACCCGGTTATTGGGCGCGATACGGAAATTCGTAACGTGATTCGGATTTTATCGCGGAAAACGAAAAATAATCCGGTTCTAATTGGGGAACCAGGCGTTGGGAAAACGGCGATTGTGGAAGGACTTGCACAGCGAATTGTACGCAAAGATGTGCCAGAAGGCTTAAAAGATAAAACGATTATTTCGCTTGATTTAGGGGCGCTCATTGCTGGCGCGAAATACCGCGGGGAATTTGAGGAGCGTTTGAAGGCGGTTCTGCAAGAAGTGAAGGAATCAGAAGGGCAAGTCCTACTTTTCATTGATGAAATTCATACGATTGTTGGGGCCGGCAAAACGGACGGGGCGATGGATGCTGGGAATATGCTGAAACCGATGCTCGCGCGGGGCGAGCTCCACTGTATTGGCGCGACAACGCTTGATGAATATCGCCAGTACATCGAAAAAGATGCTGCACTAGAGCGCCGCTTTCAAAAAGTATTAGTTCCCGAACCGACTGTCGAGGATACGGTTTCGATTTTACGGGGGTTAAAGGAGCGATTTGAAATCCACCACGGGGTTAATATTCACGATAACGCGCTTGTAGCGGCCGCAACACTTTCGAACCGCTATATTACCGACCGCTTCTTGCCAGATAAGGCGATTGACCTGATTGACGAGGCGTGTGCGACAATTCGGGTGGAGATTGACTCGATGCCGAGTGAGCTTGACGAAGTGACACGTAAAGTGATGCAACTCGAAATTGAAGAGGCGGCTTTAAAAGAAGAAAAAGACCCAGCAAGTGTTAGACGCCTAGAAATGCTTCAAAAAGAATTAGCGGACTACAAAGAAGAAGCAAACAAAATGAAATCAAAGTGGGAATCTGAAAAAAGTGAGATTGGTAAAATTCGCGAAGTGCGTGAGCAAATTGATGCAGCTCGCCACGCGCTTGAAGAGGCTGAAAATAATTATGATTTAGCGAAGGCGGCGGAACTGCGTCACGGGAAGATTCCAGAACTCGAAAAAGAATTAGCGCAACTTGAAGCGGAAAATCATGCAAAGGCGCAAGATGAGGAGCGTTTACTTCAAGAAGAAGTGACGGAAAATGAAATTGCTGAAATTATTGGGCGCTGGACGGGTATTCCGGTGACAAAACTTGTTGAAGGCGAACGAGAGAAGCTATTAAAACTGGCGGACGCACTTCATGAAAAGGTGATTGGGCAAGACAATGCGGTCGATTTAGTCAGCGATGCAGTGCTTCGTGCGCGCGCTGGAATTAAAGATCCGAATCGTCCAATTGGTTCGTTTATTTTCTTAGGGCCGACGGGTGTTGGGAAGACGGAGCTTGCGAAAGCTTTGGCTTACAATATGTTTGATTCGGAAGAGCATATGATTCGGATTGATATGTCGGAATATATGGAGAAACATGCGGTTTCAAGGCTGGTCGGTGCGCCTCCTGGCTATGTTGGTTATGAGGAAGGCGGGCAATTGACGGAAGCTGTGCGGCGTAATCCGTATTCGATTGTATTGCTAGATGAAATCGAAAAGGCGCATCCAGATGTGTTCAATATTTTGCTACAAGTGCTAGACGATGGTCGCATTACAGATTCGCAAGGGAGACTTGTGGACTTCAAAAATACGGTCATCATTATGACGAGCAACATCGGTTCGACGATGCTACTTGAACGCACGGAAGATGGCGAAATTTCTGCTGAGCTCGAACAAGATGTGCAAAAGGTGCTGCAAGCGTCGTTCAAGCCGGAATTTTTAAATCGTGTAGATGACATTGTTTTATTCAAACCTCTTACGCTAGAAAATGTCAAAGGAATTGTGGAGAAACTGGTTGCCCAGTTACAGCTGCGGCTACAAGCGCAGGAAATTCACATTTCGATGACAGATGAAGCCAAACAATTTGTTGCCGAGGAGGCCTATGATCCAGTTTACGGTGCGCGACCACTAAAACGCTATTTAGTTCGCCATGTGGAAACCCCGCTTGCACGCGAAATTGTTTCTGGCGCAGTTATGCCGCATACAACTGTTGAAATTGGACTTGTGGACGGAGAATTTACATTTAATGTGACGGATTAGAAGTAGGAGCGGATTTCCGCTCCTACTTCTTTGCTATTTTTAGCAACTCACATCATAAAAAAACGAGGAGTCGCTTAGTTGAAAGGAGTAAGCCAACTGCTTTTAAGGTTTATTTTCTACTAAAAAAGGGAAAATTTTGGTGTTAAGGTGTATAGTAGGTGTAGAGAGGATGATGAAGTTATGAAATTAGTTTTAATCCGTCATGGTCAAAGTGAGTGGAATAAACTGAATTTGTTTACTGGTTGGCATGATGTGGACTTATCCGAAGAAGGCATTTTGGAAGCAAAAACTGCTGGAAAGCGCATTAAAGAAGCAGGTCTAGAATTTGATGTCGCCTTTACCTCCGTTTTAACGCGTGCGATTAAAACGCTCAATTTTGCTTTAGAGGAGTCAAATCAAATGTGGGTGCCCGTACATAAATCGTGGCGTTTAAATGAACGGCATTACGGGGCTTTACAAGGATTGAATAAACAAGAAACAGCCGATAAATATGGTGCCGACCAGGTGCAAAAATGGCGTCGCAGCTATGACACGTTGCCGCCGCTGTTAGAAGAAAATGACGAGCGCCAAGCTAAAAACGATCGCCGCTATCAACTTCTTGATACACATGCGATTCCTTCTGGGGAAAATTTGAAGGTTACGCTTGAACGGGTAATCCCGTACTGGATGGACACAATTGCGCCGGAAATTAAATCAGGAAATCGCGTTGTGATTGCTGCTCACGGAAACAGTTTGCGCGCACTCGTGAAATTCCTAGAAGGCATTAGCGATGATGACATTATGGAACTCGAAATCCCAACAGGCGTTCCGCTTGTTTATGAGCTGGATAATGAATTGCAACCGCTAAACAAATATTATCTCGACAAATAAAAAGAAGCGTCCCAAACGGGACGCTTCTTTTTATTTAATATCGTAAATTTCGCTATCTTTTGGCATAAGAAGTGGAATAACAAGTACGAAAAATGAAATCCCAACTGTCAAAATAAGTCCTCTAGTGAAATCGAATGGCACGTAAAGCATGGAAGAAAGTACGAATTCAGCCATCATCGAAAGGAAAAACACCCAAATGATTGTTACGATATAACGCATAGCGGACACCTCGATTCACATTATTACTTGGTTAATTTTAGCATAAAGAAACAAATTATTCCAGTTTTAGCAAAGACACAAATAAAAAGTGTCACTGGATTGTAACATTTAGCTGAAAAACAGTTAAAAGCGTGTGATAGCAATACTTTTTTTGTTGTGTATTCATGATGTGATAAAACTGTTATATTTTTCACATCTTTTTATAATAAACAGCTGTTAAACTAAGTTTTGCAATTGAGGTTTACAGCAAGACAACTTTAAAGAATAGGATGTGCAATAAAGAAAGATGAAAAAAATTAAACATGCTGTTATAGCGTCGGTTATTGCTACTTCTGCTTTACTGCCGTTTGCTACTGTACAAGCGGAAGCTGCTGATAAATCGGGTGTAACAGCGTCACTTCAAGGAATGACAGTTTCACAGCAACAATTTGTTCAAGATATAGCACCAAAAGCGCAAGAACTACAAAAAAAATATGGTGTGTTAACAAGCGTCACAATCGCCCAAGCTATCGTAGAATCGAATTGGGGAAACAGTGGATTATCCACGCAAGCGAATAATTTATTTGGGATTAAAGGTTCTTATAATGGTGATTCCATCACCATGCAAACAACAGAATATGCCGGGGATGAGGCCTATAAAACAGATGCGGCATTTCGTTCTTACCCGAGCAGAGCAGCCTCTGTAGAAGATCATACGATGTTATTTGTAAATGGAATCAGCAGCGATCCTTACCTCTATCATGATGTATTAAATGAAACAGATTATAAACAAGCTTCAAAAGCCATTCAAGAAGCTGGATATGCGACAGATCCAAACTATGCCAATACTTTAATCCAAACCATTGAACGCTATAATTTAACCGCATATGATGATATTTATGATTCGATTCAAAAATCAGAATACGTGCTCGCTTATGGAAAAATGGAAGATCCTAAAAACGCCGCTATTTGGACCTCCCCGTACGGGACAAAAGGAGCAAAAAAAGTAGCCAATGCTTCCGCTTATAAAGAGAAAAGTTTACGTTTAGGTAAGAAAGTAACAACTGAAAGTGGCGACTGGTATGAAATTTTTGAAAATGGCAAACGTCTTGGCTACGTGGACACAGATGTAGTAGAAATTTTCTATACGCCAAAAAATGAAGTGCAAAAAGAAATGAAAAAATATGTCGTTGAAAATGACCAAAAAATTTATACGTATCCAGTAGAAGACAGCTCACAAATAAAAGGTAATCTTAACGATTTAAAAGGTAAGAAAGTCACTATCGATAAACGCGCTGATGTCAACAATGAATATTGGTATCGCATCACTGACAAAGATGGTAAATCGGTCGGCTGGTCAAAAGCGCCTGGTTTTTCCGACAACAACCCTAATAAATAGATAGTTAAAAAAATCGCCTAGTGCGATTTTTTTGTTCATAAAAAGTTTATTTTTTCTTTAGTTGGAGTTTAGTTTCTTTCGGTAAGATGACGATAGAAATTAACAAAGGAGGAAAAAATAATGAATAAACAAGTAAAAATAATGGGGGCATTTCTGCTCGGCGGAGCGGTGTTATTCACAACAGCATACGGGCAAACTACTTACGGTGAGGCGAAAAATGTCGAAGCAAAGAAATATGAACAAAAGAAAAAGTATGTTTCTGGGGAAAAAGCAACGCAAATACTCGGGAGCATCAACTGGCAAGGCACGAAAGTTTATGATAAAAAGGGGAATGACCTGACAGCAGAAAATCAAAACTTTATCGGCTTAGCAAAATACGAGTCTGAAACTGGACGCTACGAGTTCTTTGATGCTAAAACCGGGGAGTCAAGAAATGATGCGGGAACTTTCTTTGTAACCAATGATGGTAAAAAACGCGTTTTAATTTCGGAAACGTTAAACTATCAAGCGGTTGTCGAGATGGAAAAAATCAATCGCGATATTTTCACTTATAAACGCATGGGAAAAGATAAAGCGGGCAAAGACGTAGAAGTATACGTGGAGCACATTCCGTATAAAGGCAAAGATTTACAATTTACACAGCCGGACAAACAATTGAATTCGCAAACTGGAAAAATTATGAAATATGTTGACGGAGATAAAATTTTAGGAAACCGGCTTTGGAATGGCACAAAAGTTTTAGATGAAAAAGGAAATGATGTGACGGCTCAAAATCGGAACTTCATTAGCTTAGCAAAATTTGATAGCAAGACGAATAAATATGAATTTTACAACTTGCAAACGGGTGAAAGTCGGATGGACTATGGCTACTTTGACGTTTTACATGGCAATAAAATTCGCGCGCACGTTTCAATTGGAACAAATAAATACGGCGCCGCACTTGAACTTACAGAACTAAATCCAAATAAATTTACGTATAAACGAATCGGCAAAGATGCAGCAGGAAATGATGTTGTTGTTTTTGTGGAACATGAGCCTTATAAAGGACAATTAAATCCGAAATTTAGTTTCTAATTTATTCCCCTAGTACAGTTTTTGTGCTGGGGGTTTTTTACATAAAAAAACAATAAAATTGCTAATCGGACTAATATCTGTTAAAATTAGCACCAGGTCATAAAGACAGCTTTATATGGAGGAGAAACAATGAACGCAGGTATTCTAGGAGTAGGGAAATATGTTCCTGAAAGAGTATTAACTAACTTTGATTTGGAAAAAATGATGGAAACATCTGACGAATGGATTCGCACGCGTACAGGAATTCAGGAAAGACGTATTGCGCGTGACGATGAATATACACATGACATGGCTTATGAGGCGGCCAAAAAAGCAATTGAAAATGCAGGGTTGACGCCTGAAGATATTGATTTATTTATTGTGGCAACGATAACCCAAGAAGCTACTTTTCCGTCCGTTGGGAATATTATTCAAGATCGTTTGGGGGCTAAAAACGCTGCAGCCATGGACTTAGAAGCAGCATGCTCCGGATTCACCTACGGCGTTGTGACAGCTTCTCAATTTATCCAAACAGGAGCTTACAAGCATGTTGTTGTTGTTGGGGTAGATAAGTTATCAAAAATTACCGATTGGGACGACAGAAGTACAGCTGTATTATTTGGTGATGGTGCTGGCGCAGTTGTGATGGGGCCAGTTTCTGAAGATAAAGGTTTGCTATCGTTTGTTTTAGGTTCTGATGGTTCAGGCGGTAAATATTTAAATTTAAAAGCAGAGAATAATAAAATGTATATGAATGGACGTGAAGTTTTCCGTTTTGCTGTGCGTAAAATGGGTGATGCGTCAATGCAAGTGTTAGAAAAAGCTGGTTTAGAGAAAGCGGACTTAGACTTGCTAATTCCTCATCAAGCAAATATTCGTATCATGGAAGCATCGCGTGAGCGTCTAGATTTACCAGAAGAAAAATTAATGAAGACAGTTCATAAATACGGCAATACATCATCATCGTCCATCGCACTTGCTTTAATCGATGCGGTCGAGGAAGGACGAGTAAAAGACGGCGACAACTTATTACTTGTTGGCTTCGGCGCAGGTTTAACTTGGGGAGCGCTAGTTCTCCGTTGGGGTAAATAAATGCTTTAATTTTTAGATGTTTGAGGTGTTTTTATGTATAGATAAAGACACCTTTCTTTCTTTTGTGGTATAATAAAATCGGCTTGAATTTTGCTTCAAACCAAGCTCTATTTATTTGTACAATAGCTGCCAAGTTGGCTATATGTTTTTGCTATATTTTTATTTATTATTTTGAAGCAACAAATATTAAGGATGACTCCTGTCAGTTGACAGAAGTTGTTTTTTCATGAGCCCAAAGACAAGGAGATGAGTACATGGAAAGAAGAAGAGTAGTCGTTACTGGTATTGGAGCAGTTACACCACTTGGAAATGATGCAGAAACTTCTTGGGAAAACGCGAAAAATGGTGTTAACGGTGTTAAAGAATTAACGCGTTTAAATCCTGATGATTTCCCAGTGAAAATTGCTGCTGAATTAAAGGACTTCGATGTTGAAAAATATATCGAGAAAAAAGAAGCTCGTAAGATGGATCGTTTCACTCACTATGCAATTGCAGGTGCAGAAATGGCATTAAACGACGCTGATTTTAAAATTGATGATTCCAATGCTGAGCGTGTAGGCGTTTGGATTGGTTCTGGTATCGGCGGAATGGAAACTTTTGAAACACAATATGATACGTATATTAATCGTGGTCTTCGCCGAGTTAGCCCATTCTTTGTTCCAATGATGATTCCAGACATGGCTTCTGGTCAAGTATCAATCCGTTTTGGTGCCAAAGGAATTAATACCGCAACGGTGACGGCTTGTGCAACAGGCACAAACTCAATTGGTGATGCTTTCAAAGTGATTGAACGTGGCGATGCCGACGTGATGATTACAGGTGGAAGTGAAGCACCAATTACAAAAATGGCGCTCGCTGGCTTTTGTGCTAATAAAGCTTTGTCGCTAAATCCAGACCCTGAAACAGCTTGCCGTCCATTTGATAAAGACCGCGATGGCTTTATTATCGGTGAAGGTGCAGGAATTGTTATTTTAGAAGAGTATGAACACGCTAAAGCACGTGGCGCTAAAATTTATGCAGAAGTTGTTGGCTACGGTTCAACAAGTGATGCGCATCATATTACAGCACCAGCTCCAAACGGCGAAGGTGCAGCACGTTCGATGAAACAAGCTTTAAACGATGCTGGATTAGAGCCGGAAAGTGTAGACTATATTAATGCACACGGAACAAGTACAGGTTATAACGATGAATTCGAAACAGCTGCAGTTAAAACGGTTTTTGGCGACCATGCTTATAAGTTAGCTGTTAGTTCAACAAAATCTATGACAGGGCACACATTAGGCGCATCTGGCGGAATTGAAGCCATTTTCTCTGTTCTAACGATTCGCGATAGTGTGATTCCACCAACGATCCATCTTGAAAATCCAGATGAGCTTTGCGATCTTGACTACGTGCCAAATGTTGCGCGGAAGCAAGATGTAAAAGTGGCAATGTCCAATTCATTTGGTTTCGGCGGACATAATGCGACGCTAGTATTTAAAAAATTTGAGGCGTGATGATAAAGGACTTGAACAATATTGTTCAAGTCCTTTTTTTTGAGCAAACAATTCGCTTTTTGTTAAAATATTGCTTACAATTAAATTGCGAACAATATAAAAGGAGATGATTTTATGGAAACAAATCATCGATTACTAGATGAGCAGCTATGTTTTGCAATTTATAACGTCCAGCGCAACTTCACAAAATACTACCGGAAAGCGCTCAGTCCCTTCCAGCTAACCTACCCACAGTACATCGTTTTGCTCGCCCTCTGGGAACAAGACGCACAGAGCGTAATGGAACTTGGCGCACAGCTAGATTTAGATAGCGGAACACTGACCCCTTTGCTTAAAAGAATGGAACAAGATGGGCTAGTCCTCCGGAACCGCAAGCAAAGCGACGAGCGTGTCGTCATCATCTCTTTGACGGAAAAGGGTAGCCAATTGGAAGGCGCAGTTATTGGCGCAGTGAATGCATGCATTCAGCAATTGTTTTCTGGGCAAGTTGGGCATACAAATTTACTTGCAGATGTGAAAAACTTGAATGAGACACTTAAAAGTTATTTAATTTAGGAGGAGAAAAAATGAAAAAATTATATGAAACAACGGTTATTAATACAGGTGGCAGAAGCGGGGAAGTGCATTCAGAGGACAATGTCTTTTTCTTTGATATTTCGGCGCCGAAGGAACTTGGTGGCGACGGAGGCGGTGGCACAAATCCAGAACAGCTATTTGCCGCCGGATATAGCTCTTGCTTTAATAGCGCGCTGGAACTTGTTATGGGAAAAGCAGGCGTAACAGGCAAAAGCGAAGTAACCGCAACAGTTTCCCTATATAGCGATCCAGAAGACAACGGATTTAAAGTTGGTGTGGATTTGGTAGCACATATCGACGGCGTGGACGAAGCGACTGCCAAAGAGTTGATTGAAAAAGCCCACCAAGTTTGTCCGTACAGCAAAGCAACACGCGGCAACATCGATGTTACGCTGCAAATTGTATAAGCAAGAAGCCAAAATCAAAAAATTGATTTTGGCTTCTTTTTTTAACGGCGTTTGCGGCCGAGTCCAATGGCATTTTCCATTTTTTTAAGGGTCTTATTAGCAACAAAACGGGCTTTTTCAGCACCTTCATCAAGAATTCTATCCAATTCATCAGATTGCAGAAAGTCTTCGTAGCGCGTTTGAATCGGCTCTAATTCCTGAACAACCAATTCGGCAAGGTCAGATTTAAAATCGCCATAGCCTTTCCCCGCGTATTTTTCTTCGATGGCAGAAACCATTTCGCCCGTTAAAGCAGAATAAATGGAGAGTAAGTTAGAAATACCAGGCTTACTTTCCTTGTCATATTGCACGACACCAGATGAATCGGTGACCGCACTCTTGATTTTCTTCCTAATCGTGCTTGGAGGATCTAACAAATAGATGGCACTTTTAATATTTTCATCGGATTTACTCATTTTTTTCGTTGGTTCCTGTAAAGACATCACGCGCGCGCCTTGTTTTGGAACGAAAATATCGGGCATTTTAAAGATTTCGTTATGTTTTTTGTTAAAGCGATCCGCTAAATCACGCGTTAATTCAATGTGCTGCTTTTGGTCGTCACCAACCGGAACAAGATCGGTTTGATAGAGTAAAATATCGGCAGCCATTAGCGGCGGATAAGTTAGTAGTCCTGCGCTGACACCAGCTTTCCCAGCAGACTTATCTTTAAATTGGGTCATTCGCTCCAGCTCGCCAATGTACACATTACATTGCAAAATCCATGCAGCTTGCGCGTGCGCCGGAACTTCTGATTGAATAAATAAGGTCGCTTTCTCTGGGTCTAAACCAACCGCTAAATACAGTGCGGCCAAGCTTCTAATTTGCTTTCTAAGTTTTAAGCGGTCTTGAGGCACCGTAATGGCGTGCTCGTCAACAATACAGTAGTAGCAGTCATATTCGTCTTGGAAGCTACCAAACTGTTTTAATGCGCCGATATAATTCCCAAGTGTTAAATCACCACTCGGTTGAATACCAGAAAAAATAACTTTTTTCATCCTGTTTTCCTCCTAAAATTAATATGCGATCGAGAGAACATAAAAACCGCCCGTCTCTAGCAAAAAATTCTGCTAGGGACGAACGGTTTGTCCGCGGTACCACCCTAATTGCTTTAAAAAGCACTCATAAGATAACGGTCTTAAGCCGCCACTTGCTACTAAAAGTTCACAAGCAGTTCTCGGGAAGCCCATTCCATTTTGTTCTATACTTGTTTCCACCAAACACAAGCTCTCTATAAATAGTTTACACAAAATGTACTATTTTCCCTCTAACGCATCAGTTATAGTAATGACATTTTACCAAGAAATGGAATAAGCTGTCAAACTCTTACATATAATAAAACAGCATAACAAGAAAACTTGAAGCAAGCACAATGAGAGAACTAATCAAAATATCGAGATACGGAATGCCGACAAGTTCCGAGAGCATCATATCCGAAAACTCGTTATCTTCTTCGCCTTTAAATTTCCGGGACACTTTACGAAAACCGTCGTGTACGCGGTCAAGAAAGCCAGAGCGCATAATATAAACGATAAGACCTATTATGAAGACGCTAAAACCAACATAAAAGGAAAGGTCAATATACTGCAGGAGCGTAAAATGTTGCTGAAAAAGCATTATAATTAGAATAAGAACTTCTTGAATAACCGTATAGATGATTAATCGTTTTAACAAATGCATGTCACCTCGCGTTTTTGATTCTTGTATTACTTTAGCATAAAAAAAGAAGGTAGACGAATTTTAATTGTTTAGCAGATATGACGACAGATTATTCGGACAATTGTAGATATTTAGTAATAAATGAGTGAGTGACTGGCTTTCTGATGATGTAATGAAATGTTACAATTTTTTATTTTGAAAAATCCCATTATATCAACCTTTTTATTAATGATTCATAAATTAAATTTATTTTTTAGTCTTTTTATATAGACAAGAGCAAAAAAAAAGTATATAAATAAATATAATCCTAAAATTATTCGGGATTAACATCACTTTTTGTTAGTATTTTAGTTTTGCTTGTTTTTTGATAGACAAATTCCGAATTCAAGGCAAAAGTAGTTTGACTAAACTAGATTTATTTTCTGAAAACTTAATCAATGGTGTTTCGTCTTTCAAATCAATGTACTAAACGTATGTATTATTTGTCAGACTTTTCATATTCTTTAGCCATTGTGAGAATTTTTTTGAAATTTATCACTTTTAGCCTTGATTTGAAATATTTGGTTAAATCAATTTACAAAGCTTAAAAAACTGAGGTATAATAACAAGTGAAACAATTTTTCAGAAAAATAAAAAAGGGAGGTATATTTAGTGAAAAAATCTAAATTATTTTTAGCTCTTGGATTGACACTTGTACTGAGCTTAGTCTTAGTAGCATGTGGAGGAGGAAATGATTCTTCGTCCGACGATAAAAAAGGCTCAGGTGATGGTAAAGCATCAGGGGAACAAGTTCTTAACTTGTCAGAATCAGCATTAATTCCTTCTGCTGATAGTTCAAAAGCAGATGACCAAGTTGGTTTAAATGTACTTAACCAAACAAATGAAGGTCTATATGCGCTTGACAAAGATGGTATTCCTGCAATTGCTGGAGCCGCTGAAGAACCAAAAGTTAGTGATGACAAAACAGTCTATACCTTCAAATTACGTGACGATGCAAAATGGTCTAACGGTGACCCTGTTACAGCCAAAGATTATGTCTTTGCTTGGCAACGTGCGGTTAACCCAGACACAGCTGCAACGTATTCTTACTTATTCTCCGCTATCAAAAATGGTGAAGAAATTGTAGCAGGTAAGATGAAACCTGAAGAATTAGGGATTAAAGCAGTAGATGATAAAACTCTTGAAATTACATTATCTAAACCAGCTGCTTACATTAATTCATTATTCGCATTCCCAACATTCTTCCCATTAAATGAGAAGTTTGTAACGGAAAAAGGCGAAAAATATGCTCAAAACAGTGATAATATTTTATATAACGGTCCTTTCGTATTGAAAGATTGGACAGGAACGAATAAAAAATGGACTTACGTTAAAAACGATAACTACTGGGATAGAGACGCTGTGAAATTGAAACAAATCAATGTTCAAGTTGTTCAAGACGCAGGAACTAACTTAAATCTTTATAACACTGGTAAAATTGACCGCGCGCTTCTAAGTGCTGAATATTCTGCCCAAAATAAAGATAATAAAGACTACACTGTAGTTAATGATTCTTCAACTTTCTACATTAAATTTAACCAAGAACGCAAAGGGAAGAAAACTCCACTTGCAAATAAAAACATTCGTAAAGCAATTGCACTTGCAATTGATAAAGAAGCGTATGTAAATACTGTACTTCAAAATGGTTCTAAACCAGCTAACAACTTAGTGCCACCAGATTTCACATTTGATCCAGGTAACAAAGAAGACTATGTGAAAGAATCTGGCGCACACTTAGAATACAATAAAGAAGAAGCTCAAAAAGCTTGGAAACAAGGTTTGAAAGAGCTAGGAGTAAGTAACCTTACTTTAGAATTTACAAGTGATGATACTGAAAATGCTAAAAAATCTTCTGAATTTATTCAAAACCAATTAGAAACTAACCTTGATGGTTTGAAAGTGAACCTTAAAAATGTACCATTCAAGATTCGCTTGCAAAACGACCAAAACCAAGATTATGATGTTTCTATGAGTGGTTGGGGTCCTGACTATCAAGATCCATCTACTTTCTTAGATTTATTCCAAACAGGTGGCGCTCAAAACAGAATGAGCTACTCTAATCCTGATTATGATAAAATCTTAGAAGATGCAGCTGTGACTTATGCGGCTGAACCACAAAAACGTTGGGATGAAATGGTTAAAGCAGAGCAAATCTTGCTTACAGATGATGTAGCGATTTCGCCACTTTACCACCGTTCAAATGCATACTTGCAACAATCTTATATTAAGGATTTACAAAAAAATCCATTTGGTCCTGACTATACGTACAAAAATACGTATTTGACTAAATAAGTTTTTAAGAAATGCTTGACTTGAGAGAGAGTATATTTCGATATACTCTCTCATTTTGCTGATGTTTTGCGAGATGCAACAAAACGCTTTAACGTCATATTTAAATTTGGAAAAAGTAGGTTTTGAGAAAATTATTTGATTAACATATGTAATGAAATAAAATAAAGGCTCTAAGCATATGGCGAATTTTTGAAAACCTTTAACACATAAAAATAAATTTGGGAGGTGTAGAGATAGATGGCAAAATATACGTTAAAACGCGTTTTCTACATGTTAATAACACTCTTCATTATTGCTTCGGTTACATTCTTCCTAATGAAGCTTTTGCCGGGTACACCGTATCGTAATCAGGAAAAACTATCTGATGAGCAAATTCATATTATGAATGAGAAATACGGTTTAAATGATCCGGTGCCTGTTCAATATTTTAATTATATGACAGGTTTAGTAAAAGGGGATTTAGGGGTATCTTTCCAACTTGACAATCGTCCTGTATCTGAAATTCTAGGCGCGCTTATTGGTCCATCCATCACACTCGCACTAGAAGCAATGGTTTTTGGTCTTTTCTTTGGTATTATTTTAGGAGTTATCGCCGCCATGTATCAGAATAGGTGGCCTGACTATACCAGTACCTTCATTGCGATACTAGGAAAATCGATTCCTTCTTTCGTCTTCGCTACAGTCCTGCAATACTGGATTGGAGCAAAATTACAATGGTTGCCTGTAGCTGGGTGGGGGACTTTTGCAGAATCTATTTTACCAGCATTTGCGCTTGCAATGTTTCCACTTGCAACAGCAGCACGTTTCATGAGAACTGAATTAATTGATGTATTTGCATCTGACTATATTTTGCTTGCCAAAGCAAAAGGGAACAGTCGACCTGAAATAGCAGTGAAACATGCTATTCGAAATGCACTTATTCCGCTTATTACTGTTATAGGACCATTGTCTGTTGCGCTGATGACAGGTTCACTTGTAATTGAAAATATTTATGGGATTCCTGGGATTGGTAGCCAATTTGTAATGTCTATACAAACGAATGATTATCCGGTAATTATGGGAACTACTTTACTATTTGCTGTGATGTTAATACTAGTCATTCTTATTGTAGATATTTTATATGGACTAATTGATCCTCGAATTCGTGTGTCTGGAGGGAAAAAATAATGGCAGAAAAAATTGCAAAAGAAATGTTCCAGCCAGTGCAAATTAAAGATGCTGAAGCAGAAAAAATTTCACGCCCAAGTTTGACTTTCCTTCAAGACTCATGGATACGCGTACGGAAAAATAAAGCTGCTTTAGTTTCAATCATAGTATTAGGGGTTATCGTTTTGATGGCTATTTTTGGGCAATATATGTCACCAAATCTAGGTCCTAAAAATAGTGTTAACTACCAAAATAATCAATATGCAAGTTTACCTCCGAAAGTACCTGGTTTTGAGAATATGCCTTTTTGGAATGGTAAACAGAATATTGGTGGTACAGAAGTAGATGTTTATCAACAAAAAAATGTTGAAGAAGGCACATACTATTGGTTAGGAAGTGATACATTAGGTCGTGACCAATTTGCTCGTATTTGGGCTGGGACACGAGTTTCACTTATTATTGCTGTTGTTGCGGCACTATGTGACTTGGTTGTCGGCGTTGCATACGGACTTATTTCCGGGTATAAAGGTGGCAGAGTTGATAGTATCATGCAAAGAATACTGGAAGTACTCTCCGCTATTCCTAATTTAGTGGTTGTTATTTTGATGATTTTAGTACTGAAAGCTGGTATGGTTTCAATAATTATCGCCATTGCGATGACGAGTTGGATAACGATGGCCAGGGTTGTTAGGGGACAAGTTTTAAAACTGAAAGACCAAGAATTTGTTCTGGCATCCTTAACTCTAGGTGAATCTGTTCCTAAGATTCTAAGCAAGCATCTTTTACCTAACGTAGCAGGTGTTGTTATCATTAACGTTATGTTTAGTATTCCAAGTGCGATATTCTTTGAAGCTTTCTTAAGTTTTATCGGTTTAGGTTTACCTGCGCCGACAGCTTCACTTGGAACATTAATTAATGACGGGTATAAAACCCTTCAAGTATTGCCGTATATGGTTTTATATCCATCGATTGTATTATGTATTATTATGATTGCATTTAACTTAGTAGCTGACGGACTTCGCGATGCGTTCGATCCGAAAATGCGGGACTAAAGGAGAGGTGAGGAAAAATGGAAAAACTATTAGAAGTTAAAGATTTACACATTTCCTTCCACACTTATGCCGGCGAAGTCCAAGCCATTCGTGGAGTGAATTTTGATCTTCATAAAGGTGAAACTCTTGCTATTGTGGGAGAATCAGGTTCTGGGAAATCAGTTACGACAAAAGCAGTTATGAGGTTGCTTCCTGAAAGTAACTCTAGCATAAAATCCGGTCAAATTTTATTTGATGGGAAGGACTTGGCGACAGCGTCTGAAAAGCAAATGCAAAAGATTCGTGGTAAAGATATCTCGATGATTTTCCAAGATCCGATGACGTCGCTTAATCCAACAATGCCGATTTGGAAGCAAATTGCGGAACCGCTTATTAAGCATCAGAAAATTAGTAAGACAGAAGCGCGTAAAACGGCACTTCGCTTACTTCAACTGGTAGGAATTCCAAACGCTGAGGAACGCGTTAAGCAGTATCCGCACCAATTTTCCGGAGGGATGCGCCAACGTGTTGTTATTGCCATTTCACTCGCGTGTAACCCGCAGATTTTAATCGCGGATGAGCCTACGACAGCACTAGACGTAACAATCCAAGCTCAAATTTTAGACCTAATGAAAGATCTTCAACAAAAAATTGATACATCTATCATTTTCATTACGCATGACCTTGGTGTAGTAGCGAATGTGGCGGATAGAGTTGCTGTTATGTATGCAGGGAAAATTGTTGAAATTGGGACGGTAGATGAAATTTTCTATAACCCGCAACACCCGTATACATGGGGCTTGATTAGTTCAATGCCAACGCTTGATACAGATGATGAGGAATTATATGTTATTCCGGGAACTCCTCCTGATTTATTAAAACCGCCAAAAGGTGATGCGTTCGCTGCGCGTAACCAATATGCGATGGCGATAGATTTGGAAGAGCAACCGCCGATGTTTAAAGTATCCGATACGCATTATGCGGCGACTTGGTTACTTCATCCGGATGCGCCTGAAGTAACGCCTCCAGATGCTGTATTAAGACGTCAAGAACAATTTGCGAAGGAACATCCTGGTATGCAAGCTGTTCATGCGAAGGGGGTCGAACAAGGTGAGTGAACGCGAAAAATTACTTGAAATCCACAATTTAAAACAATACTTCAATGAAGGCAAAGCGAATGAAGTTCGTGCTGTGGACGATATTTCTTTTGATATTTATAAAGGTGAAACACTGGGCCTTGTAGGTGAATCAGGCTGTGGGAAATCAACGACTGGTCGTACCATTATTCGTTTGTATGACGCAACAGGTGGCGAAGTTTTATACAACGGTAAAAATGTTCATGCAAAAAAATCTCGTAAAGAGATGCATGAATTTCGTCGTAAAATGCAAATGATTTTCCAAGATCCTTATGCGTCTTTAAATCCGCGTATGAAAGTGCGTGATATTATTGCAGAGGGAATTAATATTCATGATCTTGCAAGTTCTCCAGCTGACGCTGATGAACAAGTTTATAAGTTGCTTGAAACAGTTGGTTTGAGCAAAGAACATGCTGGCCGTTATCCACATGAGTTCTCAGGTGGACAAAGACAACGTATTGGAATTGCTCGAGCACTTGCTGTTCAACCAGAATTTATCATTGCAGATGAACCGATTTCAGCACTTGATGTTTCTATTCAAGCTCAAGTGGTCAATCTTTTGAAGGAATTGCAAAAAGATAAGGGACTAACGTATCTCTTTATTGCACATGACCTTTCAATGGTAAAATATATTAGTGATCGTATTGGTGTCATGTATTTTGGGAAATTAGTTGAGTTAGCTCCAGCTAATGATTTGTACCGTGCACCGCTACATCCTTATACGGAGTCGCTTTTATCTGCTATTCCACTTCCAGACCCGAATTATGAACGTACTCGTGTGCGTAAAGCATATGATCCAACGATGCATAATTATAAAGACGGTGAAGAATTGAAAATGCGTGAAGTTGCTGAGGGACATTTTGTTTATTGTTCGGAAGCGGAACTTGAGTCTTATAAAGAGAAGCATGCTAGCTTGATAGCTAGTGTATAAATAAGTAAAAGAGTTCTAGCATTTTGCTAGAATTCTTTTGTTTAATGAGAAATATTGATAGTGAATTCTCATTGAATTTTAATAAATCTGAGGAAATTTTCATGTGATTCTAGTTTAAACCAAGTATAGTAAGGGTACATACTAAGAGCGACTTACTAAAAAACATTTCTACATATTTGTTATAATTTTTTCGAAAATAGTATATAGAATTTCACAAGTTTAGTGTATAATGGAAATGTAAGTTCTTATATTGCTATTTTCAAAATAGAGAAATGAATTAGCGATTCGTTTGTGAATGAAACAAAATTAAAACCGATTAAGGAGTGTGAATGTCTAATGGTAACGTTATACACTTCACCTAGTTGCACATCTTGCCGTAAAGCACGTGCATGGTTAGAAGAACATGAAATCCCTTATAAAGAAAGAAATATTTTTTCTGAACCACTGAGTTTAGATGAAATAAAAGAAATCCTCCGTATGACGGAAGATGGAACAGATGAAATTATTTCAACACGTTCTAAAACATTCCAGAAACTAAACGTTGACTTGGACAGTTTACCTCTACAAGAGTTGTTTGAGTTAATTCAAAAGAATCCGGGTTTGCTTAGACGCCCGATTATTATTGATGAGAAGCGTTTACAAGTTGGTTACAATGAAGATGAAATTCGTCGTTTTTTACCAAGAAAAGTAAGAACTTATCAACTTCGAGAAGCACAAAAAATGGTTAACTAAACTGATTATATTAGGGTTGTTGAATGAATTTTTGTTCAGCAACTTTTTTTCTTGCTTATTTTTGGATTTTCGGCTAATATTATAAGACTACCAGTAAATAATGGTGGTATAAAATGCAGTTTTGAGCTAAAATATAAGTAAAGTAGTACCCTTCATTGTCAATGACTAATTTGGAAGGGAGAGTGTGACGATGGAAATTGAACGAATTAACGAAGATACAATCAAGTTTTATATTTCTTATCTTGATTTAGAAGAGCGTGGTTTTAATCAGGAAGATGTCTGGTATGACCGTGAGAAAAGTGAAGAACTTTTCTGGGAAATGATGGACGAGCTGAAATATGAAGAAGAGTTCTCTCCGGAAGGTCCGCTCTGGATTCAAGTACAAGCGCTAAAACATGGCTTAGAAGTATTTGTTACAAAAGCAAGTATTTCTGGTAAAGGTGAGGGAAATTTAAACCTCAGTGTAACACAGGGCGATGAATTGGCGGAAGAACGAATTGAAAAAATGCTGGAGGAAAATTTTAATCCAGTTAAAAAGGATAATTCAAATACTGAAGATACGTTAGAGTTTATTTTAGAATTTAATGATTTTGAAGATTTGATTACAATGAGCCAAGCAACTGGGCTTGAACATGTAACGACAAAATTATTTTCATACAAGGACAACTATTATTTGTATGTTGAGTTTCCTGAAGTAGAAATTAACGAAAAAAACATTGACAATGTTGTAAGTATTTTACTTGAGTATGGTTTGGAATCAAGCTTGACAGGTTATATTCTTGAAGAATATGGCAATCTAGTCTTGGATACGCCTGCTTTAGAACAAATTAAGAAACATTTTAATTAGAAACGATGAAAGACTTATTTCCGCTGATTGTGGAATAGGTCTTTTTTTATGCAAGAATTTTTTTGATTAAAGAAGGATTTTGAGATTACACGGCGAATTTAAAATATAAAAGAGGTGCATCTATGTTTACTGCTCAAACTGAAACTGGTAAAGTCATTACAGTTACAAAGACCAATCGAGATTTATTAGAAAAGAATAAAATGCGTTACGTATGTTGTTGCTGCCAAGAAGAAGTTATTTTAAAAAATGGCGATATTAAAGTACCACATTTTGCTCATAAAAAAGGTGGCAAGTGCAAGACTGCTTCTGAGGGCGAATCAGCTAAGCATTTGAAGGCTAAAGAGCTACTATTAGGTTGGCTCACTGCCCAAGCTTTTCAAGTGGATTTAGAACATTATTTCTCGGAGATTAAGCGGCAAGCAGATTTATTTGTTGAGGGAAATATTGTGCTCGAGTATCAATGTTCAACAATACCAATTAAAGAAATGATTGAACGAACGGAAAACTACTTATCTCTTAGTTTAAAGCCCTACTGGATATTAGGACAAGAATTAACAATGCGCGGGGGCAAGTATTTGTTTTCAGCTTTTCAGTTAGCTTTTTTGCTAAAAGATAAAGATTTAGGCTACTACTTATTTTGTTTTCATCCAGAAGAAAAGTGTTTTGAGTTAATTTATCATATTCATCATTATGTGGGGAAATATTTTTTTGCTTCATCGATGAAGTTACCACTTTCTATTTCACTCGAAGAAATGCAAGCTAAAATAGCGAGAATTCGTTTTAAAAGTTTATACATTAAACGCAACCGTAAAATGGAACGGGAGCATTTAAGTTATTTCTACGCAAAGTATAAAAGTAAGAGTATGTTTTCAAAGCAGCTGTATCAATCAGGCTATGCCATTTTGAATCTACCATCAGAAATTGGTGTTCAGTTGTCACGGCAGTTTCTGACCCACACACCAGCATTAGAATGGCAGTTCTTGCTATGGGAAAATTTCTTTAAGCTACTTGAAGTGGGTGATACTTTTAGTAAAGAGCATATCGTACAATATTTCAGAAAGTATGTTGTTGGAATTAAAATGATTTTCCTGCCACTTAATGAATGTCATTTGCTACTTGAGGAATACTTGCTTTTCTTAGAGAGTGAGGGTGTTTTGGTGGAATATATTGCGGGACGTTTCCGCATAAAACGGCAGATTATTTATATCGAAAAGTTGTTTAGATAAAGAGTTGTGATTTTTTGCAATTTATGAATTCTTGGCTCATAATAAAAGAAATATGACTTTGGGGGTTATGGATTTATGGTGGAAAATAAAATCAAAACAATTCCTGCAAGAAACGAAGTGCCTGAACATTTAACATGGGACTTAACGACTATTTTTGAAAGTGATGAGGCATGGGAAAACGGTTTTAAAGAGGTGCAGCAGTTAAGCGAGAAGAGTGCTGCTTATAAAGGAACGCTAGGCGAAAGCGCGAAACATTTGCTTCGTGCATTGCAATTTAGAGATGATTTATTAAATAAATTAGAAAATGTGTATGTGTATGCGCATTTGAAGTTAGATCAAGATACGGCGGATGCAAAATATCAAGGTTTAAATAGCCGTGCGGGAAGCTTAATTACACAAGTTATCTCGGGGATATCCTATTTTGATCCGGAGATTTTAGCGATAAATGAGGACGTATTAGCTTCTTATTTGAAAGAAAATGAAGACTTAAAACTCTATAAACATCTGCTAGATGATTTGAATTTAAGTCGTCCTTATATTTTGTCGGAGAAAGAGGAAGCCATTTTAGCAAGTGCTGGTGAAGTACTGGGAAGCCCGTCTAGAACATTTAATACATTAAATAATGCTGATTTGAAATTTCCAACGATAGAGGGTGAAGATGGAAACAAAATTGAAATCACGCATGGTCAATATGGTAAGCTTTTAGAAAGTGGAAACCGCCGCGTTCGCCAAGAAGCCTTTTTGGGTATGTATTCGGTTTATGAAGGCTTAAAGAATACCCTTGCAACGACACTTAGTGGACAAGTGAAGAAATCTAATTTTTATGCGAAAACAAGAGGATATAAATCGGCCAGAGAAGCGGCTTTGTCTTCAAATCACATTCCAGAATCGGTCTATGACTCACTTGTTGAAACAGTTAATGCACATTTGCCTTTATTACATCGTTATGTCGCTCTTCGCAAAGAACTTTTAGGCTTAGATGAATTGCATATGTATGATATGTATACACCGCTATCAAATGATGTGAACCTTGAGTTTACGTATGAGAATGCCAAGGATATTGTCTTAAATGGCTTGCTTCCATTAGGCGCGGAGTATCAAGAAATTCTAAAAGAAGCTTTTGATAAACGCTGGATTGACGTTGTTGAAAATAAAGGGAAACGGAGCGGGGCATATTCGTCAGGTGCGTATAGTACAAGCCCATATATATTGATGAATTGGCAAGATACAATTGACAACGTATTTACACTTGCGCATGAATTAGGGCATAGTGTGCATAGTTATTATACGCGGAAAAATCAGCCATACGTATATGGGGATTATTCTATTTTCTTAGCGGAAGTTGCTTCGACAACAAATGAAAATCTACTAACAGATTATTTATTGAAGAAGTATGAAGATAAAAAAGTTAGAGCCTATTTGTTAAATCATTACTTAGATGGTTTTAAAGGAACGGTTTTCCGGCAAACGCAATTTGCTGAGTTTGAGCATCTGATTCATCAAGCTGATCAAGAAGGCGAGGCTCTTACAGCGGAATATTTAACAGAAAACTATTTTAGAATTAATAAGAATTATTATGGGTCTGATGCCATGAAGTACGATGATGAAATTGGTTATGAATGGTCTAGAATTCCACATTTCTATATGAACTATTATGTTTTCCAATATGCAACTGGGTTTTCTGCTGCTTCTGCACTTAGCGCGAAAATTTTGAATGAAGGAGAGAAAGCTGTTCAGGATTATGTGCAATTCTTAAAGGCTGGGAGCTCAGATTTCCCAATTGAGGTATTAAAACGCGCTGGTGTGGATATGACAACACCAAAACCTGTTGAAGATGCGCTAAAGGTCTTTGAAGAAAAGCTAAATGAATTAGAATCATTAACAAAATAAATTTGTGAAATATTGGGTTTGTGAAAAATTTTCTCGAGAAACTTATAAAAAGAAGCTTTGCTATTTGAGAAAGCTTCTTTTTGTTATAGTTTTTACGTGTTAGATTAAAACAGTTAAGAGTATTGTTAAGAACAAGTCGCTAGAGGTGTTACATCGCCTGGAAATTGCCTGTGTGTGTATTATTTTTTAATAGTAATAATTAGATGGGAATGAATTTAAAATAAAAAGTTTGTGAAGTGTTGAATTAATTGAAAGAATGTGATATATTTATACAGTGAAATATATCACAAACAAATACCCCCTTTATTTGATTGTGTGAATTTCTCCTTTTGATTGCGCTGAAAGGAGCTGTGCCCATTGAGGTACAGCTTTTTTCGTTATTTGGTGTTTTTTCCTTTTAAGAGCCGAAAACCGATTCAACTACGAGGAAACAGAGACTAAGATAAAAGTGTACAAATACAATGCATATTGATGTCGGGCTTACGTTGATGGAAAAGAAGACTTTATTTATCAAAGCTTCTTAAAAACTCTAAGCAAACCTGATAACAAAGGGCTCATCTCTTCTACAGTAATTTTATTTGCTGTTTTTTTGGATAATCAGGATTTAAGAGGCCGACAGATTTGACTTATAAGTCTGAAACAAAATTTAAACAGTATCCTGAAAAAAGTGGGCTCAAATTACGAAATAAAAGAAAGTATCTTGCTCACCAAACTAGTGGATGAAATAAAGTTTTGGGGATATGTTTTTGTATACGTTTCGATAAAAAAACCACAAAATGTCCACATATTCATTTCTTTCTTATGCTAAACTGGAAGAGAAACTAAATAGGTAGGTGAATGCATTTGGTGAAAGATGTTCATTATCAGGAGGATGATTTTGAAAAAGCAGAAAAAAGCATCGGAAACCTAATAGGTAAAGGTGCTTGGGGAAAGGGTGCTATAGACAGTTTAAAAGGTGTTTCCAAGAACTTAGAAGAAGTGGAAATAGATATCGCTAGATTAGACGCAGATGGTGCTATTCCTTTTTCTCACACAGATAACAAACATAAGCTTCAAGAACTCTATGAAGATTTTGAGGTCTTACATGACTTTGCGGGAGAAGTGGGGGGAATTGTGAATGACAAGATTGACCAACCTTTTTACGAGGTATTAGATGAATTTGTGGAAGGTATGCGGGATTTAGATGCTTCTAAAGTTACAACCAAAAACCGAATAGGCTCGACTAAAACCGTCACAACATATGCAAATAGTTACACGCAAGAACAAATGGAGGTCCCCAAAAAAGAAGTTAGTTTAGATGACTTGTTTAGTGGGGATAATGATTATGCTAATCAAATGAAGCTTCAGTACGAAGAATGGAAAAGGCAGAATAAAGATCAAGATGTGAGCCAAAAAGAGTTCAGAAGTGCTATGTTAAACTCACGAGCCTTTGAGTATACCTCCATCAAAGATGAGCAACAGAAAAAAGAATTCTGGGTGAACGTGATTGCCACCGTTGTTATTGTGGGAGTAGCTGTTTTATGCCCGTATACACTTGTTATTGCGGGGATAGGTCTAGCTTATGGAGGATTAGAAGCAAGTGCGGCTATTCGTGGCAAAGACTGGTTAACAGGGCGCGAACTGGATACATCAGAAAGAGTGATACGTGGAGCATTTTCGATTTTGGATATTGTACCGGGGGTGAAAGCTTTTTCGGGCGGAACGCAAGTCATTCGATCAGGCACAAAACTAGCTGATTTAAGCGATAACCTTTTGCAGGGGGTTAAAAGTGTTCCATCCAAGGTAGATGACTTGATCAATCTTGGACAGAAAAGCGCTTTAACTCGAATAAACAGTTTAAAAGTGACTGTAAAGGAAGGCATACATACAAGAGTTGAAAAAGCTACAAGGGTTCTTGATGAAGTCGGAAAAGTAGCCGATAATTTAAAAAATAACTTGAATTTAAATCCAAGGCGCCAACTAGCTGCAGATGGTCTTGGAGCTGCTCCGCTGGGTGGGTCATCTAGAGTAAGCAATGCCACAGAGAAGATGAAAGAGGTTTTACAAAAGTATGATCTGAATTTGAATAGTGGCGGACGTCAGGTAGATGATATAATCAAAGGAACAAACAAAGTGTTTGAACCTAAAAAAGTGGTATTGAAAAATGGAGAAACCGCCTATAAATCTACACATGGCGAACTTGTTCGTTCTCCCGATTGTTTGAATAAGGAAGGGGAAATAAAATGGCCTGATGCAGACGGGTTTGTATGTGACAGTGCTGGAAAACCTAGTACTATAGATGCAAATTTGAAGAAGGGGCAAGTTATTGATAGATATGGAGATCCATTTGGTAAATTCACTAGTCCAGTTGAAGACGGAAGAATTTTAGAATATGATACAAGAGGACTTCCTTACCCTGAAAGTGTGAAGCCGTATCATCAATATGAAGTCATAAAAGATATAAATTTAGAAAATGTTAAGGAAGCTTTTAATGGCTTGAACATGGGAGAACAAAGGAATCTTCTAGATTCCATGAAAGACTATAAATTTACTTTTAAAGATATAGCTAATCCGCAACAAGGGACAATAGCTGAAGTATTTGGAGCAGGTGGAGGAACTCAAATCCAACTAGGTACAGTCGTAGACTGGTATGAAAAATTAGGGTTACTGAAGGAGGTTAAATAAATCATGAACGATGAACTAAAAGAAATTAAAAATTTATTGGAAGATGATATTCGTTTATTGGGTTATGAAAAATTGAGATATTCAATTTTTGAGGGATCAGAAAATGGTAGAGAAGAATATCAACTTAGAATGGAAAAAAGTGAAAATACTTATGATGTTTATATGACTGCTGACCGAGCTAGTGTAATGGGAAAGTATAAATTTGAGAGCCCATTTGATGCAATGGATAAATTTTTAGATATTATGCAGAGTAGAGTTTTAACAAATCGTAGAAAAGTTAGAGATGGTGAACCTCCTGAATACCCATGTCCTTTATGGGATAAAGCAAAATAAACTATAAAGCCCTGATAAAAAGTCGGAATTTTTGTCGCCTTAATTTATTTACCGGTTATTAATAATTATTGCGATTGGAATGAATAAAACAGTGATTATACCTTTTAGCTTTTTAATCAATATTTGATTGCGCTGAAAGGAGCCGTGGACCAAGTCCACGGCTTTTTTCGTTTGTTTGCTGCTGGAATTCTAGTTTTTGAACGTGGTGTTTTTTACTTTCCAGTCTTCTAGTTTGATAAATAACCAGAAACTATAAATTCCAAAAGTGATGATTGTCAAGAGCAACCACTTTATCCAATTGCCGAACAGTCCAACTGCTGAGCCGTTGAATTGTAGTCTTTTCCCTTCCACAACTGTGTGATTTATTTTCCAGCCGTAGACCATGCATAGAGCCCACGGGAAGCAAATTCCAATCGTGCATACTGTGACTAGAGCGCCTAGTATACTCCAACCAATATACTGTAATAGCCCGCCGTCGAAGAATGAGGATCTACCATTCTTTGTTTCTAAGATAGTTTCTGACATGAGTTTTCCTCCTGAAATATAAGTAATACTACAGACTTTTTTAGATTGTGTCGCAGTAATTTTAATTATACTAGTTTGGATTCGATTTGCAAATATTTATTAATAATGCACTTGAAGAATATTTTTTATAAACAGTTGACATGAAATGCATTTCATTTGGTATAGTGGAGATGAGGAAAGGTGTGTTGGAATGATTAAATTAGTGGCAGTAGATATGGATGGGACTTTTTTGGATGATAAGAAGAACTATGATAGGGAATGGTTTTTGGATATTTATGGGCGTATGAGGCGCGTAGGAGCGGAATTTGTTGTTGCGAGTGGCAACCAGTATGTCCAATTAGCTACATTTTTTGAAGAGATAAAAGAGGAGATTACATTCGTTTCGGATAACGGGGCGTATGTGCGGAAAGGCGACGAGGATATTTTTGCGGGCATTTTTGATAAGCGTGCTTTTACTGAGATTACGGCAGTTCTGCGTGAGAAAACGGATTTTGAGACCATTATTTGTGGGAAGAAAGGCGCGTATGTACTGGAGACGGTGTCGGAAGAATTTTGTGATTTTGTGAAATTTTATTGCCCGGTTTTAATAAAAGTGGCTGACTTTTCGGAGATTGATGATGTGGTGTTTAAATTTGCGCTTTCTTGCAAGGAGGAGGAAACATACCGCTTGCTGGACGAGTTAAGTGGTTCGATTAGTCATTTGGCGACGCCTGTTAGTAGTGGGCATGGTAGTATTGATTTGATTCAGCCGGGTTATCATAAAGGGCATGCGATTGAGATTTTGATGGAGAAATGGGGCATTTCTAAAGACGAAGTGATGACTTTTGGAGATGGTGGCAATGATTTAGAGATGCTTAGGCTCGCGGAATTTAGTTTTGCGATGGAGAATGCGCCTGATTATGTGAAAAAAGCAGCTCGTTTTGAGGCGAAATCAAATAATGATTCGGGTGTGTTAGTTGAGCTGGATAAGCGCTTCTAGCCTTGCCAGAAACATTGTTTTAAATTGACGCAACCATTCTTTTTAAAGGGGACGTTTTCTTGATGTAGTAATGTTGTTTGTTCGGACCAGCCGGGAACGGTGCGTCCGGATGAGTTCACAACGCGATGACAAGGCATGTTAAGTGTGCGGTCGGTATGTTTTAGGACGTTGCCGACTAGGCGGGCGTTTTTAGGATGGTGAATCATATAGGCGATTTGGCCGTATGTGGTTACTTTGCCTTCTGGGATTCGCTGGATGACGGAATAGACGCTGTTGATAAATGCTTGAGTGGCCATTTGAAAAACTCCTTTTTAGTTTAGTATAGCAAATTTTTGGATTGTCAGGTATGCTAATAGTTGGAAAGATTGGAGTGACGAATTAGATGGTGGATTTTACATATGCGAAAGTGAAGCAGCTCGTAGTTCATTTTGTGGGGAATAAAGCGCAGGAGGAAGGCTATGAGGTGTCAAAAAATTGTTTGACGGATATTTCGGAAGATTTGAACCGGACGCTTGTTTCGATTTTTTGTGATGGTTTTCAAAATGATGATTTTTTTCATTTTACGCATGAAACGAGTTTGGATTTCAATGAGGTTTATACATATTCTAATAATATTTTTGCTGATAATACGCATTTTTTAGAGGATACAGAGCAAATTTTAAAGCATTTATATAGTGAATCGACACATCCGAATATTAAAAGTGGTGATGTGTGGATTTTTGAATTGGAAGGCTGCGTTGTGGATGGGAATTTCACGAATGCAATTGGGATTTTTAAAGTGGAAAATAAAGAAGTATATGTTAAAAATGATTTTAATGGGGAAAAATTCACGATTAGTTATGATTCAGGGGTGACGGGTACTGATTTAGATAAAGGGTGCTTTATTTTTAATGATGCACTTGAAGATGGAGGCAAAGTGCTGGTGCTCAGTCGGCTTTCGAAAAATGACTCGATATATTGGAAGGACCGCTTTTTAGCGATTGAAAAAACTGCGGATGAAAAATTTTATACAGAGAGCTTTGTTAATATTTGTACGGACTATATTAAGCAAAAAGAGGAGTCGCTGATGGAGAAGGCGAGTTTTGTGAAGGCGACGAGCGAGTATATGCAGTCGTCAGAAATGCTTGATATTGATGCGTTTACGGAGAAAACGATTGAGAGTCCGGTGCAACAGGCGGAATTTAAGACGATTGTGGAGAACTTTGAGCAGGAAAATAATTTTCGTTTGCCGAAGGAATTTCAGGTGGACGAGGAAAAAGCGGAGAAGCTTTCTAAAAAAGTGAGAAAAACGCTTAAATTGGGGCGAAATATTACGCTTACGGTTAAGGATTTGGAAAACTTGAACGAAGATGATTTTGTGCAAGGGTATGATCAGGAACGTGGACGGAAGTATATGATTGTTTATTTTGATGAGTAAAAAAGCCAAGCATGTTGTGAACGCATGCTTGGCTTTTATTTTTAGCGATTTTGAATAACTTCTGTTTTGTAGCCGTCTGGGTCGGTGATGAAGTAATAAGTTGGATCGCTACCTGGAAGACCTTTTAAGTCTGTAACGGTGTAGCCCGCTTGGACGTGTTTTTGGTGAGAGGCTTTCAAGTCGTCTACACCAACAGCTAGGTGGCCATAGCCGTCGCCAATATTATAAGGTTCCTTTTTATCATAATTATAAGTGAGTTCAAGTTCGAATCCACCCTCCTCGAAAGCGAGATATACGAGCGTGAATTCGTGTTCTGGAAAGTCTTTGCGGCGTGTTTCTTTTAATGCAAAAGCGTTCGTGTAAAAATCAAGGGATTTGTCTAAGTGTTGGACGCGGATGCATGTATGTAGCATATTTGCCATTTTATTTCCTCCTCTTTTGGTTCTTGTTTTATTTTAGTATAGCGGTCTATGAATTTCAACCTCGAGGACTCGCGTTGTTTGGATTCGTGCGTTATAATGAAGCTAGAAATTATAATGAAGGTGTGGGTGTTTGCATGCTAAAAGTAAAGCATATTGTGACAGGGCCAGTGGAAGAAAATACGTATGTGGTTCATGACGGGAAGTCGCTTCTGGTCATTGATCCGGGAAGTGAGCCGGAGCGAATCATTGAGATGATTGAAGGGACAGGTGCAAAGCCAGTGGCGATTTTGCTGACGCATACGCATTATGACCATATTGGTGCGTTAGACGCGATTCGCGACCACTACGAGATTCCTGTTTACGTGAGTCCGCTTGAAGAGGAATGGCTTGGGAATCCGGAGCATAATGGTTCGATTATGTTAAGAGATTACGGATTTGCTTTGATTAAAGCGCGTCCCGCGGAATTTGAACTGGAGATGCGAGATTATGATTTTTCTGGTATCAAATTTAAAGTCGTACCGACGCCAGGGCATTCCATTGGGAGTGTGAGTTTTATTTTCGGTGATTTTGCCGTAGTTGGTGACGCTTTATTTAAAGGCAGCATTGGGCGGACAGACCTTTATACGGGTGACACGGAGATGCTTCTTAGTAGTATTCAAACTGAGCTATTTACTTTGCCTGATGAAACGATTATTTACCCGGGGCACCGAGAGTCTTCTACGATAGGTTTTGAAAAAGTGACAAATCCATATTTTAATTAGGAGGAATGCTTGATGAATGAACAAGAATTACTCGAAAAGGGCTACCGTAAGTATGACGGGGAAAAAGTAGATGTGTTTTTCAATACGTCAATTTGTGCACACTCGGGAAATTGTGTGCGCGGGAATGGTGAGCTGTTTAATTTGGACCGGAAACCATGGATTTTACCAGATAATGTTGCGCCAGAAGAGGTTGTTCGCGTCATTGATACGTGCCCGAGTGGGGCGCTGAAGTACATTGTTCATACGACTGAAAATGAAAAGTAGGGAGAGATGTGTGATGGAATTCAAAAATGGTGAGAACCGAATTTATGCACTTGATGATAACGGAGAAGAAGTAGGCGAGATTACATTTACAGATGCAGGTGAAACGATGTTTATCATTGATCATACTGGTGTGGATGATAAGATGCGTGGCCAAGGAATTGCTAGCCAATTAGTGGCGCACGCTGTCGAAAAGGCAAGACGGGAAAATAAAAAAGTGATTCCGCTTTGTCCGTTTGCTAAAGCTGAGTTTGCACGTAAGAAGGAGTACCAAGAAGTGGAAGCGAACCGTAAATGAATGTTTTAGACTTGAAGAAAGAGCGAAAAGTTTCCTGGCTTGAGCTCTTTTTCGATTTAGTCTTCGTAACTGCGGTGTCGAGCACGACGCATTTATTGCTTGAAGTTGACGAGCATCCGGGGAAAGTTGCTGTTTATTTTGGCGAATATTTGCTGATGGTGACGCCGATGTTTTGGGCATGGATTGGTCAGACGATGTTTTTCAATCGCTACGGGGAACAAGTGAAAAGACCCGAGATGTTTATGTTGAGCCAGATGTTCTTCCTCATTTTGATGACGGCGAGTTTTGATTTGAACTTTAACAATACATTTTATACGTTTATCATTGGGTATGCGGGGATTCGGCTGATTACGGTTTTACAATATTTTATTGTGAGCAAAAGGCTTTTGGCGGATGCTAGGCGTGTTTCGAAGTTGCTCGGAACGATTTTTCTAATAGGCATTCTCATTTCGCTAAGTTCGATGTTTTTTGCTAGCCCAATTCGTTATTTTGTCATGTATGTGGGGATTTCATTTGATATTATTATGCCGATTGTGCTCACACGTCGCCTAAAAAAAGTACCCGTGGATTTCTCGCACTTGGCGGAGCGCTTTGGATTGTTTGTCATTATTACTTTTGGGGAAAGTATCGTTGCGATTACCAGCCTTTTAGTTGGGCATACAGAAAATTTATACATGTTACTTTATACGATATTAAGTTTCGGTCTAATTGCCACGCTTTTCGTGTCTTACTTCCACAGTTTTGAACATGCTTTAGACAATGAAAAGGAAACAAACGGGCAAGTTTTACTTTACGGGCATTATTTTATAATCGTTTCCATCATGATTCTTGCCGCAAATATTCATTTGCTCTTTGCTGGGCATCTTGAAAAGAACATTCTACTGCTGTTTAGTTATGGTGCGGTCGCCGTATTTTTTATTGCGAAACAAATTGTGTTTGGGTTTCATCAAAAAGCGGAAATCGAATTTTCTTTTTGGAAAGACACCATGCTAGTGCTGCTTCTAATCGCCGCGTTTTTAATCAACCAATTGACGACCTTACCTGTTGTAGCGAGCTTCGTTTCGCTGTGGCTTATTGCGCTTCTCGATTTGGCGCTGCAATTTAGGAAGACGCGGAGGGTGCGCGGGAAGTGAATTTATTTGAAAATAGGTGGGCACTGGTGGTTGCTTATCTGACTGGATAAATGCTTCTTTTGTGGAAATGGAATTAGATAAAAAAGATTGCTATCAATGTGATAGTGAGAGTCGACTCATCTTTATGGGGGCGGCTCTTTTTTTACAAAACTCGATATTTTCCTATTGACAAAAATGTTTCCTTGATGCAAAATATATTTATTAGAAATAGAGAGAAGGCAGGCATATGGAGTCAGAGGAGCTTATCATAAATAAAAAAAAGAAAAAGGGAGCGTGGATTCAAGACGCGCACAATGTTAGTTTGGAAGAAGTGCATAGCACGGTTCGGATCCCTAAAAATGCTGGTTTTATGAAAAAATTGTTGGCGTTTATGGGGCCAGGATCGCTTGTTGCGGTTGGTTACGTGGATCCGGGGAACTGGGCGACATCAATTGCTGGGGGCGCGAGATTTGGCTATACGTTGCTTAGTGTCGTTTTAATTTCCAACTTAATTGCGATGCTTTTGCAAAGTTTGTCGGCGAAGCTTGGAATTGTGACGGGAATGGATCTCGCGCAGGCAACTCGGGCTGCTGTTGGGAAAAAAACGGCGGTGGTGCTGTGGATTTTGACGGAGCTTGCTATTATTGCAACGGATATTGCGGAGGTCATTGGCTCTGCCATTGCGCTGAATTTATTGTTTGGTATCCCGCTGCTTTTAGGGGTGGCGATTACGACGCTCGACGTCTTGCTGCTTTTACTTTTACAGAAAAAAGGGTTTCGTATTATTGAATCCATCGTCATTGTTTTAATGACAACCATTCTTTTAATATTTGGGTTTGAGGTTGTGGTTTCGCACCCGAACGTGGCGGAGCTTATGAAAGGCTATATTCCGCAAAAAGAAATTGCGACAAACCCTGCGATGCTTTTCATTGCGCTTGGCATACTTGGGGCGACAGTGATGCCGCACAATTTGTATTTACACTCGTCACTTGTGCAGACGAGGCGCTACGACCGGACACGAGATGGGAAGAAGGAAGCGGTCAAATTCGCGAAGATTGACTCCACTTTTTCCCTAACCGTAGCTTTTGTTATTAATTCTATGATTTTGATTCTCGGCGCCGCGGCATTTCACGGTACGGGGCTGAATGTGACGGAGATTGAGGGGGCGTATAATCTGCTCGGTCCGACGCTTGGCATGGGGATTGCGAGCACGCTTTTTGCTGTGGCACTTCTTCTTTCTGGGCAAAATTCGACCATTACGGGTACTTTAAGCGGTCAAATCGTCATGGAGGGTTTTATTCACCTTTGTATGAAACCGTGGCTACGGCGTGTGATTACGAGGCTTCTTGCGGTCATTCCTGTGTTTATCGTGACGCTTCTAGCGGGCGAAAAAGGAACGGGTTCGCTGCTGCTTTGGAGTCAGGTTATTCTTAGCCTGCAATTGCCGTTTGCGGTTGTACCACTCGTTTTGTTTACGAGCAGCAAACAAAAAATGGGTGAGTTTGCGAATAGCCGCTTAGTGAAAATCACCGCCTGGTGCGCAACAATTGTGATTGTGGCGCTGAATATTTTCTTACTTAGTTATATCGTTATGACGGGTCAAGATTTAGGGTAACACACGGCGGGGGATTTATAGTAAAATGGATGAGAAGCCTAAGGAAAAAGGAGCATATACGATGGGCAATTATCTTGAAATCCCGAATTTGGACAAAAATTTTCCGTTTCGTACATTTACAAATGATGGCGAAGTGCTTGTGTATCCTCATTGGCATAAAGAAATCGAAATCATTTATGTGCTTCGTGGCAGTTTGAATTTAGGTGTGAACGATGTGCCGATTCAGATGAATGCGGGAGAAATTCAAATCATTAATGGCGGCGATGTACATTATTTTCTTGGTTCCCCGAACAGCGAGCGAATCGTGATTCAATTTGATTTGGCGTTTTTCCAACAAGATAAGAAGTCAGATGAGCAAGCCGATTTACGGCGTTTGTTTCAAACATGCGTAAGCTCAAGCAGGCACTGGGACGATCCGATTCGTTCGAAGATGCGCGAACTGATTTTGGCGATTCACGAAGAAGAGCAAAAGCAGAAAGACGGATTTGAATATGCGACAAAGGCCAAAATGTTGGAGATGCTCGTTTTGCTATACCGCGAAGTGCCAAAAAATGAAGCTATTCCAGATAACTTGTTTCAAGGCGAGGCCGTTTTGAAATCGCAGGAAACGTTAGAGATGCTTGATGAAATTTTTTCTTATATTGAACAGCGCTACAAAGAGCCAATTGCTTTACAGGAAATGGCTGATTTGACTGGCTTTAGCACGTATTACTTCACAAAGTTTTTTAAACGCAACACGGGTATGACTTTTGTTACCTTTTTAAATGATTATCGTTTAAATAAAGCAAAATGGATTTTAATAAATGAAGCCTATCCAATTACGGAAGTTGCGGAAATGACGGGCTTTAGTAGTGTCAAAACGTTCCACCATGCTTTTAAGCGAGCGATGGGAATTGCGCCACTTAAATTCAGGAAGACAATATACGAGAAGAATCGGACAATAAAGTAGGAAGAATTTCTCTCATTTGTTTTGTATGATAAGGCTATACAAAACGAATGGGGGATTTTTTTATGAAGATTGGAATTATCGGTTGTGGTGGTATTGCAAACGGAAAACATATGCCTAGTTTGGCGCAAGTTGAAGGTGTGGAAATGGTCGCTTTTTGCGATATTATTCGAGAACGTGCAGTGGCGGCAAAACGTGATTTTGGGACAGAAAATGCAAGCGTATACACGAACTTCAAAGAACTGTTAACGGATAAAAGTATTGATGTGATTCATGTTTGTACGCCGAATATTTCGCATGCCGAAATTACAATTGCGGCGTTACATGCGGATAAACATGTGATGTGTGAAAAACCGATGGCGAAAACGGCTAAGGAAGCTCAGGCGATGATTGATGCGGCAAAGGAAACAGGGAAGAAATTAACCATTGGGTATCAAAATCGTTTCCGCAAAGATTCTCGTTATTTACATACGGTTTGCGCGGACGGGGAACTGGGCGATATTTATTATGCGAAGGCGAAAGCAATTCGTAGACGTGCTGTACCGACATGGGGCGTATTTTTAGACGAGGAAGCTCAAGGCGGCGGCCCGCTGATTGATATTGGCACACATGCGCTTGATTTAACATTATGGATGATGGATAACTATAAGCCGAAATATGTAGTTGGAAATAGCTACCATAAACTTTCAGGGACGGAAAATGCGGCCAATGCTTGGGGTTCTTGGGATCCAGCTAAATTTACTGTGGAAGATTCGGCGTTTGGTTTTATTACGATGGAGAACGGCGCAACAATTGTGCTTGAAGCGAGCTGGGCGCTGAATACGCTAGACGTTGGGGAAGCGAAAACGGTGCTTTCAGGGACACTAGGCGGTGCGGATATGGAAGATGGCCTACGAATTAATGGTGAGGCGCACGGTTTAACATATGAGAAAAAAATTGACCTTGAAACTGGTGGCGTGGATTTCTATGATGGAACGGGTGAGGATCCAGCTGTTCTTGAAGCACAAGCTTGGATTGAGGCACTTCGGGAGGGTCGCGATCCAGTCGTTAGGCCAGAGCAGGCACTAGTTGTGACACAAATTCTAGAAGGCATTTATGAATCGGCAAAAACTGGAAAACCGGTATTTTTTAATTAGAAAGTAGGGGGTTTTGATGAAACAAAAAATCGGACTGCAAATGTGGAGTGTGAAGGAAGATGCAGAACGCGATTTTTTTGGAACACTTGAAAAAATTGCGGAAATGGGCTACGACGGCGTTGAATTTGCGGGTTATTACGGCGTGAGTGCGGCGGATTTGAAGGCGAAGCTCGCGGAACTTAATCTTACGGTAGCAGGTTCGCACATTCCGCTTGAACGCTTGCTTGGCAACATTCGTGAAGTGATTGACTACGAAAAAACGCTTGGTAATAAACATATCGTTTGTCCATATGCGGATTTTAAATCGGCTGAAGCGTGGGCGGAACTGGCTGAACAGTTTGAACAAATTGCGCAAGTCGCGACACAGGCGGGCATGACGTTTAGCTATCACAACCATGCACATGAATTTCGAATGATTGACGGCCAATATATTTTAGACTTTTTGCTCGAAAAAGCGCCACATATTTCGCTCGAACTGGACACGTATTGGGCGGAATTTGCGGGTGTGTCGGCGCCCGATTACATGGAAAAATACAAAACCAGAATGTCGCTTGTGCATTTGAAAGACCGTTTAGGCGACGAAAGCACTGAAATCGGAAATGGCGATTTAAATATCCAAAGTTTTGTTGATGCGGCACGTAAAAATGGCACGGAATGGCTTATTGTGGAACAGGAAGCGTTTCAGAAATTCGAGCCGCTTGAGAGCATTGAAACGGGCTTTCGTAGCCTAGAAGGGATGGTAGCAAAATGACACAAGTCACAGTTTGGAATGAGTTTCGCCATGAGAAAGAAAGCGAGGTCGTGAAAAGCATTTATCCGGATGGGATTCATGGTCAGATAGCGTCATTTCTAAAGGCGGCGGGCTTCGATACGCAGACGGCCACGCTTGATGAGCCTGAACACGGTCTTACGGAAGACGTTTTAAACAAAACCGATTGTTTGATTTGGTGGGGGCATATGGCGCATGGCGAGGTATCGGAAGAAATTGTTTCGCGTGTACAAAAGCATGTTCTCCGTGGTATGGGACTTGTTGTGCTTCACTCGGGGCACATGTCGAAAATTTTTATGCGTCTTATGGGCACAAGTTGCGATTTGAAGTGGCGTGAGGCGGACGAGCGCGAGCGGCTTTTTGTGGTCGATCCGAGTCACCCGATTGCAGAAGGCATTCCAGAATCGTTTGAGCTTGAAAAAGAAGAAATGTACGGCGAGCATTTTGATATTCCAGCGCCTGATGAAACGGTGTTCTTAAGTTGGTTTGAAGGCGGAAATGTATTCCGGAGCGGAATTACGTATAAACGCGGCAACGGGCGAATTTTTTACTTCCAACCAGGCCACGAATCCTACCCAACTTATCACCATGAATGGGTGCAAAAGGTGATTGTAAACGGGGTTAAATGGTGTTCGGAAAATCGCAAGACGTATCCAGAGTATGGGAATCAGCAACCATTTTATACAATTGGAAAGGAGTAATGAGCGATGAAATTAGGAGTTTTTACGCCGCTATTTGCGGATTTAAGTTTAGAGGAAATGCTAGATAAGGCGAAAGAAAGCGGGCTTGACGCGGTGGAAATTGGAACGGGAGGAAATCCTGGGAATCATCACTGCCCAACTGATGAGCTTTTGGAAAGTGCTGCTGCGCGCGAGGCGTATCTTGCGAAATTTCAAGAGCGCGGGATTCAAATTAGTGCGCTAAGCTGTCATGATAATCCGATTTCGCCTGTTAAAGAGGAACGCGAGGCGGCGGATCTGATTTTGCGGAAAACAATTAGGTTGGCGGCACTTTTAGGCGTTCCGGTTGTCAATACGTTTTCGGGGACTGCGGGGGATTCAGACGAAGCGAAGGCGCCAAACTGGCCTGTCATTCCTTGGCCGACGGTTTATAGCGACATGAAAACGTGGCAGTGGGAAACGAAACTCATCCCGTATTGGAAAGAAATTGGCAAATTGGCGGAGGAGCATGGCATCAAAATTGGTATCGAGCTACACGGCGGCTTCCTTTGCCACACACCTTACACAATTTTAAAATTACGGGAAGAAACGAGCGATGCAATTGGGGTCAATCTTGACCCAAGTCATCTTTGGTGGCAGGGGATTGATCCGGTTGGCGCAATTAAAATTTTAGGCGAAGCCGGTGCGATTCATCATTTCCATGCGAAAGACACCTATTTAGACCAAGATAATATTAATATGTATGGCCTTACAGATATGCAACCTTATGGGGAAGTAAAAACGCGTGCGTGGACATTCCGTTCAGTGGGGTGTGGTCATAGCCTCGCAGAATGGTCTGATATGATGAGTGCGCTTCGTACGTACGGCTATGATTATGTTGTGAGTATTGAGCATGAAGATCCGCTCATGTCGATTGACGAAGGTTTCAAGCGCGCGGTAACGAATTTGCGTTCGATTTTGATTCGTGATACGCCGCAAGATATGTGGTGGGCATAATGGAAAAGGTGAATTTAGTTATTGTTGGTTTCGGTGGCATGGGGACGTACCATGTGGAGCTTGCTAAAATGAGCGACCATGTTGTTCCTGTTGGGGCTTATGATATTGATGAAAATGTGCACGAAAAAATTCGTGAAAAAGGCTTGCGCGTTTATCGGAGCTATCAGGAAGTTTTGGCTGACGAGTCGGTTCATGCGGTTTTAATTGCGACACCAAATGATGTGCATAAAAAGCTAGTCATTCGCGCGTTAGAGTCTGGCAAGCACGTTTTATGTGAAAAGCCGGTTACGCTAAATAGCGAGGAGCTAAAAGAAATTTTAGCGGTGGCAAAGAAGACTGGGCGGACGTTTATGGTGCATCAAAATCGGCGCTGGGATCAGGATTTCTTGATCATAAAACGCATGCTTCAGGAGAAAGCAATTGGCGATGTATTTCGAATTGAATCGCGCGTGCAAGGGGCAAATGGTATTCCGGGTGACTGGCGTCATTTGAAAGCGCAAGGTGGCGGCATGGTACTTGACTGGGGCGTTCATTTGCTCGATCAGCTGCTATTTATGGTTGATTCGCGCATCAAGAGTGTGTCTGCGAACCTAAGCTTTATTTTAGGAGATGAAGTGGACGATGGTTTTACGAGTTTAATTTCGTTTGAAAATGGTGTGACGGCGCATATTGAAGTGGGGACGACGAACTTTATTAAGCTACCACGCTGGTATGTCCTCGGCACGAACGGAACGGCGGTCATTCGCGACTGGGATATGAGCGGGGAGATGGTAATTGCAACGGAAAATCTGCATAATTCCGAGCCGACACCGATTCAAGCAGGGCAAGGCCTAACCAAAACGATGGCGCCACCTTCCGAAGAGGCGACGGAAACCGTTTCGCTGCCGGCACCACTTGAAATGGAAACGAGCCTGTATAACAATTTTGCGGACGTCATTTTAAATCAGGCAGAACCAATTATTAAAAATGCAGAAGTTTACCGCGTATTGATTTTAATCGAAGCGATTTTTAAAGCCGCAGAAGAAAATAAAATTATTGAAAACTTTGATATCGTTTAAAAAAACGCCACGGTGGAACATTACTAAAAACAGCTTGATTTCTTAAAAGCAGGAATCAGGCTGTTTTTTTTAGAAAAAGGAGTGGTAGTCTTGGAAAAAGTACTATTTGTGTTGCTCGACGAATTTGCCGATTGGGAAATTGCCTCCCTTGCAGCGGCTATCAATGAAACACCAGAAAATGGCGAGGAAAAGCGTTATTTAGTAGAAACCGTGTCCCTTTCAAAAGAACCTATTAAGTCCATTGGCGGAATTACGGTGCTGCCCGACTACGCGCTAAATGAAGTCCCAACAGATTTTGTGGCACTCATTTTGATTGGCGGAAATTCATGGCGCAAAAAAGAAAGCGAAGATGTTATGGAACTCGTGCACTATGCAATTAAGCGCAACGCCGTCTTAGGTGCGATTTGTGATGCGGCTTATTTCATTGGCTCGCATGGCGTTCTAAATGAAGTGCAACATACAGCGAATTATTTAGAGGAGTTGCGGGAAGTGCCCGTTTATAAAGGCGAAAAACACTTTGAAGAAAAGCAAGCCGTTCGAGATGGCTTAATCGTTACAGCGAATGGTTCCGCCATTTTTGAGTTTGCGAAGGAAGTTATGCTTGCGATGGAAGCCTTCCCGAAAGAGGAAATTTTGGAATGGTATGATTTCTTTAAACTAGGCTATTACGAGGCGAAAAAGAAAGGCAAATGACAAACGGCGAATATGGCCGTTTGTCATTTGCCTCGTTTAAATATCTTCCGGATTAAGAATGGAAAGCGTCATATGATCTTCCCATTTTCCGTTAATTTTAACATTTTTCCGTGCAATACCTTCTTTTTCAAAGCCAGCTTTTTCTAAAACACGCATGCTCCGAATATTGTGCGGCATGACACCAGCCTCAAGACGGTGCAATTTTAGCTCAGAAAAGGCGATTTCAACAACTTGTTTGACCGCTTCAGTCATATAACCACGGCCATTCATTTCTTTATCTAAAAAGTAACCAATCCAAGCGCTTTGCAAACTATGGCGCAGTACACCAGTGAGCGCGATAAGACCGATGATAGTTTGATCATCTTCAATTAGATACGAATAAGCTTGATCTTTTTCGCGGTCTGACATGGCTTGCATGATGCGTCTTTTTTGTCCAGCAAGCGTATAAAATTCTTCATTTCTTAGCCCTGTGTAGTTTTGGAAAAATTCCCGGTTGCGCAGTTCGAGCGCAAGTAAGTCCTCTGCATCAGACAGTCCCATTTGTCGTATGTGCATCATAAAGCCCCCCAAAAAACGTTTAACTATTTTTAGTATACACGAGTTGGAAAGGTCAGGCGACTTTTAACGCGTTAAAACCATTTCAATGTCATGCAAGTACTTGACCTGCCCTTGTTCTAAGTTTAAAGCAAGCCGGGAGATAACGCCTAGTAGGTCGTTGTTCATTCGAATTTTCTCCGTAATAATGACGCGCGTTTGGTTGTCCTTCGCCGTCTTATATTCCTCCCAAATGTAGCCGCTAAAAAAGCGATGTTTAATTTTATAAACGCGATATTTAGTAGGTTGTTCATCAATGATATGGAATTCCAGTTTTTGCCCGTTCGGATAAAATTCAGTTATTTTATTTGAGGAAGGTTCAGTTTCTACACGTATAATATCTGTCCGCCAAGATACATTACTACGATTGGCTAATAGTTCCCAAACTCTGTCAATAGGGGCAGAAACAATACGTTCAGCTACAGATTTTTCATAGAGCCACATAAAAATTCCCCTTTCTTTCTAATTAACGTTCTTATACCTTTTTTCGGTTTGTTTAAAACGCATTTGACAGAAATTAAAATATGGTTTATTCTGCTAATGAACAGGAAGTGTTGAAATTGAGATTAATTGTACCGTTAGTAGAAAAGATTTCCTCTGCACAACTGAATGCGACAAGGCATTGTGTAGAGGCTAATAAATTCGAAATTCCTTGTCGGTAAAAGCCGCAAATTGAGGTAGTTTATTTGTGTTGCATTTTTACCGACAGTGACTGAAATTTATTTAAAAGGCCAAAGACAAGTGCGCTTGTCTTTGGCCTTTTGTTTTGATAGGAAACAGGAGGCGAACGGAACGCTTCCTGTTTTTTTATTTTGTTCGAAAGAGGAGATTGAAATGAGTATTTTAGAAGTGAGAAATTTAACGCAAAGTTTTCCAGATCGCTTACTGTATAAAGAAGCGGAATTTAGTATTTACAAAGGAGAACATGTTGGTGTCGTAGGTCAAAACGGCGCAGGCAAAAGCACGCTTTTACAAATTCTACTTGGACAGCTTTTGCCAGATAATGGTGTCATCAAGTGGCAACAAGGCTTACAAATTGGGCATTTAGACCAATATGCGGAAGTGGACGGCGATCACGACATCGAAGCTTATTTGAAGCTTGCCTTTGCGGATTTCTTTCATAAAGAAGAAAAAATGAATGAGCTGTACGCGACTGGTGATGCAGAAGCAATTGAAATGGCAGCGAAAATCCAAGAAACACTACTCCAAATGGATTTTTACGGGATTGACCGAAAAATTGCGGAAGTGACTCGGGGGCTAGGGATTGATGCGTTTTTAGGGCAGCAAGTGAAAAGTTTAAGCGGCGGTCAACGCGCCAAGGTGATTTTGGCGAAGCTACTACTCGAAGCGCCAGATGTTCTGATTTTAGATGAACCGACGAACTTTTTAGATGAATTCCATATTAAGTGGCTTTCAGGCGTATTGCAATCTGCGGAAGGTGCGTTTATTGTGGTATCGCATGACCAGGCGTTCTTAGAGGCAGTGACGACGCATATTTTAGATGTTGAATTTGGGACGATTAAAAAGTATACGGGAAACTATCAAGCATTTTTAGGACAAAAAGCGCATTTACAGGAAGCCTATACGCGTGAATATACGAAACAGCAAAGGAAAATTTCGGAAACGGAAGCGTATATTCGGAAAAACAAGGCGGGTGTTCATTCAAAATTGGCGCGGGGGAGGCAAAAACAATTGAATCGGCTGGAACGGATTGCCCCTCCGACGTTCCACGAAAAACCTCGCTTTATTTTTAAAGAAAAAACGGGCGTAGTTAGTGGCGAAAGCCTAGTCGTATCAAAACTTTTAGTTGGCTATCAAAAAGCGCTTTTGCCCGAGCTTGATTTCTACGTGCATGCCGGCGAAAAGCTTGTGATTACAGGGTTCAACGGCATAGGGAAGTCCACGCTTTTGAAAACGATCCTTGGCAAAATTCAAGCCCTTTCTGGAAAAGCTGTTTTTGCTAAAAACGTGCGTATTGGTTACTTTGAGCAAGACCTCGTTTTCCAAGCACCAGAAATGACGCCCCTCGCCTACATTAAAAACAAGTTTCCTGAAAAGGGGACAAAAGAAGTTCGGCAAATTTTAGCGCGTAGCGGCATCCGTGCCGAGTTTGTGGAACGCCCAATTGCTACACTGAGCGGCGGCGAACAGTCCAAGCTAAAACTAACAGAGCTCCTTCTTCTTGAAACGAACTTTTTGATTTTAGATGAGCCGACCAATCATTTGGATGCACTTGCGAAAGCAGCGCTTAGGAAGGCACTTCAAACGTACAAAGGAAGCTTACTTTTAGTATCGCATGAAGCCGATTTCTATAAAAATCTAGCAGAACGCGAATTAAAGTTGTGAGGACAAACAGTTTTTACTACAATAGAAGAAAAGGGGGAGAAGCTTATGCAAACGAATGTGAGTTTACTAATTAAGAAACCTGTAGCGGTCGTTTTTGAAGCATTTATTGAACCAGACGTGACAACCAAGTTTTGGTTTACCAAAAGTTCCGGTAAGTTAGTTGTTGGTCAAAAAGTAACGTGGGACTGGGAAATGTATGGTGTCTCGGATGAAATTTTAGTTTTAGAAATTATCCCAAATGAGCGTATTCACGTCCGCCATGCGAATGCAAAAGAAACGATTTGGAAGTTTGAGGCGTATTCAGAAACTGAAACTATCGTTAAAATCCAAAATGGTGAATTTGATGAACTGAGTGAGATTATTGATGCAACGGAAGGCTACACGCTCGTATTAAGTGGACTTAAAGCCTATTTAGAGCAGGGCGTCTTGTTAAATTTAATAGAAGATAAGCATCCTAACGCAAGAGTGGATAGAGAAAAATAGAGAGCTAATTGATAAAATGAAAAAAATATCACAAATTTGGCTTTAGATTTCACAAACTGAACATGGCTTTGTATCAGGTTTTCATGCTGATGTTAAGCTTTGAATGTTCAGTTTGTATTTATTTTTAGTTTATAAATATTATAATTTACTGTTGACATCTTCCTAAAATCAGATGATAATTTAAAAGTGAGCAATCACGAATTAAAGCTTTTAGGAGGAATTTACATGTCATTAATTGGAAAAGAAATAGAGGAATTTACGGCGAAAGCATTCCACCAAGGTGAATTTATTGATGTATCATCTGAAAACTTTAAAGGAAAATGGAGTGTAGTTTGCTTTTATCCAGCAGATTTCACATTTGTTTGCCCGACAGAGCTTGAGGATTTGCAAGACCAATATAAAACGCTTCAAGATTTAGATGTAGAAGTTTATTCTGTTTCTACAGATACGCACTTTACACATAAAGCATGGCACGATTCTTCAGATGCCATCGGTAAAATCGAGTACATAATGATTGGCGATCCGTCACACACTATTTCAAATATTTTCGATGTGCTGGACGAAGAAGAAGGCTTAGCAAATCGCGGAACATTTATTATTGATCCAGACGGAGTTGTTCAAGCTGTAGAAATTAACGCAGATGGTATTGGTCGCGACGCTAGTACTTTAATCGATAAAATTCGCGCAGGTCAGTACGTGCGGAATAATCCAGGCGAAGTTTGCCCAGCGAAATGGAAAGAAGGCGCTGAAACGCTTAAACCGAGCCTTGACCTTGTAGGGAAAATCTAAAGATGCCTTTAGAAAAAGAAATCAAAGAACAGCTAGCGGGTTATCTGGAATTACTTGAGCAAGATATTGTCTTAAAGTTAAGTGTCGCAGCAGATGAAAACTCCGAGAAGCTGGCAGAATTTGTAACAGAAATTGCCGAGATGTCGCCTAAAATCCACATGGAAAAAGCGAGCCTTGCGAAAACGCCTAGCTTTAGCGTCGAACGCGTTAATGAAGATATGGGCATTGTTTTTGCAGGCATTCCACTCGGGCACGAATTCACTTCATTCGTTTTAGCGATTTTACAAGTGAGCGGCCGGGCACCGAAAGTGGACGAGAAAATCATTCGGCAAATCAAAAAAATTAGTGGAACGTTCCACTTCGAATCTTACGTTAGCCTAACATGTCACAACTGCCCGGACGTCGTTCAGGCACTCAACATCATGAGCATTTTAAACCCAAATATTAGCCATACGATGGTTGAAGGCGGTATGTTTAAAGCGGAAGTCGAAGTGAAAAACATTATGGCTGTTCCGACAGTTTTTGCAAACGGTGAGCCATTTGGAAATGGCCGCATGACAATCGAACAAATCGTAACTAAAATTGCTGGTGCAGCTGACGCGTCGGAGTTTGAAACAAAAGAACCGTTTGATGTCCTCGTCATTGGTGGCGGGCCGGCTGGCGCTAGCGCGGCGATTTACGCGGCTAGAAAAGGTATTCGAACGGGTATCGTAGCTGAAACTTTTGGTGGCCAAGTTTTAGAGACTTTAGGCATCGAAAATGTGATTGGAACGAAATATACGGAAGGTCCGAAGCTGATGGCGCAAGTGGAGGAGCATGTGAACGAGTATGATGTTGACGTGATGAAATCCGTTCGTGTAGCAAGCCTTTCGAAAAATGAACAAGTGGAAGTAACGCTTGAAAATGGCGCCGTATTGACGAGTAAAACCGCAATTATTTCAACGGGTGCTAGATGGCGTAATATTGGGGTTCCTGGCGAACAAGAGTTTAAAAACAAAGGTGTTGCGTATTGTCCGCACTGCGATGGCCCTCTTTTTGAAGGGAAAAAAGTCGTCGTTGTGGGCGGCGGTAATTCTGGAATTGAAGCCGCGATTGATCTCGCAGGAATCGTCAAACATGTGACGGTGCTCGAATTTATGCCAGAATTAAAAGCAGACCAAGTGTTACAAAAACGCCTATACTCTTTACCAAATGTAACGGTGCTGAAAAACGTTCAAACGAAAGAAATTACGGGTGACAGCAAAGTAAATGGCGTAACATACGTGGACCGCGAAACAAATGAAGAAACGCATATTGATGTGGAAGGCGTCTTCATTTTAATAGGTCTGGCACCAAACACAGAATGGCTAGAAGGCACTGTGGAGCGCACGAAAATGGGCGAAATTATAGTAGATAAACACGGCGCGACAAATGTGCCAGGCGTGTTTGCTGCTGGGGATTGTACGGATAGTGCTTATAAACAAATTATCATTTCGATGGGATCAGGTGCAACAGCTGCGCTGGGCGCGTTTGATTATATGATTCGGAATTAAAGATGAAAACCTCTCTAGTGACGCGAAATCACTGGAGAGGTTTTTATATACATGAAACTTATTGTAAGGCAAATTAATAACAAATATGCAGGGTTCCAGAGTAATAATTAACAGTACCAGTTCCAGTAACATAATAAGAAGTTCTGTTTAAATAGCCTACATACAAAAAACCATTACGATAAACGGAATGATAAACTCTTGATGGACCATATCCGGCTACAACAGTTCGTGTTGTTTTTGCTGTGATTGTACTGAACGGTGCTGCCTCAGCTGTTGTTGGAGGCGAAGAAACATTCATTACACCAAAAAAACCAAGTGACAGAACAAGTGATAAGCTAGCTTTGACTAAAATATTTTTCATTCTTAATCCCACCTTTTTTATTTTTTCAATATCGTGTTGTGAAGCACGGATTGAACGTTAGAATAAATCTATCATTTTTTGGAACTGAAAAAATAGAGGGTTATAAAATACTGAAAAATTAGTGTATTAACATTTTATGTGAATATTATAACAAACTAACCAATAGAAAGCAAGCGTTTTCAGATTGGGAGGAAACAGACTGCGAATTATTTATGTTGGCAGCCCCTTGTACATATATTTAAATATCTTCTGTCATTAATTATGTTGGGATGTAGCTTATTTTATTTAAAACAAAAAGCCTTGAAAAATCAAGGCTTTTTACGCAAACGGAGAAACGGGGATTCGAACCACTCGAAACTGCAAAGGATTTTGTGAAAAACATTATCGACACCATTAAAGGATTTTTCAATTTCAATATCTCTTGGCCTCATATTCCGATGCCGAGCTTTGATATTTCACCGCGAGGGTGGAAAGTTGGCGATTTATTGAAAGGTGAAATTCCAACGCTAGATATCGATTGGCACGCTCAAGGTGGTATCTTCACCCAACCAACTATCTTCGGAGCCTCAGGAGGTCGTCTACAGGGAGCAGGAGAAGCAGGAACCGAGGCGGCACTTCCGCTTAAGGAAAAGACACTGGGTGCAATTGGTCGCGGTATTGCGGCTACGATGAATGGAAATACCGAGGTACATGTACATGTTGATACGTTGATGGCGGATAACATGGCAAGTATTGACAGATTAAATAAACAAATCCAAATTGGCGCTATGAAAGCCAAAAATTCATTGGGACAGAGGTGATATAAGAAAAGAGTTTCCAGTTTATTGTTGGAAACTCTTTTTTCATGATTTTGGTGTTATACATCCTTTGTTTGTTAGACATGATAGGGTTATAAAGCAGTTTGAGAAGGGTTAGTTAATCTACCATCGGTTAAAGTTGCATCATCTTCTTTTGATGAAGTTGATAAAGAAAAATTATCTTGTTTATTTAGACTATCATTTTTATGAGGAGAGGGCTCGATTTTTAAACTTTTTATGGCATTGATGTCCAATTCTGAAAGGTTAGGTTTTTTATAATTTTCAAGTAAGGTACTGCTTTTATTCGTTACTCTGGTAAGTTCTTGTCTTTTAAATAGATTATCGATGTCTTTAGATTCACCGTCTTTTTTTAAGTTGTTATTCATAACCTCTTTTGTTTCAAGGTCTTTTTTGGAATGTTCAATTTCTAATCTTTTCAGCTCTCTATCTAATCTTCCTTCTCCAAAAAAATAAGGAACGATGCCTTGGAATTTAACAGACTTAGCATCAACTTTTCCAAAGAAAAAACTTGCTACTGCGACTATTTCTGGCCAGTGTTGTAAAGTTGATTCTAGAAAAGCTATACCGGGTGATTGTACATTTATTTTTATATCAATGTGTTTGCTCTTTTCTAAAGCTATATTTTTAATTGCAGAATGTAAATAAAACCATGTATCATTATTGACATTCTTGGTTGTTGTTATATAAATTGAAGAGTTTATATTTTTCTTATATGTATAGATTGGCGCAATCAATGGGATGATTAAATTTGCACTGGATGTCAAATCAAATAATGATTGATGTGCGGAAAGAAGCCAGTATAATTTTTCAGAGAGATTTTTTCGTTTGACTTCTTTAATCCATATAACTTTTCGCCGCTTGTAAAAATCACATATTTTATACTTGTTATTGATTTTACTTTGGGCTATAAAAGAATCATTAACTTCAAGTACATCACTATATATAATCCCGATTGCAAAGAAATCAGAGCGTTTTCCTGGAACTATGACAAAATCACCTATAGACATATTATGAATGAAATTATATAGTTTATTAGCTGTCAGAGTACATTGTTGTTTTGTAAAATCGGGATACACTTGATTTACAGCAATTTTATACCATTCAGAGTTTATTATATTAGGATTTGTTGTGCTTTTCTGGGTATGATTATTTACTTTTTTGTTAGAACTTGGCTCCGCTTCGGAAGGTTTATTTGTCAATTCAATTTCTGATAATTTATGTGTCTTATGAACTTGAATTGGAACAGACTTTTCAGGAGTGTTGATATTGTTTTTTTTCTTAAAATCCTCAAGAAAAGTGAGTGTAAGTCTGTTGTCAGAAATTGCGATAAAATCATTCTGAATAAAATCCTCATAATATGCGCCACCTTGAGCCCTTATAAACCAGTATTGTCAGATACTTCTAAAACATTAATTGATTCATTGTTTTGTTGTTTCATAATATCATCCCTTTTTAACTAAAAAAATACAGTGTGAATTTTGAAAAAACAAGAGAACGTATATTCTTGAAAAAGAACAGGATAAAAATTCAAGGTCGAGATATAATTAAAATAAAAATTATTGGTTAGTGATAAAAATAAAAACCCCTTATCCTTTTTGGTTAAGAGGTTTTTATTTTATACACCTAGCTCGTCTTTAAGAGCGTCAGTTAAAGTTTGGTAGAAGTTGATATTCTCATCTTCTACCATGTCAGCCAGTCATTCCGGAATAGTTAAGTTCTTTCTGATTGTTTTGGAATGGTATTTTCTTCTGTAAGCCGCTAAATCCAGCTCAAGTAATGCTACATTTGAGTTGGGATATCTTGCTTTGATATCTTCAATAGAACTTAAATTAGGGGAGCTTTTTGTAATCTTCTAAGCTAAATCCCGGTATTCACTTTATCTTGAAGAAGATTAATTATTTGCTTTGTAGTTTGTATTGTAACACGGGGCCTCTTTCCAATTATCGTACTAGATACATTTAATGCATATGAGACAATTAATTTATTTTAGTTACCCAACTAATGCAGATATTAAATTATCGACAGTAATTTTGATTGCATATATTAGAATATCGACAAAAACTAGATTTTGAATTATGCTAGACATAGAATAAGACTTAAGTTTTAGAGTAATGGTTGTTACACTTAAGTTTAAATTTTAGAATTACAGTTGTAATTAAATAAATTAATTATGAGAGGATGAAATTTTTGGATGAGGTGAAAAAATTGATGTAGTTCGGGAATATCTGATTATACTGAGAGGAACAAGTTTGATTTTTTGTAAAAACATCCATTCCTCGAAATTATTAAAAAGTAAAGAGAGAGGGAGCTTTACTTTATATGCTATGGAATGCAAATAGGATTTATATAATTTAACTTTCGAAATTAAGAGAACACGAGGTGCATATGAAATGAACAAATCTATGGTGAAAATAAATCAATTTAGGGATGAAAGGGATTGGAGGAAATTTCACAATGAAAAGGATTTAGCTATCTCTATTTCTTTAGAAGCTAATGAACTATTAGAGTTATTTCAATGGAAAACAACAGATGAGGCGAAACAACAAATGGAACAATTAAAAGAGGAATTAGCTGATGTTTTGATATACTCCTACATGATGGCTGACAATTTAAAATTAAATATTGATGAAATTATTGCTGAAAAGTTGGTTAAAAATGCGAGTAAATATCCAATTTCTAAAAGTTATGGTGAAAAAAAGAAATATAATCAATTAGATGAGTTAGATTAATTATGGCTAAATATAACTATATAGAAATAAATTTAAAGGATGGCAAATTAGAGAATTTTCTTGAACTACGTAAATCTGAACAAAATGTTTTGAAATCCGGTAATGTTATCTATATCTATAGAAGCACAAAGTCAAAGCAGATGTACATTGGTCAAACAAAGCACTTTACAACTAGAAATAAACAGCATTATAGTTGTAAAGAAGGAAAATTTAGTAAGGCACATTTTGACAAAGTCATTGTGCTATTATCTTATTACTTTAATGGCTCGGCGCTTGATGACGTGGAGAACCAGCTGATTATTTATTTTCTTGCAGATAATCCGAATACTAGAAAACAAATGATTCAATACGATAATATTGAAATCATTAATAAAACAAAAGGAAATAGTACATCCGAATACAAAGAACGAGAAAAAATAGCCTCAGAAGTCATTTTACCTTTTTGGGAAGAGCTATATGCTAAACACTGGGTACAAGTGCCAACTTTAGAGGAGTTGCGGAATAAAGTGTTGGTGAAATACAGTCCTATCAAGGAATTAACAACCCAGCAAATGGAACTTATTGATGAAATTGAAGCTAATTCTCACAAAAGTTATGTTATAAATGGTGATGCAGGAACAGGGAAAACAGTATTATTGACGCACCTAGTGGCGAAGTTGGCCTCTGAAAAGAAAACTCAACGGATTGCGGTTGTGTTGCAACCAAATTGGATTAAAACAGCTAAAGAAATTTTTAGTGTATATGGATATAAAAATTCCAATTTAGAGCTGACAACATCTACTAAACTAATTAATTCAGGTGAGCACTACGATGTCGTCATTGTCGATGAGTCACATAAACTATCTAGAAAATTTGCTAAGCAGATGGCTACTTTCAACAATGTATACAGAGGGAAATTTAGCCAAGATAATAATCATTTAGAGTCTATTAAAAAGATAGGTCAACAAATTATCTTGATGTATGATGTTTTACAAGCTATTCGCCCAGCTAATATCACTAGAGCACAATTTTTAGAGGCAACAGAGGGATTTGAAAAAAGGTATCTAACAACGCAATTTAGAATTCAGACCTCAGGAGAGAAAAGTTACACATCCGATGATTTTATAAATGGAATCAAATTTTTATTATATAAAGACACCGGACTGCTGAGCCAAACGAACTTCGACCCTAATTTTAATAGAGCTGTATTTCAGGACAACACATCTGATGCATACTTTGGCTATTTTGAAGAAGAACCATTGCGTAATCTGATTGACTGGATAGAAGAAGATAGAAACTTTAATCCTGAACATATAAATCGAGTTTTAGCAGGACTTGTTGAGCCATGGAAGCAGTCAGACGGTAAAGAGTCGTCAATTACTCACTGGCATGAAGGTGACATTAAGCGAAGATGGAATTCAACTCAAGAAAATTGGGTTTATTCAGATGAGGAGGATGCTGAAGACCAAATTGGGTCGGTATTTGCGGTACAAGGAGTCGATTTGAATAAATGTGGCGTTTTGATTGGAAATGATATTCAAGTGGATGAAAATGGATACTTGTACGGTGAACCTAATCATTTCTTCAATGTAAATGGCAAGTTCTCTGACAAAGAAAAAAGTCCTGAATATGCGAAAGAGTTCACTTTGTTTGTGCTAAATATTTATTATATTTTAATGACTCGAGGAATTGATGGAATTCGACTTGGTTTTTGGAAAAATAATGAGTTTAAAAAATATATAAAGGATACGCTAGAATTGAGTAAACACCCCTCAGCCTAATCGCTGGGGGCATTTTTAATTAAATTAATGATATATTGCTCGGTAAGCTTTCTTTGTCTATTACCTACAAACCAGTTTATGGTTGGGGATGCAAAAAGTAGAAATAGGATATATAATATGCCAAACATTTCTACAGGAGATTCACTAAAGTATCCTGAAATGGAGCTTCCCACTAATCCCAATAAAAATGATGATAAAATAGGTGCAAGCACAGGAAGGGGAGCATTGTTCTTAGCTTCAAAATAACTTAAAAGTAAGTATCTTTCTTCTGGGTTTAATTTAAATACACTTTTTTTGATTTTTTGAAGCTTACTATAGGTACTACGTTTTTTATATGAGTTTTTACTATCAAGTTCAAACGCTTGAATTTCAAAAGTAATTATTTTTTCAATACCCTCTTTTAAATATTTTGAGGAATATTGATAGGTTGGAGCAAGCATTAATCCAAGCATCAAGACTGTAATGATAAATACATAAATTGTACTAATGAGATAGAAAGCACTAAAAAAAGAACTTTCAGGAAGAAATTTTAAAGAAAAAACAGAAATAATATATAAGACTGTAATACTTAAAGACAACATTACAGAATACCTTATTTTACTATAAAGCTTTGTGAACCATTTTTTAATAAAATTCATTGTTTGCTCCCTTTTATATAATTGTCAATGCTGTGTAAGTTAGTTGCTAGCAATTAAAGTGTTTTATAAACAAATTTTTTCAATAACCACTCGTTTGCTTTAGCGGCATCAAATACCCAAGGTTCACGGTGAGATTTATTTGCCCAGTTGCTAAAGTCTGCTAGCTCTGGACAGTCATAAATGTTATCCTGCCACCAACGATAAGTTCTTGGACTAGCTTGCGCAAATTCTTCTAATGACCATGTACCATATAAGAAATTTTTAGGGACATACTTGTTTTTAATTGGTCTTGCCATTTTTTATTCACCTTCTTCTTCATTATTTCCAAAATTAACTTTCAACCATTCATTAGCTTTAAACGCGTCAAATGCGGCTAGTTTAGAAGTGCTGGTATAGTATCCCAGATTACTGAATTCTAAAATCTCAATATAACTATAAATATTCTCATGCCACCATTCTATTGGATATGGGCTAGCATTAGCAAAATCACTCATTGTCCAAACTCCAAAAACTTCTGGATACCTAGAAGGTCTTCCCATATTAATCACCCCTGCTTAGCATCTTTTATATACAAAATAATCCAATAGCCATTCATTTGCCTTCACGGCATCGAATGCCCAATTTTCACAATAGGATTTAGTTGCCCAATTGCTAAAATCAGCTAAAGCTGGGTAGTTTTTAATGTGTTCTAACCACCATCCGTATGTCCTTGGGCTAGCTTCTGCGAATTCCTTTAATGTCCAAACGCCATAAAGCATAGGTTTATCATAATTTCTATTAGCATTTTTTATTGGTCTTGCCATACTACTTCACCCTCTTTCCAAATAAAATAGTACTCCATAATGAAGTACTTTAAAATTAACCCATAAAATTGTCTTGGTCAAAAATTAAATGCCATATTAAATGCCATTTGGTTGATTTTATTTGAAAATGAATCAATTTAGAAAAAACAAAAAACCTTGATTTACCAAGGTTTTTGACAGTGTTTGACACTGAACGTGTGTCTATAAACGGAGAAACGGGGATTCGAACCCCGGCGCGAGTTAGACCCGCCTAACAGATTTCGAGTCTGTCCCCTTCAGCCGGACTTGGGTATTTCTCCACGACAAAAGTTATTGTATAATAAAACAGCTTAAAAAGCAACAGCCACTTGTTTAAAATAGGGGATTTGGTGAGTTTTTTAATTAAAAGATGATATCGTTTTCATGAAATGGTAAAATGAAAGTATCTTAATTAAAGAGGTGGAAATAGTGGAACAGTTAAAACTTGGTGGCAAACTTTCTGCGCCTAGCATTGCAATTGGCTGTATGCGTATGGCTGATTTATCGGTTGAAAAAGCAGAGAAAGTGATTCAGACTTCTCTTGAAAATGGCTTGAATTTTTTTGATCACGCGGATATTTATGGCGGTGGGAAATCGGAAGAAATTTTTGCAGAAGCGATTCAAAAGGCTTCTGTACCGCGCGAAAAACTTATTTTGCAATCGAAATGTGGGATTCGAAATGGCTTCTTTGATTTTTCGAAGGAACATATTATAAACTCAGTTGAGGGGATTTTAAAACGGTTGCGTACGGAGTATTTGGATGTCCTGTTACTACATCGTCCGGATACGCTTGTTCAACCAGAAGAAGTAGCGGAAGCTTTCTTTGAACTTGAAAAGAGTGGGAAAGTGCGTCATTTTGGTGTGAGTAATCAGAATCCGCTTCAAATTGAGCTTTTGAAGAAATCTGTGGAGCAGGATTTGCTTGTGAATCAGCTGCAGTTTAGCATTATGCACACAGGCATGATTGATGCAGGGCTAAATGTGAATATGACGGTTGATGCTGGAGTTGTGCGCGATAGCGGGATTTTGGATTACAGCCGTTTAAATGATATGACAATTCAGGCCTGGTCGCCGTTCCAATACGGCTTTTTTGAAGGTGTGTTTTTGGATAACCCGAAATTTCCGGAATTAAATCAAGCAGTCAATCAATTGGCGGAGAAATATCAAGTTTCGAACTCAGCAATTGCGGTGGCTTGGATATTACGCCATCCGGCTAAAATTCAAACGGTGCTTGGAACGATGAACCCGGAACGTATTGCAGGAATTCGCAAAGGCGCTGACATTGAGTTGACGCGTGAAGAATGGTATGAAATTTACCGTGCAGCTGGAAATGTGTTGCCGTAAAGAAAACTGGAAAGGCGTAGAAGATTTTTTCTATGCCTTTTTTTAAAGGGGAATGGTATGAAATTTGAATTATGGAATGAACATACATTTTATTCGCGAGTGAACGAAGCAAAAATTTATGCGGCGATGGCTGACTTAGAAAGCGGCTATTGCCGAGTGCTGGTGCTAGAATCCACGCCTAGTTTAGCGGGGAGCTCCTATATTCAAGCGATGAAGGAAAAAGATAGTTATACGGTTGAAATCCGTTTTGAGAACGGTGATGAGTCGTTCAAACAGTTACAAAGAAAAATGGTGGATGTTGAAGAACTTACCAATCTTTTTCAAGCCTATGCAAATGGAATTCCGCCAAACATCGAGGGGTGGAAAGACATCACGGAACTTGTTGCTTGGTATTTTGATGATGCCGAAACAGGTGTCACGCGCGAAACCTCGCACCCTTATTTTCGACAAGCTTTCCTAGCCGATATTTATTACGACATTAGTCAAGAGGAGGCCCCCTTTGGAAACGATACAGGTGCTGATACGCTCGCTTTTTTAGAAGAACTAATTGAAGCGGATGAGCTGGAAGATTTAGATGCTTACCCGAAAGAGTTAATCGAAGAGAACTGGGAAATGCACTTTTTTCCTGCAAGTGAAAACCTTTCGGAGGAAATAAAGCAAACGTATAAAACAGAAATCTATCAATCCTACCAAGTCATCATCGCAACTGGTTTTTCCTCGATTAAAATCACTGGCGAAATTTCTGAAGAGCTCAAACAGGAAACCGTGCTTGCGCTTCAAAAGTTAGCGGATATGACAAATAAATCCATTTATGAACAACAGGCAACAGCGATGGAAAAGTTTTCGCTAAATTCGTGAATTTATTGCCAGTTCCATTGAATTACCTTGCTAAATTTAGTATAATAAAGGTGAAAAAATAATATAAATTTAATGTAAATCTGTTTCTCACGCTAGTGGGAGCAGATTTTCGTGTTTTTTAGGGGAACGAAAATGATTCTCAAATAGAAAGGATGGGGAAAACATGCAAAAAATAAGAGAAAATGTTGCTTTTATTGCAACCGCTGTGAGTGGGATACTCATACTAATCGGCTGGCAACTGGAAGGCAAAATTTCGGAAATGGGCATTGCGATTATTTTTATAACGGCCTTCATTATCGGTGGTTTCGAGCAAGCGAAATCGGGTATTTTGGATACCATCAAAACGCATAAGTTGAACGTTGAACTACTGATGGTCCTTGCCGCAACAGGTGCGTCCATTATCGGATACTGGCTGGAAGGGGCCGTCTTGATTTTCATTTTCTCACTAAGCGGGGCGCTTGAAACTTATACGACAAACAAAAGCAAGCGCGAGCTTACAAAATTGATGGCTTTAAAGCCTAAAACCGCTTTTTTGCAAGGGGAAAAAGGAGAGTTAGCAGAAGTGCCCGTCGGTGACCTAGCTATTGGCAATCTCATTTTAGTTCGCCCGGGTGAGCGCGTTCCAATTGATGGCGTGATTTGTGGCGGTGAAACGACCGTGGACGAATCCGCGATAAACGGCGAATCGATGCCGAAAGAAAAATCAAATGGCGCTGACGTATTTGGCGGGACCGTCAATTTGACTGGCGCCGTTACGGTTTCTGTCAGCAAAACGGAAGGGGAAACGCTGTTTAGCCAAATCATTCAAATGGTGCAAGACGCTGAAAATCAGCCCTCTGAAACAGCGGCTTTCATCGAGCGTTTCGAGGACAAATATGTCAAAGCCGTGCTCGTTTTAGTCGGCATCATGTTGTTCTTGCCGCATTTCGCACTCGGCTGGACGTGGAATGAAACCTTTTATCGCGCCATGGTTCTCCTAACCGTCGCCTCGCCGTGCGCACTCGTCGCCTCCGTCACACCCGCGACACTCGCCGCAATTTCAAACGGGGCAAGACATGGGATTTTGTTTAAAGGGGGCGTTCACCTTGAGCATTTAAAGCGCGTTCGTGCAGTGGCTTTTGACAAGACAGGCACCTTAACGCGTGGCACACCCAGCCTTACCGATTTTATTTTAGAAACGGAAGACCAAGATGAGCTACTAAATGTCGTCTATACGCTCGAGAAAAATTCCACCCACCCGCTAGCAAGAGCGATTTCAGATGCACTAGGACGCCGCGGCGCCACCTACTTGCAAGGTTTAGTAACCGAAGACGTCCCCGGATTTGGTGTTCAGGCCGCTTACGCGGGTCACAACTGGAAAGTCGGCAAAGCCCGTTTTATAGGCGCAGAAAACACGGCCAAGTATGTAGATGAATACGCCGAAAATTTAGCCAAAGAAGGGAAAACAATCGTTTATGTGGCAAAAGACAATTTAGTGGTCGCGGTGCTCGCATTACGAGATGAGGCACGCAGAGAAGCCGTCCGGGCGATTTCAGCACTAAAAAGCGATGGCATACAAACGGTGATGGTGACAGGAGATAATGAGGAAACCGGCCTTGCTATTGGCAGAGAAATTGGCATTGATTATGTTATTGCAGGTTGTTTGCCGGAAAATAAAGTGGCTGTGATGAACGATTTAAAAGCTACTTACGGCAGCGTTTGTATGGTCGGTGATGGCATTAATGACGCGCCCGCACTTGCGCATGCGACAGTCGGTGTTGCGATGGGAGAGGGCACCGATATTGCGATGGAAGCCGCAGATATTGTTTTAATGAAAAATGATTTAGAAAAACTGACTTATGCCAGAAAGCTTTCCGTGCGGCTTTCCCGCATCGTGAAACAAAATATTTTCTTTTCAATTGCAGTTATTATTTCGCTTGTCATTTTAAACGTATTCCAGTCGATCAACTTGCCTTTTGGCGTCATCGGGCATGAAGGAAGTACGATTTTAGTCATTTTAAATGGCTTGCGTTTACTACTAAACAATCGCAAATCCAGACAGCGAACGCATTTACAAACTGGTGAAGACTTCCAACCTAAAATTTACGTGCACACAACACCTTAAAAAAGCTAATTTGAAAAAAAGAACGTTTCTTGCATAGAGAAACGGGAAAAGAAGGGGAGAATAAATTAAAAAAGGGGGCAGCATCATGGAAGACGATTCCAAAAAAATATCGATAAGGCTAATTGTTATATGTATTATCATTGCACTTGTAGTTTTATTTATGATTCTAAACAGAGAAAGTGTAACAATCAACTTATTATTCGGCAAAATGACGATTCCAATTTTCATGGTCATCGCTATTTCTGCAATTTTAGGTTGGCTTGTTGGTTTTCTAGTACCTAAAGTTAGAAAGAAAGACAAGTAAAGGTTAGTTTTTTTAAATCCGTTCGTTATGAGCGGATTTTTGTTTGACTATTTAAAGTCGGGGGAATATCCAAATAGATTTTATGTTTAAGAAGCGTATTCAGGGGGGGATTCGTTTGAAAAAAGCATTCTATTTGTTGTTCAGTTTTTTACTTATCACGCAAATGTTTTTGCCGTATATCGTAAATGCTGATTCAAAAGAAGAGGGTGTCAATTTAGTTAGCTTAAATCAGACAGCAGGAGCTACAGATCAAAATAATTATTTTACATTTAAAGTAACAGCACATGCTAAAAATAGTGATACACAATTAAAAGGGGAAACAATTTCCGTTTCTGAAAAATTTTCGTTACAAGAAGTAAATAAAGGAACGATTTTAGATTCAAATAATCAAGCTGTTGGAACTTATGAAATTAAAGATAATCAATTGCTTTTTGATATACCGGCTGAATTTGAAGCAGATATTACATTTGATGTTGCAGCAACTTACCTTGGAAATGGCACTACGGCTGACAAAGACCGCATCGATTTTTCTTCAAGTTTGAATCATTTAAGCAAGGAAGTCACCCTTTATCAAGAACCTGCTAAATCAAACGAAATTGAAAGTGAACTGGAAACGCCGAGCGTAACGGACGACTCTAAAACGTTGCCAGAAAATGGACAAACGAGCACTTCGGGGGAAAAGCCTGAGCAAAGAGCAGTTGCTGCAGATGAACCACAAGATGTAAAAGACATTTTTGCGAGTTTAGGCTATTCAGAGGCAGATTCAACCATACTGACAGGAATGGAATTAACCTATTTTGATGCAGATGGAAATCCTATTGCTGAACCAACCGTGAACGATTATGTTCATTTTAAATTCACGTGGGCGATACCGAATGATGTTGGGGCAGAAATTAATGCAGGGGATTATTATACGTTTCAATTACCTGATACAGTAAAAGTATCGCAAAATCAAACTATACCGCTTGATCCGTATGCCGATGTCGAAGTGAGTACGGATAATACGATAAAGTTTGTTTTTACAGATGCAGTTCATGAAAATTCCAACGTCCATGGGACTTTGGAATTCGACACACAGCTGAACCCAGCAGATATTGATGGTCCGGGAGAAATCACGATTAAGATACCTTTTGAAGATAACATTCCACCTGTTGATATCAATGTTAAACCAGCTGTAGACAGTACCATTGAAAAAAGTGGTCACTTTGATAAAGAACTAAATCCAGATTATATTTATTGGCAAGTGGATATTAATAAAGCGCTTGATACGATTGATCAAGCTGTTGTGAATGAGAATTTTCCACCGGGCACAACGTATCAATCTGTAAAAGTCTATAAAGTAGAAGTAGATTTATACGGGGAAATATATCCGGGGAGTGCAGAGCTTGTGACTTCGGGATATACAGTAGATGCTGCGGGTAACGTAACGTTTACAACGCCAATTAGTGATGCTTACCGCTTAGAATATACAACAAAAATTGATGAGGATGCGAAACCTGAAAATGGTGGGAATAAGACATTTGAAAATACGGCTATTCTAGATGCAGATGGGACAGAACTCCCAGCTAAAGCGTCTGTTGCGAGCTCATACGGTGTTCTTTTGACTAAACAAGCGAGCAACTATAACCCAGATACGCAAACATCAGAATGGACTGTCAAATATAATTACGGTGAAAAGACAATTGCGCAAGAAGATGCGACACTTCACGATGAGTTTGGAGATAGTCGCATGAAACTTGTAGATGGTTCTGTAGAACTTTATGTAATCACATTTAATCCAGATGGATCGGAAGTTCAGGGTAGGCAACTAATCGAGGGCGTCGACTATAGAATCGAAAATACAAGCAATGGCTTTGATATTGTCTTTTTACATGATATTGATTATGCAGTAAAAATGAAGTATCAGACACAATTAACGGGGATTATTGATGACAATGTAACGATTAATAATTCAATTAATACGGATACAGGAGATACAAGTAACTCGTCTGGTGGTATTGTGCAACAAAACGTCATTAAGACGCTTGGGACAGTCGATTATGATGCAAAAGAGGTTTCGTGGCAAATCGACATTAATAAAAATCATTATATGATGAAAAATTGGCAAATGACTGATGACCTCAGTCCGGGTTTGACTTTGCTACCTGAAACATTCGTCATGACAGATATGGTAACAGGTGCCACACTTGTTGAAAATCAGGATTATTCCTTAGTATATGACGAACCCAATCTTCAATTTACTGTCCAGTTTTTAAATACGTATGCGGCTGGAACTGATCATGACTTCCGTATCACCTACAAAACAACATTTAATACGAGTGTCGACGGGGTGGATGACCCAAATCGGATTTTCCCTAACAATGCCACTACTTCTTGGACAGATGAATCTGATGATACGCATTCGAGCAGTGACGGAGCGACGTTTGACCCGAATGATTCTGCGAAATATGATGGATTTAAAAACGGGAGCTACAATGCGACGACTTCTCGAATTACTTGGTCAATCGGCATTAATTATGACTCGAAAGAACTAAAAGATGCTGTACTCGTGGACCCAATTTTAGGAAATCAGCAATTTGTGCCAGACTCCGTTAAAATTTATCATTATACGGTAAATCCAGATGGCAGTGTTGAAAAAGGAGATGAAGTCGATAACTACGGTGATTTCACCATTATTGAACCTTCTGAAGTTAATAATCAAACGCTTACGGTTCGATTTCCAAATGAGGAATCTGCAGCGTACATTGTCGAATTTAAAACATCATTAAATGGTGAAGTAATTGAGCCCACTTATGATAATGACGCTACATTCACAAATGGCGATGCCGCGCCGCATCACTTAACTGCTGAGGTTTCTATCCAAAATGGTGGAGATTTTGTAAATAAAACTGGTTATCAGGACGAAAATGGTTTCGCGCATTGGTCCATTACTGTGAATCCGAGTGGTTCGACGTTAAATGATGTTGTGGTGACAGACCACCCGTCGAAGAACCAAGCGATAGACAAGAATTCGATTGTTGTGTACCGAACGATTGTGAAACCTGATGGTACGATTGTTAAAAATCCGTACTTACCTCTAGTAGAAGGAACGGATTACTCGGTTTCTTTAACAACGGACTCAGCAACTGGGGAGCAGGAATTGAAGATTGAGTTTCTACACCAAATTAAATCACCATACATTATTGAATATCGCTCATTTGTATTCATAAGCAATGCGCCAGAACAAAAACTGACAAATGACGTCACGGTGAACGGGAATAATGATGTGACGATTAACGACGGTGCAGATGATACGGTTGATGTTGTGGTAATAAATGGCTCGGGGACTGCTGTTGGCGAGACAGGTGGCATTCGTTTCCAAAAAGTTAACGGTGAGGGAGATCAACTGACAGGAGCGAAATTCAGGCTTTGGACTAAAGATAAAATGATTATCCTTAGAGAAGGAACAGTAGATGCGAATGGCGAGTTAGCTTTCGGTAACCTTCCATATGGCGACTACATTCTACAAGAAATTGAAGCACCTGTTGGCTATACAATTAGCGATGAACTTGCAAATGGAAAAGTTGTAACCATTGATGCGGAAACAACGTCAGGTACCGCGCCAATTGAAATTGTCAACAATCCAAATAAAGTTATTCTTCAAAAGGAGAACGCCTCAGGTGAGCCTTTAGTGGGTGCAACATTTAAATTGGAGCAAAATATTGCGGGTTCATGGAATACGATTCAAACGGACGAGGAATTGAAAACAGATTTAAATGGTCAACTTGAAATTGATGGGCTTTTACCGGGAGATTATCGGTTGACTGAAACTTTTGCGCCGCCCGGCTATATATTAAATACGGAACCCATCTTGTTTACAGTTTCTGAAACGGCAGAAGGTCAAATACCAGATATTACACTAGGGCCGTTTATAAATTATACAGGCAGCATTGAAGCTGTGAAGCAAAGTGAGTCTGGACAAATTTTACCCGGAGCTATTTTCGAAGTAAGAGATTCTGAGCAAAATCTGGTGAAACGGGTTGTTTCTGATCGTAATGGGCATATTTCAGTGGATAATCTTGCACCTGGTGAGTACAGTTTGATTGAAATTCGTGCACCTCGTGGGTACATCAAGAATACGACTCCGGTCATGTTTACGATTCCAGATGAATTTTCTGGTGATCCGGGCGTGATGCAGTTAGATGCGTTAGTGAATTATCGAGGCAGTGTCGAGCTTCTGAAAAAGAGCGATTCAGGTGATTCATTGCCAGGTGCCGTCTTTAATTTATATAAAGCGGACGGAACTCTTGTGCAAAGCAATTTGGTGGCAAATAGAAGTGGGAGAATTCAGGTTTCAAACCTTTCGCCGGGAAGTTACTACTTTGTAGAAACAAAGGCGCCAAATGGATATAAATTAAATGCATCAAAAATACAATTTGAGATTGTTGCTGAAGCTGCAGGTAAGCCGAAACGTATTGAATTAACAGCAATAAACCAAGCAAATGAAAATCCAAATGTAACGCCAACGAATCATACGAACGGCGGCAATTCTAACCATTTAGACTTCTCAAAACTTCCTGAAACTGGGGATTCAAGTAATACCGAGTGGTGGTTGATTCTAGGTTTGCTGCTCGTCAGTTCGGCAGGAATCGTTGTGATTAGAGAATATCGGAAGGATAATTAGTCAATACATGAAATCACCCCACCAAACACTACCTCAAGTTAACGAGATGGTGCTTGGTGGGGTGATTTTTGAATGGCATATTAATTGGCATTTTTATTCGAACGTTTTTTCACAAGTTTTACAATCCAATAAACAATAATAAGGAAAATTCCTAGGTAGATACTAAATAGTCCCGTAGCCACATATGCTAAGCCGGGTTCATGAACAATCCCGTCAGCGCCAACTGTAACACCAGCAATCATTGATACAACAAAAGAAATAAAACCTAAAACAATAAAAGCAGGACCACTATATTTAAATACTGTATTCATTTTCTTTCCATCCTTTCGAAATATAAGTTTTATGTGATAAATTAGAAGTAGAACTTCTATGTTTTTATTATAACGGATAGTTTTAGAAAAAACAACATAAATTTATCGAAAAACAATAAAAAAGAGGTGCGAAATGATAAAACGAGAAGAAACTTTACAAAAAATAGTCACGTATTTCCAAACGGAAGAAAGCGTCAAAATGCTTGTTCAGGAAGGTTCTTTCGCAAAAAAAGAGTACATTGATGAATGGTCAGATTTAGATATAAATGTTTGGTTTGAAGGAAAGCATGATTTTTCAAAAAATCTCACTTGGCTTGAAAAAATAGGACGTCCGCTCGTAACTGTGCCGCTTGATTTTCCTGCTCAAGAAGGTATGCGCTCACTCATTGTTATTTTTGATAATGGCGTAAAAGTTGATTTTTCATTTTGGCCGCTCCGCCTACTTGAATCCCCGTTTCCGTATTACAAGAAATATTTAGTTTTGCTTGATAAAAAAGAATTAGGCGGAAAACTTATTTCGTTTTTACAGCAAGATGAACAAGAGCGGCTTGATGAGAAGGGATTTCAGGCGCTGGTTGATGAATTTTACTTGGAGATGCATTATGTGGCGAAGTTTTCAAAGCGAGGGGATTTCTGGTTTGTTGGGCAACTTAAAGCTGGCATTCGCGAAAATTATTTTCTGCCACTCTTAGAGGAGATCGCCTATTTGTATGGTAAGAAGCCGCATTTCCTTGGTCGGCGCATGGCCGACTGGCTACCATCAGTGTGGCTAAACAAAATTCAGCTTTTATTCCAAAAAAATGACTTGGAAGAAGTGTTTGATTTATTTTCAGAACTAGCGCAGGAAATTTGTGTGAAACGTGGTTTTTCTCTTGATGAAAAACGTCTGACAGAGCTTAAAAAAGTGATTGTAAGCGTATAATTTGTGCTTTTTGAGCGCGGCGTATACAGTAAGAGTGGGAGTGAAGTTTATGGAGATTTATCATGTAAAAATGGGGTCAGTGCCCGATAAGCGAAAAGCAGTTTTGTCCATTGGGAAATTTGACGGAATTCATCTCGGGCATCAGAAAATTTTGGAAGCAGCACATCAAGTCAAGCAGGCAGGCGAACAGCTTTCCGTTATAAGTTTTAGCCCGCACCCGCTCTGGGCTTTAAAAAAATTGCCCGAATACCGGGAAGCGATTACGCCACGGACAGAAAAGGAGCGTTGGCTTGCGCATTACGGTGTAGACGTGCTATTTGAAACGGATTTTACACCAAAATATGCAGAAACAACACCTGAAGTTTTTGTGTCTGAACATTTGACCACGCTTCATTTATCCCATATTATTGTCGGTGAAGAATTCAACTTCGGGAAAGGTCGCGCCTCCGATGTGGATCTTTTAACGGAGCTTTGTAAGCCTTTTAATATTCGTGTGACTGCTGTTTCTGTGAAAAAGTATGGAAAAAATAAAGTGAGTTCGACGGATATCCGTGCTATGATTCGGCGTGCAGAATTTCGGGAAGCTGAAAAATGGTTAGGCCACCCGTGGTACGTGTCCGGTGAAGTCCAAGATGGCATCATGACGGGGCTAGACGATTATTGTCTTCCTACCGCAGCCAGCTATAAAACGAACCACGGCCCCGTCCAAATGACCAAAAACCACCAAATAAAAGTGGATTTACCAGATGGCGCGCACACGCTCCGTTTTATAGCCCCGTTCTAATGAAAAGTCTATTTGATATAGGCTTTTTTTAATACGCCAAATCAGACGAGTGGTGAGACTTTAATGACGAAATTTGCCAATGCTTTACTTTTTACTTATTTAGTAATATACTAATTTAGTAAATTAGTAAAAGGAGAATGAAAATGATTCCTGTAAATTTAAAACATAAGCCGGTATTTGTTGTACCAAATTATGAAGATGTCGATGGAAAATTAGCCTATCATTCAGATGCGAAAGGACTTTCGCTTGGCCTAGCACAGTGGAACGACCGCGGGAAAGTAGATATTTCCGCTAAAATCTGGCGCCACACAGGCGGCAAATGGTCACGCCAATCGGAAGAAATGCCACTACACCGCGTGCTTGATTTGGCCATTTTAATTGCGCGTACAAAAGTTCATTTTAATGATGCTTACCAATTTGAGCATTTTTATGATAAAGAAAAACCTGAATTAGATCGCATAGGTTTACAAGGCGATGCGATGACGGTTCAAGTTTGCGAAGAAAATCCATACATTGATGAAGACATAGATTTATTTCAGCAAGTTTTACACGATAATGACGAACTTTTAAGTGAGCGTCTGCGAATTTTAAGCAAGCTGCTGAAAGAATCAGGTTACTAGGAGGTTAAAAGATGGGACAAAATCGCGAGGACCGGAAAGCAAAAATCCGTGCGTATAAAGAAACGCCGCCTGACGCTGGTGTTTACCGTTTTTTAAACAAAGAAACAGGCGTATTTTTAATTGGAAAAACGATGAATCTAAAAGGCGCAGCTTCCAAGCTTGAATTTGGTTTAAAGCTAGGAGAGGGAAGCATGTTACCGCGTTATATGGCTGACGAGGCACGAAAATCAGGTGTGGAAAATATCACGTTTGAAGTGCTCGAACGCGTAGATGTGAAACCTGAAATGACACGTGAAGATATTCAAGAAGAATGTGACGTGTTATTTGAAATTTGGGAAGAAAAATGCGAAAAGGACCGCTAGCAATTGTTAGCGGTCCTTTTCGTTATTTTGTCACTTTTTTCTTTTTTAGTAAAAGTAAACCTGCGATGATGGCAGCGAACGCAACCCAAATGCTCACTGAGCTGTCGCCTGTTTGTGGCAGTTTCGTTGTCTTCGTAGTGCTTGAAGTGTTCTCAGGTTTTGCTTGGTCCACGTTGACTAACACAGCCGAATCCGCCTTTGAATACACATAAATGACTTCCTGTGCTTGAGCTGAAAAAGTTCCATTAGCCGCTCCTTCTGTTTTCACAAACGTATAGCCCGGAATTTCTTTTTTTGAAAAAGCAAAACTCGCGCCTAGTTCGCCCGTAAGTACAACATCATCTGCAATTTTATTGCCACTTTCATCTTGATATTTTGCCGTTACTGGCTTCGCCACATTTTGAAGTTCATTTTGCAAACTTGCCGTAAGCGAATTAACTTCGGAAACAGTGTACTTTTTACCGCCTAGCAACGTAGCAAGTTTATCACGTGCCGCTTTTAGAGCGGATAAATCATTATTTTGTAAAAGTACCTCTGCTTTGTCTAAAGCAGCTGTTGCCGCCGTTAAATCGATGGCCATAAGTTCTTTTTCCAAGATTGGATCATATGTTGGATTTACAGCTTCAGCATAGGTTGCGCCTAGAATAGCCACGTTAACATCATATAAGTTTTTCGCGTTTTGAATATTTTTTTCGATGGCCTGAATCTCTTCTGAGCTTAAGCTTTTCGCGTATTTAATCCGATTCAAGTGATGAAGAGCGAAACTTTTTGCGCTATCTAGAGAGTAACCGTTTACCTCTAAAATCGCCGTTTTAGTCCATAAAAGGTTGGATGGGGAAATACTGTTGATGTCTGGCTCGTTATAGGTTTTACCGTCCCTATCAAAAGCATAGAGGAACATACCAGCTAAATTATTTTCTCGAGAATATTTCGCAACTTGATAAATGTTAGACTGTTCATATGGAAGCGTTGCGTCATACCAACGATTAACAGGATCTTGTTCTTCGGGGAAAGTCAGGCCAGGTAAAAATTTATTTTTTGAAATGAAAGGAGAGTAAGCATCCGAAGCGAATGCTGTACGTTCTGCATTGCTACCGTATTGTTGATAGGCAAGTAAATCAAAACTATCGCTTACATTTTGGAAAGGTTTCGTATTTTGACCATTTGTATCATAGAGGAAGAGGGTTCCGTTGTTTGCCTTTGGACCAATATATTTCGAAAGCGCATTAATGACGCCATCTGAAATGCGGACTTCAGCATCGGTTGGAGAAGTTTCCATATCAATGTCAAGACCATCAAGTCCCCAAGGTAACATAAGTTCGTCTAGTAAGGCTTTTGCGTAGTCATCAAATTCTTTTTCAGTTGGAAAAGCGCCAGCATAAGGGATTTCGAGTAATTTTGTATAGTCGAAACCGCGAATCAATTTGACGCCTCGCGCATGAAGCTCCGGCTCATACTCTTCTTTTAATTTTTTAAAAAAAGGTTCGGCTAACTCTTCTTGACCGGGAGGCACATAACTGAACACATTCACAATATTAATCCCGTACGGAATGTCGCTCATAGATAGCCAGTTTTCATCTGGTAGGCTAGTGTTGACACCTTTCATCTCTTTATCTCGCCAAGCTCGGTAGTAAATCATAAAGTTTTTGCTTTCTGCTGCTTCGGCATGTTTTACGGGAGGGATTACGGGAATCAAACTAATACAAAGTAACATGACTAAACCAATAATAAAGCTTTTCTTCTTCATGTAAACACCCCTTTTTTTATTGTCGGAAACGAAAAGTAAACGCTTCCAAATGAAATTTTATCATAAATATATCATTTTCATATGTAAAAATTAAAGTATTTCGAGTAATAATCATAGAGATTAAGCAGGCAACATTGAAAGATAAAACATTTTGTTATAATGAAGCTAACGATAAACATTTTAACCTGAGGTGATGGAATGAAAAAAGTAGAAGAAAGAGATATTATTCGGATTTTGCCACTTTTCCAAAATGAAGCTGATAATTACTTGGCGACGAACAAACGAATCATTGAAAAAGCGGATATTTTTGCATGGTTTAAAACACCCGACCAAATCCCATATGTCGCTTATGAAGGCGATGCCCCGACCGCATACGGTGAAATTTGGGTGGACGATGAGGAAGGCGACTTGGAACTCGCGCATCTCATCACATCACAAGATTTTAGAGGACAAGGATACGGGAAAAAACTAGTCGAAGAATTACTTGAAGAAGCAAAGACGTTTCCCTATGACGACATTTTTATTCGCGTCCTGCCAGAAAACGCACGCGCCATTAAGCTTTACAAAAGTTTCGGTTTTGAAGAAATCAAGCCATTTGATGCCCGTTACGTCTGGATGAAACGAAAAAATTTACGTTAGAAGGTGTTAATATGTACCTTTCCATCAGTCAAATGATTCAAGAAAAAATTGCAGAACTGCGACAAGCGAATGAACGGCTCGTATTGAATTTAAATGACGGCGCTGGAAAATACTCGGATTATGATGCATCTTGCGCGCTGGATCTTTACTTCGATTTAATTGTTGTGGCACAAAATGAGGATTTAAAAGAGTATAGTAGCGTACTGCCATCTACACTCGGTTCAGTTTACATGAAACCGTATTCGCTTGCTTATTTAGATGAGCAAAACAGTTTAACAACCGCATCTATGGGCACTTTCGCTTTAGTTGGCGAAACAAGCGGCGTCATTTGCCAAAATGTAAAATTGAAGAGAGGGTAATCTGCTTATTTTTTGTAAGCAAGTTGCTTTACATTTTTATTGTTTAGTTATAAACTGTTGGTATAGAAAGGAGGCGCGACATGACTAGAAAGATTCATCACATTTCCGCGTTTATTAAAAATTTTGAGGTGTCCCATCATTTTTATCAAGATATTTTAGGTTATCGGTTTGTAAAAAATACAGTCAATCAGGCGAATATTCAAATGCGACACTTATTTTATGGCGACCAGAGAGGGAATCCGGGTACGCTGTTAACATTTTTTGAAATCCCGCGAATGGGGCACACGTACAATGAAAAAGCTTTTTTTGGCCTCATTACACTTGCCATTCCTAAAAATAGCGTAAGCTTTTGGCAAAAACGGTTAGCTGGTTTTGAGGTGGAAACATCATTGCAAGGAGGAAAACTGTATTTTACTGACCCTGATGGACTTGCATTTGCGCTTTCCGAAATTTCAGAGGAAATCAGTGAACAAAATGCGACGGCGCACACTGATATTCCAGCAGACAAGCAAATTATTCGCATTTTAGATGTCGTTTATCATATACCGGAGCCAGAAAAAACGAAAAAATTTCTCGCTGGTTTTGGCGTAAGCGAAGTAGCAACGGAACAAACTTTTTCTTTAGAGAAAACGAGGTTTGGCCGTGGCACAATTGATCACGTCGCTTACGAAGCAGCAAATAATGAAGAACTTGAAACCCTCTACAAGTTTGCAAAAGCAAATGAAATCGAGGTGGAAGAATATATTGACAGAGGCTATTTTATGAGCCTTTACGTCCGCGACCCATTCGGTTTAAGGATTGAATTTGCTGGCGTAAAGCCCGGATTCACATTGGATGAACCGGTAGAAGAACTCGGCACGCATTTTAGTTTGCCACCATTTTTAGAGGAAAAAAGAGCAGAAATTGAAACTTATTTTGGAGGGGAAAAATAATGATAAAAGATTTAAAAGGAATCCACCACGTAACAGCGATGACAAGTAGCGCCGAAAAGAACTATGAATTTTTCACAAACGTACTCGGCATGCGTTTAGTTAAGAAGACGGTCAATCAAGACGACATAGAGACGTACCATATGTTTTATGCTGACGATGCGGGAAATGCTGGGACTGATATGACCTTTTTCGATTTTCCGAATTTGCCAAAAGGCAGACCGGGGACGGATAGCATTTCAAAAACAAGCTTCCGCGTACCAAGTGATGCGGCGCTTGAATATTATAAGGACCGTTTCCAAAAATTAGACGTGCCGCATGAAGACATTAAAACATTATTTGGGAAAAAAGTGCTTGCGTTTCAAGACTTTGACGGGCAAGCCTTACAGTTAATTTCTGACGAACAAAATGAAGGAGTCGCGCCTGGCGTGCCGTGGAAGAACGGCCCAGTTCCCGAAAAATATGCGATTTACGGTTTAGGCCCAGTGTTCCTTACGGTTCCTTCGCTTGAAAATATGGATGCGGTATTGAAAGCGATTCTTGGCTTCCGTTTTGTTACCGAGGAAAATGGTTTGCACTTGTACGAAGTGGGTGAAGGCGGGAACGGCGCGCAAATTATTGTTGAAGAAAGAACGGACATTCCTAGTGCGATGCAAGGTTTCGGGGGTATTCATCATGTGGCTTTCCGCGTTGACAATCATGAGGAGCTCATGAAATGGATTGAGCGAATAAACAGTTTCCAAGCGCCGAATAGTGGTTTTGTGAACCGTTTCTATTTTGAATCGCTTTATGTGCCAGTGAGCCGCCAAATTCTCTTTGAATTTGCAACGGACGGTCCCGGCTTCACGAGCGATGAGCCCTACGAAACACTTGGTGAAAAGTTAAGCTTACCACCGTTTTTAGAAGGCAAACGGGCAGAAATCGAAGCACAAGTACGGCCAATCGATACAAAAAGGAGCTGAGCAAATGGAACACATTTTCATTCCCGGCGATAAAACGAAGAAGCCGCTACTTTTGCTGCACGGCACAGGCGGCGACGAACATTCTTTAGTGGAACTGGCAAGCCTTATTGCGAAGGGCGCACCAATTTTAGCATTACGCGGTGAAGTTTCAGAACACGGCGCAAATCGATTTTTCAAACGCTACAGCGACGGCAGCTTAGATTTAGCGGACCTCGCCGTACAGACAAAAAAATTGCTGCAAACAACACGCGAACTGGTGACAACGTATGATTTGGACTTCAGCGAACTTGTCGCGATTGGCTATTCAAATGGGGCAAATATTGCGGCGAATGCGATTTTGCAGGAAGTAGACGGCTTTCAAAACGCGATTTTATTTCACGCGATGCCAGCCGGAAATGCGCCGAAAAGTTTTTCCTTGGAAACGCGTCGCATTTTCCTAACGGCCGGTGTGAATGACCCACTTGTAAGCTTCGCTGCGTCTAAAAACTTGGTGGACCTGTTCCAAGCTCGCGCGGCACAAATTGAAACCGTTTGGACGGAAGCAGGACACAATTTGACGGCAGACGAAGTGCAGGCGGCAAAATTGTGGTATGAAAAATTGGGTGCGGAAGCATGAAGTTCTTGGCAGACGAGCTTTCCGAAAAAGAGAATTACAAGTTTTTAAGTGGTGCGATTATTCCGCGGCCGATTGCTTTTGCTTTGACGGTTTCTCCTGATGGTATCGTGAATGCGGCACCGTTTAGTTTTTTCAATGTTGTTTCGAGTGATCCGGCGATTGTGTCGATTGCGGTTCAGCGGCGGAACGGCGAAATGAAGGACACGGCGCGAAACGCGATTCAATCTGGCGAGCTCATGATTCATATTGTCAGCGAAGATTTTGTGCGTGATGTGAATGAAACGGCGGCGAACCTTCCGCCTGACGAGAGCGAGCTTGCGCGTACGAATTTACATCTTTCGTATGACGGGAATTTTGCGGTGCCGAAAATTGAGGAAGCCAAAATTAAACTGGCAGCGGCGGTCTGGCAAGTGCTCCAGATTCAAAATGATGCTCGTGAAATTACGGCTGACTTAATTTTAGCGCGCATTCTCGAATATGACATGGATGAGTCGGTTTTAAATGTGGAAAAAGGGTATTTACTTGCGGACGAAATCAAGCCCGTGTCGCGTTTAGCGGGCAGCGATTATGCGAAACTAGGCGAGCGTTTTAAGTTAAATCGCCCTAAATAAAAGTAATCAGCCTGATGGCAAACGGCAATTTTCGTTATTAAAATCGAATTTGCCAAGTTTGTTAGCAGGCTGATTTTTTTGGGCTTGAAGTTTCTTAGTATGCATGTTATGATGGCGGTATCTAAAAGGCTAGGAGGCTCAGCGAATTATGATTTGGATTAGACTTCGTTCCGGAAACGGTTCTTGCAACTAATTAAATAGTGCGGAGACTTGCGTTTATTTGGCGCGGGTAACGGGATTTGTCTATTCACAATTTGCGTGGCTTTAGTTTGATACGGAAATTTTTTTGAAGAGGCGAAGTATGTGCTTCTTTTTTTGTACGCTTTTTTAGGCGCAAATCTATACAATTCCTGACCGCACTGGAAGAAAACTATTTTTTCAGGAGGTCATTTTTTCATGAGTAAAAAAGTAATTTTAGTTGGTGTTAGTGGTTCTGATAAGAATTTTGAGTACTCAATGGTTGAGCTTTACAATTTGGCAGAGGCGAATCATTATGAGGTCATAGATACCGTGAAGCAAAACATGGAACGCGTGCATAAAGCGACTTATGTTGGAAAAGGAAAGGTAGAGGAGTTAAAACAAATTGCGGAAATGCTCGGTGCGAATGCGCTTGTCATGAATGATGAACTTACGGCATCACAAATTCGTAATTTAGAAGAGGCGGTTGGGCTGGAAATAATTGACCGGACAGCGCTTATTTTGGCGATTTTTGCAGAGCGCGCGAAAACGCGTGAAGCCCAGTTGCAAGTGGAAATTGCGCGCTTGAAATATGAACTTCCACGCCTTGCTGGTGGTGACGACAAACTCGACCAACAAAGCGGCGCAAGCGGCATGGCAAACCGTGGTTCAGGGGAGAAAAAAATCGAGAGCGACAGACGAATCATTAAAAATCAAATTCGCCATTTGACGAAAGAACTGGAAGAGATTGTTCAGGAGCGCGAAACAAGACGGCGTAAGCGGAAGAAAAATGAAATTCCTATAGTATCGCTTGTCGGGTACACAAACGCGGGGAAATCGACGACGATGAATGGCCTGGTTGAGCGCTTTAGTAAATCCGCCCACAAACAGGTTTTTGAGAAAGATATGCTGTTCGCCACACTCGAAACGAGCATACGCGAAATCATTTTACCAGACAAAAAACAGTTTTTGTTAACAGATACGGTTGGTTTTGTGAGCAAGCTGCCGACGCATCTCGTGAAGGCTTTCCGCTCAACACTTGAGGAGGCGAAGGAGGCGGATTTGCTGCTACACGTCGTGGATTATTCGGACGAAAATTATCAGGCAATGATAGAAACGACCGAAAAAACGTTAGAAGCTGTTGGGGTAAAGGATGTCCCTGTTTTATTCATCTACAACAAGGCCGATAAAGTAGCAGGAGCCGAGTATCCCGTACTGCAAGATGGTGGACTCATCTATTCTGCGAAAGACGTTGCTAGTCTTGCGATGCTCACAGAGGAAATTAAAAAGCAGATTTTTGAAGACTACAAAGAATTAACGTTTCTCATTCCATTTGACCGCGGCGATATTATTTCGTATTTAAACGAGCATGCGAGGGTGATCATGCAAGATTATACGGAACAAGGAACCGAACTCCGCGCTGAAGTTAGTCCTGTCGATGCGGAAAGATTTCATGCCTTTCAAATGAAATAATCAGCAATTTACGTGTTAAAATGGTAAAATAAACCGAATAGGAAAATGCAAAGTGAGGAAATGACATGAAAAAAAACATTTTTGGAGTCGCGGCATTTGCCGGGTTTATGTGCCATTCGTATTATGCAACGAAAAAATTAGTCGTCACTGATTATGCGATACGCTCAAGCAAAATTCCTGAGGCGTTTGATGGGAAAACATATATTCAACTATCTGATGTGCACAGTTGTTCATTTGGTCGATTTAACCATAAACTTATTAAAAAAGTCGCTTTAATGGAGCCGGACGGTATTTTTTTAACAGGTGATTTAATTGATGGTGATGAGCCGCAAAATGTTGCCATTGCATTAGTTCGCAAACTAAAAAAAATCTGTCCGCTCTATTACATAAGTGGTAATCATGAGCAGAAAAGTGCTTTGTTTGAAGATTTGCTCCGCTCATTAAAAGAAGAGGGCGTTCAAATTTTGCATAATGAGCATTTGTTTTTGGAAGAAAATGGGGAACGAATTGCGCTTGCTGGCGTGGATGATCCGACTTTCCATTTGCCGGAAGAGGAGAAGTCTAGTTGGGCGGAGCATAAATTTGATATGAGCGGCATTGTGCAGGAGGAAATTGAACGTGCGACGGCGAAGATTCCGCGTGATGCGTTCACTATTTTACTCGCACATCGTCCGGAATACTGGTCGATTTACCAAAATATGCCAGTGGATCTTGTTTTGTGTGGTCACGCACACGGCGGACAGATTCGCTTACCACTCACAGAAGGGCTATTTTCCCCCGGACAAGGGTTTTTACCGAAATTAACGGCCGGTTGTCATTTGGCAAATGGGAAAGCCATGATTGTGAGCAGAGGGCTTGGCAATACAACGATTGTGCCGCGTATTTTGAACAACCCAGAAATTGTGCGCCTTTATTTGAAACGAGAAAATTAAGACTAAAGTAGGAAGTGTTTTAAAGTAATTCTCTTTATAATAAAAATATAAATGTATATTATTTTACAGGAGGGATTTGCATGAAAAACAGAAAAATGATTGGAATTGCCGCAACACTCGTTTTATCGCTCGGGGTTTTAGCAGCTTGTGGAGATAATGATGACTATCGTTCAAGTGATAATAAAGATGCTAAACAGTCTTCTTCATCAAAAAGTTCTTCCACACAACAAAATGATTTGAATGGAAAAACGTTTAATTTATCGATGGAAGATGCCATTAATAAATTCCAAGAAAAAAACAAAAACGCTGATTTGACGTCTGTAAAATTAGAATATGAGCATGGCAAAGTTGTCTATAAAGTAGAAGGTATGGACGACACGAATGAATATGAAATGGTGTTCGATGCTGATTCAGAAGAAGTGCTACAAGATTCGAGTGAAGCGCTTGATATGGACGACAAAAACGAACGTGCTAATGAAAAAATTGATGTAACAAATGTGATTTCAATGGATGAAGCGATGCAAAAAGCAGTAGCTGAAGTAGATGGCGCTGTAGAAAGTGTTGAACTAGATCGTTCTTACAACGATACGGTTTATGATGTATCGATTCAAAATGGTGCAAATGAATCCGAAGTGCGTCTAAGTGCTCAAGACGGTTCAATCATAAATGTTGAAAATGACTAAAAAGATTCCTCGCCTTGTAAAGGTGAGGTGTTTTTAATTTAAAACAGCGCATAAAATTAGTCAGCTCTTACCCCTAGTGCGAGCTAAGAGATTTAAACTTTCACAAGAAGCGCATCCATGGTAAACTAAGACTAGGCAAAAATAGAAAAGAGTGTGGCAATGGCAGTAAACAAATTATTTCATTTTTATTTTAAAAAACTGGGGAATTGGAATTTAATTTATAGTTTTATGAAGGGATACTGGGTGGGATACATACTTATTTGTCTTTTACTTAGTGGAGCAACAATCGTTAGCTTTATATATCTTTCAAATTCACTCGCGTGGGGCATGCTCAGCATAACAGTATTGCTAATTAGCCTGTTGTTTCACACGATGATTGTTAGAAAAGCTCGTAGATACATTAAATTAAACTATCAAATTCGAAATTTTAATGAGCTGGGAAAATTCAAACAATATCTTCTCTATGCATATTTAAAACGAAATGGCTTTATCACGCGAGAAGACTTGGATAAGTTAATTTTATTTATTCAATCACAGAATAAACAAGTTAACGAATTTAAAAAATGGAATTTGCTAGGAATCGTCATGAGTGTCTTTATTGCCGTTTTTTTAGCTATTTTTGGAGGAAGTTTCTTATTTCAAGTTTTTGATGGGAAAAGTAGAGTTATCGTTGCGCTTATCATTATTATTTTAGCCGTGGTATTTTATTATTTAGGAAAAATGATGGAACAATTGTTCCGACATTTCACTAAAAAAGAAGCGCGTTTAAGTTTTCACTTAGTGCGTCAGATTATTGCGATTCAAACCGTTCTTTTAACAAGTGAAAATACGGAATATAGTCCTTTTCTTGCGATAGAGAAAAAAGTGCAGGAAAATCCATTCTTACAGGAAATCATTCTTTCCAAATCCTTTTTGTGATACAGGTTACTAAAAACAGAGAGAAGAGGGTATGAGATGGAAAAAGGCCAAAAAGAGACAATGGAAACAAGATGTTACAAGGAAATTAAAAGGAGAATTCAGTCGGGGGAGTACGAATCGGGCACACGTTTAATTGAAACAACGATTTCGCGAGAATTAGAAATAAGTCGCACACCAGTAAGAAAAGCAATTGCAATGCTCACTGCAGATGGGTTTGTAGAAAATCTGGATTACCGCGGAGCTATCGTAAAGAGTAGCAAAATATCCAAAGATAATTATATTGAAATCTTAGATATTGTCGGTTTGTTTTTAAAGCATACGATTGAACGCATCGAAGCTAAAAAAATTAGATTTGATCAGCGAATATTGAGCCCTAAAAGAGTCGAGTTTGAATGGCAAGTGCGTAATGGTGACGAAACGGCTTATACGACTTATTGTCGTACGGTGGTGCTGGAACTGGTGAACTGCCTGAAAAATGATTATTATCATGAAATCTTAGTTAGTTATTTCGATAAAATTAATCAATTTGCAGATAATGAAGTTCTTCTTATTTTAGAACATTCGGGCCCTGAACTTGTCAACAAGTTAAATGACCTTATAAGTGCAATCGAATGCGAAAATTATCTTGAGGCTAAAATGATAGTAGATGAAACAACCGAATTTCAAATATTATCAGCCTACCGCTAAGGGGATTATTTCATAAATATAAAAAGCATAAATCTAGTATTCATGCCATTTTCAAAAATGGATTTTACTGGATTTATGCTTCTTTTTTTGCCCATCATTCAGCAATCTTGACTACATAGCGACCTGCAATGCCGCCGTCCATAATTTTGCGAAGCGCTTCCGGCAGTTCATCTAACGTAATTTCAGTTAACAGCGGAGGAAGTTTTGTGACACGCAAATCAGTTGCGATATGTTCCCAAATTTCCACACGCTTTTCATACGGGCAGTACACAGAGTCGATGCCGCGTAGATTTATGCCGCGCAAGATGAACGGGAAAACCGTTGTTTCCAATTTTCCAGAAAGTGCCATGCCGCATGCTGCAACCGTGCCACCATATTTTGTAGCGGACAACAAATAGCCTAGCACCTCACCGCCGACACAATCGACCGCGTGAGCGAAACGTTCCGTATTTAATGCCCGTTTTTTTTCGGGATTAAAATCTGACCGAGTGACAACTTGCGCTGCACCAAGTTCGCAGAGTAGCGTTTTGCTCCCCGAGTTTCCACTGGAGGCGACTACTGAAAAGCCTTTTTTAGCAAGCATGCCCGTTGCAATACTCCCAACGCCGCCTGAAGCCCCACTAACAGCAACAGCCCCATCGTCTGGTTTCGCGCCATCATCTAAAAGGGCTTGCACGCTTAGCGCCGCCGTAAAACCAGCCGTACCATAACACATGGCTTCGCGTAACGATAAATTTTCTGGGAGCGGAACGACCCATTCTTTTGGTACACGAATGAATTCGCTGAAACCACCAAAATGGCTTACGCCTAACCCATAACTTGTGACGATAACTTGGTCGCCTTTTTTAAACAGAGAAGATTTTGATTCTGTGACAATACCGCTTGCGTCAATTCCTGGAATAAACGGGTAGTTTGTAACAATTTTTCCGTCTGGCAAAGTTGCGAGAGCATCTTTGTAGTTGATGCTAGAATAGTGTACGCGTATGGTTACATCGCCTTCTGGTAAGGCAGTGAAGTCAGTTTCAGCGACAGCGACATCTGCGTCTTGGTTTACGAATAAAGCGCGAAATTTAGACATAATATTCCTCCTACTTTTAATACATATGTTAAATGTAACGAAAAGTGAAGCGTTATTCAAATGAAAATGGTTTTTAAATTACGTTTTGGGTATAATAAAAGAGGAATTGTCAGGAAAGAAGGTAAATGACATATGGAAAAAGTTCTTCTTATTGTAAATCCATCATCGGGGAAAGAAAAAGCGAAAGTCTACATGGAAAAAGCAGAAAAAGTTTTGAAAAATCGTTTTGAAAATGTGGAGGTTCGGCTCACGGAAAAAGGTGGTGACGCGACGGAATTTGCCTCTTTGGCTGCCGAAGAAGGTTTCCATGCAGTAATTGCTATGGGTGGTGACGGCACATTAAATGAAACGATTAATGGACTTGCTAAACATGATAAGCGCCCGGCGTTTGGATTTATCCCACTTGGTACAGTAAATGACTTGGCGCGTTCGACGGGAATCCCACTAAAACCAGCTAAAGCGATTAAAATGCTTGAAACAGCAGTTTTAAAACCGATGGACGTTGGAAAAATTGATGACCAATACTTCATGAATGTCTTAGCCATTGGCATGATTGCCCAAGCGGTCGATCAGGTGAGTGTGGAACAAAAAACGAAATTTGGTCCTGTTGCGTATTTTATTGAAGGGCTAAAGGCGTTTAATCGGCATGAATTGCTCCATTTTAAAATTCGGAGTGAGGAAGTGGATTTTGATGATCAAGCAGCATTAGTGGTTGCTGGGCTTACGAATTCAGTTGGCGGGATGGAGAAATGGGCGCCAGAAGCTGAATTAGATGATGGCTTACTCCATGTTTTCATCCTAACCAAGCTTGGTTTAATTGATGCGGCTAACATTCTTCCGCAACTTGTCATGGGAACGCTGAAAAATGCGAATGGTGTAGAGTATTATAAGATGAGTCATTTGGAGATTGAAGCGAGTGGGGAAGATATTTCTGTGAACGTGGACGGTGATCCGGGTCCAAGTTTGCCTGTTAAAATTGATGTTTTACCAAGTCATTTGGAGTTGTTTGTACCTGAAAAACAAAATAAGAAAAAGATGTTTGGTAGGCTATTTTAGCGGAAATTTGCTACAATAAAGGTGAGATGGTAAAAGGAGGCAATAGTCATGGAACAACTTGATGTGGTCTATAAAGGGCTTGCAAATTTAAAGATGAATTTTAAGGCTGTTCCGGGGAAACTTTATTTGACGCCAACTAAATTGGTGCATCAGCCAAATGAATATTTTGATGAGGAACTGGTTATTTCTTTTGACGATGTAGCTAAAATTCGCGGAGTAAAGACGAAAATTTTTGGTAAGGAAGTGATTCCTAATATCATTGAAATTCAACTAAAAAACGGGGATACTTACCAATTTGTAGTAAATAAGCAGAAAAAATGGCTTGAAGCGATTACAAAATTGTTTTCGGAAAATGGTCAGGCAGAAAAATTAGATAATTAGGGGTGGGGCTTACGACAAGTAGCCCTTTTTTATTTGTAAAATAGGCAATATGCCCTCTTTTAGTGAGTAGTTATTTTGTGTTAAGATAGTTCAAATGAAAGCAAGAGGTGATGAGTTTCATGAGAGAAACACGTCTTGAGAAAAACAAACGCAAAAAGGCGAAATGGCATCGTAGAAAGAAGTATGGTGGTATAAGTCTTATTCTTCTTATGGGCATACTAGGCGGAAGTTTTTATTTTTACATAGATGATGTGAAGCAGACACCTAAAGAGCAAGTGACACCGTCTCGAGTGGTAGAGGCAAATGTGGATGCTGAAAAAGCGATTGATGTGTATCTACAAGAAATAGGTTTTAACGGCACTGTTTTTATTGAAGATAAGGGTAAATATGTGATGAATAAAGGATACGGCACTGCGGATTTAGTGACAGGAAAGAAAAATCAAACGGATAGTGTTTATTTGATTGGTTCCATGCAAAAAGCGATTATTGCAACGGCATTTATGCAACTTGTTGAGCAGGGGAAGATTGGCTTAGATGATTCTATTCAAAAATATTTGCCACATTTTCCAAACGGACAAGCGATTAAAATTAAAAATTTTCTAGGGCATACGAGCGGATTAAACGAACGTAAAAAGAGCAATGGTGCGGTTACACCAGATCAAATTGTGAAAGATATTGAACGTGCGGGAGTTAAAGAGAATCCGGGGAAATGGCATTATTCAGATGATAATTACGCGGTGATTGCTTACTTAATTCAGCAAATTTCAGGCATGAAGATGAGCGACTATGTGACACAACATGTATTTACGCCTGCTGGAATGACTACAGCGGGATTTGGCCCGAGCTTTTATAAGCTCTCGGCACATACGGCGAGTTATTATACGAAAAAGGGTGAGCTTATTTCAGCGCCGTTTACAGAAGATATGTCGCAGCTTTTTGGTGCTGGGGATATGTATATGACGGCAACTGATGTGAAAAAATTTGATGACGCACTGCTTTCTGGGAAGTTCATTTCACAGGCAGGGGTTAAACGCCTTTTGCAAAAAGGGGCTGGAAAATATGGTTTCGGTCTGTATGATTTTGGGGATTATCATATTTCGAGAGGCGTACTTTACGGATATGAGTCTGCCAATGTTTTTACGAAAGACCATACAAAAACGATTATTTTATTAACAAATGCAAGAAATCCCGCGACTAAAACAGCTTTTTATGTGGATACGAGAAAAATTCTGGATATTATGGAAAAAAATTAGGCTGATTAAAAAAGTCGTGCTATAATAGTGTCAGAACTTGATGACACAGGAGGAAATAATTGGTGGAAATAACGGTTCGAAGTAAAATTCAAGACAATAAAGTGACTTTTTCAAGTGATTTTGGTGAAGGTGTCGGCACTTGGATGGACGAGGAGCCAGACCCGGGGAGGAAGTACACGGTAGAAGTGACGATTCCCGAAAAAATCACGTTTGAGTTTTTAAACGAAAGCGAAGAAAAGCACTGCTTAATTGAAATCGATGAAGATGAGAAAATTCATATTGTTGGTCAACTTGAAGATTATGAGGAAGATGGCTTTGCTGTTCTGCGCCTTGAAGAGAGCATCATTTGTTTCGACACGGATTTTGATGAGCAAATTGAACATTTGCACGGGAAATTCATAGATGTGATTGTTTCTGAGATTAGACTTAATAGTGTAGGTATATAAATAGAGAAAGAGGTCGGGCTGATAAAGCCGACCTCTTTTATGTTTGTTAACTATACATCGCCAAAACCTTCATCATCTTCTCTAAATCATCTTCTGACTTTGCGAAAAGCATGAGCCGTCTGCGGTCGGTTTCAATCACTAAAACGCCGTCTTCCGATAAATTCATTCGTTCGATTTTCGAGTAAGGGAAAAAGAGTAGGGCGTAAAATAAGCCATCTTCTTTAAAAACGACATTTGAACTGCGGAAAAAACTGATATAAATAAACAATACAGCCAAAATACCGAGTAAAACAGTCGTTGAGAAGGGACCGTTTCGCGAAATATTCATACCGAACAAAAGAATAATTAACCCGATAAATATGTATCCATCCCACTTTCCACGTGAACGAAGGCGGGCTTTTAGTTTTGTCTGACCTTTCCAGAAAGTGATAACAACGCCGTCATAGAGAATAAAAGCTAAGGCACCTATACTGAAAATAAGTAGAAAAATGTTTGTAGCCGTCCACTCCATTTATACTTCACTCACATTCTTTTAAAATTACTTCCTCATCATTGTAGCATAGAAAGAACAGACAAGGAACCTAGGACACCCCAGATTCCTCGCTGTTTTAGATGATTTAACCGAGTGGTGAATAATTTGCTGGTGGCAGACCGAGAATACCTGTCGCATAACCAACAATACCCACTACGAAAAGACCTAAAATGAGCCAAAGTGGATTGACTTTTTTCTTCAGAATCCACATACATAAGAAGGTGAGTCCTAAAGCTAGTAGACCCGGCATTAATTGGTCTAAAATACTTTGAACAGTCGTTTCTACTTTTTTACCATTGTCGTCGGTTGTTGTGTAAGCAACAAGTGGCACATAAATCGTTGTCCACTTGTTTACGAGCGCCCCCATAACGAATAGTCCGAGAATCGAAGCACCTTCCGTTAATTTTTGGAGTACACCGCCACTCATATCGGAAACAACATCGGTACCTTTTGTATAACCATAAAAGACACCCCAATAACGGAAACCAAGTCGAATCGCGTTAAAAAGTACGAAGAACAAAATCGGACCAATAATACTACCATCTGTGGCAAAACCTGCGCCTAGTGCGGCGAGAACGGGCCGAACAGTACCCCAGAAAATTGGGTCACCTACACCGGCAAGTGGCCCCATAAGACCAACCTTAATCCCGTTTATTGCGCCTTCGTCAATATCAGCTCCGTTTGCTTTTTGTTCTTCCATCGCGCTTGTTACCCCTAGAATTGGAGCAGCCATATACGGATGTGTGTTAAAGAATTCTAAGTGACGTTTAATAGCAAGTTCGCGTTCTGGACCTTTTTCAGGATATAAGCGTTTAATCACAGGGATAACAGAAAAACAAAATCCGAGTGATTGCATACGTTCAAAGTTCCATGAACCTTGGAAAAGATTTGAGCGAATGAAGACGCCCATTAAATCACGCTTCGTTAATTTTTTTTCACCAACTGTAACTTGTTCATTAGCCATGTTTATTATCCCCCTTTCTTAGTCGTCCAAGTCGTCATCTAAGTCATCATCTGATTGGCGTTTTCCGCCGCCACCGCCGTACTGCTCAATAGCCGCTTTAAGTTGGTATTTAGGATTGAGCTGAATGTAAACAATTGCTGCTACAAGTCCTAGAACACCAAGTGCTACCAAGTTGAAGGCAGTAAATGCCGCAACGACAAATCCTAAGAAGAAGAACGGCATTAAATATTTCGCTTGCATCATATTAATAACCATCGCATAACCAACAACAACAATGAATCCGCCAGCTACGTTTAATCCATTTACGATAACATCTGGAATGGCATTCAACATATTTGTAACGGCATCAGTACCAACTGTTACAGCGACAATCATTGCAGGAATCGCGATACGCATCGCTTGCAGTAAAAGTGCTGTGACGTGAATCCAGTCGAGACTTCGGAGGTTACCGGCTTTTCCGGCTTTATCCGCCATATGTTGGAAAGCAACAGTGATTGTACGAACTAAAATGGTTAAGACTTGACCTAAAGCTGCAAGTGGAATGGCAAGTGAAATCCCAACACTAATATCTTGCCCTCCAGTAATAACTAAAATGGTTGAAATGATGGAAGCTAGCGCTGCATCTGGCGCAACGGCTGCCCCAATATTCATCCAACCAAGAGCGATCATTTCAAGGGTACCACCAATAATAATACCAGTTGTTATATCCCCAAGAACTAGTCCGATGAGTGTACAGGCAATTAACGGACGATGCGTTTGCCATTCATCGAGGATACTCCCCATACCGCTGACACAAGAAACTAAAAATACAAGAACGAGTTGTATAGCAGTCATTATTTTCCCTCCCAGTTTTAATAAAATACATATAAGATCGATTTTTTTAGAAAAAAGAAGCGCTTAATTTGCACTATGAATTATTCTTCAATAAGCGGTATTAGTTGAACTTTGTTATCTGAAGCTACTTTGCGGATTTCAAGTTCGATGCCACGTTTGGCCAACTCACGGAAAGAAGTCTTGTCCTGTTCATCTACTGAAACGGCGTTCGTAATTTGTTTCTTGCCTTCACGGAATGCCATGCCGCCGATGTTGACGGACTTAATATCCACACCATTTTCCACCAATTTTAAAACGTCCGTCGGATTCGTAAATAACATCATAACGGGTGTAGTCGCATATTTCGGGTTGTTGTATACGCGAATTCCTTTGTCAACATCGACAACGCTCGCTTTAACACCAGGCGGCGCAACTTGTGTAAGTAAAGTTTTACGCACTTGATCTTTTGCAACATCATCATTGATGACAATAATGCGTTCTACTTGTGTTTCTTTAGTCCATACTGTAGCTACTTGACCGTGAATTAGACGGTCATCAATTCTTGCTAGACGAATATCCATTATAAATCGTCCTCCCCTTCATTTTCATTTGTAGTTGGTAATGTTTGTTTTAATGATTTCACTCCCTCACTACCCGCACGAATCGCAATGTCAACTAAATCGCTGAGGTTAGCGCCAGCCCTCATTGCGAGGGTTTCAAGCAGCATGGGAATGTTCACACCTGTTACAACATCCATGTTTTCTTCCGGTAAGGCGATGGTACTGGAAGCGTTATAAGGACTTCCGCCAAAGAGGTCAACCATAAAGATAACGCCTTGCGAAGAGTCAATTAAATTCAGCTTTTCTTTATATTTGGCAATCAAAGTATCCGTGTTTTCACCGGGAACAAATGTAATGTATTCTACATTTTCCTGTTTGCCAATGATCATTTCAGCCGACTTTAATAATTCACGGGCTGATTCACCATGTGTGCCAATGATAATCCCTACTGGCATCATTTATCTCCTCCTTCTTGACGAATTTAAAATCCCGCAATCTTATAGAATGCAAGAAGCATGCCGATTTAGAGTATCCCCCCTTAATTCTTGATAAATCAGTGTAGAAAGCAATTGTCTGATATGTAATATATTGTGCCTAATACGCTAAAGAAGGTTTCCAATACACTAATTTTATTTTGACACATAAACTACATTACCCTGTAAAATTGGAGTGCAAACAAAAAAAGAGGCAAATCTTGCCTCTTTGGTGCTATGGTGTTTTTTGTAAATAAATATCTTTTAGAATGTCGTGGATGTAGTAAATTTCATCTTTTGTTAAAGAAAGATTCATTCGTTTTCTGACGGCTTCATTTGCTGCTTCTAGGGCAGTTAAAATGTGGGGGTCGAAGCTTTCTTTTGATTCACGATAAATCAAACTGTCGTTTATGACCATTCTTTCGAGGGCGCATCCGACGTGTATGAGAAGGTTGATCTGGTGGGCGCTGTCGATTTTTTGACCGAGATTTTCTACCAAAACAGAGCTGAAGGTATTTAAAATGTCAATGGTTTTTTTCGGGTTCAAATACGTGAGAAATTCATTCAGGCTGTCTTCCACGACTTCTTTTGTAATGCGGTTTGTTTCACTTTTTTGGACGAAAATATTTCGCTGTTTGACGAGGCTAACGAGGTGTTCCTCACCATCACTCGCGAATAAACGTTCAATCGGAATGAAGGGAATCGACATTTTGGGATCGGCAATCCCAACCGCCATCAGAATGTCGTATTCGTTTTGAAGTTCTGCAAGGCGCGGCTGCATTTCTGCTACACTAATTGGGACAACGTGAATGTGCTCGGTCGTTATTGTATCTAAAATGTTTTCAATGAAAATTTGTAATTTCTCGGCCGTACCTTCACCAGTTGCGCAAATTGTCACGATCGCATGGGGCTTGCCAGTTGGGTCTTGCAAATCATTGTCGGAAGCATAGCCACCGTAGCCGCGGAAGTCTTTTAGTGAGTCATAAATGCTGTCGATATCCATGTCTAAAATATTGGATTTCCGTACCGACTCGATGACCGTCGCCGTGGATACCATATCAATAGAGCGAACTTCAATCCCCGTGCGCTCAGCAATGACTTGTGCAAAACCAGTAAGGGAACCCATGTCAACGAGCAACAAGACGCCGCGTCCCATATCGAGTTCTTTGGCCCGTTCCGTCAGTTTATCAAGCACAACTTTAGGGCTTTGGTCGAGCGGCATGTCGATTCCTTCCACGAGTCCATCACCGAGCAGTTTTTTAGCAACGCCGACCATGCTGGTAGCCGTATTGTTACCGTGCGCCGCAACTAGGACTGCAACCCGGGCGTTCTCCTGTTCTTTTAAGAGCGAACTAATTAACAGCGTTAAGTACATCACTTCCATGTTGGGCACGCGAATGTGAAAGACAGCTTCAATTTCATCTTTTATTTCACAAGAAATCTCGTAAGCTTCCGGTTTATCGTTAATAACCGTTTCGATGTTCGTATATTTTAACGGCTTGTTACTTTCTACTCTTTTAATAAAGGAAGTTAAATGGAGACTAAACGCTAAAACAAATCGTTCGTTCAGCTTTTTGTGTAGGTGACGCTCGGCGCGTAGTTTGATTTCTTCGGCGAAATTCAAAATGTCTTCATTGACGATTTTTAAAATGTTCTCACGCGTCTGAATCGTGTTTTTAAATTTGTTATAAAAGCTATTTAAATGAATGTCGATATCCATCGTAATAAATTTTTTAATATCATCATCTAGAACGCCTTGATCCATTAAAATAGAAGCTTTGTCTTCGATGATTTTATACAAATTAAAGTTCGGTTCATATTCATCAGTTGTGATGAGCGGACGAATTTGTTCAGGATAAATGGTCGTGTATGGCTCAAGATATTCCGATATTTCCTGTAATTCTTTACGGCGGCCACTAAAATGGAAGAAACCATCTTTAATTTCAATTGGTAACGTCTTAAAGTCAATTAAAATGGCATCATCTTGATCGAAACTATTTAAAAATCCTTGTGCGCAAACAAGTTGAATATTCGATTTTAGTTGCCCGATATTTCCGCTAGTCGTATTGCCAAGCAGTGCTTTCGCGGCTTCATCTTCAATCCGAATAGGTTTATTGACGCGGTGCGCTTCATTGGAAAGTAAGTGGGTGAGCAGTTCTACACGTTCTTTCGCCGTCCGCTCATCAAGTGAGGGAAGCGAAACTGTAATCGGAATGCGTCTTACAAACGTTTTTAATAGAGAAGATTCGGGGTTTTCGGTCGTTGCTCCGATAATTAAAACATTCGATTTTCGTTTGCGATCCGTTTCGCCAAGTTTATTGAAGGTGCCAGAATCCATCAGGTAGAAAATCATTTCTTGGCCTTCAGGAGGAAGGCGGTGAATCTCGTCTAAAAACAAAATGCCGCCGTTTGCTTTTTCAACGAGGCCTTCTTTTTCGCCGTCAGCGCCAGTGAAAGCGCCTTTTACGTGCCCAAAAATATGCGACATAAGCAGTTGCGGATTGTTATAGTAGTCCGCACAATTGAAGACGATAAACGGCGCGTCTTGCGTTAAACGATTTGCATGATGGGCGAAACGATACATTAAATTGGCGAAGAGTGTTTTCCCAACACCCGTTTGTCCTAAAATAAGCGTATGAAGCCCATTTGGTGGATAAAGCATGGCTGCTTTCGCTTGTTCGACAGGTGTTTTCAAACTTTCGCTAGCGCCAATTAAGTTTTCAAATGGACTTTTTTTCATTGTGTCGGAAGTGAAGAGAGCTAAAAGATCTTCTGTCTGACTAAAGGTGAGTTCGTCTTCAGAGAGAGGGCGTTCGATTGCTTCTTCAATCGTTTGTCGAACGAAGTAAAGAACTGGTCGGCTGTTTACTTTGACAATTTTCCCTTGTCTGAAAAGTTCATTGAGTTCCATGCTGACATTATTTCTTAAAATATGTAAGTCATTCGCGATGATGGTTGCTGTAAAGCCGTCTTTTTCAGCAATTTGTTTGCGGATTGTTGTTTTGGAAGATAAATCCGCTAAATGTTGATAAATTTTATCAATACGCTTCAACTTAAACCCACCTTTTTAAATTTAATGGCATCGGAGTGTATTAGAAATAAATAATACACTAGCTCTTTCTGTATTAATTTTAGCACGGTTAATGAAAATGTCAATCTACTACATCAAACAGGTTTTTCCTTTACAAATAGAAACAAAAGTGTAAAAATAAGGGTGTCTATTTTTATTTTCTATGCACTCGTCTTTTGAGTGAGTAATCACTCATTTTTTAACAACTATTAATTTGTGAATTAAGGTACAATCAAAAGAAAAAATGTGATATTTTGAACATGTAATGGGGAAGGATGAGAAAAATGATTCATGTCGGACTTGATGTCGGCTCAACTACAGCAAAAGCCGTCGCATTGAATGAAGAAGGAGAAATTCTATTTCAAACATACCGCAGACACTATTCGGACATCAAAAAGGTAACGCTACTAATTATGGAAGATTTAAAGGAAAAATGTTCAACAGACGAAATGACCTTTAAGATTACGGGTTCTTCCGGCCTTGCGATTTCAAAATTCTTGGAAGTGGATTTTGTTCAGGAAGTAATCGCTTGTACAGAAGCTGTAGAAAAAGTGATTCCAGAAACAGATGTCGTTATTGAACTTGGCGGGGAAGATGCAAAAATTATTTATTTTTCAGGCGGAATTGAACAGCGCATGAATAACGCATGTGCGGGTGGAACGGGTGCATTTATTGATCAAATTGCAACGCTTGTTCAAACTGATCCAACAGGCTTAAACGAATTGGCGAAAAACGCTCAAACTATTTATCCGATTGCCTCAAGATGCGGAGTGTTCGCGAAAACAGACGTTCAGCCACTTTTAAATGAAGGTGCCAGAAAAGAAGATATTGCGGCGTCCATTTTCCAAAGTGTCGTAACGCAAACGATTTCTGGACTTGCTTGTGGGCGTCCAATTCGAGGGAAGGTAGCGTTTCTAGGCGGGCCGCTGACGTTTTTGGATCAATTGCGCTTTCGTTTTACGGAAACACTTAAAATGAAGGAAGAAGATATTATTGCGCCGCTAAACGCGGAGTATTTCATTGCGCTTGGCACGGCGTTTACTGGGTTTGACAGTGAGGCCATTTCAATCGACAGTGTGACGCGCCGCTTGTCGGGCATGGATTTATCCAGCCTCGCAAAAGATACGGTGACGCTACCCCCACTTTTTACAAAAGCAGAAGATTTAGTGGCCTTTCGGACAAGACACGGTGAGATGAAGGCGCCACGTGCAGAGTTGTCGAGTTACATAGGTGATGCGTATCTGGGAATTGATGCGGGTTCAACGACGACAAAACTTATTTTGATGGGGACAAACAACGAAATTTTATATAGCTTTTATGGAAGTAATAATGGGAATCCGCTTCAGTCGGTCATTGATGCGACGAGTGACTTGTATGAAAAACTGCCGGAAGAAGTACAAATTGTGCAGTCGGGTATAACGGGTTACGGTGAATCGCTTATTAAGGCGGCGCTTAAAATTGATGTTGGCGAAATTGAAACGGTCGCGCATTACCGGGCGGCACGCGAGTTTTTACCGGATGTTGATTTTATTTTGGATATCGGCGGACAAGATATGAAATGTATGAAAATTAAAAATCGCGCACTGGATAGCCTGATGCTAAACGAGGCTTGTTCGGCTGGTTGTGGTTCGTTTCTTGAAACGTTTGCTCATACGCTTGATGTGCCAATCGAAGAATTTGCAGAGCGTGCGCTTAGTGCGAAGGAACCCGTTGATTTAGGTTCGCGCTGTACGGTCTTTATGAACTCAAAAGTCAAACAAGTTCAAAAAGAGGGCGTAACCCTTGAGGATCTATCGGCGGGGCTGGCGTATTCCGTTGTGAAAAATGCGCTCCAAAAAGTAATCAAACTTCGCAGTCCAAAAGATATCGGTGAAAAAGTCATCGTACAAGGCGGAACGTTTTATAACGAAGCGGTTTTGCGTGCTTTTGAACTCTTAACCGGACGCGAAGTTGTGCGCCCAGATATTGCCGGCATGATGGGGGCATACGGGGCGGCGCTAATCGCGCGTGAACATTATGAAACAGGCGAAGTGACTGAAATGCTTGTTTTGGAAAAATTACGCGAATTTAGTGCGGAGACATCGCAGTCCAGATGTAACTTGTGCAGCAATACATGTCAATTAACCGTGACGCGCTTCGGCGACGACCGCACGTTTGTAAGTGGCAACCGCTGTGAACGCGGCGAGCGAGTGGAGACGACTCGGAATTTGCTGCCCAATTTGTACGCGTATAAACTAAAACGCACGTTTGATTACAAGGCGCTGAAGAAAACCGAAGCAACAAGAGGTTCAATTGGTATTCCGCGCGCTTTGAATGTGTTTGAAAATTACCCGCTATGGTTTACTATTTTCAACCAGTTGGGTTACCGGGTTGTACTCTCTAGTAAATCATCGAAAAACCTATATGAAAAAGGCATCGAAACGATTGCGTCAGAAGCCGTTTGCTATCCAGCAAAACTAACGCACGGGCACGTGATGGATTTAGTGCGCAAAAAAGTCGATGCAGTCTTTTATCCATCGGTCGTGTACGAAAAACCCGAATTTGGTGAAGCAACAAACAACTTTAACTGTCCTGTTGTGGCCGGCTATCCAGAAGTGATTCGTGTGAATGTTGATGCGCTCGAGGAAAAAGAAATCCCAATGTTTAGCCCGTTTATCGCGCTTGACAATGAAAAATCATTTATCGAAACGATGAAACTTACTTTCCCTGACATCCCAGCCGAAGAAATGGAACAAGCCGTTTTGGCTGGCCTTGCCGAAGCTGAGAAATGCCGTCTAGATATTCAAAATGAAGGTGAAGCGGCACTGGAGTACATGGCGAAAAACAAAGTGAAGGGTATTGTGCTTGCGGGTCACCCGTATCACATAGACCCAGAAGTGAACCACGGCATTCCAGAACTCATTACGATGAACGGGATGGCCGTTTTGACCGAAGATTCGATTTCGCACCTCGGCGAAATGGAGCATGATTTGCGCGTTGAAAACCAGTGGAAATACCACGCAAGACTTTACCGCGCGGCAAGCTTTACGGGGAAAAGGAAGGACTTGGAGTTCGTCCAATTGACATCATTCGGGTGCGGACTTGATGCGATTACGACGGATATGTGCCAAGAAATCATTGAAGGTCACGGAAAAGTCTATACACTTCTTAAAATTGATGAAATCAACAATTTAGGGGCGGCTAGAATCCGCGTGCGCTCTTTAAAAGCGGCGATTGACGAGCGGGATAGAAACGGCGTCTTGCCAACTGAAATGGCGCCACCAGAACCGAGAACGCTCTTCACAAAAGAAATGCGCAAAGCAGGCTACACCATTTTAGCGCCACAACTTGCGCCAACGCATTTTGCCCTTCTTGAAGCGGCCGGTCGAGTTAGCGGTTATAACTTGGAAGTCTTGCCTGCCGTTACACCGCGTGCTGTTGACGAAGGTTTGCGCTACGTCAATAATGATGCCTGCTACCCAGCCATTTTAACCATCGGACAAATGATGGATGCGCTGAAACATGGCGATTATGATTTGAATAAAACGGCCGTTCTCATGACACAAACAGGCGGCGGTTGCCGGGCGACCAATTACATTTCAATGCTCAAAAAAGCGCTCCGTGAAGCCGAAATCGAAGGCATTCCAGTTATCTCGCTAAACGCGAATGGACTTGAGAAGCAGCCTGGGTTTAAGCTTTCACCAAAACTATTAACGAGGTTTATGGCGGGGCTATCTATCGGTGACGCGCTAGATCGCATGTTGTACAGGACCCGGCCGTATGAAGTCACACCAGGCAGTGCGAATAAGTTGTATCACGAGTACCTCGGAAAAGCGAAGACACTCATGGAACAATATTCCTTTAGAGCGTATAAAGCTTTTGCAAAAGAAATGGTCGACGCGTTTGATAAGCTGCCAATTAGCTCGGAGAAGAAACCTCGTGTCGGCGTTGTGGGGGAAATTTTGGTGAAGTTCCACCCAGGTGCCAACAACAGTATTGTTGACGTCATCGAACAAGAGGGCGGGGAAGCTGTCGTGCCAGATTTGGTCGACTTCCTGCTATATTGCTGCTATGACGACCATTTTGCGGCCAATACGTTCGGTCGTTCAAAAGTGAAATCATTTGCGAAACAAAGCCTTGCGATTCCCGCCATCAATCAGTACCGCAAGCCAGTCACAGATGCGCTTCGTGCGAGCACGCGTTTTGACGCCCCAGAAAGTATTGAAGTTATCGCTGAAAAAGCGAGCCAATTGTTGTCACTCGGAAACAAAATGGGGGAAGGCTGGTTCTTAACGGGCGAAATGTTCGAGCTGTTAGATAGCGATGTGCCAAATATTGCCTGCTTGCAGCCGTTCGCTTGTCTTCCTAATCACATTACTGGGCGCGGCATGATTAAAGGGCTTAAAAAGCTCTATCCACATGCGAACATTATGTCGATTGACTACGATGCTGGGTCGAGTGCGGTCAACCAATTGAATCGCATTAAACTGATGCTTTCGATAGCCAAAAAAGGCATGGAAGATGTGCAGGAAGAAGGAAAAGTGAGCACGGGGGCGAAGCGCTTTAATCCCAAAAATGCCATTCTCGACAAAGCGCGAAAAGTCCGCGAGAGCGCGCCTGCCGCAAAAATCGGCGAAACCGTGAAGCGCGCGAAAGAAAGTGTGCCCGCCGAAACGATTGCACAAGTCGCAAGGAGCGAGCAAGGCTGTTGCGGTGGAGGGTGTCAGTGCGATTGCCGTGAGTAACACTTGTAAATTTCGTTTCTTCCGTTACAATTAAACTAAACGCAACTGAAAGGAGGAAGCAAAAGTGGAAACATTCGAAGATTTTATTGGACAAATTGAGGTGCCCGAACAGCAGGCACGAACTGCTGAAGTGCTAGGTTGGGTGGAGAAGACGTTCCCAAACTTAGGTAAACGAATTGCTTGGAACCAACCGATGTTCACGGATCATGACACATTCATTGCAGGCTTTAGCGTTTCTAAAAAACATTTAGCCATGTCCCCAGAACTTGTTGGCATTGAAGCTTTTTCAGAAGAAATTAAAAAGGCGGGCTACAGCCATACGAAAATGCTCATTCAATTCCCATGGGATAAACCAATTGACTACGACTTATTACGACGGATTATTGAATTTAATATTGAAGACAAAGCGGGCTGTACGACGTTTTGGCGGAAGTAAAAAAAGCGGCATGAAAATTCATGCCGCTTTTCTTTACGGAGAAGTATGCATGTGATTGGTAAAAACAAAAATATGACTTTTTTAAAGTCTTTTTAATTGAAAATACACAAAATTTACATATTTGTGAGTTTGCTATCGTGATATGATAAGAGTGTAAGACTAAACAAAAAAGAATGGAGGAAATGAGATGAAAAAATTGGTTTTAAAAGTTTTTATTGCTAGTATGCTTACGGTTGGGATTATTGGAACATTTGGCTTTTCGACGGGAGATAAAGCTGAAGCCGCGTTTAACCAAACGAATTCTTCATCAGGGCAATATGGTTTTGTTGATGAATTAAGGCAAACAAATTGGTCAATTAAAACATCTGGATGGCATGGTAACAGAAGTGGATATCCTAGCTACGCTTATATCTTTATTATGAATCGGGATACAGGTTTGGAGCTAGGAAGGTATAAAATTGCTAGATCTTACAGACCAGATGTAACAACTGCGTATGGGAATTCAGTAATAGGCTGGGGTGGATTTGGATTAGAAGTTGGTAAAAGTAAGTTCCGCGGAAAACGAATTTACATTATGTCCAGATATACATCTGATCCTAACGGTAATAGAGGCGTATTGTGGGCAGATAGATATTACAATGAAACATGGATAAATGTATGGTGAAAATTAAAAAAAGCAGTGTCCTGTTTGAAAAATCAAACAGGACACTGCTTTTTTTACATTGAAATATCCGCAAATTTCCCCCGACAAACCAAGAGCAAATCATTCGCAGCTAGTTCGATTTGCAAGCCGCGTTTGCCTGCGGAAATGAAAATCGTATCGAGCTTTTGTGCCGCTTCATCAATGAATGTTGGGAAGGCTTTTTTCATGCCAACGGGGGAACAGCCACCACGAATGTAGCCAGTCACTTTTTCTAAATCATTCACATGAATCATCTCCACTTTTTTATTGCCGCTGATTTTCGCAAAGGCTTTTAATTGGAGTGTTTGATTCGCTGGAATGCACGCCACGTTGTACCCCGTTTTATCGCCAACCGTCACGAGCGTTTTATAAATTTGTGCGGGATTCCGACCCGTTTCCGTCGCAACATGAACCGCATCTAAGTGGGTTTCATCGACCACGTATTCATGGAGCGAATAGGGAATTTTCTTTTGATCAAGCATTCGACACGCGTTTGTTTTGTGTACCAAAATTCTCACCTCAAAACTTATTTTGAAGCCGCCGATTTTAGTTGCTTCGTTTTAGCGTTTAAATAAATATGAGAAATCGTAAAGACTAAAATTGCCGCCCAAATACAAATAAAGGCCATAAGTTGTACCTTGTCAAAACTTTCTTTATACAGAAGAACGCCTAAAATCAGCATCAATGTTGGCCCGATGTATTGCAGGAAGCCAACCATCGTATAGCTGATTTTCTTCGCTGCCGTCGCGAAAAGTAGGAGTGGAATCGCTGTTACAATCCCAGCGCCAACCATAATGAAATCGATGCTTACAGAATAACTCATAAAGAAATTTTTGGAGAAAAATAGTAAATAAATAAGTGCAAACGGCGTTATAATTACTGTTTCAAGAGTTAATCCCGTCCATACTGAAACCGAAATAAATTTTTTAATTAAACCATACAGACTAAAGGAAATCGCCATGCCTAGAGCCGCATAAGGCACCGTGCCCTGATGGTACGTCAAAATGGCAACACCAATAAAAGCGAGCGAAACCGCAATGACTTCCCCGCGACTTAAACGTTCTTTCAAAAAAATAGTCGCAATGAGCACATTGACGAGCGGATTAATATAATAGCCGAGACTCGCTTCTGTCACGTGACCACTATTGACTGTGAAAATAAAAATGAACCAGTTGACTGTAATTAAAACAGCCGCGAGCGTAATGAGTGTAGCTGTTTTTGGTCTTTTAAAAACAGCTTTGATTTCAAGGTAAACCTCGTTTGATTTGCGCAAAATCGCAATTAAAAACACCATGAAAACAAAGGACCAAACAATGCGATAAGCTAAAATCTCCATTGCCGGAACTTCCGTTGCGAGTTTCCAATACATCGGCAAAATGCCCCATAAAACATAGGCGAGCGCCCCCGCAATAACGCCGATTAATTTTTCGTTTTTATTCATAATGTCCCTCTTTCTCTAAAAAATAGCAATACACCATTTTAACGCATTTTTGGGAAGAAAACTAGGGACCTGCTCATAAAATTGGATTTCCTATGCTTCAGCCTCAGCCAAAACAAGCGAATCTAAGCCAGCAATTAGTAAAGCAACGCCTTCGATGTAAGACTTGATTTGGTCGATATTTTTAAGCAAAAGGTCTGTAGAAGCAGGGATGTTTTGCCAGTCCGATTCAAAGGACCCTTTAGGTAGGATATTTTTCAAATCTGCAAGCGAGTGTTTTGCTAAAATATCAGCCGATTTAATATAGAGTAAGTAGGCCGATTCTAAGCGGTGAGAAGCTTCCAAATTAAGCGCTTCTTGATAAAAAGAAGCAAATTCCGGATTTTGTTCATGTAAATCATTGATGAAAGGCTGATTTTGGGAGTCATGCACGGTTAAATAAGTGGTTTTTAATTCATTATCTACTTTTTCAATTTGGAATTTTTCTAAAAATACATCGTGACAGGATAAGCATTCTATGAGCAAGCCTAGCACTTCATCTTTGGAATTTAATGTAGAAGAAAGCACGGTTAAATGTTTACTTGAATGACATGACGGGCAAAATGTTGGGAAATTTACACGGCAAGTTTGAAAGCTTTTTGATTGACTCAGTTGAACTTGAAAAACGTAATTCATTGATGGGGTACAGCTCCTTTTTCTTTCTAATTATTAGTTTTTAAGTATAGCATAAAGAGGAGCGTGCTAAATTGCAAATTGGTGATTATGAAGCGTTCTTTTTGACAATTTAAAGAACTTTTTAGTTAATAAATGAAATCCCCCCTGAAAGAATTTTCTTTCAGGGAGGATTTGTGCTTATTTAGAAGCTTCAATTTGAATATTTAATTTGACTTCATCGCCGATTAGAACGCCGCCAGTTTCAAGCGCTGCATTATAGTTTAGACCAAAGTCTTTACGGTTGAATTTGCCTCGTCCTTCAAAACCGGCTACGATATTTCCAGTATTTGGATCTTTTCCAGAACCTTCAAATGTAACGTGTAGTTGCAACGGTTTTGTAACATCGCGAATAGTTAAATCACCTGTTACTTCATATTCATTGTCACCATCTGGCGTGATTTCAGTTGAAACAAAAGTGATGTGTGGGTATTTTTCTACATTAAAGAAGTCATCACTTTTTAGATGTCCGTCACGCTGTGCTTGACGAGTATCTACACTTTCTGCGTCAACAGTAAATTTGATTTTGGCATCAGTTAAGTCTTCAGGATTCATTTGAACGTCTGCTTCAAATTTTTTAAACACGCCTTTCACTTTTGATACCATCATGTGTTTCACTTGAAACTCAATTGAAGTGTGTGCAGGGTCAATATTCCATTTTTCTACTGTCATGTTTGTCATTCCTCCATTTTTTTCTATTTACATTCTTTGTATTCACTTAAAAAAGTGAGTTTAAACGTAAAATGTTATTGTTTATAAATAAACTATATCACACTTACAAAATATAAGCAACTAATAAAACGTAAAATTGTTTTTTAGTTAGGATTTTGTAAATTTCCACTTAAATGCTTATTTTTCCTTTAAAATAAAGGTGGAGGTGCTACTATGCAAATAAAAGAAAGTAAGGTTGAGCAAATGAAAGAACTTGTTTCTAGTTATATGCGCGTACAAAAAGCAATGAAAGCATTAACGAGAGAACATCAAAACAGCATGGGCATGTCATATGAACAACTCCGAATTTTAAAAATTTGTGCAGAACATGAAAAGGTCCTTTTGCGCGAGATTTTGTATGAAGTAAAAGGCAAACATCAGATTATCGCGGCTAACATACGTGGGCTAACTGAAAGAGGCTTACTTCAAGTAAGAGATTTTCAATTAACTTTAACGGAAAAAGGAAAGATGATTTTACGTGAAGATGAAATGAATACTTACATTTACAAAGCTTTTATGAAAATTTGTACAGAACTTAAAGAAGAGGAGCTAGAAAATATGTGGCGCTATAATCAAAAAGTTGTGGATTTATTAAATCGCTAATTTTCTGACAAATCTGCTTTTTGAAGAAAATAAATGAAATTGTCCCGATTTGTTCGAAAATAAAGCTGTTCCAAGCATTACAAATAGGCTAAAATGACTGTTTGCTATTGCTTTTGACCCAGATAATCTGTATGGTAGAGGAACAAGACAGATTTTGAAAGGGAGATATCATTTGAATAAACAGCTATCATTTTCGGCCTATTTCTTTATTGGCCTCATGCTTTTCGCATTATTTTTTGGAGCAGGTAACCTGATTTTTCCAGCTCATTTAGGACAGTTAGCGGGAACTAACGTGTGGGTGGCGATAACAGGATTTTTACTTACTGGGGCTGGCTTACCTCTTCTTGGTGTGCTAGCAATTGGCATTTCGGGAAGCAATGATTTGCAAAGCTTAGCAAGTCGTGTGCACCCTATTTATGGCATTCTATTTACAGTCGTTCTCTATTTAACAATTGGGCCATTTTTTGCTTTACCTCGTACGGGGACAGTTTCTTTTGAAATTGGAGTGGCACCATTTTTAAATGAAGGAAGTCATACGTTTGCGCTTTTCATTTTTACGCTCATCTTTTTTGGGATATCATTGTGGCTATCACTTTCGCCATCGAAAATTGTTGATCGTGTTGGGAAGTACTTAACACCAGCACTACTCATTTTTATTTTCATTTTAATCGTGGCGGCGCTCGTGAAACCACTCGGAGAGCAAACTGCACCAACAGGTGAATATATGACTTCACCATTTTCCACTGGTTTTGTTAGTGGCTATAACACGATGGATGCGCTCGCTTCACTTGTGTTTGGGATTATTGTTATCAATGCAATTAAATCGTACGGGGCAAAATCAAAACGCGAGATTGCGGCAGCCTGTTTAAAAACCGGACTTATCGCGGTAGGTTTTTTGGCCGTCATTTATATTTTTGTAGCTTATATCGGGTCCATGAGTGTGGACCGCCTCGGACTTTTCGATAACGGAGGACCTATTTTATCCGGAGCGGCTTCGTTCTATTTTGGTTATTTTGGTAAGATTTTGCTAGCGATTATTATTACGCTTGCGTGCTTGACGACGAGTATTGGGTTGATTACAGCTTGTTCGAGTTACTTCCAGAAGCTGTTTCCGAAACTTAAATATCAAACATACGTGATTGTATTTTCAGTGTTTTCCTGCCTTGTTGCAAACGTTGGGCTTGCGAACTTGATTGAGTTTTCGTTACCTGTACTTATGATGATTTATCCGCTAACGATTGTGCTCATTCTGCTCACGTTCCTTAATCCTTTGTTTAAAGGGCGCCGAGTGGTTTATGTGACCACGATTTGTTTTACGGCCGTCATCTCGATTTTGGAAGGGGCAAAAGCGATAAAACTTCCTATTGATGGCATTCACGCGTTTTTCAGAGGTTTCATTCCGTTTTATGACATTTCGATGGGCTGGTTAACGTTTGCGGTAGTTGGATTTGTTGTCGGAGTCATTTTAGCGCTTGTTACAAAGCCAACTGTGGAGCCTGTTCATAACGAGATTAACGTGTAAGGAGATAAGATAATGTTTTCAGTTGTACTTAGCATTATTCTCATTGCAACGCCATTTTTATTAATTTGGTTAGGCCTCTCTATTTTTAAAAAGAAAAATGGATAAAAAATAAGCATGAATCCAGTAATAGTCATTTTTAAGATGATATTATGACGGGATTCATGCTTATTTATTTTGCTTATTGAAAGTACGCTTGATAATCTAAAGCATACTGTTCGAAAGAAGTGGGTGTTCTGCCAAGTAATTGTTCTAAATCTGTCGTCACTTTTTTCGCGTTCCCTAATTGCGTAATAAAATACAACATCACCATAACATTAACAAATTCTTTCGGTTCGCCGCGTTTAATCATTGTAGAACGGAATTTTAATAAGCTCGGTTTGCTATAAGTGATAGCCCGGCCTAGCGTCTTCGTCAAAATTTGAGCTATCTCCTCATAAGTTAGCGCTTTAGAGCCAGTTAAGTCAAAGGCTTTCCCCGTATATTTGCCAGTGTCAAGGAGACAGATGGCTGCCGCTTCCCCAATATCACGTGTATCAATGAAGCTCGTTTTCGCTTTTCCAGCCGGAATAAACAAATCATCCCGTTTTTGAATATCTTCTAGGTGGGTCGTGTTTAAGTTTTGCATGAAGAAGCTTGGACGCAAAAACGTATACGGTAGCTCTAAACGCACCATTTCTTTTTCGATTTTATGATGCGGCGTGACAGGATTTTTTTCAACCCCGAGTAACGAGACAAATACAACATGTGAAACCTTTTTTTCTTTTAAAAAAGATAGGAAAGGAAAAATTTCTTCCTTCGGTTTAGCAAGCTGTGGCGGCCTGATGAAAAAAACTTTTTCCGCTTTTCCTAAAGCGAATTCATACGTTTCTGTTCGCAGAAAATCGAAATGGACGTGCGTAATTTGATCCGTAGGTGCAGGCAAATTGTTCTCTTTCGAGGTAGCTGCGCGAACGTGAATATTTTCCTTCATTAACGTGCTAACAACCGTTTCACCAATATTCCCACTTGCGCCAATAACTAATATTTCAGTCATCATGATCACCTCGTTTTATTTGTTTTTCAAGCAATTGGAGTAGCGCATATTTTTCTTCCTCCGAATAGGGACGCAAAAATTGTTTCATCACTTCTTCACTCTTTTTTTCAAAAAAGGGGAGGTTGTTGTGTGCTTTTTTTGTGAGCGTTAGAATTGTTGCGCGTCTGTCCATTGGATGTTCCGTCCTTGTAACCCAGCCATTTTTTTCAAGCCTTGAGACAATACCTGACATTGTTGGTTTATCAAAACCTAATTCGTCAGCAAGGAAAGAACTTGTTTGTTTTAAGCGTAATTTTTCATTTTCAGAACCCCATTCAAGCTGTTTTAGTACGGCCCACTGCGCGCTTGTAATGCCGTATTTCTCTAAACTACTTGATAAATCATAGCGCAATTCCTTAGCGGTTTTCATAAGTAGATAGCCGATATGATTAAGTGTATGCATGAACTCCCTCCTTATATAGTTAGTATACTAACTATATAGGGAAGAAGCAACTATTTACGAGTATTGGGATAACTATGAGTACTATATTTGCGTAAAAAAGATAAAAATACACTCATTTTGATACTTTTCTAGATTGTTTGTCACAAAATCGTCAAAAAATCAAAAGTGATTTGTATAAATTCCCCACGGGTAAAGCAGTGGTTGATTGTATGATTAACGTATAGTATTTGAATGGAGGAATTAAATCTAATGACGAAAAAAAAGAAATTAAAGAAAAGTATGTTAGCTGTTTCTTCAACGATATTTTTAACTAATTTAATCATGATTCCTATCAGTTCTGGAGTAAAGGCTGTTTCGAATCTCCCTACGACAAACCTTCAAGCTTCACCTGCTGTAATTTCATTGGTAAACGGCGATTTTGAGAACCCTCATTTTACAGCAAGTTATAAGTTATATAATCAAAGTAGTGTACCTGGATGGCAAACAACTGCTAGTGATGGGAAAATTGAATTACAACGAAATATTGATAATACGAAACCACAATCTGGCACACAGTGGGCTGAGCTGAATGCCTATGAAGCTAGTGCGTTGTATCAAGATATTCCCACTACACCAGGTGTTACAGTGCACTGGCAAGTGTATCATAAAGGGCGAATGGGTGATGATACGGCAGTCGTAGAGTTTGGTGCACCAGGAGGAACTATGACTCAGCAAGCGGAAATGACAGACGGAAATACAGAATGGGGACTTCACAAAGGCACATACACAATTCCAGAAGGCCAAACGACAACCCGTTTTCAATTCCGAGCAGTGTCTTCAGCGGGAGGAAATAAAGCTATAGGAAACTTACTAGATAATGTTCAGTTTGCGACGCAATCTGTGCTTCAAGTAGAAGGAGCTTTTTCAGAAGCAAGTACGAAAGTTAATAAAGATGTTAATTATAATATAAAGGCTACGAATGTTGGAGGAATGGCAGCTACAAGTAATACATTTTCTGTCAAAATCCCAGAAGAATTAACCTATACACCAGGAAGCTTATCATCGTCAGACACAAGCATAACTGGTGAAAGCTATGATGAGGCGACCCGCACATTAACTTTCACAACAGGGAAAGTTGAAAATAATACCTCAATAAACATTACGGTTCCTTTAAAAGGTGCGACGGAAGTATCTTCGGTTACACCTGATACGACAGTAGTGTACCATGATGAGAATTTTGAAGAGGACACGTATACGGCAGACGGAACCGATCAGTCTGTAGCAGTCACAAGTAATGATGTACCTGTCATTCAAGGTGAGCAGGAAACTATTATCCAACCCAATGTTGAGTTTGATCCGATGAAAACAATTCAAGCGACAGATAAAGAAGATGGCGATTTAACTAGCCAAGTAAAAGTAATAGATAATCCAGTGAACACAGGAGTGTCTGGAACTTATGAAGTCACTTATGAAGTCACAGATAGTGATGGAAATAAGGCAACATTTACTCGTCAAGTTGTTGTGGAAGGGGCACCCGTTTTTTCTGGAAACAATGAAGTACGCTTAAATCCAGATGATACATTTGATCCATTGGCAGATATTCAAGCAACAGATAAAGAAGATGGCAATGTGACAGATAAAATAAAAGTGACAAGTAATCATGTAGAGGAAGGTATTCCTGGCACGTATGAAGTGACGTATGAGGTGGCAGATAGCGCTGGAAATATCACGACCTACACGCGTACAGTCATTGTGACCGAGGCGCCTCAAATTACAGGAGAAAGTACGACTCGTTTGAATCCTACTGATGAATTTGATCCAATGAGTACAATTCAAGCGACAGATAAAGAAGACGGCAATCTTACAAACCAAGTCAAAGTAACGAGTAACTCCGTAGAAAAAGGCGTTCCCGGAACATACAAAGTAAGTTATGAAGTGACTGATAGTGATGGTAATAAGGCTTTGTTTGACCGTTCAGTTACCGTGACAGAAGCACCTGAAATTACAGGAGAAAAAGTGACACGCTTAAATCCGAATGATGAATTCGATCCAATGAGTACGATTCAAGCAACAGATAAAGAAGACGGTGAAATGACAGATCAAATCAAAGTGACAAGCAATACGATTAACAAAGCGGCATCAGGGACGTACGAAGTAAGCTACGAGGTGACCGATAGTGATGGAAACAAGACGACTTTTACTCGTACGGTTATTGTGACTGAAGCGCCCGTAATGACAGGAGAAAAAGAAATTCGTTTAAATCCAACTGATACATTCGATCCGATGAAAGATATTCAGGCAACAGATAAAGAAGATGGCGATGTTACCGAACAAATCAGAGTCGTAAATAATGAAGTACAACAAGGAAATCCAGGAACCTATGAAGTGACGTATGAAGTCAGTGATAGTGATGGAAACAAGACAACATTTGATCGTACAGTTATCGTAACAGAAGCACCTGAAATCACCGGAGAAAAGATAATTCGTCTACAAGAAGGCGATGCGTTTGACCCAATGAGCGATATACAGGCAACAGATAAAGAAGATGGCGATATTACGAGCCAAATGAAAGTAGTGAGTAACGAAGTTGATACGAGTAAGCCAGATGCTTATGAAGTGACCTATGAAGTCACAGATAGCGATGGAAATACAACAAACTTCCAACGAATCGTTATCATTACAGAGCTTCCTGTTAATCATAATGATGACACTGATTCTTCAAAGCAAGATAAGAACAATACAGATACAGAGGACCCGGCAGAAGTGATTAAAGCAGGTTTAGGCAACACGAATCCCATTTCCATAGAGCAAAGCCAACCAAAAGCATATAGCAGCACACCGACAGTTAAAGAAGTCACAAAAGATGCTTTGCCTAAAACAGGAGATAGTGAACCTGCTGCAGCTGGATTAATTGGGCTAGGATTACTAGCTATCGGAAGTCTGTTCTTTTGGAGAAAAAAATAAGTGTAGCTAGATAAAATGAAAATCACCCTTATCTTAAGATGGAGGGTGATTTTTTTATGTGATTTACATTTTCTTGTGGTCAAATTCGGCTTCTTCAAGCGGAATAATTTTGGTCTTCTTCGTCAATTTGTAAGAGAGCCAAAAGATGAAGAAAATGGGTAATCCAATATAGGAGATGCCGATTTTTTGCCACCAGGCGGCGCTTGTGAAATCAGGATTTAAAAAGGAATTGTAATCTTGACCGATGATGACTAAAATACATAAAATGAGCGCGAGTATCGGTCCGAATGGGAAGAATTTCGCTCGGTATTTCAGTTCGTTTAAATCATGACCTTGTTTAATAAATGCACGGCGGAAGCGGTAATGACTAATGGCGATACCGACCCAGGCGATGAAACCAGTTAAGCCAGATGCGCTAAGCAGCCATGTATAAATGACCGTCCCATTTTCACTTAAAGTAGTGACAAAAGTAAGTGCCCCAACAATTGTTGTTACTACAAGGGCAGCCATTGGAATACCACGGTGGTTTACTTTAGACAAAAATTGTGGCGCTTTGCGGTCTTTTGCCATCGACCAAAGCATACGCGTTGAAGCATACAAGCCAGAGTTTCCAGCGGACAAAACGCTCGTTAAAATGACGGCATTCATGACAGACGCCGCAAACGCTAAACCAGCTTTTTCAAAAACGAGCGTAAATGGACTAATCGCCACATCAGTTGCCTCACCGCCAAGCAAATTCGGGCTCGTATAAGGGATAATCAGGCCAATCACGAAAATCGCAAAAATATAAAATAGCAAAATCCGCCAGAAAACTTGTTTAATCGCCTTCGGAACGCTTTTTTCTGGTGTTTCACTTTCCCCAGCTGCAATACCAACAAGCTCTGTCCCTTGGAAGGAAAAGCCGGCGATGAGGAATGTTCCAAGTATCGCGAAAAATCCGCCTTTAAATGGTGCCTCTCCAACTGTGAAGTTTTTAAACCCGATGAATTCCCCGCCAAGAATCCCAAAAATCGTCAAAACGCCGACGATAAGGAAGACAATAACGGTGGCCACTTTGATAATGGAAAACCAATACTCGGATTCCCCGTAAGCCCGTACAGATAAGGCATTTAATCCAAAAATAAGCACTAAGAAAATGGCACTCCAAAGCCAAGCTGGCGTATCTGGTAACCAAAACTGCACGATGAGTGCGGCCGTTGAAATATCGACGGCGAGTGTAATTGCCCAGTTAAACCAGTAATTCCAGCCGAGCGCAAAGCCAAAAGCGGGATCAACAAATCGCGTGGCGTACGTGCTAAAAGACCCCGATACGGGCATATACGTAGCCATTTCGCCAAGACTTGTCATCAGGAAAAATACCATCAATCCAATGGCTGCATACGCCACAAGCGCCCCGCCTGGTCCCGCTGTCGCTATCGCATTTCCACTTGCAAGAAACAACCCAGTTCCAATGGATCCCCCAATCGCAATCATCGATAAATGTCGTGTTTGAAGAGAACGCTTAATCTCCCCACTTGATTTTTTCTTCAATTATAAAACTCCTTTTTTGTCTAAATTTCGCGCTGTATCAGGACTTTCTAATCATATAAAAAACCCCGTCTTATGGCTATAAGGCGGGGATAACATACAAAGCATCCTTGTCAGATAGCGCACCTACTAAAAAAGACTATTTTAGTAGCAGTCCAGCCGCTTTCGCAAACCGTCCCAGCAAAATAAACCGCAAAAATTCATTTTACTTCGGCAAATCTCCTTTTCCATTTCTATCAATAGCGTTTCGCGCGCTTCAAGAAATCTACTTGTGATCTTTGCAACCTCTACCTCACCAGTGATGAGGATTTTATTTAATTACTTGTACTATCTTAAAGGAAAAAGCCTAATAAATCAACCCTTTATTGAAAGTAAATGAAAGAGCGAAGGTTGACAAAAAAACCCCTACCTTGTATTCTGTTAGAGAAAGAAAGTTTAGCGTCCAAACAAATAATCGAGGTGCTTTTTGTGAGTGTAGTTATATCTTAAATTAGGAAATGAATCAACCAATTAAATTTTTCAAAAACGAAAGTTTATTTGGTTTGCCTATGAAGATACCTAACTCTTTCAAAACATTTACGATTATGACTATCATAATTTGATATGTTTATGAAACTGCAAAGGTGTTTGCAGTTTTTTGCTGCACCTCTTAGCACTTCAGTGCTTAGAGGTGCAGTACAAGGCCGAACAAGGTGAGGCGTTGATCCAAGGATTCTCTTAGCGCTTCAGCGCTTAGAGGTGCAGTACAAGGTTGAGCAAAGCGAAACGTTGATCCAAAGTCCTCTTAGCACTTTTAGTGCCTAGAGGTGCAGTACAAGGCCGAACAAAGTGAGGCGTTGATCCAAGGATTCTCTTAGCACCTTCAGCGCTTAAAGACGCAAGCAAAGCGAAACGTTTTAAACACCTAAAACCAAAATTCAGGACGCACCAAGGTATCTTCCACTTTTAAACAAAGGAGATTGGAAGAAATGAATACAGAAACTTATCAAAAACTAGGCTTTAACGAATTAATGACACGCCTAAGTGAAAACTGCGTGAGCAACGTTGCAAAAGAAAAAGCGCAGGAAGGGCATATATATAGAACGAAAAAATCCATCGCGCATAAATTAGCGGAGACTTCCGAAGCGCGGACAATTTTAAATAGTGGACAAAATTTGCCGCTTGCGGGCGTTAGCCATATTGACCAGCTCATCGGGAAAATCGACCGGGGGCAGGAACTGATGCCGCAAGAGCTTACTCTGATAGCTGATTTTTTGCGGAGTACAAGACGTGTGAAGCAATTTATGGAGAAAAATGAACATGTTGCGCCGATTTTAATGGGTTATTCGGGGAGCATTGAAAGTTTCATGGACGTAGAAGATGAAATTTATGCGGCGATTCGAAATGGCGAAGTGGTGAATGAGGCGAGCCGTGCGTTACGGAAAGTTCGGAAAGCGATTTTAGACACACAAGAGAAGATTTCTGAACGGCTTGAAAAATTCATGAAGAACAGCCAAAACCGCAAATATATCCAAGAATTTTTTGTGAGCAAAAAAAATGATCGCTATACGGTGCCAATTAAAGCGAGTTTCCAAAAATTTGTTCCGGGTGCGATTGTCGAATCGTCTGGGAAGGGAACGACGGTTTTTATTGAGCCAGAAGCGGTGCGGAAGCTAAATGACGAACTTGTTGGCCTTTACGCATGGGAAAGCGCGGAAGTTTATCAGATTTTGATGACGTTAACTGGAAGTATCATTGAAAAACTAGACGGTATTAAGCATAACAAAGATGTTATCGCCGAATTCGACTTTATTTTTGCTAAAGGGAAGCTCTCTAGACAAATGGAAGGCATTTCACCGAGCATCAATGAAAATGGCATTATTCGGCTGAAAAATGCACGGCATCCGTTTCTTTTAGGGACAGATCGTGTGCCGCTGCAATTTGAAATTGGGGAGAATTACCGAAGTCTTGTCATTACAGGGCCAAATGCTGGCGGGAAAACGGTTGTGCTGAAAACCATTGGGCTGCTTACGCTAATGATGATGGCAGGTTTGCACATTCCGGCAGATGAGGGGGCGGAAATGGCGATTTTCGATGGCGTTTTCGTGGACATTGGCGACAACCAAAGTATCGAAAATGCGCTCAGCACGTTCTCTTCGCATATGCGCAACATCGCGGATATCGTGTCACGCACGAATAAACAAACACTGCTTCTTTTGGATGAAATTGGAAGTGGGACTGAACCGAATGAAGGAGCGGCACTCGCGGTCGCGATTTTAGAAGCGTGCTACAAAAAAGGTGCGACGACTATTGCGACGACCCATTATGCGGAAATCAAAAAATATGGCAGCGAACATCCCGACTTCATGAATGCGCGTATGGCGTTCAATCAGGAAACGCTCGAACCGAAATATCAGCTTATCATTGGCGAATCTGGGGAAAGCAATGCGCTTTTCATTGCCAAAAAAATGAATTTGGATGACAAAATCATTCGCCAAGCTTCGCGCTACATGACATCAAAAGATTACGTGTATGAAAAAATCACGGTCCGAAAAGTCGAACAAGACGTGCGTGAACCACAAATTGAATTTGCGAAAGGCGACCGAGTTGAGCTTTTAGAAACAAAAGAAGTTGGCCTCGTTTACGCGCAGGACAAAGATGACGTGACCGTTTTTGCGGGCGGCAAGCAAGTTGTTGTACGCGCCAAACGACTGGCTAGACTCGCTAAAGCAAGCGACCTGTACCCGGCCGACTACGATTTGGACTCCCTTTTTACATCTTTCGCTGAACGCAAAGAAGCACGCGATTTCGAACGTGGCTCCAAAAAAGCGCTGCGGAAAGTGCAGAAGGAAATGAAGAGGACAATTGATGACGATTGATTGTGCGTGTAAAGTTAAGAGCAATCTAAAATGATTGCTCTTTTTTTGTTATTAAAATACTTAATTAAAATCATTTATTATTACTATTTTATTTAATCGTAAAAATCTTTTATACTTAAAGTAAGATATTGAACGAGGAGGATAAAAATGATTTTTGCGAAACAAAGTTTTTGGATTGCGGCGGCAGTGACGCTTATCTGTTCGCTTGCGGGGAAATATTTGGCGCTTTTGCCAGGATTTAGTTTGGTGGGGGCGCTTGTAATTGCGCTTTTGTTTGGAATGCTTTTTCAAGTGAGTCGGCCGGTCATTCAGAAGAGCGAAATTGGGATGGCGTTTATCTCCAATAAATTTTTGCGGCTGGGAATTATTTTGTTGGGGTTTCGGCTCAACTTAAAAGTGCTTGCTGAATCAGGCGTGAAGACGATTTTACTGGCACTCGTTGTGGTTACTGGAATGATTTTTTTAACCTACTATTTGTGTCGGTTGTTTAAAGTGGATGAGAAGCTCGCCATTTTAACGGCAAGTGGCTGCGGGATTTGCGGAGCGGCGGCTGTGATGGGCGTGTCGCCGGAAGTGAAGGCGAATAAAGATGATTCGGTGCTTGCGGTCGCGGTCGTTTGTATTTTAGGCACAGTGTTTACGCTCATTGAAATTGGTTTGAAGCCGTGGCTTGGTTTGTCGCCGACGCAATTTGGTGTGATGAACGGGGCGTCTTTACATGAGATTGCTCATGCGGTGGCAGCGGGGAGTTCAAGCGGGTCTGCGGCACTTGATGCGGCTTTAATTACGAAGTTGTCACGTGTCATTTTGCTAGCACCAGTCGCGATTTTTGTTGGCATGTGGTTCGGGCGTAAGGAAAGCCGGGCAGAAGGGAAGCGCAAACTCCCAATCCCGTGGTTTATGGTTGGCTTTTTGCTCGCGAGCGTAGCGGGAACGTTTTTACCACTTGGCGATGCACTATTAAACGGGCTTGTGAGCGCTGCTTATATTTTTCTTGGCATGGCGATGGCCGCGCTAGGCATGAGTGTGAATTTCAAGGTCATTCGGGCACGTGGGGGCAATGTTTTTCTAGCGGCAAGCATTAGTTCAGCTGTGCTGTTCGGCTTTTCATTTTTGGCAAGCAAATTCTTTTTTTAATCAGGAGGAGAAGTGATGTTTCAACTTTTAGAAACGTTTACGACTGTTTATGAGGAGCAAAATTTCACGAAAGCAGCGAAAAAACTTTATATTTCGCAGCCAACGATTTCCGTGCATATTGAAAAATTAGAACAGGATTTGGGAATAAAGCTGTTTTTGCGAAGTGGTAATAATCGCATTACGCCGACAAAAGCGGCTGATTTCTTATATGAAAAAGCCACGCAAATGAAAAACAACTGGAGCGGGATACTAAGCGAACTTGCGCGTCTTGATGGCGGCGAGCGCAAAAAGTTCAAAATTGCCGCATCGCAAACGATTGGTGATTTTCTCTTACCGCAAATTTTAAAGCCGCTCACAGATCAATTTCCGCACGTCGATTTCAACTTTTTTATCGAAAATTCGAGTCACGTGTTTCATTCGGTGCACATGCTAGACGCCGATATTGGGCTCGTGGAGTCGCCGGAAATTGTGCCAGGCGTGGAGCGGGAAATTTTCATGTGGGATGAAATGGTCGTTTTTGGCAGCCCAGAAAATAAAACGTGGATTTTCAGAGAAAAAGGGTCTGGTATTCGGGCGTATACAGACCAGTATTTACTAGAGGAAAATATCCAACCTGAAGAAAAAATGGTAATTAACCATAACGCGATGATTCACCAGGCGATTGAGCTTGGACTTGGTCGCACGCTGCAATCAAAATTCGTCACGCACTCTGAACAGGTGACGCAAGAAAAAACGGATTTGAATCGACCGTTTTATTTGATTACAAGCGAACAAAATCGAAATTTAGACTTAGAGATAAAAGAATGTGTTTTTAAGCTTTTAGGGGATTTAAAGTAAAAATCTCATGAGAAATATATAAGTTTTTTTACATTTTGGCACTACTTCCCGAGAAAATGTAGTAACATAGAGGGTGAGAAGTTTGAGAGGAGATTAAGTGGTGGAACAACAACCTTCAGTAAACGAACTAAAAGAGTGGCGGGACCTCATGTTAATGCACCGTTTTGCGCTTGAGGAAGTCAATACAAAGCTTAAAATTTTAAATGAAGAGTTTCAGTTTTTGCATGATTATAATCCGATGGAGCATATTAAATCGCGTGTGAAATCGTTTGAAAGTATTGGGGCAAAACTCGAAAAGAAACAAGTGGACATTACGCCAGAAAACGCTCGGAAACATGTACACGATATTTCAGGGATACGTGTGAGTTGCTCTTTTGTATCAGATATTTTTAAAATTAAAGAGATGCTTGAAAACCAAAATGATTTGAAGATTTTACGCGAAAAAGATTACGTTACGCATCCGAAGCCGAATGGCTATAGAAGTTTGCATTTATTATGTGAGGTACCGATTTTCTTAACAAACCGTGTAGAAAAAATTGTCGTTGAGATTCAAATTCGCACCGTTGCGATGGATTTCTGGGCGAGTTTAGAACATAAGATTTATTATAAGTACAAACAAGAGGCGCCGGAGCGTTTAGTAAACGAGCTTCGTGCGGCGGCGAAAATTGTGACGGAACTTGATGATAAAATGAAGAATTTGAATGATGAAATTGAAAAATATAAACTGGAACAAGAAGAAAATAATTAGTTTGACGCGTGAATGATTAACTCGGTTAATTGTTTGCGCGTTTTTGTATTTTCATGCATAATGTGTCTAGAGGAGGAGAAGTAATTTGGAGATATTTCTATTTGTATTACTACTATTAGTCGCTATTTTTATATCCAATTTACTAAACCGGTTTATACCATTTGTTTCGGTTCCACTTATTCAAATTGGACTCGGTATATTAATCGCTCTCTTACCGATTGGCGCAGAACTAAAACTTAATCCAGAATTGTTTTTAGTCATGTTTATTGCACCACTTCTTTTTAATGATGGAAAAAGAACGGATAAGAAAGCGCTTTGGCGACTTCGGACACCAATTTTGGTACTGGCTCTAGGTTTAGTTTTTGCTACTGTACTTATTATCGGCTACTTTGTGAACTGGATGATTCCAACTATTCCACTAGCTGCGGCTTTTGCACTGGCGGCATCTCTTGCGCCGACTGACGCGGTTGCAGTTGGATCACTTTCAGGGCGCATTCATTTGCCGAAACGAATTATGAATTTATTAGAGGGAGAATCATTAATTAATGATGCTTCGGGTCTTGTTTCGTTCCAATTTGCGATTGCAGCTATGGTGACGGGGACATTTAGTTTGTTGAGTGCTTCATGGAGTTTTCTTGTCATTTCGATTGGCGGCGTTTTAGTTGGGCTAATCCTTAGTTTTCTGAAATTCCAATTTTTAAAATGGGTGCGCGGACTAGGCATGGAAGATGTAACGTTTCATATGCTAATCCAAATTTTAACCCCGTTTTTAATTTATTTAGCCGCAGAAGAATTACATGTTTCGGGCATTTTAGCAGTTGTGGCCGCGGGTGTTGTTCACGCTGTTGAAGGAAAGAAAATGGATCCGCAACAAGTGAAATTAAATGTTGTTTCAAAAAGTACGTGGTCTGTAATTGTATTTGTTTTGAATGGACTTGTCTTTTTAATTTTAGGGACGCAATTGCCTTCTATCGCGGAAGTGGTTTGGCGCGATTCGGGTATTAGTAATGTGCAAGTGACGGTTTACATCTTACTCATTACGGCGGCGCTCATTTTATTACGCTTTGTTTGGGTATTTGGTTTTTGGCAATTTGACCACTCGCGGAAAGCGAGGAAAACGAAGCAGCGACCTGCGTTACGGACGGCTTTATTGACAAGCCTTTCTGGGGTTCGGGGAGCTGTGACGCTTGCTACCGCCTTATCGATTCCCTTTTTCTTAGACAATGGCGAGCGTTTCCCGCAAAGAGATTTACTTATTTTTATCGCTTCGGGTGTAATTCTTTGTTCGCTTCTGATTGCGACGTTTATTTTGCCGATTTTGGCGCGTGGGGGCGAAGCGGACGTTGGGGATTTGCGGCTTAGCCGTGCGGTGCAAATTAAGATTTTGCGAAATGTGATTCGCGGGTTGCACGCCCAGATTACGCCGGAGAATAAGGCTGTGACTGAACTTGTTATGCAGGAATATCGCGGTCGAATTCATGATCTTCAGCAAGGTGAGGCCCATCATAAAATGTCGGATGAAGAGAGAGCGAAGCGGCTTGAAATTATTGGCTGGGAACGCGAGAACATGAAAAAAATGCGCGATGAGGGACAAGTTAGTGCGAGCACGGTTTACCGCTACGAAAGCTATCTTGGTATGATGGAATCGGCTTTAAAACAAAAATTTCTTGCGCGGACTAAAACTTTTTTGATGTTTGCGAAACGCGCGCTACGGCTCGTGTTACATCCGAAGAAATTTAAGAAGATGCAGCAAAAACTTGGAAATACGAAGGAAAAACAAAAAGAGGCTTTTGCTGAAATGCAACTTTTACGTGAGGAGAACGAAAAGTTAACGATTCGTCTTTTGAAATCACAAATTACGGATGACAATACGGATTTAATTGGTCCGCTTATTACGGAACACAAAATGTTCCTTGATCGTCTTAGCGAGAATCGTGTGCGTCCAAGTGAACGACCGAAATCAAATCAAAAGGTTCGCGAAATCGAATTGCTGGGCATTCAAATGGAGCGCGACAACATTCAAAGTATGTTTGAAAATGGTAGCATTTCACGTGATTTGGCGCGTGATTTGAGGCAAAATCTAAATATGCTTGAAATCTATACAGTGGAAGAAGAAATGGCGTAAGGAGAGATAACGTTGAATATTGCAGTTTATTGCGGGGCTAGCGTTGGTGAAAACGCGGTGTATGCCGAAAGCGCCGTACAATTAGGTGAGTGGCTAGCCAGTTCGGGGCATAGTCTTGTATATGGCGGTGGCAAAGTTGGCTTGATGGGCATTGTCTCAAATACAGTTTTAAATGCCGGAGGAAAAGTATATGGTGTGATGCCCCAATTTTTAGTGGACCGTGAAATTGCCCACGACAAATTGACGGAACTTGTCATTACAAAGGATATGCATGAGCGGAAAAGGAAGATGATGCAACTTGCGAACGCTTATATAGCACTTCCAGGCGGACCGGGCACGCTTGAAGAAATTTCAGAAGTCGTCTCTTGGGGTCGAGTTGGGGAGCATCAAAATCCGTGTATCTTTTTTAACGCCGGAGGCTACTATGATTTCGTGCAAATGTTTTATAACAAAATGGTAGAAGATGGCTTTTTGACGGCGGAAGACCTCGCCAACATTTTATTTAGCGACGATTTTTCCGAAATTGAAGCGTTTATGGCTAATTATAAGGCGGCGAGTGTTAGACAATATTAATGGTGAAATCCCTTTCGGGAGTTAGTTTTTGATTAACTTTCGGCGGGGATTTTTTTATTTGAAAAAGCTATTGAAGTTCAAAATGCTTTGTTGTATAATGAGTCTTGCTGTTACTAAACCTAAAGTTTAATTTTACTAAACAAGTGTGCTTTAGAGTTTAGAATAACTAAACTTCACGAAAGGGAGATGCGCGGATGGAAATTGGAAATCGAATTAAAAATTTACGACTGAGTAAAAATTTAACGCAAGAAGAACTAGGCGAGCGAACGGATCTTACGAAAGGGTATATTTCGCAATTAGAACGTGATCTTAGTTCACCTTCCATCGAAACGCTTTTCGCTATTTTGGAAGTTTTAGGACAATCACCAAAAGATTTTTTTGACGAAGAAGAGCGGCAGCAAAAGGTGATTTATGGTGAAGAGGAACGGACTTTTTATGAGGATACGGAGAAAGGCTACCGAATTGAGTGGCTTGTGCCGGAATCGAATGAAAAGGAGATGGAACCTGTTTTGCTCGAAATTAGCGCCAGAAGCTGCTTTAAGCAATTTGAACCGTCGCTTTCAGAAACGTTTGCTTATGTGTTGAAAGGGACTGTGACAGTTCTCCTAGGCGATAAAACGTATGAAGCAAAACAAAATGAAACGATTTATTTTCATGCAGCAGATGAACACCAAATAATGAATGACGGAGAAGAAGCTGCAACGCTCATTCTAGTTGCAACAGATTCGTATTTGTAAGGGAGGAAAGACGTGTGCAAGATACAATTATTCGCTTTGAAAATGTAACGAAACAATTTGATGACGATGCGCCAGTTTTGGACAATGTCAGCTTTGAAATAGAAAAAGGTAAATTTTACACGCTGCTCGGACCATCAGGTTGCGGAAAAACAACGATTTTACGTCTCATTGCTGGCTTTTTAGAGGCAACAGACGGCGATATTTATTTAAACGAAAAGAAAATTAATGCGATTCCAGCAAATAAGCGCCCAGTTAATACCGTTTTTCAAGATTATGCGCTTTTCCCGCATTTAAACGTATATGAAAATGTCGCTTTCGGGCTAAGAATTAAAAAATTAGCGAAAAAGGTAATCGACGAGAAAGTAAAAGAAGCGCTTCGTTTCGTCAATCTCTCCGGCTACGAAAAACGCGAAATCAGTGAAATGAGTGGCGGCCAGCGTCAACGTGTTGCCATCGCCCGAGCTATTGTCAACGAGCCAGAAGTTATTCTTCTCGACGAGCCACTTTCCGCGCTCGACTTAAAGCTGCGGACGGAAATGCAATACGAGCTTCGCGACCTGCAACGCCGTCTAGGCATTACGTTCATTTTCGTTACGCATGATCAGGAAGAGGCGCTTGCCATGAGTGACGAAATCTTTGTTTTGAATAAAGGGGAGATCCAGCAAAGCGGGACGCCGATTGATATTTATGATGAGCCAATTAATCGCTTTGTGGCGGATTTTATTGGCGAATCGAACATCGTCCCTGGAAAAATGATTCAAGACTTCGAAGTCGAATTTGTCGGCCGTCATTTTGAATGTGTCGACCAAGGTTTTAACCCAAACGAAACCGTGGAAATCGTCATTCGTCCAGAAGACTTGGAAATTACCGCCGCCGATAAAGGACAGCTTCGCGTCAAGGTAGACTGGCTTTTATTTAGAGGTGTGCACTATGAAATGGGTTGTATCGACGTAGACGGCAACGAATGGCTCGTGCATACAACTAAAAAAGCAAAAATTGGCGATGAAATCGGTTTAACCTTTGATGCCGAAGCCATTCACGTCATGCGACTAGGTGAAACCGAAGCAGAATTCGACAAACGCCTAGAGAGCTACGACGAGGTAGAGTAATGACCAGACGCGCAAGAAACATGTATCTCGTCCCTTACGTCCTCTGGATTGTGCTGTTCGTCATCGCGCCAATTCTCCTCATCGTTTACTACTCATTTTTCGATGTGGACGGCAACTTTACGTTCGGCAATTACGTCCATTTTTTTACACCCGTTTATATGAAAATGACGCTAAGTTCTTTCTGGTACGCGTTTTTGATTACAGTTTTTACACTTTTGATTTCGTATCCGACAGCCTATTTACTCACAAAACTCAAACATAAACAGCTGTGGCTACTTTTAATTATTTTGCCAACATGGATTAATTTACTCTTGAAAGCTTACGCGTTTATTGGGATTTTCGGCACATACGGCGCAGCCAACCAATTTTTGGAACTCATTGGCATCGGGCAAAAACAAATTTTGTTTACCGATTTCAGTTTCCTATTCGTATCAACCTATATTTTTATCCCATTCATGATTTTGCCGATTTTTAATGCGCTAGAAGAACTCAACCCATCTCTCATTCAAGCATCTAAGGATTTAGGAGCATCTAGCTTTACAACATTTCGGCGCGTCATTTTGCCACTGACAGCTGACGGGGTAAAATCAGGTTGCCAAGCCGTATTCATACCAGCACTATCCCTTTTCATGATTACCCGACTCATCGCAGGGAACCGCGTCATCACACTCGGAACCGCGATTGAAGAACATTTTCTCGTCACACAAGACTGGGGTATGGGCTCAACAATCGGCGTCTTTTTAATCATCGCAATGATTTTAATTATGTTCTTAACAGGCTCAAAACGGAAGCGAGGTGCCCGTAAATGAAGAAGCGAAATTATGGTAACATTTATCTCATCATCGTCTTTATTTTGCTTTATGCACCGATTTTCTATTTAATGTTTTACTCGTTTAATTCTGGTGGCACAATGCATGGTTTTAAAGGCTTCACGCTCGGCTACTACAAAGAAGTTTTCAGCGATACAAGACTCCTAATTATCGTCTTAAACACATTCGTTATCGCGTTACTTTCATCGGTCATTGCAACGGCTATCGGCGTTTGCGGCGCACTGGCGATTAAATTTATACCACGGCCATTTGGTAAGAACTCACTTTTAAGTTTAAATAATGTCCTTATCGTAAGCCCTGACGTTATAATTGGCGCAAGTTTTCTAATTTTCTTCACGATTTTAGGTATTCGACTAGGCTTCATTTCCGTTTTAGTTTCACACATCGCTTTCAGTATTCCTATCGTCGTTTTGATGGTCTTGCCGAAACTACAAGAAATGAGTCCAACGCTCATCGATGCCGCTCGCGATTTAGGCGCCAGTCAGTGGAACGTCTTGTCGAAAGTGATTTTGCCATACATTGCACCAGGCGTACTTGCCGGCTTTTTTATGGCCCTCACGTATTCACTCGATGATTTCGCCGTCACCTTTTTTGTCACAGGAAACGGCTTCTCAACGCTGTCCGTTGAAATTTATTCGCGCGCGCGCCAAGGGATTTCCTTATCAATTAACGCGCTTTCCACTCTAATCTTCCTCTTCACCATTTTGCTCGTTATCGGTTACTACTTCATTAACCGTAGAAATGGCAATAAAGGAATTCGATCGGGGGCGACAAAAGAATGAAGGCTTTACTAAAAATTTTCATTCCAGTTCTTATTCTAGCTTTTGGTATGATGATTTTAGCAACAATGATGAATCGCTCCGAAGGGTATGCAGGCGGGAATACGCTTACGATTTATAACTGGGGCGACTATATTGACCCTACTTTAATCAAAAAATTTGAAAAAGAAACTGGCTTGAAGGTCATTTATCAAACTTTCGATTCGAATGAAGCGATGATGACAAAAATCGAACAAGGCGGCACAACGTTTGATATCGCGGTGCCAAGTGATTATGCCATCAATAAAATGAAGCAGGAGAACTTGCTTATTCCGCTTGACCACACCAAACTGCCAAACGAAAAATATTTAGATCAGCGGTTTATGAACCTTTCATTTGATGAAAATAACGAGTATTCCATGCCATATTTTTGGGGCACGCTCGGCATAATTTACAACAAAAAAATGTTTCCGGATAAAAACTTTGATAATTGGGATTCGCTCTGGGACCCAGAACTAAAAAATCAGATTCTACTCATTGACGGTGCGCGTGAAGTCATGGGTCTCGGCTTAAATAGCCTCGGCTACTCGCTAAACGACACAAACGAGGAACATCTACAAGAAGCCCTTCAGAAGTTGAAAAAAATGACGCCAAATGTGAAGGCGATTGTTGGAGATGAAATCAAGCTTTTGATGGCCGATAATGAGGCTGGCGTGGCTGTTACATTTTCAGGCGAAGCTTCCGAAATGCTGAGTGAGAATGAGGATTTAGATTACGTCATTCCAAAAGAAGGATCCAATTTGTGGTTTGATAACATGGTTATTCCAAAGACTGCTAAAAATGTAGACGGCGCACATAAATTCATCAACTTCATGTTAAAACCGGAAAACGCCGCAATTAACGCGGAATATGTCGGCTATGCGACGCCAAACGAGGCAGCCATTAAACTTTTACCGAAAGAAATCTCACAAGATAAGCGCTTTTACCCAGATATGAATGAACTTGATAATTTAGAAGTTTACGACAACCTCGGCAAGCGCATGCTTTCGCATTATAATGAACTATTTTTGGAGTTTAAGATGTACCGGAAGTAAAAACCTGTAAACTACGCAGAGAAGAGAGAAATTACAGATCTGGCTATTTTGTTATAAAAAAAGCGGTTAAAGATGCCATTATTGAAATAGAAAAATAAGAAACGCAGCGGTCAAATTATTTGGCCCTGCGTTTTTTTGTATTTTAAGTTGCATGAAAGATATGCGGTAAAATACCTTTAAAATGACTGCTTTTTACTCAAGTGTATGTCTTTTTTGTGAAAAGTTAGAGCATGCGAATTGTAAATTAGTAAACTTTTTTGCTACAATACTTGTAAGTTCTTTAGAAATGGGGGATATTTATGCCTGCTTATGAGATAAATTGGTCGTACAAAGGCGAAAAAGGACCTGCAAATTGGGGACATATTTGTTCCGATTTTGAAATAGCGCAAACTGGGGAAAAGCAATCGCCAATTAATATTCAGACAGAAGAAGTTCAAAGCGTAGAAGGAAATCCAATTGATTTTCACTACACAAATACAAATTTCACAATGAAACGTGTTGAAAATTCCGTGCATCTTTTTCCGCACGAAGATAATCAATATGTGACATTCCGTGATGATAAATATACGCTCCAAGCTTTCCATGCGCACATGCCAAGTGAGCACCATTTAGACGGAGAAAGCTACCCAATTGAGTGGCACTTCGTTCATGAAAATGCGCGCGGTGAGAAATTGGTTATTGGGGCTTTTATGGAAGTTGGCACGAACATTTCCATCGATTTAACGAACGTCAGACGTGCTTTTCCAGAAGTTTTCAAGGAATTTGGCGTCGAGCGTGAGCTGACACTAAATGTTGACGACTTTTTACCAGAAGAAAAAGCCTTTTTCTCTTATGAAGGGTCGCTAACTACGCCGCCAACTGTGGAAGGGATTACGTGGATTGTGCTTAAAAACAGACGTGTATTTGGGCACGTGGCGCATAAGGCACTGGAAAAAGTAATCGGTGGCACGAACCGCCCGATTCAAGAATTAAACGGACGCAAAATTACGTTTCATAAATAAAAGGGTAAGACGCAGCAATCGCTCGCGTCTTATTTAGTACAGAATGAGGATGATGACAGATGTATGAAAAAGCTGTAAAAATGGCTAGAGAAGCTCATGAAGGACAAAAACGTAAAATTACTGGTGAAAAGTACTTTTCGCACCCACTAAACGTTGCGCGCATTTTGCGTCAGGCTCAGCTGCCTGAATACGTTGTCGTTGCTGGGCTTCTTCATGATGCAGCCGAAGACACGGCGCTTACGATAGCGGATATTGAACGAGAATTCGGGGGAAAGGTAGCTAGACTTGTTGCGGCTCATACGGAGGATAAATCGCTTTCTTGGGAAAATCGGAAAAGTCATACCATTCATGTCGTCGAAACAGGCGACCTAGAAGTGAAATCCTTAATTGTTGCCGATAAATTAGATAATCTAACCTCAATTAAATATGCCCTTAGCTCTGAAGGAAATCAGGTGTGGACGTATTTTAAACGTGGTTACAGCGAGCAAAAATGGTATTATATGAGTGTTGCGGAAGTGATGTATAACGGAATTTCAAAAGATGAAGCACCAGCTTTTTTTGCCCAATATGATCGGCTCGTAAAAACGGTTTTTCGGCGGTAAATTTTTAAATTAAATTATCTGCCTTTTTAGGTATAAAGAATCTAAAACGCTAATTTTCTAAAAATAATCTTGTGTTTTTAGAAAAATGAGGTAAGATGTATTTGAAAACGTTTTACATAGGAGGAAATGAATGATGGTTTTTGGAGCGATTGAAGCAGGTGGTACAAAATTTGTTGTTGCGGTTGGCGATGAAAAAGGTCGAATTATTAAACGAGAAACTTACAAAACAACGGAACCCGCAGAAACGATGCAACAAGTGATTCAATTTTTCAAACAATATGAAAGCGATTTAAAAGCAATTGGTGTCGGCTCGTTTGGTCCTATTGACATTCGGAAAGACAGCGCAACTTATGGTTACATCACGCATACGCCAAAGCTTGCTTGGCGAAACTACAATATTATTGGGGCGCTTAAAGCGGAGTTTAGTGTACCGATGGGCTTTACAACCGACGTAAACGCGGCGGCACTTGGTGAAGTGACACTTGGCGCGGCGAAAGGATTAAGCAGTTGTATTTATGTGACAATCGGCACTGGAATCGGCGGGGGAGCAGTCGTTCGCGGCGAAATTTTAGAAGGATTTTCGCACCCGGAAATGGGGCATATCATGGTAAAACGCCATAAACACGACCGTTTCACAGGAAATTGTCCCTCACACGATGACTGTTTGGAAGGACTCGCGGCAGGTGGTGCTATTGAAAAACGTTGGGGGCAAAAAAGCGTCTTGCTTGCTGAGAACGAAGAAGTCTGGAACCTAGAAGCGCATTATTTGGCGCAGGCTGTTATGAATTACAGTTTGATTCTTTCGCCTGAGCGAATTATTTTAGGTGGCGGCGTCATGAAACAGCGCCAATTGTTCCCACTTGTACGTCAAAAGCTCAAAGGCCTCATGAATCAATACGTGCAACTACCAGCGCTTGATGAGTATATCGTTCCGCCGCTTTTAGAAGATGATGCGGGCATTACGGGCTGTGTGATTTTAGCCGTTCAAACGTACGAAAGAGAGTTTTAAAGCGACCATATTTTTGGTATAATGTGAGCAAACACACATTTGGAGGATTACTATGTCAATTACAACTTTACTGGGAATTAAATACCCCATCATTCAAGGTGCGATGGCGCAAATTGCGAAGGCACCCCTAGTTTCTGCCGTATCAAACGCCGGCGGGCTTGGCATCATTGCGTCTGGCGGAATGAGCGCGGATGATTTGCGGGTTGAAATTCAGAAAACGAAGGCGCTCACGGATAAGCCATTTGGCGTTAATTTAATGCTAATGATGGAAAATATTCAGGAACTTACGGACGTCTTAATTGAAGAGGACGTTAAAATAATTACAACAGGCGCTGGCACACCAAAAAGTTTCATGCCGATTTGGAAGGAAGCAGGCATAATCGTCATGCCAGTTGTGCCGTCTGTCATGATTGCTAAAAGGATGGCGAAGCTTGGGGCGGATGCGATTATTGCGGAAGGCACGGAAGCTGGTGGGCATGTCGGCGAAACGACGACGATGGCCTTGTTACCGCAAATTGTAGATGCTGTCGATATCCCCGTTGTCGGGGCTGGTGGCGTTGCAGACGGGCGGGGAATTGCGGCTTGTTTTGCGCTTGGCGCAGAAGGCGTTCAGGTTGGGACCCGCTTTTTAGCCACAGATGAATGCCCTGTACACCCTAACTTCAAAGCTGCGATGTTAAAGGCAAGTGATCGCGATACGACGGTCACGGGTAGAAAAGCGGGCGCGCCTGTGCGTTCGATTAAAAACAAAATGATTAAAGAATACTTGCGTTTGGAAGAAGAAAATGTCGACCGCGATGCCCTAGAAGCATTGACGCTTGGCTCGCTAAGAAAAGCGGTTTTAGAAGGCGACACAGAAAATGGTTCTATCATGGCCGGTCAAATTACGGGTATGATAACGGATATTAAACCGTGCGCGGAAGTCATTCAAGATATGATGCGCGAGGCAAAACGTGTTGCGGGGAATTTGGTGGTTGAATAAAAGAAGAGAGCCAGAGGAGGCTCTCTTCAGAGTGATGACAAACGGCGATCTTCGTCGTTAAAACCTCCGTTCCGCTCCTCACGTACTCGAGTACGTTCCGGTGCGGTACTCGGTTTTGCCTAGAATCTCACCATTTGTCATCACTCTGATTTTGCGTGGTACGTTTTGTTTGGTGTGAATTTAAAGCTCTTCTACAAGCTGAAGAGAGCCCCGTGGCTCTCTTCTTTTATATGGAAGTGAAATCATGTTCAATAATCTCTTCTAAAATAAATTGATTTTGGTGATACTGGTATTTGAACAAAGAGCAGTTTTGTATTTTGGCTTTCTTTTTAACGGGGCTGGTATGTTCCCAGTGACGATAAAAGTTGGCTATTGCGGCGCCGTGTGAGACGATTAAAATGTTGCTTTCGCGGCTGTTTTTTGTGATGTCTGTAATGGTCTTTGTGATTCTTTCTTCTACTTCTATTTGTGATTCACCGCCAAACTGGATGAAAAAATCTTGATAGGGAAGAGGTGGATTTAAATGTTCGCCCTCTCCTTCGTAAGTTCCAAAATTCCATTCACGTAAACCTTTTACACGCTTATAAGGGATGTCTGTCAGTAGTTCAAGGGTATCACAGGCTCTTTCAGACGTTGAAGAATAAGCCTCATCCAAAATAATATTATTACGTTCTATATGGGTACGCGCTATTTTTGCTTGTTTAATACCTATTGGTGTTAGCGGGGAGTCGCAAAAACCTTGAATTTTATGCTGTGCATTAAAAAGTGTTTGACCGTGACGCATTAAATATACAGTTTTCATTTACGAATCCTCATTTCTGCTATTAAATACCTTCAATTTCTCGTGTCGCCATCCATTTAATCATAGATGGATCTGCATGTGAGAAAAATTGGCTTTCACCGATGTTCATTGTTGCAATGGCTTCTTTATCTTCCTCCGTTAGTGAGAAATCAAACACATCGATATTTTCCATCATACGTTCTAATTTTACTGATTTAGCTAGCACAATGATATCTTGTTCGACTAGCCAGCGGACAATAATTTGCGCGGTGCTTTTTCCGTATTTTCCCCCAATTTTTGTTAAAACGGGATGATTGAAAATATCATTTTTACCTTCAGCAAAGGGTGCCCATGCTTCGGCGGCAATTCCTTCTTCTTGGAGGGCATGAATGTTTTTTGTTTGCTGCTGGAAAGGGTTAATTTCAATTTGATTGACTTGAGGTGTGACCGCATTGAATTCAGCTAAATCGACGGCGCGTTCTACTGCAAAATTAGAAACTCCAATCGCTTTTACTTGACCGTTTTTCTGTAATTCTTCCATTGCCCGCCAAGCGCCGTAAATATCGTTATAAGGTTGATGAATGAGTAATAAATCAACGTAATTAAGGCTCAGACGCTCTAACGATTCTTGGTAGGATTTCATAACACCGTCATAACTAACATTATGAACCCAAATTTTTGTTGTCACAAATAATTCTTCACGAGGGATTCCAGAAGCGGCAATTCCTTGACCAACTTCTTGTTCGTTTAGATAACTTTGCGCTGTGTCGATATGTCTGTAGCCAGCTTTAATTGCGTTTTTAACGGCTTCGGCAGTTTCTTCTTTTGGAATTTGATATACACCAAATCCTAAAATTGGGATTTCAATCCCGTTGTTTAGTTGGATGTTTTTCATGTTATATTCCTCCTCCATTTTTACATTCTTAGTATAAATGTTGGAGTGGACTCTAAGGCAAGTTATATGATTTTTAAAACGAAATTTATGCTTGTTTTTTTATATGTCCGAGACTCGCTATTCGTTATTATTTTTCTTTCGCTCGTTCTATCGCTTGTCGCACCGAATCGAAACCAGTTCCGCCGTAAGAGGTGCGTTTTTCTACAGCCGTTTTCGAGGCTAGACTTTCATATATATCCGCTTCAATAAGAGGCGAGACGGCCTTGTAATCTGCGAGTGAGATATCTTGCAGGAAAATTCCTTTTTTCGTGCAGTCTAAAACGAGTTTTCCAACGATTTCATGCGCTTCTCTGAAAGGCACGCCTTTTTTAGCTAAATAATCGGCGAGTTCGGTCGCGTTTGAGAAATCTTTTTCGGTCGCTGTTTGCATGCCTTTTTCGTTTACGCTCATCGTATCAATCATTCCGGCGAAGATGGCTAAACTGTTCGTCACCGTTTCCACTGTATCAAACATGCCTTCTTTGTCTTCTTGGAGGTCTTTATTATAGGCGAGAGGGAGGCTTTTCATGACTGTAAGAAGCGAAAATAAATTCCCGTAGACTCGTCCCGTTTTCCCCCGAATAAGCTCTGCCATGTCGGGGTTTTTCTTTTGAGGCATGATAGAACTGCCGGTTGAAAAAGCATCGGTTAGTGTGACAAATTGAAACTCGTGGCTCGTCCATAAAATAAGCTCTTCGCAAAAACGCGAGAGATGCATCATTAAAATTGCCGAATGGCTTAAAAATTCGATAATGTAATCGCGGTCGCTTACGGCATCCAAACTGTTTTCATAGACGTTCTCAAATTCCAGTAGCTCTGCGCTGTATTGGCGATCAATTGGAAAAGTTGTGCCAGCAAGCGCGGCGGCTCCGAGCGGTGAATAGTCGATGCGCGTTAGATTTTCTTGAAAGCGCTCCGTGTCACGCGAAAACATATCATGATAGGCGAGCAAGTGATGGGCGAACGAAATCGGCTGCGCGTGCTGCAAATGCGTATAGCCGGGCATAATCGTCTCCACATGCGCCTCTGCTTTTTGGATTAACACGAGTTTTAAATGTTTAAGCGCCTTTAAAATGTCGTTTACCGCGCGTTTTAAGTACAAGTGCATATCCGTTGCCACTTGATCGTTGCGACTTCTCGCCGTGTGCAGCTTGCCTGCTGTCGCACCAATTTCATCGTGCAGTAATTTTTCCAAATTTAAATGGATATCTTCATTTTGCGTTGTAAACTGAAGTTTTCCTTGCTGCAATTTATGTCGCATTGACTCCAAACCAGAAATAATCAATTTGGCGTCGTCTGCTGGCAAAATCCCAGTCTTACCAAGCATCTTTACATGCGCCAAGCTACCTGTAATATCCTCGTCCGCGAGTTTTTGGTCGAACGAAATCGATGCACCAAACGCATCAATCCAGTCTTCGCTCACGCCTTCAAAGCGGCCGCCCCAAAGTTTTTCCATTCGTCACACCTCGCTTATCGCGGTTTTTTGTGCATTCACTTCTGCGTTCACTTTAGTTGGCAGACCGAACAGCTTAATAAAACCAACTGCAGCCTCCTGATCAAAAGTATCTGCCGAGGTATACGTGGCCAAGTTTTCATCATAAAGGGAATTAGGTGACTTTCTTCCTTCTACAATGGCATGCCCTTTGTAAAGTTTTAGGCGGATAACGCCGTTTACATACTGCTGTGTCGTTTTTAGGAAGCTGATAAGTGCCTCTGTGAGCGGCGAATACCAAAGCCCGTTATAAATGGTTTCGCTGATTTTTTGCTCAATAAGCGGTTTGAAATGCGCCATTTCGCGAACGAAAGTCAAGTCTTCAAGCGCTTTATGAGCGGTGATTAGCGTCACGGCACCAGGGCATTCATACACTTCGCGTGATTTAATGCCGACTAAGCGATTTTCGATGTGATCGATGCGTCCGATTCCGTGCTTGCCGGCAATTTGGTTCAGCGCAAGAATTAAATCCGCGAGCCCCATTTCTTCATCGTTTAGCGCGATTGGCACGCCAGATTTAAACGCAATCTCAATGAATTCCGGCGCATCGGGCGCGTTTTCAAGTGAGGCAGTTAGGTCATATGCTGCTTCAGGTGGGGCTGTCCACGGGTTTTCTAAGACACCGCATTCATTGCTTCTGCCCCATAAATTTTGATCAACAGAAAACGGGTTGTCTAAGTCAATTGGAATCGGAATCCCGTTTTCTTTTGCATAGGCAATTTCTTCTTCGCGCGACCATTTCCAGTCACGAACGGGCGCAACGACTTTTAAATGCGGGGCTAGGGCATGGATTGCGACTTCAAAACGGACTTGGTCATTGCCTTTCCCCGTACAGCCATGCGCGATGGCAGAAGCCCCTTCTTTTTCGGCGATTTCAACAAGTTTTTTCGCGATTAAAGGTCTTGAAAGTGCCGAAACAAGCGGGTATTCCCCTTCGTAGTAGGCATGGGCTTGAAGCGCCACCAACGCAAATTCTTTCGCAAACTCATCTTTTGCGTCCACCGTGTAAGAGGCAGAAGCCCCAACTTCTAAAGCTTTTTCTTTAATAAAATCGAGGTTTTTCCCTTCCCCAACGTCTAGACAGCAAGCAATGACATCATAATTTGAATGAACGAGCCACTTGATTGCTACAGAAGTGTCCAAACCACCAGAATAAGCCAAAATAATTTTTTCCTTCACCATTTTAACAGCCCCTTTATTTATAAATATACATTTTATTTAATATATATTATCACTGATTATGTATTTTTACAACAAAAAATTAATTTTTATTCACTTGGGTGTTTAAAAATCCACGTTGCGTTATAATTGGTTAACTGAAATAAACCTGATATACTTAGAAAGTAAATTACTGATTAGGAGATGAGCGCAATTGAAAAATACGTTGAAATGGATAGGCATCCTTGCTTTCGGCATTATTTTATTACCGCTTCTTGCTGTTTTATTTATCTATAAAAAAGCAGTTGGGAAACGCGATTACGATCCAAAAGTTTTGGATAATTTAGAAGAAGCTGCGCAAGATTACGTGAAAAAGAAGGCGCCACTTTCTGATGTGGATTCTCGTTATAAATACATTCGTCTTGCTGAAAAAGCGATTCCAGCAGCCAAACAAATTGAAATTGGCGACACGGAAGATAAAAAAATTGATGGACCAGGTGGGAAAATTCCACTGCGAATTTATACGCCACAAGAAGAAGGTCCATACGATATTATCATTTATTTCCACGGTGGTGGATTTATTACCGGCGGTCTCCAAACGCACGATACAATAGCTCGTAAACTTGTTCAAAAAACAGGCGCACGTGTTGTATCGGTAGATTATCGTTTGGCACCAGAAAATCCTTTCCCAGCAGCTATTGAAGATGCTTACGCGACACTTCTTTGGGCGGCTAGCCATAAGACGAGCTTGCGAAACAAAACAGGGCAACTCATTGTGGCCGGCGATAGCACAGGCGCAAACATTGCGGCAGTTGTAGCCCAGCTTGCTAAAGCGAAAGGACAGCCAGAAATCAGCAAGCAAATTTTACTTTATCCGGCTACGGATATCTTTAGTCGTGATGCTTCTGTTTTATACCCATCGATGGATGAATTTAGTGAGGGGTATGTACTTACGAAAGAATCGCTCGACAAGTATTTTAAACTATACTTACGGAATGCGACTGACCGGAAATATGATCCGCTTGTAGCGCCAATTCGTAGCAAAGATTTAAGCGGCTTGCCGAAAACATTCCTCGTGACGGCGGAGTACGACCCGCTTCGTGACCAAGGTGAGGCTTACGCCAAAAAATTAAAAGACGCTGGCGTACCAGTTTTCGCCAAACGTCTTGAAAAAGTTCCGCATGATTTCATGAACACGGAAACTGCTGCGGCAGAAGAAACATACGAATTAATTCAAGAGTTTTTGGAAGAAAAATAAACATGACGAACGACCTGCTATTTATATGCGGGTCGTTTTTTGGTTTGCCAAGAGTTCAATAAAGTGTCGAAAATATACACAAAAACTCACTACTTAATTGAAATATCTAGAATTATTCACAAAAATGTCGAAATTATACTTATTTCTGTTTGGTATAATAAAAGTAAATAGAAAAGGGAGAGGGTAAAATGAAAAATAATATAGCTGGTTTGTTAGATTCGAATGTAAATGAGGTTGTTACAGAAGAGATGTTAATTAAAGAAAATTTGCTTAGGTTTACAGATATATCAATTCAACTAAGCAACATTTCTTATTTGTTTTCGGGAAAGAAGAAGTTTAAAATACCTATTGTTATGATTATCTTTATACTCATTTCATTAATTTTACTTTTTACAGTTCCTATCGTAGGCGTTATTCTAACGGGTATTTCAGCTTTTTATGTTTGGACTATATATAATAATTATACAAGTAGCAAGCAGTACCTAACTTTATACTTGAATTCAGGACAGGTTTATCAAATCCACTTTAATAGCCGAGAATTTTTAGAGCAAGTGCGAGATGCAGTTGAATTTGCTTTTAATAATAATAATGCTTATTACGATATCAATATTGAGAAGCAGACTATTGAAAATGGAGATAAATATTCTATAACGAGTAAACATGCAAATATAAATTCGCACAATAAAAATAGTTTCAATGATTCATCTATTAATGTGAAAGATACACATGGAAGTACAATTCAAGGTGCGATAAGTGGAAATGACAATAGAACTTCAAATACTATAAATAAAGAGACAAGTTATAATTGGAAAGAGATTCAAGCGGAATTAAAAAAAGTGATTGAGGCAATTAAAATTGATTCAGAAGTTAAAAAGGCTAGTCTGGAAGCTTTAAAAGCAGCAAACCAACAAAATGAAAAAGAATTTGTTGCTGTTGTGAAAAATAATAAAACGGTCTTTTTATCTGAGTTATTCCAAAATATTGTTAGCCAATCTTTGGCTCAAGTCATAACATATACAATGGGGATACGTTAAAATAAAAAAGAGCAAACTACGAAATTTAAGTTTGCTCTTTTTTAGCTATTCATTTTAAAAACAGGAAAAAATGCCAATTGAGCCTTGGGCTAAACTGGTGTACAATGATATGATAAAGTTTGAACAAAAAATTAGAGACTGGAAGTGCAATCATGCGAAAACAAAAAACAATGGACGGAAACACAGCTGCGGCCTATGTTTCCTATGCGTTTACTGAAGTTGCCGCAATCTATCCAATCACGCCAAGCTCAACAATGGCAGAGCTCGTAGACGAGTGGTCATCTGCTGGTAAGCAAAACTTATTTGGGGAAAAAGTAAAAGTAGTTGAAATGCAATCAGAAGCAGGAGCGGCCGGAACCGTTCACGGCTCATTACGCGCCGGAGCTTTAACTAGTACGTATACGGCTTCGCAAGGGCTTTTACTGATGATTCCAAACATGTATAAAATAGCTGGTGAATTACTGCCAACTGTCTTCCATGTTTCCGCGCGAACGATTTCCGCTGCATCGCTGAACATTTTCGGGGACCATAGCGATGTCATGGCGGCCAGACAAACCGGCTTTGCAATGCTCGCAGAAGGCTCCGTGCAGGAAGTCATGGACTTATCAGCAGTCGCGCACCTCGCCACATTAAAAGGTCGCCTGCCATTTATGAACTTTTTCGACGGCTTCAGAACGAGCCACGAACTACAAAAAATCGAAGTGCTCGAATACGAAGAACTAAAAGCACTTTTGGACGAAAGTTCCCTCGCCGAATTTCGCGAACGAGCAATGTCACCCAATCGTCCTACAACGTCTGGATCCAACCAAAACCCAGATATTTTCTTCCAGCAACGTGAAACCGTCAATCAGTATTACGAGAAAATTCCTACAATCGTACGTGATTATATGAACGAAATTAACGCGCTACGTGGAACGAATTATGATTTGGTCAATTATTACGGAGACGAAGAAGCGACGGACGTTATCGTTTCGATGGGCTCTGTAACACCAGTTGTGGAACAAGTTATCGATCAGCTCATGCGGGAAGGGAAGAAAGTCGGACTGCTAAATATTCGGCTGTATCGACCATTTCCAGCGGATGTTTTTTTAGAAAAAATGCCAAAAACAGTCGAACGTGTCGCAGTGCTTGATAGAACGAAGGAGCCAGGCGCTTCTGGTGAGCCGTTGTTACTAGACGTTCAAAGCGCGCTTTACGATGCGAAAGCTCGGCCGCTCGTCATTGGTGGGCGTTACGGTTTAGGTTCAAAAGATGTTACCCCAGACCAGATACTGGGCGTTTATTCGCACCTAAAAAGTGAGGCACCAAAACCACGGTTCACAATTGGGATTTTCGATGATGTGACGCATTTGTCGCTGCCGGCAATTGGAACGAAGGATTTGACGAATGAAAACACGTTCCAATGTAAATTTTTCGGATTTGGTTCTGATGGGACGGTTGGCGCGAATAAAGCGGCAATTAAAATCATTGGTGATAAGACGGATTTAAACGTGCAAGGCTATTTTTCCTACGACTCGAAAAAATCAGGTGGCTTGACCATCTCACATCTTCGGTTCGGCGAAAATAAAATTCGTTCGGCATATTTAATTTCCAAGCCGAATTTTGTTTCCTGCTCGTCGGCGTCTTACGTAAGCCAGTACGATTTACTTGATGGCTTAAAACCAGGCGGCACCTTCTTATTAAATACCGTTTGGGAAGGCGAACAACTTGAGCGGCATTTACCTGCCAAAATGAAGCGCTACATGGCGGAAAATGATATCCAATTTTATACGATAAATGCCATTAAAATCGCGGCGAATGCCGGGCTTGGACGTCGTATGAATACGGTCATGCAAACGGCCTTCTTTAAACTGACGAACATCTTGCCATTTGACGTGGCTTTCAGCGAACTGAAAGAATCGGCCATTCGCACCTACGGGAAAAAAGATATGGCGGTTGCAGAAAAAAATATTTGTGCCATGGACGACACGCTTACGCATTTAACCAAAGTAGAAATCCCTGCTTCTTGGAAAGCAGAAACTGAACAGCCTGCGCCTAGATATGCTGATAAACCGGCTTATGTGAAGCACATTTTAGAGCCCGTAAACCGTCTAGAAGGTGATTCGCTGTCGGTCGGTACGCTGATTGCAAACGGCATGGTGGACGGCAGCTACCCGCAAGGTACGGCGGCTTACGAGAAACGCGGTGTGGCGCTTGAAGTACCCGAATGGGTTTCAGAAAACTGCACGATGTGTAATGAATGTGCCTTCGTTTGTCCGCACGCGGCTATTCGCCCAGTTCTTGTGAATGAAGCGGAAAAAGAGGCGGCTCCGGCTGGATTTTTAACACGCGAAATGCGCGGCAAAGACGGTTTGAATTACCGCATTCAAGTGTCGCCAATGGATTGCACGGGCTGCAATTTGTGCGCGCACGCTTGCCCAGCGAAAGATAAGGCACTTGTTATGAAGCCATTTGAAGAAATGACGGAAAAAGAAGCAGGCAATTGGGACTTCGCGATGACAGTTTCACCGAAGAAAAACCCTGGCAAAAAAGAAACGCTTCCAGGCAGCCAATTTGAACAGCCGCTACTTGAATTTTCAGGGGCATGTGCGGGTTGTGGTGAAACGCCTTATGTGAAGCTCCTGACGCAATTGTTTGGCGACCGTATGATGATTGCCAATGCGACAGGCTGCTCATCCATTTGGGGGGCATCAGCACCGGCGACGCCGTACACGGTGAACGCTGACGGGCACGGCCCCGCATGGGCAAATTCGTTGCTTGAAGATAATGCGGAATACGGATTTGGTATGCATCTCGCGAACAAGACGATGCGGGAGGCGCTCTTGCACGACGTTCTCGGAGTCCTCAAACAAGATACGCTTTCGGACAATCTCCGTTTGGCGCTCACAGAATGGCGGGACGGCATGCATGAAAGCGAAGGGACGCGAGAACGCGCGGAAAACCTACAACTGGCCCTTCTAGCAGAAATGAATGGTCAAAGAGAGCTTGAGTCGCTTTACGCCAAACGCGATTTATTCATAAAAAGATCGCAGTGGATGGTCGGCGGAGATGGCTGGGCTTATGATATCGGCTTTGGTGGTATCGATCACGTGCTTGCGTCTGGCGAAAATGTGAATATGCTCGTGATGGACAACGAAGTTTACTCGAATACGGGCGGGCAGTCGTCTAAGGCGACACCAATGTCGGCGCTCGCGAAATTTGCTAGTTCTGGAAAGCGTATGGGGAAAAAGGACCTCGGTTTTATGGCGATGAGTTACGGTAATGTGTATGTGGCTCAAGTGGCCATGGGGGCAAACAAAAAGCAACTTATCAAAGCTTTCCTTGAAGCAGAGCAATTTGATGGACCATCGCTCATCATCGCATATACGCCTTGTATCACTCACGGGATTTCAGCGGGCATGAAAACGATGCTAACGGAAACGGATATGGCGGTTTCATGCGGCTACTGGAATTTATATCGCTACAATCCAGAGCTCGTTGAAAAAGGAAAAAATCCGATGGTGATGGACTTTAAAAAACCAGATTTCGATCAGTTTTATGACTTTTTAAAACGTGAAACGCGATTTTCGGCGCTTTATAAGGCGAATCCAGACACAGCGCTTTCCATCTCGAATGCAACGAAGGAAGATGCACTGCGCCGCTTTAAGCGCTATGCAAACATGGCGGGGCTAGATACGGATAAAATTTTCGGCAAAAAAGAGGGCGAAGTAAAGAAAGAATCAAGCGCGGACGAACGCGCGGCTAGGAAACTTGCACGTGAAGCTGCTCGTTCTGAGGCACCAGTCGACCCTGAACGTGAAGCAAGACGACTAGCAAGAGAAGCGCGTAAAAAGGCGAAAATGGAGCAAGGAGAATAATAAAAAAGAGACCGCTATGAGCGGTCTTTTTTTGTTGCGATATAAAAGACAAGTGGGATTTTTTCGCCAGATTCGCTCAGGTCGAAATCGTTTAGGTCGTCGTTTCGCACAAAGTCGAGGCGTTCTAAAAGGCGAATGCTCGCGGTGTTATGCGGGTTTGTGACCGCATATAATTGTTTAAAGCGGATGATATTAAAAGCATAATCCATCACAACAGTTAAAACTTCGGTCATGATTTTCTGCTTCCAAAATGCTGGTAGAAGTTCGTAACCGACATCAGCCGATTCTTCTTCCAAACTAATATTCCACAAACAAATCGTCCCTAAAAAGGTGTGCGTTTTTTTATCTTCAATCACCCAATAAACCGATTTATTTTGAGCAATATTCGTTTTTATTTTTTTTATAAAAGTTTTCGTATCCTCCAAAGATTTATCGAGCGGAATGCCCGTATATTTCGCGACTATAGCACTGCTCTTCAGCTCGAAAAGTGGCTGTATATCGGCATCTGTTAAAGCCCGCAAAATAAAGCGCTCTGTGAGTAAAACGGGGAATGGATTAAAATAAATTGGGTTCATATTTTCATCTCCTGTTTCGAATTAGTTAAAATATACCCTAAAAAAAGGGTCTTAGTTACGAAATTGTCACATTTTGTAAGTAAAATAAATGGATAGATTGCCGTCTTTCTGATATTTTTAAAGAAGAAAAGGGTATAAGATGAGAAAGGATGTGACGGATTTGGAAACAAACGAGCAAATAAACCATAGAAAAATAGATCCTCACGCCGGGTTAACCCTAGATGAAGTAAATGAGCGTGTTTTAGATGGACGAAAAAATAATCCCTTAAAACCGATGACTAGAAGTATTAAACGCATTTTTGCTGACAATACACTGACGCTTTTTAACTTAATCAATGTGACCATTGCGTGCTTTATTATTTACACAGGCAGTTATAAAAATCTCCTATTTCTAGGCGTTGCGCTCTGCAATACGGCGATGGGGATTTTTCAAGAAATTCGGGCTAAAAGGCAAGTAGATAAACTGACGATTTTGACGCAAGCCAAAGTAAAAGTTGTGCGTAGCGGCGTGGAAAATCTCGTTGAGCAGCCTGATTTAGTGCAAGACGACGTGATGGTACTAGCAGCAGGCGACCAAGTTTGCGCCGACGGAATTGTACTTGAAACAACTGGTCTTGAAGTAGATGAATCGCAACTTACGGGCGAAGCCGATGCCGTTCGAAAGACCGAAAACGATGAAATTATGTCCGGTAGCTTTATCATTAGCGGGCGCGCATACGTTCAGGCGACGGCAATTGGTGCGGAAAGCTTCATCTCCAAATTGTCACTGGAAGCGAAACAAGAAAAAACCGTTTATAGTGAGTTGCTTCGTTCGATTAAAACCATCATCAAAATTTTAACATTCATTATTATTCCGCTTGGACTAATTTTGTTTTTCTCACAACTCTCAAAAAGTGGCGATATAAATGCCTCTATTTTAGGCACCGCCGCCGCAATGATTGGCATGATTCCAGAAGGCCTCGTCCTATTAACTTCCATTGCGCTTGCAGTTGGCGTCATCAATTTGGCAAAGCATCGCGTTTTAGTGAAAACAATGCCTGCCATTGAAACGCTTGCGCGGGTAGATGTCCTTTGCCTCGACAAAACGGGGACCATTACAAACGGAAACCTAAATGTTACCGATGTTTTACCTGAACACAATTATACGGTAGCAGAAATGGATGAAGCCATCGCGGCAATTGTATATGCTTTAAACGATAACAATGCGACAAGCCTCGCACTCCAAAAAGCTTTTCCAAACAATCCGGGCTGGCAAGCCACAGAGAAAATCCCGTTTTCTTCCGATAGAAAATGGAGCGGTGCTACGTTCGGCCATCGCGGCACGTACATCATCGGAGCGCCAGAATTTGTCTTTCGGGAGATGCACCCGAAGCACGCTGAAAAAGTGACAGCTTTTGCGGAAAAAGGATACCGCGTTTTATGTTTGGCTAAAAAGGCAGGCAGTTTCCAGGCGGAACCTACTGATTTGCAACTTGTTGGACATGTTTTAGTTGCCGATGAACTTCGGAATGAAGCGCGCGATACGTTTCGTTATTTTAAAGAACAGGGCGTATCCATTCGTGTGATTTCAGGTGATAATCCAGTCACCGTTTCAAACGTTGCGATGCAAGCTGAAATTGAAAATGGCGACCGCTTTATTGATATGAGCCGAGTAGGCGAAGGGGCTGATTTCGCGGAGCTCGTGCGGGAATTTACGGTTTTTGGCCGGGTGACGCCGCATCAGAAGAAACAGCTTATCTTAGCTTTCCAAAGCGAAGGACATACGGTAGCCATGACGGGTGACGGAGTAAATGATGTGCTTGCCCTTAAAGAATCGAATTGTAGTATCGCGATGGCAGAAGGTAGCGATGCAACAACGAGTGTCGCCGATTTTGTGCTATTAGATAATAATTTTGATTCCATGATTCACGTGCTAAAAGAAGGGCGCCGAGTGATTAATAACATTGAACGAGTGGCATCGCTTTATTTAATTAAAACGATTTATTCGGTTATTTTGACCATCATCTTCACGTTCGTCAACAGTAAATACCCGTTTCAGCCCATTCAGCTTAGCCCGATTTCATCGCTAACAGTCGGTATTCCGTCCTTTTTCTTAGCGATTAAGCCGAATTACAAACGTATTCAAGGTGAATTTTTAAAGAAAGTCTTGCACAATGCTTTCCCAGCCGCATTTGCTGTAGTAACGTATATCATCGTTACCATGCTACTCGGGCAACTTGTTCACCTTACATTTGAACAAACTTCGACGATTAATGTTCTTTTAACCGGAGCTGTATGTTTCACTACATTAATTACAGTTGCGAAGCCATTTGATTTTAAAATTAAAGTATTGATTACACTCTTGATGACAGCATTCGTTTGCCTGTTCTTATTCGCAGGACAATTCTTCTCACTTGCACCAATTTGGAATGTGAGCATGGCAATGATTTATGTACCACTCCTCATTAGCGTGTACCCATACTTCCATTTTATTCGAGCCTTTATGTTACGATTTTTCAAATAAAAAAAACGCGTCCGGAAAAAGACGCGTTTTTGTTTATCTAAAATCTGTGGGTATTTTAGATAAAAAGGGATGTATGAATAGATAATCTTTTTATAAAAAGGACTAACTACTCTTATCATTATAATAGATTTTTCAAAAGATGCACCTAAAATTTTTAGGTTTTACAGTATAAAAGTCCGTTAAGTATTGATAATATTAGGTTTTTCAAATTGTGAAAGTTTTATGACGAAATTTAAAAGGCACCTCGTTCGTGTAAATGCCCCTTGCGATACGCTTCTAATAGACATTTTAAATCATTTGCTTGTTGCTTTAAATCTTTCCCAATATCCGTATCTGAAACACGCTTTCGCTTCGTTTCCGTTTCAATGACTTTCCGCGTTGATAAAATATCTGTTTCCTTTTGAATGGCCTCCTCAGTTGTCGTAAATGGCTGATGGCGCACAAGTTGCAAACCGTAGCTATTGTATAAAAGTGTATAACCAGCAAGCCCAGTTGTTTTGTGATACGCTTTTGAAAATCCGCCGTCGATCACAATCATTTTGCCGTTCGCTTTAATCGGACTTTCGCCGCGACCCTCCTTAACCGGCGTATGGCCGTTAATAATGTGCCCCGCATCCGCGTCAAGCCCAAATTCACGCAAAATTTGTTTGCAAATCGCTTCGTCATTCCGCTGCTTATAATACGGATTTTTTTCTTCCAAATGCGTTTCTTTATCCGCCACAAAATAACGCTCAAACGTTGTCATTTCACTTTTGCCAAACAAAGAAGAAACCGCCCCAGTCCACAAATACCAAACCACATCTAACGCATATTTTTTTTCTTTATGATGAAAAGGGAGAAAGTAAGCTTCACGCGCTAAATGTTCAAACTGGACGAACAAGTCTTTTCCGGCGTATTTTTTCCCCTTAAGAGTAAGAGCCATGAAGCGACCGTCTTTTTCGAGCGGAATGCAGCCGTGATAAAGCAGGTTGCCGTTGTAAGTCAGAAACATGCTACCTTTCGCGTATAAAAACTGCACGTGCTCTTGCAAACGCTCACAGTTGCGAAACGAGGCGACAAGCTTCCGGACGATGTCTTGCTCCGCTTCCGTCAGGGCGTAAGGATTTTGTGCATCAATTGTCGGGAAATGGCTGTCTAAAAGGGAATATTCCTTTCCTTTCAAGCGAACCGTCCCGCGGTCAAAATCAATCAACTCCAAAATCCGCCTAGACTCCATCGCAAATTCAGGGTGGCGTGCGATAATCGGTCCTTCAAGTTTAAACTGAATAATCGAAATGGCCTTGTGCATTCTAGCAATTTGCGCAATCTCGGCGTGACTAAACTCATTTTCGCCTTCGTTTTTAGGCTGAAAAGCCGTACAAGAATCAGTCCCATAAATTTCATCAGCAAACAAAGCGAGCGGGCGAAGCGAAATCCCGTAACTATCCTCTAAAATATCCAAATTTAAATAACGCGCTGAAATCCGCACCACATTGGCCAAGCAAACCTCCGAACCAGACGCCGCCCCCATCCAGAGCATATCATGATTGCCCCACTGGAAATCAAGCGAATGATAGTCCATCAGCGCATCCAAAATTTTATCCGGATAAGGTCCGCGGTCATAAACATCACCGACCACATGCAAATGGTCCACAACAAGCCGCTGAATCAGCTTGGAAAGCGCCACAATAAATTCCCGCGCCCGGTCTAACGCAATGATGCTTTGAATAATTTCCGCATAATAAAGCTCCTTATCGTCCCCGTCATAATTTTCATGCAACAGCTCCTCCAATATGTAAGCAAAATCCGCCGGCATCGCCTTCCGTACCTTCGACCGCGTGTACTTGGAAGACACATACTGACACAGTTCAATTAACTTAAAGAGCGTTTCTTTGTAGAAAAAATTAGGGTCTTCCTGTTCCGCTAAAAGCAAATCTAATTTCTGCTCTGGGTAATAAACAAGTGTCGCAAGCCGCCCAGTTTCCTCCTCCGAAAGTTCCGGAAACACATCGCGAATTTTCCGTTTGACGACCCCAGAACCATTTCGTAAAACTTGCAAAAACGCGCTATATTCGCCGTGAATATCACTTAAAAAATGCTCCGTCCCTTTTGGCAAATTTAAAATTGCTTCCAAATTAATGATTTCCGTGGCCGTTTTCGCAATTGTTGGATAGCTTTTCGCCAGTAAATGTAAATATTTCAAATTAGCCGGTTCCAAAAACATCAACCTCCCAAAATTGGTATGCATCGTAATGTTGCTATTATATCTTTTAATCAATTTTATATCAATGAATTGGGTTCGGGTGTGTTTTGATTGGTATATATCAAAATTTATTCGCTTTATCTTTATACAAGGCTTTATCTGCAATCCGGTAAAGTTTTTCCAGAGAATCGGCCGCAAAAGAATTAACGTAGCCAACAGACGTTGAAAAATGAATAAACTCATCATTCGGCAGTTCAACTTGAATGGTGGCCATCTCTTTTTTTAGCTGTCTTGTTACGTTTTCAGGATTAAACAGGGCATCGCTCGCAACGATTACTGCGAATTCATCGCCGCCAAGTCGGTAGGCGTGACGTGGATAAAGTTCATCAAGCTTTTCCGCGAATAGCTTCAGCGCCAAGTCACCAATATCGTGACCATACACATCATTAATTTTCTTAAAATGATTAATATCCAGCAAAAATAAATAGAATTTTTTATGCCCAAAAAGGCTTTCCAATTTTGTTGTAAACATATAGCGATTCTCAATTTTGGTTAAAAAATCGATTTTTGATGTGCGTTCAAAAAAGTTCATTTTCTTCCCGAGCGCTGTAAGATCCGTGACGATGTAGAAATACGTAAAAACACCGAGCAAAATATAAATCATAATTTCAATGATGACTTGGAAACTAATTTGTGGCGCAATAAGCAGTCCGCTCACGACTAAAGGAACGATGGTGATGGAAAAAATAATATAAAGCTGCACGAAATTAGTTTTCTTTCGTATCAAAGGGGCCGCAATTAGTTGGGCGATACCTATGCCTAGGTAGACGAACATGAAGATGACGGCAATCTCGCTTTCCCCAAAAAGAAGGCGTTCAAAAGAAGTAAACATCGACGTTAAAAATGCGGATACGCCGCCGAAATAATAGGCGTTTAGCAAAATGAACACCCAAATTAAGTTTAGTGTTCTGGAACCTTCGACGATGATGGAGAAATTCATTAGGATAAAGCCAAAAAGGCCCCCGAAGAGGCTTGAAATAATGCGAATCGACCATGTGGGCGCTCCCTCAAACTGGAATTTCATGAGACGTGCAAGTAGAAAATAAGCAAATACGACTACGGATACATTGGCAAAAGCATAACTCACAACTTTAGAAATGTTCCAAATATCCATTCCATCACCTCCACTTCTTCATCTTAGGGGAGATAGATTTTCACGTCAATTGAAGCGACCTCAGACGGGGTGGTGCGAAAAATTATCCGACAAATTGAATAAGAGCTAACACAATTGGCAGTGTGACAATGCTTAGGACGGTACTAATGAATGTGGCGCTTGAAACTAAATCAGGTTTCGTATCAAATTGTACAGCCATTAACGTTGTATTCGCAGCAGTTGGCATCGCCGCAAGCAAAATCATAATTTGCTTCGTCATCGTGTCGACAGGCAGGAATAAGGTCAAAAGAAAAGCGATAACAGGCGAAAGTAGCAAGCGAATAGAAAGCGCAAAGCCAACTTTTAAAAGCTCAATTCGGCGGAACGAAATAACCGCAAGCTGCATGCCAAGAACAATCATAATCGTTGGAATAGCCGCATTACCTACTAAATCGATACAGGTTAAAAGGGGGTCTGGAAGCGTAATATGAGCAAGCTGCAAAAAAAGACCGATGAGCGCCCCGTATGCAATCGGCATGCGCACAACGCGCTTTAGCACGATTTTATAACTGCTTACGTCAGCACTTCCTTTCGCCGCATAATAAATCCCAATTGTACTCATGGCGAGCTGTTGCAGAACCATTAAAATAACAGCAATATGTAATCCAGTAGCTCCAAAAACAAGCAGCACAACAGGCGTGCCGTAATTTCCGTTGTTCATAAAGGCACTAGCTAAAATAAGCGCACAGCGGTCGCGTACCGAATAGCCCATTATTTTTGAGAGAATTGTGACAATGAGAATTAAAGCGAGGCAAAGCACAAAAATATAAACTGCTAAATAGGCATAATCAATAGTAATAGGATTTTTATAAAAGGTACCTAATGCTAAAAATGGCGACATCAAATAAAGTGTCAATTTGGATAGATTTGGAATGTCGAAATGAAGGAGCTTTTGCCCAATAAAACCGATTGCGAAAATTCCGAATACGGGCAGCAAAATAAGGATAAATGACATGTACAACGCTTCTTTCTATGTATAAATTAAATGGCGCCTAACGTATACGCTTTGCAAGTTAGGCGCCTAGTTCAAAACATGAGTGTTTTATTCGCGTTTTAATAATTTTGTATTGGCGAGATAAAGCGCCCCAACAAGTAGCAAAATGGCACCTGCTAAAATAAACGTCGCGAAAGCGTCTGAGTGATCAACGATAATGAGGCGGACAATCGCCGTAATACCAATGTAAATAAAATAACGCAGTGGAAAATGGTAGCCCGTTTGAAAATATTTAATAATTAGCGCGATGAATTCAAAATAGAGGAAGAAAACTAAAACATCTTCCATTATTTCGTAATAAGCAGAACTTGAATGGGATGAAAAAAGATTGGTGAAAATGAGCCATGCTTCGCTAATCAGAAACGCGACGAGCGTTAAGCCAACGAAAATTAGACATAAATTCAGCATGGCTTGCAGAAAAATAGGTACATAACGGTTTATTTTTTCTAAAATTTTCATAGCGCACCTCCTCTTTTAGTGTATCAAATGCGGTGCCGCTTGACTAGTTCGTAGTGAGTCGCTTGTTTTCGCATTTTGTCACGCCTCTTCATTTCTTGTATGCTTTAAACCCTAACATTTTGGGTAAATAATGTTAAGATTTTGTAAATCGTAATAAAGTTTACGTGTCGTCCTGTTATACTTAAAAGGCATTGTTATTTTGGAAGGAGCTGTTTTTACCTGTGGAATTTTACCGAGAAACAACGGAAGCAACATTAAAAGCACTAGACGCAACAGACAAAGGCTTAACAAATTCTTCCGTTTTGGAACGCCAAGCCAAATATGGGCTAAATGAATTGAAACAGAAGGAAAAAGATCCACTTTGGAAACTTTTTTTAGAAACGTTTAAGGATCCGATGGTCATCGTGCTAGTTGCGGCGGCATTAGTCCAACTTGTTTTGGGCGAAATTATGGAATCTGTCATTATTTTTGTCGTTTTAATTGTCAATTCTATTATTAGTGTTGTACAAACTAGAAAAGCGGAAAGCTCGCTTGATGCGCTGCGTGAAATGTCTGCCCCCTCAGCAAAAGTTATTCGCGATGGTGAAAAACAGACGATTCACGCAAATGAATTGGTCCCAGGCGACATCGTGTTACTAGATGCAGGGGATTTTGTTCCAGCAGATGGCAGATTGCTTGAAAGCGGAACGCTAAAAGTCGATGAAGGCATGCTGACGGGCGAATCAGAAACCGTTGAAAAAGTAGTTGCTGTCATCGAGGAAGAAGTCGGCTTAGGAGACCGTATTAATATGGTTTTCAGCGGCTCACTCGTTACATATGGACGTGGTTTGTTTGTCGTGACAGGAACAGCTGGGCAAACCGAAATCGGAAAAATTGCCGGTTTACTAGAAACGGCCGAAGCGAAACAAACACCACTTCAACAAAAATTAGAAAGTTTTAGTAAAAAACTAGGTTTTGCGATTTTAGCGCTTTGTATTCTGATCTTCGCTGTAGAAGCTTCACGCGTCTTTTTTGGCGGAAGCGATGGCGTCGATTTAACGCAAGCGATTTTAAATGCCTTCATGTTTGCGGTAGCGGTGGCAGTTGCTGCCATTCCAGAGGCGCTTTCATCGATTGTCACGATTGTGCTTGCGGTTGGGACGAACAAAATGGCAAAGCAACATGCGATTATTCGGAAGCTGCCTGCTGTTGAGACGCTAGGTTCGACCAGTGTGATTTGTACGGATAAAACGGGTACGCTTACGCAAAATAAAATGACGGTCGTCGATTATTATTTACCTGATGGCACAAAAGAGAACTTTCCTGACTCGCCTGAAAACTGGACGGAAGGGGAGCGCCGTCTTATTCACATCGCCGTTCTATGTAATGACTCAAATATCAATGAAGAGGGCATGGAACTAGGTGATCCGACAGAAGTCGCTTTAATTGCGTTCAGCAATAAGAAAAATAAAAATTACAATGAAATCCGCGAAGCCTTTATTCGCGAAGGAGAAATTCCGTTTGATTCGGACCGAAAATTAATGTCAACGGTGCACACGTTTGGCGACCATAAAGCGATGCTTACAAAAGGTGGCCCGGATGTGATGTTTAGCCGTGCAAAATACGTGTTTAAAGACGGCGAGGAAGTTGAAATCACGGACGAAATTTTAACGGAGTTGCAAAATGTTAATGAGGAATTTTCCAATCAAGCTTTACGCGTGCTAGCATACGGCTACAAGCGTTTAGCGCCTGAACAAGTGGACATTTCGCTTGAAGATGAGTATGACATCGTGTTAGTCGGCTTAACGGCGATGATTGATCCACCACGTGAAGCGGTTTATGGCTCGATTGAGGAAGCGAAAAAAGCAGGCATCCGCACGGTCATGATAACTGGTGACCATAAAACAACTGCCCAAGCCATTGGGCGTGACATCGGTTTAATGGACGAAACGGATTTTGCAGTTACCGGGCAAGAACTCGATGCTATGAGTGAGCAAGAATTGGAAGGAAAGCTGGAACATATTGCGGTTTATGCGCGCGTTTCGCCGGAAAATAAAATCCGCATTGTGAAAGCTTGGCAGAAGAAAAACAAAATTACCGCGATGACTGGCGACGGGGTGAATGATGCGCCGGCACTTAAACAAGCGGATATTGGTGTGGCGATGGGAAGCGGAACGGATGTCGCAAAAGATGCTTCTGCGATGATTTTAACCGATGACAATTTTGTCTCTATTGTAGATGCGGTAAGCGTTGGGCGAACTGTTTTTGACAATATTAAAAAAGCTATTGGCTACTTGTTTGCAGGGAATCTAGGCGCGATTATTGCCATTTTATTTGCGCTTATTGTAGACTGGATTAATCCTTTTACCGCGCTACAGCTCTTGTTTATCAATTTGGTCAATGACTCACTTCCAGCGATTGCGCTTGGAATGGAAAAACCTGAGCCAGATGTGATGAAACGGAAGCCGCGTAACATTGATGAAGGCATTTTTGCAGGTGGGACTATGCGTGCGGTTGTTACAAGAGGGACATTAATTGGGGTGGCTGTTATCATTTCGCAATTTATTGGGCTGGGAGATAGTCCTGAAATGAGTGTTGCCATGGCTTTTACAACTTTAATTTTAGCAAGGACGCTTCAAACGTTTGCAGCACGTTCAAATACACAGACGGCTTTCGGGGCGGGATTTTTCAGCAATAAATATGTATTATTAGCGGTTTTAACGTGCTTTGTCCTCTACATCGTTACGGTGTTACCGGGTGCGCGTGAAATTTTCTCTATTCCGGAGAGCTTCGGCTGGAGTGAATGGGTTGTAGCAGCAGGTTTAGCACTTCTTTCTGTTATTTTAATGGAAGTTGTTAAGCTTATAGCAAACAAAATAAGCAAATAATCTTTTCGTAGCAATCGGGGGCGCAGAACCAGATTGCTACTTTTTTACTTAAAATGCGTATATTTCGCACATCTTCAATGTGAACGTTCATGAAAATGTCACAGATTTTCTTTAGCTTTCGTGATAGACTAAAAGAGTGAATGAAGAACATAGGAGGTTGGATTTTGTGCATAGAGAAAAAATAGCTAAATTGCAAGACAAAGAAGAGCAACTTGAAAAAGCTTTACTGCACATCAGAGCGGAACAAGAAAGAATTATTTTACTTCTAAAAAATCCGAATGATTATGATGTGCAATTAAGTACCGAAATGAAAGAACTTACCGAAATAAATGAGCTGAAGAAGGTAATTAACGAATTACGCGATCGAAGCTTGCAAAATTTGGAAGAGCAAATCAAGCATTGTATCGTAACTTGCCACGAACAGCTTCTTGCGGAAGAACATCAAATTGGGCGCAAGCTCTATCAATTGCAACTTGAAAAACAGTTGCTACTATCAACTGTTTAAGTGAATCTATTGAAAAATAATTTTAATTCGATTAAGATGGTGGAAATACAAAAAATGGGGGAGAGCTTATGAAAGAAAAAGTGCATAGTGAAAAAGCACCTAAAGCAATTGGTCCTTATTCGCACGCTGTAAAAACAAATGGTTTCATTTTTACCTCGGGCCAAATTGGCATAGATCCATCAACGGGAAATTTGCGAGAAGACATTGTGAGTCAGACGAAACAAGTTTTTCAAAACCTTGCAAATGTACTAGAAGAAGCAGAATCAAGCCTAGATAAAGCCGTAAAAGTTACCGTGTTTCTAAAAGACTTACAAGATTTTCAAAAAGTAAATGAAATTTATGCGACATATTTTACAGGAGTTTTCCCTGCTAGAAGTGCTTTTCAAGTAGCAGCACTTCCAGTAGATGCGCTTGTCGAAATTGAAGTTGTCGCTGAAGTGTAGTCATTTTTAAAAATTGCACCACATTATGTGAGGTGCAATTTTTTTATGTTCTTTAGTAGAATAAGTTTATTTATCTCATTTTACCCCCATATAAAGAGATTTTAAAACCTAACATAGAATTGTGATATACAAAAACTTATCACAAATAATTATGGTCAATAACGTTCCCTTATGGTAAAATTCTAAAAGTGAAAAGTTTTTCAACTTAGCCTAAAGCTTCCAACAGTCATTTGTTACACAAGGGAGGATATAATGAAACGAATTAAATTTTTGTTACCTATTCTATTCGTATTTGCATTCGTGTTCAGTGGTTTTTTAACACCAGCGCATGCTGCGGATGTCGATTATGAGATTGCAACGGACGAAACTTTCGCGCCGTTTGAATTCCAAAATAAAAAAGGTGAACTGATTGGGATTGATATGGATATCCTAAAAGCAGTCGCGAAAGACCAAGGTTTTACATATACAGTTAAACCAATGGGCTTCAATGCAGCCGTTCAAGCGCTTGAAGGAAATCAAGTAGACGGCGTTATTGCTGGTATGAGTATCACAGACGAACGCAAACAGAAGTTTGATTTCTCAGACCCATATTTCGATTCCGGTGTAGTCATGGCAATAAAAAAAGACAATGACGACATCCAATCGTACAAAGACTTAAAAGGACAAAAAGTAGCCGTTAAAACAGGTACGGAAGGCTATGCTTTTGCAGAAAAAAATAAAGACAAATATGGCTACACGCTAGTACCATTTGATGATTCCGCAAGTATGTACGAGGACGTTAAAACCGGCAATTCAGCCGCTGCGTTTGATGACTACCCCGTACTTGCCTACGGTGTCAAAGTGGGTAACGGTCTAAAAATCGTAACTGAAAAGGAAAGCGGCGCTCAGTACGGATTTGCCGTAAAAAAAGGTCAAAACCCCGAATTGCTCGCGAAATTTAACCAAGGTTTAACAAACATTCGTGCAGACGGAACATACGATGAGATTTTAGATAAATACATCGGCTCTGATGTTGAGAAAGATTCGTTTTGGGACACGCTCATGGCGAGCATGCCAGCGTTACTTCTAGGGCTTTGGAATACGATTAAATTAACCTTTATTTCGCTGTTTTTTGCTGCACTACTAGGACTCCTCTTCGGTTTCTTGAAAGTAAGTCGCAGTAAATTCTTACGAGGTATTGCAACAGTTTACGTAGATATTTTCCGAGGCATTCCGCTTATCGTACTCGCATTCTTCATCTACTTCGGAATTCCACAAGCATTTGGCTTTAAAATGGATCCGAACTTGGCGGCCGTGTTGACACTCAGCTTGAACGCCGGAGCATATATTACGGAAATTATTCGCGGTGGTATTTTAGCTGTCGATAAAGGACAAATGGAAGCAGCACGCTCGCTAGGTATCCCGTACGGAAAATCGATGATGAAAATCATTTTACCGCAAGCGGTGCGCGTCATGGTTCCAAGCTTCATCAATCAATTCGTAATCACATTGAAAGATACATCTATCATGAGCGTCATCGGAATTGTTGAACTGACACAATCAGGTAAAATCATTATTGCCCGCACATTTGAAACATCGGGAATTTGGTTAGTTGTCGCGATCATGTACCTCATCGTCATCACGCTACTCACTAAACTCTCTAATGTGCTTGAAAGGAGACTTTCAAAATGACGAAATTAAAAATAACAGCTTTAAAAAAGAGTTTCGGAAATAACGAAGTACTAAAAGGAATTGACCTTGAAGTAGCAGAAGGCGAAGTCGTGTGTGTGATTGGTCCTTCTGGTTCTGGAAAAAGTACTTTTTTACGTTGCATGAATCAATTAGAAGAAATCAACAGCGGTAAAATTGTCGTGGATGATTTTGATTTAACCGACAAACAAACCGACATTAATAAAGTGCGCGAAAACATCGGCATGGTTTTTCAACACTTCAATTTATTCCCACATAAAACCGTGCTAGAAAATATTACATTCGCCCCCGTCGAATTGAAAAAGAAAACGAAAAGTGAAGCAGAAACGTTAGGGCGTGACTTACTCAACCGTGTTGGCCTATCTGACAAAGAAACAAGCTATCCAAGTCAACTATCAGGTGGACAAAAACAACGTGTGGCGATTGCGCGAGCACTTGCCATGAATCCCGACATCATGCTGTTTGATGAGCCCACTTCAGCCCTTGACCCAGAAATGGTCGGGGAAGTGCTAAATGTAATGAAAGATTTGGCAAAAGAAGGTATGACCATGCTCGTAGTCACACACGAAATGGGCTTCGCACGTGAAGTCGGCGACCGGGTAATCTTCATGGACGGTGGTTACATTGTAGAAGAAGGAAAGCCAGAAGCCATTTTCGACTCACCGCAACATGAACGTACGATTAGTTTTCTTGATAAGGTTCTATAAAAGATTGGTGCAAGCACCAATCTTTTTTTTGTCAAAAAAGCTTAATGATTAGAATAGATTTCCATATAAAATTCGTTTTTTAATCGCTTTCTTTAAAAAATGGTAATTTATTTTACGTGAAAATACAAAATAGGGCTATTTTTATGTTTACATTTATGGTAAAGTGAGAATAAAGAGAAAAAGATGTGAATGAAAACTTATTTTTGGGAACGGAGTGGTCTTATATGAGAGAGAGCCATACAGAACTTAATAAAATCATTCGAGATTTAGAACAAAAAGGTATTATCGTTGAAAAAACGAAATCGCGTAACGATATTTGGAAAGCTTTAAAAGTGAAACAAATGCCTAATGTAAAATTAGGACTGCGTTAAGGAAAATTGAAAGAATGGCTTTTTAATCCGCTTAGGTTTGAAAAGCTTTTTTTTTAAGATTTTTTAAAGTTTTACAAGCGAAATGGCTTTTTAAAGGGTTTGTAATGATATAGTGATGTAGATTTGGTTGTATTGTTATACAAATTGGCTAAAAATGGTGTATTATAGTTTTATACGGCGGTTATCCGAAAAAAGTATAGAATGAGGAATAGTTGATGAAAAAAGAAACATTTAATCAAAAATCTATTTATATACATATGGACAATGTCATTAACAACGTCGTCACGAGTGGCATTACTTTTTGTGATTTCATGCAAGGGGTAACGTTTCCGCCTGACAATATTTTGCTAATTAAACATCATATAAAAGATTCTTCCTACAATGCACATACTGCTTTTGATTATCTAGAATCGCACGACTTACAACAGTTGCAAAATAGTCAGGGGCAAAAATTTGGCGAACTTTGCTGGATTGATTTTGAAGATATTGATTTAGTCAACCAACTTTCACCACAAGAAGTAGCAGAAATGCTTTATTTGGCGCATACGGGAAGACATTTGCGTTCGCCATTTTATTATAAATTACAAAACAATTTCGTTTATTTGACTAAAAAAGATGGCCGTTATAATAAGACGTATTACCGAAATATGAACCACTTTTACGCGGTTCTAAGCGCAGTTATTTCGAAAAAAACGGCTTTAATTTTAAATGAAAAAACGTTTTTAACATTAAATAAACGCAAATATGTTCCTAATCCACCGATTGATTTGCTGAAACGTTTTGCAGATTACTTTAAAGAAGGGGCTTGCATTGCCTTTTCTATGGCGGAAAAAACAAGGTCACAAGTACGCATTCCAATTGGCTTCGGACTTGATGAGGACATGATGGAATTGTTACATACTGGCGGCGAGGAACTTTCCTATGCGCAAACGGTTGCGCATTTAGTATATGATTTAAAGAAAAATGAATGGACTTGTCTTGAAAAATAGATTGAACTTTACTTTCAATCTATTTTTTGTTATTATAAAACTAACGAACGTTAGTTAAGGAGGTTTCCTAATGTCAAAGGAAAAATTAATGCATGCGGCACTTCATTTATTTGCCGAAAAAGGGTATGACGGAACAGCACTTTCTGAAATTGCGAAAGAAGCAGGAATTAAAACGCCATCAATTTATGCCCATTTTGAATCAAAAGAAGCGCTTTACATGGCGATTTATCGGGAAGTCATTCAAATTGGTATGAGTAGCTTTAAAGAGCGAAACAAAGAGGACTATGAGTCACTTGAAGAATATTTTAAAGCCATATTTTATGAGGTAACGGATTTTGAAACATACCCAGAAGTGAAAAAATTCTTCCAAAGATCCGTTTATTTTCCACCGGCGAGCTTGAAAGTAAACTTGAATCAAGAAACCGCAAGTTATGAAACGTTCAGTTTTGAAGTCATCGGCACCTTTTTAAACGAACTGAACATGACGGAAAAAGCGAAAGAAAGATGGATTCATATGTTTTATTGCCTAATTGACGGTTTAAGCGTGGAACATGGATTATATGACCTAGTCGAATTTGAAAAAAGACGTGCATCAGCATTTGATACGTTATGTTTACTGATAGCAGAAGGAGGGCAATAAATTGGCGTGGTTTTACCTAATTTTAGCAGGACTTTCGGAAATTGTTTGGGCATTTGGTCTTAAAGAATCACATGGCTTTACAGTGTCAGGATGGAGTTCAATCACAATTATTTTTCTTATTATTAGCTTTGAATTGTTTGCGAAATCAATGAAAGAGATTCCAATTGGGACGGCGTATGCTGTTTTTACCGGAATCGGTGCTGCGGGTACGGCGCTTATCGGGATGCTCTTTTTAAACGAAACAGCGGGGTTCTGGAAAATTATTTCGCTGCTCGTGCTTATTTCGGGCATTATTGGCTTAAAATTAGTTGACGGGAAGGAGGAGAGCTAGGATGGAGTGGCTTTTTTTGTTTATCGCTGGAGTTTGTGAAATGGCCTTTGTTATTACAATGAAGTTCTCTAATGGCTTTAAAAATGTAAAATACTCGATTTTAACAATCCTATTTATGGCAGCTAGCTTTTTTCTGCTTTCCTTATCGTTAAAAACAATCCCAATTGGAACAGGCTACGCCATTTGGACTGGAATCGGCGCAGTTGGAAGTGTGCTAGCCGGAATGATTCTCTTCAAAGAACGCAAAAGCACACTAAAATTGCTTTTTATTACGATGATTATCGCCGGAGTTATCGGACTCAAATTAACCTCTGGCGTATAAATCCAAACAAAGAAAGAAGCCATTGCTTCTTTCTTTGTTTGGATTTTAAAAGAAATTCCTTTTAATCTGTCTAAAACATGGTAAAATAGACTACAGAAATTCAAGTTTCGGAGGGGTTATTTTGAAAACAAAATTAATATTGTTGTACGGCGGGAAATCAGCTGAGCATGAAGTGTCGATTCGGACGGCTTTTTCGGTCATTAATGCACTCGATTTAAATAAATTTGAAGCGATCCCGATATACATAACAAATGACGGCAAATGGATTAACGGTCCAGAAATTACAGATAAACTTACTTTTAGTGAACAATTGCGGTTTGCGCCAGCAGATGCATGCGAGCTTGCTGGAAAAGAAGGCGAAGTTTCAACGGGATATGCGGTTAGTCCGGCGGCGATTTCAGATGAAACAGAAAATCTCGTTGTATTCCCACTTTTGCATGGGCCAAACGGGGAGGACGGTACGGTTCAAGGCTTGCTTGAAGTCTTAAATGTTCCTTACGTTGGCAACGGCGTTCTAGCATCGGCTTCTGCGATGGACAAAATTGTTATGAAGAAAGTCTTTGCAGACGGTGGCATTCCGCAACTTCCAGCGGTCGCTGTTAGACAAATTGATTGGCGCGACTACAAAGAAGAAATGGTCACTGACATGGAAGAAGCGCTTGTCTACCCAATGTTTGTTAAACCAGCAAATTTAGGTTCGAGCGTGGGAATTAGTAAGGCGACGAACAGACAAGAACTTGTTGCCGCAATGGAAGAGGCGTTTTTATACGATCGTCGTGTTGTTGTGGAACAAGGTGTTGTGGCACGCGAAATCGAAATCGCGGTGCTCGGGAACGATATGCCTGTATGCTCCGTACCTGGCGAGATTTTACCAAAAGGTGCTGATTCGAGTTTTTACGATTATAAAGCAAAATATCAAGATAATGATACGACGCTTGTCATTCCGGCTGAAGTGTCGGAGGATGTGCTTGCAAAGCTTAAGAGCTATGCGGTTCAAGCCTTCTTAGGGATTGACGGAAGTGGTCTTGTGCGCGCTGACTTTTTCGTGACAGACAATCAGGAAATTTATTTAAACGAAGTGAATACGATGCCAGGATTTACGCCGGTTAGCATGTACCCGTTATTGTGGCAGGCGAGCGGTTTGCCATACGATAAGTTGATTGAGCAGCTCGTGGAACTGGCGCTGGAGCGTTACGGCGTGAAGAATAAATTAAAACACAGTTTAGAGGATTAAAATAGGCAAAGCAGTTTGACTTTCTTGCAAACTGCTTTTTATGGGAGAAGCGATTTGAAATGAAAAAAACGATTGGACAAATTGCAAAGCTGATTGCTGTTGAAAACGATGCGGCGTTTGACGACACGCTTATTACCGGCATTTGCTTTGATACAAGACAGATTAAAAAGGGCGACTTGTTTATTCCTTTTGTTGGCGATACGCGTGATGGGCATACGTTTGTTAAACAGGCGATTGAACTTGGTGCTGCTGCGGCCTTTTGGCAGAAAGATGTGCCACACCCGCCAACGGATTTCCCGATTATGATTGTGGACGATACGCTTTTAGCTTTACAAGAGTTAGCGAAAGCTTATTTGACGGAAGTAAAACCGACTGTTCTTGCGATTACAGGCAGCAACGGGAAAACGACGACGAAAGATATTGCGAATGCGATTTTCAGCTCGAAATACCGCGTACATGCGACGAAAGGGAATTTCAATAATCATATAGGACTGCCATATACAATTTTAACGATGCCGGAAGAAACCGAAGTGGCGATTTTGGAAATGGGCATGAACCATCGCCATGAAATTGAAAAGCTTTCCTTAATCGCGCAACCAGATGTGGCGATCATTACGAACATCGGGGAGGCGCACATTGAATATTTAGGTTCACGCGATGAAATTGCCAAAGCGAAATTAGAGATTACTGCTGGTTTGAAGGAAAATGGGATGCTCATTTACCCGAATGAAGAGGTGTTAATAGATAAATACCTTGATGCTGCTGAGGCGTTTAAGACGGCAACCTTTGGGCGCGAAAAGACGGCAACAATTTATCCGCTCACAATTGATACAAAGCCAGACGGCACTTCGTTTACAACTAATTTTGCTTCTGATACGCCGATTTTTGTACCCATCATTGGGGAGCATAATGTGTTTAATACGATGGCCGTTATCTTGGCGGCTAAAACGCTTGCCATTTCGAGTGAGGAAGTTCAGGCGGCGCTTAGCACGATGGAGCGTTCAAAAAGTCGCCTGGAATGGCTCGCGGCACCAAATGGAACGAAAATTTTAAACGATGCATACAATTCGAGCCCGACGGCGTTAAATGCGGTTTTGAATACGTTTATGCACATGGATTCTGAAGGCAAGTCGAAAAAGATTTTAGTGGCGGATATGCTGGAACTTGGCGATGACTCGGAACGTTTCCACCGCGAATCAGGCGCCATTTTACAAGGAAGTATTGATGCGGTTTTTGCTTACGGTGACGCGATGTCTGCTTTTTGCGAAGCGGCCGCCAAACAAATTGGTCAAGAAAAAATCCATTATTTTAAAACAAAAGAAGCGCTTCAGGAAGCCGTTCTCGAAAATCTCGACGGGAGTGAGTGGCTACTGGTCAAAGGTTCTTACGGAATGGGCTTGAAAGATATCGTAGAAAAACTTATGATAGGGTAATATGCGGTAACTACAAAACAGGAGTTGACAAGAATGGTAGCAAGTTTGTGTATCCATAGCTATACTGGTACACCCGATGAAATCAAGCCGTTAAGCGATTTTTTAAAGAAAAACACCGATTGGGATGTTTTAACGCCCACTTTCCCAGGTCAAAACCGAGCTCATTTTTTAAAAAATGCGACGTTCCTAGATTGGCATGTTTTCATTGAAAGTATCTTGACGCAATTGCTCAAAGAGGACGAAGAAGTGTATATCATCGGCTTTGGCTCTGGCGGTCTTCTAGCGGGCTGGCTGACAAGACATCATCCCGAAGTGAAAAAACTCGGTTTGCTGAGCACGTCCGCCAACTATTTAGACTGGCCCGATTTTGTTTCCGAAAAGGCGAATAAACCAGATTCCATGCTAAGTCGCTATTTTAAACGGCTTACGGATGTGCCAAATCAATCTAAAATGCAACTCGCGAAAATGGTGACACACGCCAAACCTGTTTTTGAACACATTGAGGTGCCGACATTTATCGCCCAAGGTGCAAAAGACGAAATGATTCCCGCTGAATCAAGCATGCAGTTTCTAATGGATACGATTCAATCGGAAAAAGAGTTGCTGCTACTAAATGAATCTGGCCACTTCATTTGTCAGGATAGTGAAAGCGAGCAATTATTTGAAGCGTTATTTAGTTTTTTAAAAAAAGGATAATTTCAAGAGGGTTTGTCTAAAGGCAAATCCTCATTTTATGGAGGAAGCAAAACAAAACGGATTACGCACAATCAAACTGAAGATTTGGCAAAAGTTTCATTTCCGTATGTTTAAAGCGCTTTCTATATTTTTATTCGCGAAATTGGGGTAGAAATATTCCTTTCACATTGAAAATAACAAAAATACGTGTTAAAATGTAAGATGGAAGTTTATTAGGTTAAAATTTACGGCCTAGTGATAATTATGAGGGCTTTTTTTATTTATGTGCATCGAATTTGTTATTTTAATAACATTTTTGGAAGGTGCAGAGTGGCATTGATGATGAAATCAATTTTTTTATGCCATAAAATGAAACTTAGAACGTTTATTTTCATTAAAATATTCGTTTGGAAACATGTAGATGAGAAAATAAAGCTCTCCTACCAAACTTTAATTAGGTAAAGGAGAAATGACATTGACAAAGTTTTCAGAGTTCGGTCTGGACGAAAAAATTGTGAAATCAGTAGAGCGTATGGGGTTTGAAGAGGCGACGCCAATTCAAGAAAAAACCATTCCAATTGGGTTAGCAGGAAAAGATTTAATTGGACAAGCGCAAACTGGTACAGGGAAAACAGCGGCATTTGGTCTGCCGATGATCCAAAAAATTGACCAAAAAAATGGTGACGTTCAAGCGCTTATCATTGCGCCAACGCGTGAATTAGCGATTCAAGTTTCGGAGGAGCTATACAAATTAAGCTATGACAAACATGTACGTGTTCTTGCCGTTTATGGTGGCTCGGACATCAGTCGTCAAATTCGATCGCTTAAAAAGAAACCTCAAATTGTTGTCGGTACACCTGGTCGGATTTTAGACCATATTAACCGTCGCACTTTGAAGCTTGATAACGTACAAACGCTTGTGCTTGACGAAGCGGACGAAATGCTTAACATGGGCTTCATCGACGATATTGAGTCGATTTTGAAAGAAGTACCAAGCGAACGCCAAACGCTATTATTCTCTGCCACAATGCCTGACCCAATTCGTCGTATAGGTGAACGCTTTATGCATGAGCCAGAAATGGTTCGCATTAAAGCAAAAGAAATGACAGCTCTTTTAATTGAACAGTTCTTTATTAAAGTTCATGAAAAAGAAAAATTTGATGTTTTAAGTCGTCTTCTTGACGTACAGTCCCCTGAACTTGCGATTGTTTTCGGACGTACGAAACGCCGCGTAGACGAGCTTTCAAGAGCGCTAGACATGCGCGGATATGTTGCAGAAGGCATTCACGGTGATTTAACACAAGCGAAACGTATGAGTGTCTTGCGTAAGTTTAAAGAAGGAAAAATCGACGTTTTAGTAGCGACAGATGTTGCTGCGCGTGGACTCGATATTTCTGGTGTGACACACGTTTATAACTATGATATCCCGCAAGACCCTGAAAGTTATGTTCACCGTATTGGACGTACTGGTCGTGCTGGTAAAGAAGGTATGGCAATTACTTTCGTTCAACCGCGTGAAATGGGTTACCTTCGTACGGTTGAACAAACAACGAAAAAACGCATGCAACCTCTTAAGCCACCAACTTGGGATGAAGCATTTGCAGGTCAACTTCGCGTGGCGACTGAGAAAATCACTGAAATCGTGACAGAAGAAAACCTTGCAGATTATAAAGCTGTAGCTAGTGAGTTACTTGAAAAATATGATGCAACAGACATCGCAGCAGCTATGCTGAAAATGCTTGCGAAAGAACCAGATCAAACGCCGGTTCATATTACTGAAGAGCGTCCTCTTCCATCACGTTATGGTGGAAAAGGTGGCGGCGGAAAAGGTAAAGGCGGAAACTACCGTGGAGGTGGAAAAGGCGGCTACCGTGATCGTAACAACAGCGGAAAAGGTCGTCGTGGTTCCAGCAGCGGCAGCCGTGACCGTCGTCCAAACAGCGAACGCTCTGGTGGCGGAAGCAAAGGCAACTATAAAAAATCGAAATAACATTTCAAAACCATCTGCACTTGGCAGGTGGTTTTTTTCTTTGATTTCAGGGTACCTGTAAACAGATAAGAAAAGGAGGTACGCCTTTATGTTATACGGTGAGAAAGATAAGAAGGAACGGCGTTATGAAGTGCCGATTTTTGGTTCGGAGGAAGAGGGAAAAACGATTTCGAAATACAAAATGGCTGAAGATGGCATGGAGCCGCGGATTGCTTATCAGCTCGTGAAAGATCAACTGATTGATGAAGGAAATGCTAGACAAAATTTGGCGACGTTTTGCCAAACGTATATGGAGCCCGAAGCAGAGCGCTTGATGGCGGAAACGCTAGAGAAGAATGCGATTGATAAGTCGGAATATCCGCAAACCGCGGAAATTGAAAACCGCTGTGTGAACATTTTGGCGGACCTTTGGAATGCGCCGCGTAGTGAAACGTATATGGGAACTTCGACGGTGGGGTCTAGTGAGGCCTGCATGCTTGGTGGAATGGCGATGAAATTCAGATGGCGCAATTTGGCTTTGAAACGCGGGCTTGATGTGATGCGCCAAAAACCAAATTTGGTGATTTCGTCAGGTTATCAGGTTTGCTGGGAAAAATTTTGTGTGTACTGGGATATTGAAATGCGGGAAGTGCCGATGGACGCAGCTCATTTAAGCATCGATACAGAAAAGGTTTTGGACTATGTGGACGAATATACGATTGGTATTGTTGGGATTTTGGGGATTACGTATACAGGGAAGTTTGATGACATTCGGGAGCTGGATCGTATTGTGAGTGTGTATAATAAAACACATGAGCATGAGCTCGTAATTCACGTAGACGGGGCGAGTGGGGCGATGTTTACGCCGTTTGTTGACCCGGAATTGGAATGGGATTTTCGTTTGCCCAATGTTGTGTCGATTAATACATCGGGACATAAATATGGTCTTGTTTATCCGGGCGTGGGATGGATTGCTTGGCGCAGCAAGGAATATTTGCCGAAAGAGTTGGTGTTTGAAGTGAGCTATCTAGGCGGCAAAATGCCTACAATGGCGATTAATTTTTCGCGGAGCGCGAGTCAAATCATTGGGCAATATTACAATTTCTTGCGGTTTGGGTTTAGCGGCTATCGGGAAATCCATGAACGAACCAAAAAGGTAGCGCTCTTTTTATCAAAAGAGATAAGCAAAACGGGTTTATTTGAAATTTATAACGATGGTGAAAATATCCCAATTGTCTGCTATAAGCTAAAGGACGATGCAGACGTATCGTGGACGCTATATGATCTGGCGGACCGGTTACTGATGAAAGGTTGGCAAGTTCCGGCGTATCCGCTACCAAGCGCGATGAATGACACGGTAATCCAGCGTTATGTTTGCCGGGCGGATTTAGGTTTCAACATGGCAGAAGAACTTGTGGTGGATTTTAATGATGCAATCGCAGAGCTAAACGAGGCGCGAATTTTGTACCATGATAAGGGCGACAAGAAGACGTATGGTTTTACACATTGAAAACAGAGGCTGGTTTGCCTCTGTTTTTTTGCGAAGTATTGTTATATCACTGTTATTCCATGCACCATTACTATTTTTAGGCAAAATATCATTGCTAACGAAATGAAAGCGGCGGATGCTGAATTATTTGAACGAATCTTTCAGGTTTGAAGGTTATTTCAAAAAGGAATAATAGCAAAACCCACAGGATTTTTTATAAGATCATGTGGGTTTTTAACTTACGCTTCTTGTTCAATTAAACTTTGGCTGTCTGTTTTAAATCGTTTGTTTTTTCTTAAATACATTGTGCCAATTAGTAGGAGGTTGAACGCGATGAAGATGACGAACAGGATAATGGCGCTATGCACAAATACCGTATTTCCTAACCCAGCAGAGATGGCTTGTCTAAATCCGTAAACGGAGTAGGACATTGGAAGGAACGGGTGAATAAAGTTAAAGAATGAGTTGGTGAGTGGCATTGGGAATGTACCGCCAGCACCACCGAGTTGCAAGACGAGTAGTACCATCGCAATGAAGCGACCTGGATTTCCGAAACTCATTGCAAGGAACATCACGAGGAACATGTATGTGAGTGAAGTAAGAATAGAAATCGTGATGAACTGGGCGAGATTTTCGACCCCAAGGCCGAGCATGAGCATAATGACATCTAAAATAATAGCTTGTAAAACCGCAGCAACAAAGCCAATCGAGAATTTGCTGAACCACCACGATAGACCGCTTGTTGGCGTCATCGAAGGGCGACGGATTGGGAAGATGAAGTTAAATACTAATGCGCCCACATAAAGCCCAAGTGACAAGACGTATGGCGCTAAACCATGGCCGTAGTTTGGAACTTCGCTAATTTTTTCCTCAGAAAGTTTTGTTGGGGTTGCGAACATGTTGAATGTTTTGTCGGTTGCCTTCGTGTCGTTCACTTGCTCTGCGCCGTCACCGAGTTTTTCGGAAAGCTCTTTTGAACCATCACCAACTTGGTTTAAACCGGCGCCAAGTGTTTCTGAGCCGTCTGCCAGTTGCTGTGACCCGTCACTAATTTGACCGGCCCCACTAGAAAGTTGTGCGATGCCGCCACTTAGCGAGGTAAGGCCGTTTGAGAGTGCATTTGTTCCAGCGTGAAGTGTTGGTAGCTGTGCGGAAAGTTGATTGAGTCCGCCGCTTAGTGCGTTCGCACCGTTTGAAAGGGTGGCAGAACCAGCTGCTAATTGCGCACTAGCGCCGTTTAATGCTCCGTTGTTGCGGGATAAAGTTTGGAGCCCACCGTTTAGACTGCCAAGCCCCGTTGTGATTTGCTGTGACCCATCTGACAACTTGTTTACGCCGTTTGAAAGGGTTGGTACTTTTGCTTGTAACTGACTTGTACCGCTAACAAGTTGTGTGCTGCCGCTTTCCGCTTTCACTGCACCTGCTTTTAATTGATTTAATCCATCAGCAAGAGTTTGCATTTTGGCAAGCGAGTTTTGTGTGGAGGTAGTAAGCGTGTTGACGCCTGCTGTTACTTTTGGTGCTCCGCCGTTTAGCTCTGCGATGCCTTCGGATAATGCTTTCATAGATGGAAGTGAATTCGTGATTTGTGTTAGCGCTTTGTCGATTTCTTGGTTTTGCGCGGTATTCACGCTACTAGCGCCTGCTTTCGCGCCTTGCTTAGCCGCTGCGATAATTGTGCGCGCTTCTTCTGAGTTGGGATCGATTCCGGCTTGTTGAATGGCTTGGTTGACACCTTGATCGATGGCGGAATCGTAGGAAGATGTGTTGCTTAGTTTTAATGTTTCGAGGCCGGATTTCAGTGTGGTTAATTGTTTGGAGAGTGCATTGTTGTCGCCAGTTCCGGTCGCATTAACATTTGCATTCAGTTGTGCGATGCCAGCTTCGAGCTCGGCCACGCCTGTTTCTAATGCTTTAATGTTATTTTGTGTTTCTGTAGAGTTGCCTTCTTTAATGCTTGCTTCTACATTTTGTGCGGCTTGGTCAAGTCCTGATACCAATTGGCTGATGCCGCTATTTAAGTCTTTTTGGCCGCTAGCTAATTGGTTAACGCCGCCTGATAATGCAGGAAGTTGTCCTTGTAGCTGACCTAAGCCGCCGTTTAGTTGGCTCATCGCCGGATACAGTTGTGCGGTTCCATCAGCCGACTGGCTTACGCCATTTGTATATTGATTCAATTTGCCACTGAAGGTACTTTGTCCGCTATTTAAATCATTTGCGCCATTTGCGATTTTGTTCGCGCCATCTGTCAGTTTACCAGCGCCACCAATTGCTTGCCCAACAGCGACATTAATTTGGTCAGCGCCGTCTTGTAGTTTTGCTGCCCCGTCATTTGCGCTCTCCGCCCCGTTTTTAAACGTAAGCGTGCTTTTTGCGAGTTTGTTTAAGTTTTCCGTAATCGTTTTGTTGCCGTCAGAAAGCTTGCTAGCGCCGTCATTTAGTTTTTGCGCGCCGTCCGCTGCTTCTGTCATGCCTGCGCCAACTTCTTTAATTTTGGCAAAAACACTTTTGGCATATTCTTTAGTGACGCTTGTTGCAACTTCATTTTTGAGTTGATTTGCGCCTTGTTGCGTGACGACTTCACCGATGTAGTTTTGTGAAGGATTAATTTTATACGTTAAATCCATTTTTTTTGGATTATCATCTAGGATAGTGGAAGCATTTTTGGAGAAGTCTTTAGGAATTGTGACAATCATGTAGTATTTTCCATTATCTAGTCCTTTTTCTGCTTCGCTTGCACTTACGAAATTCCAATCTAAGTCATTATTTTTCTTTAAGTTACTTACGAGTTCATCGCCGACCTCAAGCGTTTTTCCTTCATAATTTACAGGCTCGTCGTGATTCACAACGGCAACAGGCAAATCGCCAGTTTTACCGTATGGATCCCAAACGGATTTTAAGAAAAATGCGCCGTATAAAATCGGAATAAACAAAATAACGATGGAAGAAATAAGTAAAATTTTATTATTAAACAGTCGTTTCCATTCGTTTTTAAACACTACTATCATCACCAATCTTAAAAATGTAATTCGGGGTTAATTTCATTCCAGTTCGTATATGGAAGTTTGTCACGTCCAAGTGTTTCTAAAAGTAAGTCGGCCACAGTTTGCTTTTTAAGCGCGTCTTTCCACACTTGATCCGCTGCGCTAAACGCATGTGTTAAAATCGTCTCGCCTTTTTCTGCTGCTTCTTTTCGGATGTCACCAAACACAGTTTTAATCAACCCGCTATTGGGGTACGAATTTGTCTCGCCCTCAACAGCTTCAACAATCTCGAATAAACTGATTTGCTCGGGACTTCTTGCCAAAAAGAAACCACCGTTATTTCCAGGAACGGACCTGATAATGTTTTTCACAACTAGTTTACGCATGATTTTTTTTAAGTAAGAAGGAGAGACAAGTAGACGTTCGCTAATCGCGTCCGATGCGAGCGGTGCCCGGTTATCCTGCGTTGACAAGAGTGTAATAATGCAAACGGCCTGCTCCAGACCCTTTGTGAGTTTCATCATGTTCACCTCGATTTTGTTCAAAAGTACTTTAGGGATATCCGATATCCATCATGGATATTTAAAGTCTATATTGATTATAAACCCATTTTCAGAAAATGCAAGAGAAAAATCTTCTTTTTTTGAAAAAAATAAGTCTTTCCTTTACGAATGAACTAAGCTATAATGATATAGTTTGATAAACACGTAGTTCGAAACCATCCTACGTAAAAAAACTAGGGAGCGAAAACAATGAAAATAAAATTAATCACGGCTAACGCCATCGTGGCTGCACTGTACGTTATTGTGGGCTTTTTAATTCAGCCGATAGCGTTTGGCGCCATCCAGTTCAGGGTGCCAGAATTGTTCAACCATCTAATTGTATTCAGTAAAAAATATTTTTGGGGAATCGCGCTTGGCGTGCTCATCACAAATTTATATTCGCCACTTGGCTGGTATGATTTAGTCTTTGGCGTAGGGCAATCTGTCATAACGATGCTCTTGATGTTCGGCATCATGAAATACGTAAAGGGAACGATTTGGCGCATGATTGTAAACACGCTCGTCTTTTCCTTCACAATGTTCATCATCGCCTTTGAACTACATCTAGCATTTGGATTACCATTTTTCTTCACATGGTTAACGTGCGCAATTGGCGAACTGACAGTGATGGGAATTGGCATTCCGATTATGTATTTTATTAATAAACGTGTGAAATTTAAAGAGATTATAGAATGAAAAAGCCTTGTCGGCTCGTCCGACAAGGCTTTTATTAAGTGCATGAAGATGGTTTCTAATCATGTTGTTCAATTTCTCGTGTTGCAGCAAGATTTTTAAAGGATAAATAGGACCATTTTTTCTTAGAGTGGGTATTTTCAATAGGAACTTTAATCGTTAATGTTGCCGTTTGAATTTGCCCGTTCTTGTCGGTGCTTTCTAGCGAAATATGATTTTCACCCGGTTTTAAATTAGAAATCGTAAATTGATGACTTTCTGTGAAGGATTGCCCAGTCATTTTCTTGTTTTGAAAAGAATACGCGATTTTCACCTCGGAAGTTGTACCAAACATCACAGTTGCTTGATTTTTCGTATTCATAACGACGTATGGTGAATCAAATGTATAGTCATCAATTAAAAACATATCGGAAAGTTCTTCGGACGTTTTTGCCGAGTATGTAATCTCGGATTCTGGTACTGGTGCGGCTTTCGCAAGCGGGGCAACCCAGCAAAATACAGCAAAAACGACGACCGAAACAACAAATAAATTAGCTTTTTTTCGCATTCTAAAACCCCCTAGAATGGTTTGTAAATTCATAATAGCACAAAATTATGAACAAACCATGAATAAAGTCTTTTATTGTAAACTAAAATACAGTATGATGAAATAAAAAGGAGGGGCTTTAGTGGAACTAAAACAATTGGAAAAACAGTTACCGCCAGAAATTAAAACGGTATGGCGTCAAACGTATGGGATTAACGGTGCCATTTTATTACTTATTTCTGTCGCGCTTTTCACTGTTTTTTATTTCTCAAATATAAATCTTGGATTCAGTTTAATTGGCTTTTCGGTAACATTAGCATACTTTTTATTTTGCTATCTATTCCTTATCCCGTATAGATGGAAAAGGTGGAGCTACCAAATTCGTCATGATGAAATTGAAATCCAACACGGCATCATTTTCAGAAGCCGCGTTTTAATTCCGATGATTCGGATTCAGCACGTCGAAACAGCGCAAGGACCACTTTTACGTATGCAAAATTTGGTGTCGCTTTCCATTACAACAGCAGCGGGAGCTCACGTGATTGAAGCAGTCAACGCCTCGATTTCGGATGAGCTGCGCCATCACATCTTAGAGCTTGTAAAGGTGGCGAAAGAAGATGTTTGAGGAAAGAAAACTCCATCCGATTGCGCTTATTAAAGAAATCATTGTGAACGTTAGACAAAATATTGTTCCAATCTTCGTTGGTTTTTTCTCGGCATTTCAGGCGATTCGAAACAATGGTTTTTTGCCAATGTGGCTCTTAGTTTTAATACTAATTTTACTGGCCTTACTTATTTTGGCACCTGCGTTTCTTAAGTATATGACATATCGCTATACGCTTGAAGCGGAAGGAATTCGGATTAAATATGGTTTCGTGTTTCGGAAAAATATTTATATTCCTTATGAAAGAATTCAAACGATTCAAGAGAAGCAATGGTTTTTCTACATACCATTTAATGTGACGCAAATTCTAATTGAAACGGCTGGCACGAAAGGAAAAGCAGAAGGTGACTTATCCGCGGTTCCAAAAAGTGTGGCCACTGAATTGCGCGATTTACGCGAAGGAAAACGCGAAGAAGCTACTACAATAGAAGAGAACAATTTGGAAAATCCGTTTGATGTTCCGAAAATAAAAGAATCGGAGAAGCCCATTCAAACGATCACGCTGAAAACGAACCAATTGCTGCTGATGGCAGTCACTTCAAGTGGGGTGCTCGGCGGTTTTGTGATTTTGCTAGCTTTATTTGGCCAATTTCAAGAAGTGATACCAGATGACCTGATTTCCGAAAGCTATGATCAAATCGTCAAGTTAGGCGTGTTCATGTTTGTCATTCTCGCCATTTTAGCGCTGCTTATCATGTGGGGCGTTTCGATTGTTGCTACGCTGTTTAAATATTTCCAGTTTAAGTTAAAACAATTTGAGAATCATTTGGAAATTGAAAAGGGCTTGCTGCAACGAAATCACACGACTATCCGCTTGGAGCGAATTCAAGGTGTCATCATCACCGAATCGCCTTTTCGCCAAATGCTCGGTTTAGTTGCCGTCAAACTAATTACAGCAGGAAGTTCTGGCGACAAGGAACATTCAGGCGATATTTTAATGCTCCCGATTATGAAGAAAAAAGAAGCACTAACAATCATTCAAGACGTGCTCCCGCAATATCATGTGCCGAATGAGGCGCTAAAAAATGCGCCAAAATCAAGCTTAAAACGCTTCATCTGGATTTATTTCATCTGGACCATCATTCCGGCCATCGTAGCAAGCGTGCTGTTTTATCCACTTGGCTTCATCGCACTCATTTTACCGGCTCTAGCCGTACTAAAAGCCATTCTTAGCTACCGCGCCACGGGATTTCATTTTGCAAGCGGAACCGTTCTTTTTAGATCCAGACCGTTTCTGTCTAAAACATCGCATCTAGTTCGCAAAGAACGCATTCAAGCGATGCACGTACGCCAAAGTGTGTGGATGGCAAAAAGCAAAACCAACCATATCCAAATCGCGATTAAATCCGGTAACAGCAGTACAGCCGCCTACCTGCGCTATTTAGGCGACGAACAAACAACTGAACTATACGCCTGGTATCGCCCTGAGAGCTAAAGCCTAATTGCTTTAGCTTTTTTTATATGGCGAGCCGCGCACTTATCTTTGGTAAGTCGATTTGCTTGCAAAAAATAGGAAATTTACCTAAAATGAACACAGAATTGCTAAAATCAATTTATGTATGAAGTCAATCCCTTCTATTTAAATCGGAATAGTTTGATTTTCTGAAGGTCTGACACAAAAAAGGAGCGTTTCAAAATGAAAAAATTACTTGCCGTTTTATTTACATCTCTTCTTGCTGTGGTTCTTGTAGCTTGCTCGAGTTCAGACGGGGGCGATTCAAAATCAGCTGATGATTCAATCTATGATCAAGTGAAAAAAGATGGTGTGATCACTGTCGGAACGGAAGGAACTTATCGTCCATTCACTTTTCATGATAGTAAAACGAATAAATTAACCGGTTATGATATTGATGTGATTAATGAAGTAGCTAAACGTTTAGGCATTAAAACGAAATTTGAAGAAACTCAGTGGGACTCGATGTTCGCTGGATTAAATGCATCGCGTTTTGATGTGATTGCCAACCAAGTTGGGATTAACGCCGAACGTGAAAAGAAATATGATTTGTCACTGCCATACTCGAAAAGCACGGCCGTTATTGTGACCGCTAAGGATAATGATTCGATTCAATCGATTGATGATTTAAAAGGCGTCAAAGTAGCCCAAAGTTTAACCAGTAACTATGGCCAAATCGCAAAAGATGCGAATGCAGATATTCAGTCCGTGGAAGGGCTAGCGCAGTCGCTTGAGCTCATTAAACAAGGGCGCGTAGACGCAACGGTCAATGACAAACTTGCGGTTTTAGATTATATTCAAGAAACGGGCGATAAAGATATTAAAATTGCTGCCGAACTCGATCAAGAAACGAGCAGCTCTGCTTTCGCTTTTCGTAAAGATACAGGGTTAAAAGCGCCATTTGATAAGGAAATTAAAGCGATGAAAGAAGACGGCACATTACAAAAGATTTCCGAAAAATGGTTTGGTGAAGATGTTACCAATTAGTCTCGGGGAAATCTCGTTTAATAATTTGAACTGGGATGTGCTAAAAGAAGCGTTTTGGCCGATGGTGAAAGGCGGAATTGAATATACAATTCCGCTTGCGCTAATTTCATTTATTATCGGTATGGTCATCGCGCTTTTCATCGCACTTTGCCGTCTATCCAGTTCAAAAGTATTGCGAGGATTAGGGCGCGCTTACGTGTCAATCATTCGCGGAACGCCGCTTCTCGTGCAACTTTTCGTGATTTTTTATGGCTTACCTACGATTGGATTAAAATTTGATCCCTTCCTAGCTGCGGTCATTGCTTTTTCACTGAACGTCGGAGGTTACGCTGCAGAAATTGTGCGCGGTTCCATTCAATCCGTCCCAAAAGGACAGTGGGAAGCAGGCTACACAATTGGGATGAACTACAGTCAAACTCTGTTTCGGATTATCATTCCGCAAGCCGCACGAGTGTCCGTGCCGCCACTTTCGAATACGTTTATTAGTCTTGTAAAAGATACGTCACTCGCCTCGCTTGTGCTCGTTTCTGAACTTTTTCGGAAGGCACAAGAAATTGCTGCGACAAGTTATGAATTTTTACTGATTTATATGGAAGCAGGGCTACTATACTGGATTCTTTGTGTCTTTTTATCCGGGATTCAAAATCGCTTGGAGAAAAGGCTAGACCGCTATGTTGCAAAGTAAGGAGGCGTCTAATATGTATGTGGAAGCAAAAAACGTTCATAAGAAATTTGGCGAAAACGAAGTGCTAAAAGGCATCGATTTAGCTGTTGAAAAAGGAAGTGTAACGGTCATCATTGGGCCGTCTGGCTCTGGCAAAACTACATTTTTGCGCTCGCTAAACGCGCTTGAGGTTCCGGAAGAAGGAGTCCTCCGTTTTGATGACTTGACCGTTGATTTTTCCAAAAAGCTAACAAAAAAACAAATTGCAGATGTGCGCCGCGAGTCATCGATGGTGTTCCAAAGTTACAATCTTTTTCCGCATAAAACTGCGCTTGAAAATGTGATGGAAGGCCCTGTTCAAGTGTTGAAGACGGATAAGCAAACGGCTCGTGATGCGGCGCTCGCGCTACTTAAAAAAGTGAATTTAGAGGCGCAGGCGAACCAATATCCATATGAACTTTCTGGTGGGCAAGAGCAACGTGTGGGCATTGCAAGAGCACTCGCGATGAAGCCGAAGTTATTATTGTTTGATGAACCGACCTCAGCGCTTGACCCTGAACTTGTAGGCGATGTGCTTCGCGTTATGAAGGAACTTGCCGCAGAAGGCTGGACGATGATTGTTGTGACGCATGAACTTAAATTCGCAGAACACGTGGCGAATCAAGTAGTCTTCATGGACGGCGGCGTTGTCGTTGAAAAAGGCGAACCAAACGAATTTTTCAAAAACCCGAAAGAAACACGCACCAAACAATTTTTAGAGCGGATACTCGACCCAATTTGATGAAAGTCTGGCAGATTCTATTTTTAATGGGATTTTGCTGGGCTTTTTGGCGCTTTTGTTCAGCCACTCCGTTACCGGACGACGAAGAAGTAAGCAATTTGGCATTCTCTTGTTTAAAGGGGATGCTTTTTTGTGCTAAAATAGACGTGGAAACTTACATGAAGGGGCGGATTGGATTTGAAACGGATTTTAATTATTGGTGGCGGGCTTTCAGGGCTCACTGCGGCGTATACGATAGAAAAAAGCAAACGTGAAGACGTAGCTTGGGATTTGTATGAGCAGGCTGAAACGTTTGGCGGGAAATTTGAAACAGTGAAACGGGACGGCTTTTTAATTGAAAAAGGGCCAGACTCCTTTTTAGCCAGAAAACCGGCGGGAGTAGAATTAGTGCATGAGCTCGGGCTAGCGGACAAGCTGATTGCGAACGCGACGGGGCGCTCATATATTTTTAACGAAGGACGGCTGCACCCAATCCCAGAAGGCTCTGTGATGGGCATTCCGACTGATGAACAGGCACTTCTTGCGAGTAGTTTGTTGACGGCAGCGGGGAAAGAAAGAGCGATTTTGGAGAAAACCCTGCCATATGAGTCCGCTTCAAAAGACGTCTCGTTAGGTGAATTTTTTGAGGCGAGATTCGGCCATGAGCTCGTTAAACGTTTGGTGGAGCCACTACTTTCGGGGATTTACGCGGGGAATATTTATGAGATGAGCTTACGCGCGACGTTCCCACAATTCGAGCAGGCGATTTTGAAAGCTGGGAGTTTGATGGAAGGGCTAAAGACGCCGAGTGACGCGAAGATGAGTACGACTGGCACGAAAAATACAATTGGGGCTTTTCGCACGCTCTCTGGTGGCTTATCTGAATTGCCAGCGGAACTTTTGCGCAAGCTGCCGACTGAACGGCTGCACGCGAACAAGCAGGCTACTCACATTTCGAAACGAGGCAGTAGCTATGCGGTGGAATTTTCCGATGGAACGACCGAAGAGGCTGATGCCATTTTAATCGCCGCAACACATGATGCGCTCGTCACGCTTCTAGACGCGGAAACGACCGCGCCATTTCAAAATAGACCGCTCACAACGCTCGCTACCGTTTCCATCGCATACGAAAATGCCAGTCGCGCCAATTTGCCAGAAGGAACTGGCTACCTCGTCGCACGAACCGGAAATGACGAAACGACCGCCTGCACGTGGGTACATAAAAAATGGCCGCACATGGTGCCGGATGGCAAGATGCTCCTCCGCGGTTTCGTCGGGAAATCAGGCGAAAATTTAGTCGCAGAGAAGAGTGACGCAGAACTAACCGCTATTGTTTTAAACAACTATAAAAAAATGATGAACCTTACGGAAACGCCACTTTTTGCAGAGGTCAGTCGAATGAACCACGCCATGCCGCAATACGATGTTGGACATATTGAGCGCCTTAGCGCATTCAAACAGAACTTGGCGGCAAACTATCCGCGTGTTGAATTCGCTGGAATGAGCTATAATGGTGTAGGAATCCCAGATTGTATTCGGGGAGCAGAACTAGGTGCAAACAGACTTTTGAATGAGGTGGAAACGATTGATTAAAGGTATTGGGCTCGACATGATTGACCTAGAACGAATTCAGCGCGCAGTCGAACAAAATCCGCGTTTTGTTGAACGCATTTTAACCGCGGAGGAACAAAATTTGTACCACACATTTACAGGCGGACGCCAAGTGGAATTTTTAGCGGGACGATTTTCTGCAAAAGAGGCATACGCCAAAGCAAATGGCACTGGATTTGGCAAGGAGTTAAGTTTTCTCGACGTTGAAATTTTAACAGGAGAAAGCGGCGAACCGCAGCTTTTGAAGCCGCAAATACCGGGCGAGCGAGTTTTCGTGAGCATCACGCACACAGGCCGTTCAGCCGCCGCGCAAGTCATTATCGAAATTTAAGGAAAGCGAGTGTTTCAAATGGTAACCGGATGGCATAGACCGACATGGATCGAAGTGAATTTAAACGCAATTGAAGCCAATATTAAAAACGAACAAAAACAATTACCTAAAAACGTCGAAATCTTCGCTGTTGTAAAAGCCAATGCTTACGGACACGGCATGATTCCCGTCGCGGAAGCCGCAAAAAAAGCAGGTGCCACAGGTTTTTGCGTAGCCATTCTTGACGAAGCGTTAGCGCTTCGTGCGGCCGGATTTAGCGATCCAATTTTAGTCATGGGCGCCATTTTAGTTGAAGACGCCGCCTTAGCTAGCGAAAACGACATCTCCATTACCGTTTTTCACCAAGCCTTTTTTGACGAACTAGACTTAAATGAGGGCAGCCGCCCGCTTAAAATTCACCTAAAGGTCGATACCGGAATGGGCCGCCTAGGCTTCCGCACAAAACCAGAAATAAAAACGGCTCTAAAAAGCTTGAACGAAAATGCGCAGCTGCATTTCGAAGGCATCTACACGCATTTTGCAACCGCCGACGAAATCGATACAACATATTTTAATACGCAGTGGGACAAATTCCAAGACATGCTAACCGCACTACCAGAAAAGCCTCGCTACGTTCACGCTGCCAATTCCGCCACATCGCTTTTACATGCAAAAGCGCAAAACCAGTTCAACGCAATCCGCTTCGGCATCGGCATGTACGGGCTCCCGCCATCAACCGAAATTGAAGCGAAATTGCCATTTAAATTACAGCCGGCACTCTCCCTTTTTTCAAAAATCGTGCAAGTAAAAGAATTGCACCCTTCCGACCACGTGAGCTACGGCGCAACTTATGAAGCGAACAAAAACGAATGGGTCGGAACAGTCCCAATTGGTTACGCAGACGGAATAATCCGTCACTACAGCGGCTTCCACGTTTTAGTAGCCGGCAAACCATGTGAAATCATCGGGCGTGTCTGCATGGACCAACTTATAATCCGCCTCCCCAATTATGTTGATGTTGGGACAAAAGTAACGATAATCGGGAAAGACGGCGCTACCTCAATATCTGCGACCGATGTAGCCGAGTATTTAGATACCATTAATTATGAGGTAACGTGTTTATTATCAGACCGCTTACCAAGAATTTATCCATCTTAGAAGTCTATTTTCGTGCTTTTATTAAAAAGGAAGTTTATAATGTAGTGCATAATACAAAATAACTAGATTGGCCTGAAAATTTTCCGTTTCCATAGGACTAATAGCTAGAATTTGCTTATTTTACTTAGAAAAACCATAAAAATACTTTTCTAAAATAGCACATAATGGTACCATAGAGGTGATACAAGTTTTGTACGCAGCTTTGGGGGTGTAAGACGTGTTAGAAAGAGAACAACACAAAGAAATTTCTATTGTATTGTCTCAAGCAGTGATTGATGAACTCGACCGTCTAGTAGAAGAAGAAAAAGTGGAGCGGAGTGAAGTAATTATGGAAGCAACTCAAGAATTTTTGAAACAGAAGAAGGCACGTGAAATGCGCACAGAAATGGAACGTGGCTACACAGAAATGGCCAAAATTAATTTTGCAATCGCTTGTGAATGCACTCATGTTGAGGCAGAGGCAGAAAGTAAGAATATTGAAGTATTAGGAGGTTAGGCTTTTGATTAAGCGTGGTGATGTTTACTACGCGGATCTTTCCCCCGTGGTCGGTAGCGAGCAGGGGGGAATACGGCCTGTTCTCATCATTCAAAACGACATCGGCAATCGTTTTAGCCCAACCGTTATTGTTGCGGCCATTACTGCGAAAATTCAGAAAGCAAAACTACCCACACATATTGAAGCAACCAAAAAACATGGTTTTGACCGAGATTCGGTTATCTTACTAGAGCAGGTTAGAACGATAGATAAGCAGCGTTTAACAGATAAAATCACCCATTTGGACGATGAACTCATGGATAAAGTAAATCGCGCACTTGAAATTAGTTTAGGAATTGTTGAGTTCTAAAAAATACATAATCAAATGGGAAAAACGAATGATGGTAATAGGGTCAAGATTTCGCGAAAAAGACGTTTTAAATGACGGGCTACTTGTACATAATTCTAAACAATCATATTGAAATGTCTGAAGTACCTGGCATAAGAAGCATCGAACCTATGTTGTTCAAAAAATGTTTCCTTATGGCAGGTTTTTTGAAACAAAAAGAGAGTTTAACTAGGTGGTAGAAGAAAGGTTGGATTTTAACACGATGTATAAAGATTTTGCGAATTTTATCCGTTTAAATCGAGATGACATTTTATCCGAATGGATGAATGAGATGAAGCTACAGGTAGATTCACGAATATCCGATGTTGTAACGGAAGTCATGTATGAAGAAACAAGTCATGAATTTATTGATTTAATCATTTCAAACGTCATTGAAATAGAAACATTCAATGATAAACTAGACGATTTTGCTGAGAAAGTAGTGCTCTTAGGCTGGCCGGTACATTTTGTAACAACCGGTTTACGCATTTTCGGATTGCTCGTCTACAAACAAATTCGTGATGAAGCATTTTTCAAAAAAAGAGAGGCCACAGCGGAAAAAGACGCTTATTACCGTTTTGAAAACTGGTTATCTTCCATGTATAACAAAATCGTAACAGCTTATGCAGATACGTGGGAAAAAACTGTTTCAATTCAAAGACTGGCACTACAAGAATTATCGGCACCGCTCTTACCGATTTTTAACAACATCTCCGTCATGCCTTTAATCGGAACCATCGATACAGAACGCGCACGTCAAATTATGGAAAACCTACTTATGGGGGTTGTCAAGCATCGTTCTGAAGTAGTGCTCATTGACATTACAGGTGTTCCAGTTGTAGATACAATGGTTGCACACCATATTATCCAAGCTTCTGAAGCAGTTCGGCTCGTTGGTTGCCAGCCGATGCTTGTTGGTATTCGACCAGAAATTGCACAGACCATCGTTAATTTAGGGATAGAACTTGATCAGATTATTACAACAAACACCTTGAAGAAAGGAATGGAACGTGCGCTAGCTTTAACAAATAGAGAAATAGTAGAAAAAGAGGGGTGAAACTGTGGGGATTCCAATTTTGAAATTAGGTGAATGTTTATTAATTTCGATTCAAAGTGAACTAGATGATAAAACAGCGATGGAATTTCAAGAAGACCTTCTGGCGAAAATTCATGAAACTTCTGCTCGTGGAGTCGTGATTGATATTACGTCCATTGATTTTATTGATTCTTTTATTGCTAAAATTCTAGGGGATGTCGTCAGTATGTCAAAATTAATGGGAGCGCGTGTTGTTGTAACGGGAATACAACCAGCAGTCGCGATTACATTAATTGAACTTGGGATTACATTTGAAGGTGTTCTTTCAGCCATGGATCTTGAAAGTGGCCTTGAAAAATTGAAACAGGAATTGGGGGAATAGAGATGAATTTCCAATCCTGTGTAAAAATTACGGATGAATGGGATATTGTTTCAGCTAGACAACTTGGAAGAAAAATTTCAAAAGAAATTGGCTTTGGTACAGTTGATCAAGCGAGAATTACAACAGCCATTAGTGAGCTTGCAAGAAATATCTTTCTCTACGCTGGAACAGGGGAAATATGTATTACGAAAGTAACTGAAACGGGAAAACAAGGGTTACAAATTGAAGCAAAAGATAAAGGACCAGGTATTTTGGATATTAGAAAAGTTATGCAAGATGGCTTTACAACATCAGGCGGATTAGGTGCAGGGCTCCCAGGAGTAAAACGTCTTATGGATAGTTTTAATATTGATTCCTACACAAGTGGGGACGAAAAAGGGACGATCATTGTTGCAACGAAGTGGGTTCGCTAGGGGGCAATTAAAATGAACGAACGATTTAATGAGCAATATAAAGAGATTTTATTTGAATATTTACAACATCAGGATGAGGAAATTTTATATAGCTGTGAAAAACTAACAAAAGTGGCTATGGAAAATAATATTCCACCAGAAGAAATTATTAACATTCATCGTTCTGTTCTTGAAGAATATGATTCAAATTTGCCGGAACATGTCAGAAAATCATTTGATGTTTTACTGGAAATGATGATTGGCTATGGTTTAGCCTATTTAGAGCATATCAGCTTGCGAACAGAGCAACGTGCGCTTCGAAGCGAAATTGAACAAGCTGAGACGATTCAAAAAACGTTAATGAAAACCGATTTGCCTTGTCAAGAAGGCATGGAATTTGGTGTTGTCAGCAGATCAGCAAGACAGATGAGCGGAGATTATTATTCGTTTATCCGCGACGAATTGGTTCCAGATAAAGTCTCCGTTGCACTTGCTGATGTTGTCGGTAAAGGTATCCCAGCTGCTTTTAGTATTTCGATGATAAAATACGCACTAAACAATATGGTCGGCGAAAAGTTTACACCTAGAACAGTGCTTGAATCTTTAAATGAAATTGCCGAAGAAAATATTAATGACAACATGTTTATTACGATGTTTTTTGGAGTTTACCATGCGGATGCACATTTATTCGAGTATAGTTCGGCGGGGCATGAACTGGGCTTGCATTATCAAGCAGAAACCGCAACATTTTCAGATTTATATGCTAAAGGATTGCCACTTGGCGTGGATAAACAGGCGCAGTATCGCGAATTTGAAAAAGAGGTAGCCGAAGAAGATGTCATTTTCATCATGTCAGATGGCGTTACGGAAGCTAAAGTGGGAAATGATTTCATCGAACGAGATGACTTGATTAAGATTTTTGACACATACATACATTTAGAACCACAAAAAATGGTTGAGGCCATTTATAATCATTTACTTAAAATGCAAAATTTTTTATTGCATGATGATTTTACGCTAATCGCAATAAAGCGAAGCAAGCAGGTTTAAAGACAAAAGGGTTAGGGTAATAGCACTGGGTATACCAAAATTTAATGAGGTGACAAAATGAACATTAAAATCGAAATTAAAGAGCAGAATGAAAATACGGCAAGTGCTTTTGTCATTGGGGAAATCGACGCCTATACGGCTCCAAAACTAAAAGAAGCGCTTGAAGGTTTTCAAGATAAAAAGCGTTTTGTTTTAAAAGTCGATTTAACAGAAGTTGGTTATATGGATAGTACAGGACTTGGCGTTTTTGTGGGCGTATTTAAAAACTTGCGTTCAAACGAGAGCGAATTGGTGCTCATTGGTCTTTCTGAACGATTGTATCGCCTATTTGAAATTACTGGACTGTCGGATATTATTGAAATCAAAAATATAGAGGGTGAAATGAATGGCAACAACGTGTGATAAAATTGAGCTACTGCTTCCGGCAAAACCAGAATATGTGAGTCTTGGTCGCCTTGCGCTTTCTGGTATTGCAAGTCAAGCCGGTTTCTCCTATGAAGCAATTGAGGATTTAAAAATTGCCGTGAGCGAAGCGATAACGAATTCGATTCATCACGGGTTAAAAGAAGTGGCAGACGGTGAAGTGAGAATTGAGTTTAAGTTGTATGAAGACAAACTAGACGTCATTGTCACAGACAAAGGAAAAAGTTTTAATCCAGAAGCGAAAAAAGCCGATATTGGGCCATACAAAGTTGGAGATGAAACAGATGTTATGCGCATTGGAGGCTTAGGATTATTTCTGATTGAAACACTTATGGACGATGTGAAGTTGTATTATGATGACGGAGTTTCCGTTGTAATGACCAAATATATTGATGAAAAGCAGGTGGGGGAGAATGCAGAGAGTGTCTCAACCTGATAAAGATGCCGCAAAAGCAAAAGTCTATGAATGGATTCAGGCTTACCAAGAGACGGGCGATGACGAGGCGCAGTATCAGCTCGTTGTGCACTATAAAAACTTGGTTGAGTCCATCGCGCGTAAATATTCGCAAGGAAAGTCTTTTCATGAAGATTTAGTTCAAGTCGGAAACATTGGCCTACTCGGAGCAATTCGTCGCTATGATGCCACTTTTGGTAAAAGCTTTGAAGCATTTGCTGTCCCAACTATTGTCGGCGAAATCAAGCGGTTTTTACGAGATAAAACGTGGAGTGTCCACGTGCCGAGACGAATAAAAGAACTTGGTCCTAAAATTAAAAATGCGGTTGAAGAGCTGACACGGGAAATGCAAACCTCACCGCAAATCAAAGACATCGCCGCTTACATTGGTGTTTCTGAAGAAGAGGTCTTGGAAGCAATGGAAATGGGCAAGAGCTATCAAGCACTTTCTGTTGACCATTCTATTGAAGCAGATTCAGACGGCAGTACGATTACACTTTTAGACGTTGTCGGTAACAATGATGACGGTTTTGAACAAGTGAATCAACGGATGCTTTTAGAAAAGGTACTTCCAGTTTTAGATGAACGTGAGCAGAAAATTTTGCAATATACGTTTATTGAAAATCGCAGTCAAAAAGAAACAGGCGAACTGCTTGATATTTCGCAAATGCACGTATCACGTATTCAACGCCAAGCCATCAAAAAGTTGCGAGATGCTTTGCAAAATGAGGAAGTGGATTGAAATGGCAACGGAGAATAAATTAGATTTATTCACTTTCCAACGCGCTAAGCTGCTCCAGCAGTATTGTGGTGATGTTTTTTACACGTATGAAAAAGACGATCATTTTTTATGCGTTTTAGCAGATGGATTAGGAAGTGGTTACGAGGCGCATCTTGCAGCGAAAGCCATAACGGACACTGTGGAAAATGAACCAGAGGCGGATTTGGTGACTATGATTGAACATTGCAATCAGGCTGTTTCTGGCCTTCGAGGTGCTGCAGTTGCCATTATACGCGCCCATTTTAAAACACAAAAGTTGGCATATGTCGCTCTTGGTAACATTCGTTTTTACATGCTTGATAGTCATGGGAAATTAAGTTTTCCGCTTTCTACAACTGGGTTTCTGTCTGGAAGAAAACAGCATTTTAAGCAAAAGAATATGGAATTTAAGCCCGGCTCAAAATTTCTGCTCCATTCAGACGGATTAGTTTTAAAAAAAGTGAAAAATTATTTAACTTCAGCGCAGTGCCTTGCGAAAACGGGGTACGACATCGAGCGCTTAGTGCCGGATATACCAATGGATGATGTTACTTTTGTGCTTGGGAAATTCCCCGAATAGAGAACCGAACTGTCATTTTTAAATGGCAGTTTTTTCTATTTATTGATACACTAGAAAAGAAGGAAGTTCGAGGAGGTACATACCGTGGAAAAAAGTGTCTTACCATTTATTTACAAGAAATTAACTTATAAGCCCGCGCAAATTGATGCAGTAATTGGATTGCTTGAAGAAGGGAATACCGTACCGTTTATCGCCCGCTACCGTAAAGAAAAAACGGGCAGTCTTGACGAAGTCGAAATTCGAGATATTGAAGAAACTTACCAATATATCACCAAGCTAGAGGCGCGAAAAGAAGAAGTCATTCGTTTAATTGAGGAACAAGGAAAATTAACGGAAGAACTACGTAAACAAATTTTAGGGACGGATAAACAACAAACATTAGAAGACCTTTACCGCCCTTTTAAACAAAAGAAAAGAACAAAAGCGACCATTGCGAAGGAACAAGGTTTACTGCCACTCGCTGAATGGTTACTCACATTTTCTGACGGAAATCCTGAAGAAGAGGCGGCGCGTTATATTTCGGCTGAAAACAACGTTCAAACTGTCGAAGAAGCGCTGCAAGGTGCGCACGAAATTATCGCCGAACAAGTGAGCGATGTGGCGGAGTATCGCAAATGGATTCGCGATTTTACGCGTAAATTTGGGATGATTGTTTCCACGAAGAAAAACGATGCTGAGGACGAAAAAGCTGTTTACGAAATGTATTACGAGTATCAAGAAATGATTGCTAAAATGCAAAATCACCGTGTCCTTGCTTTCAACCGCGGCGAAAAAGAAGGCGTTCTCCGTGTTGCTGTACAAGTCGATACGACGAAAATTCACCACTTTTTAGAAGAAAGCATGTTGCCGAAAAAGGAGAACGCTTCCGTTCAAGTCGTCCGCGTCGCGATTTTAGATGCCTACAAACGTTTCATTGGACCAGCAATTGAACGTGAAATTCGCGCCGAGTTAAGCGAAATCGCCGAAGATCACGCGATTGATATTTTTTCAGAAAACTTGCGAAAATTACTCTTGCAACCGCCGTTAAAAGGCAAAGTCGTGTTAGGCGTTGACCCAGCGTATCGTACAGGCTGTAAACTCGCCGTTTTAGATTCTACAGGAAAAGTGCTTGAAATTGGCGTTATTTATCCGCATACAGCTAAAGCGCGCCGGCCAGAAGCTAAACAAAAAGTAACCGAGTGGCTTTCGAAATATGCTATTGAAATCATCGCCATTGGTAATGGAACGGCATCGCGAGAAACTGAGCAATTTATTGTAGAAGTCATAAAAGAAGCAAATAGCCAAGCGTTTTATACGATTGTAAACGAAGCCGGCGCAAGTGTTTATTCCGCTAGTGATGTGGCGCGTGAAGAGTTTCCTGATTATCAAGTCGAAGAACGAAGCGCCGTTTCAATTGGTCGCCGTCTGCAAGATCCGCTCGCCGAATTGGTTAAAATCGATCCGAAATCAGTTGGCGTTGGCCAGTATCAGCATGACGTAGCACAGAAAAAATTAAATGATACTTTGACGTTTGTCGTCGAAACGGCTGTAAACCAAGTTGGCGTAAACGTGAATACCGCATCAGCCGCGTTGCTCCAATATGTGGCAGGTTTAAACAAAACGGTTGCGGGGAACATTCGCAAATATCGCGAGGAAAACGGGCCATTTCAATCGCGTGCCGAACTGAAAAAAGTGCCCCGTCTTGGCGCAAAATCATACGAGCAAAGTATTGGCTTCATGCGAATTCTAGAAGGGAAGAATCCGCTTGATAAGACCGCAATTCACCCAGAAAGCTATGCTGCCGCGAAACAACTCATCGAAAAAGCTAATCATACGGTAAAAGATATCGGGTCAGACAGCTTAAAACAAGCGCTCGCCGATTTGAATGTCACAGAAACCGCCAAAGAACTTGAAATCGGGGTAGAAACGCTAAAAGATATCATTCAAAACCTAATTGCGCCCGGGCGTGACCTACGTGATTCGCTCCAAGCACCCATGCTAAAACAAGACGTTATCAAGATGGAGGATTTGAAAGCGGGAATGGAGCTTCAAGGGACCGTTCGAAATGTGGTAGATTTCGGAGCCTTTGTTGATATCGGTGTCAAACAAGATGGACTAGTTCACATTTCGAAACTAAGCCGTTCGTTCGTCAAAAATCCAATGAGCGTCGTTTCAGTAGGCGATATCGTGACCGTCTGGGTAGAAGAAGTCGATTTGAAGAAAAACCGTATCGCACTTTCTATGGTAGGACCTGCAGGGGCGTAAAATGGAACAAGCGGAATTACAAAAATGGATGGAAGAAACATCGCTTCGATACTTTGATAAAGTGTTTAAACATCAGGCGCGTTTTAATTCAAGGTTGCGGACAACGGGCGGGCGCTACCTGCTTCGTTCGCACGATATTGAAATGAATCCGAAATATTTGTTTCATTACGGCGCAGACTATTTTTTAGGCATTATGAAGCACGAACTCTGCCATTACCATTTGCATTTAGAAGGAAAAGGCTATATGCATCGCGACGCTGAATTTCGCGCCCTTTTAAAAGCAGTCGATGCCCCGCGCTTTTGTAAAGCTATCGAGCCGGACATTCCGAAGCACGTCTATGTTTGTGAACAATGCGGGCAAGACTTTTTTAGGAAAAGGAAGTTTAACGTGAATCGTTATGCGTGCGGGAAATGTGGTGGGAAGTTGCAATATATAGCGAATGGAACAGCTTCAAGCAAGCGAAATTTCAACTGAAATTTCGCTTGCTTTTTTATAAAAAGCTGATTATAATTAAATTTGTTAAGTTTATTCCACAGTAGCTCAGTTGGTAGAGCAATCGGCTGTTAACCGATCGGTCGCAGGTTCGAGTCCTGCCTGTGGAGTCACTCGGAGAAATACTCAAGAGGCTGAAGAGGCGCCCCTGCTAAGGGTGTAGGTCGCTAACGCGGCGCGAGGGTTCAAATCCCTCTTTCTCCGCCATAAACGTATCACACAAGCTTTATCTTTTTCTGGTAAAGCTTTTTTTATGTTTAAATTTCAGCTGTTGCGATAAGGGGCAATTACTGATAAACTTAATAAAGTCTGATAAATAGGAATTTGAAAGAAAAAGAAGGTGAATAGAATGGTGAAACCAGTTGTAGCAATTGTAGGTCGACCGAACGTTGGGAAATCGACCATTTTTAACCGCATTGTCGGGGAACGTGTTTCTATCGTAGAAGATGTCCCAGGCGTAACGCGTGACCGAATTTACAATACAGCAGAATGGCTTGGAAAAGAGTTTAATATTATTGATACGGGCGGAATCGAAATTGGCGACGAGCCGTTTTTAGACCAAATCCGTGCACAAGCAGAAATCGCAATTGATGAAGCGGATGTCATTATTTTTATTGCAAATGGTCGTGAAGGCGTGACTGATGCCGATGAACAAGTCGCTAAAATTTTATATCGTTCGCAAAAGCCAGTCGTTCTGGCCGTCAACAAAGTAGATAACCCTGAAATGCGCGATCAAGTGTATGATTTTTATTCACTTGGTTTCGGTGAGCCCTATCCAATTTCTGGTTCGCATGGGTTAGGACTCGGGGATTTGCTTGATGAAGTACGCAAACATTTCCCGCAAGAAGAAGAGGACGAATACGATGATGATGTGATTAAATTTTCATTAATCGGCCGTCCGAACGTTGGGAAATCCTCACTTATTAACGCCATGCTAGGCGAAGACCGAGTTATCGTCTCAAATATCGCAGGAACGACACGCGACGCGATTGACACCGGTTATACGTTTGAAGATCAAGAATACGTTATGATCGATACGGCCGGTATGCGGAAAAAAGGGAAGGTTTACGAAAGTACTGAAAAATACAGCGTTTTACGTGCCATGCGCGCCATCGAGCGCTCCGATGTCGTCCTTGTCGTTTTAAACGCCGAAGAAGGTATTCGCGAGCAAGATAAACGAATTGCTGGCTATGCTCACGATGCAGGCCGCGCGATTATCATCGTCGTAAATAAATGGGATGCCATCGAAAAAGATGAAAAAACAATGAATACTTTTACGGAAGATATTCGCGAACAATTCCAATTTCTAACATACGCACCCATCGTTTTTGTATCAGCATTAACGAAAAAGCGCTTGACCAATTTGTTCCCGCTTATCAACCAAGTGAGCGACAATCATTCACTGCGCGTGCAGTCGAGCATGCTTAACGATGTCATTAGTGATGCCGTTGCAATGAATCCGGCACCGATGGATAAAGGAAAACGACTTAAAATTTTCTATACGACCCAAGTGGCTGTCAAACCGCCCGCTTTTGTTGTGTTTGTCAATGAACCCGAACTTATGCACTTTTCATATGAACGCTTCTTAGAAAACCGAATTCGTGAAGCATTTCCATTTGAAGGGACACCAATTCGCGTGATACCACGTAAGCGGAAATAGAAATGGAGGAGTTTATTTTGACTAAAAAACAAATCGCAGTTCTCGGTGCGGGAAGCTGGGGAACTGCTCTTGCTATGGTTTTAGCCGACAATAATGAAGAGGTTTTTATTTGGGGAAATCATCATGCGATTGTTGATGAGATTAACCAGTCGCATAAAAATGCTCATTATCTTCCAGATATTCAGCTACCGGAGTCCATTCGGGCTACGCTTTCGCTAGAAGAGGCAATCAGCCATGCAGATATGCTCGTCATTGCGATTCCGACAAATGCGATGCGCATCGTTTGTAAACAGCTAAATGACACGCTTACGGAGCCGAAAATCATTGTTCATGTAAGCAAAGGAATTGAACCTGAAACGAATTTACGCATGTCTGAAGTGATTGCGGAAGAAATTGATGCGACAAAACGGAAAGGCATTGTAGTCCTTTCTGGTCCGAGCCATGCCGAGGAAGTCGCTCTTCGTCATCCAACAACGCTTTGTGCAAGTAGCCATGATTTAGCGCTGGCCGAGCAAGTTCAAGACGTTTTTATCAACAATAATTTGCGCATTTATACCAATGAAGATGTTGTAGGTGCGGAAATTGGCGGAGCCCTTAAGAATATCATTGCGTTAGGTGCAGGGATTTCTGACGGTCTTGGCTACGGAGATAATGCGAAAGCGGCATTAATGACCCGTGGAATGGCGGAAATTACGCGTCTAGGGGTTGCTGTAGGTTCTCATCCGCAAACGTTTTACGGCTTAACAGGGATTGGCGATTTAATCGTTACCTGTACGAGCGTGCACTCCCGCAACTGGCGAGCTGGTAACATGCTTGGCAAAGGAAAAAGTTTAGATGAGGTGCTAGAAAGCATGGGCATGGTCGTAGAAGGCGTCCGAACGGCAAAAGCGGTTTACGGTTGGGCAGAAAAACTGAACATCGATATGCCGATTTCAAAAGCGATTTACGAAGTGCTTTTTGCCGAAAAAGATCCAGGCGAAGCCGTTGATATGTTGATGGGACGCGAGAAAAAAGTAGAGAAAGAGAAGTTTTAAAACCGAAAACTCTAAAATAGAGTGATTTTAAAGCGATTTATACGCCTTGGAAATGTAGAAACCTATAAAACAAGCCATTTATCTTATTAAAAAGCTGACTCTATTTTAGAGTCGGCTTTTTTTGCGGATTATGCTAGAATAAAAATCAAGAGGAGGGATAAAATGTTAGTCATTCAGGAAGAAAAACAATACAACATTACTTTTGATGAAAAAATTGAAAACGGCTCCATTTTGTACGTCGATACAAAGCCTGAAAAAACAAAGGCGAGCCGCCAAATTGCAACCTTGACAGCGGTTCCGGAAACTATCGCCCACACGTCTGAAACAAAGACACGTCCCTATTTTATTTTAGAACAACCGAATGGTGAGATAACCGTTTCAACCCAGCGGATTCTAAACTTTGAAGGTACGTTTAATTTCCGCGATTTAGGCGGCTACATGAATGAAAACGGCAAGCAGGTAAAGTGGGGGGCACTGTATCGCTCTGGCAATTTAGCAGGCCTCACCAAAAATGACGTAGCACAAATTGAACAGCTTGGCATCAAATGGATTTGCGATTTGCGTAGCACAACCGAAGTGACCGCACAACAAACGCCTGAAATCCCCAACATTCCAAATCTCAACATCCCAATTGGTACAGCTAAAAATGAACCAGCGGAAAAACAAAAGTTAGATTTGCCAACGGATAGCGCGATTTATGAACCGCTGATGGGGGAAAGCTATAAAGTTTTTGCAACGTCGCTCGGTAGCTATCGCGAAATTTTCGAACAAATTCTCACACGTCAAACACCATTTTTATTCCACTGTACCGCCGGAAAGGACCGTACAGGCGTTTTAGGCGCCCTTTTATTAAAAGTACTAGACGTTCCAGAGAAAACGATTTTTAACGATTATGAGCTTACAAACCAGTATACGGACGAGATTTTAAGCGAAATGGTTGATTTAATTAAAGCGTTCACTGGAAATGACGTCCCGCTTGGGCTAGATGCCATTCGACCAATGGCAGAAGCAAAGCCGAGCTATCTGGAAATTGCGTTTACAGAAATGGAAAAGAAGTATGGTTCTGTAGAGGCATTCATTGAAGAAGGAATTGGCATTAATAGCGATATGAAAGCGTGTTTACAAAATATGCTTTTGTATTAAACTAGGCGAAGAAACCTAGATTTTTCAGGCAACAGACATATTTTTGCTTTGTTTTTATGAGGAAAAAGAACTATTTTCGTTCCAAGCGATGATTTCGCTTGCTATTATAGGTCTTCCAAGTTAGTATTATGTGTAACAGATTGATACTATCACGTTTTAAGCGTAATGTATTATGTTTGAAATGTTAAGAAATAGTGTCAATTTGGCATAAATCCTTGCAGTCGCGGGGATTATGTGATAATCTTTTATCAGAATTACTGCAAAGGCTTGCATTTAAGCCGTTTCGGTCTTAATTCTTCAAAGATTTTTCTTAAGCCTTAAAGTGATTTTGGGAAAAGGAACGTCCAAGTAATAATTAAGACCTGATTATTTTGGATTATTCTTTTGAGGGAGGTGAAACAAAAATGGCAAACAAAACAGATTTAGTAAACAGTGTAGCTGAAAAAGCTGAACTTTCTAAAAAAGATGCTGCGAAAGCTGTAGAAGCATTATTTGAAACTATTCAAGAAAACCTTTCTAAAGGTGAAAAAGTTCAATTAATCGGTTTCGGTAACTTCGAAGTTCGTGAACGTGCTGCTCGTAAAGGTCGCAACCCACGTACTAAAGAAGAAATCGACATTCCAGCAAGTAAAGTACCAGCATTCAAACCTGGTAAAGCGCTTAAAGAAGCAGTAAAATAATCTACATACGACTTTAAGCTAAAAACTACCCATCCACTTTGTGGATGGGTTTTATTGCGTTTCTTAACGCTTTAGCGTTTAGAAACGCAATATAAGACCGAACGGAGAGAGGTGTTAATCCATAAAAGAAAATGACGCTTTAGCGTTTAGAAACGCAATATAAGACCGAACGGAGAGAGGTGTTAATCCATAAAAGAAAATGACGCTTTAGCGTTTAGAAACGCAATATAAGACCGAACGAAGAGAGGTGTTAATCGATAAAATCCCCCGCGCATCAAGAGCTGCCATTCAGACGGCTTTCTCACCAAACTTAACCTTCTGCCCCTCCCAATCACTCCCATACGAATCAGTCCTAAGACGGATAAGCCATACTTTCCTAGACGTTGGAAAATAAACGTTAGGTCAGCTATAATTATTTTATAAGCAAAAATTTTCAGTTAACTATTTATTGGCGTTAATTAAATTACAAGAAAGGAGCTTTTTTACAAAAAAATAATTGTAAATGAATGGTAATTAAGGTATGGTAAAGGTATAGCAGTTGCGCATGACCTTGATGAAAGAGGGTGACACAAATGACGCACAATTTTTCAGAAGACGAGCTAGTATACGGAGACTCTTGGGGACTCGTTCATCGTGGCGTTTTAGAGGATAAAGAAATTGAAAGAATGAAAGCGCTACGAGATAAGGTTTATGGAAAGTCTGGTATTGCTGTGACAACGATGAAGCCGATTGGGCGTGTTGAGATTGAAGGCAAAGTATATGAGGCGAGACTTGAAAATGGTTATTTGGACGTTCGGACGCCAATTATAGTAGTTGGAATTGATTTTGGCTATTTGCTTGTAGAAGAACTAAAAATGGAGGCGAAGTAGATGATGTATGCAGGACCAATTATTATTGCAGTACTTATTATTCTAGTTTTAATTATTTTCTTTACACTAGTACCAGTGGGGCTTTGGATTAGTGCAATCTCCGCGCGAGTGTCGGTAGGGCTTGGAACGCTTATCGGAATGCGCTTACGTCGTGTTGTTCCGTCGCGAGTTGTGAAACCACTTATTAAAGCTGTAAAAGCTGGACTTGAACTTGAAGTTAACCAATTGGAAAGCCACTATTTAGCAGGTGGTGACGTTGATAATACGGTTGATGCCCTTATTGCGGCTCATCGCGCAAATATTGAGCTTGATTTTAGTCGTGCGGCTGCCATTGATTTAGCAGGTCGTGACGTTTTAGAAGCGGTTCAAACTTCCGTAACGCCAAAAGTTATTCGTACACCTGAATTTACAGGTGTAGCGCAAAACGGGGTTGAAGTAAAAGTTATTACGCAAATTACGGTGCAATCTAATATTGAACGTATCGTCGGTGGTGCCGGTGAAGATACTGTTATCGCCCGTGTCGGTGAAGCAGTTGTATCAACAGTCGGTGAAACGCGTGAACATACAGATGTTTTAGAAAACCCAAATAGCATCTCGAAAAAAGTTCAGGAGCAAGGGCTTGGAGACGGGACAGCATATACAATTTTATCCATTGATATTGCGGAAATGCGTATCGGGGACAATATTAAAGCAAAACTTGATATTGAAAAAGCAAATGCTGATATGGAAGTTGCTCAGGCGGCGGCTTCGAAACGTAAAGCGGAAGCGATTGCGCTGGAACAAGAAAATCGTGCAGCCGTTGTGGCAGCAGAAGCCGAAGTTCCTAGAGCGATTGCAAGTGCTTTTGAGGCAGGAAAACTAGGGGTCATGGATTACTATAAGATGGAGAACGTTCAAGCGGATACAAGTATGCGCGAAACAATTGCCGGCGACGACAAACCAATCGGTTGATAGGAAAGTAGGTGCCTAATATGTCTTTTGATCCAATGGATTTCATTAGCGACTTGATGGGCTTTTTACCACTGATTATCATGGTAGGTGGCGTCTTGCTTGCTAGGCATGCTAAAAAAGAGGCTGAAAGTAAGCGGAAAGCTGGAACTGGAAAAGCTCCGCAAAGTAAGATGAGGCAAGCAATGAATGAGGCGCGGAATGAATATCGTGATGCGATGAAAACTCATTCAAAACCGAGCCCGAAAGCAAAACCTGCTGTAACAAGTGGGACTTATACAAGCGCACCGCAAGTTCAAACAGCGAAAGTAGATGTTGCGGCTAAAAAACAAGCGGAGCGTGCGCGAAAACAAATGGAGCGCGAGTCGACTATTGAAGATATTAATGTGACGAGAAGTGGATTTGAAACGCATCGTTCACATCGACAAAAACTTTCAAGCATAAATTTGAAGCGTGCCATGATTGCGAAAGAAGTTTTAGACAAACCAGTGTCTCTTCGTGATCATTCATCTTGAAATTTGCTTTAGAAACGTGTATAGTTGTAGTTAAGTTCATAAGAAAATCCCGCTTAAGGGGAGTAGCAGTCATAGCTATGTCGTCAATCCGGATTTTATGCCCGGCATAGTTAGCAATTTTAAATTGTTTGCAAGACCTTACGTTTATTTCGTAAGGTCTTTTTGTACGCAAAAGAAGGAGGAAGAGTGTGAAAAAATTAGTTTCTGTATTATTAGCAGCTGGCTTAATCTTTACGCCAGTAGGAGGTACGATTGTTGACAACCTAGTTCCTGCACAATATTCGCAAGTGAAAGAGGCGGACGCAAGGGGCTACCGCTCGCCAGTTAGATCGTTTAAGTCAAATAACAACGGAATTAATCGTTCAAATGTAAACCGCTCGCAAACGAATGCGAATGCTGGTAAACGAGGGTTTTTTAGCGGCGGAGGACTTATGGGCGGCTTAATGATGGGCGGAATCGCTGGTTTATTATTTGGCGGTCTGCTTTCTGGAATGGGCGCATTTGGAAACATTTTAGGTTTAATGATTAACATTCTAGCGATTATTTTAATTATTCGTCTAGTAATGATGTTGTTTAGTAAACGAAAAAATCGCCATGCGGAACCAGTGGTGGAGTCTAGTCGCGGCAACCATGCCGATGTTCAGCATGAAACGATTCAAGCAGGAACAACTACGCGAGAAGAAATCCTTGATGAAGGAAATATTTCAAACGCGGTTATCGCCTTCTTCACGCACGAAAAAGGTTTAACGCTCGATGATGTACAAGTCGCGCTAACCTATGATGATAAAATTGGGTTTGGCGCTGACGTCATTCAAAATGACCGTGTGATTCAGCAATTAGACCATTTCTCACTTATTCAAGCGATTCGCTACTGGGCGGAACATTTCGCGCACATGGATCCGAATATGGGGCTTAAGCTTGAGTACTCGGAACGCGACGGCATCTATGCTGTTGTCACAGAATAAAATGAAGGCGGCTAGGCGTAAAAGCTTAGCTGCTTTTTTTGACAGGCGAAGCAACTAGCGGTATAATTATTCTTACTTATTTAGTCGGAATTTGGAGGGGTTTGGATTGCATTTAAAAAAAGTAGGAAAGAAAGTGGAACTTTTACACGAAACTGGGAACTGGCCTTTAATCAAAGAAGAAGGTTTTTCCCCGGTTCAAATTACAGTGGCGGCTGTCGCGGCTTGTAGCGTCTATGTGTACGCGAAGTTGCTTGAGAAGAAGCGGATTCCGTTCGAAGACTTGGAAGTTGATGTGGACTACGAGCAAGATTTAGAGCAGCCGGTGCACGTGATTAAAAAGATTAATGTGCAGTTCGAAGTAAAAGTGGCAGCGGAATTCCAACAAAAGGCTGAAAAAACGGTGCATCTCGTGAAAGACGCTTGCCCCGTCGCGAAAAGCATGCACCCTGATATTGAGATTACAGAGCAAGTAAGGTTTTTGGAAAAGTAGGTGTCTGCCTACTTTTTTATTTTTCTGCTTCGAATTAATTTTCAAACTATGGCACTTTGTGCGACGTAGAAACTAAAACGAAAGTCCTTTCTTTCGTGAAAGCGCATACAAATAAAATAGGTCGAAAGTTTTTGTTTTAAACAAAAAGTATGAATTTCGTCTTAAATAATCCAAAAACTTTTACAGCGCTTTCAAAATTCGTATAATAAGGGTAGCGAGTTGAGTTTCATGTGTTTTAGACTAAAGGGGGCAATGTATCATGTTATTTGAGAAGATGGAAAAATATGATTATGAACAAGTTGTTTTTTGTCAAGATAAGGCTTCTGGACTAAAAGCGATTATTGCGATTCACGATACGACACTCGGACCAGCGCTTGGTGGATGTCGGATGTGGCCGTATGAAACGGAAGAGGAAGCGCTTCTCGATGTGCTTCGTCTAGCTCGTGGGATGACGTATAAAAATGCAGCTGCGGGGCTCAATTTAGGTGGCGGGAAAACGGTCATTATCGGAGATCCGAAAAAGGACAAAAGCGAAGCGTTGTTTCGTGCGCTAGGTCGTTATGTGGAAAGTTTAAACGGCCGTTACATTATTGCTGAGGATGTCGGTACGACCGTTCAAGATATGGACTACATTCATGAAGAAACCAAATATGTGACAGGGATATCTGAAACGTTTGGCTCATCGGGTAATCCAAGTCCAATGACAGCGCGGGGTGTTTATGCAGCAATGAAGCGCACTGCAAAAGAGGCTTTTGGAAGTGATTCTTTACTTGGGAAGAAAGTAGCGGTCCAAGGTGTTGGCAACGTGGCGTACGCGCTTTGTGCGCTGTTACGCGCGGAAGGCGCGGAGCTTGTCGTGACGGATATTAACCCAGACGCGGTAGAGCGAGCGGTACGCGATTTTGGTGCGGAAGCGGTCTTGCCAAATGATATTTATACGGTTGACGCGGATATTTTTGCCCCGTGTGCGCTAGGCGGAATTTTAAATGACGTTACCATACCAAATTTAAAATTTAAAATGATTTGCGGAAGTGCAAACAACCAATTGCTTGATATTCAAACGCATGGCGAAATGCTTTCTGCACGCGGAATTTTATATGCGCCCGATTATATCGTAAATGCTGGCGGCGTCATTAATGTGGCGGATGAATTGCTTGGCTACAATGAAAACCGTGCGAAGAAAAAAATTGATGAAATTTATGATCAAATTGGAAAAGTTTATGAGATCTCAAAAGCTGAAGGCATCATTCCAGCAGAAGCTGCTGACCATATGTCTGAAAAGCGAATTGAAATGATGAAGCAAGTTCGTAGTACGTTTTTGATGATGAAATAGCGTAAAGGGTCCCTTTGTTTTTTGAAAGGGGCTTTTTCTTGCCTAAAAAGCGCTGGATTATTATACTTATTTCATAAGACACAAGGAGGAATTGACAATGAATGAAGGACAACAAAAGTTTCTTGATTTTATTTTAGAGCGGACTGAAAAGGGGAAAGAATCCGCTATGAAGGAGCTTCTTAGCGAGAGCTTTGGCAAACAAGATTCGGGAGATTTTGACCAAAAGTATTTGATGGCAATGGTTCCAAAAATGGTTTCTTACATTCGCGAGGATAAGCGTGATGAAGTCATGGAAGTAGTTCAAAAATTTGGCGCAAGTCATGTGAGCAAATAATATGGCAAAGTCGATTGTAGAAAAACTTAATTTAACGAAATACGCGAACAAAGCGGTTCTAAACGTGCCACAGGATTTCACTGAGCTTGATGCTTTGGCTAGCGTGGACCATTCTTTTAAACAAAAACAGTACGATTTGATTTTTGGTTTTGCGCTAACGATGGCGGAAATGGAGGCTTTTGTAAACGATGTTGTTCAGCACGACCGCCTGGCCAAGAAGGGCTATTTGTTTGTGGCATATCCGAAAAAAGGAAATTCGGTGTACGACACGTTTGTGCATCGTGATGAAATTATGCCAACGCTTAAAGTTGATGAGGAAGGCTTTTTGCCAAAAAGTAGTTTGAAGTTTTCGCGCATGGTGAGCATGGATGATACGTTTACAGTTGTTGGTATGAAGGAAGCTTTCAGTGAAAAAGGAAAAAGTGCAGCGAAGGCTGAGACGAATTATGCAGAGAAAATTCCCGATTTAAAAGCGCGACTTGCGGACGATGCAGAGGCTTCTGAGCTGTATGAAAAACTTGCTGCGGGTTATCAAAAAACTTGGGCAAGCTATGTTTTTAGTGCGAAACAAACGGCAACAGAAGAGAAACGCTTGGAAGAAACAAAAACCATTTTAAAGGCGGGCTTTAAAAGTAAAGATTTATACCGTCAAAATAAAAAATAAACGGAACGTACTTAGTGAATTTTGCTAAGTACGTTTTTTTCTATAAAGCTATGATAGCGTGGAAAAAGGCGAAATATGTTACAATACGAGTAGGAATAGTGGAAGGGACACGTTTTATATGGCGAATTATGTGAATAAGGAAAAACGACAAATTGATTTCGATCCATTGCAGTTGCCTATCATTGCCATCCCAGAAGTTATGGCGGTTTCGTTTACGCCAAAATCAGAAAATGCGCTTTTAATCCGAATAACAGATGTTGGTCTGGCTTTTAAAACGCTTAAAAATCCTGAGCTATTTGAAGGGATTCTTGAAGTGCGCTTTAATGACATTAACGAAGAAGACGACTACTGGGGATTAAGCCAAAAAGAAGAACATGAAATGAAGCTCTTTAACGAGCGACACGCTGCTGCGATTTATTCTTTTTTAGACCATCACGCAAATCATGGTCAAATTGTTGTGCATTGTAACGCAGGCGTCAGCCGAAGTAGCGCGGTTGCGATGGGAATTGCTGAACACTACAACGATACACCTACACTTTTAAAATTAAAGGAAATCAAACGATATTTACCGAATCCGCGGGTGCTAACTGTGATGCGCGGTGAGAAATTTACATCAGCCTGATGACAAACGGCCATCTTCGTCGTTAAAATACACGTCGGTGCGGTTCCAGACAAGTCATCAGGCTAGTTTTGTGTTCATTTATCGATTTGAAATGTGCTTTTTTTTCGCGAATCATTGTCGGAAAAGTCGCGCACGTCAGACTTTACATTCTATTTGAATTGTTCTTTTAAAAAGGATTTTTGTTTTTTAATGGTATAATGACATTCTAGTATGGGATACAATAATTAGTAATTATATGTATAATAATACACAAAAAGGAATGAGATTTATGTCAAATGAAATTAAAAAAATGGGACTTATTAGTTTAATTCTAATGATTTTCACGTCCGTATTTGGTTTCGCAAACGGTCCAATTGGCTTTTACCGAATGGGTTATAGTGCGATTCCATGGTACATTGGAGCCGGAATTTTCTTCTTTATTCCATTTGCGCTTATGATGGCCGAATACGGAGCAGCTTACCGTAAAGAAAAAGGCGGAATTTATTCATGGATGAACGATAGCATCGGGCCACGTTATGCCTTCATCGTTACTTTCATGTGGTTTACTTCTTACGTCATTTGGATGGTCGGAACCGCTTCTAAAGTTTGGATTCCATTTTCCATCTTCCTATTTGGCGAAGATAAAACCCAAACATGGTCGCTTTTCGGCTTATCGCCAACACAAACCGTCGGGATACTTGCCGCTGTTTGGATGCTTATCGTTACGTTACTAGCTTCAAAAGGTTTAAAACAAATTACAAAAGTAACGGCTGTCGGCGGAATCGCCGTTATGGGTCTAAACATCGTTTTAATCGTCGTAAGTTTACTTATTCTAATGTTAAACGGCGGAAATTTTGCGCAAGATATTTCGGGAGTAAAAGATTTCCTTGTATCGCCAAACCCAAGTTATCTTAGCCCGATTGCTATCTTGTCGTTCTGCGTATTTGCGATATTTGCATACGGGGGAACCGAGGCAGTAGCCGGCCTAGTTGACCAAACGAAAAACCCAACGAAGACTTTTCCAAAAGGTATTATGATTGCCGCCTTTATTATTTCAATTGGCTATGCTTTAGAAATTTTCATGTGGGGAATTAGTACCAACTGGGATAAAATTTTGAGTGGATCTAATGTCAACTACGGGAACATTACATACGTTTTAATGTACAATCTTGGTTTAGAATTTGGGAACGCGCTTGGTCTTGCAACGGACGCAGCATCGCAAATGGCCAATTGGTTCGCAAGAGTTACTGGTCTTTCTATGTTTTTAGCATACACGGGTGCGTTCTTTACGCTCATCTATTCACCGCTAAAAGCCATTGTACAAGGTACAGCCGAGTACTGGCCAAAGCGCATGAGCAAAATCAACAAATTCGGCATGCCGGAATTTGCAATGTGGATGCAGTGCTTACTCGTTGTTATCATCGTGCTCATCGTTTCATTCGGTGGGAAAAGTGCTTCGGCATTCTATAACACGCTAACACTTATGGCAAATGTTTCTATGACACTACCATATGTGTTTCTAGCCTTTGCATTCCCGTTCTTTAAAAATCGTGAAGGACTTGAACGACCTTTCGTTGTGTATAAAACAAAGGCAATCACGTACATTGTGACAATTATTGTCGTAGCTATTGTTGGCTTCTCAAATGTTTTCACAATTATTGAGCCTGCGATGAGCGGTAACTGGAATGATACTATTTGGATGGTAGTCGGACCAGTCGTATTCGCCGTGATTGCAATGGGAATTTATGAAAACTATCAGATTCGACAAAAGAGATTGAAGAAATAAACTTAAAAAAACTGCTCTCGATTTATCTAATTGAGCCAAACATTCATAACTACGGAGATGCTTTTTGGTGGGTACTCGTAACGATTACGACAGTTGGCTATGGAGATATTTCACCAATAACTTTCACAGGTCGTCTGATTGCTTCACTACTAATGGTTTTTGGAATCGGTATAATTGGAATCATTACAAGCACAATAACCTCCTTTTTTATTTCAACAAAAAAAGATGTTTATACGATTTTAAAAGATATCGATTTGCTTGCAGAAGAAGATAAAAATAAGGTTAAGAAGTATTTAGAAACGAATAGCTAAAAAAACAACTCCCATAAGTTTTGGGAGTTGTTTTTCATTTATTTTTACTTAATCATACTTATTTTGTTTTTCTTTGTCTGCGAGTGAATACTGCGAGAGCGCCTAATAATAATGCGCCAAGTCTGACTAGAATACCGCTGTCTACCGCTGAATCACCTGTTTTTGGTAGTGATGTTTTCACTTTTTCTGGATTGTTAGAAGTAGGGTCTTTGATGACGTTTTTCTCTTGTACATCAATGTTTGTGCTAGGAATCTTGCCATCTGTATCTGTTGTGTCGTTATTATTGTCCGTTGAATCATCGGCAGGAGGAGTTGGCATAACATCATTGGACGCCTCTTCATAAATGTAAGTGACAGTTTGAGCTGTGTCACTAAATAGACCTGTTGCATTATCAGGAGTGGTTTGTAAAACCCAACCGTCGATATCTTTTGCGGTAGAAGTGTAGTTATCTCCGATATTTCCACTTAATGTATCGGCAGCGGCTAAATCATTGCCATCACCATCTACATATTTAACGGTAACATCTTGAGCAGGGATAACTTCTTTTTCATACACATAAGTGACAGTTTGAGCCGTGTCACTAAATAGACCTGTTGCATTATCAGGAGTGGTTTGTAAAACCCAACCGTCGATGTCTTTTGCAGTAGAAGTGTAGTTATCTCCGATATTTCCACTTAATGTATCAGCAGTGGCTAAATCATTGCCATCACTATCTACATATTTAACGGTAACATCTTGAGCAGGGATAACTTCTTTTTCATACACATAAGTGACAGTTTGAGCTGTGTTGCTAAATACGCCTGTTGCATTATCAGGAGTGGTTTGTAAAATCCAACCGTCGATGTCTTTTGCGGTAGAAGTGTAGTTATCTCCAACAACTCCACTTAAAGTATCGGACGGAGCAAGCGTATTACCATCGGTGTCGACATAGTTAACAGTTACTTCACTGTAAGTATCATCTACAACCTTAATTGGTTGTGATACTTTGAGGGAATAAGAAAAATCTACGCCAGCTGCTGATTGGTCTGTAGCAGCCACGTTATAAGTGACAGTAGTATCACTTGTCATATTATCCCATGAAATAGTTTTTGAATCACTAGAGATTTGTCCTTCATTAGAAGCACTTTGCACAGCCATCACTTGACTATCTAACCCTTTTGTAGGATTTTGGGAAACGGCAGTGTCACCTTGTTTAACAGTTATTGCTGGTAAAGTAATGGTTTGATTATTGATTTGTAAACCTTTATAATCGTCAGAACCTTTTATCATTGTGTTAAATAAATGATTTAGAGAAGAGACATCTACAATATGATTAGAATCTGCATATAAGATTTCTAATCCTTCTAAAGTTGCTAGGTCATCTAAGGAAGTAAGATCGTTTTGATTTAAATATAAAACTTCTAAGTTATTCATATTTTCCAATGGAGCAAGTTGCTGTACATTATTTTTATTTAAAATCAATGTTTGAATTGAACTATTCCCGCTTAATGGAGAAAGATCACTGACTTCGTTGTCATTTAAATTAAGAATTTGAAGATTAGGCATTTCTGCAAGAATAGAAATGTCATCAATTGCTGAATAGTCGCTAGAAAGCCAGCGGTAAGATTCATAGCTGAAAGAGGTTAGGTTTTTAGCTCCTAGTAGTGGTGAAAAGTCTTGAATATAGTCACCACCGAGTTCTAATTGCTCAAGTGATGGAAGGTTTTGGATGCCTTCTAGACTGGTAAGTGCTGTATTGACACCAACAATCCTTTTTAGCTTGGGTAAATTTATTATGGGGGTAATATCACTCACATCACTAGCTGAAATATCCAGTTGAGTCATGTTTGTTGCAAATTCTAACCCTGTTAAATCTGAAACTCGTCCAGGAACAGCAGCTTGAGCTGGATTAGAATAGTTAATTGCTGCATTGTCAAGTTGTGCCAAATCAGCTTCTGTTAAAGAAGTTGCAAATGGTTTATCTAATAAGTCTTTCAAGCCTTCAAGAAGGTTTTGATCTGGAATGTTGACAGTATCTGTCGCCGCAGCTTGAACGTGCATGCCAGGATTAATGCCAAAAGTTGCAAGTAAGCAAGCTAATATTGTGGCTACTATTTTTTTCATTTTGTTCTCCTTTTCCCATTTATTTTAAATCCCTTAATATCCGGTACTACAATCAAGATGTTTATGGTGTAAACTTGGTTACATTATTTCTTAGATAAGGATTATGCCGTTTGGCAGTAGAAATAACATAGTTTTTTCGTCTTGGATACGTGTTTAAGCTTAACAGAGTTATAGAACATACTCGTGTGTAAATTCGACATAACTAATCGCTTTTTTTTACGAATTGATGAACTTTGTGATTTTCGTTCATAATTAGATTTATATCTTGTCGCTTTTGGCTATTTATTAGCATAGAGCAATTTTTCAAGGAGATTAAACAAAGTGAAGTGACCTATCATTCATCTCATTTTATTTGTTTATAGACAAAATTAGAGCTTCTATTTATGTAAATAAGGGCAAATCATTTTTATTTGTTCTCTTTGTCTGCGAGTGAATATTGCAAGAGCGCCTAATAATGTGCCAAGTCCGACTAAAATACGTATCACCTGTTTTTGGTAATACTGATGTGGGTGCTTTTGTTGAAGTTGAATCTGTTAGTGTTTTATAAAAAAGAGGGGAGATAAATTGTTCTTCTAACATAGGGGAGGTATACGTATTTATGAAAATTTTGTCACATTATTTTTAGAGAAATATAGTGGTTGTGTATAGTTTATACACGATAAAGTAGAAGCTTTTTGATATCCTAAGTTATAAAAATTAAAATAGGAGTGAGTAGAATGAAAAATAAAGAAACAGTCAAGGTCATAAAGGATTTAGAGAAGAATCAGGCAGAGCCGACTTGGGTTCGTCGAATGGATTTGATTAAAAGCACAATGATTTCGGGGAAGTATTTTAAAGAAGAGTTTATGATTGTGATAGACGGGACTATGCACTTAGAGAGTAGAAACAAACAAATCATACTGTTCTTTTCAGATGGGGATGTCATCAATCAGCAAGTGTCAGAGCTAAGTATTCATAATGATCTTCAGTTAGTGTGCGATACGGATGTAAAAGTGGTGTTCGTTTATCGAGAATATTTCCTGAATTTTGCAACGAATAAGCCGACGTATTTAAAATGGTTTCTTGATATTTCTTTACTTAATAATATGAATCTGTACAATGAACTAATAAAATACCAATACTCCTCAGAAGAAAGACTTATGTGTTCGCTAAAAATGATTTGTGAAAAACTGAACATAAAAATTGAGAAAGGATATTACCAAATACCATCTTTTATAAATAAGATAACTTTGTCAAAATATAGTCATATTTCGCGCCAACAATTAGATATTTTGCTAGCAGCACTCATTAAAAAAAGAGAGATTAAAATGGACAATCGAACGCTTTATATCAGAAATTGATAAACTTCAAATTCTATTTGAACCAAGAAATAAAAATTTTACAGCACTTTTAGCGTTGTAATCTGTTACGCAAAATGTAACAGGTTACAAGCCTTGCGTTTTCGTTTTGAAAACGCTTTTTTCTATTCCAAATTAGAAATGCTTGTATTATGATGAACATGCGGCAAATAAAACTCGAGTAAAGCCCGTTAGAATCTAATTTTGAGGTGAGAAGGATGACGAAAAAACGTGATTTTGTAGATACGAAAGATTTTTCAAAAGAAGAAATTCTATTCATGATTGAAATAGCTTTAAAAATGAAGCAATCCATAAAAGATGGACATTACCCACAGCTTCTTAAGCATAAAACACTTGGAATGATTTTTGAGCAGTCATCAACACGGACACGCGTGTCATTTGAAACGGCGATGACACAATTAGGTGGGCACGCACAGTATTTAGCACCAGGGCAAATTCAATTAGGTGGGCACGAATCGGTTGGGGATACAGCGCGCGTTTTATCGCGTTTAGTAGATATTTTAATGGCTCGTGTAGAAAGACATCATACGGTTCAGGAATTGGCGAATACGGCGTCCATTCCAGTCATTAATGGTATGAGTGACTACAATCACCCAACGCAAGAACTTGGGGATGCAATTACGATGTTTGAACATTTACCTGAGGGTAAAAAAATTGAGGATTGCAAAATTGTTTTTGTGGGCGATGCTACGCAAGTTTGTGCGTCCACGATGTTTATGGCAACAAAACTCGGAATGAATTTTGTACAGTATGGTCCGAAAGGTTTTCAGCTCAAAGAAAATCATTTGGAAATTGCGGAAGAAAATTGCAAGGTTTCTGGTGGTAGCTATCTCATCACTGAAGATCCTCGTGAGGCTCTTCAGGATGCAGACTTCATTTATACAGACGTATGGTATGGTTTGTATGAAGCTGAACTTTCGGAAGAGGAGCGTATGAAAGTCTTCTATCCGAAGTATCAAGTGAACAAAGAAATGATTGAAATGGCGAGTCCAGATGTGAAATTTATGCATTGTCTTCCAGCGACTAGAGGGGAAGAAGTGACCGACGAAGTGCTTGATGCCTCTTATTCGGTTGTCATTGATGAGGCAGAAAACAGGTTAACAGCGATGCGTGCGCTTCTCGTTTTCTTTATGAAGCCATACTTGAATTTTGCATCAGAAAAAGTAGGAAATGTGTATGATGCCGAGCTTGAGCTTTTACTTAGAAATGCGCCACAAGAAAAATAGTTTGAACCAAGGAGGAGAGGGGCAACCTTCTCCCCCACTTAAAAAAAGGAGTGGGTATTTTGGAGAAAAAGAAATTTCGTTTATTTGATGCTGTTTTGATGGCGGTTTGTGTTATTTTAGTCGTGGAGTCAGCAGCTCCTGCGGCGGCCATTGGTTCATCACAATTTTTCTGGTGGATTGCACTTTTGATTTTATTTTTCCTGCCATATGGACTTATTTCCGCAGAACTTGGGACAACGTATGATGATGAGGGCGGGATTTATGATTGGGTAAAAAGGGCTTTTGGGAGAAAATGGGGTGGCCGTGTTGCCTGGTTTTACTGGATTAACTACCCAATTTGGATGGCGAGCCTCGCCGTTTTATTCGTAGAAGTAGGCGGACAAATTTTTAAGCTGAATATTAGTACGCCAGTTTCAATTTTCATTCAACTTATTTTCGTTTGGCTAGTTGTTTTAATCAGTTGTTATCCGGTGAGCGATAGCAAATGGATACTGAATGTCGCAGCTTTTTGTAAGGTTGCTATTATGATTAGCTTAGGAGCACTAGGCATTTATTTTGCGATTACAAAAGGCTTGGCGAATGATTTTTCTGGGAAAGCGTTACTACCGAGCTTTGATTTGCAAAGTTTATCGTTTATTTCTATTATTTTATTTAACTTTTTAGGATTTGAAGTCGTGACGACGCTTGCGAGCGATATGGAAAATCCGAAAAAACAAATTCCGCAAGCGATTATTTACGGTGGAATATTAATTGCATTTTTCTATTTGCTAGCAGCATTTGGTATGGGGGCAGCCATTCCAACGTCAGAACTTTCAACGTCTAGCGGACTAATTGATAGTTTCATTATGCTTGTTGGCGGCATCAACCCATTTGTCATTATTATTGGGCTTATGTTTATGTATACGCTCATTGCAAACTTAATTTCGTGGGCGCTTGGTGTGAACTATGTAGCGATGTATGCAGCGAAGCATAATGACTTGCCTAGCGTATTTGGGAAGGTGAATAAGAAAAATGAAATGCCGATTGGCTCAAGCATTTTAAATGGGATTGTTGCTTCAGTATTAATTGTGATTGCGCCACTCATTCCAAACGAGAACATTTTTTGGGCGTTTTTCGCATTAAACGTTGTGGCCCTTTTAGCTTCATATATTATGATGTTCCCGGCATTTTTAAAACTTCGCAAAATCGATCCGGACCGCGAGCGTCCGTTTAAGGTACCTGGTGGAAAAGTAGTGCTACGACTGATTACGTTTGTTCCAGTTGTGCTACTTGTCGTTACACTGATTTTTTCAGCGGTTCCTCTAAATGGTTCTAGCGCTGAATTAAATGAAAAAATTCCAATTTTAATTGGCTCTATCATCGCATTTGTCATTGGTGAAATTTGTATTTTCGTAGCTGGAAAGAAGAAGGAAAAGAATAGGGAAGAGGGAGTGAATTCGAGTGAAAACAATTGATAGCTCACCAAAAAAAGATGGTTTTAGAATGCCAGGAGAATTCGAAAGACATGCAGGTTGTTATATGTTATGGCCAGAACGCACGGACAATTGGCGTAATGGCGCTAAGCCCGCTCAAAAGGCTTTTGCAGATGTGGCAACAGCTATTTCAAAATTTGAACAAGTAACTGTTGGCGTGTCAACAGCTCAATTTAATAATGCGCGCTATATGTTGCCAGATGAGGTGCGTGTTGTTGAAATCGATAATGATGATGCTTGGGTGAGAGACTCGGGCCCAACTTTTGTGAAAAATGATGCTGGTGATATTCGTGCAGTCGATTGGAGCTTTAATGCATGGGGGGGCCTAACAGATGGCCTCTACTTCCCGTGGGACAAAGATGATCAAGTCGCGCAAAAAATCGCTGAACTCGAAATGAAGGACCGTTACCGTTTAGCCAATTTCGTCTTAGAAGGAGGATCGATTCACGTTGACGGCGAGGGAACGCTCATTGCAACCGAAGAATGCTTGCTCTCAGAAGGCCGCAACCCGCAACTTTCCAAAGAACAAATCGAACAAGTGCTAAAAGAATATTTAAACCTTGAAAAGATTATTTGGTTAAAAAGAGGCATTTATTTAGACGAAACAAACGGCCATGTTGACAATATCCTTAATTACGTGGCACCAGGCGTTGTTGCGCTTGCTTGGACGGATGATAAAAGCGATCCACAATATGAAATCTCCAAGGAATGCCTAGATATCCTTGAACAGGAAGTGGACGCAAAAGGGCGCAAGTTAGTTGTGCATAAAATCCATGTGCCGAAGCCAATTTTAATTACTGAAGAGGAAAGTCACGGCGTAGATGCTGTAGAAGGCACATTACCACGTGTAGCAGGTGATCGTCTTGCAGCGAGCTATATCAATTATTATACGGCAAACGGAGGCGTTGTATTCCCACTGTTTGGTGACCCGAAAGACAATGAGGCGAAACAGAAGCTTTCAGAGCTATATCCAGATCGCGAAATCATTGGCGTGCCCGCGCGCGAAATTTTACTTGGCGGTGGAAATATTCACTGTATCACTCAACAGGTGCCAAGATAATCTAGGAGGAAAGCAGATGGGAAAACGTAAAATTGTAGTTGCGCTTGGCGGAAACGCCATCTTATCGAGCGATGCAAGCGCTGAGGCACAACAAAAAGCATTGGAAGAAACAGCCGAACATCTCGTGCAGTTCATTTTAAACGGCGATGACTTAATTATTTCGCATGGTAATGGGCCACAAGTTGGTAATTTGTTACTGCAACAGCAAGCGAGCAATTCGGAAAAGAACCCTGCTTTGCCGCTCGATTCATGTGTGGCGATGACGCAAGGAAGTATTGGTTACTGGATGCAAAATGCGCTTGATAAAGCGTTTCACAAACATGGAATTGAGAAGGAAGCGGTTTCGGTCATCACACAGGTCATTGTAGACGAAAAGGACAGCGCCTTTCAAAATCCAACAAAACCAATTGGCCCTTTTTTAACAAAAGAAGAAGCAGAAATTGAAATGCGTGAAACGGGTGCGATTTTTGTGGAAGATGCGGGACGCGGCTACAGGAAAGTTGTACCATCACCAAAACCAGTTGGGATTAAAGAACACAAAGCTATTAAACAGCTTATTGAGGGCGGTATTGTGACGATTTCAGCTGGCGGCGGTGGGGTTTCCGTTGTGAACCATGACGGTGATTTAGTCGGTGTTGAAACGGTTATTGATAAAGATTATGCCTCATTAAAACTCGCGGAAATGGTGGAAGCAGATTTGCTTGTTATATTAACAGGCGTCGATAATGTGTATGTGAACTTCAATCAGCCCAATCAGCAGAAATTGACGCAAGTCACGGTTTCAGAACTGGAAAAATATATGGAGGAAAATCAATTTGCGAAAGGTAGCATGCTACCAAAAATTGAGGCAGCTACAGATTTCGTCCGGAAACGTCCAATGAGTAAGGCAGTTATCACATCGCTTGAAAATATCGGGCAATTTCTTGAAAATGAAGACGGCACGATTATTGTCGCCGGTTAAAACAAAGCAAAATGGACTTTAGTGATATTTTTCACTAAAAATCCATTTTGCTTTACGTGTTTATTGTATAATGGAAATGTGGAGGGATGGACATGGCAAAATTAAAACACGAAACACCAAATGAAAACGGATTCTTTATGCCTGGAGAATTTGAAGAACATGAAGGCTGCCTTATGATTTGGCCAGAACGAACCGATAATTGGCGGCTTGGGGGAAAACCTGCACAGAAGAGTTATCGTGATGTCGCGGTGGCGATTAGCAAGTTCGAGCCAGTTACCATGTTTGTGTCTTATGAACAGTACGCAAACGCACGTTATATGTTACCAGACAATATTCGCGTCATTGAAATGAGCAATAATGATGCATGGATGCGTGATTACGGCCCAATATTTTTAGTAAATGAAGCACGGACGAAAATGCGTGCTGTAGATTTTCGCTTTAATGCATGGGGCGGACTACTTGATGGCTTATACTTTCCGTGGGAGAAAGATGACCAAATGGCCCGGAAGATAAGTGATTTATTTGGCATTGATTATTACTTTTTGGACAAGTTCGTGCTAGAAGGTTGCTCCGTTCACGTAGACGGCGACGGAACGCTCATCACCACCGAAGAATGTTTGTTATCAGAAGGACGTAACCCACATTTGTCTAAAGCAGAGATTGAAGACGTTTTAAAAACGTATTTTAATGTGTCAAAAGTCATTTGGCTTTCACACGGTTTTTATTTGGACGAAACAAATGGCCATATTGATAATATTGTGAACTTTGCCGCACCAGGCGAAATTGTTTTATCTTGGACAGATGATAAAAATGATCCGCAATATGAGATTTCAAGAGAATGTTTTCAATTGCTCGCAAATGAAACAGATGCAAAGGGGAGAAAGTTTCACATACATAAATTATATTGCCCCACCCCAATGTACATAACGAGAGAAGAAAGTGAAGGCGTGGACGCTATTAAAGGAACAATTCCAAGACAACCTGGTGATCGTTTGGCAGCTAGTTATGTGAATTACTACACAGCAAATGGTGGTATTATATTTCCTTTGTTTGATGATGAAAATGACATAGCGGCGCGGGAACTTCTCCAAACACTATATCCAACGCGCAAAATTATCGGAATTCCAGCGCGGGAAATTTTGCTTGGTGGAGGAAATATTCATTGCATTACCGAACAAATTCCCAAAATTACGCATCTTGTTGAAGCCGTAAAATAAAGGAGCGCTTATTGATGGATTTTTTTGAAATCTCAAGTAAACATGTATCAACCTTGACGCGAAATGAACGAATTTTATTTGATTACGTTGTAAAAAATATGAATACAATTAAAAATCAAAGCATTCGTGAGGTATCGGCGGAATGTTTTGTATCCACCACGACATTCCTGCGTTTTGTTCGCAAATTAGGATTTTCAGGCTATAGCGAATTTACAACTGTACTTAAATTTACTCTTTTAAGCAAAGTAGAACTAAAACCATCTCCATTCGTTGTGGAACAAAAAGATTATCGGGAAGAATATTTGAAAAATATTATAGAGTCTGTCCGTGTATTAGAGCCGTCAAAGATGACCAAAATCACTCGAAAGCTTATGAATAAATCAAAAATTTATTTTTTTGCAAAAGGGTTAAGTAAACATGCGGCTCAGTATATTAAGTATCTGTACACGATGAGTGGCTTTTTAGTGGAGTTTCCAGAAGATTATCAATACCGGCAAGCGATTTTGCAACATATTGGCCCCGATGATTTAGTTTTTATTTTGACATATGGCGGACACGATATTGAGCTGATTCAGACTGCGCAAAAATTGAAAGCGCGCAAAACGCCGCCGATGCTAATTTCTATAACAGGCGCAGATAATAATATCATTCAGAACATGAGTGATATCAATTTATATATTTTTACCGATGAAATCGAGTTAGATGCGTTAGATATTACATCGCGAATTTCAACCATTGCGATTATGGAGCTGATTTTATACCAATTTATGGAAGATATGGATCCAGAATGCGGCGAATAAAATGCTTTTTTCTATTAGAAATCCTCTTTTTCTAGTACACTTAATTGAGAAGAGCTAGTCAGGAATGGAGGATTTTTATGAGTAAACATTACGACTATATTGTTATTGGCGGAGGCAGTGGTGGAATTGCTTCGGCGAATCGGGCGGCGATGTACGGGAAAAAGGTGGCGTTAGTTGAGCCTGTTCATCTTGGCGGGACGTGCGTCAATGTTGGCTGTGTTCCAAAGAAAGTGATGTGGTACGGGGCGCAAATCAAAGAGGGCATTGAAAAACTAGGCCCGGATTATGGGTTAAACGGAAAGGTGAATTTTGACTTTAAAACGCTCGTCAAAAATCGCGAAGCCTATATTGAGCGGCTACACGGTATTTATAAATCCAATTTAGACAAAAATAAAGTGACGGTTTTAAACGGCTACGCTAAATTTACGAGTGAAAAATCGGTCGAGGTCGCAGGCGAAACTTATTCGGCGGACCACTTTTTAATTGCAACTGGCGGCAAGCCGACAATTCCGGATATTCCAGGCGCCGAGTTTGGAACGGATTCAAACGGCTTTTTTGCAATGCGTGAGTTGCCAAAGCGCGTGGCCGTCGTTGGAGCTGGCTACATTGCTGTTGAATTGTCGGGGATTTTAAACGCGTTTGGCGTAGATACGCATCTTTTTGTTCGCAAGTCTCTGCCACTGCGCCATTTTGATTCAATGATTTCGGAGACCCTAAAAGAATTGATGGCGAAAACGGGGCCGAAGCTGCACACGGAAAGCGTGCCTCAAGCTGTTCGAAAAAACGAAGATGGCAGCCTAACGCTTGAACTCCAAAATGGGCAAGAAACGGTCGTTGATAAGCTAATCTGGGCGATTGGGCGGACTCCAGTTACTGAGACGCTAAATATTGCCGCTAGTGGCGTAGAACTTGACGCAAAAGGTTTTGTCAAAGTTGATAAATATCAAAATACTTCGGTTCCGGGGATTTATGCGGTCGGTGATGTGACGGGGCATATCGAGCTGACGCCAGTAGCGATTGCAGCGGGTAGACGGCTTTCTGAGCGACTTTTTAACGGGAAGCTTGACGAACATTTGGACTACAATCTTGTGCCGACTGTCGTGTTCAGCCATCCGCCGATTGGGACGATTGGTTTAACCGAAGAAGAAGCAAAAGCAAAATTTGGGGAGAAAAATATTAAAATTTATTCGTCGTCGTTCACATCGATGTACACGGTTATTACCGAACATCGCGAGCCGTGCCGCATGAAACTCGTCTGCGAAGGCGTTAACGAAAAGATTGTCGGACTACACGGAATTGGAGCCGGCATGGACGAATTATTACAAGGCTTTGCAGTAGCAATTAAGATGGGTGCAACGAAAGCTGATTTCGACAACACAGTTGCGATTCACCCGACGAGCGCCGAAGAATTTGTTACGATGCGATAAAAAAGGAGGAGCTATCATGGCAAAAAAACTTGCACTTTATTTCGTTAGACATGGACAAACCTATTTAAACAAAAACCTGCGCATGCAAGGCTGGGCGGACACCCCGCTCACACCAGAAGGGATTGAAATCGTGCGTCAAAGCGGGCGAGGTCTTGCGGACACAGAATTCGTTGCCGCCTATTCGAGTGACTTGCACCGCACCATTTCAACTGCTGAAATCTTGCTTCACGAAAATAAACACGGCTTCGGTCTGCAACTTGAACCTCGCAGTGAATTTCGCGAAACGTTCTTCGGTTCTTTTGAGGGGGAAAAGGGGAGTGTGGCGTGGGACGAAATCGCCCGCTCTAACGGCTACGATTCGCAGGAAGACTTCTTTTCAAAAGTGGACGTCAGAACGATGATGAACGACACGAAAAAAGCCGACCCAACTGGCGATGCCGAGGACTTCATGACCTTTTGGACACGCGTCGAAAAAGGTTTCCTTCACGTCATCAACCAACACCGTGACACAGGTGGAAACGTCCTAATTGTGGCCCACGGAAACACCATTCGTAACATCGTCCACGAACTCGAGCCGTCCATCACAGAAAGCTTTGTCCTAGACAACGCCAGCGTAACAGTTTTAGCTTACGAAAACGGCCTATTTAAAGTTGAACGACTGAATGACATTTCGCATTTTCGAGCAGAATAAGCAAAACAAAGAGGCTGATCTCCATGTCCCAGCCTCTTTGTTTTGCGTTTTTTATTATGTTTCCAAAGTATCGAGTTCACTTTCCCCATCATCAGGAGGAGGTGCGTTCTTATCACCTCGCCGCAGTTGAATGAGTTTGACGATATTAACAATAATCGTTTTAACGACTGCGTAAAGTGGGACACCTAAAACCATGCCAAGTAGTCCAGCTAAATTACCAGCTACAAGTAAAATGACGATGATTGTTAGCGGGTGAATTTTAAGCGAGCGTCCCATAATAAGTGGCTGAAGCACGTTGCCATCGATTTGTTGCACGATGACAACTACGATAATAACGAGCAACGCCTGGAACGGCGAAGTGAAGAGTGCCACAATAACGGCAGGTGCCGCTCCAATGACAGGCCCTAAGTACGGTATAATGTTTGTTACAGCGGCAATAAGCGCGAATAACAGGCCATATGGCTGGCCGATAATTAAATAGCCGATAAACGTAAAAATACCAACAAATAAGCAATCCAGAGCTTGCGAGCTAATGTAAGAGGATAATGTTTTGTTCATTTCTTGGATGATTTTTTTGGCATCTGGACGAATAACTTTCGGGAAAAACTTTTCAACGGAATCCATAAAGCGATGACCATCTTTAAACATGTAAAGTAAGATGAACGGCACCGTAACGAGAATCATCACGAAGCTTGTAAGGAAGCTTGCGATGGCGCCAATTCCTGCAGTTACACCGTTTAAGACACTATTTAAGATTTGAGGTACCGAAATATTGGCTTTTTCGAGTTCACCTTTAATATCAAAATCATTTAATGGTGGATTTTTTGTAATGCCGCTGAGCCATTTTTCAAAATCAGACCAGTAACCTGGAATTGCTTTCGCAAGTTCAGATATTTGATCGGCAAGGATAGGGCCAATTTGAACGACTGCAAGTGTGACCACCACGATGAATGCGATGAAAATTAAAATGACACTAAGTAGACGTGGGACCTTCCTTTTTTCTAAAAAAAGTACGAGTGGGTTGAACATATAAAATAAAAATCCCGAAACTAAAATTGGTAAAAATAAAGTTGAAATAATAACCCCAATTGGTGAGAATATATATTTCATTTGAAGTAATAAGAAAACAATCGCGACAACCGCCAAAACTTCGATTGTCCAAAAGAATAACTTGCTTTCCCTAAAGCGTGATCCTTTCATTTGGAGCCCCTTTCTAAAATTCTTTTTTTATAGTGTACCATTATCCGCATGAAATAGCCATGTATAAATTGACCTTCTGCGAGAACTGTTATATTATATATATAACAGTAAGGAGGGGGAAGTATGCTCTTACAGATTGACCTACAGGCAGAAGAGCCCATCTACATGCAAATTGTTAATCAGATTATTGAAGGCATTGCGAAGCATGAGTTAAAACCAGGCGATGATTTACCTTCCGTAAGAAGTTTAGGCGCTGATATTGGTATTAATTTTCATACTGTGAATAAAGCATATCAAATATTGAAGCAGGAAGGCTTTATTTTAATTCATAGACAAAAAGGGGTTGTCATTCACCCTGATGGTGCATTTTTGGCAGATCAAGCTTATTTTGAAAAGTTGAAGCGGGCTATTCGGCCGATAATTGCGGAAGCGGCTGCGCGCAAAATGCCACTTGATGAGATGACAAAATTGGTTACTGCTTTATACAGCGAGATGGAAGGAGAATAAAAATGGAGGCAATTATCTTCATAATGATGTCGCTACTTATTATTTTACTGGAAGCGATAACCCCGTTTATTGTGCACCGGACAGAATGTTTTGGTGTCAGCGTCGGGGTCCGAGCTAACCAGGAGCCTGAACTAAAGCAAATGAAAAAGCAATACGCCTATAAAGTAGTACTATACGGAATTTTTGTTGTATTGCTTAGTTTTGCTTTAATGGCAGCTTTTTCAGGAAATGATACGGCGCAAGGCTTTTTATTTACGGCATCGATGTTTTTAATTTTAATTATTGCATTCGTGCTTTACGTGAAATATCACCGGCAAACGGTCGCTTGGAAGGCGAACAAAATTGAGCGTGGGGAAATTGGCGAATCGAGCGTTGTCCTCGTTGATACAGCTTTTCACCGGAATAAAATGATTATTTCTTATGCGTGGTTTCTCATTCCGTTTTTGATTACACTGATTACGGTGGCGATGACGATTGTGTTCTACAGTTCAGCACCAGACGTCATACCGAGTCACTACGATTTCAACGGAAATATCACGAATGAAATGCCGAAGAACGTTCGGAATGTATCGTTGCTCATCGTGATGCAACTTTTCATGATTGGCTTATTTATGGGAATCAATTTTATCATGTCGCGCAGTAAACAGGTGCTGGATAATGATAATCCAAATGACTCTGTAAGGCGCAATCAGCTTGCGCGCGCTATTTTTAGTAAAGCAATGCTTGTGATGTGTATTTTAATGGTCTTGATGCTTTTTGGGATTCAATTGACATTTTTAACTGGGCTTAGTGCGGAAATAATGACGACGGTGACACTTATTTTCATGTTGCTCCTGTTAGTTATCGTCTTCCTGCTTGCTTTTTTCGTGGGTCAAGGCGGCTCAAGGCTGAAAATCGGGGGGACGAAAAATACAGATAAGCCCATTCGGGACGACGACAAGTACTGGAAACTAGGTATCTTTTATTTAAACAAAAGTGATCCTGCGCTCTTTGTCGAAAAAAGATTTGGCCTTGGTTGGACGATTAATGTGGCGCGACCGCTTGCTTGGATATTGCTCCTTGCCGTGATTTTGATTTCGGTTCTAATCGGCGTCATCCTTTAGTGTGCAACTTCTGCCGTTTTGTGTTATCCTTTTAGCTATAAAGCAGCAAAGGAGTGAGTGAAGTGTCTTTACAATCAGCACGGTTAGAAGAACATGAAGATCTCTTTTTAGTTGGCTTAGCTTGGCAGGGAACATTTGCCGAGGCACGCAAGGGAAATATTCGGGAGGTCATCCAGAAAATGAAATCGCTTCTAGGAGGCGAGTTTACAGAGCTTTACGGAATTTCCATTCACAATATCGAGGAAGGGCTGACGCATTATTCGGCGGTTTTAGCTGACCACAAGCCGAAACATTTGCCTGATGAGCTCGAATGGCTAGAAATTCCAGCACACACTTACTTTGTTGGAAAACACGAGGGGAAAACAGATGTCGAGGCAACTTACAAAGAAGTTGCGTCAGAAATCGAGAATCGCAATTATGAACCCTACATGACGGCTGATTTTCCTGTTTTCGATCCGCTACCATTTAAAATTGAAATTTTTGATTTAAAAGAAGACATCAACGGAGAAAGCGAGTTTGAAATCCGCATTCCCGTTGTCCGTAAAATTGTTGACTAACACAGGAAAGATTCCTGCATCATAAATAAAAAAACGTATCATGTTCAATTGGACTGATGCGTTTTTTATTTGGAAATGGCTAGAAGGAACAGACGAAATATGCTATAATGAAATCGCATTTTTGTGAATGAATTAACAAAAAGGAAGAAGTGATTGAGTTTGTCCTATTACAGTCCAAAAGAAATTACAGATGTGACGATTGAAAAGGGGATTCAAAAAGCGCGTTCGGGTACATTAAGTTTAGTTATTTTAGGATTTCTAGGAGGCGCATTTATTTCGCTCGGGTATTTGCTTTATATTCGCGTTGTAGGGACGATGCCGCATGAGTGGGGAAGCTTCGCCACATTTATCGGTGCGAGTGTGTTCCCAGTTGGCTTAGTTTGCATTTTACTCGGCGGCGGGGAACTGATTACCGGCAATATGATGGCGGTTCCGTTAGCTTTTTTTGATAAAAAAATAACTACTGCGATGCTGCTCCGTAATTTGGGCATTGTCACGGTGATGAATTTGGTAGGCGCTTTGTTTGTCGCTTACTTTTTCGGACACTTCATCGGTCTTACGGAAGGTGACTTTTTGGAAAAAACCGTTGCAACGGCGGGATCAAAAATTGACGCCTCGTTTTGGGTAGCCTTCGTTTCAGGTATCGGCTGTAACTGGTTTGTTGGTATTGCTGTCTGGTTATCTTACGGTGCAAAAGATTTTGCTGGTAAAATTTTAGCTATTTGGTTTCCAGTTATGGCTTTCGTTGCCATTGGTTTCCAACACGTTGTCGCGAATATGTTTATTATTCCCGCCGCGATTTTCGCAGGGCACTATACATGGGGGGATTTCATTTTAAATATCATTCCGGTATATCTTGGAAATTTAGTCGGTGGCGCCATTTTTGTTAGCCTTTGCTACTTCCTAGCGTTTAAAAAGGACGTACCACAACCGGAGAAAGAAGAAATTAGACAACCCGTAACAGAAAACGAGTAGTGCTTGTCACTACTCGTTTTTTTATAAATAGAAGTCATTTTAGCTTAAAGTCTTTATTTTTCTTGTTAAAGTGATAAAGATATTGCCGTAAAGAATGATGAGGAGAAGTGGTAATACAAGCCAATATGGCGATAAGGTAAAAGTTGGAAATACACTAAAAGGAATCATGATAGCTCCGAAAATTGTCCAACGTAAGCGAATTCGTTTGCAAAGTTCAATAAGGGATTCTGAATCTGTATAGAGTTGCGCTTGCGGTTCATTTGGAACAGTTTCGTGTGTGAAGTACATCCATGCCCCTTGAAAAATGGAATATTGGAAGACGTTTTGAAAGCCAGCATCCTCGTGAAGGCTTACGTACTCGGATAAATCATTTAAATCCGCTTTGAAATCAATCTGATAAGACATTTTTTTAGGTTCCCCTTGTTTAAAATAGTAAAAAGGAAAGCGGTATTTTTCAAAGTGCCAACCTGAAGCCGCCATTTTTTCCAAGTATTGTTCTTCCTTTTCAAAATTCGCGACAGTAAAAAATTTAATCGTCCGTTTCCTATTTTTCATGGCGGATTCCCCCAATATTTTCGTAAAGTTCGATAATGCGTTTTTTTTCAAGTGCTAAAATTTCAAGTCCAAGAGGTGTGATTTGATAGATTTTTCGATTGCTTACTTCTTCAACGGGTTCAATTAAACCATCTTTTTTCATTTTGGAAAGACTCCCATATAAAGTTCCGGGCCCCAGCTTGATGCGGCCATTTGTTAGCTCATCAACGTTTTGGATGATGGCGTAACCATGCCTTCGTTTACTCAAAGAAAATAAAATGTAAAAGGCGGTTTCTGTCATTGGAAGATACGTTTTTCTTAAAGCATCAGTTAACATTGTATCGCACCTCGATATATTTGATGTCTTAACTATATCACGACGCGATATAGTTAGCAAGCAAAACTTGCAAAAAAACGCAAATGTCTTTATACTTAAATTATTAAATTAAAGGGGTGTTATTTTTAAGCCAATGAAATTATAATCCTGTTTTATATGAAAAAATGAATGCAAAACCATTTTTTTCGGACAGGATACGTATGCTCATTTCGCTTGTTAACATCTGCGGACTCATGTTTATTTTGTGTACTCCTATCCGGAAAATGGACAGGAGGTTTTTTTATGTTTACGTTAGAAGTAAAAGATTTGAAAAAAGATATGGGGGCAAGAACGCTGTTTGAAATTCAGCATTTGACAGCCAAACACGGAGATAAAATTGGTATTGTTGGGCGGAACGGGACAGGAAAGACGACGTTACTTGAAATTTTAGCTGGCGAAGCGGAAGCTGATGCGGGGACGGTTTTTCGTGATGGTGAAACAGGTTACATTCGGCAAATTAATCCGCAAGATGAGCGGCTCAGTGGCGGGGAAAAAACGCGGAAGTTGATTCAGGAAGTGCTGCGTACAAGACCGGAGCTTTTGTTCGCGGACGAGCCAACTTCGAATTTAGATGCGGACAGTGCGGCGCATTTAAAACGCGATTTTAAGAAATTCGCCGGGACGATTTTTGTGATTTCACATGACCGTGATTTTCTTGACGCGATTTGTTCGGAAATTTGGGAGCTTGAAGGGGAGACGGTTACACGGTACAAAGGAAATTATACGGCGTATCGTAAGCAAAAATCGCAAGAGCAGGAAATGCAGCAAAAAGCGTACACGGAAAATGTGGCGGAGAAAAAACGGCTGGAGTCGGCCATTTCGTATCGGAAAGATATGGCAGGCAGCATGGACGCTAAACAGGAGAAGCTATTTAAAAAAGGGCTGACACGGAAAGAAGTGGCATACGGCAAGATGTTTAAAGGCGTTCAGCAAAAAAGCCAGCATAAAACGATTAAGGCGACCGAAAAACGGCTTTCGCGGCTCGAACACGTCGACAAACCGTTTCAGTTTAAGCCCGTTAAAATTACGCTGCCGGAAACGCGCAGACTGAAAAAGGGCACGACGCTTCTGCAAATTTCGAAAGGGGACGTCACAGTTCCAGGGAAGAAGCTTTTTCAAACGGAAGCTTTTTCGTTAAAAATAGGAGATAAAGTGGCGCTTGTTGGGAAAAATGCCAGCGGGAAGACGAGCTTTTTGCGAGCGGTTTTAAACGAGGACGATTTTATTCGGCGGACGAAGGAAGTACGAATCGCCTACTTCGATCAAGAACTGGCGGGGCTTAAACTTTCCGACACGTTAATTGAAAATGTGAACCGTGTGAATGCCCACGACAAACAGCTTGCGATGGATGTTTTAGGTAGCATGCATTTTACGCAGGCCGATTTAAATAAAAAAGTTACGATTTTATCTGGCGGCGAACGCGTCAAGCTTTATCTATCGATGATTTTACTAAGCGATGCCAATTTGCTCATTTTAGACGAGCCAACCAATTACTTGGATATTGACGCGATGGAAGCGCTCGAAGGTATGATTCGCGGTTTTGACGGCGCCGTTTTATTCGTCTCGCATGACGGGGCGTTCGTTCGCAATGTGTCTGAACAAGTGATTCGCATTCAAGATGGCACGATGAAATGGATTCCAAAAGCGATGACGGACATTTTGAAGGAAGAGGATAGCTCTAAAGAAACAGTTGCGGAAGACAAATTGGTTGTCCAGTTACGGCTTACAGAAATCGCCGCGAAGCTTTCCGACCCGAAAATAAGTGCGGCAGAAAAAGAGAAGTTAAACGAGGCTTATTTGGAAAATAGTAGAATTTTGCGGCAACTTGAAAAGTGAATTATTGCGGTGTTTATGATAAAGTGAACTTAATTCAAGTTAAAGCGAGGTAATATTACGTTGCAGAATGATGTCCATGACAGGTTGAAAATGAAAAAAGTTGAGATGGAGCACTTAGTGCAGTTTAATGAACTTTTGCGCTATGTGTTTCAGGTGACGAACCAAGATTTGCAAGAAGTAGGATACGAGGAAGGCGAGATCGAGCAAGCGAAACGCCCCGTTTTAAAACAAGCAGATGTTTTAGGTTGGTTTGATAACGAGAAGCTTGTGTCACAGCTTGCGGTTTATCCGCTTCAGGTGAACATTCACGGTGAGATTTATGAGATGGGCGGCTTGACGGGCGTTGGCACGTATCCAGAGTACGCCAATTTTGGTTTAATGCATCAACTCATGCGGCAAAGTTTAAAAGATATGCGCGACCGCAAGCAAACCGTGTCGTATTTATTCCCTTATTCAATTCCTTATTATCGCCGCAAAGGCTGGGAAATCATTTCAGATATGATGACCTTTTCCATTAAAGATACGCAGCTCCCAAGCCTCGTTCAAGTTTCTGGCATGGTGGAGCGCACTAACATTAATCACTCAGACATAAAAGCCACTTACGACCGCTTTGCGCGCACACATCACGCAGCGATGATTCGCGGTGAGCTCTCGTGGGAAGAATATTTTCGCTGGGAAAAAGATGAACTCACAGCGGGTGTTTATTACGACGCGAACCACACACCACAGGGCTTTGTCTTCTACTGGATTGCGGACGATATTTTCCACCTAAAAGAAATGATTTATTTAACAGAAGAGGCGCGGTTAGGGCTGTGGAACTTCATCAGCGCACATTTTTCGATGGTGACCGATGTAAAAGGGCGCACCTACACGAATGAACCGATTGCTTATTTGCTCGAAGATAGCGAGATTGTCGAAACGATTCAGCCGTACTATATGGCGCGAATCGTGGACGTTCTAGGCTTTTTGGAAAAATACCCATTTCGACATCAAGGAAACGAGTATGCTTTCCATTTTGTTGTGGAGGATCCACTACTAGACTGGAACTTGGGGCCTTTCGGCGTTTCATTCGCTGATGGTAAGAAACGCATTACCCAAGAAGCAGTCGGCCCTGAAGTGAAAATTGACATCGGGACACTCACCACCATGCTATTTAGCTACAAACGCCCAACCTACCTAGCAAAAATTGGCCGCATCAAGGCAAAAGAAGAGACCATCGCCTGGCTCGAACAACTCATTCCACTTGAAACCGCCTATTTCTCAGATTATTTTTAAATGGAATAATGAGCCAAATAAAACGCAATAAGCGAACTAAGATGGCCGTTTGTCATCAGTCTGGGCACACCTTTCAATTTTGAAAGGTGTGCTTTTTTAACTTGATTTCTGCGGCTGATAGGAATAGAATAAACAAAGATTTGAAACAGGAAGAAGGTAACCAATTGTTCAGCAATTTACCTAGCTCATTTTTACAAATGAATACGATTTTTATCTCCATTTTAATAGAAGCATTGCCATTCGTCTTAATCGGTGTGTTTATCGCTGGATTCATTCAAATGTTTATCTCGGAAGCATTCATCGCACGTGTTATCCCAAAAAATCGCTTTTTTGCGGTCGTCATTGGTTCGTGCATCGGCGTCCTTTTCCCATCATGTGAATGCGGAATCGTTCCCATCGTGCGTAATTTGTTGAAAAAAGGAGTACCACTTCATGCGGGAATCGCTTTTATGCTGACCGCTCCCATTATTAATCCAGTCGTCCTTTTCTCAACCTATGTCGCCTTTGGAAGTACATGGGAAATCCCAATTTTACGCGTCGTCGGCAGCCTCGTTGTCGCAATGGTCGTCGGGAATTTAATCGCCTTTTTCTACAAAGGTGAAGGTTTGAAAGAGAAAATTTTATCTGAGCCAAACGAACAAGTTGAAACCGTCCAAACGGCGTCACTTGAATTTGCCGGAACCGATACAACAATCACGCAATTTGCCGGCATGGAAAGCGTGGCGAACGAAACGAAAACGCATGCTCATGCGCATCACGATGGCCACGAACATCACCAACACGCAGAAATGAAATTCGGGCAAAAATTATGGCATACCGCACAGCATTCTGTCGATGAATTTTTTTCCGTCGGTAAATATTTAGTGTTTGGCGCCTTTATCGCAGCGGCCATGCAAACGTACATTAAAACATCTACGCTCATGCAAATTGGACACGGTCCCGTTCTATCCATTTTACTCATGATGGTACTAGCCTTCATTTTATCGCTCTGCTCCGAAGCAGATGCATTTATTGGCGCCTCATTCCGCAGCATTTTTTCCACACAGTCGATTGTCGCCTTTCTCGTTTTCGGCCCCATGCTCGACATTAAAAACCTCATGATGATGCTCGCGTCGTTCAAAGCAAAATTCGTACTATTACTCGTCACCTCGGTCACAGTAGTGGTGTTCCTTTACGCCCTTATTATTTAGAAAAGGAGGAGTTCGATGTTACGCGCTTTTATACTATTCGGTTTTGGCTTTTATATGATGTTTCTGCACATTTCCGGCGATATTAGTAAATATATTAATATGAAGTATGCCTATCTCTCCTTTTCGGCGATGATAGCGTCATTTTTGCTTGCCACTATTCAGCTTATTATGGTTTTTCGTGACGAGGACGGGGCGAGCCATAATCACGCGGGGCATACGCATTCTGGAGAAAATACGCTTTGGAAAAAAATCTTTGTTTATAGTTTGCTGGCATACCCGCTAATTGTAGGCTTTCTCTTTCCTGTCGCCACACTTGATTCAACGATTGTGTCCGCGAAAGGTTTCCATTTTCCGAAAAACAATGCGGCGGGCGATGACCCTTATGCCGCAAACCAATTTTTACGACCTGATACAAGCGGCTATTTTGGCAAATCCGATTATGAAAAAATGATGGAAAAAGAGAAGGCGGCCATCGTCAATCAAAATCCGATTATAGTAACCGATGAAAATTATTTAATGACAATGGAAATTTTATATAACTATCCAGGCGAGTTTACCGGGAAGAAAATTGAGTTCACCGGTTTTGTTTATAATGACCCTGTCACAAAATCAGGCAACGTTTTCTTATTTCGCTTTGGGATTATTCATTGTGTGGCAGACTCTGGTGTTTTTGGGATGCTTGCGAAAATGCCTGATGGGACAGAAGACTTGCCAAATGATACGTGGGTAAGGGTATCTGGTGAGATTACGCAAGATTACTATGCGCCGTTTAAAATGAACATTCCAGCGCTTGATGTGGAAAGCTATACCAAAATGGACAAGCCAAAAGATGTTTACGTCTATCGAAAATATTAATTTTTGGTTGCGGATTTAACATGATTGCGTTATGCTTATTTTTGTGAGCTGTTTACGTTTTCACGAATCGATAAAAGGATGGGCTTAACAATGAATGATTATCGCCATTACTATCATTTTCCGCGCGCTGATTGGCAGGAACTTGAAGTAAGTAAAGACCAAATTTTAACTTCAGATGAACTGGAAGAAATTCGCGGTTTAAACGACCGGATTTCTCTTGAGGATATATCAGAAATTTATTTGCCGCTTATAAAACTAATTGCGATTCAGTATCATGAAGCGATTTTTATTCACGGTGAAAAAATGGAATACTTGAAGAAGAAAGAGGAACGTCCGCCTTTCATTATCGCGCTTGCTGGGTCGGTTGCAGTTGGTAAAAGTACCACAGCACGTGTGCTGAAGCTCATGCTTGATCGCTGGTTTTCAAAAACCCGTGAAGTGGAACTTGTGACGACTGACGGCTTTTTATACCCGAATGCGGAGCTTGAGCGACGCGGGATTATGAACAAAAAGGGCTTTCCTGAGAGTTATGATAAAAATCGGTTTATTGATTTTCTGATGGATTTGAAAACGAACAAAAAGAATGTCGAAATTCCGCTTTATTCGCACCTGACGTATGATGTTTTGGAAGAAACGCGCACGCTTCGAAATCCCGATATTGTTATCGTTGAGGGAATTAATGTGTTGCAAACGGATGCGACTGCGACTTTTTTTCCACGCGACTTTTTTGATTTCGCTATCTATATGGATGCGGCGGAAGAAAGTATTAAACGCTGGTATTTAGAACGTTTCTTCATGCTTCGCGAAACGGCATTCCAAGATACGAGTTCCTATTTCCATCAATATACCAAAATTAGCGAACAAGTTGCAGAAAACTACGCGCTAGAAATTTGGGACACGATTAACGGCTTAAACTTAAAAGAAAATATCGAAAAAACCAAATACCGCGCTGATTTGATTTTACATAAAGGGGATAATCATCTGATTTCGGATGTGTATTTGCGCAAATAACCGTCTAGGACTTTCTAGGCGGTTTTTACTTTACATTCCAATTAAAAAGGTTTATATTGTAAGTGAGTAATCACTCATTAAAAAACTGAAGTGGGGAATGTGATATGGAAGCGGTTATTTCGACGGAAAAATTGAATATCCAGTTTCATAATAAGCAGATTTTATTTGATGTGACAATGAACGTGAATAAAGGGGAAATTTATGGGCTTATCGGTCCTTCTGGTGCTGGTAAGACGACGCTTGTGAAAGCGATTGTTGGCATGGAGAGAGCGGATAGCGGGGAAGTACATGTGCTGAATGCTAAAATGCCAACGCTTAGCGTGATGAACCAAATCGGCTATATGGCGCAATCAGACGCGTTGTATGTGGATTTGACGGCTAAGGAAAACTTGGATTTCTTCGCCTCGCTTTATTTGCTCAAAGGGGCGATAAAACGCGAAAGGATAGCTTATGCGGCTAAGCTTGTGAACTTGACCGATGATTTAAACAAAAAAGTAAGTGCCTATTCGGGTGGAATGAAACGGCGGTTATCGCTTGCGATTGCAGTGCTCGCGGACCCGGATGTGCTGATTTTGGACGAGCCAACTGTCGGCATCGACCCGGAACTGCGGAAATCGATTTGGGACGAACTGAATGAGCTGAAAAACGCGGGAAAATGTATTCTTGTGACGACGCATGTCATGGACGAGGCGGAAAAATGTGATCGTCTTGCGATGGTGCGCGAGGGACGGATTATTGCGGAAGGTACGCCTGACGAGCTCGCGAGTGAAACGGAAAGCGGCAAGTTAGAAGATGCATTCTTGAAATTTGGGAGGGTGACAAAATGAGAGTTTTAGCCATTGTAAAGCGAATCGCCAACCAGTTTAAACGAGATAAACGCACGCTCGCACTGATGTTTATTGCGCCGCTGCTTCTCATCACGCTACTCAATTTCCTATTCGACAGCGATTCTGTAAATCCCAAAATTGGCGTTCACGGCATGACAGATAGCATGATCACACAACTCGAGAAAAGTGATTTATCTGTAAAAAAATATGAGAATGATTCGAGTCCAAAGGAAAAAATTGAAAAGGATGATTTAGATGCCTTCATCGATTTATCTGACAGCCAATTAACCATCACCTATGAAAACAGCGATCCTACAAAAAGTAAACAAATTGCGATGAAAATGCAAGGTGCTCTGTTAAAAGAACAAGAGACCGCAATGAAAGATGCTGCCAAACAATTGGAAACCCTTGCCAAACAAATGCAAGCAAGCGGTGCGAATATGCAAGGAAATACGATTACCATGCCAACAAATGGCGCAGATATTCAAGTGGAAGCGCACTATGTTTACGGCGACCAAGATACGACATTTTTTGATACCATTGGCCCAATTTTCATCGGCTTTTTCGTATTCTTCTTCGTATTCCTAATTGCCGGCATTTCATTTTTGCGCGAACGCACGACCGGTACGCTTGAACGCCTGATGGCCACACCAATTAAGCGCATCGAAATTGAACTCGGCTATATGATTGGCTTTGGGATATTTGCACTCCTTCAATCCGTCCTAGTTGCCATCTATTCCGTTCAAGTACTCGATATGATTCAAAACGGCTCCATTTGGTATGTCTTACTCATCACGCTAACGCTCGCAATGGCCTCGCTCGCACTCGGCATGTTGCTTTCCACATTCGCCAACAACGAATTTCAAATTATCCAATTCATTCCAATCGTGATTGTGCCGCAAATTCTCTTCTGCGGAATTTTCCCACTCGAAGGAATGGCCGACTGGCTGCAATGGATTGCACATATCATGCCGATGTATTACGGCGCACAAGCACTACAAAGCATTATGATTAAAGGAGAGGGTTTCAGTAGTTTCGCCGGTGATTTCTACATTCTTCTTCTATTCGTAGCGGCCTTTTTAATTCTCAACATCTTTGCCTTAAAGAAATATCGAAAAGTATAGGAGGAAACAAATTTGGAGAAACAACCAACTGACCTTTTACGCCAGATTTTAGACGTCACAGAAAAAGATAAGCGAATGAGCGAGAAGCAAAAAAACATTATCAAAGCCGCCATTGAGCTTTTTGCCGAAAAAGGTTTTTCTGCTACGAGTACGAGTGAAATTGCAAAACGCGCCGGCGTAGCAGAAGGAACGATTTTCCGGCACTATAAAACGAAAAAAGATTTGCTGATGGCAATTACGATGCCAACCTTAATTGAAGGAGTCGTCCCGTTTTTAGCGCAAGATTTCGCCGAAGAAGTGTTCCAAAAGGAGTATGCCGATTTTGAGACGTTCCTAAAAGCTATCATCAAAAACCGTTTTGAATTCGCAAAAGACAACGGAAAAGTCATTAAAATTTACTTTATGGAACTCATGTATCATGACGAATTGCGAACGCAATTTTCTGAGATTTTCATGACGCACGTAAAAGAGCATTTTGATGCGCTCATCGATTTCTACAAAGAAAAAGGCGAACTGGCAGACATGCCGAACAGCACCATCATGCGCGCTTTGATTACCAATATCGTCGGATTTATCCTCACCCGCTTCATCGTCATGCCTGATGCAGCATGGGACGACGAAGCCGAAATTAATTTCACAGTCCGCTATATGATGCAAGGTCTTGTTAAATGATTAATCTGTAGGTGGGCCTAGCAAGGCTTAGAAACGCGAATCTCCATGAGTTTCGCGTTTTTTTAAATTAATTTTATTAAGAAATCCGAAAATTTTTGCCGATTTATTAGAATTCTAATTGTTAGATATAAAATTTATAGTTGACATTCTATTTTAAAGCGTGTATATTTATTTCTAACAGTTAGATATCTAATTATTTGGTGTAGGAGGGATTATTTTGGATAAAATGGTAGTTTCGAATTTGTTACGTTCCATCATGCATAAATCCCGCGAATCGATGGAAAAGCGTGTCAAAGATATGGGGGTTAGTTCGCAACAAGGTCGGATGATTTCTTATATCGCGCAAAATGAAGACAAAGGATTGATTCAAAAAGACTTGGCAGAAGTGTTTCAACGCCGTAGTGCAAGCATCACAAGTATGTTGCAGGGATTAGAGAAAAAAGGGTATATTGAGCGACGCATACCTGGAAACAATGAAAGGCAGAAAAATATTTACGCACTGCCAAAAGGAAAAGCGCTGATTGCTGAAACCAATGAAGCTTTTTATGAGGCAGAAAAAGAACTAGTCCACGCTTTAAGCGAAGAAGAAGTCCAGCAATTGACAGCTTTACTAAGAAAAATCGATCGCAGCCTCTAACGAACGAGCAGTTACTAACTGCTTGCAATCTTATAGTTAGAAATCTAACATTTATAAATCTAACAAAAGAAGGGATTATTATGGAAGAATTAGAAGTTAATGAATCAAATATTTACTATTTAAAGGAAGCGCCAATCCGCAAAGCTATCGCCCATTTGTCAATACCGATGATGGTCGGAATCTCAGCAACGACGGTCTACAATTTAATCAATGCTTTCTTTATTGGTCTGCTAAATGATACGAATATGATGTCCGCGATTACTTTGGCGTTACCAATTACAATCATTTTGATGGCTTTTGGGAATATGTTTGGAGTTGGAGGAGGAACCTTTATCACGCGCTTATTAGGCCGTGGTGACGAGCAAAAGGGTCGAAAGGTGGCTGGTTATTCTTTTTACATGAGCATCCTATTTGGTGTGATTATTGGAATTGTCGCAATCATCTTCATGAATCAATTTGTCCACTTACTTGGCGCAGATGGTCAAACATTACTTTATACAAAACAATACGCAACAATCCTTTTTGCAGGAAGTTTTGCTTTCATTTTAAATTTTGCTTTGGAACAATTGGTTCGTTCAGAAGGGGCATCAAAAGAATCCATGTATGGCATGTTCATTAGTGTTGCTGTTAGTATCGCTTTAGATGCATTACTGATTTTAGTTTTTAATCTGCATATGATTGGTGCAGGGATTTCGATCGTCATTGCGAATCTCGCTTCATCGATTTATTATGTTTGGTTCTTAGAAAAGAAAAGCGCGTCTTTAAAAGGCTTCTTGAAGCAATTTAAACTTTCAATCAAAGATCAATTAGAAGTTTACAAAATTGGGGTCTCGGAATTGTTTAAATCTGCATTCATGATTGTCACAACTTTATTGTTAAACAATTTTTCCGTTGAATACGGTGATAATGTCGTTGCTAGCTTTGGCATAGCCGTTCGAATCACCCAACTACCTGAATTTTTGACGATGGGGCTATTTTTAGGTGTGATGCCATTATTTGCCTATAGCTTCTCCGCACATAACACGAAACGCTTAAAAGAAGCGTTGAAGGAAGTTTCTTTATGGATCGGGGGAATCTCAATCCTCTTTGCCCTTTTGGCTTACTTATTCCGCGTACCCGTATTAAGTTTATTTACCAGTGATCCACGTGTCATTCAAGTCGGCTTAACCATTCTTGCTGCTCAACTCATTTCCTCGGTCTTTAACGGTTTTTCCGGTTTATTTACTGGAATCTTCCAGGCGTCTGGTTTGGGTGCTCAGACTGGGATTATGGCAACTATTCAAGGAACTTTCTTCATTCCAGTTGTTTTGCTGTTGCATTATTTCTACGGCTTGAACGGTTTGATTTGGTCAATGACGGTAACGGAAGGAATTGCTTTTATTACGGGAACCATAATGATGATTCCTTACTTGAATAGACTGAATAAAAATGAATTGCCGGCACTGCAACAACAATAAACTAGTTCCAAATAATTTACGAAGTACGTCCAATTGCTGCACAAAAAGCCAGAAACACAGCAAACTTTCCATCAGGCGAGTCTGCCGCGTTTCCGGCTTTTTTTATTAATTTTTCCGCGAATTAGCTACAATATGAATATCTACGCCATCTGTTTGGCGCATGATGGCATTGACAATCGAGCCTTTTGTAACTTCCTCGACTCTTGTTTTAACAGACTGGCCTAAAATAATTTGGGTGATATTATGCTTGTTTGCCACATCTGTAATCACTTGCGCAATTTTCCGTTCTTTAATCGGCTCTACTAAGAAGTGGGCGTTAAATTGTTTGGCGAGACTTTGCCATGCCACGTATTCTTGTCGTGTTTTTTCAGGTAGTTCATCGAGCTCTTTTGTGATGGCTGCTAAGATGTACAGTTCGCTACGTAACCGGTCTGCGATGCGGAAGCCGCGGCGAATCAATTTTTCAGCATTGGCATCATTTTTAATACAAACGAGAATTTTTTCGTTCATCATCGCTGCCCGGAGGCGTGCCGCTTTTTTATCCGCTTTGTCGTCTACATCATCGGCGACTTCGCGGAGTGCGATTTCGCGAAGGGCAGACAGGTTTTTCGTCGTGAAGAAGTTTTCAAGCGACCGTTCAATCTTCTCCGGCGCATAGATTTTCCCTTCTTTTAGCCGTTTTTGCAATGTTTCTGCCGTAACATCAATTAAAATGACTTCATCTGCTACTTCTAATAAAAAGTCTGGAATTCGTTCGCGCACAACGACCCCAGTAATGTCGTGAACAACATCACGCAAGCTCTCCAAGTGCTGAATGTTGACGGCTGAAATGACGTTAATTCGGTGCTCCAATATTTTTTGAATGTCCTGATAACGCTTTTCGTTCGCCGATCCAGGAATATTCGAATGCGCCAGCTCATCAATCAGGACAACCTCTGGATTTCGAGCAATAATGGCCTCAACATCCAAATCAAAATACGTATTATTTTTATATGGAATTTCTTTTAAAGGAAGTTGTTCAAGGCCATCGATTAACGCGGCCGTTTCTTTTCGACCATGCGTCTCAACAAGCCCAATCACTACATCAATGCCTTCTTTCCTCAGTTCGTGCGCTTCCGTTAACATTCGGTACGTTTTCCCGACACCCGGTGCCGATCCAATATAGATTTTTAACTTACCGCGCTTTAATTTTTCAATTTGTGCTAGCAACTCTTCCGGACTTTTACGATGGAAGGAAAGATTTTTGTTGCCCACTAGACGCACCTCCATTAACTTTAAGCTGTTTACAAATATTCATTTTAGCACAAACTCTTTTAAGAAAGAAGAACATTTTTTGGATAAAAAAGAGCTGACCATTTGGTCAGCTCGGATTTCACTTACTGCGCGTAGTATCCTCCGTCAACAGGTAATTCAATTCCCGTGACGAAACTCGACTCATCACTTGCGAGATATAAAACGCCATAAGCGATGTCGCGTGACTGGCCAAGACGTGGAAGTGGTGTCAGCGATTCGAACCAGCCTTTTGTGGCTTCATCTTCAAATAATTTTTTCGTCATCGGCGTTTCGATATAGCCCGGGTGAACCGAATTACAGCGAATGTTTTGTTTGGCGTAATCGACTGCCACAGCCTTCGTTAACAATCGAACAGCGCCTTTTGATGCCGTATAGGCACTTGCACCAGAACCGCCAGTTAAACCAGCAATGGAGGAGATGTTAATGATGGAGCCGCCGCCCTGATTTTCCATAAGTGGGATAACATGACGCATACCTAGAAACGTTCCTTTTAAGTTGACGTCAATCACTTTATCCCATTGCGAAATGCTTGTATTAACAAGATTTAATTCGGTGCTAATACCAGCATTATTCACTAAAATATCGACACGACCAAATTTGTCTAAAGCAAGTTGAATCACTTTTTCCCAATCTTCATCAAGTGCTACATTATGCGTTAAAACTTCAGATTTTGGTTGAATGGCTTTTAATTCTTTACCTGTTTGATTTAAAACTTCTTCTTGCATGTCCGTCGCTATTACGAAAGCCCCTTCTTTCGCAAACAGCAATGCTTCTTCCTTCCCTTGTCCCCCAGCAGCGCCTGTAATGATCGCAACTTTATCTTTTAATCTCACTTTGAATCCCTCCTAATTTGATAACGCTTACAATGTTATTATAAAACGAAAAAAAGAGCAGTTCCAGAAAACTGCTCAAAAAATAGTACTTAAATTTTAGTATCAAAAACTGACTTTTCTTTTTAACCAATTTTTCCCTTCGACAAAGCGCGATACGAGCATGGCACAAACTGTATTGCCGGTTGAATTGAGTAGCGTTGCAGGGATATCAATAATCGTGCTAATAATCATAATCGTTGCGACAAGTTCAGGTGAGAAGCCGAAAATCGAGATGATTAAAAGTTCGCCAGTCATTCCGCCGCTTGGGATGGCGCCCATGACTGCGCCGACTAAAAAGGCAACAGCAAGAATTGCTAAAATGCTTGAAGCACTCGTCATATCTTTTCCAAAGAGGGTGAAGAGGAACACAATTTTCATGATGCCACCCATGACCGAACCGTCTTTGTGCGTGTTCGCCCCGAGTGGAATGACGGTTTCAGCAATGTCGTCAGGCACACCCATTTTTTTGGTCGCGACAAGGTTCACTGGAATACAAGCCGCACTAGAAGAGGTAGCGATAGCCGTAATGGCTGGCGTTGTGACATGTTTCCAGAAAACTTTTACGCCAGTTTTCCCAGAAGCAATAAAAGCATACAATGTGTTCATACCGAAGAAGTAAATCACGGTTAGGACGAGATAAAGGAAGAAAATGCCGAGGTAGCCGTTAATAATTTGCGGACCGAGCTGACCAACTGTCACCGCAAAGTAGCAGCCGAGTCCAACTGGCGCAGCGTACATGATGAATTGCACCATCTTTAAAATAACCTCGGTTGCTGAATTTAGAAATGCAGCAACGGGCTGTCCTTTTTCTCCAGACATCGAAGTAGCTAATCCAAACAAAATCGAGAAAATGATGAGCGGTAGGAGATTGGACTTTGTAAAGAGCTCGAGAAAATCAGGTACAGTAAATGTTGTCACTAAAATTTCCGCAAGTCCTTTTCCTTCCTCCGTAGGCGCTTTTGGCAAATTCGCTGTTATAGCCGATAAATCTACGTTATGTAGCGGGTTATAAATCGAAATCCCGATAAAAGCAATAATTCCTGCAAGAGCTGCTGTTGTAAAAAACACTGCGAATATTGTACCGATAATTTTTCCAAGTCTTGCCATCTGCTTCATGTTCGCGATGGCCGACGAAACGCTTAGAAAAACAAGAGGAACAATGACAACAAACATTAAGTTTAAAAAGATGTCCCCAATTGGTTTCACAATCACCGTTTTATCCCCAAAAATAACACCAAAAAGTCCACCTAAAACAATACCAAGTAGCAGACAAATGGTAAACGCATAATTTCGTAATAATTTCATTCCAATTCTCCCTTTCTAGTAAGTACTTTATTAGAATAGCAGAGATGGTGGGGGAATGGAAGAGGTGACATAAAAAAGCCACTCTATTATGAGTGGCTTCAGACTGATGACAAACGGCAATCTTCGGAGTTTTTGCCTCCGCTTCGCCTAACTTCTCACATGGTCGGGCAAACTACGCCCCTGTGGTACTCGAATTTACTTAGAATCTCACCATCTGTATTCTTATGCGTGACACGTTTTGCTTAAGTTTATAAATTTGGACCACTCGTAAAATGAGTGGTCCAGATTATTTATTTTGTTGTTTCAGACGTGTCGTCGCTGTCTGGTTTCTTTTTATTGTAGTTGTATTTTGATGGGTCGACTTTTTTGAAGCCGTCTGGTGTGTAGAATCTTAGTAGGTCGCCCTGCAAGACAGAATCGGAAAGTTGTAGTTCTTTTGCGACCGTATCTTTTGTTGCTTCCATTTCCTTCGTTTCTGTTTCAATTTGTTCGCCCGTTGTTTGGTCGTAATATTTCCCACCAATTAAAGAATAAGTTGGGCTAATAAAATCACCATTTCTAAACGGTACGAGTTCTTTATGATCTTTCGAAAGTAAATCTGTTCCCATTTGTAGGTAATCTTTTGTGTCAATACCTAGCAAGTGGAGCATCGTAGGAAGTACATCGATTTCGCCGCCGTACTGCGTTTGAACGCCGCCTTTTACGCCTGGAACGTGAACCATGAATGGCACGCGCTGCGCTTGAGCATTCTCAAAAGAATTATAATCTTTCCCTAAAATTTGCGTCATCGCAGAAGCGTGGTTATCGGAAATTCCGTAATGGTCACCGTACATAACAATGACAGAATTATCGTATAGCCCTGTTTCTTTTAGATAAGTGACAAACGATTTCACAGATTCATCTAAGTAGCGAGCCGTTTGGAAGTAAGTATCTACCGAAGAATCGCCTGTCGTAGCTGGCGCAATACTTGCCTCATCTTCATTAATCGGATAAGGGAAGTGGTTCGTTAAAGTAATGAACTTCGCATAAAATGGCTGTTTAAGCGTCTCAATATATGGCTCAGATTCTTTAAAGAACGGTTTATCTTTCAAGCCGTAATTCGAAACATCATTTTCATTCATATCGTAATAACTTGCATCAAAGAAATGGTTGTAGCCAAAGTGCTTGTACACTTCATCGCGATTCCAGAAACTCTTATAATTTCCGTGGAACACAGCCGAATCATAGCCATAGTTCGCTAAAATCCCCGGAGCTGATTGGAATGTATTCGAACCTTTTGTTGTAAAGGCGGACCCTTGAGATAAGCCGTAAAGGGAGTTCTCAAGCATCATTTCGGCGTCAGCCGTTTTGCCTTGCCCCGTTTGATGGAAGAAGTTTGTAAAGCTAAGCGTGTTTTCATCCTTAAAGAAGGAGTTAATAAACGGCGTTACTTCTTCACCATTTAATTTATAGTTGATTAAAAATTGTTGGAAACTTTCTAGATGGATATAAATAACATTTTTACCTTTTGCTTTACCAAAATATTCCATGTTCGGTGCCGCATATTTTGATTTCGTATAATTAAGTACTTCATTGACGTCACTAGAGTCAGCAAGCGCTTTTTGCGTTTGTGATTCAGTGCTTTTCACAGCATCGTAGATTTGGTAATTAGTCATTCCTAGGTATTTCACAATATAATTACGGTCAAATGTTCGCGTTAAAAGTTGCGGACGATCAATTTCGGCTAGACCGAGATTGGCGAAGAACATCGCAACACCAAGCGTCAGAACGCCAACCACTTTTCTTGCACGAATGCGCGCTTCTTTATTTGGACGAACGATACCGAAAACTAGCAAGGCAATCAAAATGAGTACATCGACAAAGAATAAAATATCCGTCCAGTTTAGTAAGGCAAGAATACTTCCACCCATGTCACCCATATTTTGCATTTGCTTCGGATTTAAGTTCGGAAGCGTGATAAAGTCCGAGAAGAAACGGTAGTAAACCATATTTGCAAAAAGAATAAAAGTCAAAAGGAAATCGATCACGATAATCCAAATAAAAGAACGTCGACCTTTTGCAAATAGTGCCAGTCCCATAAAGAAGACAGCCGTACTGAGCGGATTAATGATCAATAAAAATTGTTGCATTGCATTTTCAATACCAAGGTTAAATTGCGTTTCATAGGCAATGACTGATTTTAGCCAAAATAGAACGACGGCTAGAATAAAAAATCCATAATTTTTGCTTAGAAAAGTCAGGATTTTTCCTTTCCCATCCTTCATATTACACCTCTCCTACACTCTATTTACTATCTAGTAATTTTTAGATTTTGATGAAAAAAAGCAGGGTTTCGCATATAAAATACAAAGCCTGCACCAACATAATCTTAACATAATTTTAACAAAAGGGAAAACATAACACATGGGTCTTGAGATGGATGACTAGAAAAAAATACGCAACATCGGTTATTATAGAAGAAAAACGAGGAAAACCATTGAAACTAACAGAAAAATTTTTTGAGAAAAAGACTACAATTGAAGTGGCGCGAGATTTACTAGGGGCGAAACTCGTACACGATAAGTGCGGCGTGAAATACGAAAGCTTAATCGTCGAGACCGAGGCTTATTTAGGCGAAACTGACCAGGCGGCGCACAGTTTTCGGAAACGGCGCACAAAACGCACGGAAGTCATGTTCAGACAAGCAGGCGCGATTTACATGTACCAAATGCATCGCCAAGTTTTGCTGAATTTCATTACGATGGAAGCAGGCATTCCAGAAGCCGTTTTGATTCGCGCTGTAGCGCCGCTTACTGCCCTCCCTGAAATGGAGATAAATCGCGGCGGAAAAACAGGTTTTGATATTTCGAACGGGCCTGGCAAATTGACACAGGCGATGGCTTTTTCGATGCAGGACTATGGTAAAACGCTGTTTGATAGCAACATTTGGCTTGAAGAAGGTAAGCGGCCAGTTCAAATTGTTGCGACCGAGAGAATTGGCCTCCCAAATAAAAAATTGGCGAAGCATTTTCCCCTAAGGTTTATTGTGGGTGGAAATCCGTATGTTTCGGGAAAAGTGAAGAATTTATCAGAAAACAACGGTTTTCATTGAATTTTAATTTGCTGTGACGCGGTTGCTACTATATAATAGAAAAGCAAAGAAGGAGGAGGAAGGTTATGGCAAAGAAAATTATTGCAATTATTATTTTAGTTCTTGGCTTACTACTTATTTTCTCACCATTTATAAAAAGTGGCATCGTGAAATATTTAAGTGGTCATGATGACATTACGAACTATTCGGCCCAAACTTTAGATGATAATAATAAAAAAGAGGCAACATTTGATTATGATAGTGTGCAACTTCCTTCTATGAAAAATGTTGTTGAAGGAGCAGCGAACTATGATAAAGACGCGGTTGTTGGTTCCGTTGCGATTCCGTCTGTCGATATCCAACTAATGGTATTAAAAGGGACGAATACGGCGAACTTGCTTGCTGGTGCAACGACAATGCTTCCTGATCAACAAATGGGCAAAGGGAATTATCCACTTGCAGGGCACCATATGCGCAATGAGTCGATGCTTTTTGGTCCGCTAATGGATGTAAAAGAAGGTGCTAAAGTTTATTTAACCGATTTAAATTCACTTTATGAATATAAAATCACATCGACGAAAATCATTGATGAAACAAATGTCAGCGTACTGGACGATGCCGGAGACAATCGCATCACACTCATTACGTGTGATAAGCCAACCGAAACAACAAAACGCTTCGTAGCAGTTGGCGAACTAACGAATACGCAAAAATTAACTCCAGAACTTAAAAGTAAATATTTTGAATGAAAAGAAGCATAAATCCAGTAAGAACCATTTCTTTAGATGGTAGTATTACTAGATTTATGCTTTTTGTTTTTAGCGACTCATTTTATTTTGCGAATTTGGTGCAAATCATGGAAATGAGTAAAAGCAATACACAAAATAAAGGAAATACAAGGATAGAGCCGGTGTGAAAAATACTAATTAAAAATGTACAGATGCTTACAATACTGTAGTAGCCTAAACTTAAAAATGCCCCAGCTGTACCAGCTACATCAGAAAATTTAACTAATGCTAGGCTTAAACAGTTTGGTAAGGCCATTCCAATTCCTGTAAGAATGATGAAAATACCTATTATATAAACAAGCACTTGCAAAAATAAAGGTAAAACTAAAAGTGAAATGAAAGAAAGGAATAGGCTACCTATTAATGATAATTTAATGCCGTTTTGAATAATGGCATGCGGTGCTTTCTTTTTCAATAATTTATTGGATTGCCATGCACCTAAAATGGCTGCTGAAGCGACTACACATCCCATAAGTCCGTATTGACTTTGAGTAAAGTGAAACTTTTCAATAAAGATTGTGGGTGCTTCGGTGTGATAGCTAAAAAGCAGCCCATTAAAGATTCCTATTAGAACGCCAAATGCTAGCGTATATCGATCTAACAACATTGTTATACCTATTGAAAAAATTTGCTTGGCATTCCTTTTTTCTGAGGAAAGACGGACAGTTTCTGGCAATCCTTTAAGACTCCAAAATAATAAAAGCATGCCCATGACGACTAGAAATAAAAAAACGAATCGGAATCCATAAAATTCACCAAGATAGCCACCAATCAAGGGGCCAATTGCTGGTGAGAAGGCTAAAGCGGCTGAAATTTTAGCAAATAACTGATGGCGTTCCGTGCCTTCATAATTATCTCGTAAAATTGTTTGTGTAGTTACAGAACCTGTACTTGCACCAAATGCTTGTATAAAACGACCTACAAATAACCATTCAATATTTTTAGATAACACACATAGTATGCACCCTACAACATAAATCACTATACCTAAATTCATTGCTTTTCTTCGACCAAAATAATCTGAACCGATTCCCCAAAAGAAAACGCCTAACGCAAAAGCTACAAAGTAAATGCTTAACGTCATTTGTGCGATATTTAATTGGACACCATAACCATGCGCGATTTCTGTTAGTGAAGGTGTATAGATTGTTTCGCTTATTTGTGGAAAGCCTACTAGGCAGACTAATAGAGCTAAATTTATTTTTTTACTTTTTTCGATGTTTTTTTCCATTATTAAACTCCTAATTTAATTATAATCTGGGAAAAAAACATCCTTCACAGGGAAACGGTGGAACCATGATTTTTATGCGATTATAAAAATTCATGTTATCACCTCTTTCTTTTCATTTAAGCTTAAAGAATAACATAAATATAAAGGCGGGGCAATGCGGATTGAAACAACAGCACAAAGCCTATTACTTTGGTTTAAAAACGAAGTGTTGTATCATGGAATTATGTTGAAGAGAGGGTGAAAAACATATGGAACTTACTGTTTTTGGTCACTGGGGCGGGTATCCGCTAGCGAATGATGGGACAAGTAGTTATTTGCTATCAGAAGGTGACTTTCATCTATTAATTGACGTCGGAGCAAGCGCTGTTTCAATTATGCAAAATGACATCCATCCAAATGATTTGGATGCGGTCATCATTTCACATTTCCACCCAGATCATGTGGCCGATGTTGGTATTTTACAACATGTCCGCCTACTTTCGGATATGGAAAATAAACCGCCTGTTTTGCCGATTTATGCGCATAAGGAAGACGCACGTGGCTATTCGTATTTAGATATGGAAGGCGTCTCAAAAGCACATGAATACCGGGCGAATGAGGAACTTAAAGTTGGGCCATTCCAAATTCGCTTTTTAAAAACAATTCATCCAGTTCCGTGTTATGCGATGCGTTTTGAAGCGAATGGGAAAGTGCTGGTTTATACGGCGGACAGTGCGTATCAAGAGGCGTTTATTCCATTTGCAAAGGATGCTGATTTGCTCATTACGGACACAAATTTCTATCAGGATATGGCTGGGAAGTCGAAGGTGCACATGGCGAGCGTTGAAGCGGGGAAAGTGGCGCAAGAAGCGGGCGTTAAAATGTTGCTGCTGAGCCACCTGCCACAAAAAGGAAATTTAGAAGAGCTGAAAAATGAAGCGGAATCGGTTTTTTCCGGCGACACGAAATTGGCTGAAAAAGGTTTAAAAATTCATATATAAAAAGGGGTAAGAAACGTGTATTTTATTGATAACAAGGATGAAAAAGATCCACGCATCAATCTTGCGGTCGAAGAATTTATTTTAACGGAGCTCAATTTAGACGAGCCAGTGCTGCTGTTTTATATTAATAAGCCGTCTGTTATCATTGGACGGAACCAAAATACGATTGAGGAAATCAATACGGAATATATCGAAAAAGAAGGAGTTATCGTTGTGCGGCGCTTATCAGGCGGTGGCGCCGTTTATCATGATGAAGGAAATCTAAATTTCAGCTTTATTACAGAAGATGATGGCGATTCTTTCCACAACTTCGCGAAATTCACTCAGCCGATTGTTGAGGCGCTCAAAAAACTTGGCGTAAATGCGGAGTTAAAGGGGCGAAATGACCTGCTAATTGACGGTTTCAAAGTGTCTGGAAATGCGCAGTTCGCGACAAAAGGAAAGATGTTCTCGCACGGCACGCTCATGTACGACTTAAACCTCGATGATGTGGCGGCTTCGCTCAAACCGCGCAAAGATAAGCTGACGTCAAAAGGAATCAAATCCGTGCGCAGCCGAGTTGCAAATATTGCTGATTTTTTGGATAAAAAGATGACCACGGAGGAGTTTCGCGATTTATTACTTCTTTACATTTTTGACGTGGAAAACGTATCCGATGTGAAAGAATACAAGCTGACTGACGCCGACTGGACGCGCATTCACGAAATTTCAAAAGAGCGCTACGCCAATTGGGATTGGAACTACGGAAAATCTCCTAAGTTTGATTTGGAGCGAACAAAACGCTTCCCGGTAGGTTCTGTCGATATTCGTCTGAATGTCAATAAGGGCATCATTTCCGACATCAAAATTTTCGGTGACTTCTTCGGCGTTTTAAACGTATCCGATATTGAAGAACGTCTAAAAGGTGTTACCTATAAAAAAGAGGAACTTGAAACGGCGCTTGCTGATTTAGACATTCAAAAATATTTTGGCAACATCACAAAAGCGGACTTTTTAGAGTTGCTTTATTAACGCGTGAAAGAGGATACGTATAATACGCATCCTCTTTTTCTTGATTTCAGGAGAGTAATAAACTGAAAAATTCACATAATGGACACAGAATGTTAGTTTTACATATGCTACACTTAATACTGGAATGATTTAAAAATAATAATGAGCTGAATGATTACCGAATGATATTTTTGACATATGGTGAGATGCGGCGAAGAGGGAAGTTGAATTAGAAAATGAAAATAACAGTAAAAAGAAACACCGGTTTTATGGGAGCGGCAACTAAAGTCGCCTTAAAAGTAAATCAACAAAAGGTGAAATCGTTAAAACACAATGAAGAGGTAGAAGTAGACATACAAGGAGATTCAGCCGAAGTAAATGCTAATCAAGGTTTTTTCGGAAGTAAAGGAGTGAAAGTTGCTGCAGGGGAATCGGTAGAAATACAGACAAATCCGACGGCTCTTCTTTTATTTGGAATTGTTCTAGCCCTGTTAATTTTATCTTTCTTTTGGAATAGTCTAATCGGGACCGTAGTAATGTTTGTAGGGATTTTGACCACGCTCTTCTTTTGTATTAAGAATTATTACATAGTTAAACCTGGTTCATCAAATAGCCAGAAATAAACGATTTTGTTAGGGAAAATACATAAGTTACGCTAGAAAATGGCCTAGGAGTCGTCAAAAACTTCTGGGCATTTTTTGTGCGCTCACATGCGTAAAAGGTTTGAACTTCTAAGTTTTCACAACTTGTATGTTTGATTGCGTAAGTTGCCTATCAAATAGAATGTTTTTCGATTATAATTGGCGTATGAAGTGAGGAGGTAGAATGATGGAAGTGGATATCCGAGAAGGTTTTAAGGCAGTTCGAGCTGAAATACGTTGTCCTTACGAAGATGCCGAAGTACGACGAGCTGCAAGACTGCTTAGAAGTTTGGGACAAGAAATTAGTGGGAAACTCGGTGGCAAAACATATTTACTTGAATTGCTAGATATATTATATGTGGAATCTGTTGACCGAAAAAGCTTTGTTTATACAGCGGAAGAGACGTATGAAACGGCATTAAAATTATATGAAATTGAGGAACGATTCCCGGATAGCAGTCTTTTTCGCAGCGCCAAGTCCCAAATTTTAAACATTTCGCATATCTCAGCTCTTCGCCCAGATTTTAACGGTAGATTAGAAGTTTCCCTAACAAATGGAGAAAAATTAATTGTTTCGAGGCAGTATGCTCGGCAATTAAAAGAAAGGATTGGTCTATAATGAACAAAATAATGGCTTATATATTGCCAATGAAAAATTTTGCAGCCATGATTTTTGCAGGATTTATTATCCTCTATATGGTGACAGGCGTCTTGTTCGGTGCCATTTACAACACAGATTTTGATTATAAAATCCCGTTCACCTTTGTGTTACAAGGACTTGTGTTAGCACTATTAATTTCGTGTTTGTGGTCCATTTTGTTTAATAATAAAAGAAAAAGTCGCACCTTTATCCGGCTAATCATCTTTGCTATTATCCTTATAGGGCTTGTTAAGATTAGTGCGCTAGCGTTACTTACATTATCACTCCAGTGGGTCAGTTTATGGATTGCGGTTACAGCAATAATTGCGGTCGGATTAATTGTCATTGCCATTTTAGGCGAATTATTTTTTAGAAAAGAGGGGAAACGTTATACAGAGAAATTAAAAGAGTATCAAGCGAATTTATAATAGAAAGCGTATAAATTAAGAAGTAAATGTGTAAAACACACAAGAAAATAAAAAAATATGTCTTTTTAGAAAATTTTGTATGCTTACTCTTGCTTTCATCAGAATACGTGCTATATTAAATTTATATATATATTCTTGTTAAGGAATGTAACCTTATGGGCATAACCTGAAACAATGATACGCAGCTTTTTTGTGTATTTTTGTTTCAGGTTTTTATTATATATTCATAAAAAAGGAGTGGAACTATGAAAAAGTGGATTATGTTAGTTTTAGTAGGTTGTTTATTTGCTTTAGCAGGGTGTGGAACTAGCCAATCGGAAGCACAAACAGGATTAACGTATAAACAAGGGGTGCTAGAAACTACAAAATATGGAAAAGTAAAAGGTTATCAGAGTAAAAATGAAAACGTTTTAATTTGGAAAGGAGTACCTTATGCCAAGGCACCTGTTGATGAATTGCGCTGGAAAAAACCAGAAAATCCTAAGAAATACAAAGGCACGTTAGATGCAACCAAGGATAGTGAGATGTTTATTCAAACTTCTCAAGATGGTGTGACAGGAAGCGAATCAAGTTTGCGTCTGAATATTTACCGACCTAACACAAAAGAGCAAAATTTACCTGTTATGGTTTACATTCACGGTGGGAACAATCAAGGCGGGAGCGCTACGGAAATTAGTGGTGAAGCTTTTGTAAAGGATTTAAATGCGATTTTTATCTCAGTAGATTATCGTCTTGGAGCATTAGGATTTAATCCTCTCCCAGCTTTACATACAGGCAACAAGTTAGAGGATTCTGGCAACTACGCGTTACTTGATATGGCGAAATCATTAGACTGGGTGAAGGAAAATATTACAGCTTTTGGCGGGGATCCCAAAAACATTACATTTTCCGGCTTTTCAGCAGGAGGAAGAGATGTTATGGCGTCGTTAACTTCGCCTGTTTTTGACGGGAAATATCAAAAAGCCATTGCTTTTAGTGGTGGTATGACAGTGGCAGATCCAGAAGATAGCGTGAAAGTTTTTGCGAAGGCAATCGCGCCACTTGTTGTAGAAGATGGTGTCAAAAAGACAACGGAAGAAGCTTATACGTGGTTACAACAAGATAAGAAAGAAGTGCGGGACTATTTATACGGTTTATCAGCGGAACGATTAAGCAAATTGATGGGCAATGCCTCTATTCGCATGAGCGCTTTCCCGCATCTTTATACGGACGGAGCTGTGTTACCTAAAAATGGTTTTGACACGAAAGAATATAATGATGTGCCATTAATGATGTTGTCAGGGACAAGTGAATTTTCCTTTTTCGCAATGGGAGATCCTTATTTTGCTGAAAGCCTAGCAAATGGTGATATTCCAAAAAATCAGGAAAAACTAGCCGAATTTAACTTTGCGAAACAATATGGTAGCGATATGTATGCCTTGTTTAACACAGAGCTGTCAGCAGAAAAACTAAGTGAACATTATAAAGGTGATATTTATAACACGAAAATGCCTTTTGGAACAAATCTTAAAACGACAACAGATATGAGTTTGGTGGGGGCATTTCACGGCGTGTTTATTCCTTTCTTGGATAGCAACAATCAAACGTACTTATCTACGATTACGGAATCGTATCAACTACCTGGAGCGAAAGAGTTGCAAGGGGAATTCAGAGCGTATCTTAAAAACTTCTTGCATGATGGTAATCCAAACGGTGATGATTTGACGAACTGGACAAAATGGAGCAAACAAAATCAAGCTAGTTTACTTCTCGATGCGAATGACAATCATGCGCAAATTAAAATGGAGAAAGAAACGGATACGAATCAAGCTATTATTGAACGCATTGAAGCGGACACAAGCATTTCAGAAGCAGCTAAAAGTAAAATTGTCCACACTGTATTAAATGGAAGATGGTTTAGCGCGGATTTAGATGCCTACTATCATAATCCTAGTTTATGGCCTAACTAAATAAATGAACCGCCCGATTTTCGGGCGGTTCATTTTATTTGATCTGTTCTTTCAGTGCGTATAAATGGCTTGCCTCAAAGCCGTTTGCCTCGTCCACCACGTAAAGCGGGCGGTGCCGCGTTTCTTCGTACATGCGGCCAATGTATTCGCCAATCATACCAAGGACGAGGAGGACGATGCCGAAAAAGATGAGCTGAATGATGACGATAGACGCCCAGCCAGGCACCGTCATGGTGGTAAAGAGTTTTTGAAAGAGGACGACAATCATGTAGAGGAAGCCGCATGTGGCAACCGTTACGCCTAAATAAGTTGCGAGTTTTAGAGGCAAATAAGAGAAAGAAGTAATGCCGTCAAGCGAAAGCTTAATCATTTTCTTGAGCGGATACTTCGTTTCACCGTAAAGCCGCTCATCGCGCTCGTATTCGACCTCCGTTTGCTTGAACCCGAGCCAGCTCACCTGACCGCGGACGAACGGATTTTTCTCCTCCAACTGCCGAAGCGCCCTGCACACCTTCGCATCCATTAGCCGAAAGTCGCCAGTATCAACAGGGATCGGGGTATCGGACAGCTTTTCAAGGATCCGGTAGAACACTTTGGCACTAAATTTTTTGAAAAACGATTCACCTTTACGGACTAAACGTTTCGCATAGACAACTTGGTAGCCTGCGCGCCATTTTTCTACCATTGCGGGAATGAGTTCCGGTGGGTCTTGCAAATCGGCGTCAATCACTACAACGGCTGCGCCACTTGCATAACGAGCACCCGCGGTAATCGCAATTTGATGGCCAAAGTTCCGCGAAAAATGAATCACTCGAACGTGCATATCTAGTTCCTGGAGGTCATCTAAAATGCGGCGTGTGTTATCTTGGCTGCCGTCATTCACAAAAATCAGTTCAAAATTAGGCGTTAGACCCCGCATGACGGCCGTTAGACGTTCGTAGCTGCTTATTAAAACTTCTTCTTCATTGTAGACTGGAATGACTACTGAAAGCTCGATTAGATTGGTCATTTCACATCATCTTCCTTTCCTATTTCAATAAATAAAGCGTTCCATTTCCAGTTCCATTCATGCCCTGTGCTCCGAAAGCACTTGTAGTGGCCGACGAATTTGCGTCTGTTTCAGAACTATACTCGCTGGAATCAATTGCGGTTCCATTTTCTTGAATCCAATTAATGACGTCTGAGTCGGCTGCTTTACTATTACTTGGAAGGTAAAAGTATTTTATTTCGCCGTTTTTAACCATCGTTTTCAGTTCGCTTACGGTGAGCGTCGGGTCGGTCCCGTTAAAGCCACCCATCGCCATGACGGCTTTTTGCGTTTTAATGATGTAAGGGCCTGCTGTTGTCGCGTCTGTCGTGCCGAATAAATATGTTTCGCCGGTATTGTTTTCTTCTAAATACGCGATTAAACCAGTGTCCACAGAAGCATCTGCGAAACCGCCGCCGCTTGAAGTTGCGAGTTGTGGTCCTGTTTCAGGAAGCGAACTATTGCCACCGTAAATTAAAGGCGTGAGCGACCAATAGGTTGGTGCCGCTAGTAAAATTGCCAGTCCGAGCGCTGTGATTTTTGCGGTAAGACCTTTCGATTCTTTGCGATATAACACGAGGAAAAGCGAAATCGCTGCTACGAGAAGGGCAATCCCAATGGCAAATGGCGCGCTATACTGAAAGACGAAGAAGGCTTGCAAGAAACCAGTTAAAGTAATGGCACTTGGGAGTAAAAAGGATTGCCAATTTTGCTGCTCGCGATATAGTTGGAAAAGAGCGACTAGCCCTGCGCCAGCTAACGCCGCAATTGGAGGAGCGAGCATAATCAAATAATAATGATGGAAGAAACCAGCTACGCTGAAAAATCCGGCAACTGGAAGAAGCCAAGCTGCCCAGAAAACCATTTCCTTTTGGGCATCTGATAAGTGAAACCATTTTGCGTTTTCACGACGACACGCAATGAAAATCGCAAGTATGCCAAAGAGTGCTAGCGGCAAGAACCAACTAATTTGGTCGCCTAAGGCCGTTTGGAAGAGCCGTAGCGGACCTTTTTCGCCTGTGCCAAACATACCGCCGCTACCCATCATTTTTGAACCGCCTTGTCCGCCACCGTTTTGTCCAGAAGGGGGGCTAGGCATGCCGGTTGAATTGCCATCGCCGAACGACTGGCTGCCATCATTTTGTCCGCTAGGTGCGCCGCCTTGCAAGCCGTAACTGCTAGTAGACGGGCCACCGCCGCCGGTTCCTGTGCCGGTTTCCTGCCCAAGTAAACGTTCCACGCCATTGTAGCCGAAAGCAAGTTCTAGGACGGAGTTCGTCTGACTGCTTCCAATGTAAGGACGACTCGACGCACTTGTTTGGTCAACAATAATCGCCCACGAAACGGATACACCGAGCATGAGGACGAGAGATAGCGCCAAATGGACCGCCTTTTTTTTCCAAGAAATGTTAGTAGCGAGTAAATAAAAAACTACGAAAGCAGGAAGTACCATGTACGCCTGCAACATTTTGACGTTAAAGCCAACCCCAATCATGACGAAAGCGAGCAGCAACCAGCCAAGTTTTCCGCGCCTAACAGCTTTGAATAGAAAGAGCGCACCAAGCATTAGGAAGAAAACGAGGACGGCATCAACGTTATTTGTTCTGGAAACGGCTACCGCGATTGGAGTTAGCGCAAGTAGAAGTGCCGAAATACGGGCCGCCCATTTTCCGAAGCGCGGCCGAATTAGGATATATAAAAGGATAACGGAGCCAACGCCAGCAAGTGCTTGCGGTAAAATGACACTAAAGCCATGAACGCCGAATATTTTAGCGCTAATCGCCTGAAGCCAAAAAGCAACAGGTGGCTTGTCTACAGTAATGAAGCCTGCTGGATCAAAGGAGGCATAAAAGAAATTATGGAAATTTTGTACCATACTTGTAACGGCTGCTGTATAATAAGGATTAACCGTTGCATCATTCCAAATACCATAAAAATTAACAAAAATAGCTATACAAATAATACCAACAAAATAAAAATCAATTTTTTTCTTCATGAAATCACTTCTCTCTTTTTATGAATAATCTTAGTGTAAAAGCTAAATGTGAATAGGTTATGAATAAATTTGGAAAGAAGTTTAAAATTCAGACGGATTAGATGTGAGGCTTACCCAATTTTTAACAAAAAAAAACATAAATTTTTAAAAAAGGTCTTGTCAAAATTAGTATCTGGTGTTATGATATAAAAGTTGTTACAAACAACGTCATAAAGCCAATTGTGCGGGTGTAGTTTAGTGGTAAAACCACAGCCTTCCAAGCTGTTGTCGGGAGTTCGATTCTCCTCACCCGCTCTTTACATACTGTTACTAACGCAGTGTTTCGACCTTTTTAAGCGAAGCATTGCGTTTATTTTTTATTTTAAAAGGAGGTTTTCGCATGGATACGACAAAGCTAAAGGCTGAAATAATTCAGTATGCGACCGAAATTGGTGTGCAGAAAATTGGCTTTACGACTGCGGATCCTTTTTTGTTTTTAAAAGAACGTTTGGAAATTGCCGAAAAAGAAGAGGTTTTAACCGGGTTTGAACATCCCGTTTTAAACGAGCGAGTGTATCCTGAACTCATTTTCGAAGAGCCAAAATCCATTATCGCGATTGCGCTCGCCTATCCGTCTAAGCTAAAGGAAAGCCCTGTGAGCAAGCGTGAATCGCGGCGTGGCGTCTTTGCACGCGCTTCTTGGGGCACCGACTATCATACGATTTTGCGCGAAAAGCTGGCACTTATTGAAGCTTTTATTTTAAAACGAGTGCCCGAAGCTAAAATGAAAAGCATGGTCGATACGGGCGAATTATCTGATGTGGCTGTGGCAGAACGAGCAGGTATCGGTGCTCGCGGTAAAAACACGCTGTTAATTACGAAAGAATACGGTTCATGGGTGTACTTAGGCGAAATGCTAACGAACATTGCTTTCCCGCCAGATGAGCCAATTGGCGACTTGTGCGGTGACTGCAATCAGTGCGTTAAAGCTTGCCCGACTGGCTCACTACTCGGCGAAGGCGCAATGAATCCCAAAATTTGCTTAAGCTATTTAACGCAAACAAAAGGCTTTTTAGAAGAAAAATATCGCGATGTGTTGCATAATCGTTTATATGGTTGCGATACGTGCCAAGTTGTTTGTCCGTATAATCGCGGTCATGATTTCCACTTGCACCCTGAAATGGAACCAGACCCAGAACGCGTGCGGCCGGAATTGAAACCGCTTCTGCACATTTCAAATCGCGAATTTAAGGAGCAATTTGGGCATATGGCAGGCTCTTGGCGGGGGAAAAAGCCGATTCAAAGAAACGCAATTATTATTCTGGCGCGATATAAAGATAAAACGGCGATACCCGACTTAATCGGCTGCTTGTTGCATGATGCGCGGCCAGTCATTCGCGGTACTGCCGCATGGGCGCTCGCTAGAATTGGTGGCCAAAACGCGGAAACAGCCATTTTAACGGCAGAAAAAGCAGAAACGGACAATGACGTTTTGGCAGAAATTAAACAAGCGAAAAAAATTTTAGGAGTAAGGTGAGTAAAAAATGGCAAATCATATCGTACTTTATCAACCAGAAATCCCGGCGAACACGGGAAATATTTCGCGCACATGCGCAGGGACGGATACGTATTTACATCTTATTCGCCCACTCGGTTTTAGCACAGATGACAAAATGTTGAAACGCGCAGGCCTAGATTACTGGGACCACGTAAAATTAAATTATTATGACTCACTAGATGAGTTTTTTGAAAAAAATGCGGGTGGGGAGTTTTATTTTATTACGAAATTCGGCCGCCACGTATATAGCGATGTGAATTATAGCAATCCAGATAAAGATTACTTTTTTGTGTTTGGAAAGGAAACGACAGGACTGCCTGATGAGCTTTTAAAGGCACATGAGGAAACGGCGCTTAGAATTCCGATGACGGATAAAATCAGGTCGCTTAATTTGTCGAATACGGCTGCGATTTTAATTTATGAAGCTTTGCGGCAACAAAATTTTGGCGAACTAGATCAGGCGCCGCACTATGAACACCAAGTTTTTGAAGATTAAAGGGGTAGTTAAAATGAATGAAACGATTGAACAAATTTTAGGGCATTATTCGGTACGTGAGTTTGAAGATAAGCCGCTTTCGGAGGAGCAAATTACCTTGCTCGTGAAAAGTGCACAAGCGGCTTCTACTTCCAATTTTGTTCAAGCCTATTCGATTATCGGGGTAAGTGATAAATCGCTTCGCAGGGAACTAGCAAAAATTGCGAACAATACGGGCTACATTGAAAAAACGGGGCAATTTTTCGTTTTTGTCGCAGATTTAGCAAGGAATAAACGCATTGCGGAAGCATACAACGCTTCGGCCGATTCTTTAGAAACAACCGAGAAGTTTTTAGTGGCGGTTATTGATGCGGCGCTTGCGGCCCAAAATATGGCGCTCGCAGCCGAATCGATGGGGCTCGGGGTTTGCTATATTGGTGGAATCCGGAATGATTTGAAGAAAGTGTCGGAGCTATTGAACATTCCGGATTATGCGATTCCACTATTCGGTTTAACAGTGGGACAGCCCGTGCAAAATTCTGCGCCTAAACCGCGAATGCCAGAAGGGTTAATTTATCATGAGAACACCTATAGGAATAAAGAAAAAGAATTGTATTATGCGTATGATGAAATCATTCGTGACTATTACAAGGAACGAACTGGCGGCGCGCGCATTGAAGCTTGGACGGAACAAATTGCAAAAGGCATGAGCCAAAAAACGCGTATGGAATTGAAGGCTTTTATCGAAAGTAAGCATTTAGGAACAAAATAAAAAAAGCGTTAGTGATAAACTCACTAGCGCTTTTTTCGGTTCTATTACTGGTTTCGCTTGTTTCTAGCAGATTGAATTAAGTTCCAGATAATGAGAACTAAAATCACAACGAGGAGGATGTTAATTAAGCCACCTGCGATATGAAAAATCAATCCGATAAGCCAAACGACGAATAAAACGACAATAATTCCCCAAATGATACCTAACATATTAAAACCTCAAATCCTTTGATTGTACGTTAATTAGTACCACAATTTGGCATGCGCCAAACATTTTATAGGTTATGTTTCGTTCGAATCGTTTGTAAAAGTCCTTCTGTTCCCGCTGTGACAAGACGTTCTGTTTCATCAAAATCTCCCGTATAATACGGATCGGGGACGCTCGAACGGTCACTATTTGGTACAAAATCCATCAATTTATAAATCGAGGCTGAGCTGTTTGCACCGCCTAACGCTAAAATATCTTCTAAATTGGCATCGTCCATTCCGATAATGTAATCCGCCGTTTCAAAATCCGCTAAACTAATTTTCCGCGCGCGCATATGACTGAAATCAATTTGATGTTTTTCTAAAACCTTTTGCGTGCCGCGATGAGGGGGATTTCCTAAATTCCACGTACCCGTTGCTGCCGAATCGATTTCGAATTGGTCAGCTAAATGCGCGTCCTCCACTTGCTTTCTAAAAAAGCCTTCCGCCATCGGAGAACGACAAATATTCCCAAGGCATACAAAAATCACTTTAATCATGATGATTCTCCCTTCCATTCCTTCTCTAAAGTCGAAATATCAATACCGCAAGCTTGAAACTGCTGAAAAAGTTCGTTCACAAGAGCTTTTGGTAATTTTCGTCTAAAATATAAAATTTGATTTTCAAATAGCGTAAAAGCATTTTTCGCGTCACCTTCCAAAATAAGCGTCCTAATATGATGTAAAAACCACGGCTTATCTGCTTCGTCTTCAAGCAAGGTCAAAATTTTCCTTCTCCCATCAAAGTCCGCCTGAAGGAGCATCTGATCAAGTTTCGCGTGCCCATAAGTTGTCACATTTTCATATTCAAATGGCTCAAAGTAAAGCTGCGCTAAAAATGTATCAAAGTTTGCGGCAATCGTAAGCGTCTGCAAGGTTTCAAAATCGGCGTATAAAATGCTCGGCAAAGCCGTTTTATAATCAAAACCAAGATAGCGTTCGCCGTCCTTAGAAAAATAAATAATCTTTCCAGAAAGTGGATTTTCAGATGCTGCCGGAGGCTCTGTGATTAAATTGTGCAGGCCAAAAATTTGATAGACTTCCAGAAAATCAAAGCCATAAGATGTTGGCTCGCTCGTTTTAAAATGATTTTTTTGAATGAAGCCGCCATTTTGTTTCGCGATTAGTGCCCGGTACGCCGTAGGTAACTGAATTTGATTTGCCGCTTCAAACGCTTCGATGTCACGCGCTAAAGCAGGCGCCGTTTTGGATGCTAGCCACATTTTAAACACCTCCAAATTCCATTATGCTAAAGATTTTTAAACGTTGCAACAATAAATCGTTTAGGAAAATGATTTTGTGGTAAACTTAGATTGTGATACTTTCCACACTGGACAAAATGTGGGGATTAGTTTATAATAATTATTATATAATAGTAATTATAATTTAGGAGGAGAAAAGATATTATGAAAACAATTAACTCGGTAGATACAAAGGAATTCTTAAACCACCAAGTCGCTAATTTAAACGTATTCACGGTAAAAATTCACCAAATTCATTGGTATATGCGCGGACGCAGTTTCTTCACCTTACACGAAAAAATGGATGACTTATATAGCGAATTTGGGGAACAAATGGACGAAGTAGCGGAACGTTTACTTGCGATTGGCGGTAGCCCGTTCAGCACATTAAAAGAATTTTTAGACAATGCGAGTGTTGAAGAAGCACCTTACACGAAACCAAAAACGATGGAAGAGTTGATGGAAGATCTTGTAGGCACGTTGGAACTTCTCCGCGATGAGTATAAGCAAGGGATTGAGCTTTCTGAAAAAGAAGGCGATGATGTTACAAATGACATGCTAATCGGCTTCAAAGCAGAGATTGACAAACATATTTGGATGTTTAAAGCTTATCTTGGCAAAGGCCCTTTGGATAAATAAGGAGAGAAAGATGTGGCGCGCAGTCACATCTTTTTTTTTGCACAAATGATGTTATATAACAGAACTTGTATGGGAAAATTGTTATCTAACAAAATGTTTAAAGTTTTGCGAAAAGAGGTATAAAAAAATCAAGCATAAAAGCAGAATGCATGATTAATCATTAAAAATCTGCTAATCTAACTATAAACCATTAAGGAATGAGGAGTGAAATTATGGAAATCAAAGTGACGGAAAATGCCCAAAGCTGGTTTAAAGATGAGTTCGATGTATCAGGCGATAACGGTATTCGCCTTTTCGCTAAATACGGTGGCTCCAATAGTTCCTTGCATCCAGGTTTTTCAATTGGAGTTTCTGCTGCTGTCCCGAACGAAGCCGTTGTAACCGATCAAGAAGAAGGCATTCTGTTCTTTATCGAAGAGCATGATTATTGGTTCTTCAAAGAGCACGACTGGGAAATTGACTATAATCCTGAAACAGAGGAAGTCAAATATTCCTTCACGGAAACGGTCAAGTAAATGCGAAGTTAATGAACTGCAAGCGTAAAGCTTGCAGTTTTTTTAGATTGACGCAAAACGTACGTTCTGTTAAGCTACTAAAACAGGGGGTTTTTACTAGATGAAAAAATTAGTAGTTTTATTTGCTGCACTACTCGTATTATCGGGTTGTAGCAACATGTCCATCGTTTCAGGAGAAGCGGAAAGCAAGGTTTCTTCGGAAAAGTTAGATGGCGCAAGTTTTACATTTTTTGACGTTGGTCAAGGGGACAGCACCCTAATTGAGGCGGACGACGGCACGACCATTTTAATTGATACTGGGCGGAGCGATGACAATCGCATTTTGACGTACTTAAAAGAAAAAAATGTCGAAAAAATTGATTTGCTTCTTTTGACGCATCCGCACGCCGATCATATTGGCAACGCCGATAAAATTATTCAAACATACAAGCCAAAGGAAATTTGGATGGACGGCTTAACTTTTAATAGCTCAATTTATGAGCGCGTTATTGATGCGGCGCTTGATTCTGGAGCGGCATATAAGGAACCCAGAACAGGAGATGAGGCGTCTTTTGGACCGTTTGAACTCTCCGTTTTAAGCCCAAAAACACTTAGTAACGATGCAAATAATGATAGTATTGCAATCAGGCTTACATACAAGGACATTTCGGCGATTTTCACTGGGGATGCTGAAAAGGGGCGCGAAGAGGAGATGGTGGACAGCGGCATCAACCTGAAAGCCGACATCTTAGACCTCGGGCACCATGGTTCTTCCACTTCAAACCAACCTTTTTTCTTGGATAAAGTAGAGCCGGAAGTAGCAATTTATTCTGCGGAAAAGGGGAACAGTTACGGGCATCCTCACGTCGAGGTTTTGGAATGGCTAAAAGAGCGAAACATTCAAACTTACGGAACAGATGTGAACGGTACGGTGACGATTACGACAGACGGACAAACGCTTAATGTGGCTACGGAAAAAGCGGGCACGCCCAAATCCGGAAGCAGTTATAAAGCGGATACGAAACAACGGGCAGAATCCAAAACCGACGAAGGAAAGTCGGAAGAAATGCCAACTTCCATCAATTTAAATACGGCTTCACTAGAGGAATTACAATTTTTACCGCTTATCGGTCCAGAACTGGCAGGCAAAATCATTGCGGAGCGGCCTTATGAAAAGGTTGACGATTTAAAACGGATTAACGGAATTGGTGATGGCATTGTAAGACAAATCAAAGCGCAAGGAATTGCGGTAACGAAGTAGGTGAACAGAATGGAAGCAGTGCTTGACCGAATTGAAGATGGCATCGCGGTGTTTCTTATAAAACCAGATGAAACGGAATTTGAAATCGCACAAGCTAAAATTCCAACCGACCTAAAAGAAGGCGACGCCGTTTTGATTGCAGAAGACGGTACGGTGACAAAAAATGAAGCAGCCACTGCAGCGGCCAAATCGCGTATCGCAGAAAAATTGGAACGCCTTCGGAAACAAAACAGGCGTTGACATGAACGTGTAAGCGCGGTATATTAATAAAAAATCGGACCTCTTTTCTTTGAAAAGAGGTCTCAGATTGTAAGGAAAACTCTAAACTGAAGCAAAACGTACCATGGCACAATCAGACTGAGGTCTTTTGAATAGGGGGATGGATTTTGGAAGAGCAAATTTTGACGTATTTAGAGGAAAATCAGGCGACGTTTGTGGCGATGAGTCACGCGATTCATGCGCGGCCGGAAATTGGGAATGAAGAGTTTTTTGCGAGTCAGCTTTTGGCGGACACACTTGAAAAAGAAGGTTTCACTTTGAAACGCGGTGTTGCTAGTCATGAAACAGCCTTTATTGCCGAAAAAAGCAGTGGGAAAAAAGGGCCTCGAGTTGTCTTTTTGGCGGAGTACGATGCGCTTCCTGGGCTCGGGCACGCGTGCGGTCATAATCTTATTGGAACGACGAGTGTATTTGCGGCGATTTCGCTTGCGCGTGTTTTGGCGGAAATTGGTGGAGATGTGCTCGTTTACGGTACGCCAGCTGAGGAAGGCGGGCCAAATGGCAGTGCGAAGGGAAGTTTCGTGCGCGAGGGATTATTTGCTAATATTGACGCAGCACTTATGATTCACCCAAATGGGAAAACACATGTTACGGTGCCAGCCCCGGCCGTTGATGTGCTTGATTTTGAATTTATTGGAAAGGCGGCACACGCAGCAACTAATCCGGAGGCAGGAATTAACGCGCTGGACGGCGTCATTCAATTCTACAACGGGATTAATGCGCTTAGACAGCATTTGCCAAAAGATGCGAGCATTCATGGTATCATAACGGACGGCGGTAAAGCGGCGAATATTGTGCCAGATTACGCGAAAGCGCGCTTTTTCGTTCGCGCCGCGAAGCGCAAGAACTTAAATACTTTAACCGAACGCGTTATCCAAGTCGCAGAAGGTGCCGCTTTACAAACCGGCGCTAAGATGAACGCAATTCGTATTCAAAACGGAGTTGACAATGTCTGGGTAAATAAGCCGTTTAATCACCTTTTCGCCGAGATCGCAAAGCAGTTAGATATTCCGTGCGATACAGACGGAGTTGGGGTCGGGTCGAGCGATGCAGGCAACGTCAGCCAAGTCATTCCAACCATTCACCCCTTTATTAAAATCGGACCAGAAACGCTCGTCGCGCACACAGATGAATTTCGCGAAGCAGCAAAATCAAGCGAAGGAGATAAAGCCCTTTTACTTGGGGCAAAATTACTCGCTTTGACTGCGCTACAACTTTACAAGGATAGCGACCTACTTGAAGAAATCAAACAAGACCAGTTGCGCCTTGCGAAATTAGAATAAAATAAGACGGAAGACAGATGGCCAGTCTCGCCATCTGTCTTCCGTCTTATTTGGCGTGAGCTTTTAAGCATCAAAAATCGTTTTATTGCGAACCGCGCCCATACCACAAATACAAAAAACGCCAAGTGCGAGCAGAAGAATGATGAGCGGCACCATAAAACTTCCTAGCCAGTCATGCAAAATGCCGAACAAAATCGGCCCACAAGCTGCAAGCAGATAACCAATTGATTGCGCCATACCTGACATATCCGCCGCTTCTTTCGCCGTGTTGGTCCGCAAATTGAAGAACATCATACAAAGACTAAAGGAAGTCCCCGAGCCAATGCCAAGACATACTATCGCAACAGCGAGCATCGCAAGATTTTGAATCGGCAAGAGCAAACCTAAAATGCCAAGAACCATCATAATCGCTGAAAATAAAACGAGTACGCGCTGATTCTTCATTTTAAATGCAATGATAGGAACGATAAACGTGATAGGCATAATGCCAAATTGCATGAGCGAAAGCATAAAACCACCTTCAGCGCTAGAAAAGCCTTGTTCTTGAACCATGACAGGCAAGAATGCCACCGAAATGTAAAAGACAGCCGATTGAATTCCCATCATTGCCGCAATTTGCCACGCCATTTTAGAATGCCATACATTCCCCGTTTGACTTTGTTCCACTACATGCGTCTGTTCCAATTGGGCTCGTTTAGTTGAAAGTTGTGGCAGCCAAATTAAAAGGGCCACCGCCACAAAGCCCGCCCAAATAAAAAGTGTCGCCTGCCAATTGCCGCTGAGCTGAGTCGCAATAGGAACACTTAAACCAGAAGCAATCGCCGCAAATAAGTTCATTGAAATGGAATAAATTCCAGTCATCATGCCAAGTTGAAACGGAAACTCTTTTTTGATTAAACTAGGAATAATCACATTTCCAAACGCAATCCCAATCCCGATAAAAAGCGTGCCGACAAGCAAAAAAGTTAGATTGCCGATAGGACGAATGATACTGCCAAGTAAAATCATAAGTAGCGTATAAAAAACGAGTTTTTCAACCCCCGTTTTTTGACTAATTTTTGAAACAAAAGGAGAAATAAGCGCAAACGCAATGAGTGGCAGAGTCGTTAAAAATCCTGCTAGCGTATTCGAAATAGGCATGCTTTCGCGAATATAATCGAGCAGTGGACTGACAGCCGTGAGCGGCATCCGCAAATTGACAGCCACCAAAACGATGCCAGCCATTAAAAATATCTTTTGATTGCGTGCAACCTGTTTGTTTTCTAGCATAACCAATTAAAACCCCTCATCTGAAATTCGATTTTTGTAAAGTGAAATGTAGGAATCCACCTCATGTTGTGCTTTTTTGACATCTTGATGTGAAATAGCCTCAACTAATGCCTCGTGACTATTCAAACGATCTGCCTGAAGCAACGTCGAGTGCATAATGGAGGTGTGAATTTTATCAAATAAATGTGCATAAATATCCGTGAGGAGCTCATTTTTCGAACAAAGTGCCATAGTATGATGTAACGCCATATCCGCTTGAATAAATTCGTCAATGTTAGCCGCCTGCTGGCATTTTTTCACAAGCGCATAAAGCGACTCAAGATCAGCTTCCGTTCGCCTAGCACACGCAAGAGCCACAATTTCACTCTCCAGCGCATGCCTAGCTTCAAAAATTTCGAGCAAAGAAGACTTCGAAACACGCTCCTGCAAAACAGCTTGAAGCGGACTATTCGCCACAACAAACGTCCCGTTCCCTTGACGTACTTCTAAAAGCCCCATTTGGGATAAAGCTTGGACGGCTTCCCGGAGAGTATTTCGACTAATTTTCAAGTCTTCCATCAAATGTTTCTCACTCGGAATTTTATCGCCCACTTGCCATTCACCTGAATGGATTTTTTCTTCAATAAAGGTATAAACTTGCTTACTAAGCGTTGTTCGCTCAATTTTCGATTTCATAAAATCCCTCTTTCAATTAAAGGTAGGATGATAGGTTTATTGTAAAGGAATTTTAAATGGTTGTAAATAGCGATGAGGAAGGAGATGTGCTATCATTGAAAGTATTGAAGAGGAGGAATGGCGAAATGGAATGGTTCGCACAGTTCTTAAAGAAAGACACCCCGAGACGACTTTTTGTTTTTGTCATTCTTGGCGTGCTCATTTATTTAGTTCGCAGTATGATAGATTTAATTTTACTCACGTTTATCTTTGCGTTTTTAGTCACAAGGCTCGAAAATGTGATTTTAAAGCGCGTTCGAATTCCGAGACGACTCATTGTTATTTTTTTGTACATACTCGTTGCCGCGCTTTTATATATCGCGATTGTTTATTATTTGCCGATTCTTATCCAGCAAATTTCAGATCTCGTGAATATGCTCGTTGCCATGTATAACCAGCCGGGCGACAATACGATGGTAAATTGGATTGTGGATTTGTTGAAGCAATCGAATATACAGAAATATTTAGAAGCTAGCGTGGAATTTGTTATCGCATCATTATCAGGCATTGGTGCCATTGGGATGTCCTTTTTCTTAGCGCTCATTTTAAGTTTGTTTTTCTCGCTCGAAAAAGAGCGTGTCACGCAGTTTACATCACAATTTTTCACAAGCAAAATCGGCTTTATTTTTAAAGATTTCGCTTATTTTGGAAGCAAATTCGTTTCAACATTCGGTGTCGTATTAGAAGCGCAACTTCTTATTGCACTTGTAAACACATTTATTACGACGATTGCCCTCTATCTTATGGGCTTTCCGCAGCTTCTTAGCTTATCCATCATGGTTTTCGTACTCGGCATGATTCCTGTTGCAGGTGTCATTATTTCTTGTATTCCGCTTTCGATTATCGCGTATTCCATCGGCGGGTTTACAGATGTGTTTTATATCTTGCTCACTGTGGTCATCGTGCACGCCATCGAAACGTATATTTTAAACCCAAAATTAATGTCTTCAAAAACCGATTTACCAGTGTTTTATACGTTTATTGTGCTGATTTTTTCGGAAGCATTTTTCGGCGTTTGGGGGTTGATTGTGGGGATTCCAGTATTCGTATTTATTTTGGATCTTTTAGATGTGCGGAGAACGAGCGAAATACCACGTAAAAACTTTTTCGGTAGGAGGAAGAAAAACGATGATGCGTAAAATCACGGAAAACTACCCGTATGCACTACTTTACGATGCTGATCCATCAAAGGAAATCGTCGCAGATTACTTGGCACGCGGCGAATGCTACGGCCTTTTCGAGCATGAGCAACTCATCGGTACAATCGTTTTACTAAAAACCCGCCCCAAAACCATTGAAATCATGAACATCGCTATTTTGGAAGAAAAAAGGGGCTTAGGCTACGGAAAAAACCTCATTACGCAGGCGATTAATATCGCACAAAAATACGGCGCCAGAACAATTGAACTCGGAACAGGCAATTCCAGTGTGAGCCAGCTCGCGCTCTACCAAAAATGTGGATTCAGAATGACGCATATCGAAAAAGATTATTTCACGAAACATTACCCCGAACCCATTTTCGAAAATGGCATTGAATGCCGCGATATGATTCGCCTATCCTTTAACTTGTAAAAGAAAAATCACGCCAGGCCGGCGTGATTTTTTGCGTTATCTTATCCGTTTGAAATCCATAAAAAGTCGCCGATAACAGCATCGACTTCCGGGTTTTCATGCAATTTGCTATGTTCAGCATTGCTGCCTTCAAAAACCTTTTCTTCATAGTTTAAAATATCCGAAAAAATGAATTTCCCAGAAAGCGCGCTTGAAACAGGGACGCTCCCATCACTTTTTGTGCCATCCAATTTATCACCAGCAATAGTGTATACTTCGAGCGATTTAGGAATCGATGCTTGATGTTGAATAAAATTCGCATAGCGTTCCGTTTCTGTTTTTGGTCCTGTATCCGTCAAATCATATGCGCTGTTACCAATTGCTAGCCCGTTTAGCGGGGCGCCAATTAAAACGAGCTTTTCAAGCGTCGGGTATGCGGCGTCATTTCCAGTTTGCTCCACATAATTTGTCAAACTAACGCCGCCCATCGAATGCCCGACTGCATTCATCTTTGTAATATGGTAGTCCGATTTTAGCGCTTTACCTACCGTTTTCAACCATTCCGTCTGATTGACCATCGAACTTTTATTATTTTCGAATAAAACTTGAATGAGTGGATTATGACTAAATTTGTCATAGTTACCCGTAATATCAAGTGTGCCGTCTGATTTAACCGTAATCACAAGTGATTTCGTTGCATCATTTTGTGATTCGAGTCTCTTTATCATGCCACCAAGTGAATTTTTTGTGCCTGCGTAGCCATGAACAAATAGTGTCGGAATAGCGATTTCACGAGGCTTTTTCACATCAGCTTTCGCTTTAACCGTTTGTTTCGCCTTATTGTCATCCGCATTCCGCTTATCCATCGTTTGAAAAATAAAACTAAAACCTAAAAAAAGGAGACAGAGTGCGAGTATTAAAAAGATGATTTTTTTCATATCGAAGAAATTCCTCCATTTTTATTTTCCAAAAAGAAATGGAATAACTTGCTTGTCAACAGCAGGGAGTTCGTGCATATTGCTATGCGTCGCATCCGGCTCTTCTATAACATGTGTCGTCACTTTTTGGTTTTTAAAAAGTGTTTTCCCATACAGTACGCTGTCCACTTTTACTTCCCCGTCACTGTTCGTGCCGTCTTCTATATTACCAGCAATAATCAAAATCGGGATATTTTCGGGTAAAACTTTCGCCATTCTCGCGGCAAAATTTGAATGGACTTTTTCCTCGTTTCGGATATCAACTTGCTCATCGCCGTTTATGTACTCTTCAGGGTAAAGTGGTACGGCCAAAAATACAACTTTATTAATGGTCGGGTAGTTTGGATCTTTCGAATACGATGCTAAATATGCCTCCCAGACACCACCGCCCATCGAGTGCGCCACTGCATTGAATTTTGTAATGTGTTGGTGCTTTTGCAAATAAGCCATTACCTTTTTCATCCACATCGCTTGCTGCGTAATAGTTGCGCGATTATTGTCAAATACAACATTAATAAGCGGATTCTTAGCGCTAGAGTTATATTCACCTTCTGTTGAAATTTCGCCAATTTTGCTGACATGGACAATCATCGCATCCGTTGCGACATGATATTTTTGGTCAAAACGGCGAATCATGCCATGAAGTGAGCGATCCGTTCCGTGATAACCATGAATGAAAATCGTTGGAACTCCAGTGCTTACAGCTTCAGGCCTTACTGGATTTAGCTGGATTAGCGAGAAAATCGCTCCTACAACACATAAAATCGGCACTAGATAAGCTAAGAAAATTCGCTTCATCATGCGAGTTCATCCCCCCTAATTCAAAGTCTGATTTGATTATACATGCTTTTAAATGAAATTGCACTTACTTAAAAACTTGGAATAACAGAACATTTAATAGTATACTGAACTAGTAAGAGAGTTAGGAGGAGTTTATTTTGATTAAAAGAACAGGTGAAGTGGTTTTAACCAGTATCGGTCTAGCTTTATCTCTCATTTTACAAGGCCTCATGACCTACTATGCTTTCGCTTTTGTAAACTCAACTGCTACACAAAGCGGGCGTGAGATATTTATAGCAAACTATGAAGAAACATTACAGAAATCGGGGATAAGTTTGGCTGATGCGCCGTCCAGTACGCAGTTAATTGATGTACTAGGCAAGTATTCGATTTTTCTCCTTGTCTCTTTAATTGTAGTCATCATTTTAACAGCACTAGGCTTTATTTTCATTGTTGGCAATAAAAAGCCCGTTCTTGCCGGTTTCTTATTCCTATTCGCGGGTCTTTTCGTTGTCGCATCAACTTTCTTGGTAGGCTTCATTCCAGCCTTGCTATTCCTGATTGCGGCAATTATGTGTTGGGTACGCAAGCCAAAAGTTAGCCCATTTGATTCATTTTAAGCACATATACATAACAAAAACGGTACTTTTTAAGTATCGTTTTTGTTTGAAAAAATTTCCAAACGGGAAAGAATCAAATGGATAATAAGGAGGTGCGGGTTTTGCGAAAAAAATCTAGCTTAGCGCTAATTGGTGCCGTTTCTGGAGCTGTGGTTGGCGTATTATCTTATATCGTTTACCGGCAACGAACGAATGATCCTTTTGACAGTGTGAATGACATTCGAAAGAAATATGAAGAGGAAGAAGAGAAAGAAACCGAAATTGAGGCAGAAAATATGGTATCCGAAGGCGCGATGTCAAGCGTAAATTATGCAAATAGGTCGCAAGAGTAATAGTGAAAAGTGGTATTAACGTTTGTTTAATGCCATTTTTTTCTTGTTTTTTTTAGCAAAAGGGAAGTAAGCCTATAGTCTGATTTGAAGTTCCTTCTATAGTTGCTTATTTTTGTTGAAAATTCGCGTTATGATGGATACAGTTAAAGTAAGGAGGCAAAAATGATGAGAGGCATAATCATTGCGATACTCGTTGTCATCTTAATTGGTCTAATCTTAACGCTATTATGGCCTGCAATTATGGCAACACTCGGAGCCGTTTTAGGTTTCTATTCGCTTAAAAAATTACTTGAAACAAAATCAGTCGGTGAAAAAGTCGTATACGGTATACTTATTGGTATCGGAGCCTTAATGATTCTTACAAATTTAAAAGGCGCAATTGTTGTCCTAGTCATTGCAGCAATTGTTTACTTCCTAACTAAAAATAACCGTAATAAACGAAATGATAACAACGATACATTTGATTACCCATATAATAAATAATTGGAGGAGAACAAAATGGCAAATTTCTTTGATAAAATGAAAGAATGGAATAAAGAGGTCACTAAGAAAATTGATGAGCGCGCTGAAAAACGTCGCAGTTCGGTAACATATTACATGGATAAAACAAAAGCTGAAATGAAAGACGCAGAACGCATGGTTGAAAAACAACGCGAGTTAAAATCCTTATTTTATAAAGAGTATAAAGAAATGGAAACTTATGTTGAAAAGCGCCGCCGCCAAGTAGAAATTGCTGAGGAAGCTGGCGAAACTAAGCTTGCTGAATTTGCAAAAGCAGAAGTGGCACAATACGAAGAACAATTAGAAACAACAAAAGGTCACTATGAACAAGCTTCCAAACAATTAGAAGATTTAGAGCTCCGCATGCATGAAATGCGCTTAAAATGGAAAAACTTAAAAACACAACACTTAGCTGAAATGGCTGAAAAAAATGCTGCTGAAACTTCAGAAAAAATGGACAAAGTAATCCATGATATGAGCTGGGGCAGCGTTTCTGACTATCACGAAGCACAAAAACAACGCGATCTAGCTGAAGAGGCAAACAAAAAAGCAGATATGGCTAAAGAACTTTCGCAATCCTTTGATGAGCTGATGGATGAACTTGAAAAGAAAACAGCCAAAAGCAAAGAAGTTATTAAAGATAAAGCGCAAGACTTTACAACGATGGTAGATGACATCATCGAACGCGAAAAACAAAACTTCAAGAAAAAAGATCAAGCATCCATGGAAGAACTTCTAAATGATCTTGAAAAAGAATCCAAGAAAAAAGAAAAGGACGACAACAAAGAAGTCTTAATTCCTGAACTTGAGAAAAAAGAAGAAGAAAAAAATAAAGACAAAAAATAATCATCGAAACGTATCAAGCTAAAACCACCTTACTAGGTGGTTTTTTAGTTGCTTAAATTCTCTCTTTGAGGGTAAAAAGAAAAAAGATAAGTTGCTTTTTTTGAAAAAAGCGGTATAATAATTGGTATAGACCGATTGAGAATAGGAGGCTTTCGTAATGACTGTAAAAGTAATTACAAATGCAACAATTTATACAGGAAAACTCGTTTTGGAAAATGCTTACATGCGTTTCGACAAACAAGTAGAGGAAATTGGTTCCATGAGTAACTTTAAGCCAAATGGCGGAGAAGAAATCATCGATGCCAAAGGACAAAAAGTTGTCCCCGGTTTTATTGATGTTCACTCACATGGTGGTTACGGTCATGATGCGATGGACGCTGATCCAGTAGCACTCAAAAAACAAGTTCGTGGCATGTTAAACGAGGGGATTACAACGTATTTTCCTACAACGATGACGCAGTCGCACAAAAATATTGAAGCAGCATTAAAAGTAATTGGCGAAGTAGCAAAAGAGGAGCCAGTTATCGGTGGTATTCATTTAGAAGGTCCATTCGTTTCTGTTGTATTTAAAGGTGCTCAACCTGAAGAATACATCCAAGCTCCAGACCTTGAACTGTTCAAAAAATGGTATGACATTTCAGGCGGGCTAATCAAAGTGGTGACGTATGCCCCAGAACATGAAACCTCTCCTGCTTTTGAAAATTTATGCCAAGAACTCGGTGTTGTTCCTAGTGTCGGGCATTCCAATGATGTGCGCGAGCATTTGAAAACCAGTAAGGCAACCCATGCGACACACCTTTACAATGCCTGCCACCGAATGACGCACCGCGAACCTGGTGTTCCGGGTCACGTTTTACTCGAGGACGGCATTCAGGCGGAGCTTATCGTTGACGGCATTCATGTTAACAAAGACATGGTTAAGCTAGCCTATAAAATGAAAGGCGCACACGGTATTTCACTTATCACGGATTCGATGCGTGCGAAAGGGATGCCAGAAGGGAAATCTGAACTCGGTGGTCAAACGGTTATCGTGAAGGATAAACAAGCGCGTCTTGAAGACGGAACACTCGCTGGAAGTGTGCTGACTTATGACGATGCTTTCCGCAACATGATTAAATTTACGGGCTGCTCAATTGAAGAAGCGGTACTTATGAGTTCCGTCAATCAAGCAAGAGAGTTTAATTTAATCAAAAAAGGTGGTCTTGAAGCAGGGAAAGACGCTGACTTTAACCTTTTTGATGATGCCCTAAACTTAACTGCCACATATTCTTATGGTCAAAAAAACGTTTAATTGAGAGGAAGAAGTAAACATGCAACTTATTAAAACAGCAGACAAACTAGAAGGTTCTAAAAAAGGCCTAGAAATTATTGAAACAGCAATCCGAAATGGTTCTGTGAAAACGTTAGGGCTTGCAACAGGAAGCACACCTGAATTGTTTTACGGAGAATTCATTAAAAGTGACGTTGATACAAGCGATATTACAACTGTAAACTTAGATGAGTATGTAGGTCTTGCAGCAGACGACCCAAACAGTTATCATTACTATATGAACGAGTTACTATTCTCTAAACGAAAATTTAAAGATAGTTTCTTACCTGACGGCGAAGCAACAGACGCTGAAGCTGAATGTGCACGTTACGAAGAAATTTTAAATACGCATCCAGTAGACATTCAAATTTTAGGTATTGGAACAAATGGTCATATTGGTTTTAATGAACCTGGAACTTCTTTCGATTCTTTAACGCATAAAGTTCTTTTAACAGAATCTACGCGTGAAGCAAATAAGGTTCACTTTGAAAAAGAAGAAGATGTACCAACACATGCTTACTCCATGGGGATTAAATCGATTATGAATGCGAAAAAAATCATTTTGTTTGCGTTTGGAGAATCTAAAAAAGAAGCGATTAAAGCAACTATAAACGGATCTGTAGATGTAAACTGCCCAGCTTCCGTATTACAAAACCATCCAGATGTGACAATTATTGTGGACGAAGAGGCGGCTTCACTTCTATAAAAAAGAGGGCTGAAAAATGATCGATAAACAATCGGGAATTCCAATTTACATTCAAATCCAAGCCGAAATTAAACAAAAAATTGAGGCGGGTGTTTGGCAGGTCGGGACAGCAATCCCGGCCGAACGCCAACTGGCAGAAATGTTTCACGTGAGTCGTATGACAGTTAGGCAAGCCATTCAAGGTCTTGTCGATGATAATATTTTGCAAAGGCGCGTCGGGGCTGGCACGTTCATTGCGGAAAAGAAATTGACTGAACGACTCGAAGCAGTAACAAGTTTCACTAATTTAATGTTGCAGGCAGGAAAGAAGCCTTCCACGCGCATCGTTTCTTACGGTATTCGGCCTGCTAGTACGCAGGAGCAAGAAGCACTAGCAATACCAGAAAAAAGCAATGTTATGAAAATTGAACGGATTCGTTACGGAGACTCAGTTCCCATTTTATTCGAAGTAGCAACAATCCCTGAAAATATTGCGGCGCTTCTTACAAAAGAGGATATTATGAATTCGTTGTATGAAGCGGTGGAAACAAAAATTGGTCAGCAAATTGGTGAGGCAGAACAGATTATGGAGGCAGCGCTTGTTTCAGAAAAGGTTGCGCCCTATTTGGATGTAAAACTAGGTTCACCGGTTATGAAACTCAGACAAATTACATTTTTAGAAGATGGTCGACCATTTGAGTTTACTCGCTCGCAATATGTGGGGAGTAGATTTCAGTTTGTAGCTAAAGTTAAACAATAAAAAGAACTTCCGTGAGGAAGTTCTTTTTTTGTCTTATTTCATTTCAAGATTTTTAGCTAGTTCATCGTGCAGGCGTGCTCGTTCGGCGTCGGATACGACATAGTACCACGGGCCGCCATCAACACGGCTACCTTCACCTTTGACTTGGAGGTTTTCGATATTAGATAGTGCGCCGCGATAATCTTTCGCGATACGTGTAATATCGTTCATTGTAAAGTCGGTTTGAATGTTGTCGCCAATGGCATTTAAAATGCCGTCAAAGCGCCAAATAATACCTGTACTTAATGCTTTCTCAGCAACAGCAGACATAACTTGTTGTTGCCGTTTTTGACGCCCAAAGTCGCCTTCTGCATCAGTTTTACGGATTCGTACATACGCTAACGCATCTTCACCGTCTAAATGAATTTTTCCTTTGTTAAACACCTTTTTGCTACCATCAGCCGATTGTGAGGCAAGCGTCAGACCGTCTTTATCATTGACAACATCAATACCACCCACCGCATCGACTAAATCGCGGAAGCCTTCCATGTTAATCTTGATGTAATAGTTGAATGGAATGCCGTTTAGAAACTGTGTTGTTGTAGCGTCCGTCATTTTAACACCGCCATAAGCATAGGCCGCATTAATCTTATGCGGATTTGAATCGTATCCAGGAATGGTGGTTTTTGTATCACGCGGGATACTCAACATTTGAATTTTATTTGTATTCGGGTTTACAGTTGCCGCAATAAGAGTATCTGAACGCCCTTTATCACCAGCGCGTTCATCGACGCCTAGAATTAAAACAGAAAAGGGTTGTTTCTTTTCTAAATCAACACTAGCGTTTTCTTTTCCTTCAATTGGGGTATGAATTTTATTAAAGGTTGATGTTGTTTTCCAGTAAGCGTAGCCTAAGTACCCAGCAATTCCGAGAACAAGAACTAGCAAGATTGTAAGAAATATTTTTAAGCCTTTGCGCTTTTTCTTTTTATTAGATCGCAAATTGTTCATCCTTTCTTATTCAATACTTTCATTTTAATACAAATTAAGTCTAACGTCAGCTTTTTTAGGAAAAAGTCGAAAAATCGACACAAATTTTAGCATTTAGTATAAAATTAGTTTACTAAGCTTTAAAGAAGAGCTTAAGATTTAGGATTTACGTTGTTTTTTTAAGCATAACGACGTATAATAAGTACAGAATTTAATGTAGGGGAGGCCTTGCCTTGTTACCTTCGATTGTTATCCTTTGTCTGATTGCATCAATCGTGTTAACGCCGCTAGTGCGACAAGTCGCTTTATATTTTGATGTGACGGATAAACCGGATAAAAGACGTGTGAATGTACGACCAATTCCTAGCCTTGGTGGTCTGGCTATTTACATAAGCTTTTCAATTGGGCTTTTTTTACTCCCGATTGATAAAACCTTCATTTGGCCACTTTTTCTAGCTGGTACGATGATGATGATAACAGGATTTATTGATGATTTATTTGAAATTAAAGCACGCTATAAATTAATTGGCCAAGTTTTAGCCGCGTTTATTATCGTTTTTTGGGGCGGAATTTCCATAGAATTTATTAATCTGCCATTCGGCGGGGAAATTCATTTTGGCATTTTCAGTGTACCGCTAACGATTTTATGGATTGTTGCCATCACGAATGCAGTCAATCTTATTGATGGTTTGGACGGTTTGGCAGCGGGTGTTTCTACAATTGCGCTGGTTACAATTTTAGGCATGGCCTTTATTATGTCAGACCCAATTGTTATTTCGATTGCCGCAATTTTAATTGCCGCAACTTTAGGTTTCTTACCATATAATTTTAATCCAGCGAAAATCTTTATGGGCGATACGGGCGCGTTATTTTTAGGCTTTATCATTGCTGTATTATCGGTGATGGGCTTTAAAAATGTTACGTTTGTTTCCCTGATTGTGCCAATTTTAATTTTAGGTGTGCCTATCTCGGATACGATTTTTGCGATTATTAGAAGAGCTGTCACCAAACAGCCGATTGCAATGGCCGACAAATCGCATATTCACCATCAATTGATGAATTTAGGCTTCACACATCGGCAAACCGTTATTTTAATTTACGCGATTGCAGCACTATTTTCACTGTTTTCATTCATTTTTACTATGTCAACGATTTGGGGCTCCATCTTGCTGATGGGCGTACTTCTTCTCCTCGTTGAAATCTTTATTGAATCGCTCGGCTTAATCGGTCAAAACTACCGACCAATCATGAAACTACTACGAATTGAACAAGCACGCGATGATGACAATGAATCTTAAAAAGCTAGGATTCCCTCGGGGCCTAGCTTTTATTTTGGCGAAAACAACATACTTGCGAAGTATTGCCCGTATGGCAGACTTGTGATACATTATTCATTGTAAGTTAAAAGGAGAAGAGGAGAATTAAATATGGAAATTATTGCGACAGCAGAATCAGCACTGCAAGCCGAAAATTTGCTTCGCGCCGGAGTCGATACGCTCTATATTGGAAATAGTCGTTTCGGCCTTAGATTGCCAGCTTCTTTTTCAAATGAGGAATTAGAAGAAATCACGAACTTAGCCCATTCTTTTGGGAAAAAGGTGATTGTGGCGGTGAACGCTTTGATGCACAATGAGCACGTCGAAGAGATTCCGGCATTTTTAAAAGCGCTTGATAGAATGGCGGTAGATAAAATTGCTGTAGGGGATCCAGGCGTTATTTTGATGCTTGAAGAGCTGGAATTATCTGTGCCATTCATTTATGATGCGCAAACTTTTGTGACGAGCGCCGAACAAATTGATTTTTGGGTAAAACAAGGGGCCACTGGTGCGGTACTCGCACGCGAATTAACTCGGCCGGAAGTCGCGCAAATTGCGGCACGCCTAGATATTCCCGTAGAAGTGCTTGTTTACGGGCCAACTTGTATTCATCAATCGAAACGAAAGCTTGTCACGAATTATTATAATATAGTTGAGCTTGACGAGAGTGCTGACAAGACGCGGGGGCTTTATTTACGAGAGCCAAATGATGCGGACAGCATGTTGCCGATTTATGAAGATGAAAATGGAACGCATATTTTTAGTACAGAAGATATTAGTATGATGCCCTATTTGGAGGAGCTTTTTGACGCTGGTGTGACAACGTGGAAGCTCGATGGGATTCTTTTGCATGGCGCGGATTTTGTTGCGATTGCGAAGCTTTTTGTGGAAGCAAAAGAGGCGCTCATGGCGGGGAATTTTATTGCGGAAACATTTGTTAACCGTTTAGCAAATCTGGCTCCAGATACACGTGAACTAGGTGCTGGGTTTTATTTGAAAAATCCGGATGAAGTCAAGTAGGGGGAATATTGATGAAGACAACATTAAAAAAACCTGAGGTGCTTGCGCCAGCGGGGAATTTAGAGAAGTTGAAAATTGCGATTCGCTACGGAGCGGACGCTGTATATATTGGTGGACAGGCATTTGGGCTTCGCTCACGTGCCGGAAATTTTAGTTTTGAAGAAATGCAAGAAGGCGTAGAGTTTGCACATGGTCACGGGGCAAAAGTTTATGTCGCAGCGAATATGGTTGCCCATGAGGGAGATACAGAAGGCGCGGGTGAATTTTTCTTAAAGCTACGCGACATTGGTATTGATGCAGTTATCGTGTCCGATCCTGCGCTCATTCAAATTTGCTTTGATAGCGCGCCGGGACTTCCGGTTCACTTATCAACGCAAGCATCGGCCACGAATTACAAAACGCTTGAATTTTGGAAAAAAAGAGGGCTTGAGCGTGTCGTTTTAGCGCGCGAAGTCAGCATGAAAGAAATTCGCGAAATCGGCGAAAATACGAATGTTGAAATGGAAGCTTTTATCCACGGAGCGATGTGTATTTCTTATTCAGGTAGATGTACACTTTCGAATCATATGGCGAATCGTGACGCAAACCGCGGTGGTTGTGCGCAAAGTTGCCGCTGGAAATATGATTTGTTTGAGATGGACCACGGAAAACCACAAAACTTGGTGGACGACGACGAGGAGCCATTTTCCATGAGTGCAGTGGACTTGTCAATGATTCGCTTTATTCCTGACATGGTGGATGCTGGCGTCGATAGTTTGAAAATCGAAGGCCGAATGAAGTCCATTCATTATGTGTCAACGGTTGCGAGTATTTACCGGAAAGTGGTAGATGCTTACTGCGCAGATCCGGAAAACTTTGAGTTTGATCCAGCGTGGGAAGACGAGCTTTGGAAAGTGGCGCAGCGCGAACTTTCAACAGGGTTTTTCTACAAAGAACCAACAGAAGATGAGCAGCTTTTCGGAAAGACGCGGAAAATACCGCAATATGCTTTTGCCGCGCAAGTGCTTGATTATGATGAAAAAACGAAGATTGCAACCTTGCAACAGCGGAATAATTTCGGCGTCGGTGATGAAATTGAATTTTACGGGCCGAGCGATACGGGCTTTAAACAAGTGGTGCGTGAAATCTGGAATGCAGACGGCGAAGCAATTGACCGAGCACCAAATGCAATGATGACCGTTAAAATGGTTGTAGATAAACCAGTGGAAGCATTTTATTTTATGAGGAAGAAGAAATAAAAAGGATGAGGATATCTGTTATGGATATCTTCAGCTTGTAGAAAAACTCTAAACTTAAGCCAAACAAAACATACTACGCACAATCAGACTGATGACAAATGGTGAGATTTTCATGGATTGCCGAGTACCGCACCGGAGCGGAGGCAAGAACTACGAAGATTGCTGTTTGTCACCAGTCTGATCTTTTTTTGTATAAAAAAGCCTAAACGATAGATTTAGCAATCTTTTGTAATTTTTATTTTGAAATAAAATCGGTCTGTTTTGAGCCTAAATCTCCATAGAATGGACACTATTTTTCAGAATTTTTGTGCTATACTAAAAATGCTGCAGCGATTCATGGTTTTATAGGAGGAACGAAATGAAAAAGATTTTGTTTGGAATGTTGTTATTTTGCCTAGCGATGGTCGTATCTGTACAAGTTTCTTATGCAAATGGCGTTAATACTAAGCATATTTTTAGTATCGAAGACCCCACTTGGATTAGAAATTCAGGTATGAGCAAGGGAGTGAATCACGATAGGCAAGATTTAGGTTTTATTTTACAAGCTGGGAAAGTTTTAAAAGTTCGTCAAACAAATCCAAATTTTGGGCGTACACTTAAGTTATCATTACTAGGCAACGATTCACAATTTGAAAAATCGGTGAATGTTGGAACAAATTGGGTGACCATTAGTAGCTCAAAAAGTTTAGTGCCTTTCATTGATACACCGTTTGGAGATACAAGTGCTACCATTCAGTATGAGGTCGTTTCAAATGAAGCACAAAAACCGTTACCTACCTACAAGAGTCAAAACAGCGAACGAGATTTCTTCAGAATGTGGGATCAATTTAATAGTGAATATGCGCTAGTTCAAGGAAAAGATTTTCAATTGTTCGTTCCGAAAGGGGACAAAGAAAAACTTAGAAATATGAGAGATTTCAACTCTTTGGACGCATTAATTGGGCATTATGAAAAACTATTTAAGATGTATAATCAAATTGCTGGTTTTGACGGATTGACAGCTTACAACAAGAATTCTGCCAACCGTTATTTCTTGAAAGCCGATGCAAACGGTCCTGGTGGAGCTTATTATAGTTGGAACTGGACCGCGATGACCAGTCCTTCGATTGAGTCATGGCTAAAGGAAGCTGACTGGGGACAGCTTCATGAAATTGGACACGGCTACCAAGCTGGATTTGATAGCAAGGGAATGTATACTGGGGAAGTATTCAATAATTTATATGGCGTTCAATATCAGTATGAGCACTACGGAAAAGCGGCGGATAAAAATGGTTGGCTTTTCGACTACGGAAATAAGAAAGCAGTTGAGGAAGGTTTGTATGAAAGTTTAATTGAAAAAAATGGGACATATGAATCTGTTGGGCTTAGGGAAAAGTTAATTTTACTTACGATGCTTAGACAAAAAGCGGGCAATGATGCGTTACCTGCCATGTATCAAGGTTACCGCAAAGCTGCAAACGAACCTGACTTTAATCCAGAAGCCTACGCATTGCCAGATTTATTTAATGAATATTATAGCCAATATAGCCAGCTAGATTTCTCGCCAGTTTTAGAGAAATGGGGACTGACATTAAGTGGAAATCAAGAGTTTGTGAACCGTGCGAAAGGTTATCCAGCCGTGGCTTCGCTTGCTCATATTGTACCTAAAGATAAGCTTGCCAGTGCACGGAATTTACTTGATGCTAAGCTACTCATTACATCGAATTTTGAGATGGTCAAAAATGAAGAAATTGCATCGCTTGATTTAAAAGGCGATTTAACGCTAACATTAAAAGCTGATAATATTTCAGATTTAGTTGGAAGCAAAATTCGTTTGAAAGATGGAACTAGGACGGTTCAAGAAAAAGTAATTAGCAACGGGTCAATGACTTTTACGAGTGTTCCAAACGGCGTATACAGTCTAGAAGTGGTTGGTAGTCAGGCGGACAAGTATGACGTTAAGACATCATACGTATATGTAAAAGAAGCGAAAAACAATGCAAATATTTCTTTGACTAAAATTAATAAAAGTTTTATTGGCAACCAAACGATTCAATTTTTAGGACTTAGCAATCAACCTTTTGCCAGTTTTCAAACTGATGTAAACCAAGGAATTGCCAAGCTTTCAGTTGTTTCAAGTACGCCGCATAGCTATTTCGGAAATCGGAAATACGCAGAAATTACCGTTAAAAATGCATCGGGTGCAGTTCGCTATCACAAAATAATAAACGGTACTAATGCTTCGACTGGGATAGATGAATTTGCTTTTAGAGAAGGGGATCGTGTAGAGGTTTATCACGCGGAAACAGCAGGAAGACTCGTTTCAAAAGAAAGTATTGTTGATTCGTCAAGGAGTGATAATGTGTGGGTGATGACGAAATGGGGATTAAAAAATCAACAATTACAAAATAACGCGGAACAAGATTTTCAAAAAAAAGTGGTAGCAATAGGTGATGCGCTCCTGAAAGACGAAACAATGAAAGTTGCGCCGCTCTCACTGGTTGAGGGCAAGAAACATCTACTTGTGGCCATTCAGTCGCTTACTGAACCGGCTAAAACGGAGTATTTGCAGAAATATAAAAATCTTTTTCCCGGGAAAGAAGAAAAGAATTTCGTGAATGATTATGTGTATACATTTAAAGGGTGGGGGAACCATCTTATCGCGACAATGAATGTGTCGCCAAAAGATATGCAAGCAACTGTTGCGATTAATGCCAACATGCCACATTCTTACTTTGCGAGCTCATATGCCTCCATTACGATTTTAGATAGAAATGGTCTGGAAAAATATACGAAAGATTTTGTAGGCACAACGAATTATCCAGCAAGCACAACTCAGATTCACTTAGCTGAAGGGGATTACATTAAAGTCACGCATAAGGAATCGGGTTCACGCTTAACAATTCAAGAGAAGACGCACCAAACTTTCTTGAAAAAAGGGGATTTAATTACGTATCGTGTGACTAACACTGGCTTAGAAGAAGTGAGTACATCAGAAATTCCAGTGCCTAAAGCTGCCGGCTACGACTTTCAATATGTGTTGAAGGGATTAAGTAATCATGTTGTTGCGACGATGAACGTTTCGCTAACCGACATGCAAGCAACTATTTTGGTAACGGGGAATCGTCCACATGATTACTTCACAGCTTCATATGCCGCGATTGATATTGCGGATAAAAATGGAACAAGGAAATACCGCCAAGATTATTATGGGACAACAGATTATCCTACGAAAACAACGCGCATCAATTTGGCAGAAGGCGACCGCATTAAAGTAAGTCATCGTGAGGCCGCTAGTAGACTAACCATTCAAAACATGCAAAGCGGTAGTTTATTAGAGAAAACGAACCTTACTACTGTTTATATTGTTAAAAAAACAGGTTTAGAATTAGTTAAATGATTTTGCGAGCCGATTCCAATTTTTGGAATCGGTTTTTTATGCACAAAAAAAGAGCGGTACACGACTCGTTACCGCTCTGATTTAACATTTTTAACCGATATACTGCCAAACAATTTCACCGTCTTTTAATTCGACGGGTGTTACTTTTTGTTGGAGGCGCCACTTTTTCATTTGGCGTTCAATTTGGCATTGTGATACGTTGTAGAATTGCGCCATTGAGTGGGAACTTGTTACTTTAACGAGCTCAATGTATTCTTCCATCGATGGCTTTTCTTCTGGTTCAGGGAAATGGTTTAAAAGCTCGGATAAAATATGGACATAAATATCATAACGATGTAGGCCTGTAATTTTCAGACCGGCATCTTCAATGTTGCGATTAAAGAAAACAACCGTTGGATTTTCGGTAATCTCCATTTCACGCGCCACTTTTTGATCTCCGATATAGGAGCGTTTAGCGATGTTCGAACTAAAGTCTTTACGGAACTCGGTTAAATCAAGTCCAGTCGAACGTGCTTTTTCAAAAAGGAGGCTTTCATTTGAAATATCTTCTTCGTTCACAAAATAAGCTTCTTGAAGTTTGCGTAAAAACGAGATTCCAAGGTTTTTTCCTTGAAGTTCAGCTGCTTTAACGGCAAGACAAGAAACATAGGAGCGATGAGCAAGCATTTGTTGTTCTTTCAAAGGAAGATTTTCTTTGGAACGCTTTTGCTTACGCATGAAAGTTTGAAGATTATTATGAAGAATATATCTTAATTTAAAATAGTTACCATATTCCATTTGCAGGCGCCGAATGTTTGCTTCCATATCGAAACAGTCTTTACAGGCTGGATCGAAAAATAAATAAATCTCAATCGGCTTACTATTTGCGATGGACGTATAATATAAATTTTGATTAATCATTTTTAATCACCTGATTTTTAATTTCTGACATAAATTCGTTGTCATAGTCTTTGTACCAGTGTGAAAATGTTCTTTAGCATTTGCTGATACACTTTTTATCTATACTCATTTTAGCAGTCACCTAATAAATTAACAAATAATTGTACCTGAGAAAACAGAAGAATTTGCATAAGTTTAATAAAATCGCCATATTTACCGCTTGATTTTATTAATTTATATCACTTTTATATGTATAGTTATAAAAGCGTTCGATTTTATTTAAAGCGGGATGGGGAGAAATACGGTTTTTCTCTAAGAAATGATTGAAAATTTCTTGTCCTTTTTCAAAATCGGAAACTTCATATTCTAAATCAAAATCAATTTTGTCGCCGTAAAAATTTTTATCGAATACTAAAAGGCCTTTTTTGTAGGCGACTTCTGCGCGTCTTGTTTTTAGGGAACCAAAATAGTGTAAGTCCTCATGGGACACGTTTAGTGTGGCTAATTTATCACGGACTGATCCGGTTGGAATATTGGCGCCGTCAAAAATGGCTTTTGCTTGGTCACTACCTAAAAGTTGTGAGGTTTCAAGTAGGCCATCGCCTTGTGGGGTTTTGAGTGTCATTTCAAAGTGCGTTCCTTTTTGGCGAATGCGAAGGGCACTAAGGCGCTGTTTTAGAGCAAAGTCTTGTGTATCGAGATAATAATTTGTTTGCTCGAAAAAATCGGTTTCTTTTAAGCGAAATAAATCGCAAAGGGTTTCATACTCGTTTTCAGACAAAAGATTACGGAACTCGATTTCCAGTTCTTCCATGGGCATTTTCCTCTTTTCGTGCTTTTCTTCTATAGTAACATAATGAGGAAAATATGGTAAAATAAGAGGGTATGAATAAAAGTTCAGTCTATGAGGTGAGTTTTTTGAACCATTGGGAAGATTTTTTGGCACCGTATAAGCAGGCTGTCGATGAATTAAAAGTGAAACTGAAGGGAATGCGTGCGCAGTTTCAGCTTGAAAATAACCATTCACCGATTGAGTTTGTCACAGGACGGGTAAAGCCGATTGCGAGTATTTTAGATAAAGCGAATCAAAAAAATATAGCGCTAGATCGTTTGGCGGAAGAAATGCAGGATATTGCGGGTCTACGTATGATGTGCCAATTTGTTGATGATATTGAAACGGTCGTTCATTTGCTTAGACAAAGGAAAGATTTTCGGATTGTGGAGGAACGTGACTATATTGCGAATAAAAAGCCGAGCGGTTATCGTTCGTACCATGTGGTGATTGAATATCCGGTGGAAACAATTAGTGGCGAGGAAAAAATTCTTGTCGAAATTCAAATTCGGACGCTGGCGATGAATTTTTGGGCAACAATTGAACATTCTGTAAACTATAAATATCAAGGGGAGTTTCCAGAAGCGATTAACACGCGTTTGAAACGTGCGGCGGAAGCGGCTTTTCAACTTGATGAAGAGATGAGCCAAATTCGCGAAGAAATTCAAGAAGCGCAAGTTTATTTTTCGAAAAACAAAGATGTGCCGAAAAGTAAGACGCAAAGTCATCATGAATTGCCTAAAAAATAGTGAACGATAAAAGGAGAATGCACAGTGAAATATGTGATTACATCGAAAGGGGACGAAAAGTCCAATTTACTTAGGCTAACGATGATTGCTGCTTTTGATGAATACGAAATGGAGTATGATGCGCTAAATCCAGAAATTGTCATTTCCATCGGTGGTGACGGGACGCTGCTCGCTGCTTTTCATGAATATGAACATCGCTTAGACCGAACGGCGTTTGTTGGGATTCACACGGGGCATTTGGGCTTTTACGCAGATTGGCGCCCGAACGAAGCGGAAAAGTTAGTGGAACGCATTGCAGAAGGCAAATATGATAAAGTGTGCTATCCGCTCTTAAAAACGACCGTCCACTACGAATTAGGGAAAAAAGAAGCCGTTTATTTAGCTTTAAATGAATCCACGATAAAAAGTTCCGGAGGTCCCTTTGTCGTTGATGTTATGATTAATGAAAGTCATTTCGAGCGCTTCCGCGGTGACGGGCTATGCATGTCCACGCCTAGTGGCACAACAGCCTACAACAAATCGCTTGGCGGCGCCCTTATGCATCCATCTGTCAAAGCCATGCAGCTTACGGAAATGGCTTCCATCAATAACCGCATTTACCGGACGATTGGAAGTCCGCTTGTTTTTCCAGAACATCATCAAGTGAAATTAAAACCAGTAAATGACAAAGACTTTCAAATTTCAGTGGATCATTTAAGTATTTTGCATCGCGATGTGCGCGAAATTGTATATGAAGTAGCAAGTGTGGAGATGCAATTTGCTCGTTTTCGGTCGTTCCCTTTTTGGAAACGAGTGCATGATTCCTTTATTGAAGACTAGGAGGAAAAAAGGTTTTGTTTTTAGAGTGGCGAGTTAGTGAACAAGAAACGGGCATTTTACTTCGAACGTTTTTACGACATCATCATATTTCAAAACAGTTACTTGCTTCGGTGAAATATAATGAAGAGGGCAAAATTGAAGTAAACGGCGAGGAACAAAATGTGCTGTATAAAGTTCAGGCGGGGGATAAGATTCGTATCCATTTTCCACCTGAAAAGGAAAACACGCGTTTAATTGCGGAGTTTAAACCGCTAAATGTTGTGTATGAGGACGATTTTATTTTAGTTTTGAACAAGGAAGCGGGCATGGCGAGCATTCCGGCGCAGTATCATCCGAGTGGGTCTGTTGCGAATCATTTAAAGGGTTACTATGAAACAATTGGTCTCGATTCGGCGATTCACATTGTGACGCGTTTAGACCGTGAAACATCTGGTCTGATGTTGATTGCGAAAAATCGGTTCGCACACGCTCGTCTAAGCTGGACGCTTCAAAAGGGGCTGTTAAAACGGCGCTATCAGGCGCTTGTTTCGGGCAACTTGGCGGAGGACGAGGGTTTTATTGAAGCACCAATTGGGCGTAATAGCGATATTAGCATCATGGAACGCATGGTCGCGCCTGACGGGAAATATGCGAAGACAAACTACAAGCGAATTGGCAGTTACACGTCGTTTGATCATTTGCAAATTGAGCTTGAAACAGGAAGGACGCATCAAATTCGGGTGCACTTTTCTTATATCGGCCATCCTTTAATCGGTGACACGATGTATGGTGGGCCAAATGAATTGTTAGCACGAAACGCTCTACACTCGTATCATCTACACTTGGTGCATCCTTTTACCGAAGAGTATATGGAGTTTGAAATCCCTTTGCCAGAAGATTTACAAGCGCTTCTTTAGAAAAATGTGGAAAATGAGCTTTAAAATGATGTAAAATAGAAAAGGCAATGCAAATTGAGGAGGAATTAGTAATGAATTTAACTTTAGAGGGAAAAACGTATGTTGTGATGGGGGTAGCGAATAAACGCAGTATCGCTTGGTCGATTGCGAAATCTTTAAATGATGCGGGGGCAAGTCTTGTCTTTACATATGCGGATGAGCGCGCGAAGAAAAGCATCGATGAACTTTCTAGTACACTTTCGGAAAAAAATCATGCGGCACCTGTCGTTCAATGTGATGTAACAAGCGAAGAAGGCATTAAATCCGCTTTTGAAACGATTAAAGCGCACGTTGGAAAAATTAGTGGTCTAGCGCATTGTATCGCGTTTGCCAACAAAGATTTCCTAGCTGGCGATTATTTAGAAGTAGACCGCGAAAGTTTCTTACAAGCGCACGAAATTAGCTCCTACTCCTTTACAGCTGTTGCGCGCACGTTAAAACATTTAGATATGCTAACAGAAGATGCGAGCTTACTGACACTTACGTATCTTGGCGGCGAGCGCGTTGTCGAAAACTACAATATTATGGGTGTAGCAAAAGCTTCTCTTGATGCTACTGTCAAATATATGGCGATGGATCTTGGCAAAATCGGCGTACGCGTCAATGCAATTTCCGCAGGCCCAATTCGTACATTATCCGCACGCGGAGTAAGCAGTTTCACGAAATCTCTTGCAATTGTGGAGGAAAAAGCACCGCTTAAACGCTCGACACAGCCTGAAGAAGTTGGCGATACGGCACTCTTCTTGTTTAGCCCACTTTCAAGAGGCATTACAGGCGAGTTAATTCACGTCGATAGCGGTTATCATATTATCGGATTCTAAAGTATGCATTCTAGGCTCCTGTTTTCTGTTTTTTAAGGGAAACACGGAGCCTAATTTTGTGTCATGAGACGAGCGTAGACATGGTCCGGGGCGTGTGCTATATTTAAAATTGGAAGAAAACAATACATATAGAAAGGAAACACAAGGGATGGGGAAAATAGCATCTAATACGACTATAGCAAATACAGCAGTTGCTGATGTCAAAGCAATTTCTGTTAATAAGGGAGAACAGGTTTCTTTAGCTAAAAGTACGATTTCAAGCATGCAAACAGGAAAAAAAGTGAATAACCAGTTGTTACCAAATTTAGCTGAGCTTGTAGATTGTGTGCAGGCCGAGAGTGAGAAATTTCCAAAAATAGCCGAAATGATGGCTCTTCAAGATAGCCAGATTAAATTTTAGGAGATGAAAAAAGTTGGTAGAGAAAACGAATGAGGGAAAACGAACTGCTTATAATCAACTAATTGTAGAAAAAGAGAATCAGATTGACCAATTGAGTGAGGAACGAGCTACAATAGAAAATGCGCTAGAGCGTTTAGAAGTGGATTTGCAGAACGGGTTTCAAAGATTACAAATATTGAATGAAGAAAATGCGAACTATCAGCATAAAGAAGATTTTCGAATGCAGCAAAGGAATGATTGTATGGCGCATAGTTTTCGGCAACAAATACGAAACGCCCACGAAGAGTTTACATTTGCTTTCAAGAAAGAGATTTGTCAAATGGATGAGGAACGAGAAACTCTTTATAAGGAAAGGAATGAACTTCCTTGGGACTAATTTATTCAAGTAGCGAATCAAGCAAGTTAATCCAAGCTCTGTCTAAAAATTTATCAAGTGGGAAAGAAACCATCACACAGCTAAAAGCTGGAAGCCAAAAAGTGATTCAGGCTGTGGACGGGCGCAAATTGTCTGGAGCTGCTTATACAGCTGGGAAAGGATTATTTACAGATCTTGTTATACCAACTATTACAAGAGTGACTACTGCATGTGATAGTATTGAACAAGAATTAAACAAATATCAGCTTGCGGATGCCGTTGTTTCAAGTGAAGACTATTTGGATGAAGACAATCTAAATCAACAAATAGCAACGCAAAAAAATATGAAAGCATCTGTTGAAGGAACAACAGTTATTATCGATATGTTTTTAAGAATGAATAAAAATACAGCATTAATTGATGTTGCACAAAATCACAAGAGAAAATTAAGTCAAATGTCTAACAGTCTTGACCAAGAAATTGATGAACTTCAAAAGAAAATTGAGAAGCTTTATGAATTTGAAGGGCAAACAAAAGGTTTATTTAATAGTAGTCTGGATGATATGAAATTAGCGATGCAAAGTGTGTTAGTATTGAATAGCATAACGATAAAAAAAGATGGTACATACAAATTTCCTAAAGGTGCCGATAAAAGCTGGTTTACGGAGCTGAAAAGTAAGGAACAGCTAGAAGAAATGGAAAATCAGGAGAAGAAAGTAGCGATTAAAGAATTAAATGAGCTATTTGAAAAAAATCCAGCGGCAGCAATTGAGAAAATCAAAAATAATGATCGTTTGTTTGACTATGTGATAGGCGCTTTAGACAAATTTCCTGATAGCTTACAAGATGCAGCTCTTGGAATTTTTATTGCACAAGAAAGCTGGAATAAATTGCCTAAAGATGTGGCTACAAACGTTTTAAACAGTCCTAAATTTGCTTCCTATCTAGGTGAAGCATCTTTTGCAACACAAGCAGTTGTATATAATGGTTTAACTAAATTGAGCGAAAAAGGCTGGAGCGTCTTAGCACCAATTGGCTATTCGACCAAAATTCTTTCTAGAACAAGTGAAGGTGCAAAACTAATTGCGAGCTCTAAAGTTGGCTTGGATGTATTTAAAAAGTTGAAGCCGGTTTCTGAATTTGTTAAGGCGCATCCAGTGGCGAGGGAAGGTATTGGATATGGCGGAGACACATTAAGCATCACAGCGTATGCTTATGAAGAGTACATCAATCCAGAGAGTCCAGCTTATGGGGATGCAAGTAAAGCAGTGTATGGTGGGTTGAGTCTATTTATATGGAATGCTGGACCGCTAGAAGGGGTACAGTATGGAGGGCCTATTGGAGCCATAGCCGGGACATTAAATACGATGATTAAAGGCGTGGATATAACTACTCCTGAGATAAAAGTTAATATTGTCTTGGGAAATATTCATATTAACTCTCATAGTTTTTACTTTGGTTTAAGTGGTAGTGCTGAAACAAGAGAGAATAATAAGAGAGAATGGCTTGATGAACAGTATAAGTTGTACGGAAAGCATGATAGTGTTGCACCAGATAAGCATTATCGAATAGGTGTGCAACCTCAGAGTGGTAGCCCTAATTTTAATCCAATATTTGAAAAATAATCAAATCATAATAGATTCCCATATGGAATGGAGTATTTAAATGAAAATTATCGCAAAACAAACCTCATTTGAGCAGGCGAGTCGATTTGTAGATATACAGAAGCTTGTTCAACAAACAAAAAATCCTACGGAAAATTTATTCACCCGTGAGCTGCAAATAATATTTCTTGCATTTTTTTGTGGATTCATTGCGCTGCTACCGTTAAAAAATTCGTTTGTTATTACAAGTATTCTAATTACTATAATTTTGATAAGCCTTGCCTTTTACTTTATTATAAAATCTAAAAATAAATCTTTGAGCGATTTTGGTTGGGTAATAGCCAAATATATGATGGTTCAAACACTTAGCATAAGCTTAGTATTAGGCATGAGAATTGATGGAAATAAACCGTTTGGAGAATTTTATCTTTTGCTGGCGTTCTGTTATTTGATTATTATTTTGGTGCTTTGCTATTTTCGATGTAGCTATTTGGTTCAGAACTATCTAAGGAAGCATGGTATGGATATAAAAGAGTCAAAAACGTCAAAGATATGGAATAAAGGGATGTTTAAACTATCAATAGGTTTAGTAGTGATTATTATTTTGGGAACACAATTTTATAGGCTTATTAAATGGTGGTTTATTAAAGATGATAAGTCTCTTGATAAAATATCTATCCAAAATGAGTGGTTAGGGACGTTTGTTATATTAGTTATTATTGGATTATTAGTAGTTCTCCTAATTGTCTTTTCATTGCTTCCAATTCTGTTATTTAATGCAAAAGTAGTCGTAGAGGGAATCATGTTAAAAGAGTATGCAGAAGAATTCCGGAATCAGTCCGGACTTACTGAAAATGAATGGTACGGGGAGAAATAAAGTAGTTAAATTAAAAACAGCTCAGCAAAATCCGGATTTTGCTGAGCTGTTTATTTTAATTTTTCGTTTCTAAATCTTTTTTAAGTTCTTTTGGTAGTTTTGCTTTGTGAAAATAGAAATCACGAGGCGTTTCTGGGTAGCTTGTTGGCGCTTGTTGTTTGGCGAATTTGGCGATGGCGTCGTCAATTTGCACCCAGCCGCGCCAACTTAAATGGATAGGGTCTTCTAAAAAGTAAGGCGAGTCTTGACGGTCTTCAAGCGAAATATAACGGAAGCCGTTTTGCTCCACTTGCTCTTTTGTTTTTTTATAATATTCGTCAAGTCCCTCTTGTTTCATGCCGATAAATCGCAGCCATTCGCCATTTACAGGAGGATTTACAAATAATACATCAGCACCTGCATTTTTGAAGGCGTCCATTACAAGTTGCAAATCGTCATATTCAGGTGAGCTTGCATAACTTAAATTTTGACGACTATCTTTAAGTTTAGCCATATTTGGTGAAATTTTCTTATCGAAATATTTTTGTTTCACATGAAATGGATTGTCACCAGTACTTTTTTCACCAAGCGAAGCGGCCATTTTGTCTAGTTCATCGAAATTTAGAACAGGAGGAAGCATTTTAACGCCTTCCTGAATTCGCTTCTCTTTTGAGCCAGTGACTAATTTTGATTCGAGCTCATCTTTTCGGATTAAAATACGGTACTCGATTTCCGCAGCGGCGCGCGTTAGCATGGAGTCGTGCGGCTTGTTTGGTCCCGGTGTAGTGATGTTTTCGAGCAATTTTGTGAGCGTTGAGTCGTTTTGGACGACTTTGTAGCTAAGAAGCCGCCTTGCAGCAAACCTACGCTCCGGTGTATCTTTTTCTTCCTGAAGCGCAAACGTGTACGCTTGAATGGGCGAAAATGTTGCGCCAAAATGAGCATCATCTACGCCATTTGGTTGGAACCATTGTGGCGATAAAATAAAGACGACTTTTTTCCCTTTCAGTTGATCGGATAGCATGTTGATGTCCAAATAATGAAAGAGCGACTGCGTACCAGGCTGGCCGATTAAAAACGGCGTGTAGCTTGTGCCGTATTTTTTTGCAATGACGCTCGGGTGGAAGGGATCAATGCGCGATAGTTCCGAGGAACCGAAAATGGGCATGTAATCTTGATTCATCGCTGTTTGTTGCAAAATTTTCCCACCTACGACATTCCCGTTCATGGACGTAGCCGCATTTTGAACGGCCGTATTTGAAACGCCACCAAATAGCGCACTCGGTCCGAAAAGAATAAACAAGAAGACACCGCAAGCCACTAAAATGGGGCCAAATGTCATCCATAGTTTTTTTCTCATGATTTGAGGGCCTCTAATTGCTTAATCACAAGTTCTGGCGTTGCCCATTCGTCGCGGTCGAATTCGGAAACGGGAACCGTAATATCGAGACTACTTTCAATTTCAACAAGGAGTTGCACTGTTGCCATTGAGTCGAGTAAGCCCTCGTCAAATAAGCGGACGCTTGTATTTTCTTTTACTTCTTCTGATTCTGTAATTTCTTCTAAAATATCTAAAACTTGATCACGAAAACTCATTTTTATTACCACCTTAGAAAGTTATTTTATCAAATATGCCAGAGAAAATGAGGAAGCCGAAGCAAACGAAGTTAAACGTAATGAACATTCCAATAACATAAGTGATTTTATTTTTTGGATAAAACTTATATTTTTTGTTGATGCGCTCAAAAATGTCGAAACCGACGATAAGCAACGCTTGGTATAAGCCGTAAACAACGTAGTACCAGTGAAGGCCGTGCCAAATTCCCATGATGAAAAAATTGACAAAGTACGCGATATAAGCGATTGTAAATTTACTTTTAAACCATTTCTTTTTCGTCAAAAAGAAGACGAACCGCATGAAAATGAAGTCGCGGAACCAAAATGAAAGCGTCATGTGCCAACGATTCCAGAAGTCCTTAATGTTGCGTGCGAGAAACGGTTTGTTGAAGTTCATTGGTGTTTGGACGCCGAGTAGGTAGGAAACCCCAACAGCGAACAAACTGTAACCTGCAAAATCAAAAAATAAGTACATACTATACGCGTACATATAGCCAAGCAAACTCATATTAAAATCAACATGTTGGATTAAAAGTCCTTCAAGTGGGGTTTTCCAATGAACATCGATTAAATAGGCGATGATGAACTTATAAAGGAAACCTAAGAAAATATAAAAAATACCACGGTTTAAAAGTTCTACATATTTCGAGGGTTCAAGCGGATTTTTAACATCCTTCTGGAATCTCCGAAATCGGTCTATTGGGCCAGAAGAAATGGTTGGAAAGAACAGCAGAAAATTCACAAATTCCACGGAATCATATTCTTTTATGAGTCCATCGCGAATTTCCATTACCATCGTAGTGGCTTTAAACGTTAAATAGGAGATTCCTAGAAAGCCGACGAGTGTTGTGTGATCCGCAAGCAATGGCTGCACTTTAACAATTGCAAGCGGTAAAATCGACAGGATTACAGCAAGGGTAAAAATACCGCCATGATTTTTGTTTTGAACACGTCTGTAATGAAAATAAAGCCGGACAACAATGAGTTGCCAAAAAATGAAAACGATAAAGGCAATGCCTTGCACTAAATTGCTTGAAAACATGAAGAAAATGAAAAGTAACGTGACAAACGCGTTATAAACTGGAAGTCTTTTCCCCATTAAATTTGCAATCACAATCGGTGCGATAAAAAGTGCGAGGATTGCAAAGTAAAAGATAGAGCCGTATGGGGTGGTCATTCGTTCACCTCATTTTCTAAAAGTTTTCGATCGATTTTTCCATTATTAGTTAAAGCAAATTCGGTCTTATAAATCCATTTCCGAGGAATCATATAGTTTGGCATTTTATTCGCGAGTTCCTGTTTAATGGCTTTCGTCAATTTGAACGGCTTATCAAAGTCATGCTCATTTGCGACAACAAACGCAACTAATGAATCCACCTTTCCTTCCACGTATTTTGGAATAACGACGGCACTTCTAACGTAGCTGACTTCTTTTAAGTTGTTCTCGATGTCTTCAAGCTCGATGCGATAGCCGTGTAGCTTCACTTGGAAATCTAAGCGACCTTGGAAAAACAATTGATTATTTTTAATTACACCGCAGTCACCCGTATGATAGGCCATGAGATCAAAAGCTTTAGAAAAAACTTCTACGGTTTTTTCGCGGTTGTTTAAATAGCCTTTTGAAACGCTCGGTCCGACGAGCACAATTTCCCCTTTTTCACCATCTGGTAGGCGTTCATGTGTTTCAGGGTCAGTGATGAAAAGGCGCGTATCAGGCTTGACTTGTCCAAGTGGGAGGCTCGGATAGGCGGCGATGACTTCATTTGTAATTTCAATTTTGGTAACGGCAACGGTTGCTTCTGTCGGCCCGTAAGTGTTATAAATTTTGGCGTCTGGAAAGCGGGCAATTAATTCGCGTGCAGTTTCTTTGGTTAGGACTTCCCCGCAAAAAATAAATTTTGAGAGCGAAGGATTATTAGCGCCGTTAAAATGGGGGTCAAGTAAACAAATGTCAGCGAATGACGGCGTTGAAACGAAGACGTCAAGTCGCAGTCGCGGAATTTGACTGTACAAGTCTTTTAAATTGGCGCTGCAAGTCTTATCCACGGGAACTAGCGTGCTCCCTGAAAGTAAGCTTGGATACAGGTCCATAACGGAAAGGTCAAATGAAAAAGGTGCTTGATTTAAAATGCGCAAACCTTCTGTTAATGAAAAATCTTGCAGCAGCCAATTGGAAAAGCTGATTAAATTGTTTTGGCTAATTTGAACGCCTTTCGGTAGGCCAGTGCTGCCCGATGTGTAAATAATATAATGCGTATCATCACCTTGAACGGCGCTCGCTAGGCGTGGCTTTTTGCCCGTATTTAAGCGAATAAATTCAGCGATTTCGCTAGCAGTGAGAACAGGTTTATCCGTTTCAACCGGAAGTTCTTCCACAGCAAGCACGCAAGCTGGTTCTGCTGCGGTCACAATTTGAGTAATGCGCTCCCTTGGCATAGAAGTATCAACGGGAACATACGCATGTCCACTTTTTAAACAAGCCATAAAAGCGACTAACATAAGCGAGGACATGTGTCCGTAAACGACAATTGGCGCCTCTTTTGGAAAAGCTTTTTCTTCTAAAAAAAAAGCAAAGGAATCAGATTGATTTTTTAGTTCCTTGTAAGAAAGTGTGGTACCATTATATTCGTAGCAAACCTTCTGCGGAGTGAGAGTAGCCCATTCATCAATGCGTTCTGTAAGTGAGGTGGTCATCGTTTGTAAACCCACGCGTAATCATCCTTTCTTTTTAAAATTCGTTATAAATAAAATTGGTGCTATTTGGGTTTTTGAAGCCGTAAAACCATAAAAGTCCAAGTAAAACAGCTAAATAGAATGCTGTTTTAAGTATAAAAATCGTGGCTGGCTTATGAAAAAACAACTTTACTTTTTGCATCTATTCACCCCGTTTATGTCTATTATGTTACAAATGTTAAATTTAAATACGTAACTATCATATAATGTAACTCACTTGTATTGAAAAGTCTAATTACATTTTTGTAAGATTAGAGTGTGAATACGAGAGAAGAAAGACGAATTTTTAAAGATTTATGCGAGAATACGCTATAAAATGCATTTTTTGTCGAGAGGATTCTTTTAAAATTGTAAGGTTAAATAAGAAGGAGTGGACAGAATGGAGTCAAAACGTATGGCAGGCGAGAAGGCTTGTGAAGCAGTTCAAGATGGCATGATTGTTGGTCTTGGAACAGGAAGTACGGTTTTTTATACGATTGAAAAACTAGGGGAGCTTGTGCAAGCTGGCTTGCAAATAAAAGGCGTTGCGACATCAATTGAAACGGAGGAACTGGCGAAAAAGTGGCATATTCCTTTACTTTCCTTTAACGAAGTAACAGAAATTGACGTCACAATTGATGGCGCAGATGAAGTTACGCGGGATTTTGCAGGAATTAAAGGCGGCGGCGGTGCGCTTCTTCGCGAAAAATTAGTTGCGCTTATTTCAAAACGGAATATTTGGGTCGTGGATGAATCAAAAGTGGTTGAAGTGCTCGGAAAATTTTGTTTGCCAGTTGAAGTGCTCCCTTTTAGTTATAAATATGTGGAGCGAGCACTTAAAAAGCAAAATATCGGGGCAAATGTGCGTTATGCGCAAGATGGAGAGGTTTTTCTGACGAATAATGGGAATATGATTTTAGATTTAGAGATTTATCCGCTATTAGACGCAAAAAAACTGGCTAACGAATTAGACAGTTTATCAGGCATTGTGGAGCATGGTCTTTTTTTAGGTATAGCGGACGAGCTTATTATTGGCAAAAACGATGGAACCGTTGAAATGCTAAGTTAATTTGTGGATTTTGGGAAATAGCGAAACATAAGGTAAAGCATTAATTGTAAAATGAAAAAATAGATAATAAACTCAAATTGAAAGCCCGAAACATTTAAAATACTGTGTAGAACGGTGCTCGGCTCTGTCAAAAGGTGGATAGTGTGCAGGCGATCAAAGCGTCCTAAATAAATACCGTAACTTGATAAAAGTAAAATGATGGGGACGAGAATGGATTCACGCCAATTCGTGCGCTCTTTTATGGCATCTAAAATGAAACGAAGGGACAGGTTGCCAACGAAAAGGCCAAAAAACACCGCTCCCGACATGACGGTAAAGCTTTGCCATAACAAACTATCTTTTTGAAGAATACCGTTATAATCATAAATATTAAACTGTTTTAAATGAAAGAAGTCGGTAACTAAATAAAAAGCATTAGGGAAAAATAGGAGCCAAGCGGCAGCCAAAATCCAAAAAATGATGGCAGGTCGCTTTTTTTTATGTAGAAAAACAGCTAGTTCAAAAGGAATATAAGCTAATGTGATATTTAAAATTAAAAAATGATAGTAATCAAGTACATAAAAGAGGAGAAGCATCGTACTTATGTAAAAAATGCGACAACCCCAAATTAATTTATTCATATTAACCACTCCTTTCAACAAGCTTCATTATACATGAAATTGTGTGTTCTTTAACAAATATTAATAAAAAAATAGCCTTAAAAGGCTATTTTTTAAATGTTTTTTTCCATTTCTTTATGTTCGATGCCTGCATCCATGAAAATATCGGAACAAACTGTGTAACCGAGCTTTTCATAAAATGGAATCGCTGTGACTTGACCACCCAGTTTTAGTTTTGATGCACCTTGTTGTTTGGCTTCTTGTTCAATGGTTTCCATAATTCTTCGACCGGAGCCTTTGCCACGTGCTTTTTTCTGCGCACAAATGCGTTCTACTTTTCCGTAATTAGGCAGGAGACGCAAACGGCCTGTGGCAAGTGGTGTACCGTCGTCATCATAGTCGATAAACATGATTGTGGAAGGATCGTTATCAAATTCGTCCCATTCTAATTCTGGATCAACATGTTGTTCGGTAACAAATACATCAAAGCGAATTTGTAAGGCATCTTTGCGCATTTGTTCGTTTACTACTTTCTTTACTGTCAAAATTCTTTCTCCCTTCGTTAAACGCCCATGCTCTCTAAATCAAATGTATGAGTTGGAAGCATAAAAGTTAAGCTAGTTTTAATAAACGGTTGCCAATATTTCCAGCGGTGACCACCGTTAAATAGATGAAATTCAGACTCAAAACCTTTCTTCTCAATAAGAAAATGGAGTTTTTCGTTTGGTTCTAAGAAATTAGCGACTTGGTTATCGGTCGTTTCCACTTCAGTTTCTGCGTCCCCGATGATATGGAAGACTTTAAGGGCAGCTGGGTTTGCCGATTGAACGAGTTCTAAAAGGTCATCATTTACAAAAGGCGAATGTAAAATGACATTTCCAAAGGTGAATGGATATTTAAGCGCTGCTTTTAAAGAAACGCTTGCTCCGAGTGAATCCCCCATTAAAAAGCGACTGTTTGCCATTTGAAAGGAAGGAAACTGATTTTCTAAATAGGGGACGAGTTCATGGGCTAAAAAGCGCATGTATGCTTCATTTTGTTCACCATCTGGATGATATTTTCTGCGTCTGTCCTCCACTGTTTTATACGGTAAACAAGCAAAAATAGCTTTTTGAATCCTGTTCTGGTTCGTCAGTTCATCGACAAATTTAGGCAACTTCCCAAAGCTTAAATAATCTTTCCCGTCTTGAACGATAAAAAGTGGGTATTTATAAAGAGGTGAGTAATCCGGTGGTAAGTAAATAATGATGTCCATTTCCTCATTCAAATGTTTACTAAACAATTTTTCTTCGAGCATTTTACCTTCAGCCATCGTCAATCTCTCCTCTCGCCAATTTTTATTTTTAAAGAATGTCTTCATTTTATCATGATTTATTGAAAAAGGGAGTATAATTTGCTTATTTTTAGTTAAAAAGTTAGAAAATACTCTCTATTTAGTTTATTTGCTGCTCCAAGCTAGAGAAAAAATACTGTAAGGCTAGAAAAGTTGTGCTATACTTATGAAATAAGTTGAGTACACAGAAAGTAGGGAAGAAAATGGCAAAAGATATTGATTGGGCTAATTTAGGTTTTGGTTATATTAAAACAGATAAGCGCTATATTTCTCATTGGAAAGATGGCGAATGGGATGCTGGAACGCTTACTGAGGATAATGTACTTCATATTAGTGAGGGATCGACGGCCCTTCACTACGGACAACAGTGTTTTGAAGGTTTAAAAGCTTACCGAGCAAAAGATGGATCGATTAATCTGTTTCGACCGGATCAAAACGCGCAAAGAATGCAAAGAAGTTGTGAACGGCTTTTGATGCCAACGATTCCGACTGAAAAATTTATTGAAGCATGTCGAGAAGTTGTTAAAGCGAATGAAGAATTTATTCCGCCATATGGAACAGGTGGAACACTTTACTTGCGTCCGTTTGTTATTGGTGTTGGTGATAACGTTGGTGTTCATGCTGCACCTGAATATATCTTTTCGATTTTCTGTACACCAGTTGGCGCTTATTTTAAAGGTGGTTTGCAACCAGCTAGTTTCGTTGTATCAGATTACGACCGTGCTGCGCCAAAAGGAACAGGAGCCGCAAAAGTTGGTGGGAACTATGCTTCCAGTCTTTTACCTGGGAAAAATGCGCAGAAACGAAATTTCGCGGATGCGATTTATTTAGACCCTGCCACACATACAAAAATTGAGGAAGTAGGGGCTGCTAACTTTTTCGGAATTACGAAAGACAACCGTTTTGTTACACCATTTTCGCCTTCCATTTTGCCTAGTATCACAAAATATTCCCTTCTTTATTTAGCGGAACATCGCTTAGGGTTGGAAGTTGAAGAAGGCGATGTATATATTGATCAATTGGATGATTATAAAGAAGCTGGCGCTTGTGGAACGGCTGCTGTGATTACACCAATTGGCGGCATTCAAAACGGAGATGACTACCATGTGTTTTATAGCGAAACGGAAGTAGGACCTGTTACAAGGCAATTGTATGATGAGCTTTGTGGCATTCAATTTGGTGATAAAGAAGCGCCGAAAGATTGGATTGTAAAAGTAAAATAGGAGTTTCTCTCAGTTGATTTGAGTCACTCTCCAAAAGCTAGATGTTTGGTCTAACTTTTGGAGAGTGTTTTTTTATGCCCAAAATCCGTCGTGCAAAATGAACGGAATAGCCTTCTTTTTTTTTTTGTGATAGAAAAAATGTCACAAAAATTACATAAAACAGGTAAATAAAGCCGTTTTTATAGCTAATTTGACTATTTTTCAGATGCTAATATGAATATATGTGTGCATATACTTATGGGAAAAGGGGGGAATGATGAAGTTTTGAATAGGGAGGCTATAGGAAATCCTGACGTAAAAGGTATTTTCTATGTAAAAAATGAAATTTAAAAGGAGAACAAGCATCATGAGAAAATCTAAATTAAAGAAGATAGTAATCAGTACGATTACAACTACAATGGTAGCTTCTACAATTGCGACAGCGTTTCCATTTAATGCTTTAACAGTGAGAGCGGCTGATAGTGAAGCGCAAACACCAAAATTGAAATCAGGAGTTTTACAGTCTAATGCTGCAAACCTGTTAAAAAACAGTAATTTTAATGGTATTAGTAACTGGGATTTTCGTATTTGGGATGGCGCAAATGCATACAATGGTGGAACAACGGTAAGAAGCTATGATTATAATAGTTCAGATGGTTCCTATGCTATTAATGGCTACAGACCTAACACAATGAGTGTAAAACCACAGGGAAATGGCTCTATGGATATTTGGATGAATAGAACAGTTGATAACGGACCCGCAGGAAATATGTTCCAATCTGTTAATACAATTGCTGGTCATAGATATACTTTGAATTACACGGTTATTAATCAAAGTAATTCACTTTTTAAGGTCCACGCCCTAGATGGTTACAATAATATTAGTGCAAATGCAGGGACTTTAGCAACCACGGGTAGTTCTTGGTCTGCTAATTATGGCACTCAAAGTCTGACCTTTACGGCTCGGAGTAATTTTACAACTATCAGTTTTGACATCTTTAGAAGTGCAAATACAGGCAGCACACGGTTTTCTAATCTAAGTTTAGTTGATATTGATAATATGGACGAGACAACAATTAATCCGCTGACAACGAATTCTTTGACTGCGCAGGGAACGGCTGAGCCGAATGCTAGCCTTGTTATAACAGCAGGCGGAACAACGCTTACGACAACGACTGTAAACAGCGATGGTACTTATAATGTTACAATTCCAAAGCAAGCCGCTGGAACGATTGTAACCGCAGTTGCAACAATTAATGGACAATCAAAAAGTGCGCAAACTACAGTGTCACAAGGAAGTATTGCGCAAACAACGATTAATCCCCTTACAACGGATTCAACATTAGCAACCGGTAGAGGGGAACCAGGTGCCTCACTTGTGATTCGCAATCAGTCTGGGAATCAAATCGGAACAGGTCAGATACTTGAAAATGGTACATACAGTGTGACAATACCTAAACAAGTAGCTGGAACAATTGTGACAGCCACAGCAACAAAAAATGGGCAAACATCCAGTGCGAATACAACGGTAACGCAAGGGAATATTGCACCGACAACGATTAATGCGCTAACAACAGACTCTGTGAAGGCAGAAGGAACTGCAGAACCGGGTGCTACTCTTGTGATTCGTAATCAATTTGGTAATCAATTGGCGACAGGATCCGTACAGCCGAATGGCACATACAGTGTGACAATACCCAAGCAAATAGCTGGAACGATTGTCACAGCAACTGCTACTAAAAATGGTGAAAATGAAAGTGCCTCTACAACTGTGACACAAGGAAATATTGCGCAAACAACCATCAATGCTTTAAACACAGACTCTGTGACAGCAGAAGGAACGGCTGAACCGAATGCAGATATTGTGATTAAAGCAGGTTTGACTACGCTTGCATCAGGTCGTGTGGGTTCAGATGGAAATTATAATTTCTTGATTCCAAAACAAATAGTTGGAACCATTGTGACGGCCACAGCTACGATATACGGAAAGTCATCTAGTGCGAATACAACTGTGACACAAGGGAATATTGCACCGACAACGATTAAACCCTTAACAACAGATTCGCTAACAGCAGAAGGAACTGCTGAACCAAATGCGATTTTGGTTCTTAAAGATCAAAATAATAATCAAATTGCAAATGGTCGAATAGGCTCAGATGGAAAGTATAGTGTGGTGATTCCAAAACAAGCTGCTGGAACGGTTGTAACTGCGACGGCAACAAAAGATGGACAAACATCTAGTGCGAGCACAACTGTCACACAAGATAGCATTGCACAAACAACCATTAATGCATTAAATACGAACTCGACAGTAGCGCAAGGGAAAGCAGAACCGAATGCAGCTATTGCGATTAAAGTCGGATCTAGTACAATTGGGGAAGGAAGAGTAGGTTCAGATGGCAATTACAGCGTGACCATTCCAAAACAAGCCGCTGGAGTAACTGTCATTGCAACGGCTACAGCTGGTGGAAAGACCTCTAGCGCGAATACGACTGTTATTTCGGATGAAATTGCGCAAACGACAATTAATCCATTGAACACAGATTCTGTACGAGCAGAAGGGACCGCTGAACCGAATGCTTCATTAGTTTTGAGAGATCAGAACAATAACCAAATTGCACTAGGCCGAGTAGGTTCAGATGGCAATTACAGTGTGACCATTCCAAAACAATTGGCTGGAACCGTTGTGACGGCCACGGCAACATTAGATGGAAAGACATCTAGCTCGTTTACAGTTGTTACGAATGATACTATCGAGCCAACAACAATTAATTCATTAACAGTGGACTCAGTAACAGCATCAGGGACTGGTGAACCGAATGCTTCATTAATTTTGAGAGATCAAAATAACAATCAAATCGCGAGTGGGCGAATTGGCTCTGACGGGATTTACACGGTGACAATTTCTAAACAAGCGGAAGGAACTGTAGTAACAGCAACCGCGACAGCTAATGGGAAAACGTCAAGTGCCAACACGACGGTTATCAGTGATCGTATCGCACAAACGACCATTAATTCGTTAACAACGGATTCGAGGCAGGCTACGGGAACCGGTGAACCGAATGCAACGCTTGTATTGAGGGATCAAAATAATAATCAAATTGCAAGCGGACGAATTGGTTCAGATGGACGTTATACTATGGCCATTTCACAGCAAGCCCTAGGTACTGTGGTAACGGCGACAGCTACTTTAAATGGAAAAACATCGAGTGCAAATACGACCGTAACTGGAGGCGCAACAATTGCGCAAACGACGATTGAACCATTAACAACGGCATCAACCATTGTACGAGGAACTGCCGAACCGAATGCAAATATGGTAATCAAAGCAGGCACAACAACCATTGCAGTGGGACAAGCTGGTTCAGATGGAACATACACTTTCATTATTCTTCCCCAAGCGGAGGGTACGATTGTGACGGCGACAGCCACTGCAAATGGAAAAACATCGAGTGCCTCTACTGAAGTTACGCGTGAACATACGGGAACCGTAACGGTGAAAGAAGACTTCTATGTGGGCTATGACAGTCGCATTCAAGCCGAAGTAACAGGGGATATTACAAAAGTGTATCTCGAAGTAGATGGTGTTAGAAAATCAACCATTCCTGTTACAGGAAGCTTTGAATATTATGCAAAAGGCGTGATAACAAATACGAATCAAGTCGCGTATTTAGTTGGTCTTGATGCATCCAATCAAGAATTAGACCGGAAACGTGTGACGGTGAAAGATGGCGACTTAAAAGTTGGAACGATTACACCGAATACCTTTGTTGTTGGTGGTGCAGATTCTTATGTACGCGGAACATACACAGGTTCTGTTGTCAAAGTAGGACTTGTTGTAAATGGGACGCTTCTTACGAAGATTCCAGTTGGAACAGATGGTACCTTCCAATATTATGCACGTACTATCACAAATGCGGCAACAGATGAAGTCTATGCGATTGGTTATAACTCAGAAAATCTTGAAATTGCAAGAACAAGAGTACCACTAGTTGCTACTATTGCAGAAACAACGATTAATGCATTAACAACGGATTCCGTAAAAGCCGAAGGAACAGCGGAACCAAATGTGGATATTGTGATTAAAGACCAAAACAATACGCAAATCGGGAGTGGAAAAGTAGGATCTGATGGAAACTACAGCATTACGATTCCAAAACAAGCCGTTGGAACGGTTGTCACAGCAACTGCAACGAAGAATGGCCAAACGAAGAGCGCGAATACAACAGTGACGCAAGAAAATCTTGCACCAACGACGATTAATGCGTTAACAACGGATTCTGTGAAAGCCGAAGGAACCGCGGAACCAAACGCGGCAATTGTGATTAAAGATCAAAACAACAATCAACTTGCAAGTGGTGTTGTTCAAGCGAATGGAACTTACAGCCTAACAATTCCAAAACAACCATTTGGAACAGTTGTAACGGCAACCGCAACGAAGAATGAAAAGTCTGCTAGTGCAAGCACAACAGTGACGCAAGGTAATCTTGCGCCGACGACAATTGGTGAATTGACAACTGATTCTACAGTGGCAGAAGGGACGGCGGAACCAAATGCAACGATTGTGATTAAAGATCAAAACAATAACCAACTTGCAAGTGGCCGCGTAAGTTCTGATGGCACGTACTACCTTATTATTCCAAAACAAGTAGTTGGAACAGTGGTGACGGCAACGGCAACGGCTAATGGGAAAAATGCAAGTGCGAGCACAACTGTCACACAAGGTGGTATTGCACCGACAACGATTGGTAAGCTAACGACAGATTCTACATCGACAGAGGGAACAGCAGAACCAAATGCAACGATTGTGATTAAAGATCAAAATAACAATCAGCTAGCAAGTGGTCGTGTAGCGCCAGATGGTACGTATTTCTTTAGAATTCCAAAACAAGCTGTTGGGACAGTAATAACAGCGACTGCGACGGCTAATGGGAAAACTGCGAGCGCACATACAACGGTAACGCAAGAAAATATTGCGAAAACAACGATTAATGCGTTAACGACAGATTCTATAAAAGCAGAAGGAACAGCAGAACCAAATGCAGATATTGCGATTAAAATAGGTGGTACGACGATTGCAACTGGGAAAGTAGATGCAAACGGTAACTACAGTCTGGTGATTCCAAAACAAGTCGCTGGAACCGTTGTAACGGCAACAGCAAGCAAGAATGATAAGGTTGAAAGTGATTCTACTACCGTGGCACAAGGAAATATCGCGCCAACGATGATTAATGCGCTAACAACAGATTCTACATCAGTAGAAGGAACAGCAGAGCCAAATGCAACGATTGTGATTAAAGATCAAAATGATAATCAATTAGCGAGTGGCCGAGTAGGTTCTGATGGCGTGTACTATTTAATGATTCCAAAACAAGCAGTTGGAACCGTTGTGACGGCGACAGCGACATTAAGTGGTAAAACATCAAGTGATAATACAACGGTGACACAAGGAAACATTGCGAAAACAACGATTAATGCTTTAAATACAGATTCCGTGAAAGCAGAAGGAACGGCCGAGCCGAATGCAACGATTGTATTTAAAGATCAAAACAACAATCAAATTGCAAGCGGCGTTGTTCAGGCAAACGGCACATACAGTGTGACAATTCCAAAACAAGCGTTTGGAACGGTTGTAACGGCAACGGCAACGAAGAATGGAAAAACATCAAGTGATAGTACAACGGTGACGCAAGAAAATCTTGCACCAACAAGGATTAATGCGTTAACGACAGATTCTGTGAAAGCCGAAGGAACCGCCGAACCGAATGCAACGATTGTATTTAAAGACCAGAACAACAACCAAATTGCAAGTGGTGTTGTTCAAGCAAACGGCACATACAGTGTAACAATTCCAAAACAAGCGTTTGGAACGGTTGTAACGGCAACGGCAACGAAAAATGGAAAAACATCAAGTGATAGTACAACGGTAACGCAAGGAAATCTTGCACCAACAAGGATTAATGCGTTAACGACAGATTCTGTGAAAGCCGAAGGAACCGCCGAACCGAATGCAACGATTGTATTTAAAGACCAGAACAACAACCAAATTGCAAGTGGTGTTGTTCAAGCAAACGGCACATACAGTGTAACAATTCCAAAACAAGCGTTTGGAACGGTTGTAACGGCAACGGCAACGAAAAATGGAAAAACATCAAGTGATAATACAACGGTAACGCAAGGAGACCTTGCACCGACAAGGATTAATGCGTTAACGACAGATTCTGTGAAAGCGGAAGGAACGGCCGAGCCGAATGCAACGATTGTATTTAAAGACCAAAATAACAATCAAATTGCAAGTGGCGTTGTTCAGGCAAACGGCACATACAGTGTAATAATTCCAAAACAAGCGTTTGGAACTGTTGTAACGGCAACGGCAACGAAGAATGGAAAAACATCAAGTGATAGTACAACGGTGACACAAGGAGACCTTGCACCAACGACAATTAATGCTTTAAATACAGATTCAGTAAAAGCGGAAGGAACAGCAGAGCCGAATGCAGATATTGTGATTAAAGTAGGTCAAACAATGATTGCGACTGGGAAAGTAGGATCAGATGGAAATTACAGCCTGATGATTCCAAAACAAGCAGTTGGAACGATTGTGGTAGCAACGGCAACGAAGAATGATAAATCAGCAAGTGGGGATACAACGGTGACACAAGGAAACCTTGTGCCAACAACGATTAATGTGTTGACCACGGATTCTGTGAAAGCAGAAGGAACTGCCGAGCCAAACGCGGCAATTGCAATTAAAGTTGGACCAACAACGATTGCAACCGGTACGGCTAATGCAAGTGGTGTTTATAGTATTACAATTCCGAAGCAAGCGTTTGGAGCCGTTGTGACAGCAGATGCAACGAAGAATGGCAAATCTTCAAGTGCGAATACAACTGTAACGCAAGGAGCTCTTGCTCCAACAACGATTAATGGGTTAACAACAGATTCCATTAAAGCTGAGGGAACTGCTGAACCAAATGCGGATATTACAATTAAAGTAGGCCAAACAACGATTGCAACAGGAAAAGTAGATTCAAGTGGAAACTATAGTGTCACTATTCCGAAGCAAACGGTAGGAACAATTGTTAGTGCAACGGCGACAAAAAATGATGTAACATCGAATCGAGCGCCAACAACGGTTACACAAGGCGACATTGCGCCAACAACGATTAATGCACTTACAACAGATTCAGTGAAGGTAGAAGGGATTGCCGAGCCAAATGCAATGATTGTGATTAAAGATCAAGATAATAATCAACTTGCAAGTGGGATTGTACAACCTGATGGAACTTACAGCCTGACGATTCCGAAACAAGCATTTGGAACGATTGTAACGGCAACCGCAACAAAAAATGGTAAGTCTTCCAGTGCGAATACTGCAGTAACCCAAAATGAGATTGCACAAACAACAATTAATCCACTGACAACCGATTCTGTGAAAGCAGAAGGAACAGGAGAACCGAACGCAACGATTGTGATTAAAGATCAAAACAACAATCAGATTGCAAGTGGGATTATTCTAGCAAATGGCACATATAGTATTAGGATTCCGAAACAAGCATTCGGAACCGTTGTGACAGCTGATGCAACGAAAAATGGTAAGTCTTCCAGTGCGAATACGCCAGTCACACAAGGGAATATTGCAGCAACGACGATTAATTCTCTAACAACGAATTCTGTGAAAGCGGAAGGAACCGCCGAACCGAATGCAACAATTGTATTTAAAGACCAGAACAACAACCAAATTGCAAGTGGTGTTGTTCAAGCGAATGGGGCATATAGTGTCACTATACCGAAACAAGCATTTGGAACTGTTGTAACGGCAACGGCAAGTAAGAATGGAAAAACGTCTAGTGCGAATACGTTAGTCACTCAGGCAGACATTGCACCAACGACAATTAATCCACTTACAACGGATTCTGTGAAAGTAGAAGGAACCGCAGAACCAAACGCAACGATTGTATTTAAAGATCAAAATAACAATCAAATCGCAAGTGGTGTTGTTCAAGCGAGTGGGGCATACAGTGTCACTATACCGAAACAAGCATTTGGAACGGTCGTAACGGCAACGGCAAGTAAGAATGGAAAAACGTCTAGTGCGAATACGCCAGTCACACAGGCAGACATTGCGCCAACGACAATTAATCCACTTACAACGGATTCTGTGAAAGTAGAAGGAACCGCAGAACCAAACGCAACGATTGTATTTAAAGATCAGAACAACAATCAAATCGCAAGTGGTGTTGTTCAAGCGAACGGCACATATAGCATTACGATTCCGAAACAAGCAGTCAATACTGTTGTAACGGCAACGGCAAGTAAGAATGGTAAATCGTCCAGTGCGAATACGTCAGTTACACAGGCGGATCTTGCACAGACGACAATTAATCCACTTACAACGGATTCCGTGAAAGCAGAAGGAACCGCAGAACCAAACGCAACGATTGTATTTAAGGATCAAAACAACAACCAAATTGCAAGTGGTATTGTTCAAGCAAATGGCACATACAGTGTGACTATTCCAAAACAAGCATTTGGAACGGTCGTAACGGCAAGTGCAACAGCGAAAGGCAAAACAGAAAGTGCGAATACTACGGTTGCACAAGGTAATATTGCGCCAACGACAATTAATGCCTTAGATTCTGATTCTACAAAAGCAGAAGGAACGGCAGAACCGAATGCAGATGTAACTATTAAAGTAGGTAACACTACGATTGCAACAGGAAAAGCAGATGCTAGTGGTCATTACAGCATTACCATTCCAAAACAAGCGGCAGGTACTGTTGTCATTGCAACCGCAACGAAAAATGGGAAATCAGCAAGTGCGAACACAACCGTTACACGAGCTTCAAATGGAACGGTGACGGTGA
>NZ_FYBQ01000012.1 GCF_900186125.1 Listeria goaensis | reverse complement strand
AAGGAGGTGCTGAGGGGTCGCGCGGGGTGGGAGAGTGGTAAACGGCATCGGCATCAGCGTCGGCATCAGCATCGGCATCAGCGTCAGCATCAGCATCAGCATCGGCATCAGCATCGGCATCAGCATCGGCATCAGCATCGGCATCAGCATCGGCATCAGCATCGGCATCAGCATCGGCATCAGCATCGGCATCAGCATCGGCATCAGCGTCGGCATCGGCATCGGCATCAGCATCAGCATCGGCATCAGCATCGGCATCAGCATCAGCGTCAGCATCAGCATCAGCGTCGGCATCAGCGTCAGCATCAGCATCGGCATCAGCGTCGGCATCAGCGTCGGCATCAGCGTCGGCATCGGCATCAGCGTCGGCATCAGCATCGGCGTCAGCATCAGCATCAGCATCGGCGTCACCTACATCCGTAACCAATGTTCCACTCGCTGCTCCAGTTGTGAATAAGTCTACATCTAAAAAGTTATCCCCACTAATCGCTGCGAATTCTAATGTACCATCAGGTGAAGCTGGGAGTGCCATTATTCCTAAAGCTGCTAAATCAATTGTTAAAACAAATGTATTAGTTGCTGCTACACCAACAGAAGCCAATCCATGATCAATTTGCGCCCCTATTGCGTTGTGCGTAGTATCAAGTAATAAATCATTTCCCGTTACCGTTCCAGTATGTGGCGGAATTCCAATTGGTCCCACTTGAAGAAGTGGAATACTATAAGATAATGTTGTATTTGCTCGAATAGCTGGGTTAGTCAATAAACTACTTAATTCATCAGGGAGTTGAAAATACGTATAATAAGTATCTACTAGGCCTATCGATGCTAGTTGTGTCCCTGATAAAGTGAGTGTCAATTTACCATTTGCATAAACTGGATTTAGTTCTGCGTTCCCCAATAAATCAACAGTCGCTGCATCGGCTTTTATCCCCCCTAATTGAATGGTAGAATTTAGCCCATCCAAATTAAGCGAAACTGGAGAAACCATCATTGTTGTGGTTGTAACCAGTGCCGCTATTAACTTTGCTTTTCTCGCTCGCTCATCATTCAATCTTTTCTTATAGTTGACTTTATTTCTTCCCATCATTTTTCCCCCTATCGCCGTATCCCTTCGGCGAGTATTGAAAATCCATGAAAGGGCCCCCTATGTTTATCACAACTGTTCATAAAAATTTGCGTATGCTTCCCTTAACATCTACAAAGACCGAACAATTTCTTTGCCTAAAAACACGATATTAATTTTTCAGAATTATGCACCCCTCCTTCGCCTGACTACCAGATTCTCTAGTTGATTATCTATAATATAATGAGTAATGTGGAAAAAATAAAGTAAAAAGTAGCTTTCTGATAAAAATAGTTCTTTTGGTTCTTATTGAATAAAAAGTTGGATAAAATCAGGATTTTAAATACATTCGATAGTCTTTAGTCCCTTTAGCTCATAGTAACTTGGATACAACTAAAAAGAAGTAGATTGCACACCTACTTCAAATCAGTTAATTTTTTTCAAAAAAACAAGTTTCTTCATTCGTGAAATAATTCACATATTAAGTTTCATAGCAAGCGAACAAAAAATGTATCAGCTTTAGAGCTAAAATTCTGAGAGTACTAAAACACTCCAGTGACGTAGTACGAAAATCCTAATGTTTTACAGTAGCTAAAATTCTGAGAGTACTAAAACATTTAAGTTATGCAAATTTAAGAGGTGCGCGTTTTACAGTAGCTAAAATTCTGAGAGTACTAAAACATTTAAGTTATGCAAATTTAAGAGGTGCGCGTTTTACAGTAGCTAAAATTCTGAGAGTACTAAAACTGACCAAACAAGACGCAAAGACAGCAGCCTGTTTTACAGTAGCTAAAATTCTGAGAGTACTAAAACCCGTACCCAGAGGTGTACCCAGCGCCGTACGTTTTACAGTAGCTAAAATTCTGAGAGTACTAAAACTAGATAACAAATCTGTTCTTATGATGTCGAGTTTTACAGTAGCTAAAATTCTGAGAGTACTAAAACCGATTCCGTTGCCGAGCTTTCCCCTGAATCGTTTTACAGTAGCTAAAATTCTGAGAGTACTAAAACTACTTTTAAAGCGAATATATACTCCATCACGTTTTACAGTAGCTAAAATTCTGAGAGTACTAAAACTAAATTTTACGGGTGGGAAACAACTTTAGAGTTTTACAGTAGCTAAAATTCTGAGAGTACTAAAACGAGCTGGCCGGTTTGCCCGAAAGAGGTTGCGTTTTACAGTAGCTAAAATTCTGAGAGTACTAAAACGCTACCTTATATGTTCCCGTCTGTTCATGAGTTTTACAGTAGCTAAAATTCTGAGAGTACTAAAACGCATTAATTTAATTACATCGATAGTTCCAAGTTTTACAGTAGCTAAAATTCTGAGAGTACTAAAACCTCAAATTAAGGTTTTAAAAACTACTGATATTTTCTATCTTATCATAAAACTTATTAGCTTTCATACAAAAAATTATACTCTAGTTGACTATGAAGCATTGCCGGAGCTGGAGTAAACTCAAAGTATTGGAATAATTCGTTGATTAATTTAATTAAAACTAACTCTTTAACATTCATTCGAATACTTTGTTTTTTGCTCGTAAATAAATATGGCGCAACAATTTTTAAACATGATAAAAATTCATGATAAGTTGGCATAATTTTATCCGGATAATGAGAACAGACACGTTCATATAAAGTAACGCTATCAAATAATGAGTGTGCTTCTTCACCCATAACTAATATACTATCAATGTATTCTTCGCTAACATAAACGTATCCGATTTGACTTGGAAATACCATGCAGTAAAAATTAGAATATTTTAGTGTAAGTTGTTTTATGAGATCCATGACTTCCTCGAATTCATTATAACGTAACGTATCATCAATATTTTTAATCATTAGCAATATGGTTTCACTAGAAGTTTCAAGATTTATTTCTAACAAATCCAATAAAATCATGTATTTTGTGTACCCATCAATATATTCAGTTGCATATGCTCCATCTTGATACATTGGTGTGAATGATACATTTTTCTGGAGCAGTGATTTTGAATTAAATTCCTCCACAACAACCTTCCATTTATACTTCTGTTCTTCGTTCAATTTTTGTAATTCTTCATTGGCATTTAATTGCTTCTCAATTTGAGACATTTCTTGATTAATCTTTTCTATATACTTTGATATTTCCAGCTTTGCCATCATCTGATTTAACACATCAAAAGTTGGTGTTCCTTTATTTGCATTTAGCAACCCATGAATATCAGTGATAGACTCAATTATGATTGTCCGAAACTTATTTCTAGACAGGTCATTACCATCTTCCCAAATTTGAGGTTCAGAGTAATTTAAAATGCTTAATTCTGATTCTGTATATTTATGCTTGCTTAAATACCATGACATGTTTTGCCAAAGCTGTTGCTTTAATTCCGTGTTATCACCAATAACTTGTGTGAGTTGAGAAAACTCCATTTCTACCCGTTTTAACTTAGGATTTGAAAAAGTAAACTTACTCATAAAATCACCATCCGATTAGCGCCTATTTTTTCTTCCTGCTGAGCTTTCTCACCTACTATTAAAATCATATCTTCAAATTGTTTCTCAGTCACTGTTAATAATCGAATATGCCCTTCATTAGGCGACTTGGCGGCAATTCTTTTATAATATTTTTTAGCAAAAACCCGATTTGGACATGTTCTCACATACACAGAATACTGGAGCATTTCAAAACCATTATTAATTAATGTTTTTCGGAAATAACGATACATTCTTTTTTGTTTTACGGTTTCAGTTGGTAAATCAAAAAAACAAATAACTCTCATTACGTCATACCTCACTTTTTAGAAGCCCCCTCGAAGCTTTTTATATCAATCACATTAATTTTGCTTAAATCACCTGTTTCCATGTAGTTAATAAAATCTTGAATGTATTTCTCCATAATAACAAGCAGTGTATAGTGACCATTTTTATATTTTGTGCGCATGTTTAAAAGGTTTATTAATGCTGCTCGATTTTCAAATGTTAAGAATTTTTCTTTGCGCATGTTCTCGTATACCCAAACATCCACAAATGGTCGGAAAGGCTCGATTAAGTCATCAACCAGATTAAACTGATTATACTCACTTCGATGAAAAATCCCTAACATCGGTTGTAGACCATACGCAACTACGAGCCTAGCGATTTGAGCTCTAAAAATACTATAACCATAATTCAGCCCTGCATTAATTGGTAGTTCATCATCCTGCCTTGTAAAATCCTTTCCGAATAGGGCATTAAAATAAATTTTAGCAGCATGTCCTTCCCGATTTGATTTATCATAATGCTCGATTTCAGATATATATTTCTTTAGTTTTTGTATAGGTTCTTCATCCGTTTTTACTAGAGAAAGCACTTGAGATTGTCCGTAGATTTTTTGTTTAATAATATGTCGCCAGCATTCACCTTTCATTTTTTCATCCCAAGAAATTTGGGCTTGAATCATCTTACTAGCACGTGAATGTCCGTTGTAGCTATGATAAATTCCTGTAGGGGTGTACGTATGGTCGCAAACTATAAGACTAATATTATAACTTGCCAAAGCAGATAATAATCTTGTTGTTATATTTGTCTGTAGACCTTCAAGAACAATAATTGAAATATCACTAAGAGGTATTACGTATTCATATTCTTCTTTTAAAATAACTACGCTATCTAGTTTTAACTTTATATGCTCACTATCTTTTACCAACACAGTACGCCAAGTCATAAATATTTCCTCCTTCTAGCTGTTTAAAACAAAAAAACTCCCCCATAAAATGGGAGAGCGATTTCGGCATAAAGCCTTATTTCAGTAGGTTCTCAGAATTTTAGCTACTGTAGCAAGCGTCCTTGCATTTTCATTTTATCTCCCTATCGCTAAAAAGTCAAGAACTTTATTTAATTTTCACGATATTACTCAATGTTATTCGCGGATCTTTTTCTTTTTCAACTTTAAATAAATTACCAAGCACATCCGTTTGATATTTGTTAAAAACTCTTGTTTTTTTGGTAATAGTTGGCATTGTTTGCTTTGGATATTCGGCCTTCTCTATGGGTTTTACCTCTATACGATTCTTACCACTTTCACTTTTCGACCAAAAACGATAACGTTGTAAGCTACTAGTATCTTCACCAAATTCAATAATATCTTCACGATATAAGCTGAAACAGAACTTCATTTCATCGTGAATTTGCGCATTCTCCAAGAGTTCTTGGTAAGCCTTTCCATCAATCAAATATCCTTGCTTTGAAAATGAAAACAAGCTATATTTAACACCGATTAAATAAAATTGATTTTTCACTTCATCATAATAAACATCTGCACGATAAGGAGTAATTGATTGCAACACAACTTTTTTATTTTTCGGCAACGCTGCTTTATTTTTATCAGTTATATCTATTTTCTGTCCCAAAGCATTATCAATAAATTTCAAGCTTGTCACTGGTGCCCCCTCCCCCTTTTTAGAATATTTCCGAATCAATCCATGTTCTTTTTTATAGGCTAAAAACGGGTTGTCAGCATCAGGATATGTGTTCATAATTTCTTCAAGAATAGCAAATGTTTGTGGATCATGTTGATACATTAAAAATTTTTCCTTATTTTTAATGTAACGTTTCTTAAATTGGTCAACATATGTTTTCGTATCATAAATGTTTTTAATTTTGCCAACAACATATTCGGCACCTTCCCATTCACGAGTCGAATAAATTGTCGCATCACTAATTTTACGATTTGCTTTCTTACTTACTTTGTAAGAGTATTTAACGCGTTCTTCAATGCCTTGCAAACTTGTTTTAAAGTTCAAAAACGGCTCTTTATTCATCATTTTATTGTATTCATCTATTGTTAGCTTTTCAAATGGTAAAATTTCACCTGTTTCTTTATCGTAAAGTTTCCCTTCGTCTGAGACTCCTGTAGATGCTTTATTCCAAAGACGTAAATTAGCAGTTGCTGCAACAATTAGCGCATCAACAGCATGATGTGAATGGCTTTCATTTCGATTTTTAGAAATCCCCCATTTTTTTCTAAGTTGGGAGGTAAACTTACCTCGTACGACCTTAACTTTAGTATTCATATCTCGATTACTAAAATATTGTTGGAAACTATTTAAGACTACCCTTGAAGCATAACGTGTATCCACAAGATTACGAGCAATAAAACCTCTCCTAACATCCCATTTATTAATATCTTCTTCAAATAATAGGAGTTCTTTCTTTTTATTCGAGATTTTCTTATTTTGAAATAGTTTTTCAACAGATTGTTTATACTGCTCATAAGTCCAATTTCCTGACTTACTTTTATAATAATAAAATGGTGTTTGCTGACCTTTTCTTTGATTTTCCCCTGAAAAGCAAAGTACTTTATTATTCAAACTATCGTCTAAAGAAATCGACTGAGGAATAATATGGTCAACCTCAAACATGTTATGTTCACGGACTAAATCTACAATCGATATCCTTTTACCACTATATAAACAGAATTGATCTTGCTGATACCATAACCGCAGCTTTGTTGCTAGTTCTTTGTGATTCCGAAAAGCTTCATCTGGAAAAGCATATTCTTCCCTTGCTCGTATTAAAGCTGCTTTCTTCTCTTTTTCATTTTCTCTTTGGAACTTTTCAATCATCTTTTTTTCTTCTTCACTTGTCTGATATTCTCTAGGCATTTCGATAATAACACTATCCAATTCACCATGTTTTTTTAAAATCGCATTCGTGACTTTAATTGTTTGCCTAATACTTCTAGCCGCAATTGGATTATAAATCTCTTTAAGAATTGCATCACTATTAATATATTTTTCTTGTTTCAAAGAATGTATTTTCACTTTGCTTAACTGCATTGTGTGGATAATTTGCATTTGATTTTTACTTGTTTCATATAATTCTGGAATCATTGCTTTCATAGCCTTTAAAGATAGTGAATGCCAACCTGAAAAAGCACCTTTTTTATTTAATTGCAAACAAACTTCTAAGTATTCTGCTTTAATATTAGGTAGCTTCTCATTGCATTGCTTTTTAATTTCAAGTGTTTCTGAATTGAGTGTCATAATCTTCATGAGTTCATCATAATCATCCTCAGAAAGCCGCATATCCACTTCCGCATCAATTAATGCATTATGTACTTTACGATAATTTTCAAAAGTATGCATTTTAGGTTTCCTATTCTTATCAATTCCATAACCTTGTATGTCCTCTATTTCGCAGTCGCAAATTGATGCAATATACTTTAATAAATCTTTTGTACCCATCTTTTTGCTATTCTTTACCTTATTGATGATGTCATGTTTGTGATCTTTTGATAATTTACCCGATTCTAAACCAGAAATCTTCAAATTATTTAAATCATTTAATAGATTAAATTCTTGTGCTACGTACGACGAACGTGCAGCTCGAGTTTCCTCAGGGAAAACACTGCATTTCCCAATAAGTATTTCAAATAAATTATCCCACGTTTCTCCATTCGTTCGATAAACACCATAATCAGTTCTGCTATTTTCATTTCCAGGACCAATGAAATATTCTCGTTTAGAAGTCATAATTTCTATAAATTTATTGATGAAATCATCCGTTATTTGTTTATGAAAAGCTTGTTGCGTAGATAAAATCTTTCTAGCCTCATCGATATAACTTTTTGTCGGGAAAATGTTAACAAGAAAACTACTATTATCTGTATGATCTTCAATTTCTATAATCCCTCGAACTTGACCATATTTCTCAAAACGTTCCAACTGTATTTCGCAAGGTAATTTTCCACTTTCTAATTCTTTCATATTTTCCTTTAAATGCTCAGATTTGATTGCACCTTCTTCAATTACATCATCTAAATAAGAAATCCCTCGGCGTTTAGCTAAGTGCATTAGTGCAGTATAAATTTCTGATACTTCTAGTTCTTCATGTAGCCCCTTCACTCTTAACTCGTAAGGGTTTTCATTCACTTTATTACAAGTACTTATACCATTTTCCATAAGTAAATGTTTAATTCTTTCTCTTCGATGCTTTTTACGTCTAGTTAAGCGTCTAGATTGACGGTTAATTCTCCTATCTTCATTAGCTGAAGCGTCCCGACTACTAAATAATCTTACCCCAGTATCTATTACTTCCCCATTTGTAGCGTCTATAATTCCCCATCCTACTGAAGCAACACCAATATCTAGGCCTAAAACCAATTTTCTCATATGATGATCTCCTCTCACCTTGTGTACTAATCAAATTATACAATTTAGCGAATAGAAAATCCAATATATTCTGTGTTATAATAAAAATAAAGTAGTTTATAGAACCTTAAATTGACGAATTTGAGGTTTTAGTACTCTCAGAATTTTAGCTACTGTAAAACCCTTAGCTTCTTTACCTGATGAGGAAACGTGTTTTAGTACTCTCAGAATTTTAGCTACTGTAAAACCAGATTCATTTGCTAATATTTTCCATGCAGGTTTTAGTACTCTCAGAATTTTAGCTACTGTAAAACTTAGATGTGACTGTTGGCGGTGGTGCCGTAGTTTTAGTACTCTCAGAATTTTAGCTACTGTAAAACCCCAAGGCTTTTGAGTTAGAGCGTAAGAACCGTTTTAGTACTCTCAGAATTTTAGCTACTGTAAAACAACCAAGTTTATTCGAAACCGAGGCACCTGGTTTTAGTACTCTCAGAATTTTAGCTACTGTAAAACATCAAGGTCTCGCCTCAAAATTCGGCGGTAGTTTTAGTACTCTCAGAATTTTAGCTACTGTAAAACCAGCTTCGTTTTGTTTAATTCTTTCATTTTGTTTTAGTACTCTCAGAATTTTAGCTACTGTAAAACGAGAGAATTTAGACAGTATACCACAGTAGCGTTTTAGTACTCTCAGAATTTTAGCTACTGTAAAACAAAAAGCAGTTGGCTATTCGCTCACAGGTAGTTTTAGTACTCTCAGAATTTTAGCTACTGTAAAACCTATGGGCTGGATAGATATAGAAGTGTGGGAGTTTTAGTACTCTCAGAATTTTAGCTACTGTAAAACTTCTTCCGCTATCATCAGATGTGATTTTATGTTTTAGTACTCTCAGAATTTTAGCTACTGTAAAACAAATTCCTCATCACAATATAATGAGTACGAGTTTTAGTACTCTCAGAATTTTAGCTACTGTAAAACTCTTTTATTTGGTCTTTTACCCATTAAATAGTTTTAGTACTCTCAGAATTTTAGCTACTGTAAAACAATAACCTCGACTTCGACCTCGGTGACGTTGTTTTAGTACTCTCAGAATTTTAGCTACTGTAAAACTTTTGCCCATGTCTGCATCAGCGCCTAGTTGTTTTAGTACTCTCAAATCAACAAACTTACTAAATAATGGTACATTCCCAAATATCGAATTGGCGATCCTGCTTTACAAGCAAAGAATCTGGAACATAAATAAAAAATAAGCATAAACCCAGTAAAACCCATTTTAAAAGATGGTATTATTACTGGATTTATGCTTTTTTATTTTTCCTTTTATAGAGGGAAAAATCTGATTATGTCCCAAGCTCTTTTGCTTTAAGATTTTTAAAACGGCATTTTAAAATTACCAAATGGATTTTTTCCTTTTTTACCTTTTCCGCCCATGCCGCCGGACATTTGTTTCATCATTTTTTTCATTTCATTGAACTGTTTGAGGAGGCGGTTTATTTCCTGAATTGGACGGCCACTTCCTCTTGCAATTCGTTTTCTGCGACTTGCGTTAATGATATCTGGATTGTCTTTTTCCATTTTTGTCATGGATTTAATGATGGCTTCGATATGACCAAGTTGCTTATCATCCACTTGCATGTTATCTAGGCCTTTCATTTTGTTAGCGCCGGGTAGCATCTTCAGGAGTTCATCAAGCGGGCCCATTTGCTTCACTTGTCCTAGTTGTTCAAGGAAATCATCAAGCGTCATGGAGTTTTCTTTCATTTTCCGCTCCATTTCACGCATTTTTTCCTGATCCACGTCAACTTGAGCTTTTTCAATAAGAGAAAGAACGTCACCCATTCCTAAAATTCGTGAAGCCATTCGGTCCGGATGGAAGGTTTCTAGGGCTTCCATTTTTTCACCCATACCGACAAATTTGATTGGCTTGCCGGTTACGGCGCGAATCGAAAGCGCGGCACCACCGCGGGTATCGCCGTCTAGTTTGGTTAGGACAACGCCGGTTACGCCGAGTTGCTCGTTGAAGCTTTCAGCGACATTGACCGCATCTTGCCCCGTCATGGAATCCACAACGAGTAAAATTTCTGCAGGATTGGCTACTTCTTTGACGTCTTTTAGTTCGCCCATCAATTCGGCGTCGATATGAAGGCGGCCGGCTGTATCGATAATTACGTAGTCTAAATGTTCTTCTTTCGCTTTTTCAATAGCTTGTTTCGCAATTTCGACAGGGCTCACTTGGTCCCCTAGGGAGAAAACGGGGATGTTCAGTTGCTTGCCTAGTGTTTCAAGCTGTTTAATTGCCGCTGGACGATAGATGTCTGCTGCAACTAAAAGCGGTTTGCGATTTTGTTTTTTGCGGAGTAAATTTGCCAGTTTCCCTGTTGTCGTCGTTTTACCGGCACCTTGAAGACCGACCATCATCACAACTGTTGGCGACTTCTCAGCCACAGCGATTTTACTTTCCTCACCGCCCATTAAATTAGTTAATTCTTCTTGGACAATTTTAATGACTTGTTGGCCTGGTGTGAGGCTTTTCATTACGTCTTGACCAACTGAGCGTTCACTTACTGTTTTAATAAAGTTTTTGACCACTTTAAAGTTAACGTCTGCCTCAAGTAAGGCTAAACGGACTTCGCGCATCATTTCTTTTACATCTTGTTCGGAAACTTTTCCTTTTCCGCGGATTTTATTCATCGTTTCTTGGAGTCTGCCTGCTAATCCTTCAAAAGCCATCTTTTTTCCTCCTAATCGATTTCTTTCAATTCTGTTAACATTCGTTCGATATTTTTATCAAAAAAAGGTTCTTTTTCGAGTTGTTCGGAAAGTTTTTTAAGAAGTGCCTCACGGCGAATGTATTTTTCCAACATGCCTAGTTTTTTTTCGTAGTTTTCGAGTCCTTCTTCAGTTCGCTTGATATTGTCGTAAACGGCTTGACGACTTACTTCAAACTCTTCAGCGATTTCACCGAGAGAAAAATCATCTAAATAATAAAGTGAAATATACGCTTTTTGTTTTTCGGTGAGTAAACCTTGGTAGAAATCAAATAGTAAATTCATTCGAGTCGTTTTATCGAACAAGCGAAACACCTCTTTCTCCCTTTTAAGATTACGTGTTTAGTCAAAGAATGTCAACTAAACAGACGAAAAATGCGACCTCAGAATTAGGCCGCATTTCGTTTATTTTTCTGCATCGATAACATCGGCGAAAAGTCCGTAAACATATTCGTTTGCATCAAAAGTCTTGAGGTCGTGAATGCCTTCGCCGAGTCCGACAAATTTAACGGGAATCTCCAGTTCATTTCGAATGGCAATGACGATACCACCTTTCGCGGTGCCGTCAAGTTTCGTGAGCACGATTCCAGATACGTCGGTTGCTTCCTTAAATTGCTTGGCTTGCACGAATGCATTTTGTCCGGTTGTAGCATCTAAGACGAGCAATACTTCATGCGGCGCGTTTGGAATTTCACGCGTGATGACACGCTTTACTTTTTCGAGCTCATTCATTAGGTTGACCTTATTCTGAAGTCGGCCTGCCGTGTCGCAAAGTAAAATATCGGCATTTTTCGCCTTAGCAGATTGTACCGCATCAAAAATCACTGCCGCTGGATCCCCGCCTTCAGCGTGTTTAATTATATCCACGCCTGCGCGTTCGCTCCAAACTTCAAGTTGGTCAATCGCGCCAGCACGAAAAGTATCACCCGCAGCAAGCACGACTTTTTTGCCTTCTTCTTTGTATTTATGCGCCAGCTTGCCAATTGTAGTTGTTTTCCCTACACCGTTCACCCCGACAAATAAAATAACCGTTAAGCCGTCACTTTGCACATTGACACGTGCATCAAACTCTTCCTCGCCTTCGTAAATCGCAACAAGCTTCTCAACGATGACCTCTTGCACTTCTTTTGGATCGCTAATATTGCGCAGTTTTACCTCATGTTTCAGTTGATCAACAAGCTCCATCACCGTTTCAAAACCAACGTCAGCACCAATTAAAACTTCTTCAATGTCTTCGAAAAAGTCATCGTCCACTTTACGGTAGCGCGCCATGATTTCATTTAATCTTCCTGAAAAACTTTTACGCGTTTTGCTTAAACCTTCTTTATATTTCTCGGTCGTTTCCTCGTTTTGACCGCTCATTTTTTCTTTTAATTTTTTGAAAAAAGTCATCGCATTGTTCTCCTTTATTTGATTAATTCTGCGGTTTCCTCTAGACGAACAGAAACTAGTTTCGAGACACCCGATTCTTGCATCGTCACGCCGTAAAGGACGTCAGCTTCTTCCATCGTTCCTTTGCGGTGTGTGATAACAATAAATTGTGTGTCTGCTTCAAAATTTTTCAGATAGCGACTAAAGCGCGTCACGTTCGCCTCATCTAGTGCCGCCTCCACCTCGTCCAGAATACAAAACGGTACTGGACGAACGCGAATAATCGCGAATAATAAGGCAATCGCCGTTAGCGCACGTTCTCCCCCAGAGCGGAGCGATAAATTTTGTAACTTCTTGCCAGGAGGTTGCGCCACGATATCAATCCCCGTTGTTAGCAAATCTTCCGGGTTAAGAAGCACAAGTTCCGCGCGACCGCCGCCGAAAAGTTCAGGAAATGTAATGGCAAATTCATGTTTAATCGCCTCAAAACTTTCACCAAAACGTTTTTTCACTTCCTCGTCCATTTCGTCCATCACTTGGAACAGTGTTTCTTTCGCGTTTAATAAGTCTTCTTGCTGGCCTGTCAAGAATGTGTGACGCTCATTAATGCGGTCAAATTCTTCAATCGCGCCAATATTCACCACACCAAGTTCATCAATCGAGCGTTTCAAAAGCCGCACTTTGCTTCTAAGCGTTTCTATATCAAATGCTTCGATGCGCTTTTCTCTGGCCGCTTCTGGCGTCAACATGTAAGCCTCTTGCAAGCGCTCCGTGCGATTTCTGACGTCCACTTCCGCTTTCCCAATTTGAATTTCAGCTTTATTTTTTTGCTCTAAATAAAAACTCGCCTGATTATTCTTCTCCGCGATACGCACCTCCAAATCAGCAATTTCCGCCTGAAGTTCCGCTTTTTCGCTGCTCAGCGTTTCAATTTGCTTGGCTACCGCTTCTTTTTGCGACCTCGTACGTTCGATTTGCTCACTAGCTTCCGTTTCGCTCGATAAGACGTTTGTTAAATTATCTTTTAGTGTCAGCAATTTATTTTCGAGTTCTTCTTTTTGCAAATAATTTTCATGAAGCGTTTCCTCGACACGACTCACGTCCGTTTTGGCCTGCTCAAACTCCGATTTCTGCACCGCAATTTTCGCTTTCAAATTGGAGAGCGTTTCCTCATCGGATTTCAGTTTGCTTTCGGCAACTTTACTTGCCTCTATCATCGTGGCGATTTCGGCGTCCATTTCGGTAATTTTTGTTTCAATAGTAGCATTTTTCTGTTCTAATTCGGCTTTTTTCGCCTTTAAGCGCGTTTCTTCATCTGCCGATTCTTGCGTTTCTAAATCGTACAAGGAAAGTTGCTGATTCAGGCGTTCTAGCGCTTCTTGTTCGCGCGTTCGCTTGCCTAAAAGTTCTTGTTCGCGAAGTCGTAAGTTTTCTCCAACTAAACGCGTTTCTTCTAGCTCGTCTTGTTTTTTGTGCAAACTTTCCTTTAAATTTTTAACAACCGTTTCTTTTTCGCGTGTTTCGGTTTCGAGCTCGGCAATGGTTTTCATGAGCGTTTCAAGCTCACTCTTGCGCGTGATAATCGATGATTTCCCTTGTTTCGTCGCCCCACCGGTCATTGAACCACCAGCGTTTACGACGTCACCATCAAGCGTGACGACGCGGTAGCGATAATTAACGAGCTTTGCAAGTTGCCCAGCGCCTTTTAAATCCTTCGCGAGAATTGTCGTTCCGAGTGCATTTAAAATGACCGGTTCAATTTTCGTGTCATAACTCACCACATCGCTCGCTAACGCAACGAAAGATGGTTGATTTTTAATCATATTTCGCGTCGCATCAGGTAAATGGCGCGGCTGAATCGTGGATAGCGGCAAAAAGGTGGCGCGCCCAGCGTGCGTTTTCTTTAAAAAGCCAATTCCAGCACGCGCCGCCGCATCATCTTCCGTCACAATATTTTGCGCACTCGCGGAAAGCGCGATTTCAAGCGCCTTTTGGTATTTTTCTGGGATTTCAACAAGCTCAATTAATGCGCCAATAATTCCCGGAAGTTCATGTTTCGCTTTTAAAACTTCACGCACGCCTTGATAAAAGCCAGCATAATCGTCTGCGAGCTCCTCTAGCGTTTCCTTACGGGACTTCATTTGTTGCACTTTTTCATAATGGCGGTACAGATCACGTTCGCTCGTTTCAAAACGAGCATTTTGTTTCGAAAGGGTCGCTTTCACTTCCTGATAAATTTCGAGTTGCTCATTTAACGCCTCTTTCAGCTCATCAAGCGCTTTGGTCGTTTCTTCTTCTGCCGCATTTAAATCCGTGCGCCCCGTCAAATGCTTCTTATTTTCATTTTCGAGCTTTTCTAACCGTATCGCCATTTGCGCAAATTCGCGGTCGATGTAGCCTAAATCGTTACGAATCGTTGTCTGTTCATATTTTAATTCAAATAAATCACTCTTGCGGCTTTCAATCGCCTCTTCCGAAACATCCGCGTATTGCGCCATTTTTTTCGTGATTGCGGCCTCTTCTTCCGTCATAACGCGAAAAGCCGTTTCCTTCGCAAGCAGCGCGTCAAGCAGCACTTGTTTCTCTAACTCAAGCGTCTCGATTTTACTCTGAATAAGCTCGAGCGTTTCCGCGTGAGCCAGCTCATTTTCATTCCCGTGCTTTTTACGCTCTAAAAATAAATTCCGCTCGCCCTCAAGCTGCTCCAACCGCTCCGTGCTCGTTAACAGCTCCGCCCGACTCACTTCGAGCGTTTCCTCCATTTTGCGCAAAGCATCTTTTCGTTCAAAAGCGCTTGTTTCTAGTTCGCTTGTTTCTTCTCGAAGTGCAATAAGCGCCGTCTGATTTTCCTGAAAATTTGTGCGCCACGAACTAAGCGTTTCCGTAATCGTCTCAATTTCCGAACTTAAAAGCGTGACTTCAAACTTTTCGAGTTCCTCCACTTGATACAAATAATCCTTGGCAATGGAAGCTTGCATTTCAAGTGGTTCCAGCTGCCCATCTAATTCGTATAAAATATCTTGCACGCGATTTAAATTTTCTTCCGTTTCAAACAATTTATTTTCCGCTTGTTTTTTGCGGTTTTTATATTTCAAAACACCAGCTGCCTCTTCAAAAATTGAACGACGCTCTTCCGGCTTACTATTTAAAATTTCATCGATTTTCCCTTGCGAAATAATCGACATCGATTCGCGCCCAAGCCCAGAATCCATAAATAAGTCGACAATATCTTTTAAACGACAACTTTGTTTGTTAATCAAAAATTCGCTATCGCCGTTTCGGTAAATCCGCCGCGTCACATAAACTTCGCTATACTCAAGCGGCAAAAAATGATCGTTGTTGTCTAAAACGAGGGAAACTTCCGCAAAATTGATTGGCTTACGGGTATCGCTACCCGCAAAAATAACATCGCCCATTCGACCGCCGCGAAGACTCTTCGCAGATTGCTCACCAAGAACCCAGCGAATCGCTTCCGTAATATTACTTTTTCCACTTCCGTTTGGCCCGACAACCGCCGTCATACCCGGTACAAAATCAATCGCCACTTTGTCCGCAAATGATTTAAAGCCATTCATTTCAAGTCGTTTTAAAAGCACGCAAGAATCCCCCTTCCTAGTCTACGCGCAAAACTTGCCGTATCGCATACTCTGCCGCATTTTGCTCTGCCTGTTTTTTTGTTCTCCCCGTCCCTTTCCCGAGGACTTGCCCGTTCACAACAACTTGCGCTTCAAACGCTTTGTTATGAGCTGGCCCTGTTTCGCCTAAAATATCATATTGAATAAGGACGTCGCGGTCCCGCTGCACAATTTCCTGCAACTGCGTTTTAAAATCAACCGTTTGCATATAAATGCCTGTATCGATTTTCGGAAAGACAAGCCGTTCTAAAAAGCGAATGACCGCCTGAATGCCGTTATCCAAATAAAGTGCGCCAATAAAGGACTCAAAAACGTCAGCGAGGAGCGCTGGTCTTGTTCTGCCTCCCGCTTTTTCTTCTCCTTTTCCTAAGCGAATGTATTTCGAAAAATGGACCATCTCGGCAAATTCAACGAGCGACGGCTCACACACGATTGCAGCGCGCATTTTCGTCATTTGTCCTTCTGCCATATCAGGGTATTTTTTAAATAAATAATCAGAAACAGTAAGTTCTAGCACGGCATCGCCTAGAAACTCAAGTCGTTCGTTATCTTGTAATTCTTCATGTCTATGTTCGTTCACATAAGAAGAGTGTGTAAATGCGGTTTGCAAAAGCGCCACATTCGCGAAGTCAAACCCCACACTTTCTTGTAATTCTTCCCATCTATTCATCAACTTGCTCCTCTCCAAATCTTTCTAGCATCGTGACAAATTGTCATTCGTCTAGCTGTTCGGTGTTAAATTCACAAGTTCATTTTCTAAACAGCCTAAATTTAGCTGCTTAGAAAATGAACCTCAGTCGAAAAAGAGGCTGCCTAAAATCGTTTTGCTCGCGCCGAGGCCTGAACAAAGCGACTAAGACACCCTCATTTATCTCGTCACATTATTATGCATTTGCCTCTATGTACTTCACTGCGTCACCAACTGTAGCAATTTCAGCAGCGTCGTCATCAGAGATTTCAACTCCAAATTCGTCTTCAAGTTCCATTACAAGTTCAACAACGTCTAGGGAATCAGCACCTAGATCATCTTTGAAGGAAGCTTCTAAAGTTACTTTGGATTCTTCGACACCTAAACGGTCAACGATGATTTTTGTAACTTTTTCCAATACTTCTGCCATTATTACTTCACCTCCCTCCAAGTATTATAAAGTATTTCACGCGTGGCGTAAACTATTATTTTATCAGACTCCTGACAAAGTCATTAAATCCCTTACATGCTCATGCCGCCGTCGATAGAAAGCACTTGACCTGTAATGTAGCTAGACTCATCACTCGCCAAAAATTTCACTGCATTTGCGATATCTTTCGTTTTACCATACGCCCCGAGCGGAATTTGCGCAAGCATAAGCTCTTTTGTGTTTTCATCTAGTTCGTCGGTCATTTCAGTTTCGATAAAACCAGGTGCGACAGCGTTGACGTTAATACCCCGTGGCGCTAGTTCACGCGCAGTCGTTTTCGTCAAACCGATCATGCCCGCTTTACTTGCCACGTAGTTCGCTTGACCAGCGTTACCGATAATCCCAACGACAGAAGTCATGTTGATGATTTTCCCAGCGCGCTGCTTCATCATCGTCCGCGCAACTGCCTTCGTGCAAAGAAATGTCCCTTTTAAGTTGATGTTGATGACATCGTCCCATTCGTCTTCTTTCATACGCATGAGTAAATTATCGCGTGTAATACCAGCGTTGTTGACCAAAATGTCAATACGACCGAAACGATTCGTGACTTCTTTAAAGAAAGCTTGCACTTCTTCTTCACTCGAAACATCAGCCTTCATCGCTTCCGCTTCCACGCCGAATTCACTCACTAAATCAAGTGTTTCCTTAGCCGCATCAGCGCGGCCGCCGTAGTTGAAGAAAATATTTGCGCCTTCTTTTGCAAGCGCCAAAACGATTTCGCGACCAATGCCACGTGAGCCACCTGTTACAACCGCAACTTTTCCTTTTAATGTCATGCTAAATCCCCCTTTAGTGCTTGCGCAACTTCTTGAATGCTCGCCGCGTCACCTGCCGCAAGAACCGTCACATCGCGATTGATTTTTTTGATTAAGCCAGAAACCACTTTTCCAGCACCAATTTCTACAAACGTATCCACGCCTTTTTCGATAAGCGCTTCAATTGTTTGCTCCCATTTAACTGGCGAATAAATTTGTGCAACCAATTTTTCGTGCAAATCCGCTTCATTTGTCGTAAAGGCCACATCAACATTATTTACTACGGGAATAAAGCCAGTTTTAAATGTCACTTGATCAAGAACTGCGCCGAATTTTTCGGCTGCTGGTTTCATAAGCGCCGAATGAAACGGCCCGCTTACAGCAAGTGGCAAGACGCGTTTCGCACCGCGCTCTTTAAGACGAGTGGACGCTTCTTCAATGCCCGCTGCCGTACCAGAAATAACAATTTGTCCAGGGCAATTATAGTTGGCGATTTGAACCGGCTCACTAATTTCAGCAAGCTCAGCCGAAATTGCATCTGCATCAAGACCAAGTACAGCCGCCATCGCACCTGCTCCGTTTGGAACGGCCGCTTCCATCAATTTGCCACGTTCATGTACTAAAAATGCCGCATCCGCTTCATCTAAAAAGCCCGCCGCAACTAGTGCGCTATATTCGCCAAGGCTGTGCCCAGCAACAAAATCAGCTTTCACACCATACGTTTCAAGCGCACGTAAAATCGCAACACTTGTTGAAACTAAAGCAGGTTGCGCATTTTCTGATTTTGTTAAACGTTCGATAGGTCCTTCTTGAATGATGTCCGTTAACGAAAACCCTAATTTTGCGTCCGCCGCGTCGTACACGTGTTTTGCTTCAGGATACGCCTCTCTAACGTCCATTCCCATACCTACTTTTTGTGACCCTTGTCCCGGAAATACAAATGCAATTTTACTCATGACTCGCTTCCTCCTAATTTCCCTTTATCAATTTCGGCTTTAATCGTACCAACCATATCTTTTTGTACCATGTCGCGCGCTTGGCGAATCGTTGTGAAAATCCCGTGCGCATTAGACGAGCCGTGCGCCTTAATAACTGGTGCTGAAACGCCGAATAAACACGCACCGCCGTATTCGCTATAATCCATTTTCGCTTTCAATTCGAGCAAGTCCTTTTTAAGTACGCCCGCAGCGAGTTTATTTTTAAATCCGTTCATCAAACTCATTTTTAGCATCGAGAAGAAAGCCGCACCAGTGCCTTCGAGGCTTTTTAAAACCATGTTGCCCGTGAAGCCGTCTGTTACAACGACATCCGCCACGTCCATGAGCAAATCACGTGACTCAATGTTGCCGATAAAGTTGTACGCCGTTTGTTCTTTCATGAGGGCGAACGCTTTTTTCGTCAGCTCGTTCCCTTTCGTTTCTTCCGTACCAATGTTTAACAGCCCAATACGCGGTCGTTCGATTTTCCGCACTTTTTCCGCATAAACCGAACCCATCAGCCCAAACTGCAACAAATGCTCAGGCTTCGCCTCCGAGTTCGCGCCAAGGTCAAGCATCACAAACCCTTTCCCACTTATTGTAGGTAAAGTGGGGGCTAGTGCTGGCCGGTCGATTCCCTTGATTCGTCCAATGACGAAAAGCCCAGTGGACATGAGCGCGCCTGTGTTCCCAGCTGAAATGCAAGCATCCGCTTGACCATCTTTCACAGCTTGTGCCGCAAGCACCATCGAAGAATTCTTCTTACGTTTGACCGCCCGCACTGGTTCATCATCACTTTCAATTTTTTCATCTGTATGTATAATCTCTACGCGCGTTTTATCCGTTAAAAATTCTAAAATTTGTTTTTCATCACCAAAAAGCAGAAACTCAAGATCTTTAAACTGGGCTACTGCTTGCATAACACCAAGAACAATTTCTTTTGGTGCATTGTCACCGCCCATTGCATCGATTGCTATTTTCATTATCGTCAGTCCTTTTTATTTTTTTCAGTGGCGTGATACATTTCAAACTTTCCTTTTAAAATAATTTCATCACCCACATAGCTTTTCACATCTACAATTGTGATGGATCTTTCGTTTGTTTGCGGCCTGACAGTTGCCTTCGCAATCACTCGCTCACCTTGTTTCACTTGGCGAACAAACCTAACCGTTGCTTGCGTTGTGAGCGCTAAGTCATTTGGAATGACCGCTGTTGCGAGCGAATTGGCTTGCGCGAACAAATGATGACCACGCGCAATTTGATTTCGTTTAAACACGTGTTCCGAGCTTACATCAAATAATGAAATGGCACTTTTACTTGGTTTAATGTCAATAATTTCGCCGATAACTTCTTCAAGCGGGATACTTTTCACAGAATCTGAGTAGTTTTCGCTAGCAACATGCTTGATGCGCTCGCGAAGTTCTGGGATAGAGAGCGCCACGCGGTCAAGACGGATAGTTTGCACACTCACATCAAATTCCGTAGCAAGTTCCTCATCCGTAATAAACGGGTTGGACGCTAACACGTCTTGCAACTTTGTTTGTCGCTCTTTCTTTGAATATTTTTTCATTCAGGCTACACATCCCTTTATTTTGTGATACTAATACCTGCTACTAAATTTTGAATAGACGAACGCACATTTTTCCTTCTGCCACCTTTTGAAAAACTCGTACGCTAATATGTTATAAAAAAAGCGCCTTACTTGCAAGTTTTTTCTATAAAACCTAATCGAGCTTTTGCTCAGAAAAAACGCCAAGTTCGTCTAAAATTTCGTTTAGTTTCTGGTATTCCGGGTTTTCGAGCATATTTTTTTCGGTCATTAAAACGAGTGCATCTGTGCGCGCTACTTCTAAAACGCGATAGTCGTGCACCATGTCTGCGACTTTAAATTCCGGAATGCCGCTTTGTTTCTTGCCAAAAAAGTCGCCTGGTCCGCGCAGTTCTAAGTCACGTTCGCTAAGTACGAAGCCGTCGTTCGTTTCGGTCATGATGGTCATGCGTTCTTTCCCGACTTCGGTTTTAGGATCGGCAAGCAGGATACAATACGACTGACTGCTACCGCGGCCGACCCGTCCGCGCAATTGGTGGAGTTGTGACAAGCCAAACCGATCTGCGTCGTAAATGACCATCATTGTCGCGTTGGGCACGTTTACGCCGACTTCGACAACCGTGGTGGACACGAGGCAATCGATTTTTTTATCATAAAAAGCACGCATGAGCGCCTCTTTGTCGGCCGGCAGAAGCTTTCCGTGCATGAGTCCTGGCGTATGACGACCGCGCCATTTATTTTGCAGTAAATTATAAAAATCGACTGCATTTTGCACATCTAGTTTTTCCGATTCCTCGATGAGCGGACAAATGACGTAGGCTTGATGCCCTTTTTCGATTTCTTTTTCGATAAAGCCGATGACGCGTTCTAACATGTCATGTTTGACCCAAAACGTTTCAATATTTTTGCGTCCTGCTGGCAGTTCATCAATAATCGAAACGTCCATTTCGCCAAAAGCCGTAATCGCTAGCGTCCGCGGAATTGGGGTTGCCGTCATAAAGAGCACATCTGGATACTCGCCTTTTTCGCGGAGAATGCGCCGCTGATCCACGCCAAAGCGGTGCTGTTCATCAGTAATGACAAGGCCTAGGCGATGATAAATCACTTCGTCTTGAATGAGCGCATGCGTCCCGACTAAAATATCAATTTCACCCGTTTCGAGTAAAGCTAAGAGTTCCTTGCGCTTTTTGCCTTTCACACTACTAGTCAAAAGTCCGACCGTAATATCGAATGGCTGAAGCAACTCGACAAGCGAATCCGCATGTTGTTCGGCTAAAATTTCTGTTGGTACCATGAGCGCGCTCTGAAAGCCGCTTTTTGCCGCCGCAAACATCGCAATGCTTGCCACTACCGTTTTTCCAGAACCAACGTCCCCTTGCAGGAGGCGATTCATATGCAGATGCGATTTTAAATCCCCGCAAATCTCATTGACAACGCGTTTTTGAGCGTCGGTCAGCGGAAATGGCAGCGCGTCAATGTATGCACGCAATTCTTCGACATTGTAGTCAATCTGAATGCCACCAGAACGCTCGCGCTCAATTTTACGGAAATACTGCATCTTCAATTGGAAAAGTAGAAACTCTTCGTACACCATTCGGCGACGCGCCTGCTTCAAGTCGTCATCGTTTGTTGGAAAATGGAGTTTGGCAACCGCCTCGTAGCGACCGATTAATTGGTACTTGTCGAGCAATTCTTGCGGCAAGATTTCTTCAATGCCCTGCCCAAATAGCTCAAACGCATTTTTCAAATGTTTTTGAATGGTCTTGTTGCGCATATTGCCCTTTAGACGGTAGACGCCCTCCAAACTCTCTTCGGTAGATTTTTGGCCGCTTTGAAATTTGCTAGCCGTAATTTGCGCACGATTTTTGTCCCATTTACCGGAAATTGTGACCGCATCTCCAAGCGCCACCTTGCTTTTTAAATAGGGCTGGTTAAAAAAGTCGACTTTTAAAATTTGACCGTCTGCCGATAAACGAAACGATAGCTTTGATTTTTTTCGACCATAAAAAGCGACGGTTGGTTCGGTTAAAACTTCGCCATAAACGGTGATGCGGCTTCCGTTCTCTACGACGGACAAATCCCGCATGCGATAGTCTTCGTACCGATACGGGAAGTTCCAAAGCAAATCATATATCGTTTGGATACCGAGTTCGCGAAACGTTTTCGCGGTTTCTTCACCAATGCCTTTTAGTTCTGTGAGTGGAATGCGCGAAAGCTTACTCACCGATTCCTTCTGGCGACAGGCCGAAGATTTTCGCTTGAATCATTCGACCGGTTGGGGTTGCCGCCAATCCTCCTTCTGCTGTTTCTCTTAAGCTGCTAGGCATTTGAAGACCAACGCGGTGCATCGCTTCGATGACTTCATCACACGGAATTCGGCTTTCAATTCCAGCAAGCGCCATATCGGCTGAAATAATCGCTTGTGAGGAACCTAGCGCATTGCGTTTGACGCAAGGTACTTCTACAAGGCCAGCAACTGGGTCACAAACAAGGCCGAGCATGTTCTTCATCGTCATGGCCATCGCATGGGCGGACTGCTCGGGCGTACCGCCTGCTGCTTCAACTACGGCCGCTGATGCCATCGCACTTGCCGAACCTACTTCTGCTTGACAGCCACCTGCCGCGCCGCTTATAAACGCATTGTTGGCAACGATGAAACCGAATGCGCCAGCGGTAAACAAAAAGTTCACCATTTGGTCGTGCGTTAAATTTAGGCGCTCCTTTACCGCGAATAAAACGCCTGGAACAACACCTGCGCTGCCAGCTGTGGGCGTTGCGCAGATAACTCCCATCGCCGCGTTCACCTCATTCGTCGCAATCGCTTTTGCTACAGAATCCAAAAGAACTTCTCCGGATAAAAACTGTCCTTTTTGGATATACTCTTTCATTAAGACGGCGTCACCGCCAGTTAAGCCTGTAGTGGATTGAACGCCCTTTTCACCTTCTAAAATGGCGTCTTCCATCACTTGAAGATTTTTTGCCATCGCCGAAGTGACTTCCGCACGGCTTAAGCCGGAAACGTTCATTTCGCGCTCAATCATAATTTCAGAAATCGGTTTCGCTTCCCGATTTGCTATGTCCACGAGTTCTTTCACTGTCCGGAACATCTTATCTAACTCCTTCCAAAAGACCTACAAAACGATACTTGCCACTTGGAAAATGCCGTCTAGTTTGGCGATTTCAAGCGTAAGTGATTCATCCACTTGTTGGTCCACTTCAATGACCATGAGCGCGTCATCGCCTTTTATTTTGCGTGACACTTTCATTGCGCCAATATTGACTTCATAATCCGCAATAATTTTCGTAACCGAGGCAATAATGCCGAATTTATCTTCATGTAGCACGAGCAGTGCTGGCGCAGTACCCGTAAACTCCAGTTCAAACTCATTAAGGCGAATGATTTCTACTTTTCCGCCGCCAATAGAGGCGCCTACGAGCGTCATCTGCTTCATCCCATTTTTCAACACAAGTTTAACGGTGTTAGGGTGGGGTGCTTCTTCTGTTTCTTCAATGAATTGAATGTGCATGCCCCACTCTTCAGCGAGTTTTGGCGACTCTTTCATGCGCGGGTCGTCCGGCAAGAATCCGAGAAGTCCGCCGATGAGCGCAACATCTGTGCCGTGTCCTTTATATGTTTTAGCAAACGAACCATAAAGATGAATTTCAACTTGGGCGGGCTGTTCACTAAAGACGCTTCTTGCGATGGCGCCAATGCGGCTCGCGCCTGCTGTGTGGGAGCTTGACGGGCCAATCATCACTGGGCCAATGACATCAAATACACTATTAAATTTCACGAGGCACCTCTTTTCTTTATTCTACTGAAAAAATATACGGGTAAACGGGCTGTCCGCCTTCATGGATTTCAAATTCTACATCGCTAAACTCTTCTGTGATGCGCGTTTCAATTTTGGCTGCATCTTCTTCTGATACACCTTCGCCTAAAATAAGCGTCACAATTTCGCTATCTTCATCTAGCATTAAACGAAGCGTTTCAACGGCCGTATCTTCCAGTCCAGCTTGACTAATTTTAATCGCACCTTCTACCATGCCGATATAATCACCCTTTTTAATGTCCACGCCTGACACGCTTGTATCACGAACGGCTGTCGTCACTTGGCCACTGGCAACATCTTGGATCGCCTCTTTCATCTGCCCAACATTTGTGCTGAAATCCGCATCAGCTTGGAAAGCGAGCATACTTGCTAGACCTTGCGGAATCGTTTTCGTAGGAATCACTTGCACATGCTCTTCGCCTAGCAATGCCGCCGCCTGATCCGCCGCCATTAAAATATTTTTATTGTTTGGCAAAACAAAAACTTGTTCAGCATTCGCCGCTTTAATTGCAGCCACGATATCCTCTGTGCTAGGGTTCATCGTTTGACCGCCTGAAAGTACATTTGCTGCCCCAAGGCTTTCAAAAAGGGCTTTCATTCCGTCACCTGCTGAAACCGTCACAATTCCAAACGGCGTTTTCGGTTTCACATCTTCATTTTTTCCGACAATCGCATCATGCTGCTCGCGCATATTCTCCACTTTCATTTTAATCAAGCTACCGAACTCTTGACCGTAATTAAACACATCGCCCGGATGCTCAGTGTGCACATGAACTTTTGCCACTTCATCATCTGAAACGACTAAAAGCGAATCGCCCATCGTACTCAAATGATTGCGGAATTCCTCTTCATTGAATGCTTTTTGTCCGGGTTTATTTTCATTAATGCGCACCATAATTTCCGTGCAATACCCGTAAGTAATATCCTCAGTGGACATGAAATCTTGCACGTGTTTATGGTGTTCAGCATTGACGAGTTCATTCATGGAAGCCATATAATTTGGCACCTCCATTTTTCCAGTTAGCGCACCGTAGAATCCTTCATAAATAATCATAAGCCCTTGGCCGCCGCTATCTACAACGCCTACTTCTTTTAAAACTGGCAATAAATTTGGCGTATTATCCAGTGCAATTTTGCCTTTTGCAATAATTTCCGCCAAGACCACTTCAATCGTAGCCTTTTCCTCCAAAGAAGCTTGTAAGCCAGCTTTTGCCGCCTCGCGCGCGACAGTTAAAATCGTTCCTTCGACCGGTTTCATAACAGCTTTATATGCGGTTTCAACGCCTTTTGCGAAGCCTCTTGCAAAGTCTTCTGGCGATAATGTTTCTTTATTTTCAACAGCTTTTGAAAACCCTCTAAAAAGTTGGGATAAAATAACGCCAGAATTTCCTCGCGCGCCCATCAAGAGTCCCTTCGCTAAATTAGCACTGACGGCTCCGGCATTAGTTTTGTCATTCGCCGAAACTTCCACTGCGCCACTTGTCATCGATAAATTCATATTGGTTCCAGTATCGCCGTCTGGGACAGGAAAAACATTTAAAGAATCAACAAAATCAGCATTTTTTGATAAATTTTCCGCTCCCATCGCAATCATTGTTGCCCATTTTTCTCCATCTAACTGATAAGTATTCAAGTTAAATAATCCTCCTTAGTCCTCGTTTAGCACTTTAACACCCTGCACATAAATATTAACTGAATCAACAATTAAACCGAGTGTTTTTTCTAAAGTATATTTGACGCGATCTTGCACGTTATAGGCTACTTCTGAAATTTTCGTTCCAAAACGAACAATGATGTACATATCAATATGAAGGCTATCTTCTTCTTTTCTAACGATGACGCCTTTTGTATAGTTTTCTCTTCCTAAAATGTCTGTTAAGCCGTCGCGAATTTGGTGTCTGCTTGCCATGCCGACAATCCCAAAGTTTTCTTCTGCCGCCCCACCAGCAATTGTTGCAATAACTTCATCTGTAATATCTACTTTGCCGAGTTTTGTTTCTATTTCAAGTGACATTTTAACTCCTCCTCACACATTCTTTCACTTTCGTTCTACGTTTTTATCCGTTCGCATCTATTTTACTATAATCCATGAGTGATTGAAAGTATCTGTTTTTTCACCTTATTAATTTCAAGTCCTCCTGCTGTCAAGTAAAAAAACTTAGCGCTAATTTCGCGCAAACACTTGCAAGAAACATCTAGGTATGATAAATTATTCTAGTGTATGAAATTAACAAAAGATGTTTTCTGTCTGTCTTGATATAAACGTCTTATGAGAACTTCTGGTAAGGAGGGGTTAAGTTATGGCAAAAGAATGCGTAATTACAGGTCGTAAATCTCGTTCTGGTAACCGTCGCTCGCATGCGATGAATTCAAGCAAACGTACTTGGAAAGCTAATCTTCAAAAGGTTCGTATCCTCGTAAATGGTAAACCGAAAAAAGTTTGGGTTTCTACTCGTGCGCTTAAATCTGGTAAAGTAGAACGCGTTTAATTGAAGCAAGATAAATGCAGCGATTCCATTCGGTGCATTTTTTCTTTTCTTTTTGTAAAACGCTTACAAAAAAAACTAAAGATGACTCATAAGAAAATAAACATAACTATTTATGAGCAGAGCAGACCTAAAAAACGTATAAAAGTATCTAAGCTATAAAAAATAAGCAGAAATCACATATATTCCATTTTCTTAAATGGTTCTATATAAAGATTCCTGCTTTTTATTTTTAGTCTCTTGCATGTAGCTTTCTAACCCAGTAAGGTTACTATCTGAAGTATTCCTATATAAAATCAAAAAACACCCCTAGTAGAAAACGTGTATATTTGAAAATTCGGAGATACTCTAAAGGCTTTTGTTTGGTTATTTTTCATATTCCATCAATTACCTGATAGAGCTTATCTCCTCTAGCATTTATGTTTTTTAGTTTTCAATCCTGTATTATTTTTCTTTCGTTGTATTGCTGCAAAAACAAAATTGCTTATACTAATTGAGGTGAAAATAATAATTAATGTACGGTAAAATAGAATGGTAGAAGTTATTCCAACATCCAGGGTTGATGTTATAACAAGTGGTAGATTTTCAATATAAATATACATTAATCCAATAACTACAGCCATTGTAATACATCCACATATCAAAAATATATTTTGCCATTTCTTTCTCATACTGTCACTTATGTATTTATCTATCATTTTTATACCTATGCCAACAATGCATATAATAAATAGTACACATAAAATAATATACTTAAGCATTTAAACCAATCCTATCTTTCTGCGTCATGTATTTCTTTTTGTTCTCTATATAAATCACCATCAGTTGTTTTATACCTTTCTTCATTTAAGTCGTATAGGAATGGAATGTCAACATACTTTCCTTTATTTCCCGATTCTCCTACTCCCATATCTGACTTTATTGCAGAATCCCGGATTTTCCGGATATTACTATCTGCATAATCAGCATGAAATTTTACTTCTGCTGCAAAACTATACACATCAATATTTGCTGAATGGGTCAATAAAATTGCATTATATTCTTCTTTTGATAAATTGTTAACATCATTTATTTGGATTGAACCATCATTTTTATTGTATGAGGGGTTTTTTACTAAATGACTATATTCGGACTCCATTAAAAAGTTCTGATAGTCATCATCTGCCAAGGCATTACCACCATAAACATTAGTAACTTTGCCCTCCTTGTTTGACGATTCTTGAATAACTTTTTGCACATATAAATTTGCTAATAAATAACTTCCTTTAGATTCTGGACTTTGGAAATATTTTAATATCTCTTTATTGGCGGTTGGTTGATTATACAGAGAATAGTTTGTTCCTGCATAGATTGATGCATCAATACTATTTATATTAGGCTTTCTGTTAAATAAGTTCGAAATTTCTTCAGGTGTTATTGACACAAAAGATACAGCAACCCCAGGTTTGTCATCTTTATCCTTGCCCGTTCGCAGTTTATATGTTCCATAGACAAACTTGCCATCTATTTCAACACAATATATGTATTGATCATCATAAGCATCTGCTTCCTCAATTTCCCCTGCAGCTAACAACTTAGACAATGGTACAGTACATACTATAAATCCGTCATCTGTAGCCTGAAAATCATCTATTGTCGCAAAACCACTTGCAATAGAATCCTTAAACTCTTGCGGCAATTGATTATATAGTTTTTCCTGCTCTGAAGTCATGAAAACTAATGAACCGCCTTGATATTTTGTAGGCATTATTTTGTTGTTTGATACTTGCGCTATCATACTAGTTAGTTCAGACTGTAATTCTTCCACTTTACTAAATTCAGCCACCCATTTTGTATCAAAGTCTGTCAATTTCGCTTCAATCAAAGTGAGTTCTCTCATTATATCATAATGCAATTGCTCGAGTTGACCTAAATTCGCAGATTCAATCGGAACAAATTCATTCACTTCATCAATGAGTTGATTTAATTCCCGATATACGTGCATCTCCTCTTGCATCATTTGTTCTAATTCGCGCTTATATTCATGCTTGATAGCTGGTATATCCACAATACCATATCTCCCAAACTGGGCCTCAGCATCTGCCATATATTTTTGCAATGTCGCTATCATGAGTTTGTTAATTTCTAGCGTCTTTTGTTGAACTGGTTTATACACTTCTTCTAAGTATGCCCGACTTGCATCTGCTGTTTTCCCCTCAAAACTATCCTTTGTTTCTATAATAAATGTGTCGGTAGCCTGCAAGGCGTCGTTTAAACTCGTTTGTTCCTCATTCAAGTCAGCTATTGTTTCTTGTACATGATCCCGTAATGCTTGTACATCTATCCTCATAGGTTATTTTCACCCCGTAATTTCAATATTGTCTAGTAGACTTTTGTCCAGCTGAACAAATTCAGCACAGTTCTCTTCCATATCTTTTGTTGTATCTGTTCCAAACTGCTGGACTTGGTCAAGTTGAGTTGTTCTTATACGCAAAATAGCGTCCATCCTTTTACAACTCTCCAATTGGTTTTTCCGCATAGGTATCGTTGTTTTCTTGAATAATATCGTTTGTTTAGCTGAGAACTGCTGGGTACTTTGCAAAAGGTTAGCTTCATTTAGTTTTATGCTAGACATTCTTTGCCTCCTCCAGTCGATTTAAATTCGCATAATACTGTACATCATTTTGATAATCACCAATATACTGGTTGCCTCTTTCGATTTCTTTCTGAACTTCACATAACATAGTCTCTACTCTTGCCACTTGATTAGAATAATACCGCTTGCACTGATCAATCATTTGAACACATGTGTTGGACGATTTATCTCGCCAAGAGCCTTCAACCAAAGAATGATTTCGAATTGGCAACTGATTTACCCGTTCATCTTTCTTTCTCGTTCGCTCCAGAAATGATTCTAACTGTTTTTGTCTTGTATGTTGATTGGATAGCTTTTGTTTTAAAGAAGTAATTTCTCCGTCATATTTCGACATGTTGCCACCTTCCTTTTTATGTTCTCGAGTTCACAAGATAATTATATACAAAAAGAACTCTACTGACAATAAAGCAATGAGAATTATGGCTAGAAATCTTATTTCTCAGTTATGAGCCAGTAACATATGTACAGAATAAACATAAATCCAGTAAAATCCATTTTTCAAGATGGCATCATTACTGGATTTATGCTTATTTATTTTCCACTGTATGGTATGGGAGAAAATATAATTATGTACCAGAGCTTTACTTTCATACTTCCTTATGAGAGCCGCGCTAAATCTGCTACTCTTTTGGCAGATTATCACTTACTGATTTTGCGAGCACTCCGCAAATAATCATAAACATACCTGAAAAAATATGTAGGAAAATAAAGGCGGGAACGCCGCTTACAAACAAAATCGGAATGGCGATTTTGTATTTTTTTTGCCATAAAAAGCTGTATCCAACAACGAAACTCGCAAAAAAGATGATGCTTGCGATAAACATAAGCATGATTGGCACTTTTAAATCAGCCGAATAGTTTCCTGAGAAAACATTTTTTGCGGAGACGACTTCAATGTAAAAGCTAAACAAAATCGCGAGTCCTCCGAAAATAAGTGCTAAATTTCTTTTATTTTTCCAAAATGGCATTTTTACTCATCCTTACTTTGTGTCATTAATATCAAGCCGGTTTGAAACGAAAAAGCGGCTTTGGATTGGTTAAATTCATTGCTCGACAGCGCCCTACCAAACGGGAAATCGGCATTTTCTAACGGATATTTAAACCCTTTTAAAGTTAAACCGCTGACGTTTGACATGGTCGTAAAGGCTACATATTTTTTGTCCGCCTGTTTGACAAGCGTATACTCGCCAGGCGCATACATTTTCATGTAATTGTAGCGGTCAATCATTTCAACGAGCGGAATTGCATCAAAAAACTTTGGTTGTGCGAGCATCATTAAATTCGCCAGTAAATGGTCCATTCGGCCACCTGTCGCGCCGAAAATACGAATCAAGTTGGGCTCCATTGCAATTGCGGCTTCTAATCCGATTTCCGTATCGGTTTGATCTTTTTCAGCTGGAAAAACGCGTACGTCTGCTACTTTTGTTTTTAAGTCGGCAAGTTCCGCTTTCGTTAGCGAGTCGAAATCTCCTAAAGCTATTTCAAAGGGGATATTTAAATCGAGCAGGCGTTTTGCCCCACCATCGACGCCTAGCCAAGTGCTTTTTTCGTTCGTATAGGGTTTTAAATCGGGCAGTTCAGACGCAGGACCGCCGACCATAATGTTGACAATTTTCATCGTTTTCTTCCTTTCCAAAAAAGAAGCAATAGGTGTACTTAAGCCTATTGCTCCCCTTCTAGTTTCCAACGACAACGCGGAGATTATCCATTGGAATTTTACGATCTTTATTTCCATAAATGTAGCTTCCAGCAACGAAAACATTAGCGCCAGCATCTAAGCATGCTTTGGCTGTTTCACGATTAACGCCACCGTCCACTTCGATTTCAATATCGAGTCCTTTTTCATCAATCAACGCTTTAAACGCCGCGATTTTTTCTAGCACTTCTGGAATAAAGCTTTGCCCACCAAATCCCGGGTTGACGGTCATAAAGAGAACCATATCAAGCTCATTTAACACGTGGAAAAGCGTGTCAATGGGTGTTGCGGGATTCAGTACGGCAGCCGCTTTCACGTCGAATGAGCGAATGTGTTGGAGCGTGCGGTGCAAGTGCGTGCATGCTTCAACGTGGACAGAAATGTAATCGGCGCCAGCTTTTGCAAATTGCGGAATGTAGTTATCTGGGTTTTCAATCATTAAATGGACGTCAAGCGGCAATTTGGTGCGCGGTCTAATTGCTTTTACGACATCTGGACCAAACGTAATATTAGGAACAAAATGGCCGTCCATCACATCAATATGCAAATAATCGGCGCCTAAGCGTTCTACTTCGGCAATATCTTTTTCCAAATTCGCAAAGTCTGCGCTTAAAATTGAAGGTGCAATTTTTCCCATCATGAATACCTCGGCTTTCTATTTTTTAATTCCGTTAAAATTTGTAAGTAATGCTCATAACGAAAATCGGCAATTTCATCTTCTAAAACAGCTGTTTTCACCGCACAATTGGGTTCATTTTCATGTAAACAACCGCGAAATTTACAGCCAGAGCGCCGATCTTCAATTTCTGGAAAACAAAATTGTAAGTTTTCAGGCTCTAAATTATCCCATTCAATGGAACTAAATCCGGGTGTATCGGCGATAAAACCATCACCAATTGGCAAAAGCTCTACATGTCGTGTCGTATGCCGACCGCGGCCGAGAGAAGTTGAAATTTCCCCCGTCTGCAAAGTTAAATCAGGATTTAATTGATTTAAAAAGGTCGACTTACCAACACCCGATTGCCCCGCAATAACCGCGGTTTTTCCGTGAATCAAGTCCAAAATAGCAGCTTTATCAACATCGCTCCCAGTCAAAAATACCTCGTATCCAGCATTTACATAAATATCGCGGTAATTTTCAATGGCTTTTCTTTCTTCTTCTGTGGCTAAATCCATCTTACTGATGCCAATCACCGGACGAATATCTTCTTTTTCAATCGCAACTAGAAAGCGGTCGGTTAAATTGGTGGAGAAGTCCGGTTCCACTGCTGAGAAAATGAGGATAGCGATATCAATGTTCGCAACAGGCGGACGAACTAATTCATTTTCACGAGGTAAAATATCTAAAATATAACCGTCCGTCTGATTATCCGCTTGAAAAGTGACGTCATCACCAACAAGAGGCGTTAGTTTTCGTTTTCGAAAGTTTCCTCTTGCTCTCGTTTGATAGACCGTACCTTCATGAAACACGTAGTAAAAACCACTTAACGCTTTAATAATTTGTCCTTCCAGTTTTACGACCTCCTTTAATTCGGATAATCTACCGTACCTTCATCAATAGTTTCATCATCACGCAAAATTTTATAGCTTCCTTTTGAACCTTCTTCAATTTCAAACGTAATCGTAACGCTTGTATTTTCGGTAATATCTAGTTCGCGATACGGGGTTGACATCGAATGATTTTTATCATCAATATAAATTTTAACATGTTTTGGTTTCGGCGAGTCGCCGTCACCGCCTGAACCCGCATCACCATACGGAATTTGAATCGTTTTTGTCACGCTTTTTACTGCTTTTTCTTTCGGTCCTTTGGAAATCACAACATTCACCGTTGATCCGGCGTTTATCGTCGTACCTGCGGCAGGTGACTGCGAAATCACTTGTCCTTTTTCAACCGTATCGCTGTTTTGTTCTGTTGTTTGGATCGTAATTCCGACCGAGGAAGCATAATCATCGAGTGCTGTTTGATTATAGCCGCGTAAATCTTTTAATGTAATTGGTGCTTTACCGCGACTCACCGTTAGCTCAACATCTGTATCTTTCGCCACAACATCCGTTCCAGCAGCAGGACTTTGCGAGATTATCATCCCTGCTTCTACGGTATCGCTATATTCTTCTTTTTTCGAAACGGATTTAAAGCCCTGTTCTTTTAAAACTGTTTCCGTATCCTCATAGCTTCTACCAGAATAATCTTCCATCGTGACTTTTTTAGAGCCGATACTAACATAAAGTGTTATTTTAGCACCTTTTTCTTTCATTTCCCCAGCTTCAGGGTCGGTATTGATAACATCTCCATCTTTAACAGAATCGCTATTCTTTTCAATGGTTCTTCCAATCGTAAACCCTTCTTTTTGTAGCAAAGAAATGGCTTGTGATTCGGTTTTACCACTAACATCTGGCACTTCAAATTCTGTTGGGTTTTTTCCGAGCAACCAAAGCGTTAAAATGATTCCTGCAAATAGCAAAATGACGCCAAAAACAATCCAAAAAATTTTCTTTTTCTTGCTCATTTTTTTCTTCGGCTTTTTCCCATCCGCGTCGCCTTCTTTGATTGCCTCTTCTTCTGCAAGCGGCGTTTGTGTGACGGTATCATCTAAGTTGCGCATCGCGTTTTTCGTCGCAATAATGGGAATCGTTTTTGTATCCCCGTCGTCCGTGTTCGGAATAAATTTAGGCTCGTTCAGGCGGTCTTCATTTAAACAAGTTTCTAAATCTTCTTCCATTTCTTCAGCAGACTGGTAGCGGGCAGCAGGATCTTTTGCCGTTGCTTTAATAATAATATTTTCCAAGCTTTGCGGGATAGCAGGATTCGTCTCTCGAACAGACGGAATGCTTCCCTGTAAATGTTTAATCGCAATGGATACAGCGGATTCCCCGTCATAAGGAACTTGTCCGCTTAGAAGCTCATAAAGCACAATTCCGAGCGAATAAATATCTGATTTTTGAGTCGCCATGCCGCCGCGCGCTTGCTCGGGAGATAAATAGTGCACAGAGCCGACAAGCGAATTGGTTTGCGTAATTGAGGTTTCCGAAAGCGCCATCGCAATTCCGAAATCCGTAATTTTCACAACTCCATCATGGTCGATTAAAATATTTTGCGGTTTAATATCACGGTGAATGATATGATATTTATGCGCTGCCGAAATAGCTGAAACAATTTGCTTCATAATTTCAACGGCTTCATCAAATGGAATCGGGTGTTTTTCTTGAATGTATTGTTTTAAATCCATGCCTTCCACGTATTCCATAACAATGTAGTGCAAATCATTTTCTTCACCGACATCATAGATGCCAACAATATTGGGGTGCACTAAACTTGTTGCTGACTGCGCCTCACGCTGGAAGCGACGAATCAAATTGCTTTCATCAGCTAAATCAATTCGCAAGATTTTCACTGCCACATCGCGGTCTAAAATCATATCGTGTGCTAAAAATACATTAGCCATTCCGCCGCCGCCAATTGGGCTTAAAATTTTATATCGTCCGCTTAGTCGTTTTCCAATCATCATGATGAGTCGCCCCCTTTTCTTACGTTATCCCGTTTAAGTAGTAACACGGTAATATTATCTTCTCCGCCGTTTGCGTTTGCTTTCGTAATAAGCGAATCAGCTTTTTCAGCAAGTGTTCTTTTGCTGGTTAAAACTTGTCGCATTTCTGCCTCCGAAATCATGTTGCTTAGCCCATCTGAACAGAGTAGCAAAATATCTTCTGTTTGAAATGGTGTAATAAACGTATCCGTGTCAACAAAACCTTCCACGCCTAATGCGCGAAGTAAAATATTTTTGCGTGGATGATTTTCCGCGTCTTCTTTCGAAATTTCACCTTTGCGAAGAAGCTCGTTCACAAGTGAATGGTCTTCCGTAATTTGCACAAATTTCTCGCCTTGAAGCAAGTAACCGCGGCTGTCACCAACATTGGCAATGATGGCTTGACTTCGCGTGAAAATCGCAGCGACTAGCGTCGTGCCCATTCCTTTTAGCTCAGGTTCCTTTTCTGCTTCTGCGGTAATGACGCGATTGATTTTTTGAATCACAATGCGAAACCAGTCTTCCACATCATTCGCGTGTAAAAATTCTTCTGTTTCCTGCCAAGCTTCACTAAGAAGTTTAACGGCCATTTCTGAGGCAACATCACCGGCGCGATGACCGCCCATTCCATCTGCAACTATGACAATTGGATTCCCAGTTTTATTTTCAAAAACACCACCGTTATCTTCATTATGGTGTCTGATTCTTCCTCTGTCCGTTCTAAATTCAACTTGCATAGTTTCTCTCTCCAATCTTAAGGGCGCCGTTTGAAACTCGCAACATAAAATCCGTCGCTTCCAAAATCCGTCGGTAAAATTTGTAAGTCATTGCCCGTCTTTAAATGTTCTAACGATTTCGGGACAGTAACCGATTTCGCCTCAAACTCTGGATGCTTCTCCAGAAATTTCTGCACAACTTCGGCATTTTCTTCCCTGTCAATCGTACAAGTACTATACACTAATATACCATTTTCTTTAACAAGTTGGCTAACTTCATCTAAAATTGCGAGCTGAATTTCGCTAAGTCGCGCAATATCATCAGGCTTTTTACTGTATTTAATATCTGGTTTTCGTTTTAGCACGCCAAACCCAGAACAAGGTGCGTCCACTAAAACGCGGTCAAAACTTTTTGTTTCGAATTCGCTTGTTGCACTTCTCGCATCTAAAGCGAGCGTTCGCACGTTTAATAAATTCAACCGACTAGCCGCACTCGCTACGAGTTTCGTTTTATGAGCGTGGATATCAAGCGCCATCACACTGCCAGTCCCGTTCATCTTCTCCGCAATATGCGTGGTTTTTCCCCCAGGAGCCGAACACGCATCTAAAACGTCCAAGTCGTCCGTAAGCTCGAGCGCATAAGCCACAATCATCGAACTTTCGTCTTGAATGGTACATTTTCCGGTTTTAAAAGCGTTCGTATTTGCGATGCTTCCTTTTTCAATCTCCAGGGCCTCTGGTATAATATCCGACACTTTTGCAGAAATTCCTTGGTCCGCAAACTCTTTTACGAGTGACTTCGGATTGGTTTCAGTTACATTCACACGTACCGTTTGATTTGGCGGAACTAAAAAGGCCTCTCCAAGTTCAAGTGCGCGCTCGTACCCAAATTGTTTGATAAAACGTGCTGCAAGCCATTCTGGTAGGCTAACTTGAACGCTAAGTCGCGTCACGTCGTCTGAAATCGCATCAATGGCTGGTACGCCTCGGCGAATGATGTTGCGCAAAACGCCGTTCACAAATTTCGTTACGCCATCATGACCGCGCTTCCGCGCAATTTCACCAGCTTCGTGTAAAATCGCATGTTCGGGAATTTTATCCAAAAATTGCATTTGGTAAACTGACAGTCGTAACAAATTTTGCACCCAATCTTCTGGCGTCTTTTTCAAAAACGGCTCAAGGAAAAAATCAAGCGTAATTTTCCGTTGAATTGTCCCGTAAACTAGTTCTGTCAAAAGCCCTCTATCCGCTACATTTAAATCTTGTTTTTTTAAAGCATCATTAATAAGTAAATGGCTATAAGAACCTTGATTTTCTACTTTTTCAATTAGTTCAAGCGCAATTTCACGAACTTCTTTTTTCATTTAATCACCAAACCTAACTTCCTTTGAAATATTTCGGAGCGTTCCTTGAATAAACGCATTCGCGTCCATTTTCGGCTTCCCAAAAGGTTGAACAATTTCTGGCACGACAAGATTGCCATCACCGCACACAATGCCAAATGTTGATTTTGTGAGCAGCACAAAACTTCCCGGCGAAAGATCAGTTTGCTCGCTAGATAGATGCGCCCGCCAAATTTTAAACGGCTTCCCTTCAAACGTCGTGTACGCAACTGGAAACGGCGAAAGCCCGCGAATATGGTTCCACACAACCCGCGCTTCTTTAGAAAAATCGAGTTTTTCCTGTTCGCGTGACACATTGCGTGCAAACGTAACCTTTTCCGGATTTTGCGGCACCGCGTTTATCTTCCCTGCCAAAAAGTCTGGCAACGTATCCATTAAAAGTGCCGCGCCAAGCACTGCTAATTTTTCAAACATCGTGCCCGTATCATCTTCGTCCGTAATTGGCATACTGCGCTGCGCAATCATATCGCCGGCGTCTAGTTTTTCCACCATGTACATAATCGTCACGCCCGTTTCCGCCTTCCCGTCCATGACCGCATAATGAATCGGCGCGCCGCCGCGGTACTCTGGAAGCAGTGAAGCATGCACATTAATCGCGCCCTTTTTAGGTAGCGCAAGCAAATTGTTCGGCAAAATCTGCCCATAAGCCGCTGTCACGAGCAAATCCACATCAAGCGCGAGTAAGGCGTCTAATTCTTCTGATGCACGCAATTTTTCAGGCTGGTAAACAGGAATGCCGAGTTCGTTTGCCGCAACCTTAACCGGTGGTGCCGTTAAAACGCGTTTTCGTCCGAGCACTCGGTCTGGCTGAGTTACGACGGCAACCACGTCATATTCTTCAGCTAAATTTTTCAAAACGGGCACCGCAAAATCTGGCGTCCCCATAAAAATAATTTTTTCCATTTTTTCACTCCTTACATCAGAACATACGGCTCCACATCAATTGAAATCGCAAGTCCTTTCGCTTGTTCTTTTTGGTAGTGTTCAAGTAGCATCTTAAGCTCCTCTTTCAAAGCTGGTTCTTGTTTATATTTAATCATGCACTGGTAGCGATACTTATTTTTAATCCGACTGATGGTACTTGGAACTGGCCCTAAAATAATCGAATCCCGCCCAAGCTTAGAGCGCAAGTAGCTCGCCATGTCTTGAATCGTTTTTATCACTTTCCGCTCGTCTTCGTGACTCACGTTAATAAGCGTCAGGAAGTAGAACGGCGGGTATTCTCCGCGGCGGCGCATCAACATTTCGTGACCGTAAAAGCCGTGGTAGTCATGCGTTTTCGCGTACTGAATGCTGTAATGCTCAGGGCTATAACTTTGCACAACCACTTCTCCGGGTAAAACATGCCGCCCAGCGCGTCCACTCACTTGCGTGAGCAACTGAAATGTTCTTTCGGCTGATCTAAAATCGGGTAAGAACAGCATCGTGTCAGCATTTAAAACGCCGACAAGGGTAATGTTCGGAAAATCAAGCCCTTTGGCAATCATTTGCGTGCCAAGCAGAATATCAGCTTCGCCGTTTTGAAAGCGCGAGAGAAGCTTTTCGTGTGCCCCTTTTTTGCGCGTCGTATCCACGTCCATTCGAATGACGCGCGCCTCGGGAATTAATTTCGCAAGGCTTTCCTCCACTTTTTGCGTGCCCGTCCCGAAGTAACGAATGTGCTCGCTCTCGCATGATGGGCATTTCATTGGGACGCGCTCTTCGTGGCCGCAGTAGTGGCATTTCATTTTATGTGTCGCTTGATGGTAGGTAAGTGAAATATCACAATTGGGGCACTCCACCACATATCCACAGTCGCGACACATGACGAATGAGGCATATCCCCTTTTATTCAAAAGCAGGACGGTTTGCTCTTTTCGTTCGATTCGTTCTTTGATTTTTTCGAGCAGTGTGCGTGAAAATTCTGTGCGGTTTTCGCTACGTAGTTCTTCGCGCATGTCTACTACGTGCACTTCTGGCATTTCTTGTTTGTTGATTCGCGTTGGCAGCTCTAGCAAGCTGTAGACGTTTTTTGTTGTGCGCGCATAGGATTCGAGCGACGGCGTGGCGCTACCGAGTACAACTGGGCAGCCGTGACGTTTAGCCCGCCAAATGGCAACATCGCGCGCGTGATAACGCGGATTATCTTCCTGTTTATATGTTGCCTCGTGCTCCTCATCAATAATAATGAGCCCCAAATTTTCAAAGGGTGCAAACACGGCCGAACGCGCGCCAACAACGACTTTCGCTTCTTTCCGCTCAATTTTTCGCCATTCATCATATTTTTCACCGTGCGAAAGGGCGCTGTGCAAAACCGCCACCGCGTCGCCAAATCGACTTTTAAACCGCTCGACCATTTGCGGCGTCAAGGAAATTTCTGGAACGAGCACAATGGCTTCTTTTCCTTTTTGTAAAACTTCCGCAATGGATTGCAAATAAATTTCCGTCTTCCCGCTTCCTGTTACGCCGTGCAACAAAAAAGTTTCTGGGCGTGCTTCATTTGCCGAAAGCAGAATCCGGTCGCAAGCCGTCTGTTGTTCCTCAGAAAGCGAGAGCGGCGTTGTCCGTTCAAACTCGCGACTCTCATAAGGGTCCCGGCTCACAATTTTGTCTGCAAGACTAAGCGCGCCCTGTTCAACTAGCTTACTAATAGCCTGTTGGCTCACACCAAGCTCTTCCTTCAGCTGCTTGACGGGCACAAATTCCGCATCGCTAGTTTCAAAAAACGCGAGCAATTTGGCCTGCGCTTTCGCATTTTTCGGCAAATCAGAACGCGCATCATGCAACTGACTTAGCGACAATTCACATTTAACAACACGCATTTTTTTATTCGTCGCTTTATTTTTCACAGCATGCGCGAGTTCAATTTGGCCACTGCGCAAATATTTCTGTACGCTTTTTAAAATGCCACGCGCCTCTAGTTCTTTAAACGGCAGCGTTTCATATCCTTCAAAAAGCCGCTCTAATTCGTCGTCTTCCGTATCAAGTCGTACCACGTATTTCTCGTATTTAGCCCGAAGAGCAGCCGGCAACATCGCCTGATACACCGAAACGCGGAACGCGAGCGTTTCTTTCGCGAGCCAGTCGCCCAGTTCAAGCAGCTCCTCATTTAAAACTGGCAGCACGTCCATCACCGAGTCAATCGTTTTAAGTTTCGTAACATTTGCCGCCTCGCCTAGCTCAACAACAAAGCCTTGCACCTTCCGATTTCCAAATGGCACAGAAACCCGCGTCCCGACCATCACAAGGTCAACCAAATTTTCCGGCACCACATAATCAAACGGCCTGTCGACTTGCATCGCTGGAACATCTACAATCACTTTCGCAATTTGAATCATTCGTTCGGCTCCAATCGGTCCGCAATTCGCTTCACAATTTCTTTCGCCACTTCACTTTTGTCTAAAAGGGGGTAACTTTCTTCGCCGCCATTTGCCCCGTAAATCGTCACAATATTCGTATCGGTGCCAAACCCCGCACCCGCGTCTGTTATATCATTCGCCACAATAAAGTCAGCGTTTTTAGATTTTAATTTCTTAAGCGCATTTTCGCGCACATTTTCAGTCTCCGCCGCAAACCCAATAACCACTTGCGCGTCTGATTTCGTTTCACCAACGTCAGCCAAAATATCCTTCGTCCGCTTCATCTCAACCGTAAAGTCGCCCGGTTGCTTTTTAATTTTCTGCTCGCTCACCCGCTGCGGTGTATAGTCCGCAACTGCAGCCGTCATCACAAATGCATCTTGTTTCGCCTGATTTTCCTTCACCGCCGCATACATCTCCTCAGCCGATTCCACGTATAAAACGTTCACGCCAGGTGGGACTAAACGCTCACGTGCACTCGTTACAAGTGTTACATTCGCTCCGGCGCGTTTTGCCACCTCTGCGACAGCAAAGCCCATCTTCCCTGTTGAATGGTTCGTAAAGTAGCGGACGGGATCTAGTTTTTCGCGTGTCGCACCGGCTGTTACGAGCACGTTTTTCCCTAAAAGTATCGTTTCATCTTCTAAAAAAAACTCACGAATGCGCAGAACGATTTTTTCAGGCTCCTCAAGCCGCCCGCGGCCAACATAGCCACAAGCAAGGTACCCTTCTTCTGGCTCGATAAAGCGCACGCCGTCTGCATAAAGCTGGTTAATGTTTCGCACGACCGCCTTGTGCTGAATCATATGCACATTCATCGCTGGTGCCACCCAAACCGGAGCTTCTGTCGCAAGAAGCGTTGTCGTCACCATATCATCTGCTTGCCCGTTCGCCATTTTTGCAATAATATTCGCGGTTGCAGGTGCGACAATCACAAGGTCAGCCCAGTCCGCAAGATCAATATGCGCCACCACTTTCGAATTTTTTTCATCAAAAGTGTTTGTATAAACATCATTTCTGGATAAAACTTGAAAAGAAAGCGGAGGGACAAATTCCATCGCATGCTCCGTCATCATCACTTTCACATTCGCGCCTGCCTGCGTCAATTTACTTGTAAGGGCAACCGCCTTATAAACCGCAATGCCGCCTGATACCGCTAGTAAAATATTTTTTCCATTCACTTTGATTCACCTCAAGTCCACATAATCCTTTTTATTATAACATGTTTTGGCAAGGAAGATTACGCTTGCGTTTTTGAAAATAAAAGAGCGCCCCGCAATTACTTTTGGGCACTCTTTTGTCACGGGTGAATAGCTCATCTGGATACGATTATTTTTCATGTATGTAAAGATACACTTATATATTACACATAAAAAAGCCCAAGTTTCTAGTCTCTTTTAATAGTTTCTCGTACAAAAAAAGCGAATGACTTCTCATTCGCTTTTCGTTTTATTCAGCGTCTTTCGCAATTACTAGTTTGCCAGCGTGAACTTCTTCCAGTGCTTTTCCAACATATTTATGAGATTCGTAAGTGGGTAACGAGCCTGGGTCGTTTTCTGCTTGCATCGCTCTAGCACGAGCAGCCGCAACAGTTACTAAAGAGTATTTTGAATCAATTTTTAAAAGTAAATTATCAATCGATGGGTATAACATCATAATTAAATCTCCTCCAACATATTTTGATAGCGGTGAATCACACGCTCCGTTTTTAAATGTTCTGTTTCGACAATGCCTTTAATTTTGCGGACAGCGTCAAGGACGACGTCATTTACGACCGCATAATCATAGGAAGCCATCATTTCAATTTCTTCTTTAGCGGTTTTCATTCGCGCTTCGACGACTTCGAGTGTTTCTGTGCCGCGACCGATTAGGCGGTTTTTGAGTTCGCCGAGATCTGGCGGTGTTAGGAAAATGAAAACACCTTCTGGCATTCGTTTTTTCACTTGCATCGCGCCTTGAATCTCAATTTCTAAAAAAATATCGATGCCGTTAGCAAGCTTTTCCTCGACATAATCGAGCGGCGTTCCGTAGTAGTTGCCGACATATTCGGCGTATTCGAGCATTTTGCCGTCAGCGATAGCTTGCTCAAACTCCTCGCGGCTTCTGAAATAGTAGTCAACCGCCTCTTGTTCGCCTTCGCGCGGCTTTCTCGTTGTCATCGAAATCGAGTATTCGAATTTCGTTTCCGGGTCCCGAAAGACCGCTTCCCTTACCGTTCCTTTACCAACCCCACTCGGTCCTGAAAGAACAATTAAAAGGCCTCTTTCCGTCATTCCCTTACCTCATTTCTAAAGTCATTCCACATTTTGGACTTGTTCACGAATTTTTTCAAGCGTCGTTTTCATTTCCACGACATTCTCAGTAATCGTTATCGACATCGCTTTCGACCCAATCGTATTCACTTCCCGGTTCATCTCTTGAATTAGGAAATCCAGCTTTCGCCCCACTGCGCCTTCTTGCGTAAGTATACTATAAAACTGTTTCAAATGGCTATCCAGCCGTTCGGTTTCTTCGTTAATGTCGGCTTTTTCTAGGAATAAACCGAGTTCCGTGAGCATCATGCGCTCGTCAAATTCGGCTTCCGCGAGTTTTGCTAGCCGTTCCTGAAGACGCGCTTTATATGCGGCTTCCATCTCTGGAATCGCCTGACGCACCGCAAGCATGCACGACTCGAATACCTCTAAGTGCGATTTAAAATAGAGCGCTATTTCAGCGCCTTCTAAACTGCGCATCTCATCAAGCCTTTTTGTTGCCCCGTGAACTGTTTCTAAAACAAGGGCTTCAAGCGCCGAGTCAGCCTCGCTACTTTCACGAACTTCAAGAAAAACAGGATCCGCTAAAAAGTCACGCATCGTCAAGCTTTCCGAGAACTCATAACGCGCTTCCGCTTGTTTCAAGAACCGGTAATACTCGTCGGCCAGTTCAAAGTCCACCGCCAAGTGATGCTTCGCAATTTGTGCCCCTTCAAACGAAATAAAGCACTCCACTCGCCCGCGCTTTAAAACCCCCGAAAGCGTCTTTTTAAGCTTTGTTTCGAGATAAGCGAATTGCCTAGGCATGCGAAAAACTGCCTCAAAATATCGATGATTGACGGCCTTTAATTCAACCGTCACCTTACAATCATCATTTTCTTTCGTTTTTCGACCGAAACCTGTCATGCTTTTCACCATAAGATTCGCCACCTCTTATACTAGTTTCATCTAATTATTATAGCAAAGCTCGTGCTACTTGCATAGTTAAACTTAAAATTGTGATACAATAGTACGTAACAAACAAGTAAAGGAAGAATAAAAATGGCATTTGATGCAATGTTTTTAAAAGCTATGACCGAAGAAATTAAAGAAGGCGCGGAAAGTGGACGCATTATGAAGATTCATCAGCCGTTTCCGCACGAACTTTTGCTTTATATCCGAAAAAACCGCGAAAATAAACGCCTGCTCATTTCAGCGCACCCAAGTTATGCGCGTGTGCAGTGGACGACAGATGTGCCCGAAAATCCACCGAATCCGCCGATGTTTTGTATGCTTTTGCGCAAACATTTGGAAGGCGCCATCATCGAGGAAGTTAGGCAGGAGCCGAATGAGCGGATTCTCGTGCTGGGGTTCCGCGGAAAAGACGATATTGGAGAAAATCGTTTTTTAGATTTGTATATTGAAATTATGGGACGTCACAGCAATTTAACGCTTGTGGATCGTCAAAAAGGAACGATTATTGATTGCATAAAACATATTAGTCCTGCGCAAAATAGTTACCGGACACTACTTCCGGGCGCCGAGTATATTTTACCGCCTAAGGCAAACAAAATCGACCCGTTCACGATTTCTGCGGCTGATTTGGAGACATTCATTTCGCCAGAGGAAGATTCGGCCAAAGCTCTCGTGAAACATTTCGCGGGTTTCAGCCCACTTCTCGCTCTGGAAATTGTCCACCGGGCGGGTGACGCTAGCCCAAATTCGCTACAGTCTGCCTTCTTTTCTGTTTTGCAGGAAATTCCAACCTTTTTAGGCCAAAAAGCTGTGCCGCATACTTTCGTGCGTAACGAGAAGGAAGATTATTATTTTATGCCGCTAGCGCTTGAGGCTCATGCGAAGCGTTTTGATTCTTTGAGTGAATTGCTCGATGCGTTTTATAGCGGGAAAGCGCGGCGTGACCGCGTCCATCAAATGGGGCATGATTTGGAGCGTCTTTTGGCGAATGAACGGGCGCGCAACGTTTTAAAGATTGAAAAACTGGAAAATACGCTTGTTGAAACGGAAAAGGCTGATGAGTTCCGCATTCAAGGCGAACTGCTTACGGCGAGTTTATACAAAATGGAAAAAGGTATGGCAAACGTGACGGTGCAAAATTTTTATGATGAGGCCTTGCCAGACGTGACAATCCCGCTTGATACGCGCCTAACGCCTTCACAAAACGCCCAGCGCTATTTTACGCGCTACCAGAAACTGCGTAATGCTGTGGCGTACGTCGAGGAACAAATCGCACTGACGCAGGAAGAAATCGCCTACTTGGATAATGTTCTTGCACAACTGGAAACGGCCGGCCCGAGCGACGTAGAAGAAATCCGGCAAGAACTCGCCGAACAAGGCTACCTTCGTTACAAGAAACCAAAAAACAGCCGTCAAAAAAACGCTGCGCCCAAACTCGAAAAATACACCTCAACAAGTGGCCTACCGATTTTAGTCGGAAAAAACAACAAACAAAACGAATATTTGACGAATAAACTCGCAAAAAACAACGAACTGTGGTTCCACGTCAAGGATTTGCCTGGTTCGCATGTTGTGATCCAAGACCCGAATCCCGATGAAACAGCCATCGAAGAGGCCGCCATGATTGCCGCTTATTTCTCAAAAGCACGTCTATCAAGCACCGTCCCTGTTGACGCAACGCTCGTCAAGCACGTGAAAAAACCAAACGGCGCCAAACCCGGCTACGTCATTTACGATAATCAAACGACCTATTTCGTAACGCCTGACGAAGAAAAAGTCCAAGCATTAAAAAATAAATGAGCCATTGCCCCGGTATGATGTGTATCGGGGTTTTCTGTCGATGTTCGGTAACGTAAAATTGCTGGGGGAACGACAGAAAGTTGGGAATCATTGGGAGAGTAGGAGAACGAGGAGATAATGGAACAATCAATTCGTTTTTCCATCCCATTTTCCACCCAAAAATCTAGGGTCGACAGAAAACCACTTTTGAGCTATGATGAGAGTAGAGCTCGCGAGGGTACCAGTTTTAATCTATGTATTGTGAAATGTAAATACTGTGAAACATGAGATAAACGGTGAGTTTAGCTTTGTTTTAATCTATGTATTGTGAAATGTAAATGCTATTTTGTCTTTTGCCGAAAACCAAGAACTTTGGGTTTTAATCTATGTATTGTGAAATGTAAATATTTTCGAAGCTTGGAAGATATTAAATCGGAGTAGTTTTAATCTATGTATTGTGAAATGTAAATTGCAATCTTTTACTACTTCCTCAATAACGCTTAAAGGTTTTAATCTATGTATTGTGAAATGTAAATAAAGGACTGGTTTCTTGCAAAATCCCATAGACATAGTTTTAATCTATGTATTGTGAAATGTAAATCTGATGAAGCGGGTAATTGGCTTGACTGGTACGCCAGGTTTTAATCTATGCATTGTGAAATGTAAATCCATCTGTAATCTCTAGGATTTGCTTGTGCGAACTGTTTTAATCTACATATTATGAAATGTAGATTCTGTTGTGATCTTACTTTCAAACTCATTCGCCGCTGTTTCAATTTATGTATCATAAATTCTAATCCCATTAAAATCCCCCGCCAAAATAAAAACTCTGGTGGGGGATTTTTTATGTTTGGTTTAAACAAACGATCGGAGCTCCTTGTTTTTTGCGAATTTGTAGCTGGCAATGCTGAAAAATAGGAGTGTGTAGCCGAGTAAAATGATGATGTTTAAACTTAAATCGGCAAGTGTTCCGTTTTGTTGGAGTTTTGAGACGGCGTCCATCACCCAGTATTGCGGCATGAAAGCGGCGATTTTTTGCATGATTTCTGGCATGATAGCAATCGGGATTAGTGCGCCAGAAAGTAGCGTTGAAATCGTGAAAATCGTCGTTTGCATCGCTGAAATACTCCTTCTGCTTCCTGCGACAAAGCCGAATGCGAGTGACAGCACGACCGCCATCAGTGAGAACACCGCAAGGATTGCAAATAAATCGACGTATGCAACACCCGGATTAATCCGGAAGGCAAAACGCATTGCAAAGAGACAAATCAGCACCTCAACAAGCACAATCACATAGGCGAAAAGCGCATTGCCAAGCAAATACTTTTTGCTGGAGAGCGGCGTGGACATTAAGCGGTAAAACGTCCCTTCCTCCTTTTCTTTTAAAATGAGCTCCCCGAGACTGCCAGCTGCATAAAGCAGCATCATGCATAGAAAGCCAAGAATTTGGGCCGACATCATCTTTTCAATGCCCGATTGATCCTTTAGGTCGGTGTTTTCAATCGGTAATTTTGAAGCGTCATACGTTTTGACCGTCTGCTCAAAATTTGCTTGCCCGCCTAGTTTCTCCAACTTCAAAAGTTTATTAATCTCATTTGAAAGTAGCATTTTGGTCGTGTTTATCGTATTTCCGCCTTGAATCGACTCAATTTTAAAGTCGCTCGCCGTTTGGTTCGCTAAACTATCATTAGCACCTTTTTGAATTAAAATGAGCGCATCCAGCTGGCCGCCAATTAGTTCGGCTTTGCCTTTTTCATAGGAAACCTCTTTCATGCCGGCGTTATCTTCTTTTAAAAATGTCACCAATTGATTCGTATACATACCCGAGTCCTGATTCACTACACCCAGTTTTAAAACTGTCGTGTCATTCATCTGTGTGCCGTAGGAAAAAAAGTAAATTAAAATACTCAAAATTGGAAGACCTATAATCATAATCATACGGACTTTTGATTTCTTTAATACGTCCCAATTATGTTTGAAAATCCAACCCATTTGCGCCATCTTAATACACTTCCTTTCGCTTTTGCGTTATAGCAATGAGGCCAATAAAGAGAATGGCAAAGCCGACATTAATTACAATCGGCATGATAGCCGCGGAAAGTTGTCCGTTGTAAAGAATATCGCGAATACTAATGTTCGCCCAACCAATTGGGGAGAGCTTTTGAATTGTCGGACTTATCATAGGGAAGTAAGCCCCGCCTAGGAAAGCAAAAATTTGGACAATAATGCTCGAAACGGCAGCCCCTGCTGCATTACCGTTAGATAGAACGTCAATCGCCATTCCAAATGATACGGAGAACAAGGCGAGGCTGAAATAAACGGCCGCAATAATTAGGAACGCGTTTCCCCAGTTTACGTCAAAGAACAATTGGGAAACCGTCATAAGCAAAACTAAAGAAATCGCTTGAACGACCAGTTCACCAATGAAATTCCCCGTAATCGCCACTTCTTTTCTAAGCGGCGCAATGAGCAAGCGAATATCCGTATGTTTCAATTTCTCAATTCGAAACGCGTTCACACCAGACATCATGCCGAACATCATCGTCATGCCGATGAGCGCAATCGCATAGTACTGGAAAGACGACACATTATCGCTCGTTTTCAGTTTTTGGACCGAAATCGCGTCTTTAGGTACGTCGTTTAAAGCCATGACGCCATTCATTTGCGTAGGATTCACTTTTGCCGTCGTCACAGCGAGTTGATATTGCGACGCGAAAGCATTGATATAGCCGTCCAGTCGCGCTTTTTCAACCGTCCCGGGGCTGTTTGTCACAACGCGCAAATCATTTTCCTTCACCTGAATGAACGCTGTCGCATCACCGTTTTTCACCTTCGCCTCACCAGCTTTAACCCCATCGACTTGTTTAAAAGTAACGCTCTTCGTACTTGCTTCATTCGCAAAAGTTGCAAAGGCTGTATTCATGTTGGCGTCTGCCTGAAGGGCGTAGACGATGTTCATCTTGCCTAAATCGCTGTCGTCAGTAAACGCGTTTTGAAGGACGCTGCCGAGTACGAAAATAAGCGCGATTGGAAAAATGAGCATGAAAATGAAGAAGCTTTTATCGCGCAGTGAAAGTTTCACTTGCTTTTTGATGATGTGAAATAACATTTTGACAGCCCCCTTCTAATCACGCAATTTTCGCCCAGTTAAGTTTAAAAATACAGTTTCCAAGTTGAGCGTTTCTTGATTAATTTCCAAAATATCGATTTTATGTTGCAGTAAAATGGCCAAAATCGAGTTTAGCGTGTTCACTTCGCTACTTGATGTGATGTGAAGCGAATTTGTTCCGTTCCACGTCACCGCCTGAACGCCCGAAACCCCTTCGATGTCTTTTGTCGTAACACTTGCGTCTTGATCCACGATAATTTCCATTTCTTTGACGTCCGTCACCAAACTAATGAGCTGTTCTTCCGTGCCTTCTGCAATGACTTTCCCGTGGTCAATAATCGCAATATAGTCGCAGATTTCCTCGACCTCTTCCATATAATGACTCGTATAAATAATGGTTGCCCCATTTTCATTCAGCTTTTTAATCGAGCGTAAAATATAATTACGAGACTGCGGGTCAATACCAACTGTCGGTTCGTCCATAATGATAAGTTCCGGACGATGCGCAATAGCACAGGCAATGTTCAAACGACGTTTCATACCACCTGAGAATGCTTCTGGACGTCCTTTCGCTTTATCCGTTAAGCCAACAAAACTAAGCGCCTCATTTGCCGCTTTGTCAAGTTCCGCGCCGCGCAAACCGTATAGCCCAGCAAAAAATTTAACGTTTTCAAGCGCCGAAAGTTCATTATAAAGCGAAATTTCTTGCGGCACGAGGCCAATCTTACTTTTAATCCTCAAGCCGTCTTGCCCTTGCTGCTCTCCGAAAATCGTAACATTACCGCTCGTTTTTTTAATTAAGCCACATAAAATGCTAATCGCCGTACTTTTCCCAGCACCGTTAGGACCGAGCAAACCAAAAATTTGCCCCTTCTCAATCGAAAGCGTGAGCCGGTCAACCGCAATCGTTTTATCAAATTTTTTCGTTACTTCATTTATTTCAACGATTTTCATAATGTACCTCCTCGTTTTCTCTATTATAAAAAAGAAGCGAGGACTTTGCCTAGTGCAATTCCTCACTTCTTCGCATGAGATTTTCACGAAATTGGGATTAAAGTAATGATAGAGAAGCCGTCCTCACCTTGAAAAATCACGTTACCGCCTAGTTTCGCCGTTCTTTCTTCCATACCCAGTAAACCTAAATGTTTAGAAATAACTTCTGCGCCGACCCCGTTATCACGTATTTCAAAACGAGCAACTTTATTCAATACAACAAGATTCGCTTCAATGCGCGTCGCGTCGCTGTACTTTAACGAATTTGTTAATGCCTCCGTCAAGTTTTGTAAAAATACATACCACATCGGTTGGGTAATTTTAGCCAATGAACCTTTCGCATAAAAAAGCGTTTGACATTTATACTTACTTTCAAATTGGGATAGCTCATTTTTAAGCCGCGTAACCCCTAAACTTTCCTGCGCAGGCTTTGTTTCCTTCAAAGTCTTCCGAATTTCCTCGATGCCCGCTTGGCTAATTTGAATCGCATTGTTCAAAAGGAGCGCCGCCTGGTCAACATCTTTGTAAAGAATCGCCTTGCAAGCCTCAAGCTGAATGAGTCCGCCAGAAAGCGAATGCCCCAGCTCATCATGAATACGGTGCGAAAGCGCGTTTCGCTCCTCTAATTTGGCAAGGCTCGTCTCTTTCATAATTCGCGTTTCAAGTTGATCCATTTTCCCCCGCACATTTTCCAGTTGAATCCTAAGCGCTTCATTCGTCTCCTCTTTCCGTAGCAACATGTAGGACTGCTTATTTAAAATCATATAAAAAATGAATGCAAAAGCCGCAATCCATAAATAAAGCGCACTCATCTGGAAATCACGCAAAAAAAAGAGCGGCAACATCGCGATAACCGCGTATAATGCGTAGACCGAAAAACTCCATTTTTCCCCCTGTAAAAAAAGCGAAAAAACAGCAAACGGGAATAAATAGAGCAAATATGGCATGATGAGAAAGCCAAAAACCAAAATACTGCCGCAAAGCAGCACAATGAGAAAAATTCGCGCACGCCGCAGAGTAAAACTTAGTAAAGTCAGCGATAAATACAATAATATCGCCAGCAAATAACAAGCGTTTAAAAAAGCCGACAACTCTTGTATAAACACAAATAATAGCAAGAAAAGCGAAAAAACCACATCAATTTGGATTTTATAGGCATTCATTCCGCATCCCCATTTCCGCTACCCGTGAAATACAAAATCGCAATCTGCGTCCGGTGTGAAAGCCCCAGTTTCCCAAGCAAAGCCGAAATATTGTTCGCAACCGTCCCCTCTGAAATAAAAAGGAGTTTCGCAATTTCCCGATTCGACAGCCCTTTCGCTACCGCTTTCACAATATCCTTCTCACGTTCAGACAGCCCCATCGCATCAAGATCCGCATACGCCGTCTGCTTCGCCTGATTCACCGCGCGCAACTTATCCCAAATTTCCGCCTGAATAATACTCTGCTCCTGCATCACACTACAGATAGCATTCACAATTTTTTTCGGATCATTATTTTTAAGCAAATAGCCCTTCGCCCCGTTTTGAATCGCCTCCAAAATAAACGCGTCATCATCAAAAGTCGTTAAAATAATCACCTTCGTGTCCGTCTCCTGCGCAATTTTTTTCGTCGCAAGAACACCGTCCATAACGGGCATCCGAATATCCACAAGCGCCACATCAACCGCATGCTCCAAGCAAAATCGGTACGCCTCTTCCCCGTTCTGGACCGTGCCCACAACCTCCAAATTTTCCTCCGTATTCAAAATAATCTCTAAACCGCCCGTAATAAACGAATTATCGTCCGCTAAAAGGACACGAATCATATGCAAAACCCCTTATTTTTCAGATAAAAACTTCGTTAAAACAGAAATCGCAAACGGAATCGCATCTTCTTGTGGATTTAATTTAGCGTGGTGCAAACCGTACGGTGAGTCCACCCCGAGCCAAAACATACAACCCGGAATTTCCTCCAAGAAATACCCGAAGTCTTCGCCCGTCATTGCAGCCGGCGCCTCAATAAACGCCCCTTCAAACTCGCGATTTAAAAAGGCAATAAACTGTTCCGTTTCCTCCGCATGATTGTAAACTTGGCAGTAATCCGATCCCGGTGTAAACGTAATTTCGCACTGAAAAGCTTCTTCCATGCCGCGTGCAAGTTGTCTTAAACGCGTCCAAATCACGTCCATCGTTTCCTTCTTCGCCGTCCGAATCGTCCCGTCTAGGTGCGCCACCTCCGCAATAATGTTTTGCGCATCGCCGCCTGAAATTTTCCCAACCGTTATAACAGCCGCGTCCATCGGGTCGATATTCCGACTGACAATCGTCTGCATTTGCGTCACAAAATGACTCGCACAAACGACCATATCATTCGCAAGATGCGGGTACGCCGCATGCCCAGCGCGCCCTTTAAACGAAATAAAAAGTTCCGATGTGTTCGCAAAAAGAAGACCAACTTTTGTCGCAATTTGCCCCACTTTATACTCTGGCGCAATATGTAAGGCGTAAATTTCGTCAGGCCAAAATGCTTTAAATTCTTCGCTTTCTAAAATGGGCAAAGCCCCGCCAGGACCTTCCTCCGCAGGTTGAAAAATAAAAACAAGATTTTGTTCAGGCTGACTCGTCGCAAAGTGCGTCAAACACCCTAGCGCAATGCTCATATGAACATCGTGGCCGCATGCATGCATCGCTCCAGCGTGCGTAGACGCAAACGGCAGACCCGTTTTTTCAGCTAGCGGCAACGCATCCATGTCCGTCCGGTACCCAATTGTTTTCGCACCAACTCGCCCCGTGACGCGAACAAAAATCCCCGTGCGCCAAGTTTGTACCTCAAGGAACTCTTGATTCAGTCCCGCAATATAATCGAGCAAGTATTTCTGCGTTTTATGCTCCTCAAAACCAATTTCCGGAATCTGGTGTAAATCCCGTCTAATCTCAATAAAACGATTCACGAAAAACCCTCCTTTTCTAAAAGAAAGAGACGTGCCAAATGAACACGCCCCTCTTTTCATTTGATTTAAAGTTGTCGCAAGCCTTGCATAATTTCGGTTTTCGATGCCGTTTTCGCATCAAGTTCTTTTAAGACACGTGCTGGAATGCCGGCTACAACTGTTCCCGGTGCAACGTCCTTCGTCACAATCGCGCCAGCCGCAACGACTGCGCCTTTACCAATTCGTACGCCTTCAAGGACAACGACATTTGCCCCGATGACAACATCGTCCTCCACGATAACTGGTGTCGCAGAAGGTGGTTCAACAACACCCGCAAGTACTGATCCCGCCCCGATGTGACAGTTTTTGCCCACTGTTGCGCGTCCGCCAAGCACGACGTTCATATCAATCATCGTACCGTCTCCAATGACAGAGCCAATATTAATGCTAGCCCCCATCATGATAACCGCATTATCTCCAATTGTCACTTGGTCGCGAATGACTGCGCCTGGTTCAATACGCGCATTAATATTTTTTAAATCAAGCATTGGAATAGCTGAATTGCGGCGATCGTTTTCCACTACATAATCCGCAATATGCGCCTCGTTTTTAGCAAGAAGAGGCTCAATGTCAGCCCATTCACCAAAAATTGTTCCCGCATTACCCGTAATAAACGTTTTAACTTCATCGGGGAAAGCAATTTTGTCTAAATCACCTTTCAAATAAACTTTGACCGGTGTTGATTTTTTACTGTTTTGAATAAAAGAAATAATTTGATGTGCATCCATTTGTTCCATATTTAAACGCCCCTTTTTTATTTTTTAGTTTGCCATAGCTAGCGGCTTGTTTCAAGAAATTGATTTGTCACTTCTAGGAAAGCAGCAACTTGCGGTAATTCAAGCGACTGTTCATACGTCAGCAAATTGGTATCCCGCCCGAGTTCTGTCCCGTCCTTTTCAGTTAACGGAATACGATTTACGACCGCATCGATTTCTTGACTCATTGTCACCTCAGGTAAAATCGCAAAACCAATTCCGTTTATCGCCATTTGCCTCGATGTTTCAATTTGATCCATCAACATGACTTGTTTCGGCAACTTCGAAAAGTTTCGCTGCCAGTAATCCTGAATCACTTGATAATAGTTAGAATCGCTCCGGAATTGAATAAATGGCCGATTCGTTTCAAAAACATCTTCAATTCGTTCAATCTCCTGATCCACTAAAATAAGCCGGTCCGTAAATAAATGCCGCTTCACACTTTTCCACGGCGTACTGCCACGCACAATCCCTAAATGTACTGAACCAGAAGCAAGCAATTCATGGACATCGCTACTCCAACCCGTTTGCAGTGAAATCGTCACATCGGGATATTTCTCTGTGAACATTTTTAACACCCGCGGCAGCCACATCTGCGCCACAACACTTGCACAAGCAATTCGAAGCGTACCGCGCACGACACCTTCCATCGCCTCTAGCCGCTCCTGAATTTCATGCTCTCTAGCAATGACACTCGCCGCATGTTTGACAATCGCTTCCCCTTCTGGCGTTAAAAGCAAGCCTTTTTGTGTGCGGATAAAAATCTTCGTATTCCATCTGCTTTCAATCGTCTGTAAACGTTGCGATAAAGCCGGTTGACTCAAAAAAAGTTTTTCCGCACTACGACGCATATTCAGTTCATCAGCTAGACAAACAAGCAATTCATATTCTGTGACAATCATTTTTCGTCCTCCAACGGTGCATGAATAAAGCGATTCACCTGTTTTAAAATAATTCTTCGCGTAATAATCCCTTGAAACTCATTTTCCTCATTGACCACACATAAAAATGGATTATCTACAAGCAAACTTACGACACGTTCCGGATTAATTGCCCCTTTAATAACAGGAAATTCCGTTTGCATCGCATCTTCAACTTTTAACGTTTCAAGCTTTTCATATTCAATTCGCTCAAGGCCTAAAATCGAATCTGTAATACGTGCAGCACTAATCAGTCCGTGCAGTTTAAATTCGAAATCAAGCACTGGAATAGCTGAATAGCCACATTTCGTAAGCACTAAAAGCGCATGCTCCAAATTATTCCCTACCTGTACATGGGCAACCTTCTCAGCAGAAATCATACTTTCTTCGAGCTTATCTTTGAAAAAATAACCTAATCTATTTGAAATCACGTGGAACCCTCTTCTCAATTAAATTCACGTTTTATCTCTCTAAAGTAAGTGTCTCATCACTCTTATTCTAGCATAGAAAAACAAGAATTTCCTCTATTGTTGCGCAAAAAAAATAACTAGAACAGATTCCCCGTTCTAGCTACACCTTACAAATTAATTTTCTTGTAACGCTTCAAAAATCTCAATTGCTGTCATATCAATATCATCAAATTGATATTTACTGTTTAATTCATAAATTTCGACTTCAAACGAATTAGACGCTCGAAAGTATTTCACTTCACAGATTACCTTACCGTCTTTTTCAAAACGACGTGCTTGCGTTTCAGAAGCTTCATCCTCCTGCATCGCGTTTAAACGTTGAATAATTCCTAATAACTGAGACATCGCTTATTCTCCTCTCAAAAATCCACCTATACGAAACAAACTCGCAAGACCACTAAATTAATACTATCAAATTTTAGCGCATATAGCACCTATTAAGCAAGTCATCTGTAAAAATTCAGAAAAAGCAATTTTCTTTGAATAAAATTTGCCACAACGAGCTTTTTAGTTTTTATGCGCGCTACAGCGTTTTAATCAAAATAAAAACCTAGTGCGAAAAGCAACCAGGTTTATAAATCGTTGTTTTGATTTTCCGTAATATCCAGCTTCGTTTTAACAGCGCGCATGATTGTCTTGTGGCGATTAAAGCCCTTCACACAAATCGTTTCGCCATTTAAAGTCGCGTAAACTTCCCCCCACGAACCAGTCGGGTTAAAACCGTAAGCATGTATTTTCAAAAGGCCATCTTTTGTTGGAAAAAAGAACGCCTCGTATTTACCAGCTTTTGTCATGTGCGCTTCCCCTCTCAAACCACTTCCAATTGAAAATGATTATCATTATTAAAACTATTTTACGGTAAAAAAGCAAAATATGCAATAACAAAATGTAAATATTATCAGATTTTTTCAACTTTTGATTTGTGTTATCAAATTGTTTCGTTATAATTAAATTATTATACTCAATTGAAATTTTCTGATTACATGCAAAAAGGGGGTTTTCATTTGAACCAGACGAAACAAATTGCCGAAGCCATTTTTATCGTTAACCGTCATAGTAAAGTCGCCACCAACCCGGCTTACTTGTACAAGCTAAAACAAGCCGCCATCACCAAATTGCTCTCAGATGGCCATGCCGAAAAAGTCGGCTTGCAATATTCAAAAAATCCAAAAAACTGCCGCCAACACTCGCTTGTGCTGGTCAAATGTGGCGATTTCCTTTTCCATATCCCGCCCACAAAAAACGATTTAAAAGAGCTGCATCACCTCGGCGAGCAGGTTCGTTTACAATATAAGACCAAAACATCGTTGTCATTAAAGCGCGCCAAATATTGCCTCGAAGCCTATACAAATATAAAGCCAGACACAGCAACTCAACCTACTATTTTTGAAAACAGTAGCCCCTATTTCCGCTAAAATATGATATGATGAAGCAGAAAAAGAAAGAAAGGGTGAAGCTTATGCCTAAAAATATACGCCCCGAACTGGCTGCCATTCAAATTAGCGGAATTCGCCGTTTTAACAATGAAATTGCGAATATTGAAGGCATTATGAAATTAACACTTGGCGAACCAGATTTCGATACTCCAGAACATGTCAAACAAGCCGCAATAAACGCTATTCAAGATAACTTTACAAACTACACAAACAATGCCGGCATGCCTGAACTTGTTTCCGCCGCCGCTGATTATTTTAACAAAAAATACGCGCTAGGTTTCACAAAAGAAGAAATCATCGTCACAATTGGCGCAACCGAAGCCATTGCTGTGGCACTCGAAACGATTTTAGAACCAGGCGATGAAGTCATTTTGCCTGATCCCATCTACCCTGGCTATGAACCGCTCATCAAATTGATGGACGCCGTTCCGGTCAAAGTCGACACGACGGAGTCAGCGTTCAAATTAACCCCGTCGCAATTAAAACGAGTCCTTTCTGACAAAACAAAAGCACTTATCTTGCCCTACCCGTCGAATCCAACTGGCGTAACGCTAACGGAAAGCGAGCTGAGAGAGCTTGCAAACGTCCTAGAAGGCACGGGAATTTACGTCGTCGCCGATGAAATTTACAGCGAGCTAACTTACGAGAAACCGCATACGTCCATGCGCCCGATGCTACCAGAGCAAACGATTGTCATCAACGGACTATCGAAATCGCACGCGATGATTGGCTTTCGCATCGGCTTCCTCATGGCACCCAAACCACTGCTTACAGAAATGCTGAAAATCCACCAGTACACCGTAACTTGCGCTTCTTCGATTAGTCAAAAAGCTGCGCTTCAAGCGGTGACAAAAGGTGAAAACGATGCTTTGCTGATGCGCTCAGAATACAAAGTCCGCGCCAAGTTCGTGCAGGATCGCCTTGTGAAAATGGGCTTTCAGGTCATCCCCCCAGACGGCGCATTTTATTTTTTCGTCAAGCTACCCGATTTCGTCACTGAAAACGCGTATGATTTCGCTTTGAAACTAGCTAAAGAAGCCAAAGTAGCAGTCGTGCCCGGCAATGCCTTTTCCGAAAAAGGCGACCGCTACTTCCGTTTATCTTATGCCGCTTCACTTAATAAACTCGCGCTTGCAACGGAAAATATGGCTAAATTTATGGAAAAAAATTATTCTATTTAAAATCGAGATTGTTACATAAAAACAAGCATAAATTCAGTAAAAACCATGTCTCCAGATGATATTATTACTGAATTTATGCTTATATTTTGTTACCTAATAAAACGATTATTTAAAGGCGATGACAATCTTATTAATAAAAACGCAAACTAATAAAAATTTTGCATCAATAAGCAATATTTATTGAATTGTATTTTAAAAGTGGTTATAATTTGCTTGTATTCTTAATATTTGGAAAGAATACACATTTTTTGAGGGGGGAAGGCATATTACTTAGGTAAAATAGTCACAAAAATATACTATATAGACCCTTTCTTTAGTTATCCCCTTGGAAACAAGGAATCAAAAGGAGGAAGAAAGATGAAGAAAAAAGTACAATTTGTGACCGCATTAGCTACAGCAGGAGTGTTCGTTTTAGCACCCGTATCTACTAATTTTGAGAACGCTGTCCCAACAATTCAGACAGGGGACCAAAAAGCTAGTGCTGCAACTATTGATTTACTTAAAGATGCCCATTTACAACCAACTTATCAAAACGGGAAACTACAATTAACACTTACAGGACAACAGCTGGCGAATATTGGCTTAATTTCCGAGTACTACACATACTTTACTTTGCCTACCGAACTTACGTCATTACTAGATTCACCTGAAGTTCGCGCAAATACTACACTTTCATACTCTATACCAATTCTTTCTATAGGACCAATCGGATTGCCACCTCATCAAGGAACGGTCACCGGCGATCAATTAATCATTGATAAAGAACATCAGTCTATTGGGGCAAAAATCAATCATGGTCTAGCCTCAGTTGGAATTGCGGCAACAAATAACTTCACGCTAACTATCGATTTAGCAAGTTTAGGTATTTCTCAATTGCCTTCATCTCCAGATAGTCAATTGGAATTTGCTGCACTAAGTAGCGACACCCTTTTAAACTTGAACCTACTTGGAAATCAAAATGCGGCACAAGCCTCATTAGAAACTACACTTCCTGATCAAGTAAAACCGACTATTAGTGCCACAGATAAAACGATATCCGTCGGAGATAATTTTGATCCAAAAGCAGGTGTAACAGCTTCCGATGACCGAGATGGAGATATTACCAATAAAATCGAAGTCGTTTCAAACAATGTTGATACAACTAAAGCAGGTACGTATGACGTCACATATAGCGTAACAGATTCTTCAGGTAACACTGAAACCAAAACGATTATCGTTACCGTGCAGGACGATTGGGAAAATTTCCAAATTGGGAAAATAACATCAGTCAATCCTATTAATACAGCATCTACTAGCATTTCTGGTTATACCACTTATGATGACACTTCTCAAATTCCTAGTGGGACAAAAATTTATGCTAATGCCGTCTTCGATACTCAAAATGGCTATACAAACACAATTATTACTGAAATTGAATATAAAAATGGTTACTTCAAGATTCCCGTACCAGACAATGTTAAATGGCAAGAAGGAGACACTGTTCCCGTTTATCTTACAGCGGTGAATGCTAACCGCACTAAGAAAAGCGAACCATTTCTTGCTCCTGTTTTAGCAGAGCCATTTTAAAAACGTATACTGAATAAAAAGACATCCCGTAATGAACCTGAAATAGGTTTTACGGGATGTTTTTTAATTATAATATTTAATTAGCGCCTGCGTTCCCGCTTCGCTAAGACCACGTTCAGCGAGTGTTTGATACATTTGTTCAGCTAAAGTTAAACCAGGTAAGTCAATCCCCATTTTTTTTGCTTCATCAATTGCGATTCGCATATCTTTGATAAAATGTTTAATGAAAAAGCCCGGTGAGAAATCATCTTTTAGAACGCGTGGGATTAAATTGCTGAGCGACCAACTGCCTGCCGCCCCACCGGCGATGGATTTCAAGACGCGTTCAGGATCAAGTCCTGCCTTTTCTGCATAAAAAATCGCCTCTGTGACGCCTATCATATTCGAGGCAATCGCAATTTGATTCACCATTTTCGTATGCTGGCCAGAACCAGCACCGCCTTGTAAAATGATGCTTTCACCAAGCGCCTCAAAAATCGGTTTGGCGCGCTGGAACGCCGACTCGTCCCCGCCGACCATAATACTAAGCGTACCGTTTTTCGCGCCAATATCCCCACCTGAAACAGGGGCATCTAAAACTGCAATGCCTGCCTCTATACCTTCCGCAGCAATTTGTGCAGCTAGTTCTGGTGAGGAGGTCGTCATATCAATCGCGAGTGTGTCAGGTTGCATCGTTTCTAAAAAGCCACCCTCGGATAGGTACAACTCTTCGACGTCGCTCGGATAGCCAACCATAGTAATTAAAACGTCCACCGTAGCCGCTAATTCAGCTGGGTTGTCATGCCAAGTCGCCCCTTCATTTAGAAGCTCCTCTGCTTTGGATTTTGTTCGCGTATAAATATGTAAGTCAAAACCCGCTTTCAGCAAATTTCGAACCATGCTTTTTCCCATCACACCAATACCAATAAAACCAATTTTTTTCATCGAAACTCCTCCTCTATAAAAATGAAATAAGAAATAGCACTAGGAACATAAGCAAAATCAAGCCGACAATCATTAAATTTAATTTTTTATGCATCATCACAACCGCAATAAATTCGCGCATTAAAGCGCTTGGCATGTAATAGAAGGCCGTCTTTGAACCAATTCCTTGGCTCTTTAAACCCGCTTTCTTCGCATAAAGACCTGCTCGAAACAAGTGAAAATTGTTCGTCGTGAAAATGCTGTTATACTTCGGCAAAATCGCGTCCATTTTCGCCTTCGAAAAGCGCATATTTTGCAGCGTATTCACTGATTTGTCCTCCATCATGATGTAGTCCTCGGGAATCCCTTTTTCAAGCAAATAAAGCCGCATCGCGTTCGCCTCAGACGTCAGTTCGTCCTCACCTTGCCCACCAGATACGATCATCGTCGCTTGTTTCCCCTTTTTTTCAAGCTGTTTTTTGTAAAAAGAAATCGCTTTGTCTAGCCTGCTCGCAAGTAATGGTGGGACCTTATCACCAATTAAGCCGCTTCCGAGCACAATGATAAAATCTTGGTTGTAGCGCGGGAAATTGTATTGATAGACGAAACAAGAAATTAAAAACGTCACGAAGAAAAACGTGAAATACGTTAAAATCGTAATAATCGCTGCGTAAAGGACCGCAAGTTGCGGAATCGAAATTACTGACCCTTGTGCGATGCCCCAAATAAACAAAGCTAACAACCCTAGACCAGCGAACATCGGCAACAAGTTAGCAAGCCGCTTCCCTTCTTTTTTCATCATCGTACGCCCATTCATTATAAGCCCGAAAATAAGACCGAAGAAAAAGAACGGAATAAGCAAAAAGAGAATAATCGCAACCCCCGTCACTATAACCCGAACGAGATCAACTCGGTCTGAAACCGTCAAAACGACATAAAGAATTGACAACAACAAGAAAAACAAACCAATTGTCAAAAATATCCCGTTACTAATTCTACGCCTATCCCACACGTAAAGCACAGCAAAAACCATTAAAAAAACGGCCGCAAAGAAAGCAAAAAACATCGTTTCATCCCCTTTTTATTGTTCCCATTCATTATAACTTTTCATGCTTTATTTCGCTACACTCAGCTTCTTTTTTGTGAAGCCCAGCTAGCTTTTCCAAAAAACCTTCGTTATACTGAGGATAAACGCTATAAAAAGGAGGAACAACATGAATCTTGAGTCGGTTATGAACGAGCTCGCGGCGCTAGGGAGTGAGCAGACGAAGAAGACTTTGCTACGTCATGATGTGAACGAGCCATTGTTCGGTGTGAAAATTGGAGATATGAAAAAACAACTTGTGAAAAAAGTAAAAGCTGCGAATTTGGCACACGCCCTTTTCGAAACCGGAAATTATGATGCACAGTATTTAGCGGGCTTAACGTGTGACCCAAAGCAACTTACAAAAGAAGATTTGCTTCACTGGGCAGAAATTGCCAATTCGAAAAGCATTCGTGAAGCAATTGTCGCAAGCCTTGCAGCAGAAACTCCGTACGCTACTGCCCTCGCCAATTATTGGCTTCACGAGGCACCAAAAGAACTTGAAAGCACTGGCTGGAGCTGCTACGCAAATTACCTTTCCATCGCGAAAGACGAAGAAATCAATAAAACCGAAGTGCTTCATTTGTTAGAAAAAGTCGAAAAAACAATCCACGACGCAAGAAACAACGTCAAATACACCATGAACAATTTTGTTATCTGCACCGGAACCTATTACCCACCCCTTCTTTCGCAAGCGGAATCTGTTGCCAAGAACATCGGCACAGTCTATGTGGATATGGGCAACACCGCGTGTAAAGTCCCCGTGGCATCTACGTACATTCAAAAAGTCATCGAAATGGACCGCATTGGCAAAAAACGCAAACGCGCCATTTGCTGAGCATAAAAAAAAGAGTGCTTTTAGGCACTCAAGTAAGGTTAATTCCAACTAAAAACAAAAAGACCCTAGCCAAGATAAGATGGCTAGGTCAAAAGGTTGAACAGCTCGTTTTGTAATTAAAGGAATACTTATGATGAGGCATACAGTGTTTTCCTCATCACAAGTAATATCTTACCAGACTTCACCGCCATTTTCTGTAGACATTTTTTGAACAATCGCGCAAAAATAATCCCCTTTTTTGTTCATTTTGAAGAAAGCTAGTGCGGATTATTACAAAAACAGCGGGTTTTACCCATTTTATCCCCGCAAACAAATTGCATATGCAATCACTATACAAACACATATAAAAGCAAAAATCATTTCCGCAGATGCACTGCGCTTCTAATGATTTTTGCTTTTTTAGAATGTGTAGTTTTGTAGTTAAAAAAACTAGTTTCCCAATGCTAAATTGCAGCCATATTTCATAATATGTAGACTAGAATACCACAAAAATGCAGAAACTGTAGTTTTTATGCACGGATTAAAACTTTATGTATGGAACACCCTAAAAATACGCCTCCTGTATTTCCATCTCACAATGCATAGATTAAAACACTGCCGAATTGGGCCAGATACGTTCTGATGTGGATTTACATTTCATAATACATAGATTAAAACCTGTCTGGAGTTCAATTTGAAATCAAAGATACAGCATTTACATTTCATAATACATAGATTAAAACGCTGTTGATACTAGATGTGAAGTAAACACTTCAAAATTTACATTTCATAATACATAGATTAAAACAAATAGAAGCTTTAAAAGAAATTGTAGAAGAAGCGCATTTACATTTCATAATACATAGATTAAAACACAACAGGGACAAGCTTATGCCGACAAACAAATCAATTTACATTTCATAATACATAGATTAAAACTGAAACATGGCAAGTTATAAAATATTAAAAAGATTTAATTTACATTTCATAATACATAGATTAAAACAGGTACCCTCGCGAGCCCTACTCCCATCTTACCTCAAAAAGGCTTTTCTGTCGACCTCTGATTTTCGGGAGTTATTTTTCAAGTTTTCCTTAGTTTCACAAACAAAAAAACTTGTTATCCATTCTGCCAGAACGGATAACAAGTTTTTGTCGACCCCCAGGTGTTTTTACGCTATCTAGCATCGACAGATTAGAAAAAATTAGATGTCTTACTATCTTCAAGACCTAAAAACTCTTTTTCTAGCCACTTTTGATTGCGACTATTAAAAATAATGACAGAGTCCATCTCTTTTCGAATATGTTGATTAAGTTCAAGCTTTAGTTGCATGAGAAGTGCTGGTGTAACCTCCCCTTCAAAAACGGACTTTTGAATGTGTGTTAAATATTTTTTACAAGTTTTAAAAATCTTACGCGCAACTTTCGCACTGCCCTCGCCATTTGGAATATCATAGATTAAGATAATATACATAAAATCACCACCACATCTTAAAACCTTGATAAGGCTCATCTTCCATTAAAGTTTTAACAATTTTATAACATTCCAGACGAATTAAGCGACGGTAGGAAACATTTCGCTTTAAATCTCGATGACGAAGTGTTTCTTTTAGCCTTTCATCATACGCTTGTAGCACTTTCTTTTGACCACTCGGTTTCATATAATAGAAATTGGCTTTTTCCTCAAAGTCGCCCTCCGTAATCGTATTTTTATTCAACAAAGAAAAAATTAATCGATCACCTATTATATGTTCCAGAGTAAAACCGTAGTAATTAAAAATATGTACGGGAATCTTTTTCTCTGCTAAATAATTTAAACACTTCGTATTCGTCGTAACCTCACCAAACAAATAAATATCCCGTGTCAGCTCAATCTTCTAATTCGCATTATGCCACCTTAGAAAAACTGAGTTTCTTTCTCCCTTTCTTTTCGTGTCACGCCAATTTCTTTATCATACAAGCACTCCATAATATTAAGCCGTTTATATTCTGACAGTTTAAAGGTTTCACTCTCCGATTTATCATACCAATACGCTGGAACATCTACTTGCAAATCCTTTATTTCTTCCCATAATTTCTGCCTTTCAAGTTTGCCAAAAGCATTTTGATATTTTTCCATAAGCATATTATTTTCCTCAAAAATCTTTCTCGGAATAACCGACACCGATTGAATATTGCGGAATAACTCTCTTGCCTTTTGCTTATCTAGTTCATACGCGCACATATCCTTCAAGTATTTAATATTATTTTCAAGCTCTTCATTATACATCGTCCCAGCTAACTTCTCATACGAATAAACCTCATCAATCAGCCGCATCTTCTCGCACTCCAACAATTTCCCATCAAGCCCAGAAATCGCTTCTTTAGAAAACTTAAAAATGTCCTTATCAACAACATAACCAACACCACTACACCATTTCTCACCACCATCATACACAAAAATATTGTTTTCAGCCGGATTTTCGCGTTTTCTATAACAACGTCCCATTCTTTGAAACAAACCATTTATGTCAGAAAGCTCCGTAAACAACAAATCGAAGTCAATATCTAGCGAGGCTTCCACAACTTGTGTCGCGACCCAAACACCCGTAAAATCCGCTTCTAGATCTCCGTCACTTAAAATAGCTTCCTCTTTTTGACGGCGATCTCCGCGAATAAATTGGCTATGGAACAAATGGGTATTAATGCCAGCATTTCGTATGGCAGTAAATATTTCTTTCGCTTTTTGCACCGTATTGCAAATGACTAAAACTCGTTTTCCAAAAGAGTGCTCTAAAATATCTTGAATATCTATTTCGCGGTGCAACACACGTATTGAATGGCGAAATACGTCAGTAATAAACGGTTTTTCTGGCATAGTAAACTCAAGATTCTCCTGTTTCATGTAATGCGTAACAATTCCAGGCAAAGTCGCTGTTAAAATCGCAAATTTGCCGCCAAAATCTTGAATATACTTAAGCCCAATGACAACATAAGCAAGCAAATCAGGTGAATACATCTGAACTTCATCTAAAATCACTTTACTATAAGATAAAGTTGCAAGTTTATGCTCAAAACCCGGATAGCGATAAACAATATCAAATATCTGATCTAATGTGCAAATAGTAAGCGGTAGCGACAATTGTTTCGTCCGCGTCATATATTCATCAATATCATGTTCTTCTTCATCTAACAAATAGCGCGAAAAAATATCCGAATGCAATAAACCAACTTTTTCAGTCGTATTCTCGGTCGAAATTTCCGTTTTCACCCGTTCATAAATACCATTTATCGCCGTTTTTAGCGGTAAAGTGAAAAAGCCTTTCGCATCGCCTATCCATAAAAGCCCTGCTTCCGTCTTACCCATTCCAGTCTGCGCCACCACAACGACATTCTCATTTTGATGCGCATACATAAATTTTTGCAGCGGATTCCACTCTAAAATCCCTTTTTCATCTTTCCAAGCCGCCAAATCCCGCTCCAAAAACCTATTTTCCCACTCAACTGGCACGTCAGCACTAGCCGCATAATCAATCCGATTCAGCAAACCTTTTAAGAGGACGTATTTTTTAAAGTTATCATAATCATTTTCAAAGGTTAGTTCCCCCACAGCGAAAAATTCTGTTTCAAGTTCATCTGCGGGTTCAATTGGTTGCTCCCATTTCGTATAATCAAAATTTGCCGCAGCTTCTTTCAGCATTTTAAACCCTGCTTCAATATCTTTTGTTTTCCCGTGAAATTTTCGTTCATGATGATAAGCAATCGCTTGAAAGACAACTTTAATATCATTTTTGCTATACCCAAGCTCTTCCAGACGCTCTAAGTCAATAAAAGCTAAACTTAAATAACCGTGAGGAATCTCATTTTCTAATTTCTTTTTACCTGAAAATAATTTAGCTTGAAATAAGTCATTCATCTTACCAAAATCATGCAATAAACAAACGTATCGTAACAAATACCAATCAATTTTGATATCTGGATAATTAGCTTTTAAGATATCATAATTGCGTAGTAATTCATCTGTATGCTCTTGAATCGTTTCTTTTGGATTTGATTTCGCATAAAACGTCCTCATATTTTCCCTCCAAATTTTAAAAGCGGAGAATCTCAAAATCCCCCGCTCCTCTTTTTTATACAAAAAACACTAAATATCCGTCCGAATCCACCCAGAAATCACGTTTTCGCATACCACGAAATTCCGACATATAAAATACATCTTTTTTATTCCACCTGCGAAATATTTTAGGCCTTTTAGCTGTACCAAAATTTTCTAACACATAGTCTTTTGTTAAACGATAACGCGTTCCGACCTGTTCCAAACCGTACCATTCTGTCCGCTTCACATCGGTTTCACTTTCAACCGGAACGTACGCTCCATAATTTTTTGGCAACCCGACCTGTTTCGAAAGTGTTTTCACATCAACCTCAACTTCTTTCACCTCCAAAATCGTCGCAATATCCTCGCGTCGACCAAGTGACGGATACTCTTTCGGCCGGTTAAACGCATCTAAAATCACTTCAAAATCTTCTTCATTTTTAGGTAAAATATGAAGTAATAGTTCGACATCAACTAATAGCTCCGCTGTCGCAATTCCCCGACCAACGCCTAGTCCATTAACATCAATTTGATGCCGCCCTTTCTCAAAGTTCATCCCTGATTTAAATTCATAACGCGTATATAAATCGTTTACCTTCGAAAAATATTTTCCTTGCACACTAATGTCCATCTCATGATATGATTCAAAACCAGCCAGCGAGTGTACCATCCCAATTACTGTTGAAAAAGGCGGTAACGGGTAAGTTTCCTTCAACTGAAAACTCGTTGGCTTTTTATAATTCACAAAATCCTGCCAAAGCTTCACCCTAATTGCTTTCATAATACGCACTTACTTTCGATTTTAAAGCTTCAAAAAAGTGTGGTATCGCTGATGCTTGCCAGTTTTCGCGAATTTCCGTTTCGTTATCAAAAATCCCCTTTGCAACACCCGAAAGCGTTTCTTGACGCATTTCACCCGGTAAAAAATCATCCGAAACCGCAATCTTATTTTCCTTCACAACGACTTCATTTTGGAAAATTGGGTTTTTAATATCATAAACGCCGCCAATAATAAATAGCGGTTTCAAGTCCTCACGACGGCCTCGAATATCGCGATATAAAAATTGAATCGTATCAAGCAATTTATTTACCCTACGCGCCTTTTCCACATTATCAATTTGAATATTCCCGTCAATCCCAATTTGATCCAAATCCATCGTAATTGTGTACCGATAAAATGAGCGATGAATTTCCGATTGCGCAATATTCATATGCGTTCCAATTTTATCCGCTTGACCTTTATTTGTTAAAAAGTCTAAATCACCTTTGTACGTTTCCATTGAAATTGCGTTAGAAAGTCTTACTTTCGCGTTACGCTTCTGTCCGCCTGTTCCCTTTTCCGTTTTCATATATCCAAAAAAGTCGATTTCTGGATATTTATCAATTTGTGCATTAGCATCGAACTGAATTACTTTTTTGTCCCCGCTACCTTCTGCCTGAACTGGTGCCGTTTTCTCGCCTAGCTGCTCAATCATATTATAGCGTAACGCTTGACGCGAAATATATGTATATAAGTCAGCATTATCACGCGAGATTTTCTTAAGTGCCGATACGTTCCCAATTGATTCCCCATAATTTGCGCTTTCTGCTTGAAAAATGACCGTTGCTGTTAATCCTTTAATTTTCATTTTCTTCCTCCTTATTATTCTCTTTATTATCACCAACCAGTCCTATCAAATACGCGTAACCTATTATCTTAAAGTTTTCATCACTTTCAAAAATTCGTAAGAAAATTTTCGGAATTTGCTTATCCAACTCAGAATAACCTCTAAGCATGATATCCATAAACAAGCCTCGATCCACTGTTTTAACAGCATTAAGTAATTGATGTGCCATACCTGGTAATTTCTGCTCTCTTTTTCTACTTTTTAATTCTTCCTTAAAATAATAAGCACCAGCCCGAACTTTTTCTAATTCTTCTGGCATTATTTTTTGAGACATTTTCCCCACTCCTTCCGTAAAATAGCTGTTAATTTTAAGCATATTCATAATGTGTTGGGGGTAGTAATGTAACTGCCCATAATTCGCAACTTTATAATAAACAAGCTTATGGATAAGTAAAAACAAGTTTTGATTATCTTGTAAGTTTTTAACAACTTCCTTAAACAGATATACCCTCACATTCCCTTCTTTAAAATGCATTCCAATTAAACTATGCAATTCTTTCTCAAAGCGATTCATCAATTCAAGAGCTCGCTTAGATAACAAATTAAAGCGATAAACTCCATCTTCATAATACACAACTTGAATATTGACTAGCTCATAACGGTGTTTTTCATATTTCTTCTCTTGTGCCAGCGAAACTAGAGCACGATAAACAGATTTATTTCTAGCTTCTAGCCGCATATTTAAGTCATTTTTCATCACTTTATTAGTCCTTACCATCTCTTTAATGTCCTTACCAATATTAATAAAAATACCCTCACGTTGAATAAACGTAAAACCAGCAGGCATACACGTATAAACAAGTCTACAAACTGGACACATAGCTAAATCATTATTTTCATTCCAAATATGCGATGGTTTTCTATAAACATCAAAGCCGGTATTTGTTAAAAAAGAGTAGTCTAACTTCAAATCTTTTATTTTTGAATTACAAATGGCGCAGTGATACTTATATTTCGATTTATCTGCCTTCAAATAAGCTTTTGCTGGTTCTACAAAATGATTTTCAAAGTCGATGTAGAAATCCTTTTCTTTCGTATTCCGATTTAAAAAAGAAACGCCTTCCCAATTATTTTTAATCACCGAAAAAACTACATTTTTCCCTGCCAAATATTTCCGACCTTTTTCTGAAGCCCCATAATCAATGAGCTTTCTCAGAATTACGAAGTTTTCTCTTACTTGTGGCAGAATATCTGCCTTAACCTCACTAAAAATGTCTTCCTTTTTCAAATTAATCGGTTTTAAAGCTTTTAGTTCTACTTCTGGGTCAAAGTCTGCGTCAATTAGAGAAAAAACTGCTTTATAGCTGGCACTTGAAAAATAGTGTTTTACTACATTCCTCATATAAAGATTTAAATTTTCTAAATCCTTTTCTGAAAAATTATCAAATTGATTTTCTTCAAACTCAACTATTTTTCTTTTATATGACACAATCCTATACCAAGGTAAAACTTTTTCATATGTATCAATCAAATAATCAAAATATTTTCCGGTGAAATCTTTCAGTGCATCCTCATTAAGTGAGACCCGGTTACTATCAGTGTAAGCCACACTTTCTACACCTACAATATTAATAAATCCAGAAAGTGCTGAATTAAAAGCCCAATCTGATGTTTCAAATTCCAACATTCGTCCCCATCTCCATTTTTTTGAGCCGAGATAAACTCGGCTCATTGATAATCCTCATTTTTTATGATACTATAGGTGTGAGTTATTGACTAAAGTAAGCAACATTCCTAAACAAATTATGTCTGTTGGAATTACTTGTTTAAGAGGGGAAAGTATTGCCGTACTCTCCCCTTTTTTTGTGTCTAATACTTTATAGACACAGTACAGAAAGAAAATAACAATTATCACCTTCATAAAATCACATCCTTACTAAGTATTTTATCCATATGTAAAAACGTTTGCGATTTTGCAATCAATTTATATATGTTGCATAAATAATACCACATAAATCTCTTCTTTTCAAGAAAGACTGTATACTTTTTGTCAAAATAACAAAAAGCATACAGTATCTTCATTTTGATTAGATTAACTATCTATATAGGTATAAATACATAGTAGTTTACATTACAGATTGCTTACATTAACAATTTAAATTATCTCATAAAAAACATTTTTAGTCACGTGTTTTCTATCATTCCAAACCCCATTCCTTTTAACGATCCAATTCCAGATTTCTGTAATTCTTGTAGTAAATATGCTCTCCCTGAAACTCGGAATATTCCTAAAGTCGCTTCAATATTCATATTATAATTTTTCACTACAGTTTTTTTTATATTTATGGGCTCAAACACTAACATATCAACGTCTCTATCAATATTTTCGCCATACTTTTCTTTTAATTGAAATTTCAAATTACGCTTTAAAACTGGGATAAATTCATTACTTTCCCAAGAATAAAACCAATCCTTTTTTGTATTTTGATCATGATCGCGACATATAATTGGTGATAAAGTCTTAAAGATAACTACATTTCCTAAAATTTGTGGAGTCTCTAATACCTTTACGCTATCTATTTTAATTTTATTTTTTCCAAAAGGTAAAAACCTGCTCATATTTGCCATAAAAGCATTGTAATAGTTTATTGCCAAGTCAGCATTACCGGTAGAGAAATTAATGATTATTCTTGAATTCTCCAGTTCTATCTCTTCTTTTCTAAAAATCGCTTTTGGCAAGAAAACTGAAAACGTAAAATCTTTATATTTATTTGTTTGATACATTTCTGCAAACTTTTCTTTATTTACTCTCTCTAACCCCCGTTTCATCATGCTTACTATTTTCCGCCTATAATCAATTGGAATTATATTTGATTCTAAACTGCAAGTTACTTTCAGTCTCAATTTAATCACTCTCCCTTTTTATGTATTCACTCTAAATATAGCATAAAAAGAAACTAGAAGCATCATCGCTCCTAGTTTCTCCATTCAGCTTATTCAGCTGTATATTTTTCAACAAGCTCAACAACTTCTTCCGCTGTTGCTTTGTTTAGTGCTTCGTCAGCAAGTTTAACCATTTCAGTTTGGTCAAGACGTTTGATAAGGGAACGAGATTTCAAGATGCTTGAAGCACTCATTGAGAACTCATCAAGGCCTAACCCAAGTAGTAATGGAATCGCTGTTTGATCCCCGGCCATTTCCCCGCACATACCAGTCCATTTGCCTTCTTTGTGAGAAGCATCAATGACGTTTTTAATTAAACGTAAAATGGATGGGTTATACGGTTGGTATAAGTAGGAAACGCGTTCGTTCATACGGTCTGCCGCCATTGTGTACTGGATTAAATCATTCGTACCAATGGAGAAGAAATCAACTTCTTTAGCAAATTGGTCCGCAATTACTGCAGCTGCTGGGATTTCAATCATAATACCTAATTCGATATTTTCATTTACATCAGTTCCAGCCGCAACTAATTTTTGTTTTTCATCAAGTAAAATTGCTTTCGCTTGACGGAACTCGCCAACTGTTGCAATCATTGGGAACATGATTTTCAGTTTACCGTGTACACTAGCACGAAGTAATGCGCGAAGTTGCGTACGGAACAAGTCTTCATTTGCAAAGCAAAGACGAATTGCACGGAAACCTAAGAATGGGTTCATCTCTTCAGGTAATTCTAAATACGGAAGTGTTTTGTCTCCGCCGATGTCGAGTGTACGAACAACAACAGATTTCCCTTCCATACCTTCAAGAACCGCTTTATACGCTTCGTATTGTTCTTCCTCAGTTGGGAAGTTGTCACGCCCCATATAAAGAAATTCAGTACGGTATAAGCCTATCGCTTCGCCGCCGTTCGCTACAACACCTTCTAAATCGTTAGGTGTTCCGATATTAGCAGCTAGTTCAACGTGTTTACCATCTTTAGAAACAGTTTCCTCATTTTTAAGTTTTTCCCACTCTGCTTTTTGAGCCGCAAAGTCAGATTGAACTTTTTTATAATGAGCCACTTGTTCTTCAGTTGGATTGACAATCACATTTCCTTCTAAACCATCAATGATGATTAATTCACCTTCTGCTGTATCAGCGGTTACCTCTTTCGTTCCAACAACAGCTGGAATTTCAAGAGAACGCGCCATAATCGCAGAGTGAGAAGTACGACCACCAATGTCAGTGACAAAGCCTTTAACAAAGTTACGGTCTAATTGAGCCGTATCAGAAGGTGTTAAATCACTTGCCACAACAACCACTTCTTCATCGATTAAAGCTGGGTTCGGAATCGTCACGCCAAGTAAGTGTGACAGGACGCGTTTTCTAACGTCACGAATATCTGCCGCACGTTCACGCATATATTCATTATCCATGGATTCAAACATCGAAATGAACATGTCCGTAGTTTCCTGAAGAGCAGCCTCAGCATTTGTCTTTGTTGATTTAATACTTTCTTCAATTGGCCCAACAAGTTCTGGGTCATTAAGAACAAGTAGATGTGCATCAAAAATTTGTGCTTTATCTTCACCTAAGCTTTTCGCCGCTTGCTCACGAATTTTAGTCAGTTCAGATTTAGAAACATCTACCGCGCTTTGAAAACGTTTTACTTCGCTTTCTGCGTCAGCCACTTCAGATTTTCCAAAAGAAAGATCCGGTTCAACGAGCAGATAAGCTTTCGCAATGGCAATCCCATCAGATGCTGCGATCCCTTTCAACTCTTTTACCATTATTCAGCCAAGCCTTCTTTCTTAAGTACCTCAGTTAAACCTTCAATAGCTTCTTTTTCGTCGCTACCTTCAGCATGAATCGTAATGTCAGCACCTTTACCGATACCTAAAGACATAACACCCATGATAGATTTAAGGTTTACTTTTTTGCCTGTATATTCAATTTGAATATCAGAGCTGTATTTGCTTGCAGCTTGCACCAACAAAGTCGCTGGACGTGCGTGAATTCCTGTTTCATCGATTACTACAAAACTTGCTTGTTCCATAATTACATTCTCCTTTGTAAAGAAATTTATTGTGACCTTTTTCACCAAAATGATTTCTCAGCAAAAAAGGCTATCCCTCAATTAAAAAGAGTACCATGTTTTTGCATCGGTTACAACCATTTCTTGATATTTTTGGCGTAAAAAAATCGCTACCCTTTTATTTTAGCTGAATTCCTTTCGAAACGCAATTTTCCAGTAGTTCCACCGGGCAATTACAGTTTAATAAAACACATTTTATAGCTAATATCGATATTTTTTTAACAATCATTTTCTTGAGAATCCCCAGTGAAACCGTATTATTTGCAATTATTGTGAATTTAGTGCAAACTAGGAGTTAATTTAATAAGTGAAAGAACTTGTTTCCACCTCAAATGTATGGGAGTGATAATAAATGGCTAAAGCAAATGTTGGCGATATTATTGAATTTAAAGATGGACTCACAGGAATTGTAGAGAAAATTAATGAAAACTCGGTTATTGTTGATTTAACCTATATGGAAAATTTTAACGATCTCGGCATCGAAGAAAAAACCGTTGTCAATCATAAAAATTACAAAATTATTCACTCGTCTAAAGAAGATTAAAAAATGGCGCATTAAAACCGCATTATCGGTTGGCGCTTTTTTAATGCCAAAAATAAAATGGGAGCTGAACAAATTGTGAAAAAAGAAAAAATTGCCATCATAGGTGCTGGACCAGGTGGGTTAGCTGCTGGCATGCGCCTTTCTTCAGCTGGCTACGAAGTCGATATTTATGAAAAAAACGCTTTTATTGGTGGGCGTACCAGTCGGCTTACGCTAGGCGATTATAAATTTGACATTGGCCCTTCTTCCATTACAATGCCACACACCTTAACTGCTCTTTTCATGGAATCAAACCGCAATTTAGAAGATTACGTCACACTTGTCCCCGTAGAACCTATGTACAAGCTTTTCTTCAATAATGGGCAAACATTTTCACCCTATCACGACCAACTTCAAACCATCAGAGAACTGAACGAACACTTCCCTAATAATGAGAAAAACTATTTACGCTACATGAATGAAAATGCGAAGAAGTCACTCTACCTCGCACCGCTAATGATGTCGAGCCTTTCTTCACTTTGGGACTATTTCAAACCTACCATGCTGCGCGCACTTCCAAGCCTTTCCTTAGGTCGCAATTTGGCAGATGAAACTTCGCGTTTTTTCACCGATGAAAATTTGCGACTAGCCTTCTCCTTCCAAGTTCGCAACATGGGCATGAGCCCGTCTACAACACCAGGCATGTATAGCATCATTCCATTTTCCGAATTTTATTACGGCCTGTATCACCCAATTGGTGGGCATAGCCAGCTTTTCAAAGCCATTTCAGACGTCATTCTCGAAAATGGTGGGCGCATTCATTTAAATGCGGAAGTCGAACATTTTTCATTCCACAACAAACAAATTGATGGCTTTACACTTAAAAGCGGTGAGCACATTCAGGCGGATAAATATATCATTAATACCGACTATGCCTATACGATGACCGAACTCATGCATGACACGCCGCCACCTAAAAACTTGACGAAAAAGAAATTTTCTACAAGCGCATTTATGATCTACTTGGGACTTAATAAAACTTTCCCTTTGGAACATCAGTCCGTTATTTTCCCTGAAAACTACAAGCAATATGAAGATGAATTAATTCATTTGAAAACTTTACCAGAGGATTTTACCGTCTACGTCGTGAACCCTTCCGTTTCCGATACAACAATGGCACCAATTGGTCATACGGCACTCCGGATTATGGTTCTCGTTCCAAATAATGAAAGCCAAATCAATTGGGACAAAGAACGCCAAGCTTTCGAACAAAAAGTGCTCTCAGTTGTTAAAGAACGGCTTCATATTCCCGATTTAGAAGAACATATTGTCGAAAAAAAGGTGCTTACGCCGAAAGAATGGGAAAACGATTTTCATCTTTACCAAGGGGCCATTCACGGCTTAGTTCGGAGCATCAAACAAACTGGTACGGGGCACCCTGTGCATCGCTTGCAGAAAAAATTTCCTAATTTATTTGTCGTTGGCACAAGCGCCCATCCGGGAACAACCTTACCCTATATTATTGAAAGCGCCAATTTTGTTGCCGAACAAATCAAAAAAACGAAAACATGATGTTATCACGTTTTCGTTTTTTTTGATGTGAAATCTGGTTTTGTTTCCAAGCTTAAGTAATAACAAATTGTAAAAATCACATTTGCAATTAGCCCTACTACTATTGTTGCCCAAAGATCTGCATATAGTGATAAAAAAATGAAGAAAGCTAAAATAATCCAATAGACCACAACAATTTCAGATTTTAAATTGGGATATTTCAAATTCTCCCAACGATTTGTCAAACTTAAAATAAAGTAAATCATCAAATGGAGAATTAATCCTAGCAAAAACCAATCCGTGATATCCGAAAATTGTAAAATCGTTAAACCATTTCCGAGAAAAGGCAATTGTTTAACTTGTGTGGAAATCGGCTCAACAAGCACTTCAAAAACCATCACCATCGTCGCCGCAATAACAGCGTACATCCCGCCGCGAAGCCAATCAATATTTACTTTCAGCGTAATTTCGCGTGCGATAACGTGCGTCCCCGCGATTAAACCTATCCAAATAAAGCCAAATGTAACTGGAATTCCTTTTATCATAAAACCATAATTAAACGTATACATATCATCCGCAAAACTCAATTGCATCCATTCAATACAAGTTGTAACCGCAAAAATTAAAATGGTAATAGCTGTCCCAAGTCCTTTCCCGTACTGAACGATGAAAAACACCATCGCAAAAATCCCAGTAAATATAAGAAAGATGGAATGCACACCCGTTATTTTTGATGGTAGGACACCGATTGAAATTAATAAAATGCTTCCTAGAAACCAGAAAATATATAGCCACAATAGAAATTTATAGTTTTTTTCTAACACATCAACACTCCTCTATTGCTAAAAAACAAAATCTTTGTTTCATTATAACAAAATTCGCCGACAAAAGCCGTTTAAAATATGTTTTGTTGCGAAATTAACCATTTTCGATTAAAGTATGGTATAAAGAAGAATTTTTAAGAGGTGTTTTTGTATTGAGGAGCAACAGAATAGATTTCAAGCTAATTACCGGGCTTCTACTAGCAGCCATCCTGATTTTCATCACGTATCAATTTTCAAAAAGTTTCTGGTATATGTACGGAGCAAGCATGTTATTTTTACTCAGTTTTTGTATTTTCAATGTTGATTTAAGAAAGAAATTTTCCATATTCAAAGGTATTTTACCAGCTATTTTTTCAGCTATCATTTTATATATTATTTTTTATATAGGCGCATTTATTTTTAAATTCTTACCCTTTGGTTTAAATTCAGCCGTACATAGCGCGTTTAATAAATACGCAACAGATAACTGGTTAGTGTGGATCTTACTTGTCATCGCCATTGTCCCTGGTGAAGAAATTTTTTGGCGCGGTTTCGTTTTAAAAAGATTGCTGGATTCATATGCGAATTGGTTCGCCTTACTCGTTTCATCGATTTTATCAGCCTTGTTCGTCGTCGCAAGTGGTAATATTGCCATGGTCATTGCCATTTTCGTGGCTTCCCTCTTCTGGGGTGCCTTGTACATTTGGCGACCCAGCTTACTTATGTTATATATGTCACATCTCCTATTTGCATTTTTATTACTTTCTGCGTTGCCAATCTATTAAGCATCCTTTTGGGGTGCTTTTTATTTTTGACTAAACGCTAAATTTTTGTTTGTTAGTTACAAAAAATACGAGCAAAATGCTTGAAAGTCAGAAATGGTCAGTGTATACTAAGAACATAAGGTCAAATATAGTCAAAGTCAGTTGACCTGAAATTGATTCTTATTGTTAAAAGGAGGAAATCAATTTATGTTATGTCAAAACTGTAATCAAAATGATGCACGAATTCAACTTTATATGAATGTAAATGGAAAGCGCGTGGAGATGCCACTATGCGAATCTTGTTACGCGTCACTTAAAAATAATCAAGCAAACTTCATGCAAAACGGAGCTTCTCCGCTTGATGATTTTTTCCGTCAAATTAGCGGGAATATGAATCAAAACGGGGCGACAGCCCAAAGAGGAAGCCAAGTTCAAACGGAAACCAGGCAGGGCGGATCAGGCTTGCTTGATGAATTTGGAACGAATCTTTCACAAATGGCGAAAGATGGCAAATTAGATCCGGTGATTGGTCGCGATGACGAAATCAAACGGACAATTGAAATTTTAAATCGCCGCAATAAAAATAATCCCGTTTTAATTGGGGAACCTGGGGTCGGTAAAACGGCTGTTGTTGAAGGACTGGCAAGAGCGATAGCGGCAGGTGCTGTTCCTAACAAACTTTTAGACAAAGAAGTGATTTTACTTGATGTGGCTTCGCTCGTTTCTGGTACGGGGATTCGCGGGCAGTTTGAAGAGCGCATGAAGCAGCTTATCGCGGAACTTTCTGCACGCACGAACACCATTTTATTTATTGACGAGGTGCACACGATTGTTGGCGCGGGCTCTGCGGAAGGCTCGATGGACGCTGGAAACATTTTAAAACCAGCCCTTGCTCGCGGTGAGCTTCAAATGATTGGCGCGACAACGCTAAACGAATATCGCAAAATCGAAAAAGATGCGGCGCTTGAACGTAGATTCCAACCTGTGATAGTAGATGAGCCGAGTACAAGCGCAACGCTCACGATTTTGGAAGGCTTGAAGGAAAACTACGAGAACTTTCATGAGGTCGTTTATTCGAAGGAAAGCTTAGAAGCGGCAGTAACGCTTAGCGCGCGCTATATTCAGGACCGGCATTTGCCGGATAAAGCCATCGACTTAATGGATGAAGTCGGTTCAAAATACAATTTAACAATTGAAAAATTGGACGAAAAAACGGCAACAGAGCGACTTAATCGACTTGAAGCCAAAAAAGATGTGGCACTGCAAAAAGAAGATTATGAAGAAGCAGCTCAAATTCGCGATGAAATTTCGCGGTTGTCGGAAAATAAAATGCGAGTGGGTATTTCGGAACGTCCTGTAATTCAGGCGTCGGATATTCAGGCGCTCATCGAAGAAAAAACAGGCATTCCAGTTGGCCGTCTCGAACAAGACGAGCAATCGAAGTTGAAAGACTTGGAAGCTCATTTAAACAAAAAAGTAATCGGTCAAAAAGATGCGGTGAAAAAAATTACGAAAGCAATCCGGCGTGGTCGGGTTGGGTTGAAGCAAAAAAATCGCCCAATCGGCTCCTTCCTCTTTGTCGGCCCAACTGGGGTCGGTAAAACAGAACTTGGTCGCACACTCGCGAATGAACTTTTCGGTTCAGAAGATGCGATGATTCGCCTTGATATGTCTGAGTTCATGGAAAAACACAGCGTTTCAAAACTTATCGGCTCGCCTCCAGGCTATGTTGGTCACGAGGAAGCTGGTCAGCTTACTGAGAAAATTCGCCGCAATCCGTATAGCATTTTACTTCTTGATGAAATGGAAAAAGCGCACCCTGATGTTCAGCATATGTTCCTCCAAATTTTGGAAGATGGCCGTTTGACGGACTCTCAAGGAAGAACAGTTAGCTTTAAAGACACAGTCATCATCATGACGAGTAATGCGGGAAGCGGCACAAAAGAAGCCGCAGTTGGTTTTAACCATACCAATGATAAACTCGAAAAAGGTAGCGACCTCCTAGATCGTCTTGGCTATTACTTCAAACCTGAATTCCTAAACCGTCTAGATAGCGTTATCGAATTTAATAGCCTTGAAAAAGAGGACTTAATGCAAATTGTCAGCCTTATGCTACAAGATTTAAATGACATGCTGCAAACACAAAACATGGAAATTAGCGTACCTGACGATGTGAAAGCAAAATTAATCGACCTCGGTTATGATGCAAAATTTGGCGCTCGTCCGCTAAGAAGAACCATTCAAGAACACTTGGAAGATGCTATTGCCGATGTGCTCATTGAACAACCTGATGTGACTGAACTTATTGCCCAACTTGATGAAAATGGAGCCATCACAATCGGCACAAAAGTAACAGCTTAATTTAAAAAGGAAATCCTTTTTTGGAGGATTTCCTTTTTTTATGACCAAAAATCAGTTTTATGGTTCATTTCAAATTCTAACAACCAAATTTTCTTCGCATAATCCGCACCATTATAGCCACCAAGTTGCCCGCCTTCTTGCACGACACGGTGGCACGGAATGATAATCGGCAGCGGATTTTTTCGGTTTGCTTGTCCAACTGCTCGCACTGAAGAGGCATTTTGAATATGACTCGCCACCTGTTTGTATGACCAAAAGTCACCATACGGAATTTCAGTGAGCACCTCGTAAACAGCCTGTTCAAACGCCGTGCCACTCAATTTAAAGTTAACTTGAAATCGTTGTAACTTTCCTGAAAAATAGTCCGTAAGCTCTGTTACGAGCTCATTCATAACGCGATTTTCTTCTGCCGTTCCACTTTCATTTTGGACTTTATCGTCGTAAGAAATCTTGATAACATGGCTATTTTCAACGGTTAAGTACAGTAATCCAATTGGCGACTCAAAAATTCTCTTTTCCATAAATTAGCCCTCCTTTGTAATAGCAAAACAATAATTTGTTAGTATTTTGTCAGTTTATTGTTACAGCGGTATGGGAAAATAACTATAGACTTTTTATGTAGAAAGGACCGTGTGGTGAAATTTATGGATACGATAAAACAAAGTAAACCACGGGATCACTATTTCGACAACGCAAAATTTATTTTAATTTTTCTTGTTGTTTTTGGTCACCTCTTACAAACTTTTGTTGCTGAATATGCGAGTGTACGTGTATTATACATCTTTATTTACACTTTTCATATGCCAGCATTTATTTTAATATCGGGGTATTTTGCAAAAGGCTTTAAAAAGCCTGGATATTTCATGAAAACGATGAAAAAGTTAATTTTACCCTATGTCTTCTTTCAACTTATTTATTCGATTTTCTATTATTACTTACTCGGTCAAGACAGTATTTCACTTACCTTACTTGACCCTGAATGGTCACTTTGGTTCCTACTTAGTTTATTTTTTTGGAATATATTCTTATATGGCTTCACAAAATTAAAACCGAGCGTAAGCATCTCACTCGCCATTTTAATTGGTCTTATCGCTGGTTATTCTGACATGATTGATGGCTATTTAAGCTTATCTCGCACATTTGTATTCTTTCCGTTCTTTTTAATCGGCTTCTTCATGCAAAAAGAACATTTTAAGAAATTACAAACGCGTTCAGCGCGCATTGCCGGCAGTTTTATTATGCTTGCCATTATTACGTTCATTATTTTTAACCCAGATTTAAATGAAAACTGGTTTTTAGGCTCCAAACCTTACGCCAGTTTCGTTGACGTCAAAACGTTTGGGCTCCTCATCAGATGCGTGATTTATGGCATTAGTTTCCTTTCCATTGCTGCATTCCTTACTTTTGTTCCGAAAAAGCGATTATTCTTTACAAAATGGGGTAAAAATACTTTATACGTGTACCTTCTGCACGGCTTCTTTATTAAAATGTTTCGGGAAGGAAGCTTGTCAGACTTTAATTACACGTCAAAAACATTTGTCCTCTTGTTGGCCATCTCATTCGGCTTAACTGTTATTCTATCGAGCAACATTGTCACCACGTTCGTTCAACCAATTATTGAACTTCGAATGAGTCGACTCAAAACCGCTTTTTTTAGATTAAAAGAAAAAATATTGCCTAGTGAGGGGTATTAACAATTGGAACGTCTAAGGAGGAATAGACATGGCAAATCGCAAACCTGAAGTTATTCTTGGTCTTATTGGATCAATTATCGGATTAGGGGTCGGCATTTGGATTATCAATTATGGGGAAGAAATTACAGCTTATATTCAAACATTTACGTATTTATCTGGCAGACTTGGGGATAGCGTCACACAACTTGGCTGGATTACTTTAATTGCTTCCGCTATCGCACTTATTGGAACATTATTTATCGGTAAAGCTCCTAGAAGCTGGGGCGTTATTATTTTCCTAATTGGGTTAGCTTTATTTTTCGTCATCGGAACATCTTGGGTAGTATCTGGTATTTTACTCATGTTAACGGGACTCATGGGTATGTTCAGACGCCCTGTGCCAAAATCTTGGAACGCCAAATAACAACTAATATTCAGGCGGATGATAAACGACGAATTGCCGTTTGTCATCCGTCTGTTTTAACATTTCTTAAAGGGGAACCAACATGACCTATTTATTTCCAGTTAAAATCGCACTTATACTCTTTCCATTTTTAAGCATTCTATTAACCATACCGTTTGCCATTTATTCTTATCGCAAATTCGGCAGCATCACTTTCATGCGTGTCTTTGTCTTATTTACGCTCATTTTCTATTTAATGGCGGCTTTTTTTATGACCATCTTGCCACTGCCCGACATGGCTGATGTAGCAAATTCAAACGCGCCTGCACCACAGCTCATTCCTTTTCACTTCATTGCTGATTTCATCAACCAAACGGTGCTCGTCATCACCGACCCGTCCACCTATTTGCCGGCGCTCACTCAGGATGTGTTTATTCAGCCATTATTTAACATTTTCCTACTTCTACCACTTGGTGTATATTTACGCTATTATTTTCGGCTTTCAATTGGTAAAACGACACTCATCTCGTTTCTGCTCTCCTTCTTTTTTGAGCTCACTCAATTGACCGGACTCTTTTTCCTTTACCCCCACGCTTACCGCTTGTTTGACGTGGACGATCTTATCTTAAATACAGTCGGCGGACTCATCGGCTATGCGCTCGCCCCGCTGTTTACGTTCTTTTTACCTTCGCGGGAAAAAATGGACCAAACGAGTAGTGCGCGTAGCACGCGCGTCAGTTTCGTTAGACGGTTTTTGGCTACCTTTATTGACTGGTTCCTTTTGAATGTCATGACAGGACTCTTAACCTGGCTACACCTGTTACCTTTTTCTGAAATCAGCTCATCTGGCTCCGACTACTACAAAAAAATCATTTGGCAAATCCTTCTTATTTTCCTTTATTTCATTGTCCTGCCAAGTTTGACAAACGGCTTGACCATTGGAAAATGGATTGTGCATATTCGCATTGTACGCATTGGCGAAAGTCGCGTTAAATTGAAGCATCTTCTCGTTAGATACGGTCTGCTCTATTATTTAGTCGGTGGTCTTATTATCATTCCACTTAACGAGCAAATTCCGAAAATCACCACACCACAACTCACGCTCGTTTTATTCGCCATTTCCGCCGCAACCGCCCTTCTATTTGCCATTCATATTAGCGCTAACTTTTTTGCGCGAGACAAGCGATTGTTTTACGAAAAAATGAGCCGCACAACCGAAGTAAGCACGTACCGACCAAAACCAACCTAAAAAAGCCGTTTTGCAGTGAGCAAAACGGCTTTTTAAAATTAACCTGTAATAATTTTCTCTTTCGGCAAGCGAATCGCATTTTTCGGTTCGCTTTTTTTCCGCAAGCTAAGCATGGAATACATAATCCCAACGCGGCCAATGAACATGAGAATAATAATAATGATTTTCCCAGCGACACTTAAATTCGGCGTTAAACCTAGCGAAAGTCCGCACGTTCCAAATGCCGAAAAAACTTCAAAAATAATTTCAATAAGCGTGGCTCTTTCCGTCTGCGCCAGCACAATGACGGCCGTTAAACATAAAATCGTCGCAAAAATAATGACAGCAAGCGATTTTCTAACATCTTCCTGATGCAATTCGCGTCCAAAAATATAAATGTGATTGCGTCCACGAATGACCGAATAAAGGAACAAAATCGTCACCGCAAACGTTGTCGTTCGAATACCGCCACCAACAGAACTCGGCGATGCCCCGATGAACATTAAGAACGAAACAAATAGCAATGTTGGAGCCGTAAATGCGCCGCTATCAATCGTTTGTAGTCCAGCACTTCGAGAGGTTGCCGACAAGAACATTGAATTAAAGAAGCCCTCACTCAGGCTGGCATTTTTAAATAAATGCCCCGCTTCCATGCCCCAAATAAGTAGCCCACCACCAATTAAAAGCACCAAATACGTGAGCGTCGTAACCTTCACAAACAGCGAGAAGCGAAACGGATAGAGCGTATTTTTTTCGAATAAAAAGCGTCGCGTTTCAAGCAGAACAGGGAAACCAATTCCTCCTGCGACAATAAGCAAAATGGCGATAAACTGCACGAAATAATCATTCACAAACGGAATTAAAGAAGACCCCGTTATATCGACACCTGCGTTTGTCACGAGCGACACCGAATTGTAAATCCCTTGGAACAGCGCCTCCCCAATTGTTGGGAAAAACGGGATGAAATAGAGCCCTAAAATGACGGCACCGATAATTTCAATCCCAAAGATGAGAAATAAAATTTCACGCAACATCCGAACCATACCACTCATCGTATATTGGTTCGTATCCGTCATAATGAGTTGCCGCTGCTTAAGCCCGATTTTCCGCCGCAAAATCAAGTAGAAAAAAGTGCTGAGCATCATCACGCCGAGCCCGCCGAGTTGGAAGATTCCCATGAGCACCCAAATCCCTGCCGTGCTGTAAGAAGCGCCGACATCGACTGTCGCGAGCCCCGTCACACTAACCGAGCTGGCCGCAAGAAAAAGCGTGTCGAGAAAAGACACATGCACACCCGGTTTTTGAGTAAAAGGGAGACTGAGAAGAATCGTTGAAATCGTCACCGCGAAAAAATAGTACGTGATAATAATTTGAACGGGCGTCATGCGCGATAAGATAATTCTTATTTTATTTTTGATTGTTCGGTTTTCAAGATAGAGTTTTCTTTTGTTGTTTTTCTTTTTTTCTAGCAATGATATAACCACCTATACCAATTATTAGCATAACCGACCAAAATGTCAGCTTCCATGCAGTTGAATCTGGGAAATCCTCTGGTAAAATACCAACTGAAGGGTGCGCGAGTGTATACACACCTAGTTTAACACCCACCCAACCTACGATTAGAAAAGCAGCCGTTTCAAGCGTTGGATAGCGTTCTAGTAATTTGACAACTTGTGTTGCCGCAAAACGAATGACGATTAAGCCAGCGAGTCCGCCGAGGAACATCACGATGAATTGCCCGCCGTTCATACCACCAATAGTGAAATCGCCTAAATCAGGCAATGTCATCGCAAGCGCGGCCGCAGCAAGCATCGAATCGAGCGCAAAAGCGATGTCGGTTAATTCAACGCGCATCACGATACCCCAAAATGACACAGGCTTATCCTTGTCTTCCTCTTTTGTTTTCTTTTTGCCATCTTTACCGCGTTTTAAGTCTATCATATGTTTAATTGCTAAGTATAATAAATAAATGGCGCCAATAGCTTGTATTTCCCATATTTTAACCAAGAAAGAAATTAAGAAAAGCGCAATAAAACGGAAAACAAAGGCACCGACTAAGCCGTAAAACAGGGCTTTCCGCTGTTTTTCGTGCGGTAATTTTTGAACGATAACCGCCATAACAACAGCATTATCTGCGGAAAGTATTCCTTCCAGTGCGACGAGTACGAAGAAGACCCATACGTACTCTGCTAATATTGAAACATCCATTCCTTCACCCCATTTTTTTCTATGTACAGATAAGAAGGCTGCACATGAAACGTACATACCTTCTCATTTTATACCCTTATTCAAAAATTGTTAAGCGTTTTATTGTTCTGATTGCGTTTTTTTCTTTTGTTTAATTGAAATGAGCCAACCCCAGATAATAATTAAAATCATCACGCCCCAGAAAATTAGTTTCCAAGTAGTCGATTCAGGGAACTCATGTGGGATAATGCCTAGGCTTGGATGCGCTAATGTATAAACGACTAATTTTACGCCTACCCAGCCCACAATTAGGAAGGCAGCTGTTTCAAGAGATGGATAATTTTTGAGTAGCTTCACAAATTGTGTTGCGGCAAAACGAATGATGATAAGGCCGACTAAACCGCCGAGGAACATCACGGCAAACTGCCCTGTGTCAATACCCCCAATTTGTCCCCAACCCGTTTTAGGAAGTGTGATTGCAAGCGCTACAGCAGCAAGCATGGAGTCAATCGCAAACGCAATATCTGCAACCTCGACTTTAAGCACCGTCATCCAGAAACCTGAACCTGACTTTTTCGCTTCTTTTTCATTATGATCGCTTCCTCTTAGATGCTTCACAATGTGGCTAATTGCAATGTACAAGAGATATGCGGCTCCAAGCGCCTGCACCTGCCAAACATTTGCGAGGAAGGAAATTAAGAAAAGCGCAGCAAAACGAAAGACGAATGCGCCCATTAGACCGTAAAAAAGCGCCCTTTTCTGTTGTTTTTCTGGTAAATGTTTGACCATAACTGCCATCACGACAGCATTGTCTGCGGCTAAAATCCCTTCAAGTCCGATTAGGACGAGTAGTACCCAGCCGTATTCTAAAAGCATTGCAGTGTCCACTAAAATTCCTCCTTTGATTTTGTTCTTTTGACAAGGCCGAGTAAATAAAAAACGAGACCTCACCCGTTACGGGCAAAGGTCTCGCTGACATGTGACATGTTAATAAAACCGATGGACGCTTGTCCATGTAATGACGATTTTATCCCGGTCCGAAAACCAGTGCTACTCCCCTTTGACTATTGTCAAAAAGATATATAATTGAACTCTACTAATTGACTATACCATGTTTGTAAAAATAAAGTCAATCTATTTTTTTAAAGTAATGATGTGAGTTCGATATCTGGATTTTTATCCTTAAACCAATTGATCGCAAATTCATTTTCGAAAAGGAACAGCGGCGCATCAAAACGGTCTTTCACGAGCATACTACGCGCAGTTGAAAGTTTCTCATCCACATCTTCCTCGCGAATCCAACGGGCGATTTTCTTCCCAATTGGCTCCATAATAATTTCCGAGTTATATTCATTACGCATCCGATGTTCGAACACTTCAAATTGAAGTTGACCAACGGCGCCAATAATATAATCTTCCATACGCCACGTTTTAAACAATTGAATGGCGCCTTCTTGAACAAGCTGTTCGACACCTTTATGGAAATGTTTTTGTTTCATAACATTTTTCGCGGAAACACGCATAAATAACTCCGGCGTAAATTGCGGTAACTTTGGAAACTCAATAGTTTTGCTGCCGCTTGAAATCGTATCGCCAATTTGATAATTTCCTGTATCATATAAACCGATAATATCGCCAGCTACAGCGCGCGACACATTTTCCCGGTCATCGGCCATAAATTGCGTGGAGTTTGCAAGTTTCATTTGCTTGCCAGTTCGCGTTAAGGTAACACCAATGCCACGCTCGAATTCGCCTGAACAAATTCGCACAAACGCAATGCGGTCGCGGTGAGCGGGATTCATATTCGCTTGAATTTTAAAGATAAAGCCTGTGAAACTCTTATCTTCGGCAGCAATTTCCCCTTCATTCGTCTCGTGAGCGCTTGGCGACGGAGCAAATTCAACAAACGTTTTTAAGAACGTTTCCACCCCAAAGTTCGTTAAAGCACTTCCGAAGAAAACTGGCGTCAGTTCACCTTTTGCAATTTTTTCGCGACTAAATTCATTTCCTGCCTCATCTAAAAGCATAATTTCTTCCAAAGCTTGGGTGTAGTAACTTGAGTTTTGAATCTCGTGCGCCTCTTTCAAATCGCCTTCATCGTTTAGTGGCAAGAAAGTTTCGTCTTCCCCCGCCCGGTAACGCTCAACAACGTGATGATAGCGATCATAGAGCCCCATGAGCTCTTTCCCCATACCAATCGGCCAGTTCATCGGGTAAGATTCAATGCCAAGCACTTCTTCTAATTCCGACAAAAGTTCAAGTGGCATTTTCCCTTCACGGTCCATCTTATTCATAAACGTAAAAATTGGAATACCGCGCATCCGACAAACTTTAAATAGTTTAATTGTTTGAGCTTCAATCCCTTTTGCGGAATCGACAACCATGACAGCCGCGTCAACTGCCATAAGCGTCCGATACGTATCTTCACTAAAATCAGAGTGCCCAGGTGTATCCAAGATGTTAATACGGCAATCCTGATAATCAAACTGCATGACCGAACTCGTGACGGAAATCCCACGTTGCTTTTCAATTTCCATCCAGTCACTCGTCGCATATTTCCCTGTTTTTTTCCCTTTTACAGTACCCGCTGAACGAATCGCGCCACCGAAAAGAAGTAACTGCTCGGTAATCGTTGTTTTCCCCGCATCTGGATGGGAAATAATCGCAAATGTTTTACGCGTTTCGACTTCTTTTTGTAAACCCTGACTCATGATTCCATTTCCTCCTCGACTTCTTCACATTTTTATAGTATATCATAGGAGGCAAAAAAAAAATACGACTAAAATCAATTAGCCGTATTCCTCTTTAAATCCTTATTTCAAAAGGGCCGCTTTAATATTTTCTTCGATGTTTTCAGGTTTTGTTTTAGAAGAAAAGCGTTCGATAATATTGCCATCGCCATCGATGAGGAACTTTGCGAAATTCCATTCGATTTTCTTTCCGCCTGTTTCAGCAACGAGATACTTGTAAAGCGGATTGGCATCGCGACCTTTGACTTTAATTTTCTCAAACATTTGAAATGTCACGCCGTAATTTAACTGGCAAAATTCCATGATTTCCTCATTCGTACCCGGATCCTGCCGCAAAAATTGATTGCATGGAAAGCCTAAAATTTCCAAGCCGTCCTTTTGATACGTTTTGTATAGCGATTCCAGCCCCTCTAATTGCGGTGTCAAGCCACATTTGCTGGCTGTATTCACAATTAACAGTGTTTTTCCTTCATAAACAGATAGTGGAATTTTGTGACCGTCCATCGCGACTTCTGTAAAATCGTGTACGTTCATCGTTTTACACCTCCAAATTTACTTGACCATCTCACTTAAAAGATAGTGGTAAAGCAGCTTTTCCGTGTGATAGAGCGAATCGCGGTGCGTCCGCTCGTATGCGTGGCTAGAGTCAATCCCCGCCCCAATTAAGCCGTGCACGATGTCGTTCCCCGCGTGAATCGCCGCACTGGCATCCGACGCATAATACGGATAAATATCCACTTTATATGAAATATCATGCTGTTTCGCAAGCTCCACCAAGTTTTTTCGAAAACCGTAGTGATACGGGCCGCTACCGTCTTTCGCACAAATCGACACCGTGTACTCATCAGTTGCCTGCCCGTCACCAATCGCCCCCATGTCGACCGCCAAATATTCTACAACCTCAGCCGGAATGTTCGAATTACCGCCATACCCGATTTCTTCATTATTTGAAATTAAAATATGGGTCATATACGGCAGTTTAACCCCCGTTTTTTGAATATGTTCAATGAGGCGCAGCAGCATGCCAACACTTGCTTTATCGTCCAAATGGCGCGACTTAATAAATTCATCGTTTACAATTTCGGTTCGCGAATCAAACGAAACAAAGTCACCCACTTCAATGCCTAGTTCGCGAACCTCTTCCTTAGACGTGACGCGCGCATCAATTCGTACTTCCATGTTGCGTTCATTTCGCTCCGCCGTGCCAGCATCTTTATAGACATGTACCGAAGTTTGATGCATCAAAATTGTTCCGCTAAATTTTTTCCCATCCGAGGTTTCAATCGTACAATATTCCCCTTCAATCGCATTGAAACGAAAACCGCCAATTAAAGAGAGCGACAAGCGGCCATCTGCCTTTATTTCTTTCACCATCGCACCAAGTGTATCTACATGTGCCGTCAACATTCGATGCTTTTCCGTATTTTCACCAGGCAGTGTCACAATTAAACCACCTTTATGATTTAAGCGGGTGCTCACATCTAATTCCGCTAAGTCTGCAGCAATTTTCGCAATAATTTCGCGTGTATTCCCAGTTGGACTTGCAATTTCAGTTAGTTCTTTAATTTTCAACATCGTTTCAGTCGTATTCGGTTCGTAAGTCAATTCCATTCCTCCTTTTATTCTCCTTCATTATAATCCTTTCCAAAGAAAAAGGCACAAATGATGAATTCTTTGACAAAAAGCCGTTTAATTATGCTATAATTCAGCTTGACACGAAAGGGAGGTAAATCTTGTGGAAGAAACAAAAGTGAAAGCCGTCACAGTCGCCGTTTTTGTGGCAACTTTTATGGCAGCCATTGAAGGAACGATTGTCAGCACAGCCATTCCAACAATCGTCAGCCAACTTGACGGCATCGAACTTATGAATTGGATTTTTTCAATTTATTTACTAACTTCCGCCGTTACAGTTCCCATTTACGGGAAATTATCGGACTTATATGGAAGAAAAATGATCTTTATTATCGCAACGCTCATTTTTTTAGTGGGCTCCACACTTTGCGGATTTGCCACAAATATGGAGCAACTTATTATTTTCCGTGCTATCCAAGGAATCGGCGCAGGCGGAATTTTACCGCTAACAATGACAATTATCGCCGACATTTATCCTTTTGAAAAGCGCGCCAGAATACTCGGATTCATGGGTTCCGCATGGGGAATCGCTGGCGTTTTCGGTCCACTTCTGGGTGGTTTTTTAGTGGATCAATTATCATGGCACTGGATTTTCTTTATCAATGTTCCTGTTGGAATTTTGACGATTTTCTTAGTCTGGCTTTATTTAAAAGAAAATGTTGCAAACGAAAACCTCCCCATCGATTTCCTTGGTATATCGCTATTTACGGTAGCACTGCTTGCACTTTTATTCGCCTTACAGCGCGCCGGAGAAACGCTAAACTGGGGCGAGCCACTCGTTTTAATTTTACTTGGGCTAGCAGTTGTGCTCTTTATCTGCTTTTACTACGCCGAGAAACGGGCGAAAGACCCTATCATGCCTTTTGTTCTGTTTAAAAATCCGGTCGTGCTTATCGGAAATTTAATTGGCTTCTTCATTAGCGCCTTTTTGATTGGTATAAACGTTTACATTCCCATGTGGGCGCAAGGTATGCTTGGCCACGGCGCGACAATTGCGGGGCTCATGATTGCCCCACTTTCGATTACTTGGATCATCGGTTCATTTGTAGGCGGAAAACTGCTAATGAAAATCGGCAATCGCCATACAGTTGGCCTTGGCATTTTCATCACGGTTTTGAGCGGACTAATCCTAGCGATTTTCCCAGCGAGCACGTTAGATATCTACTTTTATTTAAATAGCGCCTTAATGGGCTTAGGTTTTGGTATTATCTTCACTACGACCATGGTCACCGTCCAAGACGCAGTGCCTCGCTATCAGACGGGTATCGCCACAGCTTCTAACACTTTATTCCGAACAGTGGGTCAAACGATTGGTGTTGCGATTTTTGGTACAATTTTCAACTCGATTCTTGCCTCACAGTTTGCGGCAAATGCGACGGCAGGTGTGGACAGAAAACATTTAAATCTGTTGATTAGTCCAAAAACAGCTGGTCAAGTGGACGAGAGTCTAATCAATCCCCTTCGCTCGATTTTGTATGAAGGTCTTCATATCGTCTTTTGGACTATGTTTTTACTGGCTGTTATCAGCTTTTTCCTCCATTTTATTTTGCCAAAAAAACATATTTCTGGGGAAAATTAAAGTTATACATTCAGATTGAAAAGAGCAGCTCAAGTTGAGCTGCTCTTTTTGTTGTTCAAATAGAAAAAACAGCAAAGAACTCTTTGAAAAGTTCTTTGCTGTTTAGTTTGCTTAGAAACATTCAGTAATTTATCGAACCGTTACTGGTGTTTCAACAAGAATATTGTTCGCTCCGCCATAACCTATCATCGAAACTTGCATACCTGGTGTTTTCAGTAAGGCTTTCGCATAATACGTAAACGAACCATCTGCATTTACTGGAATTTTAGATTTAACGACACCTTCAACTTTAAGCGCAATATATTTCACACCATTTGTTGATGTTCCTGTGACATTACTTGAAGTTCCAATCGTAAAGACATCTGTTGTTAACGTTGCTGGAGCAGTTGGTGGGATCGTCACTCTATTAGAAGCCACCACATCTCCACCTGCAGTATAACCTTTCATTACGATAGTATCCTGGTCACTTGTGACATAACGGCGAATATAGTAATCATATGTGCCTGAACCGTCTACTGGGATTCTAGATAGTTCTGTGTCATTCACGGTTGCGGAAATATATTTCACATTTCCAGAATACGTGCCGACTACTGAACTATCACCAAGGTTGTAAGTCTGTGCAGTAATCGCTGATGGACCAGTTTGACCGATGTTTACTGGAGTAGTTTTCGCAATTTCATTTCTTGAATTATAGGCATTCATTACAATTCGATCTGTATCACTTGTGACATAACGGCGAATATAATAATCATATGTGCCTGAACCGTCTACTGGGATTTTAGAAAGTTCTGTGTCATTCACTGTCGCAGAAATGTATTTCACATCTCCAGAGTACGTACCAACTACTGAACTCTCTCCAAGATTGTAAGTCTGTGCAGTAATCGCTGATGGACCACTTGGATTGATTCTTACTGTAGTAGTTTTCGCAATTTCATTTCTTGAATTGTAGGCGTTCATTACAATAGTATCTGTATCGCTTGTGATATAACGGCGAATATAATAGTTATATGTGCCTGAGCCGTCTACTGGGATTTTAGAAAGTTCTGTACCATTCACTGTCGCAGAAATGTATTTCACATCTCCAGAATATGTTCCAATTACTGAACTATCACCAATACTATAATTATTCGCTGTGATAGCACTTGTCGTTTCAGAATCACTCACTCGGACAGGTGCTTCCGCTACTTGGACACTTGCGCTATTATACGCAATAATGGATACTACATCTTCTTCAGATGTGATATTTGGTCGTGCATAGTATGAGTAAGTGCCACCTGAAACTGGGATTTTACTTAATACTGTGCCATTGACTTTCAGCGCAATGTATTTCACGCTTCCTGTATACGTTCCTGTAACATATTTATCTTGGTACAAGACAAAATTATTTGCTGTAATAGTACTATCGCCTGGTGGGTTAAGAATTACATTGACTTGTTTTTCATCCACTACAACGCCTGCGACATTGTACCCTTTCACAGAAACCGTATCACCCATCGCAATCTTGCCTCTAGAGTAATAGCTCCACGTGTTCGCATCTTTTACAGGGGTTTTCACGTATTCTGTGCCATTCACAACAAGGGAAACATATTTCACACTTCCTGTGAACGTTCCTTGTACGTAAGAATCTGTTGAAACGGCGAAATAGT
>NZ_FYBQ01000004.1 GCF_900186125.1 Listeria goaensis | reverse complement strand
GAACAACGTTCTTTCTTTCATTGTCTGGTAGTTATGGCGAGAAGGTCACACCCGTTCCCATCCCGAACACGGTAGTTAAGCTTCTCTGCGCCGATGGTAGTTGGGGGCTTCCCCCTGTGAGAGTAGGCCGCTGCCGGGCAATGTATTATTCCACAGTAGCTCAGTGGTAGAGCAATCGGCTGTTAACCGATCGGTCGTAGGTTCGAGTCCTACCTGTGGAGCCATTTTTTTGTGCATTAGTTGCCGCTTTAGCTCAGTTGGTAGAGCGCTTCCATGGTAAGGAAGAGGTCGCCGGTTCAAACCCGGCAAGTGGCTTCTTGGATATTAATTACTTCATAGGCCGGCTTAGCTCAGTTGGTAGAGCAACTGATTTGTAATCAGTAGGTCGCGAGTTCGACTCTTGCAGCCGGCATCAGAATTACATTTAAATGGTTGAAACCTTGCAGTGGATTGCGAGGTTTTTTTGTTTGTGATAAAGAAAGATTGAACCAGATGTATTTTTTTATTATACTAGTAGTATAAATTTTTAAGGGAGTTGAGATTTTGAAAGATAAAAAGCGGCGGATTATAACAGAAGCGAAAAATATTTTTCGAAAAAAAGGATATTTATTGACTTCTGTAGCGGATATTGTTGAGGCAAGTGGGATTTCAAAAGGCACTTTCTATAATTATTTTACTTCTAAAGAGGAATTGGCTATTGTTATTTTTAAACAAGAGTATTCTGTTCTTTATCAGAAGCTGGACCGGGCGATGGGGGACCAGGCGGGGGGGATGAAGGAGAATTTTGCGTCTTGTGTGGAGCTTTTGATTACTTTTCATACGAAGAATGCAGAGATTTTGAACATTAGTTTTTCACAGGCGATGATTGATGATGATTTTAATCAGTTTTTGGCGAGCGTTCGTTTGAGGAGTTTGGAATGGATTAAAAATCAGATTTTACTTGTGTATGGTGAGGATACTAGGCCGTATGTGAATGATTTGACGATGCTGCTCACTGGAATGACATTTATGTTTGTGTTTGCGACTTCTAAGACGGAGGAGGGGAAACGACGGATACAGGATGTTGTGAAGTATGTGCTGAACCGGATGGACGCAGTTGTGGGGGATTTGAAGGAAACAGGGGATATTTTAATTACGGAGCAAGATGTAGCGTGTTTTATTCCTAGCCATTTGGATCTTAAGAAGCGCAGAATGGTGGAACTTCGGAAAACGATTGATCAACTTTTAGGGAAAATTGAAGAGCAAGATGTGGCGGAGTCGGACAAGTGGCAGTATAAGGAGTCACTCAATGCGCTCCTTTCGGAAATTAATAACCGCGAAACACCACGAGATTTTATGATTCAAGGCGCACTGCTTTATTTGAAACAGCAGGCACCAAAAGCATTAGACCGAGAAATTCAGGTCCTCGAGATGCAAATTAATTCACTTTTATAAATAAATGTACGGGTTGGTCATTTTTTATTGACTTATAAGTTTTATTAGATTATACTACTCTTATTCATTTGGAAAACGAGTGAAGGAAGGGGAACTATAATTGAATACTATTGCAGCGGAAAAACCTGTAGATGTACATGGAAAGCCGTTTAATCGAAATCTCCTCGTAGTGACGATGGTAATTGGTGCGTTTGTTGCGGTACTTAACCAAACGCTACTAGCTACGGCGTTACCGATGATTATGAAAGATTTGGATATTACGGCAGCTACAGGACAGTGGCTTACGACAGCCTTTTTACTTACAAATGGGATTATGATTCCTATTACAGCTCTTTTAATTGAAAAAATTAGTTCTAAAGTTTTATTTATTACGGCGATGGTTGTTTTCACAATCGGGACTGTTATTGCGGCATTAGCCGGTTCATTTCCAGTGTTATTAACTGGGCGGATTGTTCAGGCGGCTGGTGCAGGTATTATGATGCCATTACTACAAACCATTTTCTTACTTATTTTCCCTCGTGAAAAAAGAGGGGTTGCAATGGGGGTTATGGGTCTAGTTATTGCTTTTGCGCCTGCAATTGGGCCGACGTTATCTGGGTGGATTGTTGATTCGTACGATTGGCGCGTCCTGTTTTGGGTATTAGTTCCAATTGCCGTGTTCGACGTAATTCTAGCTTTTTTCGGTATGAAAAAAGTGGTTACGCTGAAAGATACGCGTATTGATGTTTTATCCATCATTTTATCCACAATCGGGTTTGGTTCTTTGCTTTACGGGTTTAGTTCTGCAGGGAACGATGGTTGGTCGGATGCGACGGTGATTACAACGCTTATTGTGGGCGTTGTTGTGATTTTCCTTTTTGTTTTCCGTCAATTAAAAATTGAAAATCCGATTCTTGAGTTTCGGGTATTCCGTTATCCGATGTTTTCGTTATCGGTTGTGCTAGGTTCGATTGTTACGATGGCGATGATTGGCGCGGAAATTGTGTTGCCGCTTTATATTCAAAATATTCGCGGGGAATCGGCGCTTCAATCGGGTCTGCTTCTGCTACCGGGAGCACTTGTGATGGGGGTTATGAGTCCGATTACAGGGATTATTTTTGATAAAATCGGCGCGAGATTGCTGGCGATTACGGGGCTTACAATTTTAACAGCCGGAACGATTCCATTTATTTTCTTGACGGCGGATACGCCACTTTGGTATATCATGCTATTTTATGCGATTCGTTTCCTAGGGATTTCCATGGTTATGATGCCGGTCAGCACGGCGGGTATGAATGCACTGCCGAATGAGTTGATTAATCACGGTTCGGCTGTGAATAATACGATTCGCCAAATTGCGGGGTCAATTGGGACGGCGGTGCTTATAACGGTGCTTACGAACGTGACCAAAAACGATATGCCAGGAAAAGAACTTATGGCGACCAATCCGCAAGACTTTGCGCAAAAAGCATTGGATGCGAGCTTAAATGGGATGACGGCGGCCTTTTTAGTGGCAGTCATTTTCTCAGCGCTAGGTATGATTTTAAGTTTCTTTATTAAAGATCGTCCAAAAGAAGCTGTTGTTAAAAAATATGAAAATGAAGCCAATTCGTAAGTAAGGCTTGCTTGAAAAATCCCGTTCCAGTTCTGGAACGGGATTTTTCAAAGAAACGAATCGTATTTATATTGTTCAATCGCGCAACTGATGGTATAGTTTAAAGGAATGTGAGGTGGCGTTTTTGAAAATACGTGAGATGGAAAATGCGGACTTGACGGCGCTTCGGGCGCTGTATAATGAAGTTCGCACCAAGGAATTTGATTGGGAGAAAGAAGAGCAGATTTCCGAAAGAGACTTTGACCGGGATACAGACGGCGAGCGGGTGCTCGTTTTAGAACAATCGGGTGAGGTTTTGGGATTTGTCGGGATTTATGAGCCGGAGAATTTTATTCACCACTTGTATGTTAGTCAAAATGCGCGGGGTGCCGGGGTTGGACGGCAATTAATTCAGGCAGCGCTTGCTACTTCGCATGATGCCTTTACGTTGAAGTGTGTCGCAGAAAATAAAAAGGCGCTTCTTTTTTACGAAAAATTGGGTTTTAAGAAGGTTTCGGAAGGTATTTCAGAAGATGGTCGCTATTTTGTGCTAGAAGGGAGATTTTAAGATGAAAGTGGGATTTATTGGAGTTGGCAACATGTCTTCGGCAATTATTCGCGGACTTGTGCGGGAAATGCGCGCGGAGGATATTTTTGTTTACAACCGGACGGCGGCGAAAGCGGAGGCATTTGCTTTGGAAACGGGCGTTCAAGTGAAACAGACGGCGGAAGACTTAATTCGCGCGGTGGACGTTGTAGTGCTTGCGGTTAAACCGTATGTCTTCGAATTGATTTTGCCAGATTTAAAAGCGGTTTTAGCGGAGAGAAAACCACTCGTCGTTTCAATTGCAGCGGGACTTGATCTCGCGGCGCTCGCAGAACTGGCAGGATCTGACTTAAAAATCATGCGCGTCATGCCGAATGTGAACGCGACAATCGGGGAATCGATGACGGGCGTTTGCGGAAATTCGCTTACAACGGATGAAGACAAAACAGCGGTGGAGACTATTTTTTCTGCCGTTGGGGAAGTTGCTTTTATCGAAGAAAAGAATTTCAGCGCATTTACAGCGATTGCGGGGAGCTCGCCGGCGTTCATCTACATCTTTATTGATTCGCTTGCGAGGGCTGGGGTTAAAGCTGGTTTAGCGAAAAAAGAGGCGCTTCGTATGGCGTCACAGGCCGTGCTCGGGAGCTCCAAAATGATTTTGGAAAGCGGGACTCATCCGTATGAATTGGTGGATCAAGTTTGCTCGCCAGGAGGCACGACAATCGCCGGAGTGAGTAGTTTGATGGACGATGCGTTTGTTGCGACTGTGATGCATAGCGTAGCGGCGACCATAAACCGAGAAGCAGAATTAAGTAAAAAGTAAACGTTCATTATTTTTTCATACTTTTTACATAGTCTTGTAAAAAGCGAATTGTACTATAGAGTTACAAGCTAATAACATACTCTTTTTCATAAGATGTATATCTCCCAAAGAATAACCAATGCGGTTTCCCTTTTTCTTCCGCATTGGTTTTCTTTTGCGCTCAAAAATGTTAAATTTGTATGTAATGGAATATATGTCATTTTTAAGAGGGAATAGCATGATAAAGAAAGTAACAGGTATTTTGCTAGCAATCGTTGCGATTGCTGGAATCATCAATGAAGCGGAAAATCACGGTGTATATTTTCCAAACGAAAATTTGTTTGCATTCTCGGGCTATTTGACAGAAGTCGCAGGTTGGATTAACTCGATTTTACTGCTAGTTATTGGCGGTATTTTCTTTTTCAATAAAGATAATCAGTCATTTGTCATGTTTCTTTCGCTGTTTCTAGCCGCATTTTCAGCGATTATGGGTTTTGTTTTTGCAAGCACATATACCACGTTCCACATTCGCCCGTTTGCGAGCGTATTCGCACTCATCATCGGATTATTTTATTATACGAAATGGAGCAAAGAATAGGAGCCTAAGAGCTTCTTTTTTTATGGGAAAAAGGGTTAGGCTTTCTTACAAAAGGATATATAGATAGAAAGAAACACGGGAGGTGAGAGTTTATGGGAACAAATTGGTTCGCAGCCATTACAGTTGGTTCACAAAATGTTATTTTAAAAATCATGGATATGCGCAAACAAACCGTTTTAGAGTACATAAAAGCAGAGGTTTCAATTGGGACGGATATTTTTAATGGCGGGAAGATTGAGCTCGAAACGGTTGAAGCCACATCTGTTGCGCTTTCTGGTTTTGTTAATATTATGCGTGAGTATGCGATAGAGGACAGTCTAGCGGTGGCTGTTTCGGCGATTCAAGAAGCGTCAAATGCGGAATATGTAAAGGAACAAATTCGGCTTAGGACGGGGCTCGAACTGAAATGGTTGTCCAATTCGGAGGAGCGATTTTTGCATAGTCAGGCGGCAGCAAATGCGACGAAAAATTTTAGTGAGCTGATTCAAGAAGGCACGATGCTCATTGATATTGGCACGGGGAGCATTCAACTTACGGTTTATGATGAAGGCAATTTTATGTTCTCACGAAATATTAAACTCGGCCCCTTGCGTGTACGGGAACTTTTATCGGAGCTAAAGGAGCGGACGAGTAATTTTGCCGATTTACTTGAGGACTTTATTTTTAGTAAAATCCGTGATTATGCGCAATTTGCACCGAAAGACGTAGCGTATAAGCATTTCATTTTGATTGGCACCGACTTGCTTTTTTTTAAAAGGGCCTTTGTAGAGAAGGCAGAGGATAAAATCACAGAAGCCTATTTTGCCGCGCTTTATGCGCATATACTGGAAACTCCGGAAAAAGTTTTAGCCAAAAAGTATGAACTTTCGTTTGATTCGATTTCGCAGTTACTCCCGTCGGCGATGCTTTTAAAAGAGCTTCTGAAGGTGACGCAGGCGTCTGAAATTTTGCTTTCTGATGCGGAGCTTGTGGACGGGATTTTGGTGGAGGAGATGATTCGGCAGAAAAAGTTAACGCTATCCCATGATTTTTCGAAAGATATTGTGATGTCGGCGCGAAATATTGCGGTTCGGTACAAGACGGACCGAAAACATGCGGAAGCGGTGGAGAAATTTGCACTGCATCTTTTCGACCAATTAAAGCCGATTCACGGACTGACAAAACGTGAGCGTTTATTGCTTCAGATTGCCGCGATTTTGCAAGATATTGGAAGCTACATTGATATGAATAATCATTATGCGCATTCAGAATATATTATTTTAGCGACGGAAATTCTCGGTTTATCGGCAGAGGAACTCCAAATGGTTGGCGCGATTGCGCGTTACCATAGTACGGAAACGCCATCGCTCAATTTGCATCATTTTGAGAAGCTGCCGATTGAAAACCGGCTCACGACAGCGAAACTGACAGCAATTTTACGGTTAGCCGATTCTTTGGACGATAGCCATCAACAAAAAGTGACGAAAATCTCGCTTTCTTTGAAAAAAGAACATGTTTTAATTTCTGTGTGGGCGGACGATGATTTAATGCTTGAAAAGTGGACCTTTAATGAAAAAGCTGGCTTTTTTGAAGAAGTATACGGCATCAAAGCGCATTTGAAAGAAAAGGGTGAACAAAAATGAGTGAGGATAAAGTGAATTTCATTAATCGGGAACGAAGCTGGCTTGCTTTTAACGACCGTGTTTTAGAAGAAGCGCGTGATAAAAATAATCCACTGCTTGAACGGATTAAATTTTTGGCGATTACGGCGAGCAATTTAGATGAATTTTTCATGGTGCGCGTAGCTAGTTTGAAAAAAATGGTTTCCGTCGGCTTTGAAGAACGCGATGCCGCAATGCTTACGCCAAAAGAACAGCTCACAGAAATCACCGAAGTGACACATAAAATGGTGGATAAGCAGTACCGAACTTGGAATCGGACGCTTAATAAACGGTTACAGGAAAAGCAAATTCGCTTGCTGCAAATGGACCAGCTTTCAGAGCGGGCACGAACATTTGTGCATCATTTCTTCGAGCAAGAAGTTTACCCAGTTGTCACCCCCATGGCCGTCGATTCATCCAGACCATTTCCACTCATCGTGAACACGAGCATCAACATAGCAGTCTTTATTCACAAAGAAGGCAATCCAAAAAAGAAGGAATTCGCAACAGTTCAAGTGCCAAACATTTTCTCACGGCTGGTTAAACTCCCCTCTACGGAAGGCGAACACGATTTTATTTTACTCGAGGAGATCCTCATCTATTATTTACAACGCTTTTTCGTAGGTTACGAGATTAAAGAAACCGCGTGTTACCGGGTGATGCGCAACATGGATATGGACGTTGCGGAAAAAGATACGTCTGATTTGCTGAAAGAAATTGAAGAGCAACTTAAAAAGCGTGAACGTAGCAATGTCATACGCCTAGAGGTCGACGCGAATATTAGTAAACATTTAAACAAAAGGCTAATAAAAGCTCTAAAAGTGAGTGACGAGGACATTTATTTGATTAAAGGACCGCTTGATTTGACGTTTCTAAATAAGCTGGCGAGTGCGGTTGATGACGAGAAGCTGCTCTATAAGCCATTTAAGCCATATGTGGAAACGGATTTGGTGCAAGCTGATTTGTTTGCAAAAATTAAGGAGCGGGATTACTTTTTTCATCATCCATATGATTCATTTGAGCCGGTGATTGAATTTGTGCGGCAAGCGTCAGCCGATGAGGCGGTTTTGGCGATTAAGATGACGCTTTACCGAGTGTCGGGTGATTCACCAATTATTAAATATTTGGGCGAAGCGGCTGAAAACGGGAAGCAGGTGACAGTTCTTGTAGAGGTGAAGGCGCGCTTTGATGAGGAAAATAATATTCACTGGGCGCAGGAACTCGAAAAGGCAGGCTGCCACGTGATTTATGGGCTTGTCGGATTGAAGACACATTGTAAATTGACGCTTGTTGTGCGGCGGGAAGAAGATGGCATCAGGCGTTATATGCACATGGGAACGGGCAACTATAATGATATGACGGCGAAATTTTACACGGATATGGGAATTCTAACGGCTAACGCGGAAATGGGCATTGATGCCACGAACATTTTTAACATGCTTTCAGGCTATTCGGAACCCCCGTTTTTCTATGAACTTGTGATTGCGCCACTTTGGTTGCGCGACATGCTTCTTGACCTGATTCAGCGCGAAATAAAAGCGGTGGAACAAGGAAAACCCGGCTTTATCCAGATGAAAATGAACTCTTTATCCGATTCGGAAATGATTGAAGCGCTTTACAGAGCGTCTTCTGCGGGCGTTAAAATCAAGCTAATTGTGCGCGGAATTTGCTGCTTGAAGCCTGGAGTGCCCGGCCTGAGTGAAAATATTGAAGTACACTCCATTGTTGGGCGCTTTTTAGAACATAGTCGGATTTATCATTTTGGCGCAGCAGGGGACGACTTGCTTTACTTATCCAGCGCCGATTTAATGCACCGCAATTTAAACAGAAGAGTGGAGTTGATGTTTCCGATTCGTGAAAAAGCCATTCGAGAGCAAATTAAGCTGGAGTTTGCAGAAATGTTTCACGATAACGTGAAAACGCGGAAATTGCTCGCAGACGGCTCTTACCAAAGTTTAGACAAGCGCGGTCGACCACCGTTTAACGTCCAAGAATTGCTCATGGACCAAGCGACGAAGAAAAAGCTAGCAAAACGAGCTGATAAAAACATACAAGCACGAATATTTGAGCCTATTGTTGGGCGTGAAAATGAGGAGGAATAGGTATGGAACACTTTGGCGTAATTGACTTAGGGTCAAACTCGGTGCGAATGACGATTACGAAAATAAACGATGATGCCACTTTCGAGGTCGTTTGCCAAGAAAAAGAAATGGTGCGCTTGTCGGAAAAAATGGGGGAGGAAAAAATTCTTCGGGACAATGCGATGAAACGAACTATTGCGGCATTAAAACGCTTTCGGGAAAAAAGCCTTGAATTTGATTCGCTAACGCTCCGCGCACTAGCAACCGCAGCCACGCGTCAAGCAACCAATCAAAAGAAGTTTTTAGAGCGCGTTAAGAAGGAGGCGAACGTTGAATTAGAAGTGATTGAAGGGTCTAAAGAAGCGTATTACGACTATTTGGGCATCATTAATACATTGCCGGTAACCAATTGTGTCATTATTGATACTGGCGGTGGCAGCACGGAGCTCGTTTTAGTCCAAAATGGTCGGGCCGTGAATCTTATCAGTTTGCCGTATGGCGCTGTCAATCTAAGCGAGCGATTTACCCAAAAAGATGTGATTTCAGCCGGCGATTTATTTGCGCTTATGACATTCATGGATAAACTATACACGGGCGTTTGGTGGCTTCGCCGGGGACATAACTTGCCAATTGTTGCCCTTGGTGGAAGTAACCGAACGATAGCCAAAATCGAACGACGTCGGCGCGAAATTTTAGATTTTGAGAATTTGCACGGTTTTAAAATGCGCGACTTTGAAGTATACGATATTTTCAAAGAAGTGGTATCACAAAACTTAAAAGGTCGCGGCGACATTGGCGGACTTTCTCGCGACAGAGCTGATATTATTGCAGCCGGAATGGCGCCGCTTATTGCGCTGATGCGCTTCTTGGACTCTGACCGGCTCGTTTTCTCGCAATATGGACTGCGCGAAGGCGCTTTCTACGAACATTTTTTTGATTTGCAACAAAAAGGTTTGCTTGAATTGTAAAGAATTTTACTTCCTGATTACTTTTTGTGTCAAAACGAAAGATTCCGAAAAATCTGTGCTATACTACGGGTAATCAAAAGTAAAGGAGAGAAGTCTATTGCCACTTTTTGATAGTTTAAAAAATCTAGCTGGTGACAAAGTAAATGAACTCCTTGGAGGAAGCGCAGAAAAAATTTCTGATGTTGCTTCAAATACCGAAGAAACCGCGCAAAATGCAACTGAAACGGCATCGGAAACGATTCAAAACGCAACCGACCAATTGAATCCCGAAGAAATAACCCAGAATGTAACCGAACCAGTAAACAACGTCGTCGATCAAGTGACCGAACAACTAGGTGGCGCCGGGGAATTGCTCGATTCGATTAAGAATATATTTGGTAAGTGATATACAAAGTCGAGAAACATCGCCTTTTTAGGGCTGTGTTTCTCGATTTTTTCACTTACTTCACGTCCTCTTAAAAACGCATAACCGCCTTACTTGATAAGCGTTCTCAATTATGGTTTTGACTGTAATTTTCACATGATAACTGGTATAATATAACGGATGTAACCGTTTTCTATAGAGAGCGAATGATGGAGGAGGAAAAGTCATGGGGACAAAAATCACCGTCAAGATAAATGGGGCGGAACATGAAGTTGACTCGGGAAAAAGAATTTTAGATTATTTGAATGAAAAAGAAATCAAACACCCGCATATATGTTATAGCGAGCAAATGGGGCCAATTCAATCTTGCGATACGTGCATGTGTGAAGTGGACGGGGAGCTTGTTCGGGCGTGCAGTACCGAGTTTAAAGCGGGAATGGAAGTACAAACGGATTCAGAGAAAGCAACTGATGCTCAGCTAGAAGCGATGGACCGAATTTTGGAGAACCATCTGCTTTACTGCACGGTTTGCGATAATAATAATGGCAATTGCCGCGTACATAATACGACTGAAATGTTAGGGATTGAAGGGCAAACACGACCTTACCGGGAAAAAGGTTACTTAAATGACTTTTCGCACCCGTTTTATCGTTATGACCCCGACCAATGTATTTTATGCGGGCGATGTGTGGAAGCTTGTCAGAGCGTTCAGGTGAATGAAACGCTGTCGATTGACTGGGAGCGGGAGCAGCCGCGGGTTATTTGGGATGACGACCGGCCAGCAAATCTTTCATCTTGCGTGTCTTGTGGACTTTGTTCTACCGTGTGTCCATGTAATGCGATGATGGAGAAATCGATGCTTGGTCAAGCTGGTTTTATGACTGGTTTAGACGAAGATGTGCTTGAACCAATGATTGATATGGTGAAAAAAGTGGAGCCGAACTATCAAACTGTTTTTGCTGTTTCTGAAATGGAAGCGGCGATGCGCGATACGCGGACGAAAAAAACGAAAACCGTCTGCACATTTTGCGGGGTCGGCTGTACGTTTGAAGTGTGGACAAAAGATCGTAAAATTTTGAAAGTGGAACCGACTGGCGAAGGTCCAGTTAATAAATTTGCGACATGTGTCAAAGGGAAATTTGGCTGGGATTTCGTGAATAGTGATAAACGGCTCACATCGCCGCTCGTTCGGCAAGGGGACGAATTTGTGCCGGTGAGCTGGGAAGAGGCGCTTAAAACGGTGGCGACGCGCTTACGTGAAACACAAGCGAAATTTGGCAACGATGCGCTCGGGTTTATTAGCTCATCTAAAACCACAAACGAAGAGAATTATTTGATGCAAAAAATCGCTCGCCAAGTTTTTGAGACAAACAACGTCGATAACTGCTCACGGTATTGTCAGGCGCCTGCATCTGATGGGCTAACACGCACTGTCGGCATTGGCGCCGATTCAGGTACGGTTGACGATATTGAATCAGCTGGGCTAATCATGTTAGTTGGCTGTTCCCCGGCTGATGGACACCCTGTCATTGCGAGCCGAATTAAACGTGCCCAAAAATATAACGGGGCTAAAATGCTCGTTTCAGATTTGCGACGTCACGAAATGGCAGAACGCGCCGACAAATTTATTCACCCGAAACAAGGGACGGATTTTGTCTGGCTGACGGCTGTTGCCAAATATATCATCGACCAAAACTGGCATGATGCCGAATTTATGAATCACCGAATTTCAAATGTGGCAGACTACCTCGAATTCCTTGAGCCGTTCACATTGGAGTATGCCGAGCAAGAAACGGGACTGTCCGTGGAAACGCTTAAGGAAATTGCCGAAATGGTGCACGAAGCAGACGGCACTTCAGTTTGTTGGGGCATGGGCGTTACACAAAATATCGCGGGTTCGCATACATCTTCAGCAATCGCGAACTTACTCCTCGTGACAGGAAACTTTGGCAGAAAAGGCGCTGGTGCATACCCGCTACGTGGGCACAATAACGTGCAAGGCGCTTGCGATATGGGCTCTTTGCCGAATGTCTTGCCTGGTGTTCAGCCCCTAGCCGATGATGAGGTACGCGCACGTTTTGAAGCGGCTTATGGCGTATCAATTTCAGATAAACCGGGACTGAAAAACAATGAGATGCTTGATGCGATTGAAGCGGGAACACTGCACGCGATGTACCTTGTAGGGGAAGAAATGGCGTGGGTGGATTCAAACGTGAATCACGTACAGGAAACGCTTGCGAAATTAGATTTCTTTGTTGTACAAGATGTATTCTTATCCAAAACCGCGCAATTTGCGGATGTCATTTTGCCGGCGTCGCCTTCGCTCGAAAAAGAAGGGACGTTTACGAATACGGAGCGGCGCGTACAGCGCTTGTATGAAGTGATGAAGCCACTTGGGGACTCAAAACCCGACTGGTGGATTACGCAAGAAGTGGCACGTGCCTGCGGAGCCAATTGGGATTACGCACATCCAAGTGACATTATGGACGAAATCGCGAGTCTCGCACCGTTTTTCCGTGGGGTCCGCTACGACCGCTTGGAAGGCTTCAGTAGTCTCGTTTGGCCGGTTGATGAAGCAGGTCAAGATATGCCCCTTTTATACAAAGAACGTTTTAATTTCCCTGATGGTAAGGCACAATTTTCAACGTTGCCGTATGTTCCACCGATTGAGTTTCCGGAAGAGTACGATTTGCAGCTAAACAACGGACGCTTGCTGGAACAGTTCCACGAGGGGAATTTGACGGATAAATCAAAAGGACTTGATTACAAGCTTCCAGAAGTGTTTGTCGAGGTTTCGCCTGAACTTGCGAAAGAACGTGAAATTGAAAGTGGTTCGCTTGTGCGCCTTAGTTCTCCGTATGGTCGGATTAAGCTCCGCGCCGTTGTGACTGACCGAATGAAAGGTAAGGAAGTCTATGTGCCGATGCATTCGGTGAGCAGCGAAACAGCGGTTAATTTGCTTACGTCTAGTGCGGGCGATGTGCGGACGAAAACGCCAGCTTATAAGCAAACGAAAGTGGCAATGAAGGTTCTGGAAAAAGAAGGTAAAAATCCGCTTCCTGACCACAATCCACGAAACCGCAAACGTTATCCGCAAAATGGCGTAGAAGTTGAGCGGAAATGGAAGCGTGCGGACTATGAACCGATTTCCAAAGTAAATTGTGCATGCGGCGGAAGCTGTGGCTGTAAAGGAGAGAAACAAAATGGCTGAACCGATATCGAAAATTCGCGACACGACTCCGTCAAAAGAAGAACAGGAAAAAATCCGCCTAGCTGAGCTTAAAAAAGGCATTGCCGCCGATGAATCTGGTTTTCTTGAAATACTCGAACTCGTCAAATTGTTGCGCGACTCAGGCGCGCTTGAAACCGTAAATAGTGCGATGAAGGCGAAAGAAGATATTACGAAAACCGTTTTAAATGAGTGGCGCAAAGAACCCGTTACGAATGCGATAAACAATTTGATGTTGTCGAGCCAGCTTTTAACAGAAACAAAGCCGGAAACAACTGAAAAGATGCTTGAAAATATAAAAGAAGCGACTCAGGCTGCTCAGGCGGCGGCGGAAAACGAGGAGATTTTGGGGCTGTTTGGTTTAATGAAGGCGCTAAAAGATCCTGATGTAAACCGCACGCTGCGTTACGGGGTTACATTTTTAAAAGAAATGGGTAAAAATTTAAAATAAATGCGAGCCTCCAAATTGCTGGAGGCTTTCTTTGGAAGGGGCTGGCACGATGGATGTGAGCGTACAAAAAAGCATTATTCGGTATGAAAATGGGATAAAACATGAAAAAACGGCAGAAATTGCTGTGGAATATCCGCTGACCATTTATGTGAATAAACAAGAACTTGTAACCATCGTCTGCACACCGGAATATTTAGAGGATTTAATTGTGGGCTTTCTAACGTCAGAAGGTGTCATTCGTGGCGTTTCGGACATCGATAAAATCGAAATCATTGAGGCGACAGGGCACGCGCATGTGACGGCGAATTTCGTCAACCAATTTAACGCCAAGTATCGCGCAAAGCGTTATATTACGTCGTGTTGCGGGAAATCAAGAGAAAATTTTTATTTCCAATCGGATGCCTCTTTGCTTGAAAGTTACAATGAAACGGGGATTTCAATTGGGGTGGCGCAAATTTTTGAAAGAATGCGCGAATTTGAAGCGACATCGGGCACATTTCATCAGACGGGCGGCGTTCATAATGCGGGGCTCACCACGCCTGACGGGCTAATCTGCAGTCGAATGGATATTGGGCGGCATAATGCACTCGACAAGATTTACGGGCATTGTTTAAAAAACGACATTACCGTTTCGGATAAAATTGTCATTTTCAGTGGGCGAATCTCATCGGAAATTTTAGTAAAAACGGCGAAACTTGGCTGCGGTATCATTTTATCGCGTTCGGCGCCAACTGAACTCGCGATTAATATGGCAGCTGAACTTGGCATTACGACAGTCGGTTTCATTCGTCAAGACACGATGAATGTGTACACCAAACCAGAGCGAATATTTTAAACAAAAGGGCTCCTCGTCTTGCGTCTTTTAGCGATTATCCGTTATAATGACGAGTATATGAAGGGAAAGGTGCGATAGACTTGACGATTGATACGATTGTGACAGATATGGACGGAACGCTGCTTGTGAGCGCGGGGGACGCGATTCACCCGCATAATAAAGAGCGTTTGCTTGAATGGCAAAAAGACGGAAAAAATTTATTTCTGGCAACTGGTCGTTTAGATTTAGCGATTTTACCATTTATTCACGAGCTAAAAATTACAAAACCAGTAATTTCTTGCAACGGGGGCCTCGTGCGCGATTTTCAAACTGGTGAGATTTTGTTTAAAAGCGATTTAGCGCTAGAAACAATTGAAAGTGTATTGGAAGTGCTTCGCCCGCTAAATGCGAATTATCACATTTATACGACGAAACGAATCTTAGGACCATCTAATTCTGGTAAAATTGCGTTTTTTAACGAACAAAATAAAGTGCTGCCTGAAAACGAACAAGTGCCGATTACGATTACGAAAACGCCGCTTGATGAGCTTGCAGATGGCGAATTCCCGCTGAAAATTTTGGTGATTGAAGAAGACGCCGAAAAGCGCGCAACAATTAAAGAGGCGCTTCGCCCATTTGATTTATCTGTGCTTGCCTCCGCGAAAAATTTGATCGACATTATGAACCCGGGGATTGATAAGGCGCATGGCCTGAACTATTTAGCCGAACATGGCTACATTGATTTAGCGAAAACCGTTTCGTTTGGGGACAATGAAAATGATGTTGGCATGCTCATGTTAGCCAAAATGGGTGTCGCGATGCAAAACGGCATACCGCTCGCTTTGGAACGTGCCGATTTTATCACAAAAACAAATGATGAGGGTGGTTTAGCTCTCTTTTTGGAAGAGCACATTTTGGGCTAAAATTCGCCGCTAGCATCGTTTCATGATATGATAAAACTATCGATAAAGATAGGGAGCTGATGAATTTGGAAGAAAAGTTTGATATTGGACATTTCTTGAAAAAAGCCTTTGTTATTGCCATCGGTGCAAGTTTAATTTTTATTGGTTTTATTGCTCTGTTAACCCTTGTCGGCGTTTTAATTGCAATTCCGCTTCTAAGTAAAGGGAGCAAGCTTCTTTTTGAAAAAAATGATGAAGAAAAAATGTCGCGTAAATTAAAATGGAAAACCCCGCATTGCGAGGCGAAAATTAAATTTAATGAGAGCGACTTATTAGACGAAAAAAGTTAGACTGATAAAAAATGATGCGGCACACGGCTTTGCCTAGAATCTCATCATTTCTCACCAGTCTAATGTGGCATAGTAATTTTGTTTTGTATCAAACTGCATCTTATAGGTGCAGTTTTTTATTGTCTAAAGCTGAATTTGTATACAGCGAAAGTGGTTACAACTAGAATGATAAAGCTTATGATGAATTCGAAAACCGTAAAATTTTCTTTTGGGAAAAGAATGAAAAATGAGCCGGCAAGCAGTCCGAGTATTCCGGCGTGGGCAGCGGTGCGGAATTTTTGAATGAGAAAACGAATGAGTTTGCTTGTGACGAGAATACCGATAAGAACGCCTAATGCCATGGCGATGATAATTTTAAAATCGAAGTCTATTAGCGCATCAAGCGCGGTTTCGTAAACGCCTAGAATCATCAAAATGAGCGCGCCGCTTATGCCGGGGGCAACAAGTGCGATGCTAGCTAGAAAGCCGGCAAAAAAGAGATAGGCATAATCAAAAGCGGTAGCTTGTGTAATTTGGAAATGCGTTTCTTCAAGCGAAAAATTTAAGATTAAAATAAAAGCAAAAAACAGCACCATGATGAAAAAATGCTTGAATTGATAGCGCTCACCGATTTTTTTGCCGCTTTGCCAAATTAATGGGAGCATTCCGAGAATACACCCCATAAATAAAGCGTGAACTTGGACGTTGTAATTTTCTAGTAAATAGTGCACGACCAAAACGGAGACGCCCATTCCGCATGCCATTCCAATTAAAATGGGGAGCAAATAAAGCATGTGCGTCTTCCATTTTTTGGTCGTTAAATGGTGAAGCGCATCGATAATATTTTCATAAATACCAAGCAACATGGCGACGGTACTGCTGCTAATTCCGGGAACTGTCTCGACGGTTCCCATAGCCATACCTTTAAAAAAGTTAATAACTCGCATACAACACTCCTAGTAAAAAAATTAACAATAAATTGTCTGGAATGTAAATTTTAACATGTTATCAACTGATTGTAAAAAGCAGACCAATTTGTGTGGTAGGTTTCAATTGAAAAGCCAGATGCAATTTTTTGGCGCGCGCTTTCCGCATATTTTTCCCGAAGAGCAGGTTGTTCTAAAAGTTTAGTTAGTTGATTCGTCATATTGGCAACATCGCCTGGTGCGGTCAGAATGCCGTTTTGCTGGTGTTCAATGACGTCTGCGATGCCACCGATATGTGTGGAAATGTTTGGAATTCCAGCGGCCATGGTTTCTAAAATTGCCATAGGTAGGCCTTCGTGATAGGACGGCAAAAAGTGCAACATGCTCGCTTTTAAAATGACCTGCTGATCCTCTTTTGAAATCCAGCCGCCTAGTGCCACATTTGTAAGCCCGAGCTTGTCAATTTGAGCCGTGACTTTTTCGATTTCCCCGTCGCCGTAGAGCACAAAACGTACATCTGGGAACGCCGGCTGAATGCGCGCTGCCACTTTAAGCAAATCATAGCTTCCTTTTCGCTCGCCGATTCGCCCAAACGTCACAATCGTACGCGCTTTTTTATTATAAAGGGGCTTTTCAGGAAGGTGCACCGCGTTTTGAATGACCGAAATCGGCGTTTTAGTTAGCCTCCGGTAAAATTCCGCCCATTCCCCGCTTAAAACCACCACATGATCCGTTTGATTAAACGTTCGACGAATCCAAAATCGCAACATGCGGTTACTTTTTTTATAAAATACATCAAAATGTGAAGCGTGCATATGAAATACCGTTTTACAATGGTTTGGAACTAATTTTTTTAAAAAGGCCTTTCGAAAGAAACTGCCCTTTTGCGCGACATGAAAATGCACAATATCAATTTTCTTTTCAAAAATGATGCGCCGAATCGAACGAAGCGCCCGCCATTCAGTCTGCCATTTGTTTTCTGCAGACCATGAACTGAAAAAGAATAAATGATGCGTATCACTCGTATAATACTGTTTGAAATTCGCGATGACCGTTGCCATTCCGCCTTTTTCCTTTGGGTTTGGACCGACCATTAAAATGTTCATTCATTTTTAATTCCTTTCTTTTGAAGTAAACGAAACGTTTGTTTGAGCTCTTTTTGATAAAGGACAATCAGGAAGATGAGCGCACTTAAAACGAGTCCTTTTTCGAGCAAAGTGTCTTTAAAAATAACGCTATAAAGTGATAAACCGTATAACAGCCCCGTTACGATGATGTGGCGTGTGACGGAAAAGCCTTCCCAAATGCGCATGGAGAAAAAAGTGCGGGCGAGAAAGTAGCTGATGAAGGCGGTTCCCGTTGCGATAGCGGCTCCAATTGCGCCATAAACTGGGACGAGCGCAATGTTTAGCGCGACAGAAATGACGAGGGCGATGATCGACACGTAAATGTTTAGCACGCTTTTCTTTAAAAAAACGATGCCGAGATTTGTCGTTTCGCTAACCGTCATCATGAGCGGATAGAAGCAGAGAAACGGGAAAATATATTGTGCCTCGCTGTACGCTGGCGAGAGAATCACGACAATCCAGTCCTTAAAGAAAAGCATAGCGAGGAAAAAGAACGCGACCCCAAACATGACCGTATCGCTCACCCTTTTGTAGTAGATGACGGGCTTTTTCTGCTCGTACCATTCGTATGCAGTAGGAATCCAGAAATTCCCAAAACTCACCTGCAAAACCATTAAAGCACTGGCAATTTTAAACGCTGCAGTATAAATCCCAAGCTCGTCAAAGCTCGAGAAGTAGCGTAAAAATAATTTGTCGATGATGAGAAATAAACTGTAAAGAAAAGTACCAATTGCGACAGGCAAGCCAAATTTAGCAAGATGTTTAATGAGCGCTTTGTCCGGTTTTTGTCTGAACGTTTTAAACAGTGGCAAGTTAAACAAAATAAGAATGAAATCCCCAATCATCTGCCCAATTAACATGCCGTAAACAACGGTAATAAAAGTAGGCTCAAATAAAAGCAATGCCGTGATTGTGCCAACTAAAATGGCCAACTTAATACCAATACAATAAATAGAAAAAGTAATCGCTCGATTTTCCATTCGAGCAAACAATAAAATGAAACGTTCAAAAATGAGTAAAATGATGGAGAAAGCAAGCAAATAAACAGCAACTTCATAATTTGAATCCGCAAAAAGCCATTCGGAAATTGTAGAAGCAAATAGACACATGCCCGCAATTAAAATGCATGAAGTAAAAAGCGGCGTCATCATCGATTGAATAAGCAAACGCGTTTTTTGCGCGTAACTATGAAATTCCCTTGTAAAAGCTTGATCGAATCCTAAGTAAATCACATAAATAAGAAGCGTTTGCGCGAGTAGAAACATACTTGTTTTCCCGTATTCTGCGGGCGTTAAAAAGTAAGTTGTGATAGGTATCAATATTAAATTGAGGAGCGCCGCGCCGAGTGAGCCGATTGAAAATTGCCCAAACCGAATTAATAATTTCTTCAAATGAATCTCACTCTTTCTTTGATAAAATAATCCCGCCGCAAACAAGTCCTAAAAGGGTTGAAGAGAGCGCTGAAAACAAGACGTGCCCGGCGAAAAAACTATATAGAATAATGATGAAAAAGAGAAAACTATGGAGCGAACGATTTTGTTTTTTTAACGCAATCACACCGTAGTAGCCTAACAAAGTAACAAGAAGTAGGATCCCGAACAGGCCGAGCCCAAATAACGTATCAAAAAAATCCATTTCGATTAATCCAAGCCGGCCATACTGTTCTAATCGATATTCAAAACCTTGACCAAAAGCTACCGTGAAAATAGGGTGTAAGCTATCTAGGAAAAAGCTTAATCCGCCTTCCAAAAAATCACTTCTTGAGCTCGTTAACAACCGAACTAAATTTCCGTCGTATAAATGATAAAAATACACCATTCGGTCGTACGTCCCTGCAATCAGTTGTCCCGCATAGGCCAAGCCGCGAACGAGCAACCACCCAACTAAAAAGAGACAAGCAAACCAAACGAAGATTTTCTGTGTCACTGAACGATATCTAACGAAAAATAAAAGGCGAATGAGCACGATGACACTTATCACAACACCATAAACAATGCCAGTTTTCGTCCCAACGAGTAATAAACAAAGCATATTTCCGGAATAAAGCAGAAGAAAGAACAGCAAGCGGAAATTCCATCTTCCTTGTAACGATTGAATGAGTGCTTGAGCCGTAAAGGTTAGCGATACAATAAAAGCAAAACTTGTGTCATTATTCGCAAAAAAGAAGCCTTTATAACCAGCGTCTGAATTATCATAAGTCTGGTGCCCAACACCTAGTGCATAAGGGACAAGTAGAAGTACCGTAAATAGTAGGCTGATGACAATAAAAATTTTTTCATAATGCAGCGCTTGAAATAGCGTTTTTCGTTGATAAATATAGTACGGAATGAGTGCCCATAAAAAATATTTAACAAATACAGAAATATCCGCAGCAATCCAAGTGAATGGATTTTGTAAAATTATACTTTGGAAAAGCAAGATGCCAAGATTGCCAGCAATAAACAGGAAGGTGACAAACGTTAAAGCCGTCTTAGGAATCTTTTCAATACAAATCATGCTAATGAGAAAGATAAAAAAGAAAAAACGATAGACAATGCCAATGGGAATCATATAACCAGATGTCAGGAAAAAACCATTTAAGAAATCAATGAGCGGGAAAATCGCAACAAGTACAATAAAAACAGCTATATTTAGCGGTGTTTTTGCCATCTTATGCCTCGTCTGCTTTTTTCCCGAAGAACGTGTGTCAGGAAGCGGAAATTCCCGATGATATAGCGTTTAAACATGCGCCTAGGTTCCTGTATAAAGCGGTAAAACCATTCCAGCCCAGCTTTTTGCATCCATCTTGGCGCGCGTTTTGTCTTACCAGCAAGCACATCAAAACTCCCGCCAACACCCATCGCAAAAGGCACTTGCATCATTTCCTTGTGGCTGTGAACCCAAAATTCTTTTTTGGGGGAGGAAAAAGCGACAAATAATATATCCGCACGACTGGCCCGAATCTCCTGCGCAATTTGAACCGATTCTAAATCATCAAAATAGCCATTGCGAAACCCCGCAATCTCTAAACCCGGATAAGCTTTCAAATGCTTGTCTACAACACACTTCACCACTTCCTCCGTCGCCCCAAAATAGTAGAGCCGCCAGCTCTTTTGTGCCGCCAGAGCCACCAAATTTTCAAATAAATCAATTCCCGTCACGCGTTCCGGCACATCATAGCCTAGAAAACGCGCCGCCCAAACAATAGACTGACCATCTGCATTCACAAGCGGACTTTCATTTACAATCGCCCGAAGCGCCGCATCCTCCGCCATCAAATTTATTTTGCTCGCATTAATCACAACATGTTGACTCGGCTTTTGGTTTAAAATAAGGTGCTCAATACGCAGGAGCGTTTCATTCATCGTAAGCGCATCTAAGTCACTGCCCAGCAAATGAATTCTCTTTTCTTCCTTCACGCTAATACGCTCCTTTTGGTACGAGCAGGACAACAAAAGTTTTGAAAAAAATTTTAAAGTCCATTTTCCAAGACAGGTGGCGAATATAATGCAAATCCAGTTCCACCATTTCCTCAAAGCTAAGCTCGTTTCGTCCGCTTACCTGCCATAATCCCGTACAACCAGGAGTGACAAGAAGGCGTTGTTTATCGTACGTAGAATAAACGGCAACTTCGCGCGGTAGCGGCGGCCTAGGCCCAACAAGGCTCATATCACCTTTTACTACGTTCCAAATTTGTGGCAACTCATCCAAGCTCGTTTTGCGCAATAAGCGGCCGATTTTTGTTATGCGAGGATCATTTTTCATTTTAAACATCGCACCTGTAACGTCGTTTAGTTTTAAAATCGTACTTAATTGGGATTCAGCATCCGTACACATCGTTCGGAATTTGTACATATAAAAAACTTTCCCATTTTTTCCTACACGCTCTTGCTTGAAAATAACTGGAGCTTTCCAGTCAGTCACTTTAATGCAAATCGCTACGAAGAGAAAAAGCGGGGACAGGAGAAGTAACGCAAACACGCTTAAAAAACGGTCGCAACGAATCTTCCATTTCGTATAATTTGTTTTATCAGTCGCTTGGAATGCCATGCTGAGTTTACTTTGTTCCATGTACTTAGCTCCTTAGTAATAATAGTTTTCGGTATTTTTTGTACCGTTAAAAATGACGCCAATTAATTTAGCTTTTGAAAGCTGAAGTTGCTTGGCTGCATATTTTGCTTGTTCTTTTAAAGTCTTTTGATACCTACAAATCAAAATGGTGCCATCTGTTTCGTCCGCTAAAACAAGTGCATCTGAAACAACTGTGATAGGTGGCGTATCAATGATGATTTTATCGAAACATTCCCGTAATCTTCCGATAAGATTAGCCATTTTTTGAGAGGAAAGTAAGTCGTTTGGATTCGGAGGTATTGTGCCGCTAGTTAAAAGAGCGAATGACGCTGAATCTAGCAACACCTCTTGGAGCCCATCTTCTAACTCGATCTCATTTGTAATCACGTTGGACAAACCAAGATGTAAATTTTTTGAAAATCGTTTATGTAACATGGGTCTACGCATATCGGCATCGATTAAAAGTGTGCGTGCCCCTTTTTCGGCATAAGCGATTGCAAGGTGGGAGGCTACGGTGGATTTTCCAGTGCCTGATTCTGGAGAAGTAATTAAAATGACTTGCCTATCTTTATCAATTCCAGATAAATCAATCCCAGTACGAATTAATTTAAATTGTTCACTTGTAGGAGAGTAGTAATTGCTTCTAGAATTTTTATTTGATGGATACATATTCACCTTGCTCCTTTTCGTAGTTTCATTGGGATTTCATCACTTATTTGAATTAATTTCACTACACCGAGCACATGTACGTGTAAAAATTTCTCGATTTCATTTGTTGAAGTAAACGTACGCCTGAATAATAATTTGATGAAAATAAAACTAAAGTCGAAGTAAATTCCTGTAAAACCAGCAATTTTAAGTAGCCAATTTTGTTGTGGCAAGGCATGCTCAAAAGTCTGCGAACTCGATTCCATATCGAATTGTTCAGTGTCTAATTCCGGAGAAGTAATGAAAGTGACTCGCTTATTTTTATTATCTTCAGTACTGGAACATTTTTTTCTGAATAAACGCATTTATCTGGCTCCTTTTTGTAGTCTTTTTTTGGCCCGTTCAAAAGCATGAAATGTACTCACTTCACCCAGCACATTTAGCTGTAAAATCTCTTCAATTTCATCTGCCGAGGTAAACGTACGCTTAAACAATAATCTGATGAAAATAAAACAAAATGCGAAAAAAAGTCCCATAAATACGGCGAGTATAAGCAACAAAGTTTTTTGAGGCGCAATCGGCGGCTCGTTGCCTAAAAACTGGGCTTCTGATAAAGTAGTCACATTATCGACTTTCATGATACTCGGCATTTCTTTAGTGAATACCTTAGCAGTGGAATTAGCAATTTGAGCGGCTAGTTTTGGATCTGGATTTTTAACACTTATATCAATGACCTGTGAATTAGTCGCGTTTGTTACCTGAATCATTTCTGCTAGTTCCTCTGTGTCATAAAGATTTCCCAAGTCTTGCTCAACGCCATTTAAAATCCGCGGACTTAAAATAATTGAGCTGTACGTGTCTACCAGTTGCAAGTCCGCCTGCACAGTTTGTGAATCTAAACTATCATTTGGCGAGCTTTCAGACTGATTAACTAAAATTTGTGTGCTCTTTTGATAAATAGGAGTGGCGATGTACTGGAGATAGATGAACATACAAAGAACTGTCATTGTGACAATTCCAACAATCCACCAACCATTTTTGCGAATAGCGAGCATAATTTGTTTTAAATCAATTTGTTCGTTCATAATATTCTCCTAGTTTATAAAGCTTTTGCTTCTTTTTTTGTCAGTCGGAAGATGGCCGAGTGTAAAGTGCTGTTCAAAAGCATTTTTTCTAGAAATACAATTCTTTGTATCGAATAAAATGGGGGTTCTCATACCATGAATGATGTTATCAGGCATCGCCTTAAATGCATCATGGTCAGTTAAAACGAGCGCTAAGTCGCTCCCTAAAAGAGCCGATTCAAGGCTATATGTATCTGAACTTGCTACATAAGGGTCAAATGTACGAATGTCATACGCCGTTAAGGTTTGTAGCTGGTTTACAATTTGGAGGGCGGGGCTTTCACGCGTGTCGTCTATATTTCCTTTGTAGGCTAAGCCTAATACGGTTATCGTTTTTCCATTATTTTCCTCCATAATTGTGAGTGTTTTTTGGAAAATAAAATTAGGCATATTGCGATTGATTTGCCTTGCTTGGCGGATAAGCCGTGCTTCGTTCGGGGCCTCTGCAATGATGAAATGTGGATCAACGGCTAGGCAGTGGCCGCCTACGCCAGGACCCGGTTGGTGAATATCTACCCTTGGGTGTTGATTGGCCAGCTCGATTACGCTTAGCGCATCAATGCCGAGTTCGTCGCCGATTTGGACAAGTTCATTGGCGAGCGCAATATTGGTGTCGCGATATGTGTTTTCCATCAGCTTAGACAATTCTGCGACACTCGCAGTCGCGCTCAGCAATTTGCCTTGCACAAAAAGGCCGTATATTTCTTTAACCTTTTCGGTGCACTTCTCTGTGACCCCACCAATAATGCGGTTATTGTAAACAAGTTCGTGCAAGATTTTCCCCGGAAGAACACGCTCCGGACAATGCGCCAGAAAAATATCTTCGCCAGTAACAAACCCTTCTTTTTGGATTAAAGGTTGGATAATGTCCTCCGTTACGCGCGGTGAGATGGTAGATTCAACGATAATCGTATTGCCCGATTTCAAATGTGGCAGAATCGACTCCATCGCCTGTTTGACGTACGTTAGGTCGCAACTCCCGAATTCATCTTCCACATTCGGCGTCGGAACGGCAATAATAAACACGTCACCGGTTTCAGCTGTTAAACTCGCTTTAAATTTCTGCTTCGCCAGCGCGTCCGTCAAATATTCCGCTAAACCATACTCTTCAATGGGCACCTGCCCAGCGTTTAAAAAGTCTACCACCCGCCTAGAAACATCCACCCCAACGACATCCGCCCCGTGTTTCGCGAACATAAGCGCAGTCGGAAGTCCAATATAGCCCAGTCCAATTATGACAATTTTCATGATTCCTCCACATCCCACTCAGCCAATTCTTTATCTAGTGGTTTATAAATAAGTTTCATCGCCGTTTGATTTTCCGGAATTGCAAAAGAAGCTTTGCCTTCAAGTGTTTTGCCTGGCTTAATTTCATCGCCGAACATCGCCATCGAAGGATCGACCTCGAATTCCTTACCATCTTTCGTTTTTAAAACAAAATCCACCGCACCCAGTCCTTTATTGGTAGACGCCATATTCTCACCAGAAATTGTAAAAGTATATAATTTCTGCGTTTCTTTCTCCGTCACTTTTTCATTTACTTCCTGATTTTTGATTACAATTTTAAGCCCGTCTACAACCGTATCCTTTGTTTCAGCTTTTGCCTTTTGTTCAGTTTTCTCTGCTTTATATTCTTGATTCCCGTCACTTGAACACGCCGTTAGTAGTAATACACTACTTAGGCCAATGCTAATTAAAGCTTTTTTCATAAAAGTTGCACCTCATTTGTTTTAATAAACGGTTCGCTAGCCGCAACTAGCGAACCAATCACTTACTTACGGATTAACAAGCGTCACTACTTCTGTGTCTAAAATTTTGGTTTCACGTGTAGTTGTGCGATACATCGCTTGAATCTCAACTTCATCGCCTGATTTAATATAGTTTGGTGAGATGAAGAAGCTAAAAGTTCCATCTGGATTAAAAACGCCGCCCCAGCGATTTGTTGGCGTTCCATTTACAACTAATCGTGCGAAATTAATATCCCCCGTATATTCCCCGGTAATTTCTGAAGATCCTAGTGTATAGTCAGAGGGAGTAATGGTACCTTCTAAAGTCGCGATTTCTACTTGTTTCGTATCAAGGAGTTCAGTCTCCCCAGAAACTGCCAGATTGAATCCTTTGATTGTAACAACGTCCCCAAGTGTAATTTGAGTAGGATTAACGTAGAAGGCGAAAGTTCCATCTGGGTTAAAAACGCCACCCCAAGCTACAGACTCACCGTTTATGAGCAGCTGTGCAAAATTAATATCCCCAGTAAACTGCCCCGTGATATTCGAAGTACCAAGTGCATAGATGTCCGGTAAAAGAGTACCTTCTAAAGCTGAAATCTCAATTTGTTCTGTTGCAAGAATCTCAGTATCTCCAGAAGTTGCACGATTGAATCCTTCGATTATGACGATGTCGCCAAGCTTAATTTGCGTAGGATTAACATAGAAGCTGAAAGTTCCATCTTCGTTAAAAGTTCCACCCCAAGCGATAGATTCACCGTTTATGAGCAGCTGTGCAAAATTAATATCCCCAGTAAACTGCCCCGTAATATTTGTAGTACCAATTTCATATACATCAGGGGAAAGAGTGCCTTCTAAAGTCACAATTTCCACTTGTTTTGTATCAAGAATTTCAGTCGCACCAGTAGTCGTACGATTGTATCCTTCCATTGTGACGATATCACCAAGTTTAATTTGCGTAGGGTTAACATAGAAGTTGAAAGTTCCATTTTCGTTAAAAGTTCCGCCCCATGCAATAGACTCGCCATTTATAAGTAGGCGTGCAAAATTAATATCGCCAGTAAATTGCCCTGTAATGTTCGAAGCGCCAATTGTATATGCGTCTGGCAAAAGAGTACCGGCTATCGCTGCAATCTCCACCTGTTTTGTATCAATTAGTTCCGTATTTCCCGCAGAATCACGGTAAAATCCTCGAAGTGTTACGGTATCCTCAGAAGTAATACGGTTAGATTTAACATAGAAGTTAAAAGTTCCGTCAGCATTAAAAGTTCCACCCCAACCAACAGATTCACCGTTTACAAGAAGCTGTGCAAAATTAATGTCCCCAGTAAATTCACCTGTAATATTTGACGTTCCAAGTGAGTATTCATCAGGAGTAAGGGTACCTTCTAGCGCTGCAATTTCCACTTGTTTTGTATCGAGGATTTCAGTTTCCCCAGAAGCTGTGCGGTAGAACCCTTCGATGGTAATAACGTCACCAAGTTTAATTTGCGTAGGGTTAACATAGAAGCTGAAAGTTCCATCTGTGTTGAAAGTTCCGCCCCAACTAACAGGTATGCCATTTACTAAAAGTCGAGCAAAATTAATATCACCAGTGAATGAACCGCCAATATTTGATGTGCCAAGCGAGTATGGTTCAGTTGTAAGAGAACCTTGCGGAATAACTTCCACTTGTTTCGTATCAAGGACTTCTCTCTCTCCAGAATCATTTCTGTGAATGCCTCGAAGTGTTACGGTATCGCCAAGCTTAATTGTCCCAGGTGCAACATAGTAGCTAAACGTACCATCAGCGCTAAAAGTTCCGCCAAAGCTCACGTGTACATCATTTACTAGAAGCTGTGCATAGTTGATATCACCAGTGAATTCCCCAGTAATGTTTGAATTTCCATTTAAATAAGCAGCTGGGCTAAGCGTACCGCTCAAATTACTAATAATCTCAACGTTTTTACGATCCAATTCTTCACCATTTTTGTCTAAAGCTACGATTTCGACCGTATCGCCAACTTTAATCGATTCGGTTGATACAGGGAATTCAAATGTCCCGTCAGCCTTAAAGTCACCGCCATTCGTTGAAGTGTCATTCACATAAAGGCGTGCGGATGTAACATCCCCCGTAAACTCACCAGTTATAGCTTCATCCCCAATTGTAAAAGCGTTAGGAGTAATTGTTCCAGACCGAGTAATCGCCTGAACTGTAGTAGAAGCCACGTTAGATGTTAATGCATTAAAAGTCGCCTGAGCCGTTACTTCTGTATCAGCTTCTTGGGCAGGAATTGTGACGCTATAGTTGCCTTCACTATCAATTGTTCCAGAGCCAAGTACAGAGTTATTTGCTTTGATTTCAATTAGCGAATTTGGTTCGCCCGTTCCAGTAACGGTTGTCGATTCCTCCGTTAATGAATTAATCGTCGTTTCAATTAGTTCAACTTTCGCGAAACTACCACCAGTGATTTTTCCTGTAGAGCTTGTTTTGAAATCATCTTTGAAATTGATGTTGTTAGAAACTAATTTAGATTGTGATACACTTGATGAGTAGCCGTTCAAATTGAAGGTGGCTACTAATGGGCCAGCATAGTTAATAGGTTCAGAAGTCAATGCGCCGCGATTCCAAACTTGGATTCCTTCTTGGGATTCAAGCGTAACATCGCTAGAACGTGAGTAAGTGCCAAAAACAGCACCCCTATCATTGTTGTTCGTAATAGAGAAATTTGAACCATCTTCAAAAACCAATTGGTCACCAGTAATAATCGTTCCTTGAGTACCCTTTGAGGTGACTTCAAAAGTTGCGCCAGACTGTACGAAAATAGAACCGCTTGTTGCTTCTAGAGCTTCTTCAACTGTATCACCAGAATTTGCTTTTAAAGTACTACCGTTATTAAACTGCATAGTGCTATAAGTACTTAAGTGAATATTTTGATATCGGTCGGATGTTAGATCCATATGTCCATTATTTATAAGTTTTGTGTTTGTTGTTCCCCAAATGTTTGCCGCAGCTGATTTAATGTTTAAATGGGCACCTTCCCCAACAATTAGTTGACTGTCAGTCTTCATTAGAGTGACGGGTGCTAATGATCTGTTTATGGTAGTTGATTCAAAATCAACAGTGGCACCCGGTAAAACGGTCATTTTATTACCTTGGTAAACTTCTTCACTAGTTGACATACTAGATACTTGCCCGTCAAGAATTAATTCTCCAGAAGGTAAGTAAACCAGTTGTCTCCCCGTATGTTCAACATCTTTGTAAGTAACTTTAACATCGTTAGCATCGCTCCAAAATAGGCCATAAACGTCTGTATTGATAATTTTTATATTATCCATTTTGGCAACTGCTCCAGAAGAAACTAATTTAATTTGTTTGAGGTTGGCATTAATTGTGAAACCATTACCATGAATGGTTTTGTTTGTACCACGAGGATATAAGGTGGAACTTAATGTAATATCGGCACCTAATGTGATATCTGTTATCTCATTATCGAGAAGCGCTGATTTTAGCTCCGTAAATGTGTTTACTGTAATGCCGTTTGCCGCGTTTAAATTTGTTTGCGCTTCGCCTTCATTTGCAGATGCACTAACAGGCAGAATGGTTGTGGCAAGTTGGCCAACAAATAAGATACTTACCACGCTTAAAATAATTCCTTTTTTCATAATATGCTCCTTTATCAATTCTCTTAATTTTTGTGGGTTAAAAATATTCTTCAACAGTTACATACGATGCACCTCCTTGTATAAAATATGTATAATTCTGAATCATTTAGTAAGAAATGTTCGATTCTAGAAGTTGTTGATTAACTTTGATACGAGGGCCTCTATTGTCAATCAAATTTTCGGTTTTCATTTTCGAAAAAAGTTTTTGGAAATACCGATACTCAACTCTCGAATAATCAGACAATATTTTCTTTGTAATTGCTTTTGGTAAAATCGTATGTTCCCCTTCGTTAATACCGATTTCCCTGGATAAGTCTAGCACGGAAGCTGCAACTCGATCTTCGCGTGATAAATTGGAAAGATACATCATACGTTTGTGAGTTTTTGTAATAGTAGTTGACATGTCTCGAATTAGTAGTTCCATAAAAGCGGGTCGGATGGCTAAGTAGTTAAGCAAGTATTCTTTATCTACGCTAATAACAGTGCATGCGGTTATGGCAATAACTCGTTCTTCTGAGTGAGCTTGATTGGTTAACCCGTTATATAGTCCAATTACATTCCCAGTTTTTAATAAATTAATAATAAATTCGCTTTGATAATCTGTATTTATTTTTTTTGCCAACCCGCTTACGACAAATAAAACAGAAGTTTGACTCTTGTTTGAGTCAAAAATAGTTTGTCCCATTTTTGCCATAAATTTAACGACATGCGCTTCACAAACTTTATTAATATTTAGTTCTTCTAGCATGCTTTGTATCGAGATATCCGAACTTATATACTCCATAAATGAATTAGAGGCCTCCTTTGTATTCTTAATTAGTATACAAAAAAAGAACAGAAATTTTTGTGTTAATAGACCCTATTACTACTGTCTAAATGTGACAACTTTTTGACAACCACCTCATCATTCTCTAATTTTTATGGAGAAAAAGGAACATATAAAAGAACAATTTAGACATTATTGTTTTGAAAAATGGATAGCGTTTACATCTATGTGTTTTCGCCGTAAGCGTGAGAGGAGTTCGTGTAATTATTAACAATTTGCCAAATTTAACCGCTTTTTTTGTAATCAAAATTTTAAATGAATTACGCTTTATTTTTGAAATATCGGGGAATAGGTAACCAAGAAGAGGTGGATAAAAATGAAAGCAGTTGGTCTATATCGCTACTTACCAATTTCTGATGAAGCAAGTTTAATAGATGTAGAAATGCCTTTGCCGGCTCCCCGAAAGCATGATTTGCTTGTTAAAATTGCAGCCGTTTCAGTCAATCCTGTGGATACAAAACTTCGCGCCCCAAAAAGTCAAGTTGAAAAAGAACCGAAAATTTTAGGATTTGATGCAGTCGGAACTGTGGAAGCAATTGGCGGCGGGGTGTCGCTTTTCCAAATTGGCGAAGAAGTTTATTTTGCTGGTGATGTGACTAGGCAGGGGAGTAACGGCGAATACGCACTAATTGATGAGCGATTAGCGGGACACAAACCTAAAAATTTGACGAACCAAGAAGCGGCCGCAATGCCGCTTACGACCATCACCGCATTTGAAGCGTTGTTCGACCGCTTGCAAGTTGAAGCAGGAAAATCCATTTTAATCATAAATGGTGCAGGTGGTGTGGGTTCTGTTTCGACGCAACTAGCGAAAATAGCGGGGCTAACTGTGATTTCCACCGCAAGTCGAGAAGAAACGATAGCTTGGACGAAAGCTCACGGCGCCGACTTTGTTATTAATCACCGAGCAAATATGCTGGAAGAACTCCAAAAAGTGGGTTTTCAAATGGTGGATTACATTTTATGTTTACACGACACCTATCAACATTTTAATTTCATGGAGCAGGCGATTGCGCCGCAAGGGAAAATTTGTTCCATCGTTGAACTTACGCAGCCAGTTCAGATGAGTGTATTAAAAGATAAAAGCGCTACTTTCAGTTATGAGTTCATGTTTACACGGTCGAAATATCAAACAAAAGATCAGATTAGACAACACGAAATTCTAGAGCAAGCCGCTATTTATTTAGAAACAGGCCAATTGAAATCCACGTTGAACAAGGTACTTGCGCCAATAAATGCGAAAACACTTCGAAAAGCGCACCAAATCATTGAAGAAGGACATATGGTTGGAAAATTAGTTGTGGAAGGATTTGATTACGATGACAGATAAACGAGTATCGCTTTATATTGCGACTAGCCTAGATGGTTATATTGCTGATAAACTAGGGAGTGTAGAATGGCTTGAAAGTATTGATAGCGAAGGCGATGCAGGTTACCAAGCTTTCTTTGATAACGTTGACACAGTCGTTATGGGTCGTACCACGTACAAACAAATTTTTTCGTTAACGGACTCATTCCCTTATAGTAAGAAAGACGTATATGTTTTTTCGAATAAAAAAGCGGGTACGGCAGACGAATACGCCGATTTTGTTTCCGGAAATATTAATTCATGGCTAAACGAAATTGATGGGGAGCACGTCTGGCTTGTAGGCGGAGCCGAACTCGTTAAGCAATTCTTAAAAGAAAAAGCTATTGATAAATTTGTGATAACCATTGCGCCCATCATACTTGGCGAAGGCATTCCGCTTTTTGAAGCCGATGACCGCCATAATCTCGTCTTAGAGGATGTCAAACGCTTTGGTCAATTTGCACAATTAGTTTATAGAAACGAGGAATAAAAATGAAACTTGCAACCTTTGATGTGGATGCACAAAATGGGTTTAGTCCAGTTTGCCCAAATGAATTGCCCGTCCCAAACGCCGAGGAAATCGTCCCAGAACTCGAATACATGGCCAAATTTGGCGCTGCCCGAATTGGTAGCAAAGATGCCCACCCAAGAAACGCCGTCTGGGTTGTCCAGAACCCGTCAGATATGTTAAAACCGCTTGATTACCCGAATGCCGATTTAACATGGGTTAGACACTGCGAACCCGGCACGAAAGGATTTGAGCTCCTAGAAGGACTACCAGCGCCCACCGAATATGATTATTTCGTTTGGAAGGGTATGGAGCGAAATCTCCATCCTTACGGGGCATGTTATCACGATATCCGCGAAGAACTCTCAACCGGCGTCATCGAATACCTTCGCCAAAACGAATTTGATGCCGTCCTAATCGGCGGGCTCGCATTTGATTTTTGTGTCAAAACAACTGCTCTTCAATTGGTTAAAGCTGGATTTTCCGTGGCCATTTATTTACCCGCAACGCGTGCGCTCACAGAAGAAGGCTACAAGCAAACGAAAGCTGAATTAGAAGCCACGCCCAACGTGAAAATACTCGCAAATCGCGAAGAATTGAGTGCCTACCTAGCCTAATTTTTTAAAAGAAGGTGAGAGAAATGAAGAAAGTCGGAACTTTTCCAAGTATGATAATTTTTATCACGGTGGTCGCTTCCATCGCGTGTTATCCGCTACTCCCAACTGAAATAGCCGTACATTTCGGAAGCGATTTCTCTCCAGACATGTTTATGCAAAAATGGCTGGGACTCGTCCTAATGCCGTTTCTGATGATTATGTTTACCGGTACCGAATATTATGGGAAAGAAAAAGTAAAAGAAGAAAGTAAATTAGAATTTGAATATTGTTTTAGGCTGCTCCTTGTTTTGTTGGCCATCATTCAGCTTAGCATTATCGCGTATGGACTCGGCTATCAAATCCCTACCGGCCGCTTTGCACTTATTGCCGCAGGCTCATTCATGCTTCTTGTGGCCGCGTATTTATCCTACTCAAAAAAGGTGTTTTTGTTTTTAAGAATGTTAGGTTTCAAGAAAGTGGATGCCTATTCTAAAAACTTATGGAAAAAAATTACCATTGTGACACTTACTGTTTCTGGTGTTTCCTGTTTGATTTTAGCAATTTTCATGACAAATGACCCGAGCTTCCTGATGATAAGTATGTTTGCGGGCATGTGCGTCATCGTAGTAGGTTCCGGAGTTTATCTTAATAAGAAGTGAAAGTGATACAGTTTTTATTTACAAGTAATACAGTTCCATATATAATAAAAGGCGGAAGTTCTGTACATAGATGACAGCGCACCGTCTTTTTTTGATGTGAAGAAAAGCGCTTCCAAAAGGAGAGATACGATAAAAAGGAGGAACAAAGTTTGCGAAAAAAAGTCGTTATAAGTTTGTTGTTACTCAGTTTAGCGCTACTCGTTGCTTGCGGAGCAGAAAAGGACAATACGGGGGAATCTGCTGACAAAAAAACAAGCAAAACAGTGAATATCATGGAAACGAGTGCGATTCCAAATGCAAGCCCAATTTTAGCAGACAACAGTGTAAGTTTTCGGGCAATCAATCAAGTTTTCGAAGGACTTTATCGTTTAAATAAAGAAGGGAAGCCAGAACTCGCGCTGGCTGAAAGCGAACCAGACGTAACAAATGATGGCAAAACCCTTACTTTTAAAATAAAAAAAGAGGCCAATTGGTCAGACGGTTCCTCAGTTACAGCGGCAGATTTTGAATACGCTTGGAAAACCGTTGTGGATCCTAAAACGGCGGCAGCTTATGGGCCACAAATGGAAGAAATCGTCAAAAATGCCACGCCAATTTTAAAGGGCGAAATGGATCCGGATAAATTAGGCGTTAAAGCGCTTGATGATAAGACGCTTCAAGTCGAATTGGAAAACCCTGTGCCCATCTTCAAAGAGCTTTTAACAACGGGAACTTTCTTCCCGCAAAAACAAGCGTGGCTTGAAAAACAAGGTAACCGTTATGGCACATCAAGCGAAACATTGCTTTCAAACGGACCTTATACTCTGGAAAATTGGGACGGTACGAAGCTAAGTTGGGATTACGTGAAGAATCCGAAATATTGGGATGCTAAAAATGTGCGTACTGATAAAATTCATGTAACGGTTGTGAAAGACACTAACGCAGCTTTAAACTTATATAATACTGGCAAACTAGATCGTATTGAGCTTGATGGCGATTTTGTTAAGCAGTTTGAAAGCGATAAAAATTTCCGTACATCACTTACGGGGCGCTCTGTTTACATGAAAATGAACCAAGGCAAGGACGGTGTGAAAACGGAGTTAGCTAACGTAAATATTCGCCGCGGACTTGCGGAAGCGATTGATAAAGCTAGCATGGTGGATACACTTCTTGCCAACGGTTCGAAACCGCTTGACGGAGTTGTTCCAGGTGAAATCATGTTCAGTCCTAAAAATGGCGAAGACTTCCGTAAACTTAATGGGAGCCTAATTCCTTACAACCAAGCAGAAGCGAAACGGTATTTTGAAAAAGGATTAAAAGAAATTGGCAAAAATAATCTTACGTTAACGCTAACAGCTGGCGACACATCGCTCCAAAAGAAACAATCTGAGTTCATTCAAAACCAGTTGGAAACCCATTTGCCGGGCTTAACTATCAAATTGAAAAATGTGCCTACGCAAGTGAGCTTTAAAGCAGATGTGACGCAAGATTTTGAGTTGCTATTAGGCGGCTGGGGCGGCGACTATCAAGACCCGCTCACCTACTTGAATCTATTTTTGACAGACAGCCCTGGTAATCATACAGGTTTTAGTAATGCCAAATACGATGAGCTTGTTCTAGGCGCAAAAGGAAAACTTTCCAATGATTTAAACGCACGATTTGATGCCCTGCTACAAGCCGAGCAAATCTTATTGAAAGAAAATGCCGTCTTAATCCCGCTATACCAAAGCGGTCGTGCCTATTTACAAAATCCCGATTTACAAGACTACATTACCTACCCAATCGGCGCGGAAAATTATAAATGGATAGCTAAACAATAAGTAAAACCCCCGCATTATGAGCGAGTCTCCAAAAAAATTTAACTTTTGGAGGACGCGGCATTAAATGCGGGGGTTTTTTAGGCTGAAATTGAAATCAGTCTGGCGATGTACAAATTTTCAGCCTGCAGCCTTTCGTAAAGAAATGAATTTTTAACTATAATCAATTTATCAAGTTAAACAAAAGGGGTTACAAATTATGAAAAAGGGTTGGTTTGGCGTCTTAGCCGCAATTTTTGTCATCACAATGGTGTTTGTTGAACTTGCTTCGCCCTTTGCGCAAGCAGCAGATACATATACTGTGTCCATCACAAACCCAGGCGAAAAAGTTACAAAATCCAATTTTAAAGGCTATGCTTTTAATGAAGAATGTAAAACAGCAACAGGGAAAACAATGAAACTTCGGTTTTATTCAAATAAACCTTTAAAAGAAGACAAGGCATATCGTCTTGTGATTCAAGACAACAACATGGTTACGCAAACAAAAGAATTAAACGATACGACCGTTGTATCGGCCAAATAAAATTAGAAAAGAGGAACAGATATGAATCAATTTTGGAAATATTTCTTCACAATTATTTTAGCGATTATTGCTTTAAACATTGTTTTTAAAATTATTGGAGTTACTTTACACTTCTTGCTCCCAATCCTTATTTTAGCAGGGATTGTGTTCTTGATTAACAAGATTTGGAATGGCAAACCAAAACGTAATCACTACGATTACTAAAATTTCTAAAAAGCTCCCTAAGCTTTTCATATATTGAGCGAGGCACAAGCCTCGTTCTTTTTTTGTTTTGGAACAGAAAATATGGGAACTAAAATAAAAATCGGGTTTTTGGAGGGATTTCCTTGAAAAAGCAACCTATAATGAAATTATTGGTCGGAATAACGGTGGGGATTTTTGTTTTGCTTATAAAAGCAAGAAAAGTGAAGTAAAAGAGCTATTTTCCGCCGTTCTACCCACACATTAAATTGGTTATGTTATAATGACAAAAAAGAATGTGGAGGTTTTCAGTGGGTGATGATTTTAGAAAATACTTTACTTAAGCAAGAAAAATGGCGTTTTTTAGATCAGACTACGCCAAATCCGGCTTTTGATGCACTTCAATCATATGCAACGGATGACACGCTTTGCCGTTTTATCGGGGCTGAACTAAGTCCACCGACAGTTCGCGGCTGGGTGCACGAGAAAACAGTCTCAATCGGGATACAAGATACAAAGCTTCCGAACTTGCAAGAAGGGATTCGTTTTTTGGAAAAAGAAGGCTACCGAGTAGTGCTTCGGAATTCAGGCGGTCTTGCCGTCGTCTTGGATCGAGATATTTTAAATCTCTCTCTTGTTTTACCAGATGTTCGAAAAGGCATTGCAATTAATCGTGGCTACGATACTATGCTCACATTAATCCAAGATATGTTTGCGGATTTTAATCAAGTTATTAAAGCTTATGAAATTGAAAATTCCTATTGCCCGGGGAGTTATGATTTAAGCATAGATGGAAAGAAATTTGCTGGTATTTCTCAGCGCCGCATGGCAAGAGGGGTCGCGGTACAAATTTATCTAGGCATAGACGGAAATCAAGATGAGCGCGCCGAATTAATTCGTTCTTTTTACCAAAAGAGTGGAAAAGATTTGCAAGATAAATATCATTTTCCAGATGTGGATAAACGTTTCATGAGTACACTTTCAAAGCTGTTAGATACGGAACTCAGTTTAAATGATGTCGTATTGCGTTTACTGAACAGCATGCGATTTTATGCGGACGATTTGTTTTCAAGTACGCTTTCTGCGGAAGAACTGGATATGCTTCCGACATATTATGAGCGTATTTTAGAGAGAAATAGAAAGATTATGTAAGGGGTGTGACGTAATATGGGTTATGTGAATCAGAAACTAGATGAAGGCAAGGTTTTTAAAGATCCCGTTCATGGTTTTGTGCACGTATCTGACCAAATGATTTGGGATTTAATTGCAACAAAGGAATTTCAACGTTTGCGGCGAATTCGGCAACTTGGCACTACCTCATTAACGTTTCACGGGGCTGAGCATAGTCGTTTTAACCATTCTTTAGGCGTGTATGAGATTGTACGCCAAATTATTGATGTTACTTTTGCAGGTGAGTATCAGTTGTCAGACGAGGAGCGCATGACGGTTCTATGCGCAGCGCTACTTCATGATTTAGGACACGGCCCGTTTTCGCACGCTTTTGAGAAAGTTTTTCATACCGACCATGAAGCTTACACCCAAAAGATTATTATGGGAAAAACCGAGGTAAGAGAAGTTCTGCTTCGGGCTGGAGACGACTTCCCGAGCCTAGTAGCCTCTATCATAAATAAGACTCACGAAAACCAAACGCTTGTAAAATTGATTTCAAGTCAACTCGATGCCGATCGAATGGACTATTTATTGCGTGACGCTTATTATACGGGCGTTAGCTACGGAAAGTTTGACATGGAACGAATTCTACGCGTTTTACGTCCAAGCCCAGATGGAAATGGTGTCATCATTAAATATTCTGGCATGCACGCTGTGGAAGACTATTTAATGAGCCGTTATCAAATGTACCAACAAGTTTATTTCCATCCTGTAAGTAGAAGTGGTGAGGTTTTACTGTGGAAGATTTTAAATCGCGCCAAGTCGCTTTATTTAGCGGGCTATGAATTCAAAATGTCGCCCGTACAAATCATCCCTTTTTTAAAAGAACAAGTGTGTTTAGAGGAATATATTGCGCTCGACGATTCGATTTTAACGTTTTATTTTTCTGTTTGGCAGCATGAAAATGATGAGATTTTGAGTGACTTATGCAATCGCTTCTTAAACCGACGTTTGCTTCGTTACGTGGATTACGATCCATCTAAGGATGCCGATTTCTACAATCGTTTAAAAGGCTGTCTTGAAAAAGCTGAAGTTGATCCAGCCTATTATTTAGTTGTCGACTCCTCATCTGATTTACCATATGATCTCTATAAACCAGGCGCTAGTTCAGGAAAATCGCCTATTCAACTTCTTCTACCCAACGGAGATTTAAAAGAATTATCTACGGAATCACCAATTGTTGAATCCATTGGCGGGAAAATCCGTACCGATATCAAACTATATTTTCCGCTTGATTTTATTGAAAATGGTCGTATTCCAGCCGAAATCGCAGAAGAAATGGTCACGTTAATTCATGAAAAGCAGAACAGCTAAAAAGCCCTTTAAAAAGGGCTTTCCAGACTGATGACAAACGGCGATCCCTGCGCTCTGCCTAATTTTTCACATAATCAGACAAGCTTGCAGGTGGATTATGAGTCTGATTTGCGCACGCCGGCGACGCCGTAATCTGTTTTTTTCATTTCTTCTAGAATGACGTGAATATTTTCTTTAGGTGCATTTAGATTTTTAGAAACAGCATCTGTCACGTCTTTCACTAGGTCGCGTTTTTGGTCATCATTTCGACCTTCTAAAAATTTGATAGTTATGATGGGCACGTTTAATCACCTCGATATCATCTTTATTTATCATTATTATATATCAAAAAATTCACTTTCGAAAGGAAATTTAAATGAGTAATTTTTTAGCCTATCCGTTAGAAATGCTGCCATACGTTGTGGTCGCTATTTTGATTGCTTTTACTGTTCATGAATGGGCTCATGCTATTACCGCACTCGCGTTTGGAGATGACACGGCGAAAAATGAAGGGCGACTTTCTATTAATCCGCTAGTCCACGTAGATTTAATAGGTCTTTTGATGGTGGTTATTGTTGGATTTGGTTGGGCAAAGCCGACACCAGTAAATCGATTTAAATTAAAGAAACGCCGATTAGGAAGTATTATCGTTTCTCTTGCTGGACCAATTAGTAATTTGTTACTGGCTTTTTTAGCAGTGGGCATTTTTTCTTATTTTACGGGAGGATTAGGAATTGGCGAAATCGATGCCATTTGGTCGATCTTTTTGACGATTTTTATTCAACTAAACCTCGTGTTGTTTGTGTTCAATTTAATCCCGTTTCCACCATTAGACGGTTATCAAGTGTTAGTGGAGTTTTTGCCCAATCGATTGCGTGCGAAAATCCAACCACTTGAGCAATATGCATTTTTAATTTTTCTAATTATCGCCTTAACGCCACTTTATGCGATTACAATTGGTCCGATTTTTAATATTTTCATTCCTAAAATCTTGGAACTTATGATGACCTTTTGGACAGGCATTTTATTTTGAGTTAGGTTGATTTTCCAGTCTTTTTTAACTATAATATAGTACGTCTACACGTCTGTTTGGAAAGGTGTCATAAAAATGACGAAAACACGCACGCCCGTAAAAATTCATATTACAAATATTGTCAGACAGATGAATGCAGAAGAAAAAACGGAAATGTCTGTATCTGGTGTTTTTTATCAAGATGAAAACAGTCATTATCTTCACTATGAAGAAAAACAAGTTGCTGGTGTAATACGTTCAGTTCTTAAAATCTCTAAGGAAGAACTTTTGTTGCTCCGCAGTGGCGCTGTAAGTATGCGCATGCACTTTTTTAAAGATAAAAAGCGAAGTGTTGCTTCAGTAGATTCCGGGGCTGGAAAGCTAGTTTTTGAGTCAGAATTGATTGGCTACACGGAAGCGTTTGAAAAAAATCCGCTCAGCGGAAAAATTGCTTTTCAGTACGATTTACTTAGTGGTGGAGCCTTTATCGGCTCATACGAAGTAAACATGCGAATAGAGGAGGAAATGAACGAATGAACATCATTCAAAAAAACGAAAATGATTTAATCGCGGGGATTAAGCAAGCTGTAATCGCGGCCCTTGCGATTGATGAAGATAGCATACCTAATATTTTACTTGAAGTACCAAAAGAAAAATCACACGGAGACTACTCAACCAATATCGCAATGCAATTAGCGCGTGTGGCTAAAAAAGCGCCGCGTCAAATTGCCGAAAGTATTGTGGCTGAAATCGGCACGAATAATGCGCTGATTAAAGAGGTTGAAATTGCTGGGCCGGGATTCATTAATTTCTTTATGGATAATTCTTACCTAACCAATTTAGTGCCGGTCATTTTGAATGAGGATGAAAAGTATGGTCAATCGGACTTTGGGAAAGGGGAAAAGATTCAAATTGAATTTGTTTCCGCCAATCCAACCGGAGATCTCCATCTTGGTCATGCTCGCGGAGCGGCGATTGGCGATTCTTTGGCCAATATTTTAGACATGGCAGGGTTTAATGTTTCGCGTGAATATTATATTAACGACGCGGGAAATCAAATTAATAACCTTGTGCTGTCCGCTGAGGCGCGGTACTTTGAGGCGCTAGGGCTTGAAAAAGAGTTTCCAGAAGATGGCTATCACGGAAAAGATATTATTGCGCTCGGGAAAGAGCTTGCGGATAAATACGACAATAAATATGTGGAAACAAGCGAGGAAGAGCGCCATGCGGTGTTTAAGAAAGATGCACTTGCATTTGAAACAGCGAAATTAAAAGCGGATCTGGACGAGTTCAGGGTGCACTTCGACAACTGGTTCTCTGAAACTTCTCTTTATGAAAATAATAAAATCCTTCCTGCTCTTGAAAAGTTAAAGGCTAATGGATATGTCTTTGAAGAAGAAGGAGCAACGTGGCTACGTACCACGGACTTTGATGACGATAAAGACAGGGTGCTCATTAAGTCGGACGGCAGTTATACGTATTTCTTCCCGGATATTGCCTACCATTTAGATAAATTGAGCCGCGGATTTGATGTGCTGATTGATGTTTGGGGAGCCGACCATCACGGGTATATTCCACGTATGAGAGCTGCAATTGAAGCGTTAGGCTATAAGCCGACACAACTTGAAGTAGAAATCATCCAACTCGTTCACCTTTATGAAAATGGGGAGCAAGTTAAAATGAGTAAGCGCACAGGGAAATCAGTAACAATGCGCGATTTGATTGAAGAAGTTGGCCTTGACGCAACGCGCTACTTCTTCGCGATGAGAAGCTCAGATACGCATATGAATTTTGACATGGGCTTAGCGAAATCCACGTCCAACGAAAACCCAGTTTACTATGTGCAATATGCGCATGCCAGAATTGCTAGCATTTTAAGATCAGGTGAAGAGCAAGATCTTCGTGCGGTAGAATCCGCCGATGTAAGTTTGTTAAAAACCGAAACGGAATTTGATTTGTTAAAAGTGCTTGGTGATTTTCCAGATGTCGTTTCTGAAGCGGCAGTAAAACGCGCGCCGCACCGAATTGTACGCTATTTAAATGACTTAGCTAGTGCATTCCATCGTTTCTATAATGTCAATAAGGTTCTTGATAAAGAAGCTGTTGAGCTGACAAAAGCAAGACTAGCTTTAATTCAAGCAGTTAAAATTGCGCTTCGTAATGGCCTTAAACTACTTGGTGTTTCAGCTCCTGAAAAGATGTAATGAAATGGAAGTTCGGCATTCAGGCGGTGTATCGCTTGCCGAACTTTTTCTTCCAGCCTAGTCATTGACGAGAATAACAAAATGTTTTAAAGTTAAATCACGGAGGCATTTTGATGACGGGAGATTCTAAAATGAAGCGAATAGTAACTTTAGCGCTGCTTTTTGTATTTCTGTGCATCGCAATTTATATTTTGTATAATTTTCAACTTGGTTCGATTCCGATTTTATTAATGGCCATTTTATTTTTCTACATAGGGTATCAAATCGTAAAGAAAAGTTGACAGATGTAAAATTTATGGTTGTGCTTGCCAGTGATAACATGTAAAATGGTTAAGTTGAATAAAAAGTAAATGATGAAAGAAACAATAAATGTAGTTTAACGAAAGGGCGTGCCAGCTTTGGATTTAAGTAATTTATCTCAAGAAGAGCGGAAAGAAGTATCTTTAATTGAAGTCGCGCATTATGTTTTAGAAAATCGTCGAGAAGTTATTAATTTTAAAGAATTAGTTGAAGAAATTAAAAACTTTTTAGAGTTGACAGATGACGAAATGAAAGAGCGTTTAGTTCAATTTTATACAGATATGAACATCGACGGTAATTTTATTTCACTAGGAAACAACACTTGGGGGCTTCGCGCTTGGTATCCAATTGATGCCATTGATGAAGAAGTTCAAACACAAACGAAACCGAAGAAAAAACGTAAAAAAGATGACGACGATGATGAAGATGAAGAGGTTGAAGATATCATGGATGACGATATCGAATACGAAGAAGATGACGAAGTGGAAGAACTCGGAGAAGAAGAAATTTCACTCTCAGACGGCCTAGTCGATGAAGACGAGGACGCAGATGACCACTTGCCTGACGGGATTGAAGGCGAACTTGCTACAGTAGAAGATGACTATAGCGACGGAGATTACACGGAAGATCCAGAAGAATAAAATGAAAAATCACCCGAAAATTATTCGGGTGATTTTTTTTAGGACGTACAAAGCGATGATGTCGCTTACAAAAAATAAACACTTGACTTATTCTTGTTTCATATGTAGTATTTTATTTGGGCTCCCTTAATTGGGACGGATATGTTCAGTTAGCGCTCCCTTACTTTTTATGAAAGTAGGAGCGTTTTTTATTTGGCGGAAGCTGAATAAAATATTTCCTAATTACCAAGTGCAAGCACATTTAATTGCATTTGGTGATTTTATTTGTAGGGACGTTTTGAAGTAATAGAGTTCACCCCGAAGGTTAAGTCCATTTAACCGCTATTTTTTGGAAAAGGAAGGAGTCGGATTTTTAAATGACGAAGTATATTTTTGTAACAGGTGGCGTAGTTTCATCTATTGGTAAAGGGATTACAGCAGCATCACTTGGGCGACTGCTGAAAAACCGCGGATTAAGTGTGACAATTCAAAAATTCGATCCATATATTAACGTGGACCCGGGAACAATGAGCCCGTATCAACATGGTGAGGTTTTTGTAACAGATGATGGTGCCGAAACGGATTTAGATTTGGGGCATTATGAGCGCTTTATCGATATTAATTTAAATAAATATAGCAACGTCACAACAGGTAAAGTTTACTCAGAGGTCATTAAAAAAGAACGCCGCGGCGACTATCTTGGCGGAACCGTTCAAGTTATCCCGCATATCACAAACGAGCTGAAAGACCGCGTGTTTAGAGCGGCAAGAATGACAAATTCAGATATTATCATTACCGAGATTGGCGGAACCGTGGGGGACATCGAATCACTTCCGTTCCTTGAAGCGATTCGCCAAATCAAAAGCGATGTTGGGTCTGAAAATGTCCTATATATCCACACAACACTCATTCCTTACATTAAAGCAGCAGGCGAAATGAAAACTAAACCCACTCAGCACAGTGTTAAAGAGCTGCGTAGTTTAGGCATTCAACCAAATATTATTGTGGTACGCACAGAACAACCCGTTTCCACAGAAATGAAGGAAAAAATTGCCCTTTTCTGTGATATTAAAGCATCCGAAGTTATCGAAAGCCGCGATGAAGATACGCTTTATAACGTGCCTCTTTCGTTACAAGCACAAAAAATGGATCAAATCGTGCTCGACCATTTGAAATTAGACGCGCCACCAGCTGAAATGACTGAGTGGACGGAGCTTGTACACCGCGTGCAAAATTTATCGAAGAAAGTTCGGATTGCGCTCGTTGGGAAATACGTTTCCTTACAAGACGCGTATCTTTCTATAGCGGAAGCGTTACGGCATGCTGGGTATGCACATGATGCGGAGATTCAAATTGACTGGATTGATTCGGAAAAAGTCACAAAAGAAAATGTTACGGAACTTTTGAAAGATGCAGATGGGATTTTAGTTCCCGGAGGGTTCGGCGACCGGGCAATTGAAGGAAAGCTTCTTGCTGTTGAATATGCGCGCGTTAACAAAGTACCGTACTTTGGAATTTGCCTTGGTATGCAACTGGCAACAGTTGAGTTTGCGCGAAATGTTCTTAAGCTTGACGGGGCGCATTCCGCTGAAATCGACCCCGAAGCAAAACATAATATCATTGATTTACTCCCAGAGCAAAAAAATATCGAAAACATGGGTGGAACGCTTCGCTTGGGGCTTTATCCTGCACGAATTAAGGAAGGCACGAAAGCGGCAGAAGCTTATGGGGAAACGATTGTCGAGGAACGTCACCGTCATCGCTATGAGTTCAACAATGATTACCGTGAACAAATGGAGCAGGCAGGCATGATTGTTTCAGCAACTAGCCCTGACGGCCGTCTTGTTGAGGTGGTAGAATTAAAAGATCACCCGTGGTTTGTTGCTTGTCAATATCACCCAGAATTCATTTCCAGACCAAATCGTCCGCAAAGCTTGTTCAAAGGCTTTATCGGCGCGGCAGTTAAATAATTATGTGAGTGCAACTCAGGTTCAGGCTGAGTTGCATTATTTGTGTAATTACTTTATAAAAAAAGAAAAAATGTAGCTTTTGATTTATTTTTGTGATTGCTTGGTGCTATAATGTTAGATAACAACATTGTAGGAGGTATGAGAATGAATAGAGAAATCGTGAATGAACAACAAGCTCAAGCCATTGTAGATGGCATCTTACAAGGATATAAAGACTATTTAGAAATACGTAGACAAAAAAGGAAGAATTGAAAGTTTCGGCAAGTTATGCTTTTGTTAAAGGGAACCATATTGATGATGCTGTTTCAAGAAAACTCACGGGCTTAATTGAAAAAGACCAACTCGCTAAAGCGGGTGAATCTTGGGAATATCTTCAATTTGCTTTTGGTAGAAAAGATAACAAGTGTCTATTTATTGTTAAAAATATTTTGCGGCTGAAACGAACGTTCCAAACTTCGCATAAAAAAAGCCAATATCTAGTAGACTTAGCGAAAGTAAATAATCCATGGATTCAGGAACTCCGTCAAGGACGGGTGAAAAAGGAAGGCGTTTCTATCCAATTACAGTTTTTGGATTTTGAAAAATGGGAGCAAACAGAAGAAATCCGAGAAAGAAATTTTTCGGAATTTTATATTGTGACATATGAAACGGATAGCCATACAAAAGAGATTATAAGTGTAGAAATTGTAGCACCAGATGCCGAAACTGGGGAGTTACATAGTGTACAGAAACTATCATCATATTTACAAAGCAGTGATGTCATTATCCAGGAAAATGAATATGAATCGATTTCTGGTGAAGTTGAGTTTGGTAGTGTTGAGGATTATGGATATACGACGCTACCAGAAGAAGGCGAAGAAATTGGAAACTAAATGAGGAGGAAATCGTTGTGTTTAGAGGTGATAATCTTCAAAGGGTCAGAGCCTTGTACGGCTTGTCACGAAAAGAACTAGGGGAGAAGCTTGGGGTTTCTGAACAAGCTGTTTGGCAGTTTGAAAATCAAGTAACGAACCCTAAATTTGAAATCGTTGTTGAACTTAAAAGACTTTTTGGAGTAAAAACACAGTTTTTCTTACAAGAATTAAAAGTTCCGAGTATGTTTAAAGAAGAACAAATTATTTATCGTGCAGCCGATATGACTAGCCGAAAGCGGGCGTTTTCAGAGACGGAATATTTGAATTTTGTTCACGAGGTTATTACATCGCTAGAAAGCTTCCTGAGTTCGCCTAAGAGTACTATTTTAAGTCTAAGAGAAAAATGCTTGAAGATGTATTATCAGAGAAGCGAATCAAAAAATTGTATTGAGGAAATCGCTGCACTAGCAAAAGAATTTATTGGTGTAACAGATGATAATGCAAATTTGCTGCTTCAACTTGAGAAGTCTGGCATTCATATTGTAGAGAAGGATGTAGGCGACAAAACCGACGCCTATAGTGCTTGGTCAGCTAGTCAAATACCCATTATTGTTCTCGGTATAAAGAAATCGGCAGTGCGAAGAAATTTTGATTTGGCGCATGAACTAGGTCACTTGTTGATGCATAACAATATTGATATGCTAGCTTTAGACAAAGAAGACTATAATAAAATTGAAAATGAAGCCAACTTATTTGCCGCTTGTTTCTTATTACCGAAAAAAAATATTGTTAAAGATTTGCAAGAACTTCGGCATATTTCTAATCCAGATTCCTATATGGAACTTAAGGCGAAATACAATGTATCAATTCAAGCTTTAGAAATGCGAGCATACCGATTAGGTTTTCTTACGCCGCAGCAAAATAGTTATTTTTACAGACAGCTTGCGAAAAAAAAATATAAATTTGTGGAGCCGCTTGATTCAGAAATCCCACTTAAACGGCCTGGGAAAATCCGAAATATTTTGGAGCTCATTTTATCTAATCAAGTGATTAGTTTGGCTGAACTCGAAACGATGTTCAAAGTTGAAACACTGTTTTTAGAGCGATTGTTTACGATTGAGCCAGCTTTTTTCGAAAAATATCAGGCGAAGGAAGATTTTTCAAGTTACAATAATGTCTTGAAACCAAAGTTTCGCTAATACGTTAAATCCAGCCTTGTAGAAAAATGCCAAACACGTAAGCCAAACAAAACGTATTACGCACAATCAGGCTGATGACAAACGTTGAGATGGCGTGTATTCGAGTACATGATAACTGAAAACAGGGAGGACGTAGTTTGTCCGACCATGTGAGAAGTGAGGCGAAGCGCAGGCAAGAACTCCGAAAATGTCCGTTTTTTATTAGTCTGAAGCCTTCTATGTCTAGGAGGCTTTTAAATTTGACAATATCCCTACGTGTATTGCAAACTGAATTTAGCATAAAAGGGAGAGTAGGGGAAGGTTTGATTAAAGAAATAGTGTTAATATACAATCCAGCGGCTGGAAAAAATAAGTTCCGGAAGTGGATGCCGCTCGTTGAAGAGAAGTTGAATGAGGCGGATTTTGACGTGACGCTTGTGTCGTCTACAAGTGAGCCTAAAAGTATTTTGAAGCTTGCTAAAAAAGCAGCGGAGTCTGGTGTTTCGGCCATCATTGCGGCTGGCGGTGACGGGACGGTGAATGAGGTTGTGAACGGAATCATGCAGTCGTCTAAACGCCCCGTTTTAGGAATTTTACCGATGGGAACGACGAATGACTATGCGCGGGCTTTGGGCGTGAATAAAGATCCGCTTGAAGCGCTAAACAGCATTATTAATCGCGAGACTGTTGGCATCGATATTGGCAAGGCGAATCAGGACGAATTTTTTATTAATAATGTAGCTGCTGGAAAAATTACGGAAATTACATACGCGGTGCCGGAGGCGAAAAAGAATCGTTATGGGCGTCTGGCGTACCTTTTTGATGGCTTAAAGATGCTGCCAAATCTCAAAGCGACGCCTGTCGAAATTACATTTGACGACGAGCGCTTCAAGGGTCAGATGCTAATTTGTTTTGTGAGCAATTCCCACACGGTCGGTGGGCTTGAATCGCTTTGTCCGCCTGCCAAAATTAATGATGGCTATTTTGACTTGCTGATTCTAAAAAAGGTATCACCAGCCAAATTGTTTTCGCTATTTCTGCTATTAAAACGCGGCACGCATCTTGAAAGCCCGCACGTAATCCATCGCCAAGTGAAACGTGTCAAATTGGAATCTAAGGAAGTTTTAAATATTAGTTATGACGGCGTTTATGGCGGAAATGCGCCGTATGAATTGGAAGTTTTACCGGAAGCCTTGCGCGTTTTTGCGAATCAAGAGGTGGCGAGCGCTAGGCTTTATAGGAAGGAAGATTAGAGGGCGTTTTAAACCCTAGGGGCTAAAGCGTTTTCAGAAAATAATTCGCAACTTTTATGGTAAATGAATCACAAATCTGTTATTATAGACGTGTTAGGGAAAAATAGCTGCCACTATTTTTCGCGGCGGAAATTCAAATTTTAAATTCCTGAGGGAGGAAATTGTATTATGCCTATCGTTAACATGACAGACATGCTGAAAAAAGCATTAGCTGGGAAATATGCTGTAGGTCAATTCAACATCAACAACCTTGAATGGACTCAAGCTATTTTGAAAGCTGCGGAAGCTGAAAAATCACCAGTCATCCTAGGAGTATCTGAAGGTGCTGCTAAATATATGGGAGGATTCAATACGGTTGTTAAGATGACACAAGGTCTTGTTGAAGATCTTAAAATCACTGTACCTGTTGCTATCCATTTAGACCATGGTTCAAGCTTTGATTCTTGTAAAGCAGCAATCGACGCAGGTTTCTCATCCGTAATGATCGACGGATCGCATCACCCAATTGACGAGAATGTAGCAATGACTAAGAAAGTTGTTGACTATGCTCACGCTAAAGGTGTTTCTGTAGAAGCTGAAGTTGGTACTGTTGGTGGTACTGAAGACGGCGTTACAGGCGGAATTAGTTACGCTAATCCTGAAGAATGTCTGCGCGTTGTTAAAGAAGCTGGTATTGATGCATTAGCAGCTGCACTTGGATCTGTTCATGGTCCATATAGTGGCGAACCAAAACTTGGCTTTGATGAAATGAAAGAAATCTCCGAACTTACAGGTGCTCCACTTGTACTTCACGGCGGTTCTGGAATTCCTGAACACCAAATTAAAAAAGCAATTGAATTAGGTCACAGCAAAATCAACGTAAACACTGAGTGCCAAATTGTTTGGACTGCAGCTGTTCGCGAAAAATTAGCTACTGACGATAAAGTTTACGATCCACGTAAAGTTATCGGACCTGGTGTTGATGCAATCATTAAAACAGTTACTGAAAAAATTCAAGAATTTGGTTCTAACGGTAAAGCGTAAATCAAAAATTGAATGGTTATAGAAGGAGCAGAAATCTTTCTGCTTCTTTTTTGTTCCTTAAAACCTGTTAAAAACTATATTTTGTGTGAAAGTAAGTAGATTATGTTATCATTAAAGCAGTTATAGGGGTGGAAATTGCAAAATTTATCATTAGCTTCTAGAAATGCTTAGAAAAAAATCGTTCTAAGGGCGCATGAAAAAGCTATTAATAAACATGTATAATATATGATGATAGATTAAAGAACGTTTTGATGAATGAACCAACACGGAAAGAGAGTAGGGATAGTAATGAATATAGGAATCTTTACCGATACCTACAGTCCGCAAATCAGCGGGGTCGCCACGTCCATTTTAACAATGGAGACGGAGTTAAGAAAAAGAGGACATAACGTATATATATTTACAACAACCGACCCTAATGCTGATCGAGAAAGCGAAGAGGGACGCGTGTTTAGGTTGCCAAGTATTCCATTTGTGTTTTTCCCGGAGAGAAGAATTGCGATTGCGGGCATGAACAAGTTTATCCGCCTTGTTGGCGAATTAAAGTTAGATATTATTCATACGCATACGGAGTTTTCTTTAGGTTTACTCGGTAAAAAAATTGCTAAAAAATACTCCATTCCATCCATTCATACATACCATACAATGTATGAGGATTATTTGCATTATATTGCTAATGGTAAAATTTTAACACCAAAAATGGTGCGCAAGATGACAAAATCTTTTTGTGATAGTTATGAGGCACTTATTGCACCGACGCAAAAAGTGCGCCATCATCTAGAGGAATGCGGAATTTATAAACATATTTATACGATTCCAACTGGCACGAACATTCAAATGTGCGATCAAGCCTCTTCAGGCAAAATAGCGGCAATGAAAAAGCAGTTGGGTATCGGAGAGCAGGATGCGGTTATCCTTTCTTTGGGACGTGTGGCGCATGAAAAAAATATTGATGCGATTATTCAAGCCATGCCAGGCGTTTTAGCTGAACTCCCTTTTACCAAATTAGTAGTGGTTGGTGATGGTCCAGTTCGTAAAGAATTAGAAGAGTTGGTGGAAGAGCTTTCGCTTTCGCATGCGGTCATATTTACGGGCGCAGTGGAGTGGAGTGAAGTTGGCGACTACTACCAGCTTGGTGACTTCTTTGTGAGTGCTTCAACTTCTGAAACACAAGGATTAACCTACTTAGAGGCGATGGCTTCAATGTTGCCGGTTGTCGCGAAAAAGGATGAAAGCATCGAAGACATTTTAGTGGATAAAAAAACTGGATTTTTATTTGAAACAGACGATGAGCTTTCCGAAACATTAATTATGGCGCTTCAAAATGAAGAGCTGGCAAGAGAGTTAGCGAAAAATGCACTTAAACAAGTAGATAATTATTCCGCAGACCATTTTGGTGAGCGAATTGAAGCAACCTATGCAGAAATATATGATATTTATTATTCGGTGGAAAACAAAAAGCGGCTGAACAGGCAACGAACGCTCATTAAGAGTAAAATGGCATCGCAAGTTTTTTCGTTAACATCGAATACGCATATACGGAAAGGTAGGTCATCGCGTCGTGATTAAGCTAACTATGCTTTCATCGGCAGAAAAAGTGAAAGGGCAAGGTGTAGCCTCTGCTTACAGAGAACTTGTTAATCTGCTTGATGAACGGCTGAAAGATAAAATCGAGATGTCGATTAATAAATTTCATAAAACGGAGATTACACATTATCATACGGTAGATTTTCATTTTTATTTATCTACTTTTTTCAAGAAAAAGCGCGGGGTTCGGGTTGGCTATGTCCATTTCTTACCAGAAACGATGGAAGGTAGCTTAAAATTACCGGGAATTGCCCGTGCTGTTTTTTATAAATATTTAATTTCTTTTTATAAGAGAATGGATGAGATTGTCGTTGTAAACCCTTCTTTCATACCAAAACTAGAAGCGTATGACATTCCTTCAGAAAAAATCCACTATATCCCTAATTTTGTTTCTAAAAAAACATTTTTTTCGGATGAAAAACAAAAAGAAATGTTTCGCAAAAAATATCAAATTCCCGCTGATAAATTTGTTGTGCTTGGTGTAGGACAAGTACAGCACCGAAAAGGTGTGCTTGACTTTATTGAAGTCGCAAAATCATTGCCTGACGTGCAATTTGTTTGGGCGGGGGGCTTTTCATTTGGGAAGATTACATCGGGCTATGAGGAGCTGAAAAAAATTTATGACAAACCGCCTGAGAATGTGACATTCATTGGGATCATTGACCGCTCGGAAATGAATGGCTGCTTCAATATGGCAGATTTATTTTTTATGCCGTCGTACAATGAACTTTTCCCCATGGCGATTTTGGAGGCGATGAGTACAGGCGTTCCAGTACTGCTTCGCGCCCTTGATTTATACAAAGAAATTTTGTCTGGTTATTATGAAGAAGGGCAAAATAATACGGATTTCATTACTAAAATTGCAGAATTAAAAGCGAATGACGATAAATATGCAGCGCTGCTAGAAAAAGCAGAGCGCGGCGCGGAATTTTATTCGGAGGACCGTTTGACAGCGATTTGGGATGAATTTTATCATGATTTAGTAAGGAAGTGAACCTAGGTGAAGTTAAGCAAAAATGCGCGTAAGAATTGGCTGAACATCTTTTTAATTCTCATCATTAGTAGCGCTTTTATCATTTGGCAGTTTCGCGGCGTTGATATGGAGCAATTTATCCAAGAAATTAAAAACGTCAATGTATGGTGGCTGCTCGTTGCATTTTTGTTTATGCTGATTTACTGGCTTTTTGAAGCGGTTGTGTTACATAAAAGCATTTTGCCTACTTTCCAAAAAGAAAATTTTTTTTCCTCGTTCCGCATTACGATGATTGGTCAGTTCTTCAATACAATCACCCCGATGCAAGCAGGCGGACAACCCGCGCAATTATACGCGCTCGTAAAGAAAGGGCTAGACATTGGTGTCGCAAGCTCCATCTTATTATTTAAATTCATCATTTATCAGGCGATGATTGTCATCAATTTCATCGTCGTCCTCATTTTTGGTTTTCACTATTTATTAACAGGCGCTCTCCCACAAGTTAAATATCTGGTTTTAATTGGCTTCACCGTGCATTTGGCGGTAGTCGTTGGACTTATCTTAGTAGGGAAAAGTTACCGCTTCACTGCGAAATTGGTTCACCTTATTTTGAAGCCGTTTAGTTGGTTCATGAAGAAAGAACGGATCCAAAAAATTCAAGCGGTTGTCGATGATAAAATTGCGTCTTTTCATGAAGAAAGTGGGCGTATTAGTCATGACAGGAAGCTCATTTGGAGTGCGAGCATATATACGAGTTTGCAACTTTGGGCGTATTTCGTCATTCCCTATTTTATTTTACTAGGAATAGGGGTTTCGAATTTAAATCTTTTTATGGTGATAACGTTCCATGCGTTTATTATGATGTTTGCGACAGTTGTGCCGACGCCTGGTGGAACGGGTGGTGCGGAATATACCTTTACGCTATTGTTTGGACCGCTGCTCGTTTCCGTGAAACTTTTAACGGCGCTACTTTTGTGGCGCATCATTACGTATTATAGTTGTATTGTTTTTGGTGCAATTGCAATTGCTATTCCGGATAAAAATAAAATGACGAAGAAATCCGAGCAGTAAGCGGGTTTAGTGGCGATTAGCTTGCAAACGTGTTAGGATTTAGAGATAATAGCAAGTGAGATTAAAAGAAAGAGGGATTGGCATGGAAAATCGGTTAGTAATTAATGGGGGAAAACGACTTTCTGGAAAAGTTGTCGTAGATGGGGCTAAAAATAGCGCGGTAGCTTTAATTCCAGCAGCTATTTTGGCAGATTCTGAAGTGACGATTGAAGGTCTTCCAGACATTTCTGATGTTCATACATTGTATGATATTGTTTCTGAACTAGGTGGTTCAGTGAAGTCGGATAGCCAAACCGCGATTATTGACCCTAGTACTATTGTGGATATGCCACTTCCGAATGGAAATGTAAAAAAATTACGTGCTTCTTATTATTTGATGGGCGCGCTTCTTGGTAAATTTAAAAAGGCGGTTGTTGGTTTGCCAGGCGGATGTTATTTGGGGCCGCGACCAATTGATCAGCATATTAAAGGTTTTGAGGCGCTAGGCGCAACGGTAACTAACGAGCAAGGCGCAATCTATTTGCGTGCCGACAAATTGCGTGGCGCGCGAATTTACATGGATGTTGTCAGTGTAGGTGCCACCATTAATATTATGCTTGCTGCTGTTTTAGCAGAAGGTAAGACGATTATTGAAAATGCGGCAAAAGAGCCGGAAATCATTGATGTTGCTACCTTGTTGTCTAATATGGGCGCGAACATTAAAGGGGCCGGAACGGACACTATTCGCATTACTGGCGTGCCGAAACTACACGGTTGTCACCACACAATTATTCCGGACAGAATCGAAGCGGGGACATATATGATTGCAGCGGCCGCAATAGGCGACGGCGTTGAGATTCAAAATGTCATTCCAGATCATTTGGAGGGGATTACAGCGAAATTAGCCGAAATGGGCGTTCCGTTAGAGATTTCAGAAGACTCCATTTTAGTCAAAAAAGCCCTTGCCTTTAAAAAAGTGGACGTGAAAACATACGTCTACCCTGGATTCCCAACGGATTTGCAGCAACCATTTACGACGCTTTTAACACAAGCGGACGGGGACAGCATTGTGACGGACACAATCTACCCGAGCAGGTTTAAGCATATCGCCGAGCTCATGCGCATGGGCGGGCAGTTTAAACAAAATGAACGAACGGCTGTTATTTACGGGAAAACACCCCTTTCTGGTGCACGCGTAACGGCAACCGATCTCCGCGCGGGCGCCGCCCTTGTAATCGCTGGTTTGCTTGCTGAAGGCCAAACGGAAATTTTAGGCGTTGAGCATATTGAGCGCGGTTACGGGAACATTATTCAAAAACTCTCCGATTTAGGAGCGGATATTTATAAAGAAATCGCCGAAAGCAATTTGGCATAGCCTTCTAAAACAAAAGCGGGGCAATTCCTCTGTCCCGTCTTTTCCTTCCATTTATTTCAAATCCCTAGTTTAAACAAAAATAAAAAAAGGTGGTACACATATGGCTAAACTGTCCATAGCATATTTAGAGAGCCTGACAATCAAAGAGATTTATGCGCTTGCGAAAGAACACAAGATTGCGTATTATAGCAAATTAACGAAAAAAGAACTTATTTTTGCGCTATTGAAATCGAATGCGGAGAAAGAGGGATTTTTCTTCATGGAAGGCGTTTTAGACATCATTCCCTCTGAAGGGTTCGGTTTTTTGCGCCCAATTAATTATTCGCCAAGTTCGGAGGATATTTATATTTCGGCCTCGCAAATTAGACGATTTGATTTACGAACAGGTGATAAAGTTTCTGGAAAGGTGCGTCCGCCAAAAGAAAATGAACGCTATTTTGGTTTGCTACACGTAGAAGCAGTCAATGGTGAGAATCCTGAAGTGGCGAAAGAACGTGTGCATTTTCCTGGCTTGACGCCGCTTTATCCGGATAAACAGATGGCGCTTGAAACAGGGAAATTCCCAATTTCAATGCGAATGATTGATATGGTTGCGCCCATCGGTTTTGGTCAGCGGGGGCTAATTGTTGCGCCACCTAAGGCAGGGAAGACGATTTTGCTTAAGGAAATTGCGAATGCAATTACGATGAACCACCCGGAAGCCGAACTAATCGTACTTTTAATTGATGAGCGTCCAGAAGAGGTAACGGATATTGAACGGTCGGTCTCAGCGGACGTTGCTAGTTCAACATTTGATGAAGTTCCGGAAAATCATATTAAAGTCGCCGAACTCGTTTTAGAACGTGCGATGCGTCTTGTAGAACAGAAGCGTGACGTCATTATTTTGATGGACAGCATTACTCGTCTGGCGCGTGCGTATAATTTGGTTATTCCGCCAAGTGGCCGAACGCTTTCAGGTGGGATTGATCCAGCGGCTTTCCACCGTCCGAAACGCTTTTTCGGAGCGGCGCGTAACATTGAAGAAGGCGGGAGTCTGACGATTTTGGCAACTGCTTTAGTTGATACGGGTTCGCGAATGGACGATGTGATTTACGAAGAGTTTAAAGGCACGGGTAATATGGAGCTTCATTTGGACCGTCAACTTGCTGAGCGCCGTGTTTTCCCTGCGATTGATATTCGCCGTTCAGGTACGCGTAAAGAAGAGCTGCTGCTTCCAAAAGAAAAATTAGAGCAGCTTTGGAAAATCAGAAAAACAATGCCGCTTCAAGGGGACTCGCTAGATATGTCAGAGCGATTTATTCGTTCGATGAAAAAGACAGATACGAATCAGGCCTTTTTTGAGCTGTTACAAGAACAAATGTTTAAAAAATAACTGTTGCTTGTTTTCGCTGTGCTTGTTATAATTATTGTACTGTGTGTTTTCTGCAGTTAATTACTCTGTTTCAGATGATTCAGGGCGAAGGAGTTGAAAAGAAATGAAAGCTGGAATTCATCCTGAATACCGTCCAGTTGTTTTCGTTGATACTAGTACTGATTTCAAATTCTTGTCTGGTTCTACTAAACATTCAAGTGAAACTATTCAATGGGAAGATGGTAACGAATATCCGTTACTACGTGTCGAAATCTCTTCTGATTCACACCCATTCTATACTGGTAAACAAAAACACGCGACTGCCGACGGACGTGTGGACCGCTTCAACAAAAAATACGGAATCAAATAATTCTGTATGTTGGAAGCTTAATAATCGAAATACTGCGCACACCTCATTTAATGGGGTGTGTTTTTCTTTTTGACGAAAAGTTGTCAGTTAAATTAAAAAAATGGGAAAGTTCGCAAATGAGCTTTACTTTTATGTCAGGATTTGCGTATAATAGCACTAATTACTTTTTTGAAAAGTGAACAATTTAATAAGGAGGTTTTCATGTGAAAGCAAATTTACAAGTAGGCGTGCTAGGCTTTGGGACAGTCGGCAGTGGCGTCATTCATATTTTAGAAGAACACCAAGAAAAAATTAGTCAAGTGACGGGCTACAATATTACCGTTAAAACAGTGCTTGTTCGTGATCTTGAAAAAAATCGCAGATACGAGACGAAAGGTTTTACACTTACGACCACGCCGGATGATATTTTTGAAGATCCAGAAATTGCGGTTGTTGTTGAGGTTATGGGTAGCATTGATATTGCACGTGAGTATATTTTGCGCGCATTGAAAGCCAAGAAACATGTTGTAACAGCGAATAAAGATTTAATTGCTATCCACGGAGATGAACTTGTTACGGTTGCACAGGAAAATGGTTGCGATTTATTTTATGAGGCAAGTGTGGCAGGCGGCATTCCGATTTTACGAACAATTGTAAACAGCTTAGCGGCAGATAAAATACAAAAAGTGATGGGTATTGTAAACGGGACGACCAATTACATGCTAACAAAAATGACTACTGAAAATAAAAGTTATGATGATGTTTTAAAAGAAGCGCAAGACCTAGGTTTTGCAGAAGCTGATCCAACAAGTGATGTGGACGGAATTGATGCGGCGCGCAAAATGGTTATTTTAACACGACTAGCGTTCGGTATGAATGTTCGTTTAGATGATGTTGAAACAACGGGTATTCGTGGAATTTCTCCGCTAGACATTTCGACAGCCTATCAATTAGGATACAAGGTGAAACTTGTTGGCCGTGCGGAAGAAGTAGACGGTTCGGTAAGTGTTGACGTTGGACCAGTTCTGCTTCCAAGAGCACACCCGTTGTCGGGAGTAAACTATGAGAATAATGCGGTTTTTGTAACCGGTGCAGCAGTAGGCGAAACAATGTTTTACGGTCCTGGCGCTGGCGAATTGCCAACCGCGACTAGCGTTGTCAGCGATTTAATTACGGTGGCGAAAAATAGTAAGCTTGGCACAAACGGAAACGCGTTTAATAGCTTCATTCACGAAACGAAACATACGCCAAAAGAAAAAGTTTACTCCAAGTATTATTTACGTTTGGAAATGGACGACAAGACGGGGACATTTTTAAAATTAACGCAAATTTTTGCTGAAGCTGGCGTCGGATTTGATAAAATTATTCAGGAGCCACTCAATGAATTCACGGCAACGGTTGTGATCGTGACGCATTCAATTAGCAAGGCGCAACTAAGTGTGGCACTAAACCGCGCAGAAGAAGAACCAGAAATACGCATTTTGACTAAATATGCAGTTGTGGAGGGTTAAGTAATATGTATAAAGGACTTCTTGATAAATATAAAGATTTTTTACCGATTTCAGAACGTACACCGCTCATCTCGCTTGCGGAAGGCAATACGCCACTTATTCCTTTGCCTCATTTATCCAAAGAGTTGGGTGTGAACTTGTACGGCAAATACGAAGGACTAAATCCGACGGGCTCGTTTAAGGACCGTGGCATGGTCATGGCGGTTGCGAAAGCGAAAGAGGAAGGTGCTGAGGCGGTTATTTGCGCCTCGACGGGGAACACATCAGCGGCAGCGGCAGCCTACGCAACTCGTGCGGGTATGAAAGCATACATCGTTATCCCGGACGGCAAAGTGGCACTCGGGAAACTCGCACAGGCTGTTATGTACGGCGCCGACATCATCGCGATTCAGGGGAACTTTGACGAAGCCCTTGATTCGGTTAGAAAATTAGCAGAAACGGAAGCGGTGACTCTCGTAAATTCAGTCAACCCTTACCGCCTAGAGGGTCAAAAGACGGCTGCGTTTGAAATTTGCGAACAGCTTGGACAGGCACCAGATGTTTTGGCCATCCCAGTTGGCAATGCGGGAAATATTTCGGCTTACTGGAAAGGGTTCAAAGAATGGGACGACAAATTCGCGTCTGGACGTCCGGCGATGCACGGCTTTGAAGCGGAAGGGGCAGCGGCAATCGTAAAAGGCGAACCAATTGCGAATCCGGAAACGATTGCGACGGCGATTCGAATTGGGAATCCTGCGAGTTGGAGTTTGGCAGAAGCTGCACGCGACGAATCAAATGGCTATATCGACTCCGTGACAGATGATGAAATTGTAAATGCATACAAAAAAGTGGCTAGGCAAGACGGCGTGTTTATCGAACCGGGTTCAGCCGCATCGCTTGCAGGCGTCATTCAACATGTGAAAAATGGTAAAATCAAGCCGGGTCAAACCGTTGTTTGTGTGTTTACTGGAAATGGCCTTAAAGACCCTGACACGGCGATGAGTGTGCATGATTTTAACATCATTCATGCTGAAAACGTCGATGAAATGCGCGCGCACCTGCAAAACGGAGTGAACGCCTAATGCGTATCCGTGTACCTGCAACGACTGCCAATCTAGGGCCGGGATTTGATTCGTGCGGTCTCGCGCTAACGCTTTACTTGACGCTTGAAATTGGGGAAGCTAGCTCAAAATGGCATATTGAGCATGACTTAGGCGGCGGCATCCCGAATGACGAAACGAATGTCATTATCTCGACGGCGTTATCGCTTGTGCCAGATTTAACGCCGCATGCGCTTAAAATGACGTGCGATATTCCAACTGCACGCGGTTTGGGGAGTAGCTCGGCTGCTGTTGTTTCGGGAATTGAACTCGCGAATTTTCTAGGAAATCTTGGCTTGTCGAAAGAACGGAAAGTTGAAATCGCGGCTGAAATTGAAGGGCATCCAGATAACGTGGCGCCAGCCGTGCTCGGCAACTTGGTCGTAGGCGCGAAACTTAAGGACGCTGATTTTTATGTGCGTCACCTGTTTCCAAATTGCGCGATTTTAGCGTTTATTCCTAAAACGGAGCTTTTAACCAGTGAGAGTCGTAATGTTTTGCCCGAAATGCTTGCGTATAAAGAGGCGGTGTCTGCGAGCGCGATTTCGAACGTGATGATTGCGGCTGTGCTCCAAAATGACATGACGCTTGCGGGAGAGATGATGGAGCGCGATTTATGGCACGAAAAATATCGTGCAAAGCTAGTGCCTCATCTTGTTAAAATTCGCGAAATTGCGCGCGCAGAAGGTGCTTACGCGACTTGTTTAAGTGGTGCAGGTCCGACGATTTTAATTTTTGCCCCGCATGACAAGAAAACAAACCTAATGAGTGTGCTTCAAGGCTTTGATGCGGAGGCGAATGTGCTTGCGCTTGAAGTTGAGGGGAGCGGCTCGCTTGTATTTGAATAAATTCTAAAATTGAGTGCTTTTTGCACTCGATTTTTTTTGTTCATTATCCCAATTTTTCTTCGGCTGTGTTAGAATAGGAAAAGAGTTTAAGAAAAGGGGCAAAGGTGATGGCGCAGTTATTTTTTAGATACGGGGCAATGAATAGCGGTAAAACAATTGAAATTTTAAAAGTGGCTCATAATTATGAAGAGCAAAATAAACCAGTTGTGATTTTTACATCAGGAATTGATGACCGTGATAAGGTGGGCGTGATTTCTAGCCGTATTGGTTTAAAACGTGATGCGACACCGGTTTTCTCGGATACGAATATTTTTGAAGAAGTGAAAAGGATGCATCCACGACCATTTTGTGTGCTTTTAGATGAATCGCAGTTTTTAGAAAAACATCATGTGTTTGAACTGGCCAATATTGTGGATGAATTAGGGATTCCAGTTATTGCGTATGGTTTGAAGAATGATTTTCAAAATGAGCTTTTCGAAGGATCGAAATATTTACTACTCTATGCGGATAAAATCGAAGAAATGAAAACGATTTGTTGGTTTTGTGCCAAAAAAGCAACGATGGTTTTACGTGTAGACGACCAAGGGAAGCCTGTTTATACAGGAGAACAAATTTTAATTGGTGGAAATGACCAGTACTATCCAGTTTGTCGGAAATGTCACGCTCATCCGCCGATAGCAGATTAAGTGAGGTGCTAAGAATATGTATGACCGATTACAAGCGGTGGAAAACCGCTACGAGGAACTAAATGAACTTTTAAGTGATCCAGAAGTTGTATCTGATCCAAAGCGTTTGCGTGATTTGTCAAAGGAACAGTCGGGAATTGCTGAAACGGTTGAAACTTATCGTCATTATAAAGAAGTGACGAGTCAAATTGAGGAAACAAAAGAGCTTCTTTCGGAAAAGCTCGACGACGATATGCGCGAAATGGCGAAGGAAGAACTTTCTGGCTTGCAGGAAGAAAAAATAGAGCTCGAAGAAAAAATGAAACTTTTACTTGTACCCAAAGATCCAAATGATGATAAAAACGTTATTATGGAAATCCGCGGGGCGGCGGGCGGCGATGAGGCGGCTTTATTCGCTGGTGACTTATTCCGAATGTACAGTCGCTATGCAGAATCGCGTGGCTACAAAGTAGAAATTATGGACGCAAACCCAACCGGAATTGGTGGCTACAAAGAAGTTATCGCCATGATTACAGGTGACGGAGCATATTCTCGCCTAAAGTACGAAAACGGCGCTCACCGTGTTCAGCGTGTCCCAGAAACCGAATCTGGCGGGCGCATTCATACGTCCACGGCAACCGTTGCAATTTTACCAGAAGCGGAAGATGTTGAAATCGATATTCAAGATAAAGATATTCGCACAGATACATTCGCCTCAACTGGGGCTGGCGGACAAAGTGTCAATACGACGATGTCAGCCGTTCGATTAACACATATTCCGACTGGGATTGTGGTGTCCATGCAAGATGAACGTTCACAAATTAAAAATAAAGAAAAAGCGATGAAAGTTTTACGCGCACGTGTTTTTGACAAGTTTGAAAGCGAAGCGCGCGAAGAATACGATGCAACGCGTAAATCGGCTGTTGGGACAGGCGACCGCTCGGAGCGGATTCGGACATACAACTACCCGCAAAATCGTGTGACGGATCACCGCATCGGCTTAACGATTCAAAAACTCGACCAAATTATGGAAGGGAAATTGGATGAAATTATCGATGTGCTCATTTTGGAAGATCAAACGAGCAAGCTGGAGCATTTAAACGATGCAGAATAAAACAATTTCTTCGGTACTAAAAGAAGCAAAACAAATTTTAGAAGAGCGGCATTTAGATTTAAATGCCGCTGAAATTTTACTTGAAACACGCCTAGAATACACAAGGTCAGAATTGTGGACGCGCCTTTCGGATGGGCTTTCTGCTGAAAGCGAAGCGCAGTTTCAGGCGGATTTTAAACGTTATTTAGACGGTGAGCCCGTCCAGTACATTTTAAATACAGCGCCATTTTATGGTTTTGATTTTTATGTGGATCAAAACGTGCTTATTCCACGTCCGGAAACGGAAGAACTCGTTTTGCTTGCAGAACGAGTAGCCCAGAAAGAAGCGATACGCACGGTTTTAGACATTTGTACAGGAAGTGGAGCAATTGCTGTCGCGCTGAAAAAAAGCGTGCCACGCCTCACTGTAGCGGCTTCAGACATATCCAAAGAAGCTCTTTTAGTAGCAGAAAAAAATAGCCGAGTTTTAGAAGCGAAAGTGGAGTTCGTCCAGACCGATTTAGTAGCGACGTTCAAGGCGGCAGCCCGAACTTTTGATATGATTGTTGCCAACCCGCCGTATATTGCGGAAGTCGAGCGAAAAGAAATGTCCGATTATGTGTTGAAAAATGAACCAGAGCTTGCGCTATTCGCCGAAAACGAAGGCTTAGCAATGTATGAGCGCCTCGCTAATGATTTACCCCAGCTAGTCAATGAAAAGTTTTGGATTGGACTTGAAATTGGTTATGCACAAGGCAAAGCCGTCCAAAAATTATTGCAAAAAAGTTTTCCACAAGCAGAGGTAGTTATCCACAAAGATATTAACAATAAAGATCGCATTGTGGTTTGCTCAAATATGTTGGTATAAAGACGTTCCTGCGAAGGAGCGTCTTAAATTTTATTTTTATCTGTGGATAACAATTTGTGCAAAAAAATATTTTTAACCAAATTTTAATATTAAAAATCCACTTATCAACACATTTATTAACATTATCCACAGGTTCACAAAAACTTATCCCCATTGACAAAATTATTATCCACAGAATGTGGATAACTAATTTAGTTTTATATTTGGCGTAATTTCCCAGTTTCATCGGAAATATGCCGATTTTTTTAGTTAGACGGGTGAAAAAAAGCTTTAAAACGGTTAAAATAGAGAATAGAAGTCAAAAAAGGAGTTTTTCAAAGATGGAAACGAAACTTTGGAATATTGATCAAGGCAAACAGATTTATAACGAAGCAGCAGAGCTTCTAAGAAACGGCGAAACAGTCGCATTCCCGACAGAAACCGTGTATGGCTTAGGAGCAGATGCAACAAATGAAAAAGCCGTACAGAAAATTTTTGAAGCAAAAGGACGCCCGTCTGATAATCCGCTTATTGTCCACATTGCGAGTGCGAGCCAAATGGACGAGTTCATCGAGCGAATTCCTAAAAAAGCACAAAAATTAATTGATGTGTTTTGGCCAGGGCCTCTTACGCTTATTTTGCCAATGAAAAAAGGTAGTATTGCGAAAAATGCGACCGCTGGATTAGATACAGTCGGTGTGCGGATGCCCGTTCATCCAGTAGGCTTAGAATTGCTTCGCCTAACAGGGCGCCCAGTAGCTGCCCCGAGTGCTAATCGTTCTGGACGTCCAAGTCCAACAACCGCTCGGCACGTAGAAGAAGATTTAACCGGAAAAATTGCCGCCATTATTGACGGCGGAAGCACAGGCGTAGGCTTAGAATCAACTGTTATCGATTTTGCGGAAGAAATACCAACTATTTTGCGCCCTGGTGGCGTATCAATCGAACAAATTGAAAAAGTTATCGGTCAAGTGAAATCAGCTAAAAATATTGAAACAAAAGAAGAAACCCCAAGAGCACCGGGCATGAAATATACCCATTACGCCCCTGAAGCACCAGTTTATCTCGTAAAAGGCGATGTTGCTTTTTGGGAAGAGCAAATTAAACAGGCTGAGGAAAATGGCGAAAGTGTTGGCTTGCTAGTTTCAGATGAACTCGCCAGCGAAATTAATGCGTCCGTAAATATAATTAAAATCGGCAGCAAACAAAAAATGGAAGATATCGCAAGACGCTTATATGACGGCTTACGTCTTTTTGATCATACAGACGTAACGCTCATTTTAGCAGAACCATATGACAGAGATGGAATTGGTGAAGCGATTATGAACCGTTTAGAAAAAGCAGCTGGCAATAAATACTTAACTAACTGAATGAGTTGTGGAGCGGTTTTTCTGAGTGAAACGCTTCACTTTCAAAATTTACTAAAAAATCGCAAAAAATACTTGATTTTCATCCAGATTCAAGTAATATTATGGATAATACAAAAATTCACACTATAATAAAAAAAGGATGGGGGTCCTCGTATTGGTTTATCTGCAAAAGCAAGACAAGGAAGTTTTTGATGCGATTCGTTTAGAACTTGGAAGACAAAGAAATAACATTGAGTTAATTGCATCTGAAAATTTTGTTAGCGAACAAGTGATGGAAGCTATGGGATCGGTACTGACAAACAAGTATGCAGAAGGATATCCGCGTAAACGTTACTATGGTGGTTGTGAGTACGTGGATATTGTGGAGGACTTAGCAAGAGATCGTGCCAAACAATTATTTGGTGCTGAATATGCCAACGTGCAACCGCATTCCGGAGCACAAGCGAATATGGCCGTTTATCAAGCTGTATTAACGCCTGGGGACACTGTTCTAGGGATGAATTTAGCGCACGGTGGACATTTAACGCACGGAAGCCCAGTTAATTTTAGTGGCTTATTGTACAATTTTGTTGAATATGGTGTGAGTAAAGAAACGAAGCAAATTGATTATGATATTGTAAGAGCAACAGCGTTAGAACACAAACCAAAAATGATTGTCGCAGGGGCAAGTGCTTATCCGCGCGCCATTGATTTTGCGAAATTCCGTGAAATTGCGGATGAAGTGGGCGCATACTTAATGGTAGACATGGCGCATATCGCTGGTTTAGTGGCGGCAGGCCTACATCAAAATCCTGTAGAATATGCCGATTTTGTAACGACAACCACACATAAAACGTTGCGTGGCCCACGCGGCGGTCTTATTTTGGCGAAAGCTGAATGGGAAGCAAAAATTAATAAAGCCATCTTCCCAGGCATTCAAGGTGGTCCGCTAATGCACGTCATTGCTGGTAAGGCGGTTGCTTTTGGCGAGGCACTTCAACCAGAATTTAAAACGTATGCGGCACGGATTATTGAAAATTCGAAACAGCTTGCTAAGACGCTTGAGGAAAATGGGGTTCAAGTTTTAACTGGCGGCACGGATAATCATTTATTACTCATTGATTTAAATCAGTTGGGAATTACAGGCAAGGCAGCCGAAGAGGCGCTTGATAGCGTTGGAATTACGGTCAACAAGAACGCCATTCCATTTGAAACGGAAAGTCCGTTTGTAACGAGCGGCATTCGTGTTGGGACAGCAGCAATCACGACACGTGGCTTTGACACGGCCGCAACGCAAATCGTCGGTGAGCTTATTGCCAAGGTCTTGCATAACTTAGAGGACGAAAGTGTCCTAGAGGAAGTCGGAACGCAGGTAAGCGAATTAACAAGCCAATACCCGCTCTATCCGGAGCTTTAAACAGTATAAAGAAGTGGATCTTTTCGGTCTGCTTCTTTTTTTTGTTAAAAAGTAATAGTTTTTTGTATTGCACTCGTGCGATGTTCTGATACAATAATGTAGAGGTAATTTTTGAATTTAAAGGAGAGAGAAGAAAATGGCGGAAGTACATGTTTTAAATCATCCACTTATCCAACACAAATTAACGATTATTCGAGATAAAGATACGGGGACAAAAGCGTTCCGTGAACTTGTTGACGAAGTGGCAACTTTAATGGCTTATGAAATTACGCGCGATATGGAACTGGAAGAAGTGGAAGTGGAAACGCCAATTCAAGTGACAAAAGCGAAATCACTTGTAGGGAAAAAACTAGGCGTAGTCCCCATTTTACGCGCAGGACTAGGACTTCAAGATGGCATTCTAAAACTGATTCCAGCAGCGAAAGTCGGACACGTCGGTCTATACCGCGATCACGACACACTTGAGCCAGTTGAATATTTTGTTAAGCTACCATCTGACGTGGAGGAACGACTTTTCATCGTCGTGGATCCAATGCTTGCAACAGGTGGCTCCGCAATTATGGCCATTGATGCACTTAAAAAACGCGGGGCTAAAAACATGAAATTTATGTGTCTTGTCGCTGCACCAGAAGGCGTAAAAGCCTTGCAAAAAGCGCATCCAGATGTGGAAATCTACATTGCTGGATTAGATGAAAAACTAAACGAAGAAGGCTACATCGTACCTGGTTTGGGCGATGCAGGAGATCGTTTATTCGGAACGAAATAACCTAAGGAGTCTGTATGATGAAAAAGATTAAAGTCATGAGTGTTTTTGGAACACGACCAGAAGCGATTAAAATGGCGCCGCTCGTTTTAGCATTAGAAAGCGCACCCGAAAAATTCGAGTCGACGGTCGTTATTACCGCGCAACATCGAGAAATGTTAGATCAGGTACTTGAAATCTTCAAAGTAAAGCCAGACGTAGATTTAAACATTATGCAAGCAGGCCAAACACTTAGCGACATCACGTCGCGCGTTCTATCTGGACTAGTTGAGGTTATTCGCGAGCAAAAGCCCGATATCGTGCTCGTTCACGGAGATACAACGACAAGTTTTGCGGCGGCACTAGCAGCCTTTTATGAGCAAACCGCTATCGGACACGTTGAAGCAGGCCTAAGAACATGGAACAAATATTCACCTTTTCCAGAAGAGATGAACCGCCAGCTAACGGGCGTAATGGCTGACTTGCATTTTTCACCAACAGAAACATCGAAAGAAAACCTTTTACGCGAAAATAAAGTAGAAGAAACGATTTTCATAACAGGGAATACCGCAATCGATGCACTGGAAACTACCGTTCAAGACAACTACAGTCATCCGATTCTGGATAAATTAGGCGACAACCGTCTTATTCTTATGACCGCGCACCGTCGCGAAAATTTAGGTGCCCCCATGCAAGGCATGTTTGAAGGAGTGCGCCAAATCGTCGAGGAAAGAGAAGATGTTGAGCTTGTTTATCCGATGCACAAAAACCCTGCAGTGCGCGAAAAAGCAATGGCGATTTTAGGTGGCCACGACCGAATCCACCTCATTGAACCGCTTGACGCAATTGATTTCCATAACTTCTTAAAGAAAGCCTACCTTGTATTCACAGATTCCGGCGGCGTCCAAGAAGAAGCGCCTGGCATGGGCGTTCCCGTCCTAGTCCTGCGCGATACAACTGAACGCCCCGAAGGAGTCGAAGCCGGCACGCTAAAGCTAATTGGTACCGCAAAAGAATCGCTAATCAAGGAAGCTCTTCTTTTGCTCGATTCTAAAGAAGCACATGATAAAATGAGTCAAGCGGCCAATCCGTATGGTGACGGAGAAGCCTCCAAACGGATTTTAGAAGCAATTTCGCATCATTTTAATGGGACGAAGCGCCCAACTGATTTTAAAATATAAGATTTAAGCGACTACGTTTTGTGGTCGCTTTGATGTAGAAACAAAATGAAACCGCATTATTGTTACAGATGTGTTACATGATCAGATTTGACTAGAGGTTTTGGTGAACATGTGATAAGATGTTCAATGTTATAAACTAGAGAGCCCAAAAAACTAGCTTTTCATTTAACCTAGGGATAGAACGCTGTAAAGCATTCATACGAATCCCGCCGGCACTTGTGCTGACAGAATTTAGAGGATGCTTGGGCGTTATATAATTAGGATGATGAATCATGGTTTTTTCCGTTCTTTTATTGGGAAAGAACTTTTGGTTTGCGTTGTTTGCAAAATAATGAAGTCTTTTGCCAATATAGGTGAAAGCTTTTTTTATTTTAGCGTTGTTTGTGAAAATAAACACGATACGAAATCAAATTATAGCACGGTTCTTTTCAGCGAATCGGAGGTGTTTATTTTTGGTAGATTCCTTGTAAATGAGATTTTTAGCTTTTTTTAACAAAAACGCAGTCAAATATTTTATGCCTTCGCTAGATTATGGTACTATTATCTAGTAAGAATATGATGGTTTTGTGAAAGTATATTGACTTTTCCCTTTTTTCTGTTGTATTCTTAGAACTGACACGCTGATAAGGCTTTCATGTGTCGCGAGGAAATAAAAATAGTTGTAAAATGTGTCTGTTTTCACAAAGTTTTACAACTTGCTCCGAATGATGAAGCAATTTGGGAAATACAACTGAAACAGAAAGGACTGCAACTACATGTTAGAATCGCTAATAGGAATGTACCATCGTCATCAGAAGTATCTTGTTATTTTTATTGCTCTATGCCTCATTGGATGGTTTCTCACGCCATATGTACATATTTTCTTAGGGCTAAAACTGGGACTAATCGTTGGCTGGTTTAATTACTGGCTGCTCATGAGACGGACGCAGGCAATGACAAGGGCACTGGCTGAAAACAAAAGATTTTATGGTATGGGAACAACAGCAAGAATGGGGAGTATGGTACTTGCGACAATGATCGCAACTCAAATTCCTGAATACTTTCATATCTATAGCGTGATAATTGGTCTAGGGATTGCCTATGCAGTCATCTTTTTAGATTTCATACTCTATTCCTTATATCGGAGAAAAAAAAGTTAACAAAAAGAGAGGGGTGAACCAAATTGGAAGAAAACTTTCCCGTGGTCCGTTTCTTAGGATTAGATTTCAATTTATCTAATGTCCTAATGATTTCTATTACTTGCATTATCGTTCTAGCAATTGCTATTCTCTGTACACGGAACTTAAAACGCCGGCCTACAGGAAAACAAAATTTCATCGAATGGGTGATGGATTTTGTGCGCGGTATTATCAACAGTAATATGGACTGGAAAACTGGTGGAAGATTTCATGTGTTAGGTATTACTCTAATAATGTTTATTTTCGTGGCAAATATGCTGGGGGTTATTACTTCCGTTTCTGTTCACGATGAAGTATGGTGGCGTTCACCCACAGCTGATCCAATTGTAACTTTAACACTTGCCATTATGGTATTGGCACTAACTCATTATTATGGTGTTAAAATGCGAGGATTCAAACATTATTTTGTGGGCACATACTTTAGCCCAATGAAATTTCTATTTCCATTAAAATTAGTGGAAGAATTTGCCAACACATTAACACTTGGATTGCGGCTCTACGGTAATATATTTGCCGGTGAAGTTTTGCTTACTATTATCGCAACACAACTTGCGCATATTAATGTGTTTACCGGAGTTCTTGCTATTATTCCGGCACTTGCATGGCAAGGGTTCTCAGTATTCATCGGAGCAATCCAAGCCTATATTTTCACAATGTTAACAATGGTTTATATGTCACACAAAGTTAGTGATGAACATTAAGCAATTCGTATAAATTAAAAATAAAACAAGAATTTGAGGAGGATATTAATTATGTCTTTAGGTGTTATTGCAGCTGCAATCGCAGTAGGTTTAGGTGCACTGGGTGCAGGTATTGGTAATGGTCTTATTGTTTCTAAAACAGTCGAGGGGGTTGCTCGTCAACCAGAAGCTCGTTCCATGCTACAAACAATCATGTTTATCGGTATCGGTTTGGTTGAAGCCCTTCCTATCATCGCAGTCGTAATTGCGTTCATGGTACTGAATAAATAATCAGTCATCAAAGAAAATCGGGGAATCTCACCCCGTTTCTTTGAGTAAACGAAATGCGAGGTTTTTAGCGAATGTTTGGAAAGGAGTGAAACAGACGTGTTACAACCACATTTAGTCTTAGGTAGTTTTACAGTCGGTGATAGTTTCTTTACGTTATTCACATTTGCACTTCTATTGGTTCTCATTCGTATTTTTGCATGGAAACCACTTATGAATGTGATGAAAGAACGGGAAGAACACATCGCTTCAGAAATAGATTCTGCAGAAGAAAGTCGCACACAAGCGGAAAGCTTACTTGCAGAACAACGCGAAGTACTAAAACAAGCACGTGTTGAGTCGCAAACTATGATTGAAAATGCCAAGCAACTTGGTGAAAAAGAGCGCGAAGAAATCATTAAAGCGGCACGTCAAGAATCAGAACGATTAAAAGAAGAAGCCAAAACCGAAATCGTTCGCGAAAAAGAAGATGCTATTTCTGCACTTCGTGAACAAGTCGGCTCTCTATCCGTTCTAATTGCATCGAAAGTTATCGAGAAAAATCTGGATGAAAAAGCACAAAGCGATTTGATTCAAGATTACATCGAAAGGCTAGGCGATGACAAATGAGTAAGGATTTGGAAGTTGCAAGTCGCTATGCCACGGCTATTTTCCAAGTAGCTGAAGAAAAGAATCTTGTTGCACAGTTTAAAGAAGAACTTTCCACCGTGAAAGAAGCTTTAACGACGAATCCAGATTTTGTAAAACTACTTGAAAATCCGACACTTACGACTGAGCAAAAGAAAAGTCTTGCCAGCGCCGTTTTTAAAGATGTTAACGAAACGCTTCGAGATTTTATCTTTCTATTAATTGATCGTGGTCGTGAAGATTATTTAATGGTCATTGCCGACGTCTACGCGGCGCGTGTAAATGATTTAGAAGGTATAGCGGAAGCAGATGTTTACTCTGTTGTCCCACTTTCTGACGCAGAACAAGCAGCTATTTCGACAGCTTTTGCGAAAAAATTAAATAAGAACAAACTTCATATTCGAAATCATGTAGATAAATCCTTATTAGGTGGCATCCGTGTGGTTATCGGAACCCGTATTTATGATGATAGTCTAAAAACGAAATTAAAGGACATGGAACGGCAAATAAAAGCCTAGTTCCCGTTTTAACGAGGGGTGAAATTGATGAGCATTAAGGCTGAAGAAATCAGCTCCATTATTAAGCAGCAAATCGAGAACTATCAAAGCGAATTAAAAGTAAGTGAAGTAGGAACTGTTACTTATATCGGTGATGGTATCGCGCGTGCTCATGGACTTGATAATGCAATGGCCGGAGAACTATTAGAATTCTCAAATGGTGTAATGGGTATGGCCCAAAACTTGGAAACAAATGATGTCGGTATCATCATTTTAGGCCCTTACACTGAAATTCGTGAAGGCGATGAAGTTCGTCGTACAGGTAAAATTATGGAAGTACCAGTTGGTGATGCGCTCATCGGGCGTGTTGTTGACTCACTAGGACAGCCAGTTGATGGCCTAGGCCCAATTGAAACAACAGGTACCCGTCCAATTGAAGCAGTTGCACCAGGCGTTATGCAACGTCAATCAGTTTCAGAGCCACTGCAAACTGGTATTAAAGCAATTGATGCCCTTGTGCCAATTGGTCGCGGACAACGTGAACTTATTATCGGTGACCGTCAAACGGGTAAAACATCCGTTGCCATTGACACCATTTTAAACCAAGCTGACCAAGATATGATTTGTATTTATGTCGCAATCGGCCAAAAAGAATCAACAGTTCGTACAGCTGTTGAAACTTTACGTAAACATGGTGCGCTCGACTACACAATTGTAGTAACCGCGGCCGCATCACAACCAGCGCCTTTACTATATCTAGCTCCTTATGCTGGTGTAGCAATGGGTGAAGAATTCATGTATAACGGCAAGCACGTTTTAATCGTATATGATGATTTATCCAAACAAGCGGCAGCTTACCGTGAACTTTCCTTGCTACTTCGTCGTCCTCCAGGTCGTGAAGCTTATCCAGGGGATGTTTTCTACTTGCATTCCCGTTTGTTAGAGCGTGCAGCAAAACTAAGTGATGCACTTGGTGGTGGCTCCATTACAGCTCTTCCGTTTGTTGAAACACAAGCTGGGGATATTTCCGCTTATATTCCAACAAATGTTATCTCTATTACTGATGGACAAATCTTCTTGCAATCTGACCTATTCTTCTCGGGCGTAAGACCAGCGATTAATGCCGGACTTTCAGTATCCCGTGTTGGTGGATCAGCGCAAATTAAAGCTATGAAAAAAGTTGCCGGAACACTTCGCCTTGATTTAGCCGCTTATCGTGAGCTAGAATCCTTCTCACAATTCGGGTCAGATTTAGATGCAGCAACGCGTGCCAAGCTAGAACGTGGTAAACGCACAGTTGAAGTGTTGAAACAAGATTTACACAAACCTTTAAAAGTAGAAAAACAAGTTTTAATTTTATATGCATTGGTGCACAACTATCTGGACGATATTCCAGTTCATGACGTTCTTCGTTTTGAGTCCGAAATGAATACATGGTTCGACCATAATCGTTCTGAATTACTAGAAGAGATTCGTACGACAAAATCTCTTCCTGATGAAGAAAAACTAGATAGCGCACTAAATGAATTTAAAAATACTTTTGTTCCAAGTGAGGAAAAATAAATTTTTTCGAATTGGAATATAAAAGGTGGTGAAAATCTTTGGCATCTTTAATTGATATAAAACAACGAATTACATCGACGAAGAAAACCAGTCAAATTACGAAAGCGATGCAGATGGTATCGGCTTCGAAACTTGGAAAAGCGGAATCAAATGCTCGTGCTTATGCGCCTTACGTTTCCAAAATCCATGATGTTGTCACGCATATTGCTGCGACAGGAAACAGTTCCGACCATCCCATGCTAGTTTCAAGACCTGTCAAGCGAACAGGTTACATCGTGATTACTTCTGATACAGGGCTCGCTGGCTCGTACAATAGTTCTGTAATTAAAGAAGTATTCCAAGAAATTTCGACCAAGCATAGTTCTAGTGAAGAATATGCGATTATCGCGATAGGGCGTAATGCCCGTGATTTCTTCAAAACACGCCAGATGAATATTGTCCTTGAAGTTCAAGGAATCTCAGATCATCCAGCATTTGCTGAAATCAAAGATATTGCAAGTAATGCCGTTCAAATGTTTGAAGACGGTGTGTATGATGAAGTATTTGTTTACTACAATCATCACATTAACTCGATTTCAAGCGAGCTTCGCCGTGAGCAATTACTTCCGCTCACACAGTTCAAAGATGCAAGCGCAGAAACCGAAAAAGATTTAACCGTCTACGAATTTGAACCTTCCGAACAAGAAATTCTAGAAGTTCTACTACCTCAATATGTAGAAAGCTTAATTTTCGGGGCGCTACTCGATGCCAAGGCAGCTGAACACGCTGCTAGAATGACTGCAATGAGAAGCGCGACTGATAATGCACAAGATTTAATTGGTGACTTGTCACTTCAGTATAACCGTGCTCGCCAAGCTGCGATCACACAAGAAATTACCGAAATCGTTGGTGGTGCAGCCGCGCTCGAATAGTAAGCTATTTGAAACGACTTAACCTGCGAAACCGTAAGTAAGGAGGAAAAATCGCATGACGAAAGGACGAGTAATCCAAGTAATGGGTCCAGTTGTAGACGTTAAATTTGATGGCGGAAATTTGCCTGAAATCTACAATGCCCTTACAGTGGAATATCAAACTCAGTCAAAAGAACAAGCTACAAATCATCTTACTTTAGAAGTTGCTATCCAATTAGGAGATGATGTCGTTCGTACAATTGCAATGGCATCCACTGATGGAATTCAAAGAGGTATGGAAGTAGTGGATACAGGCAGCCCGATTACGGTACCTGTTGGGAATATCACGCTAGGTCGTGTATTTAATGTTTTAGGAGATACAATTGATTTAGATACCCCAATTTCGAATGACGTTGTACGCAACAAAATTCACCATTCAGCACCAACTTTTGACCAACTATCCACAACAACAGAAATTCTTGAAACAGGAATTAAAGTTGTAGATTTATTAGCACCATACGTAAAAGGTGGTAAAATCGGCTTGTTCGGTGGAGCCGGCGTAGGTAAAACAGTACTAATCCAAGAGCTTATCCATAATATCGCTCAAGAACATGGTGGTATTTCGGTATTCGCTGGTGTTGGAGAACGTACGCGTGAAGGTAACGACCTTTACTTTGAAATGAAAGATTCTGGTGTTATTGAAAAAACAGCCATGGTATTTGGCCAAATGAATGAGCCACCTGGTGCGCGTATGCGTGTTGCTTTAACAGGTTTAACAATTGCTGAATATTTCCGTGATGTAGAACACCAAGATGTTCTATTATTCATTGATAACATTTTCCGTTTCACCCAAGCTGGTTCAGAGGTTTCTGCCTTGTTAGGGCGGATGCCATCTGCCGTAGGTTATCAACCAACTTTGGCAACTGAAATGGGTCAGCTTCAAGAACGTATCACGTCTACAAATGTAGGCTCGGTTACTTCTATTCAAGCGATTTATGTGCCAGCCGATGACTATACGGATCCGGCTCCGGCAACGACCTTTGCCCACTTAGATGCAACAACAAACCTTGAACGAAAATTAACTGAACAAGGTATTTATCCAGCGGTAGATCCGCTTGCTTCTACTTCACGTGCGCTTTCTCCAGAAATTGTTGGAGAAGAGCATTATGAGGTTGCAACTCAAGTACAACAATTATTGCAACGCTACAAAGAATTGCAAGACATTATCGCGATTCTAGGTATGGATGAATTATCTGATGAAGATAAGCAAGCTGTTGCACGTGCGCGTCGCGTTCAATTCTTCTTGTCACAAAACTTCCATGTTGCTGAACAATTTACAGGTCAATCCGGTTCCTACGTTCCTGTAAATGAAACAGTAAAAGGCTTTAAAGATATTTTAGCTGGTAAGTATGACCACATTCCTGAAGATACTTTCCGTTCAGTAGGACGTATCGAAGAAGTTTTGGAAAAAGCTAAAACTCAAGGAATCGAAGTTTAATAAAAACAGGAGGAGATACGTGTGAGTGAACTAAACGTTAGTATCGTTACTCCAGATGGCCCTGTTTATGAAGGTAAAGCAAATATGGTTATCGCCAGAACCAAGGCCGGTGAACTCGGTATCTTACATGGTCACGTACCACTTGTAGCACCACTTAAAATCGATGTTGTTCGATTGAAGCAAGAGTCAGGTGAAGAATGGATTGCTGTTAATGGTGGCTTTATGGAAGTGAACGGCGAGGAAGTCAATATTCTGGCTGATACTGCCGAGCGTGAACAAGATATTGATATTGATCGTGCAGAGCGTGCGAAAACGCGTGCGGAAGAACGATTACAACAAGCTAAAGATCAAAAAGTGGATGAAATCATGGCTCAAGTTGCTTTGCAAAAAGCCATTAACCGAATTCACGCGAAAAAACATTAAATCTGTAAAGTCCCATTATTAAATGGGGCTTTTTCGTGTCTTTTTACTGCTTTTTTTGGTAAGATGAACAAGTGTTTATTTTCTTAATAAAGGTGTGTTTAATTTGTACAACGTTGTCATGGAACAACCAGCAACTATCATTATTTCTCATCTCTTGTTCATTGTTATCGTATTTTGGGCATTGCAAGCTGTTCGGTATGAGAAATTTATCAGTAAAAATCGAGTGATTCAAGCAAGGCTCTTATTTGCAATTCTCTCTATTGTTATTGGTTATTTATTAAGCAGTTTCTTCTTAGAGTTTTTATCAGCATTTAAGCAACTTACGCAATTACTTTAATGAAATGTTTAGAAATTGTGAAATCGGTAAATAAACATAGAGTATAGATTGTTTTTTAGTTAAATTATGTTGATATTTGAGTGGCAATGATGTTAAAATGATTTAGATGTGTATTAAATTCCATATAATTAAATTAAAAATAGATTTTTTGAAGTTTGACTAACGCGGAGGGATATATTTTGGAAAAAATGATTGTACGTGGAGGGAAAAAGCTAACTGGTAGCGTAAAAGTTGAAGGCGCGAAAAACGCTGTATTGCCAGTTATTGCTGCTACACTCCTTGCGAGTAAAGGTAAAAGTGTGTTAACGAATGTTCCTAGTTTATCGGATGTATATACAATTAATGAAGTGTTGAAGTACTTACAAGCAGATGTAACGTTTGAAGGCGATGTTGTGACTGTTGATGCAACAGGTGAAATTTCATCTGATGCTCCTTTTGAATATGTCCGTAAAATGAGAGCATCCATTGTTGTTATGGGTCCTTTATTAGCGCGTACAGGTAGTGCACGAGTTGCACTTCCAGGCGGATGTGCAATTGGTTCACGCCCTGTAGATCTTCATTTGAAGGGTTTTGAAGCTATGGGAGCCACGGTGAAAATCGAAAATGGATATATTGAGGCTACTGCTGACCGCTTAAAAGGTGCAAAAGTTTATTTAGATTTCCCAAGTGTTGGTGCAACTCAAAATATTATGATGGCGGCAACGCTTGCTGAAGGAACAACAGTTATTGAAAATGTTGCGAGAGAACCTGAAATTGTTGATTTAGCCAATTTCTTAAACCAAATGGGCGCACGTGTTATCGGAGCCGGTACAGAAGTTATTCGTATTGAAGGTGTACAAGAATTGACTGCAACAGAACATTCTATTATTCCAGACCGCATTGAAGCAGGCACTTTCATGATTGCAGCAGCCATTACACAAGGCAATATTTTTATTGAAGATGCTGTTCCAGAACATATTAGCTCGCTTATTGCTAAGCTTGAAGAGATGGGTGTGCAAATTATTGAAGAAGAAACCGGCGTTCGAGTTATTGGTCCGGAAAAATTAAAAGCTGTCGATGTTAAAACAATGCCGCATCCAGGGTTTCCAACAGACATGCAGTCGCAAATGATGGTCATTCAAATGCTTAGCGAAGGAACTAGCGTGATGACGGAAACAGTTTTTGAAAATCGTTTTATGCATGTGGAAGAGATGCGTCGTATGAATGCAGATATGAAAATTGAAGGGCATTCAGTTATTATTAATGGTCCTGCAAAGCTTCAAGGAGCTGAAGTTGCGGCAACAGATTTACGTGCTGCTGCTGCCCTCATTTTAGCTGGACTTGTTGCAGAGGGCTATACACAAGTAACGGAATTAAAATATTTGGATCGTGGTTATAATGACTTCCATGGTAAGTTGAGAAGCTTAGGCGCAGACATTGAACGTGTTTCAAATGAAGTTATTAATGAAACAGGGTTAGAAGCTATTTTTGCAAAATAATTGCTGAGTGAGAACTTTCTTCTGGAAAGTTCTTTTTTTATTTTAAAAAAAGTTTTCGACTAGAAGTAAATTATGCTATAATTCAAAATGTGAGAGTAGTGACTGTTAGACAACAGAGAAAGGGGTAATAAATTTTGGCTAAAGATGTTGGAATCGATTTAGGAACAGCTAATGTATTAATTCATGTAAAAGGTAGAGGTATCGTAATTAATGAACCCGCGGTAGTAGCCGTAAATAATAAAACTGGGGAAGTCTTGGCAGTAGGAACAGAAGCCTATAATATGGTTGGTCGTACACCAGGTGATATTACCGCCATTAAGCCAATGAAAGATGGCGTTATTGCAGACTTTGATATTGTTCAAGAAATGTTACGTTTCTTTTTACAAAAATTAAATCTAAAAACATTCTTTTCCAGACCACGTATTTTAATTTGTTGCCCAACAAATATTACTTCTGTGGAGCAAAAAGCAATCAGAGAAGTTGCTGAAAAAAGTGGCGGGAAACAAGTCTTTTTAGAAGAAGAACCGAAAGTTGCGGCAATTGGCGCAGGTATGGAAATCTTTGAGCCAAGTGGAAATATGGTTGTTGACATTGGTGGTGGGACAGCGGATATAGCAGTTCTATCCATGGGTGATATCGTAACAAGTCAGTCAGTCAAAGTTGCAGGTAACCAGTGGGATCAAGATATCCTTCAGTACATAAAACGAAAATACAATTTATTAATTGGTGAGAGAACTGCAGAAACATTAAAGATGACTATTGGAACTGCAGTAAAAGATTTGAAAAAAGAAACTATGGATATTCGTGGTCGCGATTTAGTTAGTGGACTGCCTCGAACGGTCACAGTATCAAGTGACGAAGTGGAAGAAGCATTGCACGAGTCATTGCAAAATATCATCCACTCTGCTAAACAAGTATTAGAAAAAACACCACCTGAATTATCCGCGGACATTATTGATCGAGGAATCATCATGACAGGTGGGGGTTCATTGCTCCATGGCTTAGCTGATTTAATGTCAGAAGAATTAAAGGTGCCAGTTTTAATTACTGAAAGTCCACTTGATGTTGTAGCAATTGGAACAGGAGTGCTTCTAGAATCACTAGGTAAAAAGAAACGCGGTTAGAAAGGTGCTAATTATGTTAGATATAAAGCAAATAAAAGAAATTTTGCCACATCGCTATCCATTTTTACTTGTTGATCGAGTTGTTGAAATGGAAGCCGGCAAACGAGTAGTAGCAATAAAAAATGTTTCTGTGAATGAACCCTTTTTCAATGGGCATTTTCCTGAATATCCTGTAATGCCAGGAGTTCTTATTGTTGAAGCATTAGCGCAGACTTGTGGAATTGCGATTGTGCAAGGTCCTGAAAACAAAGGGAAAATCGGTTTGTTTGCAGGAATCGATAAATGCCGTTTTAAACGTCAAGTTGTTCCTGGAGATCAGTTGAAATTAGAAGCTGAAATCACGCGATTGCGCGGGGCACTTGCTAAGGCAAATGTAAAAGCCACAGTTGAAGGCGATGTCGTTTGTGAAGCCGAGATTATGGTTGCACTAAGCGACGCTGAATAATGATAGAGAAGAGTCTAACCTTAAAAAGTTAGGCTTTTCTTATGCTATAAATTTCTGTAGTTATTGTAGCACGAAATAAAAAAAATGAAAAATACCTAAAATGATAATTTAAAGGGGTAAAAAGTTTTGAAAATAAAAAAATACGTAAGAAAATCAATTGATTTTGACATTTTAGTTGCTCAAAATGTAATTTTAATGTTTTTACAAAAAAAGTGAGGTCTTGTATGATAGTTCAAAATTAGGAAATGAGGTATTTTGAGAATGATAAATCAAGTAACGATTGTAGGCAGACTTACGAAGGACCCCGAATTGCGCATAACTTCTGATGACAAAGTGGTACTAAATTTCACTTTGGCATTAAATCGATTTGGAAAAGCGAAGCGCTTTGATCAGGACGCTGATTTTGTGCCGTGTGTCGCATGGGGAAGAAGAGCAGAAGAAATGTGTAATTACTGCGAAAAGGGAATGTTAATTGGACTTGTGGGGGAGTTGCAAACAAGAAGTTATGTCAATAAAGATGAAAATCGAATTTATGTCATGGAAGTGTTAACTAGAAAAATAAGGTACTTAAATTCCAATAGACCGAATTTTCTAGAGAAATCCTCCACAGAAACAACACAATAATCTAAGCAGTTGCAATGGTTTAAAGCCACATGCAAATATGTGTGTGGTTTTTCCGCTATCAGTATAGGACTTCAACAGCTTTTATGGTAAACTAAAGTATAATCTTCAATAAAACAGGAGTTAGAAATTATGACTGCAAAAAATGTTGAAATCTTAGGAATCCCCTTTATACATACAACACAAGCTGATTTCATAAGGCAACTTTTACAAGATTCTTTAGAACATAAAAAGCGCTTTGTCGTGACGGCGAATCCTGAAATCGTGATGAACACGAGAAGTGATGCTGACTTTAAGCAAATTGTGTTAAAGGCGGATTATATTACGCCGGATGGTGTTGGAATTATTATGGCCGCTAAGCGTCAAGGAAGCCTGCTACCTGAACGGGTGACGGGATTTGATACGATGCAAGGTGTTTTAAAGGAAGCTTCACATCATGGCTTAAAAGTGTATTTTTTAGGCGCTAAGCCAGAAGTGAATGAGGCACTTAAAGAAAAATTGAAGAATAGTTTTCCTAAACTAACAGTGGCCGGTTGTAGACATGGCTATTTTAACTTGAAAGAAAGTGCGGAAATTGCTCAAGAAATTAAAGCATCCAATGCTGATTTTATTTTTGTGGCATTAGGATCGCCAGCACAAGAGAAATGGATTATGTCGCACTTCAGTATGTTTGAAAAAGGGATATTTATGGGTGTAGGAGGTTCTTTTGATATTTTGTCTGGAACAATTAAAAGGGCCCCAAAAATCATTATAAAACTCCGAATTGAGTGGATATATCGCTTTGTAACTAATCCATCAAGATGGCGTCGTTTTTTTGCAATTCCGCAATTTATGCGAGCTGTAAATCGTGAAAATAAGAGGGTGCGAAAATGAGAATTCAAGGCGCGAAACTTTTTAAAGTAAGTCTACCACTTAACGAGCCATTTCGAACAAGTTATGGCATTTTGGAGGAGAAAACATTTTTTCTTATAAAATTAGTGGATGAAAATGGAATGGCTGGATACGGAGAGCTAGACGCGTTTCTTTTGCCAGATTATACCGAGGAAACATTAGATACAGCTGCATACATTATTCGAACGATTTTACTCCCAGGGCTGAAAAGAAAAACGCTAACAAAGCCAAGTGATGTACGTGAACTTTTTTCTTGGATAAAAGGGAATGAAATGGCTAAAGCTGCGATTGATTCGGCGTGCTATGATTTGTTTGCTAAGCGTAGTCGCGTTTCGCTAGCTGCCTATTTAGGTGCGAAGCGAAGGGTAGTTCCAGTTGGCGTGAGTATTGGTATTCAAAACTCGGCGTCAGAACTGGTTTCGCTTGTTCAGAAATATGTAGACGAGGGATATAAACGTGTGAAGGTGAAAATTAAACCGGGTTCAGACTTGGAATTTTTACAAGCAGTACGATTGAATTTTCCGGACTTAATTCTGATGGCCGATGCCAATTCGGCTTATACACGTGCTGAAACGTCGCTTTTTCAAAAGATGGATGAACTTCGTCTTGCCATGATTGAGCAGCCTTTTGGCGTGCGTGATTTAGCGGATCATGCCTTTTTACAAAAACAAATTCGAACACCTATTTGTTTGGATGAAAATATTCGTTCTACAGCAGATGTATTTCAAGCGCATGAGTTTGGTAGTGCGAAAGCAATTAATCTCAAGATGGCGCGTGTCGGTGGTCATACTGAGGCGCTTGAAATCACGAAGTTTTGTAAGCAAAACGGACTAATTGTATGGTGCGGAGGGATGTTTGAGGCAGGAGTCGGACGTGCGCATAATTTGGCACTGGCAGCTCGGGAAGAATTTCAGTTTCCAGGAGATATTTCAGCTACCAAACGTTATTTTAAACATGATATAATAAAAGAGAATTTTGAACTTGTAGATGGAGAAATTGAAGTTCCGCGTGGTCCCGGGCTTGGAGTTCAAATAGACGAGAAAAACTTGCAACGATTTACACAAGCCGAATGGGAGATTTTGCTAGGTTAGAGAATGGAGCTGAAACAGATTTGTTCATATGGGGTATCGTAACTTTTTTGATGGGGGTTATTTTAATTCCAATTGTGCGTAAATTTGCAATTTGGATAGGTGCGGTCGATGCGCCGCGGGAACGACACAGCCATAAAAAGGTGACACCGACACTTGGTGGGCTTGCAATTTTTATAAGCTTTTCAATCGGTTTTTTTCTAGCGCCAATTGATAAAACGGGCTTTTTACCAGTATATATAGGGGCTTTAATCATTATTGCTACGGGAATTATTGACGATATTATTGAATTGTCACCTAAGCTGAAGCTTCTAGGGCAGCTACTTGCAGCGTTTTGTGTAACGGTTTGGGGAAATGTTGTTATTGAATTTATTAATGTTCCGTTTTATGGACAACTCGATTTTGGTTGGTTGGCGATTCCGATTTCTATGATTTGGATTATTGCTATTATAAATGCGTTAAATTTAATTGATGGTCTTGACGGGCTTTCAAGTGGGATTTCAATCATTGCATTAATGACAATCGCTGGTATGGCACTTATTTTAAACGATGCGTTTGTAGCTCCAGTTGCGTTGCTTCTCGTTGCAGCGGTTTTGGCCTTTCTACTTTTCAATTTTCCTCCAGCCTCGATTTTTATGGGGGATACTGGCGCGCTTTTTCTAGGTTATATGATAGCGGTGCTTTCGCTAATGGGGTTTAAAAATGTTACCTTTATTTCGCTATTAGTACCACTTATCATCCTAGGGGTACCGCTTTCCGACACGTTTTTTGCCATCATTCGTCGGTTGAAAAAAAGAACGCCGATTTCTGCAGCAGACCGCTCGCATATTCACCACCGACTCATGGCGCTGGGCTTCACTGAACGGCAAACAGTTCTGCTCATCTATTGTATGGCGCTTCTATTTTCGCTTACTGGATTTGTATTTTCGTTCTCAACGACATGGGGCTCTGTTATCCTCCTTGCATTACTTCTCGTATGTATTGAGATTGTTGTCGAATTTATCGGGCTTATCGGTGAGGATTATCGTCCTGTTTTAAATGTACTTCAAAAAATTCATCGAAAACGAAAATAACCCTAAGCCGTGTGAGGCTCAGGGTTATTTTTATCATTATTCGCTACTAGAAGATGAACTATCATTTGGATCTTTGTAAGGTGCAGCGTTTGGGAAAGGGGAAGTGATGCTTAGTTCATTTGCAAACTCATTTGCAACACTTTCCACAGAATTCTCATCAAGAGCGTAATAGTATACGCCGTTTTGCGGAGAATCTTGCCCTTCTAAGTTTAGAGATTTCATTTCAATTGAATTGGTCATACCGAATTTTGCAATAGAAAGCATTTGATTAAATGTTAGGTTCGTTTTCATATTTTCGCCAACAGCGTCAATGATGCTTGAGTATTTATTGATGGATGAGAATTTTGTAGCTTCTTCAACGATGGCTTCAATAATTAATTGCTGGCGTTTTCCACGTTCAATATCATTATCAATATGGCGTGTTCTAGCAAGAGCCAGCGCTTCTTCCCCGTTTAAACGTTGCTTACCTTTTTCGAGTGTGATTGCGCCAGCTTCATCTTTTGAGTTTTGTTCTGTAAAGGAAACAGGAACATCAACAGTGATGCCGCCAAGGGCATCGATAATCTTAAGGAAAGCATCGAAGTCAAAACGAACATAGTAATCAATTGGAATTTGGAATTTTTCTTCGACGGTTTGCATAGTTAGCTCAGGACCGCCATAAGCGTGAGCAGCATTTATTTTTGTATATTTGTCAATGCCTTTTTTGTCTGATTGAATATGAACATAGGAGTCTCTAGGGATGCTGGTCATTTCTACACGAGCATCTTTAACGTTTACTGTGGCTAAAATAAGTGAATCGCTTCGAGGATTACCATCAGAGGCGCGTTTTTCGCTTGTGTCGACACCGATAATTAAAACAGAAAAACTATCTTTAATCGGATCAATATCTTTTGTTCTTAAAGTTGAAGCCTGCCCGTTTCGGACGTTATCGTATGAATTATCTGCAGCTAATTTTGTTTTGCTAAATAAGAAAGTACCATATCCTACACCAACTAAAATGACAAGCATAATTGGTATGAGTATCCAGTAAAGTATCCTGCGACGGCGTTTGTATTTGGTTGCACGCTGGCGACCGTTAAAGCCATTATCCATTATCTTTTTCTCCTTAAAATGTCGTTTTCATTTGCTAACAACAAACATAAACATAATTGTACCATTTATAAGCAACCAGTTTGTTACATAAAATTTAAGATTTCCTAAATTTTAGCTGTCTTTTGAAATTATAGTACTCATCTTTACATTATACCTAACTATTTATGAAAAAAACATCGAAAACATACAAGCTTTCAAAAATGTAATATAAATGAAAGCTTACTTTTGGCTAAAATAAAACTTGTAAATAAAAATTGGGCTTACATTTTGTGTGTAAAGATCAAGCTCCGAAGTTTTGGTAGTGAGCTTAAAACCAAGCTTTTCTAGTAGGAAAATAGAAGCTGTGTTTTCAGGGAGAACTTTTGCAGAAACACCAGAAAAGGTTAAACAGTTTTGAATTTGTTTGAAAAAAGCCTTTAATAATTCTGTCATAAAACCGTTGTTCCAAAATTCTTTAGCAAGCTCATAACCAACTTCGAGAGTATTATCTAATGAATTGAATTCATTAATGCCAAGTGAGCCGATAATTCGATTGTTAAAAAAGATTGTATAACGGCAAGCATGTGGTTCGGCTTCAATGGCTTTTATCATTTCCTCGGCTTGACGGACAGTTGTAAATTGTTCGATATTCATGTATTCAGCGACTTCCATATCTGACCAAATTGTAAATAAAGCAGGTGCATCAATGATTGACGTTCGCTTCATCTGCAATCTATCTGTTTGAATGATAGCTGGAAGAGCCTGAAAAAAATCTGTACGCATTTAATTAAACATCCTTCTCACGATATTTTTGTTCTCCTTCTGTACAAGAAACTTGTCCACTAGAAATTTCTGTTAGCCATGCTTTAAAAGAAGATAAATCATCTTGGTCAACAAACACAGATAACGTTACCATTTCTGTAAACTGCTTATCCATAAGCTGGTAATTTCTTTGCTCTAGAAGATTTTCAAATTTACCTAGTTGACTATACTCGATTGTAAAATGAACAATAGTAGCTAATTTGCGTTCCACTATACCAATTTCATCACAAGTTTTGCTAACAGCGCCACCATAAGCGCGAACTAAACCGCCAGCACCTAACTTTGTACCGCCAAAATAACGAGTGACAACAGCCACAACGTTTTTTAGCTGTCGTTTTTTCAACACTTCAAGCATTGGAACGCCAGCTGTTCCGCTTGGTTCCCCGTCATCATTCGCTTTTTGGAATTCATCTCTCGCACCAATAAGGTAGGCAGAGCAATTATGAGTAGCATTCCAATGTTCTTTTTTTATTTGCGCAATGAAATTTTGAGCCGTGGTCTCATCTTCTGCTCGTGCAATATAACAAATAAAGCGTGATTTTTGTATAATCGTTTCGCATTCGCCTTGTTCTTTAATCGTTAAATATTGTTCTAACATAGTTTCCTCCTAACAAAATAGAAGTTCATAGTTGCTTTCATTTTAGCCGAAATAAAGTAGCTTGTATATAATTTTTTTTTAGCAAAGATATCCTTCTTGATGAAGCGGGATTAAATTCATGTTATAATAAATTATACTATTACTTTAGATAGAGATATTGCTGAAAATATCTTTTCATATAGGCAAAATGAAACATATCTTCAGAGTGGAAAAGGATAATGAATAGCAGTAATAGAATTTGTTTTAAGAGCAGATGAAGGAAACTTACTATAGGTGTATTTAAGGGGATACTTTAGGGCTAGAAAACCAACAATGATTACAAACGGTAAATGAATTTTGGTTAAATCAGAGGAGGAAGTATTTATATGACTCTCAAAATTATGATTGTCGACGATCACCAATTGTTTCGCGAAGGAATTAAACGAATTTTAGAGTTAGAAGACTCGTTTGATGTCATTGCAGAAGCAGAAAATGGAAAAAATATCGTTGCGAAAGTTAGAGAATACAAACCAGATATCGTCCTAATGGATATTAACATGCCAACAGTTAACGGCTTAGATGCAACAGAAATGTTAGTAAGACAATTTCCAAGTATTAAAGTAATCGTATTAACTATCCATGATTCAGATGAATATGTTACCGAAGCTCTTCGCTCCGGTGCAGTGGGGTATTTACTAAAAGAAATGGATGCAAAAGAACTTGTGGATGCCATTAAAATTGTAGATGCGGGCGGCGCATACATTCACCCTAAAGCTGCAATTAAGCTTATTCGTGAATATCGCCATTTAGCAAGCACAAATACAGCGCAAGGCATTTATGGTTATCAACAACCCGAAGTGAAAATGCCACTCCATATTTTAACGCATAGAGAATGCGAAGTTCTCCAATTACTTACAGATGGAAAAAGTAACCGTGGTATTGGAGAAACTCTATTTATAAGTGAAAAAACGGTTAAAAACCACGTTAGCAGTATTTTGCAAAAAATGAAAGTGAACGATAGGACGCAAGCTGTTGTAACAGCCATAAAAAATGGCTGGGTTTACATCCGTTAAAAGGTTCAGGGGGAAGCCATGTCAAAAGAAAAAATTGCAATTGTCACAGATAGCACAGCCTATATACCAGCCGAATTGATTGAAAAGTACCAAATTCATGTGGTGCCTCTTTCGGTCATCATTGATGGCGTTGCCTATAAAGAAGAAGTAGAATTAAGTACAGCCGATTTTTATAAAAAGGTAAAAGAATCAACCAATTTCCCTACGTCTTCACAGCCTGCGCCAGGGGACTTCATTACACTTTTTGAAACCCTCAAGCAAGAAGGTTATAACAAAGTGCTTACTATCCACTTAACAAGTGGAATTAGTGGGACCTACCAAAATGCAGTGACTGCAGGCAACTCGGTTGACGGCATTGAAGTTATCGGCATTGATTCGGGAATTGCTTGCATGGCTCAAGGCTCAATCGTATTAAGTGCCGCTCAAATGGTTGCGGAAGGAAAAAACGTATCCGAAATTTTAGCGCACATCGAAGCCATTCAAAATACCATGGATGCGTATTTCATGGTTGATGATTTAAATACTTTACAGCGCGGCGGACGCTTAACGGGAGCTCAGGCTATCATCGGAAGCTTGTTGCAAATCAAGCCGATTTTGCATTTCCAAGATAAACAAATCGTTCTTTTTGAGAAAGTGCGCACGCAAAAAAAAGCATTGAAGCGGATTGAAGAAGTCCTGCAAGAAGCAGTTCAAAAAAATGAGGCGGAACAAGCTTATGTTATTCATGGAAATGCGCCTGAAAAAGGGCAAAAATGGTTAGATGAGTTACAAAGCATGTTTCCAGAAGTTGAATTCCACCTCAGCTATTTCGGCCCAGTTATCGGCACGCACTTAGGCGAGGGAGCACTAGGCCTCACATGGTCAATTAAATAAACTTAAAAACTTGGTGATTTAGATCACTGAGTTTTTTTGTATAAAAAAGTTGGGTTGGCAGCGGAAATCATATTTTGCGGTACAGGAAATCATGTTTTTCACTAAGACAAAACCGTATTTTTACCCCTCGAAAAAGTGGTTTTAGCTTCTGCAAAGAAAACGAAAATAAGGTATAACTAAGTGGACGAGGTGATTTATGGCAAAAGGTATTTTATATTTCGAAAACGAGGTAACGCATCTGGAAAATTATGAGGCGCTGCCAAGTATCGTTGAAACAGATGTGAGCCCATTTTGCTTTAGGTGCGGGAATAATCAAGCTGAGCGTTTTGCGAATTTGCCTAGCAATGAACGGTATTGCAGGAATTGTCTACTAATGAAACGAGTGAGCAGCTTACAGAAATTTTATTATCAAAAGCCAGCAGAAACAGAACGAATTTATTTTGAGGCACCGTTAATGTGGGAAGGTGTGCTTTCGTTTGCGCAACAAAGGGGAGCTGACGCGATATTAAATGCTATCCAAGAGCAGAAATCACTTTTGTTATGGTCTGTCGCAGGATCAGGTAAAACGGAAATGATGTTTCAGGGCATTGAAGCGGGTCTCGAAAAGGGCTTGCGAATTTGTTTAGCATCACCGCGAGTAGACGTATGCATTGAACTGGCGCCACGTTTGCAAGATGTTTTTCCTGATGTTCCACAAGTATGCCTTTACGGGGATTCAGAGGCAGTTTTCAACAATGAAACGTTTGTCATTGCAACAACACATCAATTGATGCGCTTTTATCGCTACTTTGATTTGATATTTATTGATGAAGTCGATGCCTTTCCATACGCCAAAGATCCTTGCCTTGAATACACGGTTCGAAAAGCGGGTAGCGAAGGAGCTATCCAAATCTTTGTGACGGCAACGCCAGAAAGAAAATGGCAACAGGAGTGCTTGACAGGAAAACGCAACTACGTAAAAATTCCAGCGAGGTATCACGGCTTTCCGTTACCTGTGCCACATAATTGCTGGATTGGAGATTGGCAAAAACAGCTAAATAAAAAACGGATTTCCAAAAAAGTTTTAACTTGGATAATGCGCTATGCAAAATTAAAGAAGCCCATCTTAATTTTCTTCCCAAAAATCGATGTTATGTTTGAATTTAGTGAAGTTATGAAACGATACGGATTTGAGCAGTTGACTACAGTCCATTCAGCGGACAAGCTACGCAAGGAAAAAGTGCAACAACTACGAGATGGAGCTATCCAAATTTTACTTACGACGACTATTTTAGAACGCGGCGTGACATTTGCAGATGTACAAGTAGCTGTTTTTGGTAGCGAGGGTTCAATTTTCACTGAAGCGGCACTGGTTCAAATAGCGGGAAGAGTTGGAAGGAAGCGAGATTTTCCGGCAGGTGAAGTTTGTTTTTTTCATTTTGGAAAAACAAACGAAATGATGCGAGCTATTCAACATATTAAACTTATGAATAAAATCGGGTGGGAAGAAGGGCTGCTTGGTGACAAATAAATGCTGCATTTGCTACCAACGAATTGAACGAGAATTTACTTGGCAGACATTACTATCTCCGTACAAAAAAAGCCTGATGTGCTCAAATTGCCGTGAAGAGTTTATTTGTGAGGAGTTGAGTGCGGAAAATAAAATAGTCCTTTTTAAGAAATCGATTTTTGTTGAAGAATTGCTAGAACGATTTTTAAAACTAGGTGATTATGCATTAGTTGGGGTCTTTAGTGAGTTAATAGCCGAAATCTATAGTTTTGATAAGTTACTGTATATTGAAACGGAAAAAATAAACGATGATTTAGGCTATAATCCTGAGCTAGAAGTGTTAAAGCAAGCGGGACTTGAGGTTGCTCACGTAACTAAAATGGATGAGGTTGCTTATTTAAATATATTCACTATTGTAGAATGGGAAAAGGAGCGTGAGCAAGAATTCATTGGAAAATATTGTATAAAAAGTGTTGAAGAGATTTACTTTACTGCTTTATTCGGAAAATAGTTGAAAATGAGGTTTGTTTTTTAGAAAAAGTGGAATGAATTAGTAAAGTAGGAGAAGACGAAAATTCCGTATTTGCCTAAGTAAATATTTGCAAAAAGTGGCATTATACCTTAGACTAGAAGTAAGAAGAGAAGCTTCTTCTTCGAAAGAATTTTTGTTTTATCCCAAAGGAGGAATTACAATGCTTAAGTACAACATTCGTGGTGAAAATATTGAAGTAACAGAACCGATTCGTAATTACGTTGAGAAGAAAATCGATAAACTCGAACGTTATTTTACAGAGGTTCCAGATGCAAATGTGCATGTGAATTTAAAAGTTTACTCTGATAAAAATGCAAAGGTTGAAGTAACAATTCCTCTCCCAAATCTTGTTCTTCGTGCTGAAGAAACAAGCGGAGATTTATATGCAAGTATTGATTTGATTGCAGATAAATTAGAAAGACAAATCCGTAAACATAAAACAAAAGTGAATCGTAAAATGCGTGATAAAGGTGCACAACAAGACTTCTTTGCTTTTGGAGAAGTTAGTGAAAGCGCACCAGATGAACATGAATCTGATTTAGAAATTGTACGTACAAAACAATTTGATTTGAAACCAATGGATAGTGAAGAAGCGGTACTTCAAATGAATCTGTTAGGGCATAGCTTTTATGTTTATACAGATGCTGAATCTGATGGTACAAATATCGTTTACCGTCGTAAAGACGGAAAATATGGTTTGATTGAAACAAATTAATTTGAAATTAAAACGTCCTGCCACATCGAGCAGGACGTTTTTTATTTATTTAGTTCCTAAAAATGGACCGTATGCGTTTGCGAATCCATTGTTATAAAGGACGCCGTTTTTATCTTTACCGACATCCCAATTTGCGGACCAGGTCATGAGTCCTTTAAGTGGGGTGCCGTCAGCTTTCAATTGGTTGAAGGCATCGTAAACGTTTTGTGGATTTATGACGTAGCCGGTTGCGGCAGCATCGTTATTGGCTGGAAGACCTAAGACTAATTTGTTGGCAGGAATTTTAAGGAAGCCGCGTGTTCCGTGAATCAACGAATCGGACATGTAGTATAAAAATTCTTTTTTGAGGGTATCATTGTTTTGCGCAATCCATTGGTTCGTTTCGTCCACCCAGACGCCATCGCCACCTTGGTTGTATAGTTGTGGTGCGATGTAGTCATAATAGCCATTTAGGGAAGTAATATACGTTTCGTAGGCACCGCCTGGTTTTAAGTAAGGGAATTCAGGCGCCATTGTAATCATGAAGTTTTTTCCTTCTGTCGCGTAATGGTTTTTTACTATTTTTAGTGCCGCGGGAATAACGGTTTGATTGTTTCCTGCCGTGATGGCAGTTTGTTCCAAGTCGATATCTAGGCCGTCAAAGCCGTATGTTTCAACTTGACGAATAATTTCATTTGCGAAGGCCTGCTCGTCGCCAGTTTGCAGTTGGACGTGCCCATCAGCACCGCCGAGAGCTAAAAGTACAGCTCGTCCTTGTTTATTTAGGTCCGCGACTTGGGCGCGAAATTCGTTATCTGTTTGGCCAACTGGTTTGAATGTTGGAATGCGGTTAACGCCATCGCCTTTCATAAAGGCAACAGGAATGACATTGTAAGCTGAGTTTACATCTTTTAACGCGATGTCTGCTGATGTGCCTTGTTTGTAGCCATCATTTCCAGTTGATTTCCAACTATGCCAATAACCTACGAGTACTTGTTTGCTTGTAAGGTCTGGCATGATTGTGGCATCATCTGTTATTGCTTTGGCTGTTTCGCCTCCCGTAAAGCTAAGTCCAATTGCAACAATACCTGCTAAAACACTTCCTGCTATCCATCTTCTTTTTTGAGTTAACATAAAAACCCTCCTTCTTTTTGTACGCGCTTACATTTGTGAGCGCGATTTGGTCGTGCTCTTGAAAATACCCGAGGAAATCGAGGCTAAACATGGAAAAATAAGATATATATTAATATGGTATAGACCAAATTGCAGTGAAAGAAGTTATAAGTAGTTTTTTTATGTGAACCAAAAAAACAAAATTTTTTTCAGGAAGTTAAACTTTTTCACACAATATCCACATCTATTTTGGGTATAAGGTGTTATAATGGTTGGTAGCTTATAAATCGGGGTATAAATAATCAATCCTATTTTCAATTTTGGAGAATAAGTGATAAAATTAATAAGTGTATCTTGTATAAGATAATCTGGAAATTTAAAATAGAGGTAGCAGTCAATTTATGTGGAGGAGAATCAATTATGGCAGGAATGTTAAAAAAGATTTTTGAATCGGGTAAAAGAGATATCAAATATCTTGAAAAGAAAGCCGATCAAATTGAAGCACTGGCTGATGAAACAGCGGCGCTTTCAGACGACGATCTTCGAGCAAAAACAGTAGAATTCAAGGAACGTGTGCAAGCAGGTGAAACTTTAGATGATATTCTAGTTGAAGCTTTTGCTGTTGCGCGTGAAGGTGCAAAACGTGCGCTTGGCATGTATCCATTCCGTGTTCAACTTATGGGTGGTATTGTTATTCATGAAGGTAACATTGCAGAGATGAAAACCGGGGAAGGTAAAACTTTGACGGCGACGTTACCGGTTTATTTAAATGCGCTTTCTGGTGAAGGTGTCCACGTTGTTACGGTCAATGAATACTTATCACAACGTGACTCGGAAGAAATGGGCGTGTTGTACAACTTTTTAGGTCTCTCGGTTGGGTTAAATTTAAATGCACTTTCTAGCGAGGAGAAACGGGAACAATACGCGTGTGACATCACGTATAGTACGAATAATGAATTAGGTTTTGATTATTTACGTGACAACATGGTGGTTTATAAAGACCAAATGGTACAAAGACCGCTTTCGTTCGCGATTATTGATGAAGTTGACTCGATTTTAGTTGATGAGGCGCGTACACCGCTAATCATTTCGGGTGAAGCTGAAAAATCGAATGTTTTATATGTTCGCGCAGACACTTTTGTGACGACTTTGACGGAGGAGAAAGACTATACGGTTGATATTAAAACAAAATCTGTCAATTTAACCGAAGAAGGTATGGCACGTGGTGAAAAATATTTTGATGTTGAGAACTTGTATGATTTAGAAAATACTGTTTTGCTGCATCATATTGCGCAAGCGCTGAAAGCAAACTACACGATGGCGCTTGATGTGGATTACGTGGTTCAAGATGATGAAGTTCTAATTGTTGACCAATTTACGGGTCGTATTATGAAAGGTCGTCGTTTCAGTGAAGGTTTACACCAAGCTTTAGAGGCGAAGGAACATGTGACGATTCAAAATGAGTCGAAAACGATGGCGACGATTACGTTCCAAAACTATTTCCGTATGTATAAAAAATTGGCGGGGATGACGGGTACGGCGAAAACGGAAGAAGAAGAATTCCGCGATATTTATAATATGCGTGTTATTGAAATTCCAACGAACCGCCCAATTGTTCGTGATGATCGCCCAGACTTGATTTATACATCAATTGATGCGAAATTTAATGCGGTTGTGGAAGATATTGCTGAGCGCCATGCGAAAGGGCAACCTGTTCTTGTTGGTACTGTGGCAATTGAAACATCTGAATTGATTGCGAGCAAGTTGAAACGCAAAGGGATTCGCCATGACGTCTTGAATGCGAAACAACATGAGCGCGAAGCGGATATTATTATGAATGCAGGGAAACACGGCGCGGTTACTATCGCAACGAATATGGCCGGTCGTGGTACAGATATTAAACTTGATGAGGAAACGGTTGCGGCGGGTGGTTTAGCTGTAATTGGTACGGAACGTCATGAGTCACGTCGTATTGATAATCAGTTGCGTGGTCGTTCGGGTCGTCAAGGGGACCCAGGGGTGACACAATTTTATCTTTCGATGGAAGATGAGTTAATGCGTCGCTTTGGCTCTGACAACATGAAGAGTATGATGGAACGCTTCGGAATGAATGAGGAAGCGATTCAAAGCAAGATGGTTAGTCGGGCGGTTGAGTCTGCACAAAAACGTGTTGAAGGAAACAACTTCGATTCTCGTAAACAAGTTCTTCAGTATGACGATGTTTTACGTCAACAACGTGAAGTGATTTATAAACAGCGTTATGATGTTATTACAGCGGAAAATGGCTTGCGTGAAATTATTGAAAAAATGATTGAACGTGCGGTTCATTATGTTGTCATTTCAAATGCTTCGTCGCATGAGGCTGAAGAAGATTGGAATTTACAAGGTATTGTGGATTATGTGGATGCGAATTTACTTCATGAAGGCGCGATTACGGTAGATGATTTACAAGGTCGTATCACGGAAGACATTGAAGCCTTTATTTTAGAAAAAATTAAAGAAGCTTATGACGAAAAAGAGCAGCTTTTACCTGAAGAAGAATTTAATGAGTTCCAAAAAGTTGTTCTGCTTCGTGTTGTGGATACGAAATGGGTTGACCACATTGATGCGATGGATCACCTTCGTGACGGGATTCATTTGCGTGCGTATGGTCAAATTGATCCGCTTCGTGAGTATCAATCGGAAGGTTTCGCGATGTTTGAGGCAATGATTTCTTCAATCGATGAAGATGTTGCACGCTACATCATGAAAGCTGAAATTAGACAGAACCTTGAACGTGAGCAAGTGGCGAAAGGGGAAGCTGTTAATCCGGATGAAGGGAAGCCAGAAGCGAAACGCAAGCCAGTTGTTAAGGGTGAGGAAATCGGACGTAACGATCTTTGTCCTTGTGGCAGCGGTAAGAAATATAAAAATTGTCATGGTAAGGAAGCATAAAAATCTCGGGGCGCTATTTTGGCGCTCCTTTTCTTCGGAAAAAATGTTCTGGCTTTATGCTCTTGATTTTTATATACTAAAATAAGTTTAGAATAATAAAAAAAGGTGGAAATAACTATGGAATTAGCAGAAATTCGTAATTCGCTTGAGAAAACGGCGAGCCAAATCACAGACTTTAGGGGGTCTCTTTGACTTAGAAACGATGGAGGTGCGCATTGCGGAGTTGGAAGATCAAATGCTTGATCCAAATTTTTGGAATGATCAACAGGCGGCGCAAAAAGTTATCAATGAGTCGAATGGTTTGAAAGAGGTTTACAATGCTTTTCATAAATTAGAAGAAGAACAGGAAAATTTAGAGGTGAGCTTGGAGCTCCTTCGTGAGGAAGCGGATGCTGATTTGCAAAATGAGCTGGAAGCGGAACTCATGACGTTTGTAAAAGAGCTTGATGAGTTTGAACTCAAGCTTATGTTAAGTGATCCTTATGATAAAAATAATGCAATTTTAGAGCTTCATCCTGGGGCTGGTGGTACGGAATCACAAGACTGGGGTTCGATGCTTTTACGTATGTATCAACGTTTTGCGGAGAAAAAAGGCTTCAAGGTGGAGACACTGGATTATCAGGCGGGCGACGAAGCGGGGATCAAAAGCGTTACGCTACTCATTAAAGGGCATAATGCTTATGGTTATTTAAAAGCTGAGAAAGGCGTGCATCGTTTGGTGCGGATTTCGCCATTTGATTCATCTGGTCGTCGCCATACGTCTTTTGTGTCGATTGATGTGATGCCTGAAATGGATGATGATATTGAAATTGAAGTGCGGACGGAAGATTTGAAAATTGATACGTACCGCGCGACGGGTGCTGGTGGTCAGCATATTAATACGACGGATTCTGCTGTGCGGATGACGCATATGCCTTCTGGAATTGTGGTTACTTGCCAGTCGGAACGTTCGCAATTGAAAAACCGGGAACAGGCGCTTAAAATGCTTAAGGCAAAGCTTTATCAAAAAGAGCAAGAGGAGAAAGAGGCAGAGCTAGCAGAAATTCGCGGAGAACAAAAGGAAATCGGCTGGGGTAGCCAAATTCGCTCGTATGTTTTCCACCCATATTCGATGGTGAAGGATCACAGGACGAATGTGGAAACGGGGAATACACAAGCTGTCATGGACGGTGAGTTGGATGAATTCGTGAATGCATATTTGCGTTCGCGCATTCAATAAGGCGGGTGTTCGTATGACTAAAAAACGAAATCGCGCGCCGAGAAAATTGTGGCTTATGAAAACGCTAGATTATTTGTATGTTGTTTTGGGGGCAGCCTTTATTGCGATAGCCTTTAATGTGCTGTTGCTCCCCAATCACATTGCTTCTGGCGGCGTAAGTGGTATTAGTACAATTGTGAATTATTTGACGGGATGGACGCCAGCTTTTATCCAGTGGGCGCTCAATATTCCGCTTTTCATTGCGGGTGTATTCTTTTTGGGCTACCAATTTGGGATTAAAACATTTATAGGAACGATGACCATTCCGCTCTTTGTTTATCTGTCACAGGATTTTGCTCCGTGGACGCACGAACCGCTTATCGCTGCTTTGTTTGGCGGCATTTTAGTGGGCTTCGGGCTTGGAATTGTCTTTCGCGGGAAGGCTTCCACTGGTGGGACTGATGTCCTTGCCCAAATTGTGCATAAATACTTCCATCTGTCGCTAGGCATCTGTGTGGCAATCATTGATGGGCTTGTCGTGATTTCGGCGATGTTTGTCTTTAGTATTGAGTCGGGCCTCTACGCCTTAATTGCCTTGTTCGCGACTAGCAAAACAATCGATTTGGTTCAAGTCGGTTTAAACCAGTCCAAAACGGTGCTTATTATTTCTGAAAATCAAGAGGAAATTAGGCAGGCGATTTTATTCAAAATTGATAGAGGGATTACGCGTCTTTCTGCTAAAGGCGGTTATACCGAAGATGAAAAGCAAATTTTGCTTTGTGTGATTTCACAACGAGAGTTTCCGAAGCTGAAAGAAGTGGTGAAGGAAATTGATGCCAACGCGTTTGTTGTTGTGATGAGCGCTAGTGAAGTGATGGGTGAAGGTTTTACGGTGTAACGCGATATGGATGACAAACGGCAATCTTCGCTGTTAAAGCCTGTATTCCGCTCCCTTTTGCCTAGAGTTTTACTGTTTGTCAGTAGCTGAGTATGGTGCGGTGAGCGGCTTGCTAAAAAAGGTGTAACTAATACAAGTGATTAGTTACACCTTTTTTATATAACAGATATATGACAGAAAGCATCTGTGCATATGCAAACAAGTTGAGGTAGTAAGGAAGACTGGTCTATCCCAATCGTTGGAAACTGTAATCATTTTTAATCTGGCTGTAATGTTATTTTGAGGGGAAAAAGGATACAATAGGAGCAGTGGAAAGAGGGACCATGTAGATGGTTTTTAATGTGCCTAAAAATAGGTTGTAATTCCAACTCAAAACGAAACTCAAAAATTTAGTTTTTAAACATACGAAAAAGTTCTTTATAAGTTAACAAATGAGATTGTCACAGGCTGAAATATAACTGTAATGCAATTAACCTACTGATGAAAAACTAGGATGTTATAATAGACTTTGTGTTGAAGTGTATCCGGCACAGCATAACAGTTTTATGTCAAAGGTTATCATTGCATTACCTTACAAATGACGCTTTATTAAGAAAGGCAAATTAGGTGATAAAATGATATTGATGGAAGACGTGTATAAGAAGTACCCAAACGGCATTACTGCTGCTAATGGTCTAAATATCAAAATTGACCAAGGGGAATTCGTTTATGTGGTTGGTCCAAGTGGAGCAGGTAAATCCACTTTTATAAAAATGATTTATCGTGAAGAACGAGCGACCAAAGGAAACATTCAAGTTGATAATTTTGATTTAATCAACTTGAAAAATCGAGAAATTCCATATTTAAGACGTGATGTTGGCGTTGTTTTCCAGGATTTTAAATTACTTTCTAGCAAAACGGTATATGAAAATATTGCCTACGCAATGGAAGTAGTAGAAAAAGACCCGGTTGAAATTAAACAACGTGTTATGGAAGTTCTAGATTTAGTTAATTTAAAGCACAAAGTTAGAATGCTACCAGATGAGCTTTCAGGTGGAGAACAGCAACGTATTTCGATTGCTAGATCCATCGCGAATATGCCAAAAGTTTTGATTGCCGATGAACCAACCGGTAATCTCGATCCAGATACTTCATGGGAAATCATGAATATCCTTGAGGAAATTAATCGTCAAGGCACTACGATTGTGATGGCAACACACAACAAAGAAATTGTGAACACGTTGAAACATCGTGTTATTGCTATCGAAAATGGTCGTATCGCACGTGATGAGCAGCAAGGAGAATATGGATATGAAATTTAAAACCTTTGGAAGACATATGAAAGAAAGCTTCAAAAGTCTTTACAGAAATGGTTGGATGACTTTTGCAGCAGCGAGTGCAGTCACAGTAACACTTATTCTTGTGAGCGTGTTCTTCTCCATTTTAATGAATATGAATAAGCTAGCCTCAGATGTTGAAAATGATGTGCAAATTAACGTGCATATTTCACTCGGAGCTACACAAGAACAAGAAGATGAGCTAAAGAAAAACATCGAAAAGATTGACGGTGTGGATACTGTAACTTTCTCCTCTAAAGATGAACAATTGGAGAATTTAGTAGGAACATATGGAAAGAATTTCGAGTTATTCAAGCAAGATAATCCACTTCATGATGTATTTATCGTTCAAGCAGAACAGCCAGAACAAACGAAGACTGTAGCAACTAAGATTGAAAAATTAAAATACGTAGATGATGCAGAATATGGTGAAAAAACCGTAGATAAATTATTTGATACATTGCAATGGGCAAGATATGCTGGTATAGTATTAAGCATTGGGTTACTATTAACAGCGATGTTCCTCATTTCAAACACAATCAAGATTGCAATCTTCTCAAGAAGAAAAGAAATTGAAATCATGAAACTTGTTGGGGCGACAAACTGGTTTATACGCTGGCCATTCGTTTTAGAAGGGGCGTGGTTGGGTCTTATCGGTTCAATCATTCCAGTTGTATTAACTTTTGTAGGTTACATTAACACGTATAACCTATTAAACCCGAAACTTGCAACATCATCACTTTCGCTCTTACCACCGACACCTTTTGCGTATGAAATTAGCGCGCTAATTATTGTTATCGGCGTTTTAATTGGTGTTTGGGGAAGTGCTATCTCAATTAGAAGATTTTTAAAAGTTTAAGAACGAAAATAATAACAAAAAAAACAAAGAAAAGCTTAGGGAGCTTTTTAGGAGGTAAATTCTTTGAAAAAGAACGCTTTAATTGCAGTATCACTAGCAACAGTAATGACAATCGCACCGGTATTTACAACAAACGCATTTGCAGACGTTAATACTGACATTCAATCACAAGACAAAAAAATTAACGACTTAAAGGCAAAAAAAGGTGATTTAGAATCTGAACTATCTAAATTAGTTGCTGATATGGAAGCTGCTCAAAAGAATGCTAAGAAAATTCAAGCGGATTTTGACAATACTACTAAAGAGCTTAAAGAATTAAACAGTGATATTAAAGAAATCAACGAGAGAATTAAAGAGCGTGAAGAAGTACTTAAAGAGCGCGCACGCGCAATGCAAAAAACTTCTAACTCCAACGCATACTTAGATGTAATTTTAGGGTCTGAAGATTTCTCTGATTTAGTTAACCGTGTTTCTGCAGTTAACCAACTAGTTGATTCTGACAAAGCAATTTTGGATGATCAAAAAAATGATGAAGAAGCGTTAAAAACAAAGCAAGCTTCTGTGAAGAAAAAACAAGAATCTCAAAAAGAAGCGATTCATAAATTTGAAGCTGAACAAAATAAAATTGAAGCACAAAAAGCTGAAAAAGAAGCTGTTGTAGCACAATTAGCGGCTGACCAAGCAAGTGCTGAAAATGCTAAAGCAGGCTTAGTAAGTGAACGTGATAAACAAGCGGCGGCAGCAACTGAACGTGCACGCGCATTAACAGCAGCGGCAGCGCCAACTGCAGGTGTTGAAAATAACAATTCAGGAACATCATCATCTTCAACGGCTAAAACGTCTGCGAACAAAAATAGCAACAATAATAGCTCTTCCAGCAGTAATGTACAACAACCATCTGGAAGCGGATATTCTGCAATGATTTCAGCGGCACGTGCACAACTTGGTAAACCTTATTCATTAGGTGCATCTGGTCCAAGCGCATTTGACTGTTCTGGATTTACTTCTTACGCTTTCCGTGCAGCAGGCATTAGCTTACCAAGAACTTCTGGTGGACAATATGCAGCTGCTCAAAAAATTAGTGCTAGCCAAGCGAAACCAGGCGACCTAGTATTCTTTAACTATGGAAGTGGAATCGCACACGTAGGTATCTATGTTGGTGGCGGTCAAATGATTAACGCACAAAATAATGGCGTTATGTATGATAATATTTCTAGCGGCTACTGGGCTAAGTATTTAGTTGGTTACGGTCGTGTAGCTAACTTCTAAAAATAAATTTGATGTATTGAAAATAGAAAAGTACCTTTGTCTTGGCGGCAAGGGTATTTTTCTATCCTTTTTTGCCAAAAGTAATAAAAAAGTTAGGGGTTTTTCCAAAAAATGAAAAAGAAATTAATATCTGGGGTAATGGTACTGACTACTGTTGCATTCCTTACGCAACCGCTGAATGTACTTGCAGATGATATAAATGGTATGGAGAGTCAAAAGAAAAAGTTACAAGAACAACAATCTTCAGTGGAAGGCAATATTGGCCAAAAGAACTCGGAGATGGAAAGCTTAGAAGCGGAGTCACAAGATGTAGCGGCATCGCTAGAGAAAGTTTCAAAAGAAATTGAAGCAACGAACAAGAAGTTAAAAGAGCAACAAGCGAAAGTGGTCACGGAGGAAGGCAAAGTTAAGCAATTAAAGGCTGATATTGCGGACTTGAAAGAAGAAATTAAACAGCGCAAAGGTGTGCTTGATAATCGGGCGCGTGCGATTCAAACGAATGGAAGCGGACAGAGTTATTTAAACGTACTTCTACAAGCAGAAGATTTTGCCGACTTTTTTGGAAGGGCATCACTTGTTACTGAGATTGTGAATGCCGATCAGGAAATCATGAAGAAGCAGAAGGAAGATCAAGATCTTTTGAAAAAAATGCAAGATACTTCTGAGAAGAAATTAGCAGAATTGAATCAGCTTGCTACGCAAATTACAGTAATCAAAAATAATTTGGAGAGTCAAAAAGCGGAGCAGGATGATTTGCTACTTACGCTAGCAACGAAAAAAGATAAGACAAATCAGGAAAAGGCTGTCTTGGAAGCACAAAAAGCCAATTTGTCGAAGGAAGAACAGCAAGTGGCTGCGAACTTAACGGCCGCGTATGCGGAAGAGCAACATAAGAAAGAAATGGCGGCGAAACAAGCTGCTGAAGCGAAGCGTAAGGCGAGCAGTAGACAAACTACAAGTAGCGCAAGCGCGCCGTCGCAACCTTCACAAGGAAGTTCATACTCGGCGCCTGCATCTTCTGGCGGAATGTTTATCAAACCAGCCGCGGGTATTTTAACCTCAGGATTTAGTGAGCGGACAAACCCGGTAACAGGGCAATATGAATCTCATAAAGGGCAAGATATTGCAGCAGGGGGAACGGTTCCTGTTTTTGCGGCCGCAAGTGGAACGGTTGTTTTTTCCGGTTTCGGAGCATCGGGTAGTGGTTATGGAGGCTACGGATACGTAGTGGAAATTGATCATGGTAATGGTTATCAAACGCTTTATGGACATATGCGTGCGGGAAGCTTGAGTGTTGTCGCAGGTCAAAAAGTGATGCAAGGACAAAATATTGGAATTATGGGTTCTACGGGTCAGTCGACAGGACAGCATTTGCATTTTGAGATTCATAAAAATGGCGTTCCGGTCAATCCAGCACCATATTTATAAGTTTAAAAAAAGTTTGGGACAAAATTTTGTTCCAAACTTTTTTTGCTATTGGAAAAGAATTGCTAAAATGTAATTTTATCTGCTTTTTTGTTGTAAAATGGGCGGAAACGGGGATTTTATGATATGATTGGATAGAATAAATCAAAAAGGGAGAGAGCAAAATGGGGATTTTGACAGCAATTCTCATTGTCCTGTTAATTTTAAATGTTTTCTTCGCAGCGGTAACAGTATTTTTAGAACGTAGAGATACGTCAGCAACTTGGGCGTGGCTGCTAGTTTTAACGTTTATTCCTATCCTTGGATTCGTTATTTACCTGATATTTGGTAGAAAACTTTCAAATAAGAAGATTTTTGACTGGAAAGGGCAGGAAAAAATTGGGATAAGAGAATCAACAGACAATCAAATTGAATTAATTCGACAGAAAGAATTTCCGTTTAGTGATTCGAATGTAAGAAAATATCGGGATTTAATTTATTTGCTACTTGTAAATGATGGTGCAATCTTGACGCAAGACAATGAAGTGGATGTTTATGTGGATGGGCATGAGAAGTTTGAAGCCTTGATGAAGGATATTGAAAATGCAACGGATCACATTCATATTATTTATTATATTTTTCATTCGGATGAGCTTGGAAAGCGAATGGTCCGCCTGCTTGAAAGGAAAGCCGCGGAGGGACTAAACGTGAAAGTCATCTATGACGCCATGGGCTCAAGGACAACGAAGAAGTCGTTCTTTCATCAACTGGAGAAAAATGGAGGTATAGTGAGGCCGTTCTTTCCTTCGAAGCTTCCGCTGATTAACTTTCGATTGAATTATCGAAACCACCGAAAACTAGCGATTATTGATGGTGAAGTTGGCTATATTGGCGGGTTTAATATCGGTGACGAATATTTGGGTCTATCGAAAAAGTTTGGTTACTGGCGTGATACGCATCTTCGTGTGCACGGGAAAGCGGTTTATGCGATGCAGACGCGGTTTATTATGGACTGGAATTCGGCTGCGCCGAGCCATAAGGTGGACTATAAAGCGCGTTATTTCCCTGCTTTTTATGGTGGTGGGCATACGAGTTTGCAAATTGTTTCAAGCGGCCCAGATTCGGAATGGCAGCAAATTAAAAATGGCTATATTAAAATGATTAATTCCGCTAAAAAATCAATTTATTTGCAGTCACCGTATTTTATTCCTGATGCGAGTTTGTTTGAGGCTTTAAAAATTGCCTCACTTTCGGGAATTGATGTGCGTATCATGATTCCAAATAAGCCGGACCATGCGTTTGTTTACCGCGCTACGACAAGTTATGCAGGTGAATTGATGGAGACGGGGGCGAAAATTTTCATTTATGACAATGGCTTTATTCATGCCAAAATGCTTGTCATTGATGGAGAAATTGCTTCGGTTGGAACGGCGAATATGGATTTTCGTAGTTTTAGACTAAATTTTGAAGTGAATGCGTTTATTTATGAGAAGGCTTTTGCACAAAAATTGGAAGATATCTTTTTGGAAGATATTTTGAAATCCTATCAGCTTACGCCTGAACTTTATAAAGAACGTTCGGTTTGGATAAAATTGAAAGAAGCTGTCAGCAGATTGCTGGCGCCAATATTATAGAAAGAAAGTAGAAGGGTGGGATGGAAATGGAAGTAATCGAAATCATTTTAAAAGGTTTGGCGAGTTTATTTCTTCAGCCGGTCTTTTATTTGGCCATCCTCTTCGTTATTCTTGCTGGATTTAACCGCATCAAGTGGGAACGTAAGTCATTTAGCGTGCGAATCTATTCACCATGGCTAGAGCTTAAAAACTTTTTCACATTAGGTGTGTTTGTTGCGCTTTTAATCTCTATTCTATTGTTCTTCTCTGGATTTAGTGTGATGATTTCATGGCTCGTTATTTTTAATGCCATAACAATTTTAGCACTACTTACATCAATGTTTCGTTTAAGCTCAGCAGCGATTACGATTGGTATTTCGAGTTTAGTCTTTTATTATTGTTATTATTTCGATATACAATTTGGGCCGCTTCAAGATAAGTACTTACTCTATGATAATTTAAATGTAGATAATTTTATGGTGGCAATGACGTTTTTACTAGCGATTGCATTGTTTGTTGAAGCCTATTTAATCAGCCACACGAGTGCAAGCTCACCTTCTCCGTCACTTCGGAAAAGCAGGCGCGGGAAATTAGTTGGCGCATTTCAATTGCGCAAGCTATGGTTTATCCCACTTGTTGTTTTCATTCCGGGGACGGAAATCACCCATTTGTTTGAGTGGTGGCCGGTCTTTAATATTGGAACGGATTCTTATACGCTCATTATATTGCCGCTTATTATTGGTTTTGAGCAAAAGACGCGTTCGGAACTGCCGCAAGTTTTAAGCAAACAGATTTCGGGACAAGTAATGACGCTCGCGGTCTTTATTGCGGGAATTGGTTTATTGAGTATTGTGATACCGGTGCTGACATTGTTTGCTTTTGTGCTCGCAATTATTTCTAGGTTTTGGATTATGTGGCGCTATTATCGAAATGATAAGATGGCACCGCAAAAATACGCGCCGCAACCTGATGGCATTGTAATTTTGGGTGCTAGAGCGGGTTCGCCGTCAGCGCGAATGAATTTAACGCCGGGTGAAAAAATTACGGAAGTGAACGGAATGGTGGTTAAAACGCGGGCGGACATGTATGAGGCGCTTAATATTAATCGAGCTTTCTGTCGCTTGAAGGTGATGGATCAAAACGGGGAGCCGCGCATTGAACAGACGGCGCTATACGATAATGAGTCGTTTGAGCTTGGGATTCTTTTAGTTGAACCACGATAAATAAAAACGAGTGCTAAGCAAAATTTGGATTTTGTTTGGTGCTCGTTTTAAGTTTTTGTAAAGATAGATGTATTGCTATCCAGAAATTGTAAATTCATGCTATATTTAAGATAAAGTGCGGAATTTGTCAGGAAAGGGAGATTTTTGTGGCTAAAATTTTAGTTGTAGATGATGAGGTTTCAATTGTGACGTTACTTCAATTTAATATTGAAAAAGCGGGCTATGAAGTGGTGACGGCAACAGATGGTCAGATGGGCTATGAGCTTGCGATTTCGGAAAAACCGGATTTAATTGTGCTTGATTTAATGCTCCCGAAAATGGACGGCATTGAAGTGACCAAAAAATTGCGCCAAGATAAATATGATTTTCCGATTTTGATGTTGACGGCTAAAGATGAGGAGCTTGATAAAATTATCGGCCTCGAACTAGGCGCGGACGACTACTTGACGAAGCCGTTTAGCCCAAGAGAAGTAGTTGCGAGAATTAAAGCCATTTTGCGCCGTGTGGATAAGGTGCGTGACGAGAAAGAGCCTGCTTCTGTTGAAAATATTTTGGAAATTGGGGAGTTAGAAATACACCGGGAAAGCTACGAGGTTTTTATGCGCGGTGAGCAACTTGATTTAACACCGAAAGAATTTGAGTTGCTGTTATATTTGGCGAACCACCGCGGGAAAGTGTTTTCGCGTGACCAATTGCTGGACGCGGTTTGGAATTACGATTATATCGGAGAAACGCGCATTGTGGACGTGCATGTAAGTCATTTGCGCGATAAAATTGAGGCGGACACGAAACAACCGCGCTATATTAAGACGATTCGCGGTTTTGGCTATAAAATGGAGAATGTAAAGGATGAGCTATGAAAAAGTTATGGTTTAAAATCGGGATTTCCTTTTTCATTTTATTTTTTGTAACAATGGGCATCGTTGGTTTGTTTTCAGGCGAACTGATGAAGACGACTTATTTAAGTATGAAAGAAAGCCAGTTGGAAGATGAGGCGCGGGTGCTTTTGCATACGACGAACATTGAAAATACGGATTTAGATAAAAATAGTGCTGAAATTCAGGCAGAGCTTAGTCCGCTGACAGAAGAAGTGGATGCGCGTATTACGATTGTTGATAAAGACGGGCGTGTCATTGCTGATTCGAAAGAGGATCCGACGCAACTTGAAAATCATGCGAATCGCCCGGAATTTAAAGAAGTTTTGCAAAATGGGGATTCGGTTGGGATTGCGACGCGTGAAAGTGATACGCTCGGTTATAGTATGCTTTATGTGGCGGTGCCAATCGTACAAGACGGTGAAACGGCTGGGGCGCTTCGAATTTCGGTTTCGCTTGAATCGGTAGAATCCGCAATCAACACGCTTTGGGGCAATCTCTTCCTGATTTTCAGTTTGGCACTCATTTTGATTGCGCTCATTAGTTTTGTGATTGCGCGTCGGATTACGAAGCCCGTTCAGGAAATTATTGATGTTTCAACGGATTTAGCAAATCGCGAATATAGCAGTCGAATTTACGGGAAATCAAGCGGGGAGCTACAGGATCTTTCCAGCAGTGTGAACAAACTGGCCGAAAGTTTAGAAACGCAAATGTTTGAAATCCGTGAGAACTCGCAAAGACTTACGGCTATTGTGGAAAATTTGGTGAGCGGGGTCATGTTGATTAATCATGATAAGGAAATTGTGATGACGAACCGAATGATGTACCATATTCTCGGAGAACAGGAGATTACGGGCAAGCCGTTTTATGAGGTCATTAAAAGTTACGGCTTAAGCGAATTGATTGAGGAAACGCTGAAAACCAAACGCATGAAGCAACAAGAAATTGCGATTTATTTCCCAAGAGAAATGATTTTAGATGCGAGCGTATCGCCGATTTTGATGGAAGATGGTGAGATTTCGGGTCTAGTCCTCCTGCTGCATGACATTACGCAAATTAGACATTTGGAAAACGTCCGCTCAGAATTCGTTGCAAACGTTTCGCATGAACTAAAAACGCCTGTCACGGCGCTAAAAGGTTTTGCGGAAACGCTTCTTGACGGCGCGATGTACGATGAGGCGCTATTAAAGCAGTTTTTAACAATCATCAAAGACGAAAGCGACCGCCTGCACCGTTTAATTTTAGATATTCTAGCCTTGTCGAGAATTGAACAAAAAACGCTGCCGCTTCAAGTGGAGCAAATCAATATGAATGAAGTAATGGAGCAGTCGGTTAAAACGGTGAGCGAGCTTGCTTCATTAAAAGAAATTACGATTGAACAAATTTGGGACCATGAAAAGCCGCTTTTCATTGAAAATGAGCGTGACCGCTTGCAACAAATTTTAATTAATTTGCTATCCAATGCGATTCAATACACGCCTCTAAAAGGCCGCATTGTCCTCCAACTAGAAGACCTAGGCGACGAAATCCAATTGGTTGTGGCAGACAACGGAATTGGAATCCCGGCGAAGGATTTAGACCGCATTTTTGAACGTTTTTACCGCGTCGACAAAGCGCGAACTAGACATTCTGGCGGAACAGGTTTAGGCTTGTCAATTGTGAAACACTTAGTCGAAATGATGGACGGAACCATTCAAGTGACTAGCGAGGAAAATGTTGGTACTAAATTTTATGTGCGTTTACCAAAATCACATAACTAAAGAAATATCCTCCTTTTTTCAAAAAAGGAGGATATTTTTGTGGTTTGTAAAGGGGAATTTAATGGGCGTAAATGAAACTACTTTTAAAAACTAACAATTTTGTGATAAAAAAGTATGGATTTTTTATATAGTGTTGAAAAAAATACTTAAAAAGTTCACACAATTCATACTATTCTAATGATATAATAAATTCCATACTAAAGAGAAGGAGATGGAAAACATGATTCTAAAAAAAGTATTAACAAGTATTTGTATGGTGGCGATTTTATCAGTTGGCTTTGTTGGTGTTTCAACCGTTGCTCCGGAACAAAAAGTAGAAGCAGCATACTACAACGGCTATAATGTTGCATTGATTCAAACGTGGTTAAATAATTATCATCATGTGGTAAACAGCAAAGATTATTACTCAGGGTATCCAACGCTTGATGTGGATGGACAATATGGTCCAGCGACTTATGCGGCGGTGAAAGCTTTTCAAGCACGTAATGGTCTAAAAGTGGATGGACAATATGGCCCAGCAACGCATCGGATATTAATAAATCCACTTCTATGGTCGTATGCTAAATGGTAAAGTCCTTAAAAGTGCCAAATTTAATTTGGCACTTTTTTTATTTACGGCAGCTACAAATTTTTGTAATGAAAACGGCGTAAAAACCATGTTTTTAACATCTCTTTTTAACGAAATTTACATAAAAAAAGCGGGTTTACAATTTCTTAACATTAGCTACATATGAGCTTAACTACGAACGGTTATAGTTAGACATGTAAGAAACACTAATTTAAAAAATAAGGTGGGTAACGAAATTATGAATAAAAAAGTTTTGGGATTACTTACAGTTCTTTCAGCGTTAATGTTAGTTTTAGCTGCTTGTGGGAGCAGTTCATCGAGTGATAAAGCAAATGGAACTGGCGACGAAGTTTCTGGTTCAGTGACAGCAGTTGGTTCAACGGCACTTCAACCGCTTGTAGAGGCGGGCGGTAAACAGTTCCAATCAGAAAACCCGAAAACACAAATTAACGTGCAAGGCGGCGGTTCTGGTACTGGCTTAACACAAGTTGGGCAAGGGGCAGTTGAAATTGGGAACTCCGATGTTTTTGCAGAAGAGAAGGACGGAGTAGATGCTTCGAAACTTGTTGATCATAAAGTAGCGGTTGTCGGAATGGCACCTGTTGCAAATAAAGATGTTGGCGTTAAAGATTTAACACAACAACAATTAATTGATATTTTTACTGGTAAAGTAACGAACTGGAAAGAGCTTGGCGGTAAAAATGAAAAGATTACGGTTATCAATCGTGCTGAAGGTAGCGGAACGCGTGCCACTTTCGAAAAATGGGGCTTAAAAGGCGCTACGCCAATGAAAGCACAAGAGCAAGATTCTTCTGGAACGGTTCGTAAGATTGTTAGCGAAACGCCAGGCGCAATTAGCTACCTTGCTTTCTCTTATATTGATGATTCTATTATGAGTCTAAAAGTAGATGGCGTCGAGCCAAATGAAGATAACGTTGCAACAAACGATTGGAAAATTTGGTCTTACGAGCACATGTACACGAATGGTGAGCCTAAAGGCGCAACGAAAGCGTTCTTGGAATATATGACGAGCGAAACGATTCAAAATGACCTAGTGCCACAATTAGGTTACCAATCGATTCACTCCATGAAAGTGGAACGTGACGCGGACGGAAAATTAACAGACGTAAAATAAAAAAATAAGCAGGCAAAGGAAAAAATGACCGGAAGCCTGCTACTTACGGGAAGTCTTTCTTGTTTAACAAGGGAGACTTACCCGCATGTTAGGGACTGAAAGGAGTTTTTAGCCTTGGAAATCATTAATGAAGAAAATCTGACAAAAACATCGAAAAAAGCGCGTTTAGAAACAAGAGGAAAGCTCATTACATTCCTCTGCATTAGTATTATGATCTTAGCGGCAATCTCTATCCTTTATCTTGTCATTTCAAAAGGTTTATCCACCTTTTTTGTAAATAATGTTTCATTTGTTGACTTTATCACGGGAACAGATTGGAATCCGTCAAAAGTTGATGCGGCAGGCAATGCTTTAGTTGGCGCACTACCGATGATTATCGGATCATTTGCGGTCACACTTCTAGCCGCATGTATCGCTGGTCCGCTTGCAATTGGCGCCGCCATTTTTATGGTTGAAATCTCTCCTCGCTTTGGGAAAAAAATCTTACAACCAGTCATGGAGCTCCTTGTAGGTATTCCTTCGGTCGTTTATGGTTTCATTGGTTTGAGTGTGGTCGTACCGTTTATTCGGGAACACATTTCAGGTAGCGGCTTCGGAATTGCGGCGGCTACTGTCGTTCTTACAATTATGATTTTGCCGACGGTCACATCGCTTTCTGTGGACGCGATTAAGTCGGTGCCACGTCACTACCGCGAGGCTTCTCTTGCGCTTGGGGCAACTAGATGGCAAACCATTTGGCGTGTGGTGCTACGCTCCTCGCGAGCAGGTATTATGACCGCCATCGTATTCGGTATGGCACGCGCATTTGGCGAAGCTTTAGCCGTTCAAATGGTTATCGGGAACTCGGCAGTTATTCCAACTTCATTATTTGAGCCGGCATCCACTTTAACCAGTATTTTAACGATGGGTATGGGAAATACTGTCATGGGTACACTTGAAAATAACGTTTTATGGTCGCTTGCCATGGTATTACTTGCGATGTCCCTATTCTTCATCATCATTATCCGATTCATCGGTCGTAGGAGGAAAGCGAAATGAATGTAAAAACTAAAGATAAAATTGCAACGGGCGTATTTTATGCCATTGCAGCTATCATCGTCATCATTTTAGCAAGCCTTCTCGGTTATATTTTAGTCAAAGGTGTCCCGCAACTTAGTTGGCAGTTTCTAACGACACCGCCGAAATCATTCCAAGCGGGCGGCGGGATTGGACCTGAAATTTGGAATTCATTTTACATGCTCATTATTACGATGATCATTTCAGTTCCGATTGCGCTAGGCGCGGGAATTTACATGGCGGAATACGCTCGGAAAAATTGGTTGACGGACTTGATTCGGACAACAATCGAAGTTTTAAGTTCACTTCCATCTATCGTTGTCGGCCTTTTCGGCTTCCTCGTATTCGTTATTCAAATGGGCTGGAGCTTCTCGGTGATTTCCGGAGCACTGACGCTCACGATTTTTAACTTACCGCTTTTAATTCGAGTAGTGGAAGATGCTTTAAATGCGATTCCAAACACTCAGCGCGAAGCAGGACTGGCTCTCGGGTTAACCCGGTGGGAGACCATTACGCGCGTTTTAATCCCAGCAGCTTTACCAGCGATTATTACCGGAATTATTCTGGCAGCTGGTCGGGTGTTCGGCGAAGCGGCGGCGCTCATTTTTACGGCGGGGCAAAGTACGCCGGTGCTTGATTTTACAAACTGGAATCCGGCTGAGATTACGTCGCCATTAAATATTTTCCGTCCTGCGGAAACGCTTGCGGTTCATATTTGGAAAATTAACGGAGAAGGAATCATGCCAGATGCACGTGCAGTTTCGGATGGTGCTTCGGCGGTGCTCATTCTCTCTGTACTGCTTTTCAACATTTTAGCGCGTATCCTTGGAAAAGTTGTATTCAAAAAAATGACGTCTTCGTCTTAAAAGGAGTTTTGTAAATGATGATCACAAAAACGATGCCAATAAATGTGGAAGTCGAAGAAACACAAGCGATTGTTCCTCCTTTTGAAATGGATAGTCACGCGATGGCAACGAAGGATCTTCACGTTTATTACGGTGATAACCATGCGATTAAAGGAGTCAATCTTGCTTTCCCAGAAAATAAAGTGACGGCTCTTATCGGGCCTTCTGGCTGCGGTAAATCCACGTATTTACGAGCTTTAAACCGAATGAATGATGAAATTGAAGGCTGCCGCATGGACGGACAAATTTTATATAACGGCATTGATATCAACCGTAAAGAAGTCGATTTATACAAAGTGCGCAAGGAAATTGGTATGGTGTTTCAAAAGCCGAACCCATTTTCAAAATCGATTTATGAAAATATTGCGTTTGGCTTAAAACGCCACGGCATGAAAAATAAAAAAGAATTGATGGAACGTGTGGAAAAAAGCTTGCGCGGTGCAGCGCTTTGGGACGAAGTAAAAGACGACCTCAACAAAAGTGCGCTTTCACTTTCCGGCGGGCAGCAGCAGCGTCTTTGTATCGCTCGTGCCATTGCAATGCAGCCGAAAGTTCTCTTGCTCGATGAACCAGCATCAGCGCTTGACCCGATTTCCACAAGTAAAATAGAAGATTTAATTAATGAACTACAGGAAAAATATACGATTGTTATCGTGACGCATAACATGCAACAAGCGGCTCGTGTATCCGACTATACAGCTTTCTTCTATTTAGGCGAAGTGGTCGAATTTACGAGCACAACAGAATTGTTCACAAATCCGGCAGAAAAACGTACAGAAGATTATATTTCAGGAAACTTTGGATAAGGGGAGGCGAATAAATTGGTAGAAACTGCTGAAGCAACGAAATTTATGATTGAGACGGACAAAGTCGATTTATTTTATGGAACAAAACAAGCCCTCAAACAAGTTTCCTTACAGATTAAAGAAAACTATGTGACGGCGCTTATCGGCCCATCAGGTTGCGGGAAGTCCACGTTTTTAAGAACGCTAAACCGCATGAATGATTTGATTCCGAATGTGAAGACGACCGGAAGCATTCGAATTGCAGATGAAGAAGTCAATCAAGCGAAATTAGATATGGTAAACCTTAGAAAGCGTGTGGGTATGGTGTTCCAACAACCAAATCCATTCCCGTTTTCCATTTATGACAATGTCGCATATGGCCCGCGCATGCACGGCGTGACAAATAAAAAGGAACTCGATGCTATCGTTGAGCGCAGTTTAAGACAGGCGGCTTTGTGGGAAGAGGTTCATGACCGCTTAGATAAACCAGCAACAGGGATGTCAGGCGGGCAACAGCAACGTCTTTGTATCGCACGGGTGCTGGCCGTCAAACCGGAAGTCATTTTAATGGACGAGCCAACTTCGGCGCTTGACCCAATTTCAACCGCAAAAGTAGAAGACCTTATTTTAGAGCTAAAGAAAGATTATACGATTGTCATTGTGACGCATAACATGCAACAAGCATCGCGTATTTCCGATGAAACAGCTTTCTTTTTGAACGGCGAGATTGTTGAGTTTGCCGATACGACGACGATTTTTACAAACCCGAAAGAACAAAAAACAGAAGACTATATTTCTGGTCGATTTGGATAAGGAGTGTGCATAGATGGTTGTAAGAAAATTATTTACAGAGCAGTTAAATGAGTTACACCAACACTTGTTGAAAATGGGCGTCCTTGTAAACGAAGCAATTTTTAAGGCAGTCAAGTCGCTAGTGGAAAGAGATCAATTGCTGGCAGAACAAGTCATTGCGGAAGACAAAGCAATTAATGACATGGAGCTATCGCTTGAACAAGGCTCCTTCGAATTAATTGCCCTCCAACAACCAGTTGGAACAGATTTACGTAAAATTGTAACGGTGATGAAGGCCAGTTCCGATTTGGAGCGAATTGGCGACCACGCTGTCAGCATTGCGAAAGCGACAATTCATCTTGGCAACAGCAAAGCGCTAAAACCGATTCCGGAAATTCCTGAAATGGGCGAAATCGTCAAAAATATGCTTCATGACGTTTTAAACGCCTACCTAGCAGGAGACGCAAACGCTGCCCGCGAAATTGCAGCCCGCGATAACGAAGTCGACAAATTGCACCGTCTAGTCTCGAAAAAATGTATTGATTTAATGCAAGAAGATCCTGAGCATTTAGAGGATATTACGCATTTACTACTAGTTGCGCAAAATTTGGAGCGGATTGGTGACTATATTACAAACGTTTCAGAGTGGATTGTGTACTTGGAGAGCGGCGAAATTGAAGAGCTGAATCAATAGCAAAAGCGTGTTCCTTGTGGGAGGGACACGCTTTTTGCATAGTTATGCTATAATATTCGTAAACAAGGGAGGGCGAAGTGGATGACGAACTTACCGAAAATTGGCAAACCGGCAACATCAGCTTTGGAAGCCGAGGGAATTACGACGTTAGAACAAGTCGTAGCGTACGACGAAAAGACACTCCTCGCTTTGCACGGAGTTGGTCCAAAAGCAATTGAAATACTGCGGAAAGCGCTAGCCGAGAGCGGATTAGCGTTTCAAACAAAATACGGGAATCAAGCATTTACCATCATCGTACCAGCCGACTGTGACAACGCACCTAAACGTCGAATCATGCGGGATTACACCATCGCAACAGCAAAAGCAGACCGTAAAACCCTAGAAGCACTTTTGGTGGAAAACTTTGTTTGGAGTGTCCCAGGTGAATTTGAAATCCGTGGCCGAACTAACTTTATGAACGAGCTTTTCAGCCATTCTGAACCAATAAAATCACTAGAGCTTGAAACCATTGTATCGCACGGCAAATTGGGCTCACTTAACGGAACGATGATTCAAAAAAATGGTCAGCACGTCTATTTCGCCGATGTATTTGAATTCGAGAATCACAAAAAAGAAGCACGAATCTGTAAAATTATTTCCTACGTGATTATCAAACCTAGCATTTAATGCTAGGTTTTTTGTTTTGAAGGAAAATACGCATATAAAGTACGCTAAATGTGATAACAACAATGCTTTTCGATACTAAAGTGGTGTCAATTGGGCTTGTGATGAGGGCATAAACAAGGGGTAAAATGACGATAAACTTTAATTTGATATCTGTAGTTGGAAGATTTTTTGTGATGGTAATCAGTAGCGCGACAAAAAGAATAATCATGAGCAAACAACCGAGAAAACCTACTTCGCCAAGCAGCATCGCCCAATAAGAATCCGTGGCAAATTGGGGGTTGCTTGGCGCGAGTCCCCATACACTGTCTAAATTGTAATACGCATAATACGGTGAATAATTGACGCGCGCAGCATGGGAGCCAAACATGCCCAGTCCCCCGCCAAATGGAAAATAGTCTTGGGCGATTTTAAACGAAGTTCTGAGCAACAAGCCACGAGCTTCTTGTGTGTTTCCGATAAGTTGATTCATAATCCGATCTGCATTTAGCCAAATGAATCCCCCACCAAGTAACGCGATAATCGCAATTGGAATCCGTTTAAGATACGGAAAAAGAAGCAGTAAAAGGTATAGACAAAGATAAAAGCCGATGGAAGTACTTCTCCCTGCAATAAAAATCAAAATGAAATTGAGCGCTAAATAAAGATAAGGCGGCTTTTTTTGATCAATGAGTTTAAAAAAGGTAGCTAAACTTGATAAAATTAAAATAACTAAGGCAAACTGCGCAGGATGACCGAAACCAAATGAATAGGTATAACGGTCAAAGCGCATATCAAATGGCTGCAAGAGAGGGATAAAAAAGTTGATTATGTAGACGGCTAAACAACTAAGTGTTATGAACCGAGCTAAGCCTGTAAAAAACGATTTGGTAGAGGTGAGCTCAATGTTTTGAAAAAGATATTGCCCGCTTAAATAAAGCAAAACAAATTTAACCATACTAAAAAAAGTAAGCAGCTGATTGATAAGCGTATTTTGATGCAGAGAAAACGCATTCGGCGACATCGCAACAATGAACAATAAAAAGATGACACCAATTAAGAAAATTCCGCTGCCTGAAATGCTTTTTTTGCCCTGTGCAGATTCATACACAGCTTTAAAGAAGGCGGCAATGAGGAATACAAGTACAATACCGTTTTCCAAGATTCCACCAATAGGAATAAATTGAGCGATGAAATTTGAGAAGAGGGCAAATACAAATAGTCCAGTAAATAAGTACATGCATGATTCTCCTTAAGATTTAGAGTGATAAATTACAAGGTCTTGAAAACGTTATCAATTTTCATTTCGCATCAGAAGTTGGCCCGTTTTGTTAAAGTATGAGCAAATTTTTTGGATAAAAAGGGAGTTTTCCTTGTAAAACAAGTCGAATGAAGTGGCGTACCTATAAAAATCACATGTTTTTTTTAGAATCCTTGCTTTTCAAAAAAACTTTTGGGAACAATATTTGCTTGTCGTGTAGACACCTTGGTAAGTTTAAACTACGGGCTTACATCTATAATGTTAAGTATAGCACACTCGCATCTTCATAGAAAAAATGTACTCTTTTGCATGCAATGCCTAGCAAAATGAAGTGCAGATTTAACCAAATTGTTCAGGCATATGTTGGCACATTAGTTGCGTGATGGATTGGTTAACGCTATCATATGAATATATGACCATATAATAATGGAGTGAGGAAATGAACCATTCAATCTTAGATGAAGAAACCCTTTTTAATGTGACTCAAATATTTAAAGCACTAGCGGATCCTACGCGCGTGCAAATTTTAAATTTACTTCAGGAACGAGAGTATTCAGTGAATGAAATCGCCCGGACACTTGAATTTAACCAAACGACTGTATCGCATCAATTGCGTTTTTTAAAAAATTTGCGGTTAGTAAAATCACGTAGACAAGGGACGACCATTTTTTATTCTCAAGATGATAACCATGTGCTAGAACTACTCGCGCAAGCTATCCGGCATGTTCACCACGAGTAGCCTTACAGCATTATTTGTTTTTTTATGGTAAAGTAAAAGCAAACAAATCTTTGGGGGAAAAGCATTGAAAAAATTAACGGCAACACAAAAAATGTTAGTGATTATTGGAATCATTTTGATGGTTGCAGTAACGGTTTTAGGACTTATTTGGAACAATCAATTGGCTGTTGTCATCGTGCTCGGCGTCATCCAATTTATACTCATACAAGCAGTTTGCTATGTTGGCATATATTCACAAATGAAAGTGGGCACTTCAAGAGGCACTAAGCTATTTAGTTGGGGAATTTTAACCACGTTTTTATTTTCAGCAATCATTGCCATTTTTGCTCCAGAAAACTTCAGATCCTATTCCGGTGCAATCATTGCGCTGTTAGGATACGGTTCCGCGCTCATTATGCGCGAAGTAGAAAATACGAATCCAGCAAACAAAAATCAAAAACGCGAAGAATAATGAATGGAAGGAGTGATTTTGATGGGCATTCATCAATATTTTCAAAGTTTATCTGATTTAGAAAACATTTATCGTTGTCCCGGGAAATTTAAATATCAAGAGCACTCAGTGGCAGAACATTCATTTAAAGTGACACAAATCGCTCAGTTTTTTGGAAATGTGGAAGAGCAAGCAGGCAATGAAGTGGATTGGCGCTCACTATATGAGCGCGCATTAAATCACGACTACTCGGAGCTTTTTATTGGCGATATTAAAACACCCGTCAAATACGCCACAGCTGAACTCCGTGAAATGCTCTCTGAAGTGGAAGAAAGCATGACGCAAAATTTTATTGAGCGGGAAATACCAGAAGAATTTCAGCCGACTTATCGCCATCTTTTAAAAGAAGGTAAAGATATGACGCTTGAAGGGAAAATTTTAGCCATTTCAGATAAAGTTGACTTGTTGTACGAATCATTTGGCGAAATTCGTAAAGGCAACCCAGAAAATATTTTTGTTGAAATTTATAGTGAAGCACTCGCAACAATTTATGAGTATCGTGATATGGAAAGTGTGAAATATTTCTTGCGTGAAATTTTACCAGACATGCTTGGTGAAAAAGGCATTCGCAAAACGGACTTGCCAGAACTTACGGCTGAAATAACAACAAAAGCGCTTCAAGATGGACAAAACTAGCGAAATGGTGAGAGGAAGATGAACGATGCTGGACCAAATTTTATCGGCAATTTTCTTCCCGGGCGTACTTGTCATTATTTTTGCGCGTGTCACGTTAAATCGTTTTGTGGCGTTGATTTTAATGGTGGGACTCATTGCTGCTAGCGCCAAACTTGGTTACACGGATACGTGGTGGCTTATTATAATTGATGCTTTTTCCATGACAGTGGGGTTTATGGTAGCAACAAATATGTTGAAACGTATTCGCCGCCGAGAGGAAGCACATAAATAGGTAAATATGCGATAAAGTGGTAAAATAGAAAAAGAAGGACGTAATCAAAATGATTGCGTTCTTTCTGTTTTACAAAAACAACCGAACGTATTTTCGGTTTTTGCTAGGATATAATTGTGCTTTATGGTAAAATAGAAGAGCTGAAAGTGGAGAAAAAAATGAAGCAGGAATGGGGGACTCACATTGACCGATAAATTTGAACTCGTCTCAGAATATCAACCATCTGGAGATCAACCGCGCGCAATTGAGCAATTAGTTGCTGGCTTAAATAGCGGCCTAAAACACCAAACTTTGCTTGGGGCAACCGGAACAGGGAAAACGTTCACGGTGTCCAACGTGATTCAAGAAGTCAATAAACCGACGCTGATTATGGCGCATAATAAAACGCTAGCTGGACAACTTTATAGTGAGTTTAAGGAATTTTTTCCAAACAATGCGGTGGAATATTTTGTTAGTTACTACGATTATTATCAACCGGAAGCTTACGTCCCGCAAAGTGATACGTATATTGAAAAAGATGCTAGCATTAATGACGAAATCGATAAATTACGCCATTCTGCGACTGCTTCATTACTCGAGAGACGCGATGTGATTATTATTGCCAGCGTATCGTGTATTTATGGTTTAGGTGCACCAGAAGAATACCGGGAATTAGTTGTGTCGCTACGTCCAGGTATGGAAATCAGTCGCGATGTTTTATTACGCCGCTTGGTGGATATTCAATATGACCGCAATGACATCGATTTTCAGCGCGGACGTTTTCGTGTTCGCGGCGATGTGGTTGAAATTTTTCCAGCGTCGCGTGACGAGCATTGTATTCGCGTTGAATTTTTTGGTGATGAAATCGAGCGAATCCGCGAAGTAGACGCACTCACGGGAGAAATTACAGGTGAGCGGGAACACATTTCAATTTTTCCAGCATCTCACTTCGTTACCCGCCAAGATACGCTCAAAAAAGCAATTGGAAACATTAAAATCGAACTCGAAGAACGTTTAAAAATATTACGTGCGGATAATAAACTTTTAGAAGCGCAACGCTTAGAACAAAGAACAAACTATGATATTGAAATGATGGAAGAAATGGGCTATTGCTCAGGAATTGAGAACTATTCAAGGCATTTGGCACATCGCCCAGCAGGCTCGACGCCGTATACGCTACTTGATTATTTCCCTGATGACTTCCAAATTGTTATCGATGAGTCGCACGTAACCATGCCGCAAATCCGCGGAATGTACAACGGTGACCAGGCACGGAAGCAGATGCTTGTTGACCACGGGTTTCGTTTGCCATCAGCCCTCGATAACCGCCCGCTACGCTTAGAAGAGTTCGAGAAACACATCAATCAGATTATGTTTATTTCTGCAACTCCAGGCCCGTACGAACTCGAGAAAAATCCAGATGTTATCGAGCAAATCATTCGGCCAACAGGACTGCTTGACCCTGTTGTTGAAATTAGACCGATTGAAGGGCAGATCGATGATTTAATGGACGAAATTAATGAGCGCACAGAAAAAGATGAACGCGTACTCGTAACAACACTGACCAAGAAGATGGCGGAAGATTTAACGGACTATCTAAAAGAAGCCGGCATCAAAGTGCAATACCTCCACTCGGAAGTGAAGACGCTCGAGCGGATTGAAATCATCCGCGATTTACGCCTTGGCGTGTTTGACGTCCTAGTCGGAATCAACTTACTTCGTGAAGGAATAGATTTGCCAGAAGTTTCCCTTGTTGCAATTTTAGATGCGGATAAAGAAGGCTTCTTGCGATCAGAACGCTCGCTTATTCAAACGATGGGTCGTGCGGCGCGTAATGAACACGGAAAAGTTATTATGTACGCCGATAAAATTACCGATTCAATGCGCGTTTCAATGGAAGAAACCGAACGTCGTCGTCATATTCAAGAAGCGTACAATGAAGAACACGGCATTACGCCGAAAACGATTCGCAAAGAAATTCGCGGCGTAATTGCGGCAACTACTGCTGTAGAAGGTGAAGAAGAGGCACGTCCAGATTTAAGTAAACTAACAAAACAAGAGCGCGGACAGCTTATTGAAGATATGGAACACGAAATGAAGGCGGCGGCTAAAGCGCTTGACTTTGAACGTGCAGCGGAACTTCGTGATGCATTACTCGAATTAAAGGCGGAAGGATGAAACGAATTTGAATAAAGATAAAATTATCATTCAAGGGGCAAGAGCCCATAACTTAAAAAATATCGACGTTGAAATCCCGCGTGACAAACTGGTCGTCATGACGGGGCTGTCTGGATCGGGGAAGTCTTCCCTAGCTTTTGATACAGTCTATGCGGAAGGTCAGCGTCGTTACGTGGAGTCGCTATCAGCTTATGCACGCCAGTTTTTAGGCCAAATGGATAAGCCAGATGTAGATTTAATCGAAGGGCTCAGCCCAGCTATTTCCATCGACCAAAAAACGACAAGTCGAAATCCACGTTCCACAGTCGGAACCGTAACGGAAATTCATGACTATTTAAGATTGCTTTATGCACGTGTTGGGCACCCAATTTGTCCGAACCACGGCATCGAAATTACATCACAAACCATTGAGCAGATGGTGGAGCGCGTTTTAGAATACCCTGAAAAGACACGCCTGCAAGTGATGGCACCCATTGTTTCTGGCAAAAAAGGCACACATAAAAAAACGCTTGAAGAAGTCAAAAAACAAGGTTACGTGCGCATTCGTGTTGATGGAGAAATCTATGATATTAACGACGAGATTACAATTGAAAAAAACAAAAAGCATTCTATTGAAATCATCGTTGACCGAATTGTTATTAAAGAAGGCATTCAGTCGCGCTTGTACGATTCGCTGGAATCCGCACTTCGATTAGCGGACGGCTATGCGGTTGTTGATGTTATGGGCGAAAAAGAACTACTATTTAGCGAACATTATGCCTGCCCGTATTGTGGCTTCACAGTTGGGGAACTAGAGCCGCGCATGTTTTCTTTTAACAGTCCATTTGGCGCGTGTCCGACATGTGATGGTTTAGGTACGAAACTAGAGGTGGACGTTGAAACGGTCATTCCAGATACTTCGCTTTCTTTAAAGGACGGAGCAATTGTTCCGTGGCGTCCAATTAGTTCGCAGTATTATCCGCAAATGCTGGAATCGGCATGTAAGGAATTCGGGATTGATATGAAGAAGCCGTTTGAAAAGCTATCGAAAGAAGAACAAAATATCGTTTTAAATGGTTCGGGTGACCAAGAATTCTTCTTTAAATACCAAAATGATTTTGGAATGACAAGAGAAACATGGATGCCATTTGAAGGGATTTTACCGAACGTGGAAAGGCGTTACCGGGAAACAAATTCGGACTTTACGCGTGAACAGATGGCGCAATATATGACGGACTTACCGTGTCCAACTTGCCATGGTTACCGTTTGAAGGAAGAAGCACGAGCAGTGAAAATTGATGGCAAACATCTAGGCGAAATCAGCCATTTTTCTGTGACGGAAGGCCTGGAATTCTTTTCAGAGCTGGCTCTTTCAGAAAAGGAAAGTCAAATTGCGGCTCCAATTTTAAAAGAAGTACGGAGTCGTCTAGGCTTTTTAAATAATGTAGGTTTAAATTATTTAACGCTTAGTCGGGCGGCTGGAACGCTTTCGGGCGGGGAGGCACAACGAATTCGACTAGCGACACAAATTGGTTCCCGCTTGACGGGTGTGCTGTACATTTTAGATGAGCCGTCCATTGGCTTGCACCAGCGCGATAATGACCGTCTAGTTGAAACGTTGCAAAATATGCGTGACATTGGGAATACGCTTATTGTCGTGGAACATGATGAAGATACGATGATGGCCGCGGATTATTTAATTGATATTGGACCTGGTGCTGGCGAACATGGCGGTCAAATTGTGTCTGCTGGGACGCCGGAAGAGGTTGCGAAAGATAAAAATTCCATAACTGGCCAATATCTTTCGGGAGAAAAATTTATTCCAGTACCAAGTTCACGCCGAGATGGAAATGGCAATAAAATCGAAATTGTTGGTGCGAAGGCGAACAATTTGAAAAATGTCAGTGCGGATATCCCACTTGGAACATTCACATGTGTGACGGGCGTTTCAGGTTCTGGAAAAAGCTCGCTTGTAAATGAAGTATTACGAAAAGCGCTGTCGCGCAAGTTAAACCGGGCGAATGCGAAACCGGGCGCGCATAAGGAGATTAAAGGGACGGAACACTTGGAGAAAATTATTGATATTGACCAGTCCCCAATTGGGCGGACGCCCCGCTCGAATCCGGCGACTTATACGGGCGCATTCGATGACATTCGCGACTTATTTGCCTCTACGAATGTGGCGAAAGTACGCGGATACAAAAAAGGTCGTTTTAGCTTTAATGTAAAAGGTGGTCGTTGTGAAGCTTGTAAAGGTGATGGCATCATCAAAATTGAGATGCACTTTTTGCCAGATGTCTATGTGCCGTGTGAAGTTTGCGGCGGGAAGCGCTACAACGGCGAAACGTTAGATATTCGCTACAAAGGGAAAAATATCGCGGAAGTTTTAGAGATGACGGTTGAAGAAGGCTTGGCATTCTTTAAAAATCAACCTAAAATTGCGCGCAAATTGCAGACGATCGTCGACGTTGGTTTAGGCTATATCCGTCTTGGGCAACCAGCCACGACTTTATCAGGCGGTGAAGCACAGCGGGTTAAACTTGCCTCTGAGCTCCATAAGCGGAGTAACGGTAAATCATTCTATATTTTAGATGAGCCAACAACTGGTTTGCATGCCGATGATATTAGTCGACTTTTAAAAGTGCTACAGCGCTTAGTTGATGAAAATGGCGATACCGTTTTAGTTATCGAACACAATTTGGACGTCATTAAGCAAGCGGACTATTTGATTGATCTTGGTCCGGAAGGCGGCGATGGTGGCGGTCAAATTATTGCGACGGGAACACCTGAAAAAGTGGCACGTTCGAAAAAATCGTATACGGGTAAATATTTGAAACGGGTTCTTGAACGCGATAAAAAGCGAACGAAAAACCGGATTGAAAGTGCCCAGAAATAAAACTTAAAAGCCTGATTGGGAGGGAGACTTCTCATCAGGCTTTTCCTTTTCCCCAAAAGTCTAAAGAAAGAATCGTTCTTAAGTTGTATGACAGATGACGAGGAATCCTTCATAATGAACATATAGTTAAAAGACCTATGAATTTAATGACTTTACTTACAATATATTTTTTAGGAGGAACTGGAATGGAAAACGAACGTAAACGCATTTTAGAACTCGTGAAACAAGGTGTTATCTCAACGGAAGAAGCGCTAACGCTACTTGAAAATATTTCGAAAAAAGAAGGCAAATCAGCAGCCTCTGAAAATATTCGTCAAGCTGCGCGCAGAACTTCTTATGAGGAAGCTTTTGAGAACGAGGAAGAAGAACAAGGTTATGACTACTCGCAAGGCTGGAATACAGCCGGTAATCCGTATCGCGGAGGAGAAGCGAAGAAACCGCGTAGAGAACGTCCAGAGCAAAGAGCAAAAGATGAGGAACGTGCTCGTATTGAAAAGGAAAAACGCGAAGAATCAATGAAAAATGTGATGAACGATTTATCGCAAGCTGGTGAAAAAATTGGTTCATTCCTAAGCAGTGCTTTCAATCAAGTGAAAGATATGCCGTTTCCATTTTTAACATCAACAAAAATTGAACGCGAATTTGTTTATCATGATACAACACTTTCGATTTTAGAATTTGAAGTGGCAAATGGAAACATTGAATTTAAACCGTCCGATAATGATGATATTCGCGTCCATGCGATGATTAAACTATTTAAAGAATACCCAGAAGAAGAAGCAATGAAAATCTTCTTTGACCGCACAACGCTTCGTGTCGATGAAGAAACGCTTCGCTTTGAATCTAAATCCAAGCAAATCGTAACGAATTTAACAGTATACTTGCCACGTCGTGAATATGATTATGTGTCAGTGAAAATTTTAAATGGTAATTTCCACATTGATGAACTAACTGGCCGTGACTTGTTTGCGAAAACAACAAATGGGAACATTAGTGTCGGTACAATCCAAGCGACATTGACAGAAATCGAGTCGATTAACGGTAATGTGCGCGTGCAAAACGGAAACGTGCGCGATGTTTCACTTAAAACCTTTAATGGCAATGTTTCAGTAAAAGGTAGTTTCTACTCAACCAATTTAATGACCAAAAATGGGAATGTCAATTATCACTTACAAAATGAAGAAGCGGCATTCTTAAAAGCAAAAACTGGTGCAGGGAACCTAGAAATTACTGTGCCGAGAGAACTCGGATTAGACGGGCGCCTTCATACGAACCTCGGTAAATTATTATTAGATGTGAAAGATGCGAAAGTGTTGGATTCAAAATCTGAATCTGTAAGTAAAACGATGGTCTTCACGAAACCTGCTGCAGGTGATACACTTAAACTTGAGGCGGAAGCTACAACAGGTAGTGTCAAAATTCGTGAATCTAAGTGAAACGTGTAAAATAAAACGGAACTCAGAGTCTTCGCTTGGCGAAGACTCTTGAAAGGAAGCGCATAGTATGGACAAAAAACTAAGAAGATCTCGTGTTGATCGTAAAATCGGCGGTGTTTTTGGTGGTATTTCTGAATACACTGGTATTGATGCAACGATTCTACGTTTGATTTTCATTGTTGTCGCTGTTTTTACGATGAAAACGGGTATCGCAATTATTGCCTATATCATTGCCCTGTTTGTGATTCCTTCTGAAAATATGACGACGGAAGAAGTGCTTGATCATCATCGTAAACGTATTGATGAGAGAAAACGTCGTATGGAAGCGCGTAGAAATAGGCAGTATGACAGAAGAAAACACCACCACGAAGCGCATATGAATCATAAAATGCATCACGAAAAAGTAAGCATGCAACATGCGGAAAGAAATCATTCAGGAAGTCGACCAAGGCCGTCCCGTGAATTCAGCTTTGATGCTACAACATTTAGAGGGTTGAAAGTTCAAGTTGCAACCGGTGATGTGACGCTTCGTGTTTGGGAAAAGGATGACTTAAAAGTGCGCGTTGTACTAGCTGTGCATGAGAAAGCACGCTCCATTCGTCAATTAAGCGAAGACAAATTGTGGGACTATTTTTTCAGTCAAACCATGCTTGAAATTACGCCAGAACAATTTACATTTGAATCTAAGAATGATGTATTAAAAACAGATGTTGTGCTAACAGTGCCAAAACGGCTTTATGAACAAATGAAAATTCAGTTACTTAACGGAAACTTGAAATTTGATGATGTGTCTGTTGAAGATAGTATTTTAAAAGTGCGCCATGGCGACGTGAGATCTGCTGGGGCGAGTGGGAAGTTTTTAAGTGCCGAAGTAACGGACGGAGAAATTTTCTTTAAACGCGCCGATGTTGAAAATGTAGATTTGGCAACGCAAAAAGGTGATGTTTCGATTGCTGGAAACTTGCTTACAACGGTTGCTAAAACGGCTAATGGTGACGTGGATTATACAGTTTACAATGATACAGCCACGGCGGCTGATTTAAAGGCACCAAATGGAGATATTCGCATCCAAATTCCCGCATCGTGGAATGTGGACGGAACGCTTGGGACTAGACGTGAGAAGATTTATTTCGATTTGAAGAATGCAAAAGTTTGGGACAACTCGAATCAGACGTTTGTCTTTACGCAAAATGCGGAAGAGATTAGCACGGGAACAATTCAGGCGAATGTAAACACGGGTATTATTAAAGTAACAGAGCTTGAACAGCAAGAAGCAAAATAAGGAAAATAGTTTTAATCAGGAGGGAAAGTAAATGAAAAAGTTAACGAAATCTAACAACCAAAAAATGTTGGCTGGTGTATGTGGTGGTTTTGCAGAATACTTTGGTGTTGAAGTAACGTGGATTCGCCTAGCTTGGGCGGTTATCTCATTGTTCGCTGGTACAGGAATTCTACTCTATATTATTGCAGCGATTGTTATGCCGAAAGCTCCAAGTACAGAGTGGGAGTGATAGATTTTGCGTTTTATAATAGGTGTTTTAATTAATGCAGTACTGTTTGTAGCGTTATCGGGCTTCTTTTCTAGTTTTCACGTAGATGGTTTTACTACGGCGATACTGGCGAGCTTTATTCTAGCAATTTTGAATATGCTCATTCGACCGATTTTGCTACTGCTGACGTTGCCGATTAATATTTTAACGCTTGGCTTATTTACTTTTGTAGTCAATGCGCTCATGTTGGAACTGACAACGTACTTTATGGGAAGTTCTTTCAATATTGACGGTTTTGGAACAGCCCTTATTTTAGCGGCTATTATGGCTTTTGCCAATATGATTATTAATTCGGTTCTTTTTGACAATAAGAATCGGCGATAAGTTATGAGCAGTCGCTCATAACTTTTTGTTTGCGCTATTCGAATCTGGTGATCCATGGTAAAATAAAAGAAAAACCGTAGTGGAGGGACTTACATGACAAAAAGCGTGACGGTAAAGGAGTTAGTGGAGCGGCTTAACTTGCAGCTGATTTGCGGCGAAGAAGGTTTAGAGCGGCCCATTTCAACGAGTGATTTATCAAGACCAGGTCTTGAATTAACTGGTTTCTTTTCTTATTATCCAGAGGACCGTGTGCAACTTTTCGGCATGACGGAAATTTCGTTTTCGGAAGGAATGGAGCCTAGTGAGCGGTTAAAGCGTTATAAGCAAATGTGCACGAAGCGAACGCCGGCTTTTGTTGTTTCGAGGAATTTAGAAACACCGAAAGAGCTAATTCAGGCGGCTAGCGAGGCTGGAATCCCGGTGCTCCGTTCGAGACTCAAAACGACGCGTCTTTCTGTTTATATAACGAACTTTTTGGAAAGTAAATTGGCGCCAGTTATTTCGATGCACGGGGTGCTTGTAGATATTTATGGCCTTGGGGTTTTAATTACCGGTAGTAGTGGCGTTGGGAAAAGTGAAACTGCGCTTGAACTGGTGAAACGCGGTCACCGGTTAGTTGCCGACGATAATGTTGAAATCCGCCAAGAAGATGAACTATCCTTAATTGGCTCTTCGCCAGCAATTATTGAGCATTTGCTTGAAATTCGCGGTCTCGGAATTATTAACGTGATGACGCTCTTCGGGGCAGGGGCAGTTCGGTCAAGCAAGAAAATTACGCTTGTTGTGCACCTTGAAAATTGGGATCCAACGAAACATTACGACCGAGTGGGACTTGACGAGGAAAAAACGCGCATTTTCGATATGGACGTTCCTAAAATCACCGTTCCGGTTCGCCCAGGCCGAAATTTATCTGTCATCATTGAGGTGGCGGCAATGAATTTCCGCTTGAAAAATATGGGATATAATGCAGCGGAACGTTTCACAAGTGACTTAAACAATTTGATTAGCCAAAATAGCATGAACGATTAACGAAGGAGGCTTGGCAATTTGGTCAAGCTTCTTTCTTTTTTGTGCGAGAAAAGGTAAAATTGAATAGTGAAAATGAAGAAAAGAAAGTAGGTTCGGAATGGAAAATCAAATTACACCGCTTGATCCGGTGGCAATTCAACTTGGTAACTTCTCCATTAAATGGTACGGCATTATTATTGCGCTAGGTGTGGTTGTAGCGCTACTTTTGGCACTAAGAGAGGCGACTAAACGCCGTTTTGATAAAGAGTTGTTTGTGGACTTATTAATTTGGGCAATTCCGATTTCAATTATTTGTGCCCGCATTTATTACGTTATTTTCCAATGGGATTTCTATAAAGATAATCCAAGCGAAATCATTAAAATTTGGCACGGTGGGATTGCAATTTACGGGGCGCTTATTGGGGCGGTCGGTACGGCTATCATATTCTCGCGTATCAAGAAAATCTCCTTTTTCCAACTAGCGGATATTGCAGCTCCAAGTTTACTGATTGCGCAAGCGATTGGACGTTGGGGAAATTTTATGAACCAGGAGGCACACGGGGCGGAAACGACGCGTAGTTTCTTGGAAAGCTTGCATCTGCCAGACTTTATCATCAATCAGATGTACATAGACGGCGCTTATTATCAACCCACTTTTCTTTATGAAAGTTTATGGAATGTGCTTGGGTTTGTTGTACTCCTTGTTTTACGCCGGACGAAGATTCGCCGCGGAGAGCTGTTTTTGGGTTACGTAATTTGGTATTCATTTGGTCGTTTCTTTATTGAAGGAATGCGTACGGATAGCCTGATGTGGGGCGACATGAGAGTATCACAAGTACTGGCTGTAATTTTAATTGTAGTGTCAATTGGCATGATTATTTATAGACGAATCAAACTAAATCCACCTTATTATTTAGCGGACAAATACGGGGAAGTGCCAAAAAAATAAGCTTTGCTTCGGCAAGGAAAGGTTGAAAGTATGACGAAAAAGATTACGACTTTGCTTTTTGACTTGGATGGAACCTTGATCAATACGAATGAACTCATCATCGAAACGTTTAAGAAAACCTTGGCGGAATTTTTACCAGAAAGAAGCTTTTCAAGAGAGGAAATTTTGCAATTTATCGGTCCGCCGCTTACGGAAACTTTTGCAAGCTTAGCGCCAGAACGAGTGGACGAAATGATTGCGTATTATCGCGAGTTTAATATTGCGCACCATGACGATCTCATCTTAGAGTATGACGGTGTTTACGAGGCAATTCGCGCGCTTTATGAGGAAGATTACAAGCTTGCGGTCGTTTCCACGAAAATGTACGATGTCATCATGAAAGGTCTGAAACTCACTGGCCTCGATAAATATTTTCAGGTCGTCATCGGGCTCGACCAAGTGAAAGTGGCGAAACCTGACCCGGAAGGAATTGAAATGGCGCTTGCGCTGCTAAGTTCAGAGGCAGACGAGGCGATTATGGTTGGCGATAATTTCCACGATATTCACGCGGGGAAAAACGCGGGTACGAAGACGGCGGCCGTTTCATGGTGCATTAAAGGTCCGGATTACTTGACGCAATTTGAGCCAGACTACATGTTAAAAACGATGGGCGATCTACTTGAGATTGTCCGTACCGAGGCCTGATATGCGAAACTACAAGCGTTACGAGCCGAAAGTTGCGAACGAAAACCCGCTCAACCACGTTTACAAGACGGTTCCGTTTTGGCGCACCTTTAAAAACACTGTGGTTATCGAATTTGCGCGCTACTTCCCGTGGATGGGTGGCAAACGCAATTTGTATCGCAAACTGTTAGGCATGAAGGTTGGCGACAAAACGGCAATTGCGTTTAAAGTGACCTTTGATTTATTTTTCCCAGAAAAGATTACGATTGGTAAAAATTCAGTTATTGGCTATCAAACGACGATTTTGACCCACGAATATTTAGTGCATGAATACCGCGTGGGCGCTGTTTCGATTGGCGATAATGTCATGATTGGTGCGGGCGTCATTATTTTACCGGGCGTCCAAATCGGCGACCGTGCTGTGATTGGCGCCGGTGCAGTCGTTTCGAAAGATATTCCAGCGGGTAGCGTGGCATTTGGTAATCCGATTGTGATTAGAGAAAAATCCGATTCTTAAGCGAGAATGGGATTTTTTGCTGTATTGACGGAAACGCGAACTATGATATACTAAATAAACGAAATGGAGGGGAGAAATAATGGCAGAAAAACGGTTTCGGGAACCGAAAGTGATTCACTTTCTCCCAAACGGACAATTTTATTTTGAACGAGGCATTGTGGCTTTTCGCGAGGAGAAGATGACGGAAGCGATAGGCTATTTGGAGCGCGCGCGTGATTTAGAGCCTTTTGAGCCGGTCATCATTTGTCAGCTGGCGATTTGTTATACGGAAATTGGGCAATTTCATAAGTCGAATCAACTTTTGCGTTACGTTTTAGAAAATTTGGATGGAAATATGTATTATTGTTATTACTTTATTGCGAACAATTTTGCTTATTTGAAGGACTTTAAACGGGCGCTTCAGTATGCTAAGCGGTATGTGGCGGAGGACCCAGAAGGCGAATATGTGGAAGAGGCGAACGATTTAATGGACGTTTTACTTGAAGAAACGCCAATCGGGCAAAATCTTGAAAATAAATTTATTAAAGTGGAACAGGAATTTTATGAATATAAAAAGGAAATCAACCGCTATTTGGCGGAGGAAGATAGTGTTTCGGCTTGTCGCGTTTTAGAGCGAGTTATTGATGAGAAACCGAACTTTTGGCCGGCTTACAACCAACTGGCGGCACTTTATTTTGAGCAGCTTCGCGAGGAGGAAGGACTTAAAGTTTTGTACGATTTACTAGAACGGTCAAGCGGCAATTTGTTAGGGCGCATTGATTTGTTTATGTATCATTACTTCAAGGCGAATGAAGAAGAAGTTCAGCAACTTTACGCAGAGCTTACGAAAATTGTGCCGATTTTGACGCATCACCGGGAACGGTTAGGCTACGTACATGCTATGATGGGGGCGTATAAGACGGCGGACGATTTTCTGGGCGATATTGTTGATTTAGAGGTAACCGAACGACCGAAGTTTTATTATTACCGGGCAAAAACCGCTTTTTATTTAGGTAATATTGAATTTGCGCATGAAATGTGGGCGCAATTTTTAAACTGTGACGTATATGAAAAAGAAGATTTTCCGTTTGATGAAGCGGCAAATGATTTTGCGGCGCATGTACCAAACGTTTTGCAACTTCTGGCATCGAAAGAGCGTACGCTGCACTATCTAGGCGTTTATGCGCTCTCAATTTCACCTGCGCGCGCGGAACTTGTGCTTTTTCACCCGCTGTTTGAAATGACGAATTGGACGTACGAGGAGCACCTCGTTTTCACGCAATTTGTCTTTCTCGCAGAAGGCATTCCCGAGCAAAATAGTCGCTATATGGTAGAACTTTTCGAAGAACTAAGACGCAAAAACCTACCTCTTTCGGATGAAAACTTAGCGCTTTATATGCAAGTTGTAAAAACGGTTTGGCAGATTACTGAAAAACAAATCCTCTTACCTGAGTACGAGAAGAAAGCTGTTTTATCGAGCTTCGTCACCCGTTTTGGCAGTCCAGCGCAAATTAAACAAGCGGCTTTAGACCAAAAAATACAAGATATTGATTTATTCAAGTAGTGTGAGCATATATATAGACGAACTTACTGTTTCGTATTAAGCTAGGTGTAGACTTTAAAGAGCGACCTTAGGAGGATGTAAAATGGTAAGTGAAGAAAAAATTTATGATGTAATTATCATCGGAGCTGGGCCTGCTGGCATGACGGCAGCGCTTTATACTTCCCGTGCTGATTTAGATACATTAATGATAGAACGTGGCGTGCCTGGTGGGCAAATGGTGAACACGGCGGATGTGGAAAACTACCCGGGTTTTGATAGCATTTTAGGTCCAGATTTATCGGATAAAATGTTTGCAGGCGCGAAGCAATTTGGCGCGGAATATGCGTATGGTGACATTAAAGGGATTGAAGATTTTAAAGCATATAAACTGGTGACGGCTGGTTCGAAAAGCTATAAAGCGCGTGCGGTCATTATTGCGACTGGTGCCGAACATCGTAAACTTGGTGTAACGGGCGAAGACGAGTTAAGCGGCCGCGGCGTATCGTATTGTGCGGTTTGTGACGGAGCGTTTTTCAAAAATCGTGATTTAGTCGTTGTTGGCGGCGGCGATTCGGCAGTTGAAGAAGGCACTTACTTGACGCGTTATGCAGATAAAGTGACCATCGTGCATCGCCGTGACAAATTGCGCGCACAACAAATTCTGCAAGATCGCGCGTTTAAAAATGAAAAAGTGGATTTTGTGTGGGATTCCACAGTGGAAGAAATTGTTGGCGACGACAAAAAAGTAACTGGCGTACGTTTAGTGTCCACAAAAGATGGCTCTAAACATGATTTAGAAGCTGATGGCGTATTCATTTATGTCGGCCTTGTCCCGCTAACAAGCGCGTTCAACGACCTCGGCATTACCGACGATGAAGGTTACATTCGTACGAACGAAGAAATGGAAACGAGTATTCCGGGCATTTTCGCTGCTGGAGATGTTCGCGCAAAAAGCTTACGCCAAATTGTAACGGCAACCGGTGACGGCGGCCTAGCTGGACAAAACGCACAAAAATTTGTAGAAGAATTAAAAGAATCGCTTGAAGCGGTGAGTGAATAAGGTTAAAAGACTGCCAATTGTAGGCAGTCTTTTTTTCTTGCAACTTCCTTAAATAGTTTGAAAATTAATACTTTTAGTGTGGGTTTTATTCTCTGGAATGTGCTACTATTTAATTGGGCGTGGATGGGTATATTATATCTAGGACATTAATTTTTATTTTTTGGCTGTACTTACTTGTAAAAATATTTGAATTTATTTCTAGTGATAAAAAATAAATGAACTAAAAATTTTATGTAAAATCTTTTTTTAAAGAACGAAAGGATGTCGTTTTAATGAAAAAAATTGCTGTTGTTACTATCGATGTGACTAAGGTTAAGGCTGCGGGCGGAAAAGAGGTCGCTTTTACGGTGCAGAATGAGGCGACGGAACAATGGGCTGAGGCGCATCAAGAATTCGATGTCAATCTTATTCGTATTCCCTGGTATGTGAAGACGGGCGACGCGCTTGTAAACTTCTTTGTGCGGAAAGTTTTGAAGATAAAAGACGTACCGGAATATGAAAATATGTTGCAATTCGTTTATTTCTCGCATATGAGCGCTTTTTATTTATCGAATGCGGAATTTGATGAGATTGTTTTTGAAAATCATGATCTGTTAGTTAAAACGTTGCCGCAATGTGAAAATGAAGCGCGGTACCGGGAAATTTCGACCGTGATGGAATGATGCGGGGTCCCCTTTTTTTGAGGGGGTTTTTTATTTAGGGGTGACGATTGCTTGGAACTGTTGTAAAATGGTACAAGAAGAAGCGGCGTAAGGAGGTCGACGAGATGAGTATTTTAGTGTTAGGTGGGGCTGGATATATTGGCTCTCACGCGGTAGATGGGTTGCTAGCGAAAGGGTATGATGTCGTTGTTGTTGATAATTTGCAGACGGGGCATCAGGCGTCTTTGAATCGTCAGGCGACTTTTTATAAAGGTGATATTCGGGACAAAGTTTTTTTACAAAGTGTCTTTAAAAAAGAAAAAATTGAGGGTGTAATCCATTTTGCGGCGAACTCGCTTGTTGGGGAATCGATGCAAATTCCACTCGTTTATTTAAATAATAATGTTTACGGGACGCAAGTTTTGCTTGAAGTGATGGAGGAATTTGGCGTTCGGCATATCGTTTTCTCGTCTTCAGCGGCGACATACGGCGAGCCAGAGCGTGTACCGATTACAGAGGACATGCCAACGAATCCTGAGAGCACTTACGGAGATTCAAAGCTTATTATGGAGAAAATGATGCACTGGTGTGACTTGGCTCACGAGTTACGTTACGTATCGCTAAGGTATTTTAACGTTGCTGGAGCGAAAGAAGATGGCTCGATAGGTGAAGACCACAATCCCGAGTCACATTTAGTTCCGATTATTTTGCAGGTGGCTTTAGGGCAGCGTGCGGAATTATCAATTTATGGTGACGATTATCAGACGGAAGATGGCACATGTGTGCGCGATTACGTACATGTGGTGGATTTGGTTGATGCGCATATTTTGGCGCTGGAGTATTTGAAAAATGGCGGCGTGAGCAATATTTTCAACTTGGGCAGTAGCAACGGCTTTTCTGTGAAGGAAATGCTTGATGTGGCGAGACGTGTGACAGGTAAGGAAATTCCGGCTGCAATTGGGCCGCGCCGAGCTGGTGACCCTAGTACACTTATTGCTTCGAGTGAGAAGGCTCGTCAAGTTCTTGGCTGGACGCCGAAACATACGGATATGGAGGAAATCATTGGAACCGCGTGGAAATGGCATTTGGGCCATCCGAACGGGTATGTAGAATAAAATAGCGTTTGAACTGGCGACTTGAATTGTCGTCAGTTTGTATGTTTGACGACGAAGGAGGGACAAATTGAAACGAATTTTTGGTGAAATCGATGGAGTACCAATTTATGAGTACACACTTAAAAATAATCGTGGCACGGAATTTTCGGCTTTAAATTACGGTGGGATTGTGACGCGTATTGTAACGGAAGACCGTTTTGGCGAGTTTCAAAATATTAGTTTAGGGTTTGACAATTTAGCTGACTATTTGGCGCATTCGCCTTATTTTGGGGCTTTTGTTGGTCGTGTTGCGGGGCGGATTCGAAACGGCACTTTTGTGCTTGACGGTAAACAATATGACGTTGTGAAAAATAATGGGAACCACCAGCTGCACGGAGGCCGTCCGAATTTCAGTAAGGCGATTTTCCAAGTGGAAGAAGTACAAAATTCGCTTATTTTTTCCTACAAGAGCCCTGCCTTTGAAAACGGCTATCCCGGTGAAGTCGATGTGGTGATGCGCTATACGCTGACGGATGACGATGCATGGGTGATTGAATACGAGGCGAAGACCGACCAGCCGACGCTGTTCAACCCGACGAATCATACATATTTTAACCTTTCGGGGGATGTTAAAAATTCGGTTTTCGAGAATGAGCTTTTTGTGCGAAGTCACGCATTTGCATGTGTGGACGCCGATTTAGTTCCAACTGGAGAAATTAGAGCGACAGCAGGAACCGCGTTTGATTTTACTGCGAAAAAACGAATTCAAGACGCCATTTCAAAAGGTGACCCGCAAATCGATTTTGCGAGCGGTGGCCTCGATCATGGCTTCGTTTTGGAACATGAAGCGGGGCAACCAGATGCCGTTTTAATGGATGCTGAAACTGGTCGCGGGGTGGCTGTTCAGACGGACGCGCCAGCCGTTGTCATTTATACAGGAAATACGTTGTTTGGCGATTACAAAGTTTTTGGCGAAACAATTCGGCCTTTTTCAGGTATTACGTTTGAAACGCAAATTTTACCAGATGCGATTCACCACCCGCATTTTGGTGATAGCGTGCTGCGCCCTGAAAAGCCTTTTTATTCCAAAACGACTTTTCGCTTTTTTGTAAATAAAGCTTGAAACTGATAAAATATAACAGAAGGTATTTGTGAGAGGAGCCTATGAACGATGAATTGGAATACAGAATATGAGAAATGGTTAAACAATGCGCAACTAGATGCTGATTTACGTAAACAGCTTGATGGCTTGAGCGGTGATGAAAAGACACTTGAAGATAGTTTTTATAAAAATATGGAATTTGGAACTGCTGGAATGCGAGGTGTTCTTGGTGCGGGCACTAATCGCATGAACATTTATACGATTCGTAAGGCGTCTTACGGACTTGCAAAATTTGTAGCAGAAAATGGGGATGCGGCGAAAAAACGCGGTGTAGTCATTGCCTATGACCCTCGTCACATGTCACAAGAATTCGCGTACGAGAGCGCTTCGGTTTTAGGCGCCCACGGGATAAAAAGTTACGTGTTTGAATCGCTTCGCCCGACGCCGGAACTTTCTTTCGCGGTTCGCGATTTAAACTGCTTCAGCGGGATTGTCATTACGGCGAGCCACAATCCGCCAGAATATAACGGATACAAGGTTTACGGCGAGGACGGCGGGCAAATGCCACCAGCAGGAGCGGACGCGGTGACGGAATATATTGATTCGGTTGAGGACATTTTTGCGGTGGAAATTCGCGATACGAGCGAGCTCAAAGCGAGCGGGTTGCTTGAAGTTATCAGCGACAAAGTGGACGTGCCGTATTTGGAAAAATTAAAAGAGGTTACGGTGAATAAAGCGCTTGTAAAAGAAAAAGGTGACACGTTGAAGATTGTCTTCACGCCGCTTCACGGGACGGGTGGCATTCTAGGCGTGCCTGCCCTTGAAAGTGTTGGATTCACAAACATCATTCGGGTGACGGAGCAATTTGAAAACGATCCGGATTTTAAAACGGTAAAATCACCAAATCCAGAAAACCGTGAAGCTTTCCTACTGGCGATTGAATACGGTGAAAAATACGATGGGGATATTTTAGTTGGAACGGATCCTGATGCGGACCGTCTAGGCGTGGCTGTTCGCACGAAAAACGGCGAATACAACGTGCTTTCAGGTAACCAAATCGGCGCCCTCATTTTAAACTACTTGCTAAAACAAAAGAAAAACCAAGGCGAGTTGCCAGCTAACGCGGCCGTCTTGAAATCCATCGTAACAAGTGACCTTGGTCGCGAAATCGCTGAATTTTACGGGGCGGAAATGATTGAAGTTCTAACAGGCTTTAAATTTATCGCCGAACAAATTAAGCGTTTTGAAGAAACAGGTTCCAATACATTTTTATTTGGCTATGAAGAAAGTAATGGCTATATGGTGAAGTCATTCACGCGTGATAAAGATGCTATCCAGGCGGTGCTTGCGATTTCAGAAGTGGCACTGGATGCTAAAGAGCGTGGATTCACGCTTTCCGAAGAATTGGACAATATTTTCTCCCAGTTTGGCTTTTATAAAGAGGATCTTGTGTCGCTTACGCTTAGCGGAAAAGACGGATCGGAGCGGATTAAAGAAATTATGACGAGCTTCCGCGAGAAATTGCCGACTGGTATGGGTGGCGAGAAAATCGAGCGTGTGGAGGATTACTTGCGCAGTGAAACGAATTTTATTGCGTCTGGCGAATCCGCGCCTATCTTGCTTCCGCGCGCGGATGTGCTTAAATTTTACTTGACTGACGGTTCATGGTTCTGCTTACGACCATCTGGAACAGAGCCAAAAATCAAGTTCTACTTTAGTATAAAAGGGGCAACTGAGGCGGCTAGCCAGAAAAAACTCGAGAAAGTTCGAGATGCACTCTTAGAGCTTGTTGAGCATTAAAATAGAAGGGGTTTTCGCAGATGCGAAGCCTCTTTTTGCATCATTATAGTGGTGATTATGGTAGAATAATAGATATAGTGAACGATGGAAGGATGAGTGCTTTTGGCAACGAATCAATTGCAATTAGTTATTATTACTGGAATGAGCGGGGCAGGTAAAACGGTTGCCATGCAGTCTTTAGAGGATCTTGGTTATTTCTGTGTCGACAATTTACCGCCGACTTTGTTACCTAAGTTTTGGGAGCTTATGAAGGAATCCGGCAAAATGAATAAAATTGCACTTGTTATGGATTTACGCGGACGTGACTTTTTCGACTCCATTGAGCAAGCGCTAGATGAACTCGATAACACTTCTTTTATTACGACTAAAATTCTCTTTTTAGAAGCAGATGATGGGGTTTTAGTTTCGCGCTATAAAGAAACAAGACGGCACCACCCACTTGAACCAAATGGCTCCGTTTTAGAAGGTATTAAAGCGGAACGCGATTTATTAAGTGATTTGAAAGGTCGCTCGCAACTTGTCATCAACACATCGAATATGAAGCCGCGCGAGCTTAGAGAACGAATCAATCAAGAGTTTAGAGCAGAGGATAAAGATGTTTTCAATGTGCAAGTGATGTCTTTCGGATTTAAGTACGGCTTGCCGATTGACGCGGATCTTGTGTTTGATGTACGGTTCTTGCCGAATCCGCATTATATTGATAAGATGCGTCCTTTAACAGGACTTGACAAAGATGTTTATGACTACGTGATGAAATGGCCAGAAACGCAAACTTACTTGGATAAGACGCTTGATTTACTCAATTTTACGCTGCCTTATTACAAACGCGAAGGGAAGACGCAACTTGTCATTGCGATTGGCTGTACGGGCGGGCAACACCGTTCTGTTGCACTTTCTGAATACATTGGAAAAGCGTTGCAAAGTAAATACGAAACGACGATTTCACACCGAGATATGAAACGCAGAAAGGAAAAGTAGCATGGAAAAAGCAAGGAAACCGAAGATTGTAGTTATCGGCGGTGGCACTGGCATTCCCGTCATTTTAAAAGGCTTAAAAAATAAAAATGTTGATTTAACTGCGCTCGTCACAGTTGCTGATGATGGCGGTAGCTCGGGGAAAATTCGGCAGCAAATGAACGTGCTTCCACCCGGTGATATTCGCAATGTCATGGTTGCTTTATCAAACGCTGATCAGCGCCTCGTTGACCTTTTTCAGTATCGCTTCAAAGTGGACGGTGATTTATCGGGTCATGTCGTAGGCAACCTCATTTTAACGGCGCTTTCTGAACTAAACGCAAACTATGTAGATGCCATTGATGTTCTTTCCAAAGTCATGCGCATTCGCGGCAAAGTCATTCCCGTAACCGACCACCCGCTTGTTTTAAAAGCAGAGATGGAAGACGGGGAAATTGTAACCGGAGAATCGATTATTCCTTTACAAGGAAAGCAAATTAAACGGGTGTTTATTGACCCAGAAGATGTGGCGCCACTTGAAACGGCCGTAGCTGCAGTACAAGACGCAGACCTAATTGTTATCGGCCCAGGCAGCCTTTATACGAGCATCATGCCAAACTTACTCGTTAAAGGATTAGCAGAGGCCATTGTGGCATCAAAAGCAGAGAAAGTTTACATCACGAATATTTTAACTCAAATTGGTGAGACGGATTATTTTAGTGATGCGGACCATATTCAGGCGATTCACGAGCATGTGGGAACGCCATTTATTACGAAAATGTTAATTAATACTGAAAAAGTTCCGGTAGAATTGCTATTTCCGGACGATGTTCGACAAGTAACACATAGTGACGCAGCGCTTAAAAAAATTGGCGTTGAAGAAGTGTATCATGATTTTCTTTCAACAGAAAATCGCCTTGTCCGGCATGATGGTGAAAAAGTGGCGCAAGCTCTTTTAAGCATGCTTCCCAATGATGAAAAGGAGTGAGTGTTGTGTCGTTTGCCTCGGAAACAAAAAAAGAACTGACGAATATGGAAGTGACAGAAGATGAGGCGAAAGCCGAACTTGCCGCCTTCATTCGAATGAACGGTGCGATGTCATTTTCAAATGGTTTGATGGTGACGGACGTTCAAACGGAGAACGCAGCCACTGCTAGACGGATGTATCAACTCTTAAAGCGTTTATACGACGTCCCGATTGAGCTTTTAGTCAGAAAAAAAATGAAGTTGAAGAAAAATAATGTGTATATTGTTAGGCTGAAGGCGAAAACGAAGGAAATTCTTGAAGATTTATATATTTTGCAAGATAATTTTACGTTTACGAAGTCGATTGATAGGGCATTTGTAAAAAAACGGAATGCAAAACGTGCTTATTTGCGAGGGGCTTTTCTAGCAAGTGGCTCAGTGAACAATCCGGAAACATCGTCCTATCATCTTGAAATTTTCTCGGTTTATGAGGAACATAATGAGGCGGTATGCGCGTTGCTTAATTCATTTGACTTAAATGCGCGGACGCTCGAGCGGAAAAATGGTTTCATTACGTATTTAAAAGAAGCCGAGAAAATCACGGAATTTTTGAGTATTATTGGTGCAACACAGGCGCTGCTTCACTTTGAAGACGTTCGGATTATGCGCGACATGCGAAATTCCGTCAATCGCCTTGTTAACTGTGAAACAGCAAATCTCAATAAAACAATCAATGCGGCAGTTAGACAAATCGAAAACATTAAATTTATCCGCGCTGAAGTTGGTTTAGAAGCGTTACCAGAGCGCTTGCGTGAAATTGCAGAACTGCGCATCACGCATGAAGACGTTTCGCTAAAAGAACTCGGTGAAATGCTTTCAAATGGCGCCATTTCAAAATCAGGCATTAATCATCGTTTGCGAAAAATCGACCAAATTGCCGAACGCCTGAAAAACGGGGAAACCCCTTCACAAATAGGTTTAAATGTTCAAAGTATAAAATAAAGGATGCGAATGTTGATGTCGAAATTATTTTCCAGTTACAAATTACAAGATGTTACCTTAAAGAACCGCCTTGTGATGTCGCCGATGTGCATGTACTCGGTCGATAAAGAAGACGGCATTGCAACCGATTTTCACCTTACACACTATATGAGCCGCGCCGCTGGTGGAACGGGACTCGTGATTTTGGAAGCGACTGCTGTTCAAGAAATCGGCCGCATTTCCACAAAGGATTTAGGCCTCTGGTGCGACGAGCAAATCCCAGCGCTCAAGCGGATTACAGACGGAATTCATGATCACGGAGCAAAAGCAGGAATTCAACTTGCTCATGCGGGTAGAAAAGCTGAACTTCCTGGGAAAATTGTTGCGCCGTCTGCTATCGCATTTAGTGAGAAATACAGCGAACCGAACGCGCTAACTTTAGAGCAAATAAAAGAAGTGGTGGAAGACTTTAAACGTGCGGCTTATCGTGCGGCAGAAGCCGGATTCGACGTCATCGAATTGCATGCAGCACATGGATATTTGCTACATCAATTCCTATCGCCAATTACAAATCGCCGTGAAGATGCATACGGTGGCCCTGCGGGTAACCGCTACCGCATTGTTAGTGAAATTATAAAAGCGGTGCGCGAAGTTTGGGACGGCCCGGTCATTGTACGCGTTTCAGCCTCAGACTATGCGCACGGTGGTTTAAAACCAGAAGATTACGTGCCTTTTGCAAAATGGATGAAAGCAGACGGCGTCGATTTAGTAGACGTATCAAGTGGTGGCCTAGTGCCCGTAGCACCGTCTAGCTATCCCGGCTACCAAGTGCCATTTGCCGAATTGATTCGCCGTGATGCTGGAATCGCAACAGGCGCTCTAGGTCTTATCACAAACGCCACACAGGCAGAAGAAATTTTGTGCAATGACCGCGCGGATTTAATCATCATCGGCCGCGAATTACTACGCAACCCGTATTTTGCACGCGAAGCAGCCATTGAACTTGGAGAAACAATCGATGGTCCGAGACAGTATAGTCGCGGGTGGTAAAACAAAAAATCCGAACTCGTCTGAGTTCGGATTTTTTCGTTTCATTATTTCAAATTATTCTTATTCACAACAATATCATCAATCAAGCCGTATTCTTTCGCTTGTTCCGCGTCCATGAAATTGTCACGGTCAGTGTCGCGCGCAATAACTTCAAGCGTTTGACCCGTTTTTTCGGATAAAATACGATTCATGCGATCCTTGATTTTCAAGATGTGGCGTGCTGCGATTTCGATTTCAGTAGCTTGTCCTTGGGCTCCGCCAAGAGGTTGGTGAATCATGATTTCCGTATTAGGAAGCGCAAAACGTTTGCCATCAGCTCCTGCAGCTAGTAAAAACGATCCCATCGAAGCAGCCATTCCCATACCAATTGTTTGAACATCGGATTTTACGAAATTCATTGTGTCATAAATCGCCATTCCGGCAGAAATGCTACCACCTGGCGAATTAATGTATAGGAAAATATCTTTCTCAGGGTCTTGGGCGTCCAAGAAAAGTAGCTGCGAAACAATCGAGTTCGCAACATTGTCATCAATCGCAGAACCAAGCATAATAATACGGTCTTTTAAAAGGCGGGAATAAATGTCGTAAGCACGTTCCCCGCGGCTTGTTTGTTCAATTACTGTAGGGATTAAATTCATATCAAGATTCCTCCTATAAGCCTAAAATTTAAGATGGGCATATCGCCCATTCACTGATTACATCATACAATATTGGTCAAATTAGGTCAAATGAAAGACTCTTAAAACATTTTCTTTTGATTAAAAACTTGTCAAAGTACACTGCTTCCGCTATAATTACTATTCGTACGGTAAATTTATTTGCCCTCGTGGTGCAAAGGATAGCACGTGAGATTCCGGTTCTTAAAATGGGGGTTCGATTCCCTCCGAGGGCGTTAGAAACATTTTTAAAAACATCTTATAAACGGTCATAAATCAAGCTCTGTCAAGCGTCTAGACCATTTATAAGATGTTTTTTTATACCTTATAATACACTATTTTACCGTTATTTTTGTGGCATTATTTGTGGCACAAATAATGAATTGTAAGTGAAAAATTGATCTACTTTCGCGTGATTGTTAGAACGTATGCTATCGCTTAAGTGACTATAATATTTGAGTGTGGTATTAATATCATCATGCCCTAATCGATCTGCCACATAAATAATATCCATTCCAGCTTCTACACATAAGCCCGTATGCGTATGTCTTAGCTTGTGGAGCGTGACATTTTCGCTTTTTATTTTGTGGCAAATTTTCTTAAGTGCTTTATTACAAGATGCGTTATCAATTGGTTTATTGTGATACGTGTAAAAGAGTGGGTATATACTAATAAAGTAGACATAAAACATGCTATACTATCAAGGAAGTAGACATTTCCCAACAAAGGAGAAAAAAACAGATGACAAAAGCTAGAAAGCCTGCTCGTTCCTTTGATGATGATTTTAAAAAGTCTATTGTCAAACTCTATGAAAGAGGGAAAACTCAAAATGCATTAGCAAAAGAATATGGTATCGCCCTATCTTCGATAGCCTGCTGGGTGAAACAATTTTCGAAAGTCAAGATTGATGATGACACCATCCTTACGGCCCAACAAGTTAAAAAGCTTTAAAAAAGAAATGCTCAATTGGAGGAGGAAAACCTCATCTTAAAAAAAGCGATTGCCATATTCACGCCACACTCCAACAACGATTAAAGGCGATTTCTTTGCTTCAGCATGAACATGCCATTGTTCGATTATGCAAAGCTTTACAGGTGAATCGTTCGACCTATTACAAATTCATTCAACGACAACCTTCCAAGCGCAAGCAAGAAAATCAATAGCTCAAAAAATGGATTTTAGAGATTTATACCCAAGCCAAAAAGCGCTTTGGTGCTGCTAAAATTCAAGTTGTTTTAAAGCGTGATTATGGCATATCCATCAGTGTAGGGCGCGTCTATCGGTTGCTTCGTCAACTTCAGTTACCTCAAATGTCTACCGTGAAACTAAATTATTCCAAGATAAAAAAAGTAGATGAAGAGCCTCACGCCTCTTATCCCAATCATTTACGGCAAGCATTTAATCCACCTGCACCAAATCAAGTTTGGACAACAGATTTTTCTTACATTCCTGTAGGAAAAGGCTTTGTTTATTTATGTATTGCCATGCTACTCTGTCCTCATCCATAGTGACCGTGGGTCAAAATATACAGCCGAAAAATATCGCAGATGGCTAGATGAGCATGACCTGATTGCTTCCTATTCCAAAAAATCTTACCCTTGGGATAATGCCGTGACGGAAGCCTTCTTTAAATATATGAAAAAAGAAGAATTGAATCGGCGAACTTTTTTTCTATTCAAGAGGTGCAACTCGCTTGTTTTGAATATATTGAAAGTTTTTATAATTGGCATCGCCCTCATTCGACCATCGGTATGTTAAAACCAGAAGAAAAAGAGCTCTTTTATTTCAATACGCCGTAAAATATTCTTTTTTCGTATCTACTTTATTGACATTGATCCAAGTGCAGACAATAGCAAGAATGCTGAGAAATACGGAACGTTTAAATGATTTTCTGACCTCGTCCTATTGGGCGGGGTTCTTTTTTGTTGTTTTTATACTATCGATAGTATACAATTAGTATAGATTATAAAGGGGAGTAACCATGAAAAACAAGCAAACTGAAGCTAATAAACGTTGGCAAAATAAGAATAGAGAACATGCTAGATATCTACGTGATAGATCAATAACGAGAAGCTTTATAAAAAATAAAGCGACTGCCGATGACCTTTTTGATTTGTTGGGTTTGATAAAAAGTAAACAGAAATGAATACCTTTTCGCTACTATCTATAGTATACTTTTAGTAAAAATACATAAGGGTGAGTGAAAAATGACAGAAAATGCAAAGGCGAAAGTTATTTCATTTATTAATATGAAGGGTGGGGTAGGTAAAACTACGTTATGTATCAATCTAGCTTATGAATTAGCTAAAAATCATAATAAAAATATTCTTATTATTGATGTAGATCCTCAGTTTAATGCGACACAAGTCCTGTTTCCAAAGTTTAAGTCGTTCAAAGAATATGAAAATCTTCAAAAAGAATGTCAAACTATTAACTATATATTACAGCCTTTAAGGGGAAGCATAGCTAATTTTCCTGAGTATAGTTCTTCTGATTTGATTGTGAACTTAAAAAATTTTTCAGGTGGTGGACGATTGGACTGTATACCAGGTGATTTGGAAATTGTTTCTTTTGAATCAAGTAAAAGAGGAGCTGAAAAAAAATTAAAAAAATACATAACTGATAATATAATGGGTAGTAACTCATATGATTTTATATTTATTGATACACCAGCAACATTTTCAGTATATTCACAATCAGCTATTATTGCTAGCGACATGTTTATTGTTCCAATTGCTCCAGATGTTTTTTCTGCTTTAGGCTATGATTTGCTCCAAAGAGTTATGCGTGATGATGATGCGACTAGTGATGTTGATATTATAAATTTAGGTATTATCTTTACTATGGTCTCCCAGGGGAAGGTTGGTAGATCAAAAATTTTAAATAAATTCACAAACGAGCCGCAATTTTATACGAAAATTGTTGAACGAGAGGCTATTAGAAGTGGAAAATTGACAAGTCTGATGTCCGATATGGATATTTGTAAGGAAAATATTGAATCTTTAGGAAGAGAGTTTTTGAAGAGAGTAGGAGAAGATGAGCATGAATAAATTTTTATATGAATTTATTAACACAGATGCTGGCGAAGAAAACATTTCAAACTTATATTTTTTATTGCCTGGTGTACTAGCCGAGGTGATTCTTACCAAAAAATATTATCAAAAAAATATAGAATTAAAAAGCTTTGCAGCGGAAGTGCTTAAAAAAGAATACCTGGATTATCTGTTTGCTGCTAGACCGGCTGTATATTCGAGGATTGTACGAGACTTAATCAAATTAAGAGATGAAAACAAAAAGGAAGCTTTTAAGGTGATAAAAAATATTCAAAAATTTGTCGAGAGCTTTGAAGTGGAGAGTAATCAATCCAAATTGAAAAAGAAAACTAGCGACCCTATTGACGAATGGAGAAATATAATAAATCCTAAAATTAAAGGGGAATAAGTGAATTGGTTAACTTAAAAACATCTTTGGAGAAAGATTATCAGTTGTATATAAAATTATGTGAGAACAGAAACATGTTAATTAAGAATGACGAATTTAAAAATAATTTGAAGATAAATTATAAGCTGCTTTATCTTCTTGCGAACTTAACACCTGCTTTTCAAAGTTTTGATGAGAGAAGTAAGATTTGGAAATATGTTAACCAATGTAAAAAAGATATGATAATTGCATTTGATTTAATTAATATTAACTATACAGATTCTGGAAAACGAATCATGAGATCTTCTATTGAATCGTTTTTTAGATTCTCGCTTAGCACACTGAGGCACCATATTTATATCAATAACTGTAAAAATGGCGATTATTCTGCCAATAAAGAACTAAAAGAATTAAAATCTATTTGTGATTCATATAAGATTGGAAAACTCACGTCTAAATCAAAAGAATACTTTCAAGGAACTGTAATAGAGGTGTGTATTAATCAATTGAATGAATTCTATACTGAACTATCTGGAATAGTCCACACTAACAATACTGAACTCTTCTCTCCGCAGGAGTATCTTGTTGAGTATCAAGTTCTAGATGCTGAATCAGTCTCAAAAGCAATACGATTGTATAAAAAAATAGTAATCAAATTTTTATTGGTAATCTATTGGTTTGATTTACTTCTTGAACGTAATATTTACAGAAAAACAGACTTACAATTATTGGAGAAAGAAAGTGACCAATTGGATTTAGAAATATTAAATAATATTGAAAAGGTACAACTTAGTCAAGTCAAGATTTGAGATGGAGGGATGAAATGAAAAAGGGCTGGATTATTTTTATTTCGATTGTTGTCATCATTATTGCAGTTGTAGCAATTGTTGGAGGGAAGATGTATATGGATAATAAAAAAGAACAAAAAGAATTAGAAGTAGAAAAGCAATCAGTGAAAGCTTTGAAAAAGACTTTTGCTAATGTAGCAAAAGTAAAAATAGAACGGGTTGGTTATAATAATATGACAGGATCATATAGTATAGTTGTGACAATGACTAGTAAAGAAGGGGAATCTGCTTATTTTGACTATGGTTTTGCAAAAAATCAGGAAAAAATTAGTGATTATGGCATAGAAAATGAAAAAGTTCAAAAAGAAGGAATAACTATGGATAAAGTTAAAGTTATATACTCTAATGGATCGGAGGAAGAACTTTGACTGTTACAGATAAAAGCTATAAGGATTTGAGTGATAAAGCTTATTGGTTAGACCCGAAGCACAAAGAGTATGCGCCAACGTTGAAAGAAGGAAGTTACAGAAAGTTTGGAGATACCAAGTATAAAATTTTAAAAACAGAAAATAACTCAAAAAATGGTATGCAAGCCATGGCTGTTGCCCCAGTTGATAAAAATGGAAAAGTGGACACGGCAGAAGTGGTCATTGCTTACGCAGGGACAAACTTTTCTGATGCACAAGATCGAAACACAGATTTAGAAACCGTCATAAAAGGTGAAGAAAAATTAGATAAAAATCCACTTAATCCTTTTAAAAATACAGAAGTTGACGGACAGGCAATAACAGCACGAGAATTCGCTGACCAAGTGAAGAAAGATTATCCTAATTCTAGGATTACAACAACTGGACACTCGCTCGGAGAATACTTAGCACTCATGGTCGCTGCTGAAAATGAGTGGCGTAATGTCGGATTTAATGGTCCAGACCCATCGAATATTTTATCGGAGGAAGCCAAAAAGTGGATCAAAGAGAATCCAGGGATGTTAACGAATTATCGGAATCGTGCAGATGTTATTGGAAACTTCGGAGGCGATGGTACAGGTGCAGAAATCAAAGTAAGTATGGAAATGGGGACGCACTTAAATCCGATAGACTACCACCAGTTAAGTAACTGGACGTTTGATAAAGATGGAAAACTAAAGATACCCAATAATGAATACAACCAAGAAGCCATTGTTCAACAAGCGGAACGCTACGCCATGACAGAATACATAGCCAAGTTATATGATCTCGAAATAATACAAAAGAAATTCCAAGCAAGTGGTGGAGGCATCTCGACGAATGAACAAATATACTTAGATGATAGTCGAGCGTTAGCCGTTGTAGAAACAGCCGTGGCGGAGTTTAAAGCGGTCACAGCTCATGTGATAAAAGTGTACCAAGAGGGCATGGATAAAGTCGAAAAGATCTGGAAAAAGACGCTACAAGAAGCGCGCCAAGTGGGAGATATGCTCACGGAAAGTGAAATTTTAGCAGAATTAGAGAGCGTAGGTTGCACGGAAAAAAGACTAGTGATTGAGCCTTGTGAAGATTATCAGAAAAAAATCAATAAAGTGAAGAAAATGAGCACTAAATTTGACGATTTAGCCAATGAAATCAAACAAAGTATAGAGGCTCTCAAACAAAAGGATCACGAATTAGCGCAGCAATTGGGATGAGTGGGGGAGGTCCGTAGATGAAAACCGAAGAAGAGTTGCGAACAGAATACAGGCGACAAAGGCAAGAACTTGAGGAGCAAGCAGTGGCTATTCATCGTTTTCAGAAAAAAGGGGAAGAAATCGCACAACAGACTTATGAAGCAATTTGCTACCAGGTTCGACAAAGCGAAGAAGACTGTACGGATATTCTAGAAATGGCTCGAAGGGAAATCGAACAGTTGGAAACGAATTATCGCGCAGATTTACAGGAGAAACAGCGGGAAGTAAGACAGAAAGCGGAATATGCAGAGGAACAGTTTCATAAAGAATTACAGCAAGCAGAGAGAAACAAATGAGGTGATACAAGTTGCTAGAAGCATTGGAAGACCTACTGAAAGAATTTCAGAAAAGCAGTCAGAAAATACAAGTCCGAACCTTGGGCATGCAAAATAGCCGGACGGGAGAAGCGGCCGACAAGGAAGTTCGAAAAACCGGAAAAGAAGAAATGAAAATGGCGAAAACATCTGTTTCAAAGACAAGCAGCCACTTACAAGAAGCAGTAAAAGGACATTTTGGCAAGAAAGTAACGGAAGTCTTTGAGAAACAAGAAGATATGTTAGAAAACTTTTGAATTTCTATTTTTGTAAAATGGATATTGGCAAGCCTTGACAAAAGTCGGGGCTTTAGTTTGTGTCATTATTTGTGCACTGGCTCTATAAACCGCATTACAACAACACTTATTAATCCCTCCGAGGGCGTTTAAAAACATCTTATCTTAGATAGGATGTTTTTTTGTGGAAAATAATAAAGTGTCGATTGAATATTTATGCGTAAATAGAGCAGTATTTTTTTGTAAAGTATCAAATTAGTTTTATAAATTTTCAAGATAAGCATAAAAATAAGGAAGATTTGTGTCAAAACTTAGCTAGCTCTGAATAAAATGTGAATATTGCCACATAAGATGTAAGTTTTAACAGGAGTAAGGGAACGATTGGTTGATTTTGATAAGTATGTGGTTAATTTAATTCGAATTATACTTAATAAAGCGTTTTAACCTATACATTAGATTTGTGTGGTACCATTTGTATGTAAACCTTTTCAATTACATAATATAGAACGGAGCATGCTAACATGAAAAAGTTTTTAATTGGATTTATTGCAGTAACAATTGTTTTTCTAAGCAGTCAAGGGGTACCGAATCAGGCAGAAGCATCGTATAATAGAAAACAAGGGGAAGTTGTTAATTTAGAAGGGGTAGATTTGTCTAAATCGCATGTTGTTACGAAAGATGGCACAACAGTTGATACTGTAAGTTATGATCAGATGGTGGCAGAAATCGCAAAACGTGATAATGTTTCGATAGCTGAAGTGAGGACACGTTTACAGGGAGCTGATGTTAAAAGACCGCTTTTAAAAGCAAGCTCTAATATTTCGTATAAACATTTAACAAAAAGTGTAAATATAGGCGGGATATGGAAGCCTAAAGTTGATATATATGTTCAAATGTGGTCGCAAGGGTCGTTTAGACAATTTAATAAGATTGTTGATTATAATCTCGTGCGCTCATGGTACGGTGTAACAAAGCAATTCAAGGGTTCCTTTAAAGTGAAGTTTTTGTCTAAAAATAATATTTATTGGTGTATAAATGGAGATTTTTATGATAGAGGTTCTACTTCATCATCTTCATCTGTTTCACTAAATGTTGGTGGCATGGGGACGATTAATTATTCAGTATCAAAGGCAAAAACGAAATACAAATATGTGTATAAATATGGTCATTTTTATGCTCAATAACTGAGGAGTGAAGCTTATGAAATCCCGAAAGATAGCGCTAATTGTTTTTTGTAGTTTACTTTTGATAAGCGTTTTTACAGTCGCAAATTATAGAGAGACAAGTCCGTTAGCTGAAAAAAATGCGTTTGCTTCAGATGATAGAGAACAAGGAAAAGTGCGAATTGCTGTCTTTGGAGAAGTTAATGAGATAAGCAAATGGTTCGCCTATTCAAATGTTTCAGCTTCGACATCAAGTGCTGATTTGCAAAAATTTGATGCGTTACTTATAACAAGAGATTACTTAAAAAAAACGAATTTAAGTGAATTGCGAGAAAAACTCACATCAGTTGGTAAAATCCCGATTTTATTTTTCGACTTTGAAAACACAAGTGCACCAGCATTTATGAATTCAAATATAACCCAATTTTCTGCCCTGAAAATGAAAGACAAAGGATATGTTCAGTTACTTTGTTACTTTAATAAAAATAATTATGTGACATTTGATACACCAACTTATGATGAAACGGCACAAGCAGAACTTGCTGAAACCATTATAAAATTGAACGCATCTGGCAACATAAAGAAATTCGATAAAGCCATTTAAATAATTAATTAAGGAGACTATGTGCTAAATAGTCTCCTTATTTTCGGTCATTATACCTATTTCAAATAAGAACAAATGTTCTTATAATGGTTGTAAGAAATAAAATAGGTGGCGACGAAATGTATAGTTTATTTGAACAGGAGAAAATGATGAAAAATGAAATCATCTTTACTTTATTAAATGCAATGAATTTGAAAAAGGCGGTTTGCATCCGGTTGAAGCATGTTGACTTAGCGCTTTTTCCAAGTTTTATTGATATGCGGGAAGAAATCGTGGAATTGTATGACGAAAATGAACAGCTGAAAACATTGCTTTTAAAGCAAATTATAACTTGTTCGATAGTAAAATGAAGATTTTCCTATCCTTCTTTAAAAATCCCGTTTATAATGGAACTATTAATGAGAAAAGGTGATTAAATGGGTTTGAAAGATAGGCTTGAAAATGAGCTTTTTAGCTACGCGAAAGAAAACGCGCTTTCGATTTCTGAGATACATTTCATGTATGCTGGTCCAACAATGCGAACGCGTCATACACTTATCTTGGCTTTTACAAACGTTGGCATGTTCACCTTTCAATTTAAATTAGGTGAAGCAGAAATGCATTTTCTAGAGAAGTCCCAGTTACATAAAATTGAAATGCGTAAAAAAACGCTTGTTTATGAACTGGAAATTCAAGCGCTCACGGAAGATGGGAAGCTTGAGGAAGGCAAATATTTAGTTAGTAAGCGGGTTATTGGGCGGAAGTGGCATCAAAGCACGGTACAGAAACTTTTGAGTCTCGAGGGACAAGCGCTATTTTAGAGGGAGGATTTTAATCATGAAAATTGTTGATATGCACTGTGATGTTCTTTATAAATTGCAAAAAGCCAAGGGGCGCATGACGTTTCAGGACGATGCGGAGCTGGATGTGAATTTTGAGCGCCTGCTTGCGGGAGATATTTTTTTGCAGGGATTTGCCATTTTTTTAGATCCGGAAGTGCCTGTTGAGCAAAAGTGGAAAAAAACGGTGGAGCAAGGAAATATTTTCAAGCAACACGTTTTGCATCGTGACGGCATAATAAAACCGCTCAAAAAATGGACGGATTTGGAAACTTTGCCTGATGGGAAAATTGCGGCGGCATTAACATTAGAAGGGGTGGAGCCGATTGGTCAGGATTTAGATCGCTTGGAGCAAGTGCTAGATAACGGTGTGCTTTCGGTGGGACTAACATGGAACAATGCGAATTTAGCGGCAGATGGTATTCTTGAACCGCGCGGGGCGGGGCTCACGCAATTTGGGAAGGGAATCATTCGGCGTTTAAATGAACGAAAAGTTTTTACGGACGTTTCGCATTTAAGCGTCAAAAGTTTTTGGGATGCAATGGACGCTTCGGAATTCCCAATTGCGAGCCATTCAAACGCAAAAGCAATTTGTTCACATGTTCGTAATTTAGATGATGACCAATTGAAAGCGATGATTGCGCACGATGCGATGATTCACGTAGTTTTCCACCCGCTTTTCACAACGAATAGCGGCACTGCAGAAATGGAAGATATCGTGCGCCATATTGAGCACATTGCTGAACTAGGCGGCATTCGCAATATTGGATTTGGTTCGGATTTTGATGGGATTCCTTCGCATGTAAAAGGACTTGAACATGCTGGGCAATATCAAGATTTTATCGAAGTATTACGGCAACATTTTTCCGAAGAAGACGTGGAAGGTTTTGCTTATAAAAATTTCATGAATCATTTACCGCGATAAAGAAGCGGCCAGACAGCGACAAAAAATAAGTATAAATCCAGTAACCCCATTTTCACAAATGGCAGTATTGCTGGATTTATACTTTAAATTGTTAAAAATTTAGTGCAAAATAAGATGAAAATATAGATGATGAAAGCGGTATAGATAATAAATTCTAACGTAGAGATTTTTTGTTTTGCCGTACTTTCATCAGGGTTTAAAATTAAAAGTAGACTTTTTAAAGCTTTTGAAGCGCAATAAACACTGGCCATGAATAGAATGGCTAGCTGGCCTTGCTTCTGACTGAAGCCGAAAATCCATGGACTAAGTAATACAAGGATGAAAAGAAGTCGAAAGTATAGTGTATGCTTAATTGACTTTAGTTGTATTTCCATGAAGCCCTCTTTTGTTATTTTAAGTATAAGTGATTCAGGCAAACGCGTCAAAGTTATTTTTTGAAAACTTTGTCTTTTAACGGTGTTTTAATCCCGTGTTATAATAATAGATGAAAAGGAGGTTTTGACATGAGATTTGAATCCAATTATGTGCAAAAGCAGCAACAAAAACAATCGATGAAGCTTGCGATGACGCAGCAACTTTCCCAATCTATTGCAATGCTACAATTTACAACGGCTGACTTAACGACTTTTTTGGAAGATAAAGCTCTGGAAAACCCTCTAATTGAAGTGGTCGCTGGCATTGATGTTGCAACAGACTACAGTTATACGAAGCGCAAAAAAAATTATGATACGGATAATGACTGGTTGGAACAAATTGCGGACAGCAAGGAAACGCTGCCTGATTTTTTGAAGAATCAAATCGCGCTTATGAAATTAAGCTACAAGGAAAAAATTGTTTTGCTGTATCTTGTGGAAAGTTTGAATGATGCCGGTTATTTAGTGACGGACATTGAAACGATTGCGAGCGGGCTTTTGATGAGCGAAGCGGATGTGCTCGCGGGTCTTGAAGTTTTACAAAGCCTAGAGCCGGCTGGTGTGGGTGCGCGTGACGCGAAGGAGTGCATTTTGTTGCAGATTGATCGTTCGATAGACGCGCCGTATATTGCGTACGATGTGATTTCAGAACATTTTACTGCTTTTGCGGAGAAAAAGTGGAAGAGCATCGCGAGCGCGCTTGATGTCCCGCTTTCAGAGATTCAGCAAGTTTCTGATTTTGTGCAGACGTTAAATCCTAAGCCAGGGTCCGAATTTGAAACGGAACGCGTGCAGTACGTTGTCCCGGATTTGATTTTGCAACAAGTTGGACAGGAGCTGTTCGTTTCAGTGGCGAAACAATTCATTCCACAAATTAGATTCCAAGAGAACTACTATAAAATGATGCGCGACACGAAGGAAAAAGATGTGCTGAACTTTTTGAAAGACAAAACTGGCGAGTATGACTGGCTTATGAAAGGCATGGAGCAGCGCGAGGATACATTAAAACGTGTCGGCAAAGCAATTGTTGCCCACCAGAAAGCTCACTTTTTAGAAAATGCCCATCTAGAGCCGCTAACCCTTAAAGAAATCGCTGAAGAAATTGGCGTCCATGAATCAACGGTTAGTCGAGCTGTGAACGGGAAATATATTGAAACAAGCCAAGGTGTGTTTGAACTAAAGTCCTTTTTTGCGTCCGGTTTACAAAAGAAGAAGGAAACGGCAACGGATACAGGAGATGTTTCAAGCGCGAGTATTAAACAGTTGATTCTTGACTTTGTAAAAGAAGAAGACAAGCGAAAACCACTTTCAGATCAGAAAATTGTTGATTTGCTTGCAGAAAAAGGGATTGAAGTTTCGCGTAGGGCGATTGCCAAATATCGGACAGAACTGCGAATTCCATCTTCTTCTAAAAGAAAACGATTTGATGAATGATAGACGAATTTTGTCCCAGTTTTAAAAATGATGGGACGAAATTTGTCTTTTTTTATGGAAACATGGCAAGGGCGCTATTTCAAATGAAGCTAGTCATAAGAAGCTCTAAGTAAAATGAAATATTTTCCTTTTGTAAAAAAATGATTGCTTTTTCATAAATGTCCCACTTATTACTTGAAGAAATTCCAAAAGGCTGTTAAAATAAATGTTGTAGGGTAATAAAGGAATGATAAAGCTTCATCATAATGCACGTAGAGCGAGAGAAGGTAAGAAAAAGAGAAAGACGTATGATTTGAAAAATTCATCCAGTCGAAAACTTAGAAACCTTTATCTCCACTTTTTTTAGTTTCAACGGGACGCTTGATGACTATGCGGGTCGAATGGTGTCCAAAAGCGAGGAGCAATTAAAATGTCAGATTTAATTAACATTCAACAAAAGCTATTACCCGACGTTTTAGCGGTCATGCAAAAACGCTATCAAATACTTCGTTCCATTTATTTTGCAGAGCCTGTTGGCAGGCGGACTCTAGCAGGAATGCTCGGCATGAGTGAACGCGTTCTTCGCGGCGAAGTTGAATTTTTGAAAGCGCAAGGACTGATTGATATTGCATCATCAGGAATGACTGTGACAAAAGAAGGGCTCATTGTTTTTCGTGATCTCGAAAGCATAATGAATCAACTATCTGGTTTACATTCTGCAGAAAATAGACTGGCGGAGCTTTTACAAATAAAGAAATGTTTAGTCGTGCAGGGAGATAGTGATATTACGCCGTGGGTACGCGAGGAAATGGGTCGTGTTGCTGTAAAACAACTTGATTTAGCATTAGTTGAAAAACGCAATGTTGTAGCTGTCATGGGTGGTTCTACAATGGCAACCTTTGCAGATACAATGCCAAGCGATTTTGCTAAAGGGCGAGAGTTGCTTTTCGTTCCTGGGCGAGGTGGAATCGGCGAAGATTTAGATAATCAAGCCAACACCATTTGCGACCGCATCGCAACAAAAACAGGTACTAAACACCGTGTTCTATACGTGCCAGAACAGTTAGGTGAAGAAGCTTATCAATCTCTTATGAAAGAACCTGCGATTCAAGAAGGTTTGCGCTTGGTGCAATCGGCAAACGCAATCGTTCATGGTATCGGTGACGCGCTTACGATGGCGAAACGCCGCCATACAAGTGATGAAGTTATCGATAAGATTACACGTCTTGAGGCAGTTGGCGAAGCATTTGGTTATTATTTCAATGAGCAAGGTGAAGTCGTACATAAAGTTTCTACATTCGGCCTGCAATTTGAAGATTTAGCCAAAATCCCGCACATCATTGTTGTTGCTGGTGGGACTTCAAAGGCGAAAGCAATTAAATCGTATATGAAAAGCGCTCCGAAAAATACGATTTTAGTCACGGACGAAGGAGCAGCAAATATGCTTTTAAATGGGAGTAAAACCCATTTGAAATAAAAAAATTTCACTTATTTTCAAGGAGGAAATAACTCATGACAGTTAAAGTTGGTATTAATGGTTTTGGACGTATTGGACGCTTAGCATTCCGTCGTATTCAAGAAGTAGAAGGAATTGAAGTAGTAGCAATCAATGACCTTACAGATGCTAAAATGTTAGCACACCTTTTAAAATATGACACAACACAAGGTACTTTCGGTAAAGATGTTGAAGTACACGATGGTTTCTTTAAAGTTAACGGAAAAGAAGTTAAAGTTTTAGCTAACCGTAACCCTGAAGAATTACCATGGGGCGACTTAGGTGTAGAAATCGTTCTTGAATGTACTGGTTTCTTCACAATACAAGAAAAAGCTGAATTACACTTAAAAGCAGGGGCTAAAAAAGTTGTTATCTCTGCTCCAGCAACTGGTAACATGAAAACTATCGTTTATAATGTTAACCATGAAACACTTGACGGAACTGAAACAGTTATCTCTGGTGCAAGTTGTACAACTAACTGCTTAGCTCCAATGGCTAAAGCTTTAGACGACAACTTTGGTATTGTTGAAGGTCTTATGACTACAATCCATGCTTACACTGGTGACCAAATGACTCTTGATGGTCCACACCCTAAAGGTGACTTCCGTCGTGCTCGTGCAGCGGCTGAAAACATCGTTCCTAACTCTACTGGTGCTGCTAAAGCAATCGGTGAAGTATTACCAAGCCTTAAAGGTAAATTAGACGGAGCTGCTCAACGTGTTCCAGTTCCAACTGGTTCCCTTACTGAACTTGTAACAGTTTTAGACAAACAAGTAACAGTTGACGAAGTAAATGCTGCAATGAAAGCTGCAAGCGATCCAGAAACATTTGGTTACACTGCTGACCAAATCGTATCTTCTGATATTAAAGGTATCACTTACGGTTCTTTATTCGATGAAACTCAAACTAAAGTTATGTCCGTTGGCGACAAACAATTAGTTAAAACTGTTTCTTGGTATGACAACGAAATGAGCTACACTGCTCAATTAGTTCGTACTTTAGAATACTTCGCTAAAATTGCAAAATAAGCCTGAATTAAATAAGTTTTAAACGAATAGGCGGAGACATGTATTTGTTTCCGCTTGTTTTCTGAAGTTATTTAGTTTTATGTTACAAACTCAAACTACACGAGCGACTGTGTATTTTGTTATTATCAGGAGGAATCCAAATGGCTAAAAAAGTAGTGACTGATTTAGACTTAAAAGACAAAAAAGTACTTGTTCGCGTTGACTTTAACGTGCCAATGAAGGACGGCAAAATCACAAACGATAATCGTATTGTAGCTGCTCTTCCAACTATTAAATATATTGGACAAGAAGGCGGAAAAGCAATTTTATTCTCCCATCTTGGAAAAGTGAAAACTGAAGAAGATAAAAAAGACAAATCCCTTCGCCCGGTTGCTGAACGTTTAAGCGAATTACTTGGCAAAGAAGTGAAATTTGTTCCTGTAACACGCGGCGCTGAACTTGAAACTGCTATTTCTAATATGAAAGACGGAGACGTTCTTTTATTTGAAAATACGCGTTTTGAGGACGTTGAAGGTAAAAAAGAAAGCGGCAACGACCCTGAGCTTGGCAAATACTGGGCATCTTTAGGCGATGTATTCGTAAACGATGCTTTTGGTACAGCTCACCGTGCGCACGCTTCTAACGTTGGAATTGCTTCTAACTTAGATTCTGCAGCTGGTTTCTTAATGGAAAAAGAAATTAAATTTATCGGTGGGGTTGTTGAAAACCCAGATCGCCCACTTGTAGCAATTTTAGGTGGCGCGAAAGTATCCGATAAAATTGGCGTTATCGAAAACTTATTAAAAGTAGCAGACAAACTTTTAATTGGTGGCGGTATGGCTTATACATTCATGAAAGCAAAAGGCTATGAAGTCGGTATTTCTCTTCTTGAAGCGGATAAAGTGGATCTTGCAAAACGTTTAATGGAAGAAGCTGGTGATAAACTTGTTCTTCCAATTGATACTGTTGTAGCGAAAGAGTTCAGCAATGATGTTCCTTTCCACACAGTTGCATCTGATGCTATTCCTGCTGACGAAGAAGGACTTGACATCGGCGAAAAAGCAATCGAACTATTTGCGAAAGAGCTTGAAGGAGCGAAAACAGTTATTTGGAATGGTCCAATGGGCGTTTTCGAAATGAGCAATTTTGCAAAAGGTACAATTGGTGTTTGTGAAGCTATCGCAAACTTAAAAGATGCAACAACAATTATTGGTGGTGGTGACTCGGCAGCTGCAGCTATGCAACTTGGATTTGCTGACAAGTTCACGCACATTTCAACTGGCGGCGGTGCTTCTCTAGAATATCTAGAAGGTAAAGAACTACCAGGCGTTGCATCTATTAGCGATAAATAAAAACAAATTTTTTAGTTCGAAAGGATGTTTTTCATGCGTAAACCAATTATTGCTGGAAACTGGAAAATGAACAAAACAGCGGCTAAAGCTGCAGAATTTGTAGAAGAAGTGAAAGGGAAAGTGCCAGCTAAAAGCGCGGTTGATTCTGTAGTCGCTTCCCCAGCTTTATTCCTTCGTGACTTAACTCGTTTAGCGGAAGGAACTGATTTGCAAATTTCTGCTCAAAACTGCTATTCAGAAGATGAAGGTGCATTCACTGGAGAAACAAGTCCGTTTGCACTTGCTGATCTTGGTGTATCTTATGTGATTATCGGTCACTCTGAACGTCGTGAGTATTTCCATGAAACAGATGAAGATATTAATAAAAAAGCACATGCGATTTTCAAACGTGGCATGACACCAATCATTTGCTGTGGTGAAACACTTGACCAACGTGAAGCTGGTCAAACTGAAACTTGGGTTCGTGGTCAAATTCGTTCTGCTATTGCAGGGCTTACTGAAGAACAAGTGAAGAAAACAGTTATTGCTTATGAGCCAATCTGGGCAATCGGTACTGGTAAATCTTCTACAAGTAAAGATGCAAACGAAACTTGTGCGGTTATCCGCGCGGAAATTGCTGACGCTGTTTCTAAAGAAGCGGCAGAAGCGGTTCGCATTCAATACGGCGGAAGTGTAAAACCAGAAAATATTGCTGAATACATGGCAGAATCAGATATTGATGGCGCTCTTGTAGGGGGCGCAAGCTTAGAACCTAAATCTTTCTTAGCTTTATTGGAGGCAGTAAAATAAAATGAGTAAATCTCCTGTAGCGATTATTATCTTGGACGGATTTGGACAACGTGCTGAAACAGTTGGAAATGCTGTTGCACAAGCAAATAAACCAAATTTCGACCGTTACTGGGCTGAATTTCCGCATAGTACGTTAAAAGCTTCGGGTCTTGATGTCGGTCTTCCAGATGGACAAATGGGTAACTCAGAAGTAGGGCATACAAATATCGGTGCAGGTCGTATCGTATATCAAAGCCTAACACGTATTGATAAAGCAATTGCGGAAGGCGAGTTCCAAGAAAATAAAGCCATTAACAACGCATTTAATCATACGAAGGAAAACAATTCCGATTTGCATTTGTTCGGTTTGCTTTCTGACGGTGGTGTTCATAGTCACATTAACCATCTTGTTGCACTACTTGAAACAGCGAAAGCGAAAGGTGTTCCAAACACATATATCCACGCTTTCCTAGATGGTCGTGACGTGGCGCCACAGTCTGCTGTTGAGTATTTAAAAGAACTTCAAACAGCTATTCAAAAACTTGGATATGGTGAGATTGCGACTGTATCTGGACGCTTCTACGCGATGGATCGCGACAAGCGCTGGGAACGTGTTGATAAAGCCTATAAAGCGCTTGTGTACGGTGAAGGTGAAAAATTTGCGGATCCAATTAAATTAGTTGAAACTTCTTATGAAAATGGGAAAAACGACGAATTTGTTGTGCCGGCAATTATTGCGAAAGACGGTGAAGCTACTGCGACGGTGAAAGATAATGATGCAGTCATCTTCTTTAACTTCCGTCCAGACCGTGCTATCCAACTTTCAAATGCCTTTACAGACAAAGAATGGGAACATTTTGAACGTGGGGAGAAACATCCTAAAAACGTGAAATTTGTGACGATGACTTTGTATAATCCAAGTATTGACGCTGAAGTAGCTTTCGAGCCAATTGAAATGAAAAACGTAATTGGGGAAGTATTATCTGATGCCGGGTTATCGCAACTGCGAATTGCTGAAACGGAAAAATACCCACATGTTACATTCTTTATGAATGGCGGAAGAAATGAAGAATTTCCAGGCGAAAATCGGATTTTAATCAACTCGCCAAAAGTTGAAACTTATGATTTAAAACCAGAGATGAGTGCTTATGAAGTAACAGACGCACTTGTTCAAGATATTAAAGACGACAAGCACGATGCGATTATTTTAAACTTCGCGAATCCGGACATGGTTGGTCACTCTGGTATGCTTGAGCCAACAATTAAAGCGATTGAAGCGGTGGATGAAAATCTAGGTCGTGTAGTTGATTTAATTTTAGAAAAAGGTGGTTCTGCTGTTATTTTCGCGGATCACGGAAACTCTGAAACGATGTCGACTCCAGAAGGAAAACCGCATACTGCGCATACGACAGTTCCGGTTCCGGTCATCGTAACGAAAAAAGGTGCAACATTACGCGCTGACGGCCGTTTGGCGGATGTGGCACCAACTATGCTTGATTTATTAGGCGTAGAAAAGCCAGTTGAAATGACTGGTGAAAGTTTAATTGAGAAATAAAACAGTTTTTACTTTTGTTTTTACTAAAACAAAGCTACAATAAAAATGTAATTTAAAATGTGGGATTGGACGAGTTGAGAGAATACCAATATGTGTGTGGTGGAGTTGCTTTGTTCGAAGGGGCTTTTGGGGATTGTGGTTCTGGAAAGGGCACTTTGTTCGAAGGGGCTTTTGGGGATTGTGATTTTGGAAGGCACTTTGTTCGAAGGGGCTTTTGGGGATTGTGATTTTGGAAGGTACTTTGTTCGAAGGGGCTTTTGAGGATTGTGATTTTGGAAGGTACTTTGTTCGAAGGGGCTTTTGAGGATTGTGATTTTGGAAGGTACTTTGTTCGAAGGGGCTTTTGAGGATTGTGGTTCTGGAAGGGGCACTTTGTTCGAAGGGGCTTTTGGGGATTGTGATTTTGGAAGGTACTTTGTTCGAAGGGCTTTTGAGGATTGTGATTTTGGAAGGCACTTTGTTCGAAGAGTCTTTTGAGGATTACATGTTCGCTTTGCTCACATGCATATTGGGACTCTAACTCACTTTGTTCGAAGAGTCCCAACAAAGGAGAAGATATTAATGTCTATTATTACTGAAGTATATGCTCGCGAAGTTCTTGATTCTCGTGGTAATCCAACTGTTGAGGTAGAAGTTTATACAGAAGCTGGTGCTTTTGGTCGTGCGCTTGTTCCAAGTGGTGCGTCTACTGGTGAATACGAAGCTGTAGAATTACGTGATGGCGATAAAGGTCGTTACCTTGGTAAAGGTGTTTTGAAAGCTGTTGAAAACGTAAATGATATTATTTCTGATAAAATTATCGGTTTTGATGTTACTGATCAAATTGGTATTGATAAAGCGATGATCGACTTAGATGGTACACCGAACAAAGGTAAATTAGGCGCTAATGCTATCCTTGGTGTTTCTTTAGCTGCTGCTCGTGCTGCTGCTGACGAATTAGGCGTACATTTATACGAATACATTGGTGGAACGAACGCGAAAGTTCTTCCAGTTCCAATGATGAACATTTTAAACGGCGGCGAACATGCTGATAACAATGTTGATATTCAAGAATTTATGGTTATGCCAGTAGGTGCTGCTAACTTTAAAGAAGCTTTACGTATGGGTGCTGAAATTGTGCACGCGCTTAAAGGTGTTCTTAAAGGTAAAGGTCTTAACACTGGTGTTGGTGATGAAGGTGGTTTCGCGCCAAACTTAGAATCTAATGAAGAAGCAATTGAAGCGATTATCGAAGCAATTGAAGCTGCTGGTTACAAACCAGGCGAACAAGTTCGTATTGCAATGGATGCTGCATCTTCTGAGTTCTATAACCGTGAATCTGGTAAATATGAACTTAAAGGTGAAGGCGTAACACGTACTTCTGAAGAAATGGTAGCTTGGTATGAAGAAATGATTAACAAATACCCTATCATCTCTATTGAAGATGGCTTAGATGAAAACGACTGGGATGGTTTCAAACTTCTTACAGAACGTATTGGTTCTAAAGTACAATTAGTTGGTGACGATTTATTCGTAACAAACACTGAAAAATTAGAGCAAGGGATCGAAAAAGGTATCGCGAACTCTATCCTTATCAAAGTTAACCAAATTGGTACTTTAACTGAAACTTTAGATGCGATTGAAATGGCTAAACAAGCTGGATACACTGCAGTTGTTTCTCACCGTTCTGGTGAAACTGAAGACTCCACAATTGCTGATATCGCAGTTGCAACAAATGCTGGTCAAATTAAAACTGGTGCGCCAGTTCGTACTGACCGTGTTGCGAAATACAACCAATTATTACGTATTGAAGATAACCTTCAAGATCTTGCGGAATACCGTGGTCTTAAAGCATTCTACAACTTGAAAAAATAATTGAATTCTGAGCTCGGTGAGCGATGCGGAAACGCATGGCTCGCCGGGCTTTTTTTATTGGGGGATTTTAGGCGGGGAAGGGGGTGTTTTGTGGGATTTTTAACTTTGTTTTAGTTAGGAAAAAGCAGTTGATTTTTAGGGTTGACAGTTGCCAAACTTCGCGTTATGATAGGTCTATTGTAATTCACAAAACCTTTATTTTAAGGGTAGGAGGACTGCTGAAAAATGAGTGCGGATCGTAGCTTTATGTTAAAAGCGGGAAATCGTGCTGTTTTACTCTTGCATGGCTTTGCAGGGACTACAGAAGATGTCAAAAGTTTAGGAGAATATTTAGCTGAAAATGAGTATACGGTGTATGCTCCGAATTTCCGTGGACACGGAGATGAGCCAGCGTTATTCTTGAAAACGACGCCTGAAATGTGGTACGAAGATGCTGTTTCTGGGTATAAGTTTTTGGAAAAAGAAGGATACCATGAAATTGCGATTATTGGTGTTGCGATGGGTGGCGTGTTTGCGCTTAAAATGGCGGAATCATTTTCACCGAAAGCGATTGTACCTTTATGTGCGAACGTTAATCGCAAAATGCGCTATATTCCAGTAGAGAAATATTTGCTAAAACAACTTGCAAAAGAAGGTTTTGAAGCGGCGTCTGCGGAAGCGATGCTAAAAAGCTATGAACCGGAAATTAAAAAGATGGCAGACGCACGTTCTGATTTTTATAAATTTGTGGCGGATAATATTGAAAAAATCCATGTGCCAACAATGATTGGGCAAGGTTGCCAAGATGAGGAAATTGACGCGGATAACGCGAATTATATTTTCAAAAATATTCATACGGCGGAAAAACAACTTTGTTTTTATCAAGGAAGTGGTCACGATATTGTGAACGACTGTGAACGTGATATTTTAGAAGAAGATTTGCTTTACTTCTTGGATGATTTAAACTGGTTGGAAGAAAAAGTTGTATGATGTGATGAACACTGACGAGCACCTACTTGTTGGTGTTTTTTTATAAATTAGGAGGAGTTTTATGAAAACGATACTTTTTCAAGGTGACAGTATTACGGATGCGGGACGGAATCGCGCGGATAGTGGGAGTTTAGGCGAGGGTTATGTGGCCATGATTTCGCGAATGCTGCCTGAATTTCGGGTGATTAATCGTGGTGTTTCTGGTGATTTAACGACGGATATGCGTGCGCGCTGGCAACAAGACGCAATTAGGCTTGCGCCGGATTATTTGTCGATTTTAATTGGGGTTAACGATACTTGGCGGAGCTTTTCGGAATGGCGGGATACTTCGACTAGCGCGTTCAAAGCGGTGTATGCAGATGTTTTGGAGGACGCTACTCAAAATACGGAGGCGAAGCTAATTTTAATGGAGCCGTTTGTATTGCCAATTCCGGCGGATAGGAAAGACTGGCGGGCTGACTTGGATCCGAAAATTCATGCTGTGCGGGAGCTTGCTGATGAGTACGGGGCGTTGTATGTGCCGCTTGATGGGATGTTAAACGCAGCGGGGATCGCGCAAGGATATGCTGAAATTGCGCCTGACGGGGTTCACCCGACAAAAAGAGGACACGAGTTGATTGCGGAAGCTTGGTGTTCGTCTTTTGCTAGCTTTACAAAAAAATAAAAAAATGCTATATTAAAGGTCATGCGATGAGCCTTATGCAGCGTGATTTTTAGCTGCCGAGTGTTTTCTGCATTTATGGGTTTGTGGAGACCCGCAGAAAACCGCATTATGTCTCGTAAAGACAGGAGCACCCGTTTATTAAAGCGGGTGTTTTTTTTGTGTATATTCGGCGCTAAAAGTCTCATTTTTTGTGAAAAACGTCACAATTTGTCTACAGCATTTAGGTGTCATTATTGGTATGTTAATTAGGTTGATTAAATATTACGGAGGTTAATTAAATGAAAAAAATGTTGTTAGTTCCAGCTACAATGCTTGTGGCCGTGGCGTTTCTTACGGGTTGTTCGAATGATACAGAGCCAAAAGCGAGCGAAAAAGTGGTGAAGAAAGAATCAAGTGACCATATCGATTATAAAAATCAAAAGGATTGGAAATTTGAGTCTGGGGATTCGCAGTCACCAATTAATATTGAAACTGCTAAAACCGAGCCGATGAAAGATTCTGGAGAAATTGAGCTTGATTATTCAGATGCTGTAGTAGATGAGGTGGATAACGGGCATAGCATTCAAGTTGATGATACGGGTACGGCGAAGATTAACGGGCGTAACTTTGAACTTAGTCAGTTCCATTTCCACGCAAAAAGTGAGCACACGCTGAATGGGGAGCATTATCCGATTGAAGCGCATTTTGTCAACCAGTCGCAAGATGGACGAATCGCCGTAATTGGTGTGTTCTTTAAAGAGGGTAAGGAAAACGCAGGTTTTAATACGGTGCTTGCGAATATTAAAAAAGGTGAAAAAGTAAAAGTTGGAGATACGATTAATGTGGCAAGTATGCTTCCAGAAAATAAAAGTTACTATCATTATTTAGGATCGCTTACAACTCCTCCTCTTTCAGAAAATGTGGAATGGTATGTGATGGCAAATCCCGTAGAAGTTTCAAGTGAACAAATTAAGGAGTTTGACCGATATTATGATGCAAACAATAGGGAAATTCAAAAGCTTAACGGTCGTACAGTGTTAGAACATAAAGAATAGAAGGAAAAGGCAGCTTTTTAGTAGGGGTTAAAAAGAGCTGCTTTTTCCTTTTCGCTTCGGACAAAATTGCGCTGTGCTTCAATAATTTCGGCGGCCATTGGGGAGCTGTAAACATCCAATTTTTGCTCAACACCCTTTAAATTTTGTTGTAATAGTGCTATTTCTTCTAAAACTTTATCACGATGATCAGAAAGTAATTTTTTTCGCGAAGCAATCGATTCAGTTCCGACCATACAGTATGAAATGTAAGTCCGAATATCTTTGATTGACATTCCAGTCGCTTTTAGACAACAAATTGTGTGGATGAACTGTAAGTCCGATTCCGTAAACTCTCGGTAGCCAGATTTATTTTTTGAAACAAATGGCAGTAATCCTTGTTTATCATAGTAACGAATTGTATAGATACTTAAATTAAACATTTCAGAGACTTCTTTAATTGTATAAGTCATAGTTCCTCCTAAAAATAAACGCTTGCTCTAGACTATGGTCTAGGGTTTATTCTAATAATAGCTTAAAAAGTTATTTTAGTAAATAAAGATGATATTTGGAGGAATTGGCATGAAAAATAAAGTTTTAGTAACTGGTGGAACAGGTTTTATGAGTATGCAAATTATTTTACAATTATTGCAGCAAGGATATAATGTAAAAACCACTGTTCGCAATCTTAATAGTAAAGAAAGAGTTTTAGATACTTTGCTAGAGCATGGTGTGGGTGTGGACACGCTTGAATTTGTTGAAGCTGATTTAACTAGCGACAAAAACTGGGAAGACAATATGAAAGATTGTGAATATGTACTAAGTGTTGCATCGCCTGTTTTTTTCGATATACCTAAAAATGAAGAGGAGGCAATTCGGCCAGCGATTGAAGGAGTCTTACGTATTTTAAAGGCTGCACATAAATCAGGTGTAAGACGTGTTGTAATGACATCTAATTTCGGAGCTGTAGGTTTTAGTAATAAGGATTTAAATTCGACAACTACAGAAGAAAATTGGACGAACGAACATGAGGCAGGGCTTTCAATTTATGAAAAATCTAAGCTTTTGGCAGAAAAAGCAGCTTGGGAGTTTGCTAATGAGAATCCGAATTTAGAACTAGTGACAATTAATCCGGTAGCCGTTTTTGGACCTGCGTTAGATAGTCACGTCTCGGGGAGTTTTGGTTTGCTTAAAATGCTACTAGACCCAAAAGTAAAAAAAGTTCCCAATATACCGCTTAATGTGGTAGATGTTCGTGATGTGGCTAGCATGCATATTCGTGCTATGACAACGAAAGATGCGGCAATGCAACGGTTTATTGCTTCGGCAGACGGAGAAATTTCCATGCTAGAAATAGCTAAACTACTAAAAAAAGCACGACCAGAGTTAGCAGACAAAGTAACGACAAGAACCATTCCTAATTGGTTCATAAAAATTGGTGCGAGGTTTAACCGTCAAGCGAAAGAAGGGTTGTTACTTTTAGAGATGAACCGGAAAATCAGTAATGCCAAGGCGAAAGAAGTCTTAGGTTGGGAGCAACTTGCAACGAAGGAAGAGGCCGTTCTTTCGGCAATAGATAGTTTGAAAAAATACAATTTAATTTAAAAAGAACGGAAAATCAGTTTGTTGATTTTCCGTTCTTAGTTTTATCTTCCGTCGCCGAATTCCCAGTCCATAACGGAATCCACTTCATCAAACGTAATCATAACGTCGGCTACGTGTGGAATGGTGGCGACAGAATCTTCAATACGTTCGCGAATTTGGTCGATTTCAGCAAGCGTGAGCGAGGAGTCAAGTTCAACCTCAGCATCGACATGGAAAGAATCTCCCTCTTTTAAAACAGTTAAAACTTGGATATCTTTCACATCAGGGTCGGTCATAATAAGCTGCCCAATTTGGAGGTGCATGCCTTCGTCGGACTCTCCAATCGCACCAGCAGCGTTGTCTAGGAACACTTCGCCAACCACGATAAACATCATTAGGCCAATTAAAATCGAAGCAATTCCTTCTGCTTGATGGAATGGTGTATAATGGGAAATCACAACAGCAAGGGCAGCCAAAAGCCCACCGCCAGTTGCAACAGAATCTTCCATAAAAACAAGCTTAGTAGCGGCTTTTGCTGACTTTAAATTTTTCATCGCAGCAGGGAAAAGTTTGAATCCTTTCGCTTGAACGCCCGTCTCATGCGTAATTTCGCGCATCGCCTTCACGAGGACAGTCGCTTCTAAAAGCGTACAAGTAAGTAAAACAATTAGGTTGATTAAAAAACCAGTCGATTCACTGGGGTGGATTATATGGGTGATGCCTTCTTTAATGGTTTCGTACGCCATGATGCCAACGACAAGGACAGCGCCGAGTAAAACTAAATTGACGACACGGCCAAAGCCTTTTGGAAAGCGTTTCGTCGGGCGTTTTTTACTAAGAGCAGATCCTGTGAAAACAAAAAGCTGGTTGGCAGCATCGCCTAAACTATGTAGCGTTTCAGCGAACATCGCCACATTGCCAGTAAACATATAAGTTATGCCTTTTACGAGTGAAACGACTGCATTTACAATTGCCGCCATCAGTGCCGATTTATTTCCGTGTTTTAATAGCTGAAAAAATTCTTTCAAATTGTCTCCTTCTTTCGGATAAGTTGTCTTTCATTATTTTAGCATGAAACATGGTGCGATAATAGCAAAACAAATACGATTTGACTATTTTTGACCAATGTGTTATTATTTTGTTAGTTACTTACTAAGGGTAACCAGTTAGAGGAGGGATCACATGAAAGAATTATTAGCAAAAATCAATCATTACGGGGCAAAACAAAAAAGCGAAGGGCTTACGGCAGCTGAAAAAGCGCATCAAGCAGAACTTCGCAAAGAATATTGCCAAATGATTCGCGGGACGCTTCAAGATAATTTACATCATGTGACCATTGTAGATCCATTAGGCGACGATGTAACACCGAATCGATTAAAAGAAATTAAAGCGGATTTAAAAAAATAAATGAAGCAAAGGGCATACCGATTTATCATAGAACGGGTATGCCTTTTTCTATATTAAATGAATATGGTTGCGACAACTCAACTTGTTTTATATAATATTAAGTGTCAAATTAGTTTGCTGGAAGGGGATAAGAATGTCAAATGAAATGAGGCTTTTTTCTGTAACAAATGAACGGCCGCTTGCGGTTAAAGTTTCAAAAGCACTAGGCGTGCCGCTTTGTGAGATTGAGTTGCAAAAATTTAGTGATGGCGAAGTTAAAATCAACATGAGAAAGCGTTCGCGGAACCAATTGTTATGTACTCCAGTCGGCGAATAGCAATGTAAATGAACGCCTTATAGAAATGCTTATTATGATTGATGCATTAAAACGTGCTTCAGCGCATTCGATAACCGTTATTATGCCCTATTATCCTTATGCTAGGCAGGACAGAAAAGCACGAAGCAGAGAGCCGATAACGGCCAAATTAATCGCTAATTTACTGCAACAGGCTGGTGCAACAAGACTTATTTCAGTTGACTTACATGCTGCACAAATCCAAGGTTTCTTCAATATCCCAATCGATCACATTTCGGCTGTACCACTTTTAACCGCGCATTTGGTTGAAAAATATGGAAACGACGATGTGGTGATTGTGGCGCCAGACCACAGCGGAGTTGTTCGTGCTCGCCGAGTGGCCGACAAAATGAATGCGCCAATCGCGATTTTAAACCGAAAACCGCGTCCAGACGAACGTGAAATTTCAAGTATAATCGGCGATGTAGCCGGCAAGCTTGCCATTGTCGTAGACGACATTATTGATACCGGATATCGAGCAACTACTTCCGCTGAAAAATTGCTTGAAAATGGCGCTACAGGAGTTGTAACTTGTGCCACTCATGCTGTTTTAGCAGGAGACGCAGCAGAACGGCTTGCTAGTTCGCCGATACAAGAACTTGTGTTAACAGAAGCCATTGATATTCCAGAAGAAAAATGGCAAGATAAAATGACATTGATTACAATTGGTGAGATATTAGCAAGGGCGATTTCAGGCGTGCAAGAAAATCGCTCGCTTCATCCGCTTTTTTAGATTAAAAGGAGTTGGCGTAAGATGATAGACATTCATTGCCATATATTACATGGAATTGATGATGGCCCTAAACGTATAGAAGTGAGCTTGGAAATGGCTAGGCAAGCTGTAGAACAAGGTTTCAATGACATAATTGCAACGCCCCATCATCTAAAAGGAAAATTTGTTAATCCAGGCGATGCAGTCAAGGCGCAAGTGGAAGCGTTCAATGAGATTCTTTTTGCGGAGCGAATCCCGCTAACCGTTCACCCAGGTCAGGAAGTCCGCATTCACGGTGAAATGCTTGAAGGGCTATCAGACGGTTCGGTGCTAACGCTTGGCGGAACGAAGTATATCCTAATCGAATTCCCGACAGACTCCATCCCCCTTTTCACCCAAGAGTTGTTTTTTAATTTACAAATGAAAGGCTATATACCAATTATTGCGCATCCCGAGAGAAATCGGGAGGTCATGCGTGATTTAGAAAGTTTGTATGAGCTGGTTGATGCGGGGGCGTTTGCGCAGTTAACGTGGGGTTCTTATATGGGAGCGATAGATAAAAGTATTAAGAAGCTGAGCGACCAGTTGATAAAAGCTAATCTCGTGCACTTTATTGCAACAGATGCGCATTCATATGCGGGACGTTCGCTGGATATGCGAGATGGGCTCCAAAAACTTCGTCGAATAGAGGGTCGAGAAAAAAGCAATTACTTTTTAAATAACGCGAAAGCGCTCTTGAATGATAAAGTATTCAATCCTTATGATCCAATTGAGCTAAAGAAACGATTTTTCTTCTTTTGATAGTTCTTGCCTGCGCATGAATGACATGCTGACAGAATGCACATGCATTCTGTTTTTTTGTGCTTTGCGGTATAATAAAATAAAATGACGAGAAGGGTTGGGATGCAGATGATAACGATTGGTTTGACGGGGTTTAGTGACCATGACTCTTTAAATCTTTCCAATAAACATAAATTAGTCGATTATGCGGCGCATTTTCCGCTTGTTGAGATTGATACTAGCTTTTATGCCATTCCGTCACCACGTACGACAGCGAATTGGGTAAATGATACGCCAGAACAATTTTTCTTTGTCGTCAAGGCTTTTAGCGCCATGACAACGCATAAAAAATGGCAAGATTATTTTGATTCGGAAATTGAAATGTATCGTCGTTTCATGGATGCCATCGCACCAATAAGTGAAGGTGGAAAATTAAAAGCCGTGTTATGCCAGTTTCCGCCGTACTTTAATTGCACAAGGGAAAATGTGGCTTATTTACGCCATTTAGCCAAACAAATGGGAGATTTACCTGTTGCCGTTGAGTTTAGAAATGCAAGTTGGTACAGCGAAGCGAATAAAGAAAAAACGCTCGCTTTTTTAAAAGAATTGAATTTGATTCATGTCGTAGTGGATGAGCCGCAAGTTGGTTCGGGCAGTGTCCCTATCGTGCTACGCGGAACGAATAAGGATGTAACTTTAGTTCGCTTACACGGTCGAAACCAATATGGTTGGATGAAAGCGAACAGCCCAGAGTGGCGAGAGGTACGAACGCTCTATCGTTATAACGAGGAAGAAATTTCTGAATGGGCGAAATATGTATCACATTTACAAAAAGAATCAGGCGAGGTTGTTGTCATTTTCAATAATAACAGTGGCGGTGATGCAGCAGATAACGCCAAGCATTTACAAGAAAAAATGAAAATCGAATACACTGGTCTAGCGCCAATGCAAATGGACCTATTTTCAGAATAAAAAAACGGAAGTGGACAAAGTCCGCTTCCGTTTAATCTGATTGCACGTGTTGTTTTTAAATTTTATGCATCGCCCTCTAAAACTTTTACTTCACCGCGCAAAGTTTGAATTTTCACCGTAGCGTTTTTTGCATTGTCCTGCCATAAAAAATCAGATGTCACTTGGCCATGCGGCGCAACAATTTGGAATTTCTCTTGATGATAATCATTTGAAAGCGTCATTTTGATTAGCCCATTTTCACTCTTAATATTCATATTTCCGCTAACCGCATTTTCCTCCACAATAATATCACCGTTTTTACTCTCCACAATTTGCTCGCCGTAATTAGCTCTTAAAATACTTTTTCCGTTTAAAGAAGTTAAAAATAGTTTTCCTTCGAGCTGTTCAATGATGTTTGTTCCATTTTGAGAATCAATCGTAAGGAGGCCAGACTTGATGCGTGTAGTAATCACTTTACCGGAAGTATTGTCAATTTCACCTTTTTCCGCTTTTTGCCTGTGAACTTGTGACATGCCATCCGAATTGTGAAGCGAAAAGTCACCAGTGGAATCCTTAACAATTTGATTGCCGGAACTAGAAACTAACGCGATATTTCCTGTCCAGTTCGTCAAATCAGTTCCAGCCGAATTGGTTGTGATTTTTGCGTTTTTAAAGGCACTTTGCTCTCCTACAAAATCCCCATTGCTAAGCCGAATCGAAAGACCTTCGCCCGTTAATTCATTGATGTGGACATTACCGTTGTTTAATTTTGCCGAAAGGGTTTTAAAAGAATAATCTTTCGGAACTTTAACGCGCACTTTTTGCGTGCCATATGCGGGAAGGTGCCAGCGCTCTAGCCACGTCCGAAAAGTCCCAATCTTAATTTCCGTACTGTTTTTTGAAGAAGTTGGTTTTAAATCTTGAATTTCCCGATTCGAAAGCTTGCCGGAAATAGTAACGGTGGGCTTTTCGACATCGGCTTCTTCAATGTTGATTGCCACATTTTTCTCGCTAGAAAGGTCTAAATTAGCAAATTCTTCATTGGTAAATTGCCAGTTATTCGTATAATTTTTGCCGCTATCTTGAAAATTTTGCGTGAATAGGCAGAACAAAATCCCGATGCCGCCAACAATTAAAAAGATACTACTAACCCAAACATGTTTTTTCATAAAAACCGCCCTCTTCGTGTTGTGTAAATGAACCACAATTGTCTGATGCCAAGAATTGTTATATATAAAACGCCGATTGCGAATAATAAAATAAAGATTTGGAACAGAATGATTTGTCTAAAGAAGATGATATCTGCAAGTAAGAGAAAAATGCTGACAAAACTACTTAAACAAATGATTCCAAGTAAGAGAAGCCCACCTATAAAGAGAAATTGAATGAAGAATCTTTTCCAAAAGCCTTTTAAAGCAAGTTGCTCATAAGCTTTTTGCTCGAGTGGGACAACGCTATTCGCTTCCAAATAAGCTTCAGCAATTTGACTAGGTTTCCCTAGTTCTTCTAAGATTTCAGCTTCCGTTTTTCCTTCTAAGCGTGCGTTATCTAAGTATTCTTCGTAATATTGAATAAGTTCTTCTTTTTCTTCTTTAGGTAAGCCAGAAAATGCTTTATCTAATTCTTTAAGGAATTGATGTTTAGTCATTGATATCCGCTTCCTTTCGTAGTTGGTTAAAACTTGTGACGAACTCATCCCATTCTTCGAGCATATCTTCTAAGTAAATTCGACCTGTGTTCGTAATATGATAATATTTTCGAGACGGTCCGTTAGGGGATTCTTGCAAATAGGTAGAACAATAGCCCTCTTTTACAAGTCGTCTTAGTGATGGATAAAGAGCTCCCTCGGTAATTGGAATATAACTATTTACTTGTTGCGTCAAATCGTACCCATAACGATCTGTCTTTTGTAATAAGTAAAGGACACAAATATCGAGAACTCCTTTTTTAAATTGTGCGGATGAGCGCATTTTCTTTCCTCCTACATTCGCTATTCACTTTTTTATATTAGTTAAGAACATCTCTAAGTATAGCATTTTCAACGGTTTTGTACAAATGAATATTCACTACTATAAAAAAAATAGTAGAAAAAGCTTGACGAATAAAAGGGTAGTGTATATACTAAGTTTAGCTAGTATAAATAAAACAATACTACATAATTTATAGGACAAAGGAGAAATGAGACATGAACAAATTTGTAAAAGTAACAGCAATCACAGGGCTAGCCTTAACGATAGGTGTAGCAACGCTAGCTCCAACAGTATCCGAAGCAGCGACAGTACCGGGGAAAATTGTTTATCAAGATGCGTATAAGAAAGTTGTTGAATTTAGTAAAGCTGATGTAGAAAAAATTACAGGTATCAAACTTACAACAGCGAATATCACAAAAGTTTACAACCAATTTAAAGTAGCTAAAACTTGGGAAAATGCTGGCTTCACGAAAGCTCAAGCGAAAGTAATTGCTTCAAGAGCATCTTCTATAAGCTACGCTAACCAATTAAAAGGTATTCTAACTTCGATTTCTAAAGGAGAAAAAGTAGGTCTTAAAGTCATTTATGTGGCTAACAACTGGACAACGCAAGTGAACTTTGGAACATATTCAACGGCTACAGTAGTTCCAACACCAGCCCCAACTCCTGAAAAAGAAGAGGAAGCTGCAACACCAACTCCTGATAAAGATACAACAAAAGCAACTGCTTTAAAAATTAAAGATTTAGAAGTTGAAATTGAGTATAAAAAGAAAGATGTTGAAATTGATTACGAAGTGAAAAGTAATGGTAAAGTGGAAGCGGAATACAAAAATGAATTCACTGGTCAAAAATTAAAAGGTAAAGATGCACAAGTTGCTATCGAAAAAATCTTTAACGGCTTCGATTTCCAAAACAAAAATAAAACACAAATCATTAATCATGTAACATCTAAATTAAATCTTAAAAAAGACTTTGAAAAATTCGAGTATGAAGTCAAACAAACTAACAATGCAAAATTTGAATTTAAAGTTAAATAATTCTGTGGAGTCCCGTTTATTCGGGCTCCATTTTGCATGATATAAAAGGAGAGTAGAACATGTTACAAAAAAAATATGTGAAAGCAGTTTGTATGGTTTGCTTCCTCGTAATGCTATCCATTTTATTTCAGCCCTCAGCTAAAGCAACTGCGCCATCAACTTTCAATAAAGTGCAAGAGGTTGCGATTCAGAAAAAAATTGCTGCGATTCGCGCGAAAGTAAAAGTAAAAGTGGATACAACACATGTGAAAAAAGTGGAAGAGAAAAAAGTGGCTACTGAGAAAGCTGCAGCAGCGAAGAAAGAGCAAGAAGCTCGTGAGGAGGCAGCAGCAAAACAAGCGGAACAGTCTAAACAAGCTGCAACTTCAAATGGTCAAGAAAGCCAGTCAGGAACAGAAAAGAGTGCTGAGTCTAAATCGTCTTCAAGTACGCAAAGCGAACAGCCAGATGCGACTACAGGTGCGAGCCAAAGTGGAAGAGAAATTGGGGAGAAAAATCGTGAATATGGAAATCAATTAAGCGATCCTAATCTTTCGGATGCAGAGCGTCAACGCATTATTGAAGAAAAGAAAAAATATAATCAAAGCCATCGTTAGGAGAATAAAATGAAGAAATATTTCTTTTTAGTGATTTTGGGTGCCATTTTCCTCGTGCTTGCAGGATGCAAACAACCAGAAGATGCTAAAAAAGCTGGTGATGCACTCATACAAAGTTATATTTATGAGGAATCGACGCCTGAATTAAAAGCGATTTTTGGAATTGATGATGCAAGTATGATTAAAGAAAATCAAAATACATTTGTATCATCTATTCAAGAACAATTTCCAGATAAGTCGAAGTCAGAGCTGGAGGACTTTCAGCAAGAGGTACAAAAACATTTAGAAAAGGTGAGTTCCTATTCGATTAAAGTTGAAGATGAAAGCAGTGAAAAGGCGACTTTGATGATTGCTGTAAAAGGGCTAGACACGGATAGTGGGACTGTCAATAAAGAAATCGAAAAATTGATTAATCAAACAGAACAGAAAATTACGGCAGATAGTTCGGAAGAAGAGTTGAATGCGGTGATTAACGAAGTGAGTTATAAGTCGCTTGAAACGATGTACTTAGAAAGCCCTGCTGAAGAAAAGGCGGTAACAGTTAAACTTGAACTGGAGCAAAATCCTGATGATAAAGAAAAATGGCAGATTGTTAATGAAGACATCTTCTTCAAAAATATTTATGAAGCATTTGGATTATAAATAAAAATGAGATTTCCTAAAACGCGGAAATCTCATTTTTTTATCCTTTACCAATTAAAAAGCTGATTAACAAGATGAAAAGGACAATACCGGTAATGCCAACATATAAATAATCTTTTTCTTTTAAAAAAGTAAAGAGGGAAACGATAACGCGAAATACGGGCGTGAAAATCAGGCAGAGCAGTCCAAACATCATAATCGCAAATGGTTTTAATGCGGCAAGTCCAGAAAAAATCGCTGTGAATGATGTTGGATAGGTTGACCCAGGATAGCCGCTTTCGCCAGTGACCATGTAAAGACCGAGGCCTAAAATTATAATTGCTGCGCTGACTAAAACACCGATGCGAAGCAGTCCGCCGACGATAATTTCAACGTGATACATTTCTTCTTCTTTTTGTTTATCGCTCGCCAATTAAATCCACCCCAATCCTTCAAGAATCATTTGGATAGCAACGTATAAAAGCACTGGGATGAAAACGATGCGAATGACTTTGCTTTTTAGGCGTTGCATAACGCGCGTTCCAATTGTGGCGCCGATTAAAACGCCGATGGCAACTGGGGCCGCAATGGTTGGATCGATGTCGCCCTTGAATAAGTATACGGTCGCGCTTGCGGCAGCGGTCACGCCCATCATAAGGTTGCTCGTTGCACTGGACACTTTAAGCGGCATTTTCATGAAGACGTCGAGTGCCATGACTTTAAACGCACCACTGCCGATTCCAAGTAAGCCGCTTGCGACGCCGGCTCCGTACATGACGCCAAACCCTGCTTTTACGTTTGCAACATTGTACGGAATTTCTTTTCGAAGCGCCTTGTCGTAATAACTATCGTGGAGTTTCAATTTGGTAGCGATAGAATCTTTTTCTACGTTGACAGGAAATTCGGAACCTACTTTTTTAAACATATTATAGCTGGAATAAAGGAGGAGTAGACCGAAAATAATATAGAGCGCGGTTGCGGATAGCAGTCCGCCAACGAAGGCCCCGGTTATTGCGCCGATTGTGGTGGCGATTTCTAAAAACATGCCGACGCGGAGATTTGTGATGTGATCTTTTATGTAAGCAATCGCGGAGCCACTGCTGGTCGCGATGACGGAAATAATGCTTGCGCCGATTGCATACTGAATGTCGATGCCAAAAATGAGCGTTAGCGCAGGTGTAATAATAATTCCACCGCCAAGCCCGAGAATTGACCCGAGTATTCCGGCAAAAATGGCGATAATCAGTATCATCATCGTTTGCGTGTCCATAAGTTCACTTCTTTCTGTTAGTCATCATCTTTTTATCATACGCCAAAAAAAGTAAAATGAAAAGAGCGGGAGCGGAGTTGCGTGTCAAAAACAGGATTTTAAGCTACAATAGAGGGAGAAAAAGGGGATGATGCTATGAAAAAACTCCAAATTTGGCATACGAACGATATCCATAGTCACTTGGAAAATTGGCCGCGAATCAAAACCTTTTTGGCTGAAAAAAAGGAAGAAAATGCGAGCGACAGCCTTTTGTTTGACATTGGTGATTTTTTGGACCGCGTTCATCCGTTAACAGAAGGCAGCGCGGGAAAAGCGAATGTGGAATTGCTAAATGAATTAGCGTATGATGCGGTGACAATTGGAAATAATGAAGGTACAACATTGTCCCATGAACAGCTTTCAACGCTTTATGATAATGCTAATTTTCCGGTCGTATGTGCGAATGTATATAGCGACGTGGCAAGAACAAAGCGAGTGGACTGGGCGTTGCCTTTTATTTATAAGGAAGTTAACGGGATTAAAATGGCGGTTATTGGTGTGACGGCGGCGTTTAGCGAGTATTATGAATCGCTTGGCTGGGGCATTAGAGAACCAATCCAGTGTATCCGCGAACAAATTGCGGCGCTTGATGCAGATACTGACTTCATCATTTTGCTTTCGCACCTTGGGTTGCCGTCCGATGAACAAATCGCAGTGGAAATTCCCGAAATTGACGTGATTTTAGGAAGCCATACGCATCATCTTCTTGAAAACGGGAAAACAATTGGCTCGACGCTACTTGCCGCGTGCGGCAGATGGGGCGAATATGTTGGAGAAGTGACCGTGACCTTCAGTGATGAAAACGCGGTTTTAGGGAAAACAGCTACAGTATACAAAACGGAGACGCTCCCCGCGCCAAATGATGAGGAGGCGCAAATTGCCGCCTTTTTTGAAAAAGGAAAAAATATGCTTTCTAAAAAAGTGGTTGCACTCCCTGAAAAGTTAGAGCATAATTGGTTTGGAGAGTCAAAAATCGCAGAGGTATTCTACGAGGCAGCTTGCGCTTTTAGCGGGGCGGATACCTTTTTAACGAATGCCGGAATTTATATGTCGGACCTTGAAAAAGGTGACGTAACCGCGTTTGACATCCACCAACTCTTACCGCATCCGCTGAATTTAATTGCGGTGACGCTTTCAGGGCAAGAGCTTGAAGTTTTAATTCAGGAAATCGTCCGTAAACAAGACGAGCTTAGAGAATTCCCCTTAAAAGGATTTGGCTTTCGCGGCGAAATTTTCGGTGCCGTTTTAATGAAACGCATGGGCTTTGACCCCACTTCTAGCGCGCCACTCTGGGACGGAAAACCCATTGACCCTAGTCGGAACTACCGAATTGTGACCCATGATACGTTCGTTTACGCACCATTTTTCCCGATTATTAAACAAGTAAAGAAAAAAGAAGTATATACACCGGAATTACTCCGTGATATTTTAACATGGCAGCTAAAAAAACTGTACGGGGAGGAAAAAGAATGATTACAATAGAAAAACAAGAATATGAACTGCTAACGAATTACCGTGAATGTTTCGATGAAGAAAAACTAATGGAACGCTTTAGCGATATTTTACTTCGCTATGATTATATCGTTGGTGACTATGGTTACGACCAACTGCGTCTAAAAGGTTTTTTTGAAGATAACAATCGCAAATCTACTTACGACAATAAAATTAGCACGCTAAAAGAATATTTATACGAATACTGTAATTTTGGCTGTGCATACTTTGTTTTGAAAAAAGTTAAGAAATAGAAAGGCGTTTTTAGTTTGAAACCATACGATGCGTATTTAATTGATTTAGATGGAACGATGTATCGCGGCGGAGCGGTGATTCCAGATGCGATTCCGTTCGTTAAAACGTTGAATGAAAAAAATATTCCACATTTATTTGTGACGAATAATTCAACGAAAACGCCTGAACAGGTGAGCGAACGCTTGAATGAAATGGGAATTCCAGCCACACCAGAGGATGTTTTTACTTCGGCGCAGGCGACAGCCGCATTTATGACGCAACAAACCGATGAACGAAGCGTTTTCTTCATAGGAGAAAAAGGGCTTGAAACGGCATTGTTTGATGCGGGATTTGAGGTGCAGACGGAGAACCCGGCGTTTGTCGTTGTGGGCATGGACACGAGCTTGACGTACGAAAAAGTGGCGACGGCAGTGCTTGCGATTCGCGGCGGGGCGCGGTTTATTTCGACGAATGCCGATGCGGCAATTCCGACTGAACGTGGACTTTTCCCTGGAAACGGCTCGATTACGGCGATGGTATCGGTTGCGAGTGAAACGGCGCCCACAATCATCGGAAAGCCCGAGCGAATTATTATGAATCAAGCGCTCGCGCGGCTTGGCGTAACGAAGGACGCCGCGATTATGGTTGGCGATAATTATGAAACGGACATTTTAGCGGGGATTCATGCGGAGATGGACACGCTTATTGTCCACACAGGTTTTACTTCCAAAGAAGCGCTGGCACAAAAGGAAATTCAGCCTACTTATGCGCTTTCTAGTTTAGCAGAGTGGCAATTTTAAGAGCGTTTTTGTGACGCTTTTTTACTTGGGAAAAAGGAGGGGTGAGCGTGGATATTTTGAATGACCTTTTTGTTGTATTTCTAATTGTAGCAACGGCATTTTTCGTAGCATCTGAGTTTGCCATTGTCGCGATTCGCAGGCCAACCGTTATAAGTCTTATCGAAAGTGGCAATAAGCGCGCAAAATACGTTGCACGCGTGACGCAAAATATGAACGATTATTTGGCGGCTTGCCAGCTTGGCAATACACTAGCAGCACTTGCAATGGGCTGGATTGGCGAAGAGACTATGCAAAAATTCCTTGCGCCAGTATTTGAATGGTTGCCGCTGCCGAGTTCGCTCGAAGGCCCCATCTCCATTTTTGTCTCGTTCATTCTCATCACATTTTTCAATGTCGTTCTAGGTGAACTAGCACCGAAAACGCTGACCATTCAAAGCACAGAAAAAGTGGCGCTCCTTATCGCGCGTCCGCTCGTATATTGGTATAAGTTAACTTTCCCGCTAAACTGGCTACTAAATCGCTCCGCCAACCTCATTACAAAACCTTTTGGGGCTAAAAATCAAGCGAATAGTGAGCAAATGACGCCAACTGAGTTAAAGATTATTTTCGAAGATAGCTACCGCCAAGGACTTTTAAATCAGCAAGAATTCAAATATATGAAAAATATTTTCAAACTTGCGGACGTCCCCGCAAATGAAATTATGATCCCCCGCCTGAAAGTCGCTACGATTGACGAAACGGCTACAGTTCTTGACTTACTAAAATTGACCGCCCAACATACGTATCACATTTTTCCAGTCACCGAAGAAAACAACAAAGATAAAATTGTCGGTATCCTTCAAGTGAGCGGTGTCATGGCAGGGCTTGGAGAAGACCAGAATATCCTAGGAAAATCAATTCGCCCCTTTATAACAGAAGCGCTTGAAATGTTTGAAGGTATTATGCTCGAAGAATTGCTTGTGAAAATGCAGGAGCGTGCGGCGGATTTCGCTGTTTTGACAGATGAGTACGGCGGGACTTCGGGCATTGTGACACTTGAAGACGTGATGGAAATTATTGTCGGCGATATGGAGGAAGCGAAAAATCCGAAAGGGATTCGCCGACTTGCAAAAAACCATTTTGTTGTGGAAGGCTCGGAACCGCTTGTTAGCGTAGAGGAAGTTTTAGGAATCGAACTTGTCGGGCAAGGCGTGCACACGTTATCCGGCTGGCTGTTTTTACAAAATTTCAATTTGGATAGCGGCGATGTCGTAGAAGAATCTGGCTGGCAATTTACCATTTTAGCGATGAACAAAAACTCCGTTCGGCAGGTGGAAATACGGAAATCTGCCAACTAAATTTGATTTCAACAATTCGCGATGTATGATAAAATACGGTTTAGGTGGTGCTTTGCAACATGAACAAATATTATCAAATCTATGAGGATTTAAAAACTAAAATTATAAATAATGAATATCAGCAACAGCTGCCTTCTGAAAGCCAATTGACTGAAAAGTATGGTGTAAGTCGAAATACGATTCGCCGAGCAATCGATTCGTTAATTAGTGATGGTTTAGTCGTGAGCAAGAAAGGCAAGGGTGTTTTTGTGCTGGAAAATCGTTCTTTTGAGTTTGCCATTAACGGTCTTGAAAGCTTTCAAGAAGTTATGGTGCGCACGAAGGAAAACTTCCAAACTGATGTAGCCTTGTTTGAACATATGATTGCTGATGAGCAGTTGGCAAACAAGAGCGGCTTTGCGCCTAATACTGTATTAACGCATATTAAGCGAGTACGTTCGCTCCAAAATGAACGGATTATTCTTGATGTGAATTATTTTGCGCGGGAGCTCATACCGGGATTAACCCCAGAAATTGCTCAAAAATCGATTTATACATTTATAGAAAAAGAGTTGGCGATTGAAATTGGTATTGCCAAAAAAAATATTGTGATTGAACGGGCAACAGCTGATGATTATGAACATCTTGATATGCTTGATTTTGATCTAGTTGCGGTTGTCCATAACTTTGTTTACTTACAAAACGGCGTATTATTTGAATATACTCAGTCAAGACATCGCCCGGACCGCTTTGTTTTTACCGACATTGCCCGGCGTTAAAAGCATACATTCAGTAATCATTCCCTATTATAAACGGGCTTTTACTGAATATATGCTTATTTTATTTATGCCTAAAATTATTTTCCACGCAAACTTGTTTAAACATGTTGACAATCATGTTCGAACAAGTTATAGTATTATGTAAAGGCTTTCAATTTAGGAGGGTAAAGTATGGGGAAATATACGGAACAAGCTGAGCTGTTGCTTGATTATGTTGGCGGAAAAGAGAATATTGTGTCATTAACGCATTGTGTGACACGACTTCGATTTGTTTTAAAAGATGAAAGCAAGGCTGATGTAGCAAAAATTGAGACGCTTGACGACGTGAAGGGAACTTTTACGAGTGCAGGACAGTTTCAAGTCATTATCGGAAATGCAGTTGCTGACTTTTATAAAGATTTTGCGGAAGTTAGCGGTGTTGAAAAAGTAAGTAAGGAAGAAGTAAAACAAGACGCTTTACAACATCAAAATATCGTGCAACGCCTAATTGCTAACCTGGCAGAAATTTTTGTACCAATTATTCCAATCTTATTAGCAGGCGGTTTAATTTTAGGATTGCGCAATATCATTGGTGAAATCAAATTTGATGGCGGTTTAACGTTAGCACAAATGTATCCATGGGTGGATTCGCTGAATGCATTCTTGTGGGTTCCCGGGGAAGCAATTTTCCATTTCCTCCCGGTCGCGATTTGTTGGTCTACTGTGAAAAAATTCGGTGGAACACCAGTACTTGGAATTACGCTCGGAATTATGTTAGTATCCCCGCAATTGCTGAATGCTTACGACTATGCAGCAGCTAATGCAGCAGGTGAAGTACCCGTTTGGGATTTCGGCTGGTTTGAGATTCAAAAAGTGGGCTACCAAGCACAAGTGCTACCAGCTTTAATTGGCGGTCTTGTCCTTGCCAAAATGGAAACGTTTTTAAACAAATATATCCACGATGCTTTAAAAATGGTCATTATTCCAATTACAGTTTTATTAGTTACGTTAGTATTATCCTATACGATTATTGGACCAATCTCACGAGAAGTAGGGAACGGCATTGCCTTCTTCTTTGAATGGTTGTTGACAGGGTCGTTCAGCTTCATTGGAGCGATTATCTTTGGTCTAGCATATGCGCCGCTTGTGATTACGGGATTACATCATACCTTTATTGCAGTTGATTTACAGTTGATTGCTAATCTTGGTGGAACAATGATTTGGCCGATGATTGCTTTAAGCAATATTGCGCAAGGTGCTGCCGCTTTTGCATGCTACTTCTTATACAAAGATTCGAAAACGAGATCAGTCACAACATCTTCAACTATCTCAGCTTGGCTTGGCGTAACTGAACCAGCCATGTACGGAGTCAACTTGAAATTCCGTTATCCGTTTTATGCTGCGATTATTGGATCTGCTTGTGCCGCCGTTGTATCCACTGTCAGCGGTGTAATGGCTAATGCTATCGGTGTCGGCGGATTGCCAGGAATTCTATCCATTCAACCGCAAGATTGGTTACCGTTCGCCATTGCAATGGTTGTAGCGATTGCGGTGCCGATGACGCTAACTTTTGTATTCCATAAAATGGCAGTGAAAAAAGCTGGCGGACAAGAAATAATAACGCCAGAGGATACAGATTTCGGTATGTAGAACAGATAAAATACCAAAAGGCATTTGATTGAAGAGAGGCTAAGAAATGAGTACAAATTTTAAACAATCTGTTGTTTATCAAATATATCCGAAAAGTTTTCAGGATAGTAATGGTGATGGCATAGGGGATATTCAAGGAATTATTGCACGTTTAGATTATTTAGAGGAACTAGGCGTTGATTATGTTTGGTTGACGCCGATATATGTATCGCCGCAGCGCGATAATGGCTATGATATTGCTGATTATTATAATATTGACCCCCAATATGGCACGATGGCTGACTTTGATGAATTACTTGCTAAAGCGCATCAAAAAGGAATAAAAATCATTATGGACTTAGTTGTTAATCATACTTCAACGGAACATGAGTGGTTTATACAGGCAAAAACGGGACGCGAGAATCCCTATTATGATTATTATATATGGCGCGAGCAAGCGAATAATTGGCAGTCAAAATTTGGTGGTAGCGCATGGGAATACAACGAGGGAACTGAAAATTATTACTTACATTTATTTGATGTGACGCAGGCTGACTTGAATTGGGAAAATCCGAAGTTGCGCGCAGAAATTTATCAGATGATGCGTTGGTGGCTTAAAAAGGGAATTGACGGATTTCGTCTAGATGTGGTCAATTTACTATCGAAAGATCAGCGCTTCTTAGATGATAGCCTATTATCGGCGACTGATGATGGCCGCAAGTTTTATACAGATGGTCCGAGAATTCATGAATTTTTACACGAAATGTATCAAGAAGTCTTAACCGACTTTCCAGATGCACTAACAACTGGAGAAATGTCCTCAACAAGTTTGCCAAGTTGTGTCGCTTATACGAATCCAGAGAATGAAGAACTAGATATGGTGTTTAATTTTCATCATTTAAAAGTTGATTATAAAGATAAAGCAAAGTGGACTAAAGCACCATTTAATTTTATTGAATTGAAACAATTATTTGCAGACTGGCAGACTGGCATGTATCAAGGCGGAGGCTGGAACGCATTGTTTTGGAATAATCATGATCAGCCACGCGCAGTAACGAGGTTTGGTAACGATGAAGAATATCGCTATGAAAGTGCAACAATGCTAGCCACAGTGTTGCATGGTATGCAAGGGACGCCCTATATTTACCAAGGGGAAGAATTTGCTACTGGTAATCCTGCTTTCCGTTCAATCGATGAGTATCGTGATGTGGAATCACTGAATGCCTATGAGAGGCTCAAAATGGCTGGAAATAGCGAACTAGAAACATTGGCCATTTTAGCGGATAAGTCGCGGGATAATGGTCGCACACCAATGACGTGGGATACGAGTGAGGCAAATGGTTTTACTGCAGGTACACCTTGGATTGGCGCCGGCAAAAACGCAACAACAGTGAATGCTGCGGCGGATCAGGCAGCGGCAAAGTCAGTGTTTAAATATTATCAGCAACTCATTAAGCTTCGTAAAACACAACAGATTCTTGCAGAAGGAGATTATCAACCGCTATTCCTTCACGATAACCAAATTTTTGCCTATACGCGGAATACAGCAAAGGGCCATTTATTAGTCGTTGCTAACTTTTATGAGCAGTCAGCGACCATCGACTTGCGCGAATTAACATGGTTAGACAAAGGCGGACAAGTATTGCTTGCTAACTACGAACAGGAAGGCCGAGCACTAAAAGGCACGCTTCAACTAAGACCATATGAAGCGCTAATAATATCAGATTAAAATAGTAAAAGCCTAGCAATCGCGAGCTGCTAGGCTTTGTTTCATTTCACTGCACAATATCATCGTGATAACTATGGGCAAGTCTACTCGCGGCCGCAGCTGCAATAGCTCCCACAATGTCGTCTAAAAAGGTGTGAACGTCTTGACCATTATGTTCATTCAGCCTTCCTAAAATGCCAGGTTTTACTTTATCAATATAGCCATAATTGGTAAAACCGATGGAGCCATAGACGTTAACAATGGACAACGCCAAAATTTCATCAACACCATACAAACCTTCATCGTTACTAATAATATTTTGTAGCGGCTGCATTAATTCGCCTTTTTCGGCTAAAATATCCAATTGAATGCCTGTTAAAATGGCATTTTGCACTTCGCGTTTACTTAAAACTTGTTCGACATTTTCAATACAAACCGATCGTTCTAACTTCGGATGATATTTTTTTTGTAGAAATAAAACTAAATCGGCGATGTCATCAATTGTTACGCCGCGTTCAGTCAGCATTGTACGCGCTTTTTGTTCTAAAACACTTTGTTTTTCTACCATGTAAAATTCCTCCTCGTACTAAAACGCGACAATCCGCATTGTCATCAGTCAGATTATGGCGCGGTTACGTTTCATTTAACATTTTCCTTAAAAAACTTGAACGACTTCTTTAAAGCCAAAAATTTTCTCTGAAAGTGTGAGTTCAATGCCCATTTTTAGAGTCATATCCGAACTGGGACAGGTTACGCAAGCGCCAAGAAGTTTAATTTTAACTATGCCATCTGGCGTCACATCAATAAGTTCATAATCGCCACCATCTCGGAGTAAATACGGACGGAACTTTTGTAAAGCTTTGTCAACTGCATCAAAACTAATTTCTTCCATACGCAAACAAAACTCCTTTTCAAGTGATATTCATTATTATAACAGGAGTGAAGGAGAGATGGAAGCACTTGACATAAAACATGCCCGCTCCTAAGGCTCAGAAAGGAACGGGCAAAACGCGGTAGGTAAAGCCGCGTAAGACTGGTTATTTAACCAGCCAAAAAGGGAGTGTTGTTATATAAACCGTGATTTTTCACGGAAACAACCAGTATTCATTTGCCGCTTTATCACCAACAAGCGTTAAAGTGACAGAATTGTTTTAATTATTATAATATACTGCTTAAACACTGTCAATGAATATCTAATCAGTAAAATTCACATTTATTCATTTGAAACAGAAAAGTCGATTTTGCTAGTTTTTTTTAGTACAATGTGTTTGAGGTGAGTTGTGATGGAAAATCAAGCGAAACTTTATGTGTATGGTTCTTCTGTTATTTGCGCGAGCTGTGTGGGTGCACCTTCTTCAAAAGAAACGGAAGAATGGCTACGTGCAGCTGTTTCGAGAAAGTTTCAAGATCAACCGTTTGAAGTTGAATATGTCGATATTTTTGACCCAGAGCAAGTTGACTCTAATGTAAGGGACTTAGCGAGGAAATTTGTCGATGAAGATTATATGTACCCCGTCATTGTGGTGGACGATGAAATTATTGCAGAAGGAAACCCAAGACTTAAGGATATTTATAAAGTGATGACTGATCGTGGCTATGTTCCGACGATGTAGAAAGACGAAGTGTGAAAGGCTTCCGTTGTAAAGAAAGGAAGTAAAAAAACGTGAATCCGATTGTGGAATTTTGCGTCAATAATTTAGCGAGCGGGGCACAGGAAGTCTATGAGCGTTTGAATGAAGATCCAAATTTGGACGTCGTGGAATATGACTGCCTCACCTACTGCGATTTATGTGCGACAAGTCTTTTTGCGCTTGTGGACGGCGAAGTGGTGCGCGGAAATGATGCCGCTGAACTATTACGTAACATTTATGCATTTCTTGAAGAAAATCCAATTTAAATAAATCAAAAGCCGAGGAAATCCTCGGCTTTTTTAGTGAATATAATTGGAGATAGGAGTTTGGCCATTTTGGAAAGTATAAATTTTCCTGTATGTGGTCGCCTCAGACAAAATAGCGCACGCAAATTGTGCGACATCAGCGCGGGTGATAGTAGCTTGGCCAAATTCGCTAGCATCGTCCACAAGCCCCGTAGGCGAGTCGTTTGTTAAAGTGACGGGACGCAAAATGGTGAAGTCTAACTGACTTGCTAACAGCGCATTGTCGGCATGACCTTTTGCGGTTAAGTAATTTGCGAGCGATGCGGGACCTTTTTCAGGTTCGCCAGCTAAAATGGAGCTGATTAGAATGAAACGCTTAATATTTTTTTCTTCGGCAAATTGAATGGCTTTGATGGCGCCATCTTGGTCAACGCTAATGGTTTTTTCGGGACCTGTATGCCCGCCAGAACCGGCGGCAAAAATGACGGCGTCGATTTCATCGTAAGCGTAGCTAAAATCTTTTTCTAAATCAGCAATAATGGGCTTGCCACCTAGTTTTTCTAATTCGTCCATTTGGCTTGCTTTACGAATCATGGCGCGCACAAAGAAACCTTTTTCCAGTGCCAACTCGCGCACAATTTGCTTTCCAATTTGACCGTTTGCTCCAATAACTAAAACATTCATAAATTGGCCTCCTTTTAGTTTTGGTAGTTGTCTTTTTCCCCTGACGGAGCAAAATAAAACTGAGGCTGAAAATTCTGAACAGTCTACACAAAATGTGAAAATTATGCTTACATTTGTTATTTAGGACTAAAAATAGGGTTTCTAGGGTATTTTACGTTTTGAAGCCTCGTTTTATGATACCATTTAATCATAGAGAAAAAAGAATATATGAGGTGATAAATTTGTTAAGGAGGATACGCGCAAAACTCAGAGAGAAAAAAGAAGAAAGTGCCACGATGGAACGTGAGTTGGCAGAGCTTAAGGTAAGAATGCGGAACATTCAGGAACAGATTTACAATGATAAAGATAGACGCTTAATTAAGCATCAATAAATAAAAAGATGATGAAAAGAAAGACACTATGATAGGGTTTTTACGAGTAAAAGGAACTTAGCTGAAGAGCTAGGTTCCTTTTTGGTTTAAGCGAACATGGATGTGGAGTGCATCGGTTGAACGCGTGCTGTCGGGTCGATGAAATTAATGGCATTATTGACGGCTGTCGGCGCTTCGCCAAATCCAGTGGCGATGAGTTTAACTTTGCCGTCATACGTACAAATATCGCCTGCGCTATAGATGCCGGGAATCGATGTTTCCATTTTTGAATTCACGACAATGGAGTTTCTTTCGATAGTTAGACCCCAGTCTTTAATAGGACCAAGTTGGCTCACGAAGCCGTAATTAACGATAAAATCATCAATTTCGAGCGTTTCTGTTCTAGAACCTTTTACTTCGTCTAAAACAATTCGTTCGATGCCCGCTTCTGTCCCGTGTAGCGCAGTTGGAATGAATGGGGTTAAAACTGTTACGGAAGACTTTTCAAGGTTTGCGACACTATGCTCATGCGCGCGAAACGCTCCACGTCTATGAATAATCGTAACTGATTTCGCGATAGGTTCAAGCATTAATGCCCAGTCGACTGCTGAATCACCGCCGCCACAAACAGCAACACGTCGCCCTTTAAAGCGATTTAAGTCGTTGATAAAATAGTGCAAATTCGCACCCTCAAATTGCTCCGCCTCTTTTAATTGAAGTTTACGCGGTTCAAACGCACCGTTTCCGGCTGTAATAATGATGGTCTTGCTATAATGAACATCTTTCGTCGTAGTAATTTCAAATGTGCCGTCCGCTTGTTTTTCCACTTGCAAAACGGCTTCTTCAAGACAAATACTAGGATTGAACGGTTGCATTTGCTCAGTTAAATTATTGATAAGTTCTTGGGCACGCACAGCTTTAAATCCGGGAATATCATAAATATATTTTTCAGGATAAAGCGCGGTTAATTGGCCACCTAGTTGGGGTAAACTTTCGATGATTTTCACATTGGCTTTGCGCATGCCGGCATAAAAAGCTGCGAAAAGTCCAACGGGGCCGCCGCCGATAATGGTTATATCATAAATTTTGGTTTTATCATCCAAAATAAACTCCCCTTTCAATCAAATAATATATCCATTCTAGCATAAAAAAATTAAAAGCGATGCAACTTTTGCTTAAAACCATATGTTTCGAATTTCACAATGTTGGGTAGGAGGACTATATGGGGGAAATTTCCAGTACACCATACCAATTTTTGTTAAAATATGAACAAAACGGTCTAAATAATTAGCAGTTGCATTTCAAGGTGTGAAAAATGACTGTACCACTTAGAAAGCCTTAAATGTACCAATTTTTCTAAGCATCAATTCTTGAAATACTTGCCTAAAACGTCTATCATAGAAACTATAAGTGGAACATTTCACTTAAGGTAGATTTTTAGCGCAATCTACATAAGAAACACGGAGAATATTCGCGATTTAATTTAGTTTGTGAAAAAAATATAAAGGGAAAGTAGATGTGATTACAGATGAATAAACCGAAAATCGTCATTCTAGGTGCTGGTTACGGTGGATTAAAAACGTTAAAGAAATTGCAAAACTCAAATGCAGATGCTGAACTTGTACTTGTAAACAAGAATGACTATCACCACGAAACGACTTGGTTGCATGAGGCAGCGGCAGGGACACTTGAACCTGAAAAACTCGTGTATCCCTTAGACAAAGTCATTGATCCAAGCAAAACCACTTTTATTCAAGATACGGTTGTAAAAATCAATAAAGAAGAGAAAACGGTGTCTTTAACGAATAATGGTGAGGTTTCCTATGATTATCTGTTAATTGGTTTAGGTTCGGAAGCTGAAACTTTCGGTATTGCTGGATTGAAAGAATATGCGTTAACGATTACGAGTGTGGAATCTGTTAAGAAAATTCGCGCCCACATTGAATCACAATTTGCGAAGTGGAAAACGGAGCAAAAAGACGAACTGCTAACGATTATCGTTGGTGGTGCAGGATTTACGGGCATTGAGTTCTTAGGGGAACTAACTAATCGTATTCCTGAACTTGTGAAAATGTATGACGTACCGCGCGAAAAAGTACGCATTTTCTGCTTGGAAGCATCGCCTAAAGTATTGCCACAATTTGATGCGAAATTAGTAGATTATGGCGTGGGCGTTTTGGAAGACCGCGGCGTAGAATTCTTAGTTGGGAAACCAGTAAAAGAAGCGACCGCAGAAGGCGTGAAATATGCTGCAAGTGAAAATGAAGTGAAAGAAATTAAAGCGGGCACAATTATTTGGGCAGCCGGCGTTCGTGGCAACAGTGTAATTGAAGCTTCTGGATTTGAACAAGGCCGCGGCCGTGTGAAAGTGAATAACAACTTAACTGTGCCAGGCAATGAAGAAATTCTTATCGTAGGCGATTGCTCACTAATCATTAACCCAGCCAATGATCGTCCGTACCCACCAACTGCACAAATCGCGATGCAACAAGCCGATATCGCGGCTATAAATTTAGCGAAACTTGCAACTGGCGACACGGATCTTGTTGATTTCGAGTATCACGAAAAAGGAACAGTTTGTTCTATCGGCGATAACGACGCCATCGGAATTGTGTTCGGCAAAAACTTAAAAGGCTACCCCGCATCTGTGATGAAAAAGGTTATCGATGACCGGGCACTGCTCCAAATCGGCGGACCTAGCGTGATGGTGAATAAAGGTAAGTTTAAGTTTTATAAATAGCAGCTATTACATTATCTAAATGAGTGAAACACTCCCTTTAAAGTAGATACTAGAAATCAAAAAATTCTAGTATCTACTTTAAAGGGAGTGTTTTTTAATGGGAGGTTAATATATATTGAAATTGTAGATGTGTTATTTTTGAAAATTAAAACTAGGAGGTATATACTTGAACAAATTTAGCATGAACTTTCTTTTGGTAATTACTGAGTTATTAGTTTACGGATATCTTGCTGTGCTTTTTATTTTTACAATTGCTGCTGGTTACTCGGGAAGGGTGTCAGGAGTTCTTGAAAATCATTATTCGACTTTGTTTACCGGGAATTTCTTGCTTCTTGCTACAAGTATTTTTATGGGTAGTATTGTCATTATTATTTTGAATGAGCTCTGGAAGCGAGCGGATAAAAAATCTGAAACAAGAAGTTAAAAAAATCACGAATTCAATACAGACAAGCCAATTAATTTATGGTATCGTATACATATGAGTAAATAAACCGAAATGAAAGAAAAAATTGTATTTAGGAATGAAGTAATTTTGTTATTCGTCGGATATTCAGGAGGTATTGTGAATTGTGTAACTGATTATGGGGTATTCCAAACGCAAAGACAATCATGTAGTACAAGTATTCTAAAGTACAAATGTGATATAAGTTTAGTAGGAGTGAGTTATGATGCCAGAAATTAAATCGAATCAAAGAGATGCTCAACAATTTGCTGATGATTTGAAAAGGAAGTGTGAAAAGCTACAAGAAACAAAAAAAATCACACCAAATGGATCATTTTCAACTGTTACACCAAGTGAAAAAATGAAAGAAGCTTTCAGTAATAGTTTGCTTTATACTGATCAATATGCCAGTTCCGTACAAGAAAGCATTGAAAGGATAATTCAGACAGCTACAACTTTTTCCGAGATGGATCACGAAATTGCTTCCGGGATGCGCTGGATTAAATAGAGGTGATTAAGTTGAATGATTTATTTGAGAAGCTAAAAATAATTCGCTATCAATTGCTAGTAGCAGAGGAAGAATATGAAAAACATGATGCAAGAATAGCAAAGTTGAAAGAAGCGCAGCAAGACTATCAGTTAGCTTTACGTAAAGGAAAGCAACTGTTTGACGAACTAGAATATTATTGGCAGGGTGAAGAAGCAAAGCATTTTATTTTTCAGGCAAAGGATGAACTATTTCAAGAAGAAAAAATGACAAATGAGCAGTTTTATGATTGTTATGATGAGATGAAAAGGGACAAGATACAATTACAAGAAAGTATAAGAGAGCTAGAAAAAAACTATAGAACTGAGGCGAGGGAGGATTAGTAATAAATGGGATTAAGAATTGATATGTCTGAGATTAATGAACAAATTAAAAGTATTGATGCCATTCTAAAACAAAAAAATGAAGCTAACAAACAGTTGAAAGCTACTTTCTCTAAGCTACATCAAATAGATTCTTTAAAGGGAAAAACTTATGAGAATATGAGAAATCACTTCATTAACATACATATACCTATCATAGACGGACTAATTGCAGCTAATGATGCCATTATAGATGCCAATCAAGTTTTTAAAGAACAATTTGCGGTACAAGTAGATAGTTCTCCATCAGCAAAAATTGATGCTGATAATATACAAAGCTTAGTTACTCAAATGAATTCATTATCTAATTATTTAAATGAAGCACAGTCAACTAATCAAAACTACATTGCAGTTTCACAAAATCGATTAATGAGAACGCAAGAAGTAATTGAACAAATTCAAAAGCTACATGATTTTGATTCGAGCTGTGCTCAACTATATGACTTATCTAATCAATTACTGGAGCATGTTTCAACAGGGATTTCTTATTTGAATAGTGGAAGCTATGATAATTCAACTCATTCATTTGTACCAGCTGTTGATGCGTCAATAAATTGGCTTAATAAGTTAAATAAGCTGAATGTCGTATCGAAAGCAGAAATCGATGCTATTGCGAAGAAAGTGCCTCATCTAAGTGAACGGGATATTAGTCGTCTTGATGCTTATATAGGCCAAAATCCAGGTAACCAGATTCCGGAGCCTATTATGAAATATTTGAAGGATAATAAAGACAGTATCTTGGCTGACACAGGTAATGAATTATTGCTATTTACAATTGAACAATCTGGAAAACTTGCTGGAGCAAAAACATTAGATCCAGGAGCTATTAGTTTTGGGAAAAGCTTAGGAAAAGTAGCGAAGTATGGAGGATATGCCTCGACAGCTGTTGGAATTGGGATCGGTACCTGGCAAGATGTGAATGATGGGAAAACAATTGGTCAAGGTATTGCCCATGGAACTTTTACTGCTGGAGCAGGATTAGGGGGGGCTGGATTGACACTTGTGGCATTTTCTAATCCAGGTGGCTGGGTAGCTAGCCTTGCTGTTGGTGTAGGGGTAGCGGTATCATATGGAGCAGATTGGGTATATCAAAATAACTTTTTGAAAATTCAAGACGGTGTTGACTATGTAGGTAATAAATTAGATGATTTTGGACAAGCTGTTGTAGAATCTGCTGATAAATTAGTAATAACCGGACCGATGTGGAAAGGGCGGTAATATGAATCAAGAAATAAAGGGAACTAAAAATACTCAATTTAAGATTATACAATATAATAATAAGCAATATATTATCGATATGGCTTCCAAAAAAGGCTGGTTAGCTTCGGTGTTTACTTGGTCTAGGAAAAAAAATGCATACTTACTAATAGCAGAAGATAAAAGCAAGGCTATTCTCGAAAAGCGACCTGTAGATTCAAGCTTAGTTACAGGAATAGTTCTGAGTGTGGTTGCTATAGGCGGTTTTTCTTCTCGGAAATACGTGAATGCTTTGGATACCAACTTATCTAGTTTGTTTTCAATCATTCTTCTGACAGTGAGTGCTTTGTTGATTTTTTTGAGTTATTTTTTTGTAATTAAGAGAAATCAACAAATTCTCAAACAGCTAGTTGGAAGTGAAACGATAAATATTCAGATTAAATCATCCTCTTTTGATGCATTTCTATTCTATATGAAAAATATTTTAATCTTTTTGATTCTTACGTTCTTTGTTGTTTTTGGATGCATCATGTTTATTTTATATCATTCTCTAATATTTTATTTTATTTTTATTTTTTTCTTATTGGTTTGTTTATATACTGGAATTGGTACTATGAGATTGCCTAAAGTATATAGTATTGTAGTTACTGAGAGTAAATGAGAAACAGCAGTAAAAAGGCTTAATTTACGTTTAAATCAGGTATAAAGGCAACTAAAAAATGCTATGCTAAGTGATATATCCTTCGCTAGCATTAAATATATCTGTAATTTCTAAGCTGATAAGATAGTATTGCTCTTTAAAAGAATACATGTGCAATCATAGAGAGGAAGGAGGAAAATATGCTAGAACTTGGGACAATTATTTATTTAAAACAAGGTAATAAAAAGTTAATGGTCATTGGTCGTAATCAAGCAATTAAAAAAGACAAGGAAGAGATCTTTTTTGATTATGTGGCATGTGCTTATCCAGAAGGGATTCATCCAGAAGAAACTTTCTTTTTTAATGAAGAAAATATAGACCGAGTTGTATTTAAGGGATACGTTGATGAAGAGGAGCATAGATATCAAGAACTTGTTACTAATTGGAAGAAAGAACATGGGGTTCATTACTATCATATAGTAAATGAAGGTGAAGAAAGAGTTTAATGCCTGTGGAAAGTAAATAAGCATAAGTCCAGTAAAATCCATTTAAAAATGTGATTATTACTAGATTTATGCTTTTTCCTTAAAAATTAGTCTTATTGAAGGACGATTCTTCATATCTTTTCGATGCCTCACACTGAATGATACCCATTCACCAATGTCAAGCAAGCTGACGCTTCTATTCTACGGATTTCTAAAATCACCTCGAAAAGCGCTTCTTGTGAGCACATTAATGTTTTCTTTTCGTAATGAATCATTAAGAACTCGGTCATTGCTGTAAAAAAAGTTTCTAAATTTATATAAGCGTCATGAAATGGTGTTTGCATATCACGGCGGTCTTCAACAATTTCATTAAGGTAAGGAATACTCTCGTTTTTCCCAAAACAGTGCAGTGTTTTTTTAAAAAGAAGGATAGCTTCGCGGCGCTCGGCATCTAAAAAACCTATCGCGTGTCTGCGAATCGCATATTCTTCTGAGCGAACATAATAGGTGCTCAACCAGTAATTAACGAGTTCTTCGGTTCGGGTGTCTAAGAATTTTACCACGGTAATCAAAAATATCACTTCCTCTGTTCCAGCATTATCTTCATTTTAGCATGATGAAAATAGAAATGCTGTGACAGATTGGTGAATCTTTACAAACTTCCCATCAAAAAGGCGATTAAAAAGCCAATTATTATACCAGTGATGGCGCCGAAGAAAACTTCCATCGGTTTATGCCCCAAAAGTTCCTTTAAATGTTTTTGTTTTTCAGCTTGTTCAGAAGCCGTTAAACCTTTCGCATGTTCCACAAATTCTTGGAAATCACTCACAAGTTTATTTAAAACCGCAGCTTGTTCCCCTGCTTGGCGTCTAACGCCGGTCGCGTCAAACATGACGATGATGCCAAATACTACAGCAATCGCGAAAAATGGCGAACCTAAGCCATGTTCAATCGCAAGCGTGGTCATGAGAGCAGTCACAGCAGCAGAGTGGGAGCTAGGCATGCCACCAGTTGAAAACATTAGTCCCCATTCAAACCTTCCTGAAATCATCAAACGAATCGGAACTTTAACAAATTGAGCAAACAAAATGGCAACAATCGAGGCTACCAAAGGTACATTTTCAAAAATGGTCATAGCAATCTCCCCAGTCTTTCTTCTTTGTTCTTATTTTACCACAATCAAAATAATGAAAACCCAATTTTTGCCAAATTCCCGAAAAGCTTTATAATAAAAGAAAAAGGACGGTGAAAATATGGATTTTGGAGAAAATATCGGAATTGAAGTTGTGTCCGCTGAAAAAGGTTACGTTAAACTAAAATTGCCAGTTACGGATAAAGTGAAACAACCCTTTGGCTTTCTGCACGGTGGCGTTTCGGTGGCGCTCGCAGAACACGCAGCAAGCATTGGCGCCTCGCTATCAGTCGCAGAAGACGAAATCGCCTTCGGGCTAGACATCAACGCCAGTCATCTGAGGAGCGTTCAGAGTGGCGACATCTACGCTATAGCAGAACCTATACATATCGGTCGCACCACCCAAGTTTGGCAAGTTCAAATTGAAAGCGAAGACCAAATCATTTGCGTGAGCCGCGTAACAATTGCCGTCAAGAAAAAACGAATTGAGTAAACAAAAACCCGAAATCCTCACGTGGAATCGGGTTTTTTAATTTAATCGTCTTGTTTCTTTTCAGTATGGCTATCTTCTTGTTCGATGATTTGATTTTCCGAATCATCCGCCTCTTCCTCGATGGTCTGCTCGTCATGCTCGCGCTCTAAGTCCTCATTGCGTTCGCGGGCATCAATTTGTTCCTCGCGAAGCTCGTAGTCTAGGCGGTCCTCGAGTTCCTCTTTCTCCTGACGTGCTTTTTCAATTTGCTCCTGACGAATAATTAAATTTTTCCTTGCTTTAATTTCATCTTTCTTGACCGAACGCAATTGGTCGCGAATCCGAATTGCAAGCGGCACGCCTGTGTCATAGGCAGCACGGTTGATAAGATGGGAAGCGACAGGCGTCGTTAAATAAATAAAGAAAACGGCGAGCAAAACGCGGGCATTGAAACCTTCGCCGGAATGGAAAAAGAACCCAACAGTTGCGAATAAGAGAATGCTAACACCGAATGTATTACTAATACCAGCCGCATGTGTGCGCGTATAGACGTCTGGCAGGCGAATGACACCAATAGCGGCTAAAATACTTAATAAACCGCCGAGGAGAACCATAATAGAAATAATGATTTCAATTATCACGTTCACGATCAATCACCTTGCCTTTCTCAATAAATTTGGAGAAGGAAACCGTTCCGATAAACGCAAGAAGCGCAATTAAAAGAATGACGTCTAAATAGGCATTTGTGTCATAAAACATTGATAGAAGTGCGACAGTGGCGACTAAATTCATGCCGATAGAATCGAGTGCCACGACTTTATCTGACGTAGTAGGACCTTTTAAAATACGGTACAAGTACAGGAAAGTGGAAATGGAATAAAGTAAAAGTGCGATGGATAGGGCAATCTTTAAAATCATCCGTGAAACACCTCCATAATGGCACCCTCATATGATTTTCGAATGGTGGCAATTTCTTCTTCGATATTTGGAACATGTAACGAATGAACATAAATCGATTTATAATCGTCAGAAATATCAATGGAGAGCGTTCCAGGCGTGAGCGTAATCATAAGCGCAAGCATGGTTACTTCCCAGTCAGTTTCTAACAAAGTATCATATCTAAAAATCCCTGGACGAATGTTCATATCCTTTTTTAAAATAATGCGGCTCACATGAATGGTCGATGCAATTAAATCGCGCAAAAAATTGTATAGCAACTTAATGAGCGCAAAAAGACGGAACAAGTAAAACGTTGAGCCAAGAAAACGACGCATGAAGAACAGTAGCACAATCCCTATCACAAAGCCGATAATAAATGTACCGAACGTGAAGGATGACTCAAGGAACATCCAAAAGCAAGCTAAAATAACGTTAATAATCAATTGAAACGCCATGTGTCATCACTCCTTTATCACAGCATTAATATAAATATTCGGATCGATAATTGGATCAACTGCATCGCTTATAAACGGATAAAGCGCGTTTGAAAAGACGCCGTATAAAACGGAACAAGCGAGTAAAATAACGACCGGAAACATCATTTTTTTATAGGGAATAGCGAGATTGAATTTGCCGCTTTTCTCACCCCAAAATCCGCGAGTGAACACTTTGATGAGTGACATTAAAACGAATAAGCTCGATAGCAGGATGACGATACCCCCGAAAATTTCGCCAGTACTAAAGGCGCCTTCTACCATCAATAGTTTTCCAAAAAATCCGCTCAGTGGTGGAATCCCGGCAATCGCTAAAATCGCGATGAAAAACGACCAGCCAAGTGTCGGCTTTACGGTCATTAAACCGCTGAATTTTTTCACCGTAGACGTGCCAGTAATCGCCATAATAACCCCGATTATGAGGAAAAGCGCCGATTTAATGATCATATCGTGAATCAGGTAGTAAACGGCACCGGTCATGGATTCGCGAGTCATGATGGAAACACTGAACAAAATCGCGCCAATCGCAATTAAAATGTTATAGATAACGATAGTTTTCATATCGTAATAACTAATAACCCCAATTACGCCTAGAATAATAGTTAAGAGCGCCAAAACCCCGAGGAGTGGCATCGCGAATGTGGTTTCTTTTGCGAAAAATAAGCTATACGTCCGAATAATTGCATAAACGCCAACTTTTGTTAAAAGTGCGCCAAAGAGGGCGAGGACTGGCATTGGTGGCGCGAAATAGGAGCCCGGTAGCCAGAAGTAAAGCGGAAAGAGTCCAGCTTTCAACCCAAAAACGAACAGAAACATAACGGCGGAAACGCTTATCATGCCTGTATTTGCACCGTTAAGGGCATTGATTTTTTGAGAAATATCCGCCATGTTTAGCGTACCAATCATTGAATATAAAATGCCGATTGAAACGACGAAAAAAGCAGAGCCGACCACATTGATGAGCAAGTATTTAATGGTCGCTTTCAGTTGGATTTGCGTGCCCCCAATGACGAGCAGGACGTAAGACGCCATGAGCATCACTTCAAAAAACACGAATAAGTTGAAAATATCACCTGTTAAAAAGGAGCCATTTACACCGACGATGAGAAACAGAACTGACGGGTAGTAAAGGAACTTTTCGCGGGCTTTGCCAATAGTGTAAAACGAATAAATGATAACGCAAGTTAACACTAAACTTGTTGTTACGACTAGAAGAGCGGCCAACATATCGGCTACGATTGTAATCCCAAAGGGCGCACGCCAATTGCCAATATTGAGCGTTGTGATACCGTTATTTTTTACATAAAAGAGTAAGAAAAGGTCTGAAGCAACAAGTAGTAAACTCATAATCAGAGCAATCGTGCGCTGAACGATGACTTTTTTTGGCACTAACATTAAAATAATAGCGCCGACTAGCGGGATAAAGATGGGCAGTAAAATAATATTATTCATCATCGGCTTCATGTCCTCTCGTTTTGGATACGCTCTCGCTGTCTAATTCTTGATAAGCTCGGTAAGCTAAAACTAGGAAAAAAGCGGTGACACCAAAGCTAATAACAATGGCGGTTAAAATGAGCGCTTGTGGCAGTGGATCATTATAAGAGGCGGTGACTTTCAAGCCTAAAATGGGCACATCACCACGTTTAATTCCGCCCATCGTTAAAACGAGCAAATTGACGCCGTGACTTAAAATCGCCGTTCCAATAATAATCCGCAATAAACTTTTTGATAAAATTAAATAGACAGCAGCGGCAAACATTAAGCCGATGAGGATAGACATTAATAATTCCATTTAGTCACTCTCCCCAATCGTTTGAATAATCGTCAGCGTTACGCCGACAACGACAAGATAGACGCCTAAGTCAAATAGTGTCGCAGTATGAAGGGACGTATCGCCTAGAACGGGCAAGTCGACATGCCCATATAAATGCGTCAAAAACGGCTTTCCGCTGAAAACACCCAGCAGCCCAGTACCTACGACGAAAATAAGACCAATAGCTGTAATGATTATCGTATTCATATTGAGCATGCTTTTCACCGTTTTAATATCGTAAGCAAGGAGGGTAAGCGTGATGGCGCCAGCGCTCGTAAGTCCAGCAACAAAGCCGCCGCCGGGATTATAGTGCCCCGCGAAAAAGAGGTGCAGTGAAAATAAAAAGATGATGAATGCCACCACTTTTGTAACATTGCGGAGCAGTACGTCATTGGTTTTCATTTTTATCCCTCCGTTTCGTAAGTCGTAGTTTAATCATTTGGAAAATCCCAATAGATGCAATAGCAAGAACAGTCGTTTCGAACAATGTATCAAAACCACGGAAGTCAACAAGAATCACGTTTACAATGTTCTTTCCGGCAGCTTCTTTATATGTGTTATCGATATAGTACTGCGAAATAGAATCATAAAACGTTGTATCGTAGGCAGATAATGCGACGAGTGTAATCGTGATGCCGACCCCAATACTTAAAAACGTTTTAACCGAAAAGAATCGCGGCTTTTCTTCAATATTACTAAACTGTGGCAAATGATAGAAGACGAGTAAATAGAGTACAACAGAAATCGTTTCAATCACGAGCTGCGTTAGCGCAAGGTCTGGAGCACGAGCGATTACAAAGAAAATACTAATCGTGTAGCCCATCGCACCAAGCAAGATGATGGACGTAATGCGCGATTTCGAGAAGACCGTACCTACTAAGGTCACAAGAATTACCGCGGCTAAAACATAGTCCACAAGTGTGATAGCCGTTAAGTTATCAAAGTTAAAATTTAGTGAGCCTGTCAGAATGAGTGACCCAAGGACAAGAACAATAAAAGCAAATAACATGTAGTTCAAATAGGTGCGTAGCCACCCTGTCATGATGGTCATCGTCATGCGGTAGGAACCTTGTTCAAGGTAAGACATGCCTCTATCATAGCTTTTGCCAATTCGGAGCATTTTAGGTACTCGTGTTGTAATAAATGGCTTCCAGTAACGATGCGTCTTATAAACTAGTGTTCCAACAATGATGATGCCTATAGTCATAAGTAAGGCCGGTGTAATGCCGTGCCAAAGGCCGATGTGAATGTGGAAATCATCATTTGTCGCAAGCGATGGCACAATGGATTTCACAGCTGGTTCTAAAATTGGTGCGGCAATCAAATTGGGAAATAGCCCAATCAAAAGTACAAGTGATGCTAAAATCGATGGAGGTAGCAATAAGCCAAAAGGTGCCTCATGTGGTTTCTTTGGCAATAAGTACGGCTTTTGTTTGCCAGTGAAAGTCTTAAAGAAAATAATCATGCTATACGTAAACGTAAACACGCTAGCGATCCACGCGCTAATTAGAATAAATATTCCCCAAGTATCCGCATTCCAAAGATTAAGGTGCGTGAGGTTAACAAGGCTCTCTAAAAACATTTCTTTACTCAAAAAGCCGTTAAAAGGTGGTAATCCGGCCATCGCGAATGTTCCGATGAACGCGATTGTTGCGGTGATAGGCATGATGCGCATAAGTCCGCCGAGGCGTCTGATGTCACGTGTGCCGGTTTCGTGGTCGATAATCCCCGTCATCATAAACAGGCTTCCTTTGAATGTTGCATGGTTGAAAAGGTGGAAGACGGCAGCGACAACGGCAAGAACGTAAATATCATCGCTTAAATTATCAAAATGTAAGCTGGCGGCCCCGACTCCGAGCAGTGTCATGATTAAACCAAGTTGACTGATGGTGGAGTAAGCTAAAATGGCTTTCAAGTCATTTTTCTTCGTCGCATTAATCGAGCCCCAAAGGAGTGTAATGCTGCCGACAATGGTGACCGTCCAAAACCAAACTGATGAAACGGCAAAAAGCGGTGTAAAGCGTGCTACGATGTAAATACCTGCTTTAACCATTGTAGCGGAGTGAAGATAAGCGCTGACAGGTGTGGGAGCTTCCATCGCGTCAGGAAGCCAAATATGAAAAGGTACTTGAGCGGATTTTGTGAACGCGCCAAGTAAAATTAAAATCATTGCGGGAATGAAAAGGGCGTTTTGTGAGATAGCTTCACTAGCTGCGAGGATTTCCCGAATGGAAAAGCTATCCGTCATGATGTGCAGCATTAGGAATCCGCCGAGCATCATTAAACCGCCAAAAACAGTAATCATCATTGATTTTCTAGCGCCATAACGAGAACGCTCGCGGTGATACCAGTAGCCGATGAGAAGGAAAGAACTAATGGACGTCAATTCCCAAAATAGATAAAGAACGATGAGGTTATCACTAAGTACAACGCCAAGCATCGCTGTCATAAAAATCATCAGAAAGGCGTAAAAATTGTTTAAGCGTTCCTTGTTTTTTCCTAAATAATAAATAGAGTAGAACACAACAAGCGAACCGATTCCCGTAATTAAAAGGGCGAACAATAAGCTAAGACCGTCTACAACGACAGTGAAGTTAATTCCGTATTCAGGAATCCAAGCAAAGGTTTCTGTTGTAGCTCCCTGCATTGTTTCCGGAATAAAAGTTAAAAAGTAAATGAAGAGCACGATTGGAACCGGTAGAACAAGCCAACCAGTATGAATTTTTTTCGTCCACTTATAAATAAGCGGGATAATAAGTGCCACGATAAATGGCAGAATGATTGCAAGATGCAACAATGACAAAGTCGGTTCCTCCTTTTTAATAATCTATTTCAAACGTAACGTTTTTATTTTTTAAGCAAGTACTTACATTTTTTGAAAAAAAGCAAATACAATTTATTATAGCATACTTTTTTGGTGGAAAAAAAGGTGGAAAACTTGTTCTCTTAACAAGTTTTCCACCTTTCAGACTGATGACAAACGGCAATCTTCGGAGTTTTTGCCTGCGTTCCGCTCCGCTTCGCCTAACTTCTCACATGGTCGGGCAAACTACGCCCTTCCTGTTTTCAGTCATCACGTACTCGAGTACGCTCCGGTGCAGTACTCGGCAATGCGTGAGAATCTCACTATTTGTCATCAGTCTGATTGCGCGTAGTCCGTTTTGTTTGGCTTAAGTTTAGAGTTTTTTTACCTTTCATACAGATGACAAACGGCAATCTTCGGAGTTTTTGCCTGCGTTCCGCTCCGCTTCGCCTAACTTCTCACATGGTCGGGCAAACTACGCCCTTCCTGTTTTCAGTCATCACGTACTCGAGTACGCTCCGGTGCAGTACTCGGCAATGCGTGAGATTCTCACTATTTGTCATCAGTCTGATTGTGTGTAGTCCGTTTTGAATGGCGCAAATTCATTTTTCTAATCAATCCACGTTCAGATGGCGTTTTCTATCCGCGTGAAGTGCGTAGAGTAAAATGAAGAAGGCGACGAAAAACATGCCGCTCATGAATAAAAAGACGTTGTTGATGCCAACGAAGCCCGCGAGCGTTCCACCAAGAATTGGCCCAATGACATTTCCTAAAAAACGCGCGCTTTGGTTATAACCAAGCATTTCGCCTTGCATCGCACCAGGAGCAGCGAGTCGAATATACGCCGTGATACAAGGAACCATACCACCAATCGCAATGCCGAATAAAAAGCGAAAAATAATGAACGTCCATAAATGCGAGACGAACGCCTGCGGAATCACTGTGAGCGCCGCAAGTATTAGTAAAATATTTAAGATTTTCTCATAGCCATACTTATCGCCAAGACGCCCCCAACTACGCGTCATAACAAGATTACCAAACCCAGTAGCCGAGAAGGCAAGCCCAGACATGAAAGCGACGTTAGACGAATGCGTCATCTCCCCCACATAAAGCGCAAGGAGCGGTTGAACACTGAAGTTCGCAATTTGGATAAGCGCTGTAATGACCATCACTGTAAAGAGCACTCTTAGGGTGATAATTTTCTTCAAGACGGCTCTCCGCGAATAAATTGGCCGACCTGTTTTTTGTGTTTCGCTTCGCACTTCCTTTAAACCAAAGGCAACGAGAAATGAAGCAATTAAAATCGCGATTCCCGTTACAGTAAAGGTGTTTTTAAAACCAAATAAATCCGCCATAGCACCCCCAATTAGCGGACCGAATAGCATTCCTGTAACCCCGCCGAGTTGGAGCGTACCAAGGATTTTGCCGGCCTCATGCTTATCCGTTTGGCGCGCGATAAACGCGTTTGAAATCCCGATAAACCCAGTGACTATCCCCATGAAGATTCGCAAAATAAATAAGTATGTCACGGAATGAGCAAAGCCCATTAGAAAAATACTAATCGCCATACCAAATGAAGTAAAGATGAGAATTTTTTTATAGCCAAATCGGTCGCCAATCCGTCCCCAAATCGGTGAAAATATAAAGGCGACTAGAAAGGTGACGCCGAATATGTAGCCAGCCCATTTTTGTACGTAAGCCGGATCATGGTCACCGAAAGTTTCAATATAAAGAGATAAGAAGGGCATAATCATCGTTGTGCTAGCAGACATAAGTAAATTCGCCAGCATGCAAATGTATAAATTGCGTTTTTTTACTGACATATTTTGACATCTCCGTTCGTTTTAGTTTCAAAACGCGCAGTTTTTTATTAGAATAAAGAAGTACTGAATAAATCAGAGCGGCAAGAGTCGCTCTTCTAACAAAAGGAGCGCCTCATGGTTAAAAAAATTATCATATGGACACTCGCAACAATTTTAGTGCTTTATATGGTTGCGGTTTTCGTAAATCTTTTAATAATCTGGTTTGGAAGGTAAATTATGACAAAGGAGCTAATCATATATGACATACCCACAATTATCAAAAGAAATCGCTGAGAACGAAATCTTAGCTGAAATGGTTACAAATCGCGGCACAATTAAGCTGAAGCTTTTCAAAGAGGTGGCACCAAAAACCGTTGAGAACTTTGTGACACACGCAAAAAATGGCTACTACGATGGCTTGATTTTCCACCGTGTTATCCCTGAATTTATGATTCAAGGCGGCGACCCTGACGGAATCGGAACAGGCGGTGAAAGCATCTGGGGTGAGGCATTCGAAGATGAGTTTTCAAAAAACGCATTTAACTTGCGTGGTGCTTTATCAATGGCCAATGCAGGTCCGAACACAAACGGAAGCCAATTCTTCATTGTACAAAAACCGGATATGCCAGTAGAAATGATTGGACAAATGGAAGAAGCTGGTTTCCCTACAGAAATTATTGAAGCTTACAAAGAAGGTGGGACACCATGGTTAGATGGACGCCACACTGTTTTCGGTCATGTCATCGAAGGAATGGACGTTGTAGATAATATCGCAAGCGTTCAAACAGGCGCACAAGATAAACCAGTCCATGATGTTGTCATCGAAAAAATTAATATTGTTGAATAACAGAAAAAGCGAGTGACAAATTGTCCTCGCTTTTTATTATACCTCTACTTCTTGAAAAAATTCATTATAAAGGGCTTGAACGGCTGTACGTTCATCTTCTTTTTTGACGCCGAACATGATGCTAACCTCGGAAGAGCCTTGGTTAATCATTTCAATATTGACGTTTGCATGAGAGAGGGCGCGGCTAGCTCGGAATGTTGTCCCAATGTTTTGACGCATTGCTTCGCCTACAATCATGATGAGGGAGAGGTTGTGCTGGATGGAAACTAGGTCGGCATTTAGTTTGTGCGTGAGTTCGTGGATTAGTTTTTTTTCTAACGCCGCATCGAGTTGATTTTCCCGCAAGATAATCGTTAAATCATCGATTCCAGACGGCATATGTTCATAGTTTAGTCCCGCTTGTTCTAAAATCTCGAGGACTTGTCTACCGAAACCGATTTCGCGGTTCATCAAATATTTGCTAATGTAAATGCTGCAAAATCCGTCATCGCTGGCAATCCCTACAACAGGACCATTCGAAGTATCTCTTTCATGAATCACACGCGTCCCAGTGCTTTCGGGGTTGTTCGTGTTTTTTATGTGGACTGGAATACCCGCCCGAAACGCTGGAATGAGCGCTTCGTCATGGAACACAGAAAAGCCGGCATAAGAAAGTTCACGCATCTCGCGGTACGTAAGTTCAGCCACTTGCTGGGGTTTTTTAACAATAGCAGGGTTTACAACAAAAACGGCATCAACATCGGTGAAGTTTTCATAAAGTTCCGCTTGAATCCCGTTTGCGACAATCGCGCCCGTAATATCTGAACCGCTACGTGAGAATGTTGTAATCTCACCAGACTTCGTATAGCCAAAGAAACCAGGAAAAACAACAAGTCCCGGGTAATCGCGAAGCGCGAAAAGATTATCATAAGACTCAGGCAAAACACGCGCATGAGCATGGTCTTCGGTCACGAAAAGCCCCGCGTCCTTAGGGTTAACATAAGTTGCAGGAAGACCTTTGTGGTTGAAAAACGCGGCAACTAATTTTGCGTTATTGTCCTCGCCGCTCGCTTTCATTTTATCCATAAATTGGTCGGGATTGGATTTATCAGATTGCAAAATGGTCGTTAAATTGTCGCTGATTTCCGATATGACGGCCTCGCTCATACCAGTGTCCAACACAATATCGTGATAGCGTGCGACGATTTGATTGAAAATATCCGTCGTGTCTTCCGAAAGCAAGGCCTTTGCCGCGCAATCAATGAGAAGGTCAGTTACTTTCGTGTCATCTGAAAAACGCTTTCCAGGCGCAGAAACGACAATGATTTTGCGCATAGCATCACTTTTCATTACATCTAATACTTTATTCAGTTGAAGTCCGGAAGCTAGAGAGCTTCCACCAAATTTAACGACTTTCATGTATACAGCTCCTGTCTAGTTTAATTTAAGCGAAATTTTACGTATTTTCTGTCTATTATCACTCTTTTGGGGGAAAAGTGCAATCTATTTTTAGTTTATTTTAAAAATGCGTGTGTATTTAGTGAGATAAAGTTGTTGATAACGTTTACTTGTTTAAAATACTACACGTATTGTATAATGAAGGTGTTACAACAATAGCCGTTTAATTGGAAAGGAAGAATAGAAATGAATAATATCGTTTTAATCTGTGCGGCAGGGATGTCCACAAGCTTACTCGTTACAAAAATGGAAAAAGCAGCCGCTGCAAAAGGCGATGAAGCAAAAATTGCTGCTTACTCAATAGCTGAAATTAATGAAGTTATTAAAGATGCTGATGTCGTGTTGCTTGGTCCGCAAGTGCGTTACCAAGAAAAAACAGTTAAAGATGCAGCCGCAGGACGCATTCCAGTTGATGTTATTGATATGATGGCATACGGGAAAATGGACGGCGAAACAGTTTACGCTCAAGCGCTTAAATTGATTGAAGAAAATAAATAAAAAAGTGTAGGAACATCGTTCCTACACTTTTTTATTGTTAACGTTCTTTCGTCAAACGCCCGTCTTCCATGCGGTAAACATGGTCGCATAAGTCAAGCATGCGCTCATCATGCGTCACCATAATCGCCGCGCGCTCCGTGCCCTCTACTTCGCTACGGAGCAACTGTACAACCTCTCGACTCCGCTCAGTATCTAAGCTTGCCGTCGGTTCGTCCGCCAAAATGATGGACGGCGAATTAATTAAGGCCCGCGCAATCGCAACCCGTTGCTTTTCACCACCAGATAAATCTTTTGGATAAAAAGTTGTCCGAGTTTCGAGACCAAGGTGGTTCAAAAGGGAGACACTCTTTTCGGTCACCGCATCTTTATTTTGCTTCGCTTGTTGCCCGATAAAACGGACTTGGTCCACCACGCGAAGGTAAGGGACTAAGTGCGCCGCTTGAAAAATAAAACCAATTTCCGTCAGACGAATTTGCGTCTGTTCTTTTTTCGTTAGCTGACTAATTTCCTGCCCGTTTAAAATGATTTTGCCATCTGTAGGCGTAAGTAGCGCCCCCGCCAGTGACAAGAAAGTACTCTTACCAGATCCACTCGGTCCAACAATCGCAATGAGCTCACCGCTGTTTGCTTCAAAATGGGTCTCACGCAAAGCATGAATCGTAGTGGGACCAGATTTATAGTTTTTCGTTACACCTTCAAATTGTAAAATTGGACGCATCATTCATCACCTCCGCGAATTGCATCAAGCGCATCAACCTTATTAATTTTCCACATCGAAAGCAGTGAACCAATCAGCGCTACAACGAAGAAAATCACGCTATATAAGCTAATTGTGAAGCTCGACAAGCGGAACGGCATCGCCTCAGGCAACACGTTCGGCAACAAGAGCGTAACCCCAACACTGATTAAAATGCTTATGAGGGAAATCACGATAACTTGTGTGATCACGCTCACCGCGATATAGCCGGACTTGGTGCCTAGCGCTTTTAAAATCCCAAATTGTGTCGTCTTTTGAAGCGTCATCACATAGAAGAACGCCGTTAAAATAAAGCCGCCAATCACAATTAAGAAATAAATCATCATATTTAGCGTCATTTGTTCCGCCGAATAGCCCGGAATCTGGTCTAAAAATTCAGCTTGCGTTAAAACAGACAAGTCTTTGTTCGCTAAATTGACAGTATCGCCTTTAGGCTGGATTGCAATCGCGCTAACTTGCGGTGTTTTTTGGTGGTATAAAACTGGATTAATGGATTGCCAAGTCGGCATGTTGATGTAAACAACGGGCGCGTGACTATATTTTTTATTCTCCGTAAAACCAACAACCGTTAGCTCTTTGTTAAGTTGGTCGTCCATCAAAATATCGCCAAGTTTAATCCCATCTTTTTTCAAAGAAGAATCTACTACGATTTCATCGGGTTTCGTCACTTCAAGCCCTTTACCAGATGAAATTTTTGGATCGAGGAAAGTGCCAGGTTGAATGGCGAAAAAAGCGATACTGAACTTCTTATCATCACTTTCGCGTTTCAATGTTTGCATCGATTGCCCAAGCACCGCTGCTTCCTTCACACTTTTATCCTCTTGAACACTTGCCAACTCGCTTTCATCAAAAAGTGAGCGTGACACTTTACCTTGCGCATCTTTCGCAATCGCATAAAACGGAACCCCGTTATCCGCAACTGCAGAAGCGTTATCGTATGCCAGACCATTTGCAAGGCCTGATAAAATCAGTGAGAGCAACATAATCAAAACCATGATGCCTGTCACAAGTATGTATCGCAATTTTGAATAGAGCATTTCACGTAGCCCTAAAAACATAACTTCTCCAACTCCTTTTACAAAAATAAAGAAAAAACGATTTTCCTCGTTCCTCCTAAAAACCATACTACAATTTTAGTATAACAAGGTTCCATGTGGTTTACCAAAAACCTGATTTAAAGACGACGATATTTACCACTTGTCATCGTGCTAAACGGGCGAGATGCCTTTTATGTAGCCTTTTCTACAAACTAAAACCAGACTATTTCAGTCTGGTTTTAGTTTACTATTTTTGAATCCCCGCAATTAGTGCAGCCACGCCTTTTTTGAGTGTTTCACGCGGACAAGCAATATTCAGGCGGATAAATTTATCGGCCACCGCGCCAAAACCTGACCCCATTTGAACGCCGCAACCCGCATCGATAATATCTTGATACAGCGTCGCTTCATCTTTTTTGAGCGCCCGTGCATCAAGCCACATCAGATAAGTCGCTTCAAGCTCCGTCACGCCGATTTCAGGACAATGCGTATTCAATTCCGCTTTGACATATTGGAAGTTTTCGTAAATATAATCGCGCAGCTCATCTAGCCATTCCGCACCTTCATTATAAGCCGCTTCAAGCGCGATTTGACCAAATTCATTAATGCCTGGCGCATGCACATATTGCTGTAACTCACGGAATTTCGCCCGGTAATCTGGATTATCAATAATCAAGTAGGACACTTTCAAAGCCGCCAAATTAAACGTTTTCGTCGGTGCCATCAGCGTAATAATTTGCTCCTTGTAATACGGTGCCACCTTAACAAGCGGCGTATGTACATGGTTTTTCATCACTAAATCCGCATGAATCTCGTCTGACACAATCGGCACATTATAACGTGCACAAAGCTCAACCAATTGCGTAAGTTCTTCTTTTTTCCAGGAAATTCCGCCCGGATTTTGCGGATTGCAAAGTAAAAATAGCTGAATATCATTTTGGGCAAGCTTCTGTTCCATGTCGGCAAAATCAATTTCAAACCGCGTGCCCGTGTGTTTTAACGGTGAAAGCACGACTTCGCGTTTCGTTTCATCGCCAGTCACCTTAAAAAACGGCGGATAAATTGGCGAATGCATCAAGACTTTCTCTGAAGGTTTCGTTAGCGCCCGAATCGCGAGTGAAATCGAAGGGACAACAGCGGCGTTATATAAAATCGCATCCGAATCCACATCAAATCCGTGCCGCGTTTTATTCCAATTCAAAATGGCTTTCGTCATGCCATCTTCACATTTCGTATAGCCGAAAACACCGTGGTCAACTCGTTTTCGGAAGGCATCTAAAACAGGCTTCGGCGCCCGGAAATCCATATCAGCAACCCACATGGGGATAATATCTTTCCTTCCAAATAAGGCTTCCGCCCCGTCCCATTTTTCAGAATTTGTATCTAGGCGCGGAATTACTTCATCAAATTGACTCATATTTAGTTCCTCCTTCGACAAGCATTTCTTTTTTTATAATGCCATTGTAACACAATTTTAGAAAGCTGCATCAGCTTTAATCAAAGTAATGAATAATTGTGGTAATCTTAAGCAAGTGGTATAATTGTACATTATCGGTATTTTGGAAAGTGGGTGTGTTTGTAGATGAGTACATTTAAAGTAGGCGACGTTGTAACAGGGAAAGTCGCAGGTATTCAAGGATACGGAGCGTTCGTGGCGCTTGATGATAAAACGCAAGGGCTTGTGCATATTTCAGAGGTGACGCACGGTTTTGTTAAAGATATCCATGATTTTTTAGAAATCGGACAAGAAGTGAAAGTTAAAATTCTTGATATGGATGAAGAAAATAATAAAATTAGTCTTTCGATTCGTGCGACCGAGGAAGTAAAACCAGAGAGAAATTCCTCGCCTAAAAAAGAAACAAAAGGTGCAGACGAAGGTTTTAACACACTCCGAGATAAACTGCAAGAATGGGTTGAAAAAGCAGATAAGTAAGCATGTTTGGAAACTTCTTTCGACAAGGAGCTTCCGAAGCTTTATTTCAAAAAGTCAGATAATTCACGTTTTAGTCAGTATTTCATCAATTGACAATTAGTCAAACTAAATTTAGGGTAATAGCCATTTCAGTTTTTAATTAGTTCAGGTAGTTTAATCATTTTCAAACGAAAAGGGAGGATACCATGAAAAGAACGATTAACGTTGAAGGATTTATCTACAATGAGAAAAAAGATGAGATTTTAGCAGTGCGTAAACGGGATCTTTCTTGGGGGTTCCCGGGGGGCGTAGTCGAGAAAGACCAGACAATGGAAGAAGCGCTCGTTCTTAAAGTGAAACAACAAACGAATGTGACGATTTCCGTCGACAGTCTCCTTTTTTGTAAAGAGCGCAGGACAGAGTGGGAACACGTTTGCACAATTGTGTTCCGTGCAACTGCAATGGGGGATTTTAATTGGCCAGAAAACGATGAAAGCGTCTTTCGTGTGAAATGGTTGTCGATTCCTACAGCAGACAGCCTTCTCGAGTTAGAAAAGACGCCGCTCAATAAACTGATTTTTGACAAAGGTGTGCTCTATGATCATCATAATGAATTTCCTGTCAGCTAGCGACAATCCTTGCTAAAGTTCGCCTTTTGAGATAAAGTTAAAACAGAAATCTTTATAATTTTTGGAGGGAAAATAATGACACACATTAGTTTTGATTATTCCAAAGCATTGCGTTTTTTTGAAGAACGCGAATTAGCGTACATGGAACCTGCAGTAAAAGCAGCACATGATATGTTACATAACGGTACTGGTGCGGGAAGTGACTATCTTGGCTGGGTTGATTTGCCAAGTAACTACGATAAAGAAGAATTCGCACGCATTTTAAAATCAGCAGAAAAAATTAAAAATGATTCCGAAGTTTTAATCGTCATCGGTATCGGCGGCTCTTACTTAGGGGCACGCGCCGCGATTGAAACACTAAATCATTCCTTCTATAATGTGCTGGATAAAGCAGAGCGTAAAACGCCACAAGTTTTCTTCGCAGGAAACAGCATTAGCTCCACTTATTTACACGATTTAATCGAAGTTGTTGGCGATCGTGATTTCTCTGTAAACGTGATTTCAAAATCAGGTACAACAACAGAGCCTGCCATCGCATTCCGCGTATTTAAAGAACTCTTAGAGAAAAAATACGGCAAAGAAGAAGCGAAATCACGTATTTATGCCACAACAGATAAAGCAAAAGGCGCGCTTAAAACATTATCTGATAACGAAGGCTATGAAACTTTCGTAGTTCCAGATGATGTTGGCGGTCGTTTCTCTGTACTAACTGCAGTAGGACTTCTACCAATCGCAGTGAGCGGTGTAGACATTAAAAAAATGATGGAAGGCGCAGAAGCTGCATCTAAAGACTTCTCAAAACCTTCTTTAAAAGAAAATATCGCGTATCAATATGCGGCAGCACGTAACGTGCTGTACAGAAAAGGCAAGGTAACAGAGCTTTTAATCAGCTACGAACCAGGTTTGCAGTACTTCAATGAATGGTGGAAACAATTGTTTGGCGAAAGCGAAGGGAAAGACCAAAAAGGTATCTACCCGTCCAGCGCGAGCTTCTCAACTGATTTACATTCACTAGGTCAGTACATTCAAGACGGTCGTCGCAATCTTTTCGAGACGGTAGTCAAAGTGAAAACTCCGCGTCATAATTTAACCATTAATAAAGAAGAAGTTGATCTTGACGGTTTAAACTATTTAGCAGGCGAAACGGTTGATTTCGTGAATACAAAAGCATTTGAAGGAACACTTCTTGCGCATACTGACGGCGAAGTACCGAATTTTGTAGTCGAAGTGCCAGCGCTTGACCCATACACATTCGGCTACCTTGTTTACTTCTTTGAAAAAGCAGTAGGCATTAGCGGTTACTTAAACGGCGTGAATCCATTTGACCAACCAGGTGTGGAAGCTTACAAAGCAAACATGTTCGCGCTCCTAGGTAAACCAGGTTTTGAAGAGAAAAAAGCGGAACTTGAAAAACGCTTAAACGACTAAAATGTTCGAGGAGTCCTTGCGTTTCGTAAGGGCTCTTTTCTTTTGTAGGAAAGGAGAAAAAATAATGCTCTCTATTGAACGAAAGCGCGCGATTGTCCAATATGTACGCTCAAGAAAGATTGCAACGGTAAGCGAACTTGCGAAACACTTTGAAGTTCACGAAGCCACCATCCGCCGCGATTTAACAGCACTAGAAAAAGACAAAAAACTAAAGCGAACCCACGGTGGCGTTATGATAGAAGAAAAGGTCGTTTCAGAACCCGATTGGAAGAAACGAAGCGAAGTCCGCTACGAAGAAAAAAAGAAAATTGCGACCTATGCCGCGGAAATGGTCGAAGAAGGCGACACGATTCTACTTGATGCTGGTACTACAACGGGTCATATCGCAGAAGCGCTAAAAGAACGTTCAGGCCTCACCGTCATCACAAATGATATCAATGTAGCTTCCATTTTGCGTTTCTCAAAATCAAAAATTATTGTAACAGGTGGAGTCGTCTATCCAGAAACCTACATCTTAAACGGCATGATTACAAGTGGCACCCTGCGCAATTTGCACGTCCACAAAGCATTCGTGACAACTCCGGCTTTAGATAGCGACAAAGGTTTAATGCACTACGACGAATATCTCGTCCCCGCTAAACAAGAAATGATCCACTCCGCCGACGAAGTCATTCTCGTGACCGACCATACAAAATTCGGCCGACTGTCACTATATAAATATGCAGAACTCGATGACCTCTCGTATATTATTACAGGAAGCGAAATTGATCCCGTTCTAAAGCTACAGTTTGAAGAAAAAGGAGTTCAAATATACATTACCTAAACGTGCTAAAATAATCATTTATACAGTCAAAAACAAATTGTTTTTCAGGATATTAAAAAAAAATGAGAAAAACTATTGACGAATGCATAAAAAGTTGGTATATTTATAAACGTTGCTGATGCGTTAAGCGCGCACAGGACAAAAGAAAGAATGACCTTTGAAAACTGAACAAAACGAAGATGAAAAAGCGATGAAACAGATGTTTCACCAATCAATTCATAGGACAGGAAACAAAAAGATGTTTCCAAAAAAGTAAGAAACAAGCTAGCAAAGTCAATTTGTGACGCTAAGGAAACTTATTCACGGTGTTGAATAAGTATTCAAATTCGATTTATTTTAAAGAGAGTTTGATCCTGGCTCAGGACGAACGCTG
>NZ_FYBQ01000005.1 GCF_900186125.1 Listeria goaensis | reverse complement strand
GAACAACGTTCTTTCTTTCATTGTCTGGTAGTTATGGCGAGAAGGTCACACCCGTTCCCATCCCGAACACGGTAGTTAAGCTTCTCTGCGCCGATGGTAGTTGGGGGCTTCCCCCTGTGAGAGTAGGTCGCTGCCGGGCAATGATTTTGGAGGTTTAGCTCAGCTGGGAGAGCATCTGCCTTACAAGCAGAGGGTCAGCGGTTCGATCCCGTTAACCTCCACCATTTTTATGCCGGCTTAGCTCAGTTGGTAGAGCAACTGATTTGTAATCAGTAGGTCGCGAGTTCGACTCTTGCAGCCGGCACCATCTTTTTCTTAATCAGTCTTACATACATTAGTATAAAGAGCCGTTAGCTCAGTTGGTAGAGCATCTGACTTTTAATCAGAGGGTCGCAGGTTCGAACCCTGCACGGCTCACTCTTTGCGGGTGTGGCGGAATTGGCAGACGCACCAGATTTAGGATCTGGCGCCGCGAGGCGTGGGGGTTCAAGTCCCTTCACCCGCACTTATATTTATGCGGAAGTAGTTCAGTGGTAGAACATCACCTTGCCAAGGTGGGGGTCGCGGGTTCGAACCCCGTCTTCCGCTCCAATCTGAGTTTATTTTATGCCGGGGTGGCGGAACTGGCAGACGCACAGGACTTAAAATCCTGCGGGTAGTGATACCCGTACCGGTTCGATTCCGGTCCTCGGCACCATTTCTATATTGCGCCCATAGCTCAACTGGATAGAGTACCTGACTACGAATCAGGCGGTTGGAGGTTCGACTCCTTCTGGGCGCGCTTATTTTACGGGAAGTAGCTCAGCTTGGTAGAGCACTTGGTTTGGGACCAAGGGGTCGCAGGTTCAAATCCTGTCTTCCCGACCATTATTAAATTCTATAATTTGGGGCCTTAGCTCAGCTGGGAGAGCGCCTGCTTTGCACGCAGGAGGTCAGCGGTTCGATCCCGCTAGGCTCCACCAAATTTTAAATTAAATCTTTATTAATGTGGCGGCGTAGCTCAGCTGGCTAGAGCGTTCGGTTCATACCCGAGAGGTCGTGGGTTCGATTCCCTCCGCCGCTATCTTTAAAATTTGGACCTTTAGCTCAGTTGGTTAGAGCAGACGGCTCATAACCGTCCGGTCGCAGGTTCGAGTCCTGCAAGGTCCACTTAGCACTTTTTATTATTATATCGTGGAGGAATACCCAAGTCTGGCTGAAGGGATCGGTCTTGAAAACCGACAGGGGTGTAAAAGCTCGCGGGGGTTCGAATCCCTCTTCCTCCGTTTTTTATTTGTGACTAAGTGGGCCAATTTAATATTATTATCGCGGGGTGGAGCAGTCTGGTAGCTCGTCGGGCTCATAACCCGAAGGTCGCAGGTTCAAATCCTGTCCCCGCAATCGTGGTTCCGTGGTGTAGGGGTTAACATGCCTGCCTGTCACGCAGGAGATCGCGGGTTCAAATCCCGTCGGGACCGCCATTTGGCTTGGTAGCTCAGTTGGTAGAGCACTTGATTGAAGCTCAAGGTGTCGGCAGTTCGATTCTGTCCCAAGCCACTTTTATGTGTATTATGCGGGTGTAGTTTAGTGGTAAAACCACAGCCTTCCAAGCTGTTGTCGGGAGTTCGATTCTCCTCACCCGCTTTTTTGGGCCTATAGCTCAGCTGGTTAGAGCGCACGCCTGATAAGCGTGAGGTCGATGGTTCGAGTCCATTTAGGCCCATTTTATTCCACAGTAGCTCAGTTGGTAGAGCAATCGGCTGTTAACCGATCGGTCGCAGGTTCGAGTCCTGCCTGTGGAGTTTATATTTTATACTGGAGAAGTACTCAAGTGGCTGAAGAGGCGCCCCTGCTAAGGGTGTAGGTCGTTAACGCGGCGCGAGGGTTCAAATCCCTCCTTCTCCGCCAGTAAGGCCCGTTGGTCAAGCGGTTAAGACACCGCCCTTTCACGGCGGTAACACGGGTTCGAATCCCGTACGGGTCATCATTATAAGTATAAGAACAATGCAGAGGCATTGTTCTTATTTTGGTTGGAAATTGGAGGGCTGGATTGGATGCGAAATAGGAGGAAGTTTTGGATTTTGACGGTTATAGTGGCGATTTCGGGGCTATCACAAGGGCTTTTGTTGCCGCTGATTGCGATTATTTTTGAAGGAATGGGGATTAGTTCGGGTGTGAATGGATTTCATGCGACGGGGATTTATATTGGCGTTTTGTTGGTGTCGCCATTTATTGAAGCGCCGCTACATAAATTTGGATTTAAGCCGATTATTGTGGTTGGTGGGGGATTAGTTGCGGTGGCGCTATTTTTGTTCCCGATGTGGTTTAATTTGTATTTTTGGTTTTTGCTGCGTCTTGTTATTGGTGTGGGGGATCATATGCTACATTTTTCGTCGCAAACTTGGATTGGAGCTACGACGGAACCGAGCAAACGTGGCAGGAATATGGCGATTTATGGCTTGTTTTTTTCACTTGGATTTGCGGTTGGACCGCAGCTTGTGAATTTGATGGATGTAAGTCCTAATTTGCCATTTTATATTTCCGGTGTGTTAGTTCTCTTGGCGTGGGGATTAATTTTGACGCTGAAAAATGAATTTATTTCGCAAGGGACGGAAATTCGCAAAATTTCTTTTTTCGATAGTATGAAGCGTTTTTCTGATGTGATGAAAATTGCTTGGGTAGCGATGATACCACCCTTTTTATATGGTGTTTTGGAGACGGGTTTAAACGCGACTTTCCCAATTGTGGGGCTTAGATTTGGGATTGAAACATATATAATTACGTTTATTATTTCTGCCTTCTCGGTAGGGACGATTTTGTTTCAGGTTCCAATTGGGATTTTTAGTGATCGGATGGGGCGCGGGCGCGTGTTGCCGATTTTAACGTTTTTAGGTGGTCTCGTTTTCTTCCTAACAGCATTTGTTTCGAGTAGTGTGCTTTTTATTGTGATTTTCTTTGTGCTCGGGATACTTGTGGGATCGCTTTATTCACTTGGGCTTTCATATATGACGGATTTGACGCCGCTTGATCTTCTTCCTGCTGGAAATATTTTGGTGGGGATGTGTTTTAGTGTGGGGAGTATTTTGGGGCCGAGTGTAACGGGGGCTTTGATTACTATGGTCGGCCCGAGGAGCTTTTATTTTACGATTGCTCTGCTTCTTATTTTGGGAGGAATTTTATTATTTTCAAAAAAAAGATTGACAGCATAGATTTATTTTTGGTATTATGATTTCAATACATTTGATATGTAAATTAAATATGAAACTCTTATAACGAGTGGTAGAGGGACTGGCCCGATGAAACCCGGCAACCTTTCAAGTTTTTTGAAAAGGTGCTAAATCCTGCAAAGCATGTTGCTTTGAAAGATAAGAGAGAACTAATTTTTCGTTTATTTTCGAATTATTTTAGCCTCTCTATCTAGGGAGGCTTTTTCGCGTCATAAAAAAGAGAGGATGAGGTAAATGGTAAAAGTACTTAGTTCAAATTTAGGGTATCCACGTCTTGGAGAGAAGCGCGAATGGAAAAAATCGTTAGAAAATTTTTGGAATAACAAAATTTCAGAAGATACACTTCTTTCTGAAACAAAGGCGATTCGATTGGCTGCTTTAAACAAGCAGAAAGAAAAAGGGATTGAGCTTATTCCGGTCAATGATTTTACATTGTACGACCATGTGCTTGATTTGAGTGTGGCGTTTGGTGTGATTCCGAAACGTTTTGGGAATTTTACGAACGAGGTGTCGCTACGTACATATTTTGACATCGCGCGCGGGAACGATACGGCGGTTGCTTCTGAGATGACGAAATGGTTCAACACGAATTACCATTACATCGTTCCAGAGCTTGACGATGTGGAGCCGAAACTCTTAGAGAATAGGGCGCTAAAAGCTTATTTAGAAGCGAAAAAGGAGCTAGGTATTGATGGAAAGCCGGTCATCATTGGGCCAATTACTTATTTGAAACTTGGAAAAGGTGCCGATAAAAATGATTTCGCGAGTTTAGTTCAGAAGTTCTTACCGCTTTATAAAACGATTATTGAAGAGCTAGATGCGGCGGGCGCGAAATGGATTCAACTAGACGAACCAATTCTTGCGACGAGTTTAGCAAAAGAAGAAGTAGTGCTTTTTGAAGAGGTGTACGCGGAATTACGCGCAGCGGCGCCACATGCGAAATTGATTTTGCAAACGTATTTTGAAAGTGTGGACGCATATGAGGCGGTTGTAAAATTGCCGGTGGATGCGATTGGGCTGGATTTCGTTCACGACCATGGTGAGACGCTTGAGAGAATTCAAAAATTTGGTTTTCCAGATAATAAATATTTGGCGGCGGGAATCATTGATGGGCGCAATGTTTGGCGGGCGGATGTTCAGGCGAAACGTGCGGAGCTTGAAATTTTAACGCGACTTGTGCAAAAGGACAAACTGATTGTACAGCCGGCGAGTTCGCTACTGCATGTTCCGGTGACGAAAAAAAGCGAGCCGAATTTGGATAAAGTGCTGTACGATGGTCTTTCTTTTGCGGATGAAAAATTGGATGAAGTCGTTCTTCTCGCGAAAGCTGTTTCAGACGGAGCGGAGGCGGTGTCTAGCGAGCTTGAAAAAGCAGAGCTTGCCGTTTCAGAATTGAATCGTTCGGAACATCGGAATAACAAGGCGGTTCAAACGGAGCTTTCAGAGCTTAGTAGCATTTCTGCTGAACGAAAAAGCCCATTTGAAACGCGGATTAAAGCCCAGCACGAATGGCTGAATTTGCCGCTTTTACCGACGACAACAATTGGGAGTTTCCCGCAGTCGCCTGAAGTTCGCAAAAAACGCGCGGCTTTCCTAAAAGGGGATATTACGAAAGCGGAGTACGAAACATACATTGAACAGGAAACGGAACGCTGGATTCGCATTCAAGAGGATCTGGACCTTGATGTTCTTGTGCACGGTGAATTTGAACGGACGGATATGGTCGAGTATTTTGGACAAAAATTAGCAGGCTTCCAGGCGACGAAATTTGGTTGGGTGCAGTCATATGGCTCGCGTGCGGTGCGTCCGCCACTTATTTACGGGGATGTGGCTTTTACGGAAAATATTACGGTGAAGGAAAGCAAATTTGCCCAGTCACTCACGAATCGTCCTGTGAAGGGGATGCTGACCGCCCCCGTAACCATCATCAATTGGAGCTTTGTGCGAGACGATATTCCAAGAAGCGATGTTTTCAACCAAGTGGGGCTTGCTCTTAGGAAGGAAGTTCTTGCATTAGAGGAAAATGGGATTCGCGTGATTCAGGTTGATGAGCCGGCGCTCCGCGAAGGGTTGCCGCTGAAGCGTTCGAGATGGGAAAAATACTTGAACGATGCGGTTTATGCTTTCAAGCTAACGACTTCCGGTGTCGCGGACGAAACGCAAATTCATACGCATATGTGCTACTCGGATTTTGATGACATTATCGATGCGATTAGTGCGCTAGACGCCGATGTTATCTCGATTGAAACGTCGCGTAGTCACGGGGAAATTATTTCCACGTTTGAAGCATATCATTACGATAAGGAAATTGGGCTTGGTGTTTATGATATTCATAGCCCACGCGTTCCAAGTACGACTGAAATTAAAACGAATATTGAGCGCGCGCTTCGCGTGATTCCAGTTCAAAATTTCTGGATTAATCCGGATTGTGGGCTTAAAACGCGGAAGGAAGAAGAAACGGTTGCCGCGCTTCGTGATATGGTTTCCGCTACAAAGGAAATTCGCGAGGCCTATACCATTTTAGAAAAATAGAGAACGGGGGAAGCTCGATGGGAAATTTAAGTAAGCAGACGATTTCAGCACAAATTGGTAATAAAAAATGTGAGAAAACTGGTGCGGTCAACATGCCACTCTATTTCTCAACGGCTTACCGCCATACGGATATTGGGGTGGGTACTGGGTACGATTATACGCGGACGGCAAACCCGACGCGCGATGTTTTACAGGAGGCGCTCGCAGAACTTGAAGACGGGAAATATGGTTTTGCTACAAGTTCTGGTATGAGCGCGGTTCAGCTTGTTTTTAAAAGGTTTAAAACGGGTGACCACATTATTAGTTTGCAAGATTTGTACGGCGGGACTTTTCGCTATTTTGGGACGCTTGAACGGCAGTATGCGATTGCATTTGCATATTGGGACGGAAAAGTGTTTGATGAGCTTGACGGGCTTTTACAGCCGAATACGAAAGCGATTTTTATTGAAACGCCGACAAATCCGCTTATGCAGGAAGTGGATATTGAAAAAGTGGCACAATTTGCGAGCGCGCATCAGCTTTTGCTCATTGTGGATAACACTTTTTATACGCCCATTTTGCAGCAGCCGTTAAATCTTGGGGCAGATATTGTCATTCACAGCGCTACGAAATATTTAGGCGGTCATAATGATGTTCTGGCGGGAGCAGTCATTGTGCGAAGTGATGAGCTCGGTGAGTTTTATGCGACGGCTTTAAATGAAACGGGCGAAGTGCTGTCACCATTTGATTCGTGGCTTTTAATTCGCGGGCTTAAAACGCTACCACTACGCATTAGAGAGCATGAAAGAAATGCTAAACGCGTCGTTCAGTTTCTCGAAAACCATGCTTTAGTCAAAGAAGTGAAGTATCCAGGGCGCGGTGGCATGATTAGCTTTTATATTGAAAATGCCGCGCTTATTTCACCGCTACTTAGAAGTGTTTCGCTTTTTACTTTTGCTGAAAGTTTAGGCGGCGTTGAAAGTTTAATTACGTATCCTGCTACGCAAACACATGCGGATATTCCGCGAGAACTGCGGGAATCATACGGCTTAACTGATGAGCTGTTGCGCATTTCAGTTGGCATTGAAGACGCGGACGATTTGGTGAACGATCTCAAAACGGCGTTCGAATGCGCTTCTAAGGAGGCGGTACGGCCATGAATTTGCGTAAAGATTTAAGTGAGAAAGTTTTAATTGCAGACGGGGCAATGGGAACTTTGCTTTATTCGTACGGTGTAGACCGTTCGTTTGAAGAATTAAATGTGACGCACCCAGATGACGTACTTGCTATTCACCGCGCTTACATTGAAGCGGGCGCGGATATTATCCAAACGAATACGTACGGCGCAAACTATATAAAGCTGAAGCGTTACGGCTTAGAAGATGAAATTAAACGGATAAATCAGGCGGCTATTAGGTTGGCGAAAAAAGCGACCAGCGGCACAGGGACTTATGTTTTTGGAACGATTGGCGGCATTAACGGGGCTAGTGATTCAAAAGTGGAACAGGCTCCACTTGAAGAAATCAAACGTAGTTTTCGGGAACAGTTGTATTGTTTTTTGCTGGAGGGCGTGGATGCGATTCTTCTTGAAACATTTTATGATCCTAACGAGCTTAAAACCGTATTAAAAATTGTACGGGAAAATACAGATTTGCCAGTTGTAGCGAATGTTTCGATGCATGAACCGGGGCTACTTCAAAACGGGGAGAAGCTACCTGATGTTTTGCAGGAATTGGCAAATCTAGGCGCAGATGTTGTAGGCGTGAATTGTCGGCTTGGTCCTTATCATATGGCACGCGCGCTTGAAACGGTGCCACTCCTAGATAACGCCTATTTGGCAGCATATCCGAATGCTAGTCTACCTGAAATGCAGGAAGGAAAAATCATTTATCAAGCGGAAACGGATTATTTTGAGGAATATGGTGAAATTTTCCGCAAGCAGGGCGCACGCATCATTGGCGGTTGTTGCGGGACGACACCAGACCATATTCGGGCGTTCCGGGCGGGACTTCGGTCAACTAAACCAGTTCGAACAAAGGAAGTTCGTCCCATCATCGAACTTGTTCCTGAAGAGCCAGACACGCATGAAGGTGTTCGTTTAGTGGATAAAGTGAAGAATGAGTGCACGGTGCTAGTCGAACTCGATCCGCCGCGGACGTTTGATACGACGCAATTTTTTGAAGGCGCAAAGGCGCTCGATACGGCTGGAGCTGATGCGATTACGATTTCCGATAACTCGCTTGCGACGCCGCGCATTAGCAACATGGCGATTGCTTCGATCTTAAAGCACGAGCACAACATTAAGCCGCTCATTCATTTAACAACACGTGATCACAATCTCGTAGGCATGCATTCGCACATCATGGGTTTCCATAAGCTTGGCTTGCATGATGTTCTCGCTGTGACAGGCGATCCAACGAAAGTGGGCGATTTTCCGGGTGCTTCCTCTGTTTTTGATTTACGGTCGGTTGAGCTCATTCAACTCATTAAAAAGTTCAATGATGGAATTTCTTATACAGGCAAGTCGCTCAAGGAAAAGGCGCGTTTCAACGTCGCAGCTGCGTTCAACCCGAACGTTCTCAATGTGGAAAAAGCGGTCCGTTTGATTCAGCGAAAAGTGGAATACGGCGCGGACTACATCATTACACAGCCCATTTACGATGTGGAGAAGGCCGCCATCTTAAAAGAGGCGCTTGATGCGGCAGAAATCTCCGTCCCCATCTTTGTTGGCGTCATGCCACTTCTATCAAGCCGAAATGCGGAATTTTTGCACAACGAAGTTCCAGGTATCAGGCTAACCAATGAAGTCCGCGAACGAATGCGCGAGGCAGAAAAAGCGGGGCGTGGCAACGAAGAAGGCATGCTAATCTCAAAAGAAATCATTGATGCAATTTGCACGCATTTTAACGGGATTTACATCATTACACCATTTTTACGCTACGATTTATCGCTCGAATTATTGGAATATGCAAAATCAAAAAAACAGGTGCATGTCGTATAAATGTAGCCTGTTTTTTGCGCTAAACGAAAGGTCAGAAAATCGCGAAATGATTTTCTGACCTATTTTTAAAATAAATTCATTTGAAGCAAACTTAGTAAGTAACTAATCGCGAGTACGATACCAAAAATCGTAATGGCTTTCGATGTGGATTTCATTGCCGGTATCATAGTGATTGGTTCCGTTCTGCCGATGAAACGTCTGACGGAACGAATCGCTTCTGGAGCACTTATTAAAATGAGTAGGGTCCAGTACGGCGCGCCTGCCCAAAAAATAAGCGAGATTTCAAAAGCATAAGCGAAAACATAGGCGAGGGCGAACAAAATTGTGGCGTTTCTTCTTCCAAGTAAGATGGCAAGTGTCAAGCGCCCATTTGCTTTATCTGGGTCTAAATCACGGATGCTGTTTGCGAGTAATAAATTGCCTACGAGAACCATGATTGGAATGGAGATATAAACGATTTGTGTGCCAATAAATTCCGCCTGAATGTAAAATGATATGAAAGTTATGACGCCACCCATGAAAAATCCGGCCATAATTTCACCAAAAGGGGTGTAAGCGATTGGATACGGGCCGCCAGTGTATAAGTAGCCAACGAGCATGCAAATTGCGCCGAGCAAGCCAACATACCAGTTTAGTTCCATCGATAAATAAACGCCGCCTAGAATGGAAAGTATGTAAAGGGTAATCGCTAGAAAAAGAATGAATCCCGGGCGTATACCATTTCTTACGATGGCTCCGCCGTTTCCAACCGAATGTTCATCATCGTGCCCTTTTTTATAGTCGTAATATTCATTGAACAAGTTTGCTGATGTTTGAATGAAAAAGCATGCAACAAGCATCACGAGAAAACGTGTGAAATGAAGATTTGAGTAGAGCATTGCAACGGATGTACCTAAAAATACGGGCACAAAAGAGGCAACTAGAGTGTGGGGCCGAAGTAGCGTCCACCATTTTTTAAAACCAGATTGTCTGGCTAGAACTTGTCTTTCCTGCGCTGCCATTTTATTCGCTCCTTTTTTAAAATATCCTTTCTTCATTTTAGGGAAAATAGTGAGTTTCGTCAATGAATAAAGCCAAAATCGCAAAATGAGCAGGAAGATTTTATTTTTGATATAATAGAAGGAGTGTTAGTAAAGGAGCGATGAAAAAAATGGGAATTACATTACCTCTTGCTTTATTTGAACAAGCGAAACGTCATGCAACAAAAGATAAACCTGCTCTTCTGAGTTGGGTAACTGAATACTCACAAGATTTGGCGCCGCATATTTTGTATCAAAAAGCAAAAGATGCCTTTTCTGGCGAGCGTTTCTTTTGGCAAAATCCTGAGATGACGCTAACACTGGCTGGCTTTGGTGTAACCGAACAATATTTAGCTGCGGATAAAGCAAAGGATGCTTTTTCTGGTTTAGAAGATAAACTAAAGGCTTTAAAATTAAGAACGGTGACCAACGCGACTGAAAAAGAGACAGGGCCGCTTTATTTTGGTGGGTTCAAATTTGATCCAGAACGCGAAACAGATAAAGAATGGCAAGCTTTTAAAGATGGATTATTTTACTTGCCACTATTTATGTTGACGAAAAAGAGCGAGAAAGTTTTTTTAACGGTTAACTTAGTCGTTTATCCTGACGATGAGCTTAAAAAATTGGAAGCCGTAAAAGGTCAGTGGGAAAAAATTATGGAAGCGAAACGTCCAGATATGGAAGTGAATTCGCTCATTACAGCTAAGGAATTAGAAACGGATGAATTTTTGGAAAATGCGCGTGATATTATTGCGCTGCTAAAAGATTCGGAAGACTTACATAAAGTGGTGTTATCCAGAAGAATGGGCTTGCGTTTTAGCAAACAAATTGATAGTGGTGCAGTTCTTCAAAAAATGATGGATACACAAGAAAATAGCTACTTTTTTGTGATGGAAAAAGGTGCTGCATTGTTCTTTGGTGCTACGCCAGAACGATTAGTAGCGGTTTCTGATGATAAAATCCACTCTTCTTGTGTAGCAGGGTCGGCCAAACGCGGCGAAACGGCAGAACAAGATGATAAACTCGGGAATGCTTTATTGAAAGATGCGAAAAATTTACGAGAACATCATTATGTTGTGGAAATGATTGAAGAAACCTTACAACAATTTGCAGATGACTTAACGATTTCCAGTGAACCGGTTCTTTTAAAAAATCGGGATATCCAACATCTTTATATGAATGTTCATGCGAAAAAGCGTGATGATGTAAATATTCTGCAAATTTTGCGGGCGCTGCATCCGACGCCGGCGCTTGGCGGTTCACCTAAAAATTTAGCGCGGGCGATTATTCGTATGAAGGAAACAAGTGACCGTGGTTTTTACGGTGGACCAATTGGGTTTATTGACACGGATTTTGATGGCGAATTCGCTGTAGCAATTCGTTCAGCGCTAGTCATTGACTCGCTTGGCGTGCTTTACGCAGGTTGCGGGATTGTGTCTGATTCCGTTCCAGAAGAAGAATTACAAGAAACAAAAGTCAAATTTCAACCGATGTTACGTGTTTTAGGAGGCAATGTCGAATGAGTCACCAAGAAACAATGACCGCATATTTAACTGCTTTTATCGAAGAATTAATTCAAGCAGGTGTCAAAGAAGCTGTTATTAGCCCAGGATCAAGATCAACTCCAATTGCGCTTTTAATGGCGGAACACCCGACGCTTAAAATTCATGTTCATGTGGACGAACGTTCGGCTGGTTTTTTCGCTCTTGGCATCGCAAAAGCTTCGAAAAATCCGGTTGTCCTACTCTGCACAAGTGGAACGGCTGCGGCCAATTATTTTCCGGCAGTGGCAGAAGCGAATTTATCCCAAATTCCGCTCATTGTTTTAACGGCAGATAGACCGCATGAACTGCGAAATGTTGGGGCGCCGCAAGCAATGGATCAAATTCAGTTGTTTGGCACCCACGTGAAAGATATGGTCGATATGGCGATACCAGAAGGAACAGATGAGATGCTACGCTATGCGAAATGGCACGGTAGTCGTTCAGTTGATATTGCGCTCAAAACGCCGCGGGGACCAGTACATTTGAACTTCCCACTACGGGAACCATTAACGCCGATTTTAGATCCTTCGCCGTTTACACAGACGGGTAAGAAGAAACATCACGTGCGGATTTATTATACGCATGAAGTTTTAGAGCAGGAAGCGCTAGATAAAATGTTCGCAGATTGTTCTGGGAAAAAAGGGGTCATCATTGCGGGACCGCTTGATAAGAAGAATTTGGAAGGAAAATTAGTTCAGGCGGCGCGAAAATTGGGTTGGCCAATCTTGGCGGATCCGCTGTCTGGTCTTCGGTCATACGGCGAAAAAGATACGGTTGTGGTGGATCAATATGATGCACTGCTAAAAAACGAGGCGTTTTGTTCGGCGATGGCACCTGAAATGGTCGTTCGTTTTGGGGCGATGCCAGTATCGAAGTCACTGAAAATTTGGCTAGAATCATTCGATGTGCGGACTTTCGTTGTTGATCCTGGGGCGGCTTGGCGGGACCCGGTGAAGGGTGTAACGGATATGATTCATTGCGATGAGCGTTTCCTACTTGAGGAGATGACTCAGGCGGAGTTTGCGGCTCCGGAGAATTGGCTTTCTGTGTGGCACAAACTAAACGCGTCTGCGCAAAACGTGCTTTCTTCCCATATAAAAGAAACAGCTGGCTTGGAGGAAGGGCAAATTGTGAGTGTGCTGCGGGAGCATCTGCCGGATCAGTCGGGTTTGTTTATTGGGAACAGCATGCCGATTCGGGATGTGGACACGTATTTCATGCAGACGGATAAGCGGGTGAAGATGCTTGCAAACCGCGGAGCAAACGGCATTGATGGTGTTGTTTCGGCCGCCCTTGGTGCGAGTACGATTGTTCAACCGATGTATTTGCTTATCGGCGATTTATCTTTTTATCATGATATGAACGGCCTACTGATGGCCAAAAAATACAACTTGAACTTGACGATTATTGTGGTGAACAACGATGGCGGCGGGATTTTCTCGTTTCTTCCTCAGGCGAAGACGCCGAAATATTTTGAGTCGCTATTTGGCACATCCACAAACCTTGATTTTCGCTATACGGCAGCACTTTATGGCGCGGGCTATGATGAAATTACACGATTATGTGATTTGGAAGATGCACTCGACAAAGCCGCTTATAACAAAGGGTTAGACATCATTGAAGTGCGCACAAATCGCCATGAAAATGTGGCACATCACCAAGCTCTTTTTGAGAAAATAGCGTTCCAAGTGGAGCGTGACCTGAAAAAATGAAGCTCTTTTTAAGTTTTATAAATCGTCATGCCAAGCTTGATATGATGTTGCTACACGGTTTTACGGGGACACATAAAACATTTGGACAGCTGGAACTAGGCGGGGCGAATTTAATTTTGCCGGATTTGCCCGGGCACGGCGCATCTTATTCAGCTGTTCCAGATGATTATTCGCTTGAGGCGACGGAAGCCGCATTAAACGCGCTTGTTAGAGCGGACAAGCCTACGGTTTTAGTTGGCTATTCGATGGGCGCACGAATTGCACTGGCGCTTACTATGCGGAACAAGGCAAAATACGGCGGGCTTGTTATGATAAGTGGTTCGCCGGGACTCAAGACGGATGAGGAGCGCGCAACTCGGCGGCACCGTGACGCGGACTTGGCGCAATTTATTACCGAAAAAGGTGTGCCGGAATTTGTGGCTTACTGGGAAAATTTGCCTTTGTTTGCTTCGCAAAAGTCGTTAGCTGCGGATAAGCAAGAACAAATTCGTGACGAGCGTTTGAGTCAAGCGGGAACAGGGCTTATATACAGTTTAGCTGGTGTTGGGACAGGTGAATTGCCTTCTTACTGGGCGGATTTGGCAGAGCTTGATATACCGGTTTTGCTTATAGCGGGTGAACTTGATGAAAAGTTTTGCCGTATTGCCAAGGAAGTGCAGAGTTTACTGCCTAATGCGACGTACGTTTCCGTGAAAGATGCGGGGCATGCGGTTCATCTTGAGGCACCTGAAGAAGTATCGAAAATGATAAATAACTGGTTAAATGACCATTTTTAGGAGGTTTTTTCTATGATTGAATGGAAAACGGAGAAAGTGTTTGAGGAAATTAAATATGAGTCGCATAACGGAATTGCGAAAGTAACGATTAATCGTCCGCATGTACATAATGCATTTACGCCTAAAACGGTGATGGAAATGATTGATGCGTTTAATTTGGCTCGCGATGATGAAAAAATTGGTGTCATCATTTTAACTGGTGAAGGCGACAAAGCGTTTTGTTCTGGGGGAGATCAGAAAGTGCGCGGGCACGGCGGTTATGTTGGCGATGACCAAATTCCACGTTTAAACGTGCTCGACTTACAGCGTCTCATTCGTATCATTCCAAAACCAGTTATTGCAATGGTTGCAGGCTGGTCAATTGGCGGCGGAAATGTGTTGCAACTTGTTTGTGACATTACAATTGCTGCTGACAATGCGAAGTTTGGTCAAACTGGACCGAACGTAGGAAGCTTTGACGCGGGGTATGGCTCTGGGTACTTAGCGCGCGTTATCGGGCATAAAAAAGCGAAGGAAGTTTGGTTTATGTGCCGCCAATATACGGCCGAGGAAGCGCTTGAAATGGGCTGGATTAATACGGTCGTACCCGTTTCTGAACTGGAAAATGAAACGGTCGCTTGGGCAGAAGAAATGCTTAAGAAAAGTCCGACAGCTTTGCGCTTTATTAAAGCAGCATTTAATGCCGATACAGATGGTTTGGCGGGAATTCAACAACTCGCAGGGGACGCAACACTTCTTTACTATACGACAGATGAAGCGAAAGAAGGCCGCGACGCCTTCAAGGAAAAACGCGACCCTGACTTCGATCAATTCCCGAAATTCCCATGATGAACTGGTTATTACAACGAGCGCAGGTTTCGCCACATGAAACTGCGCTTGTTTTCCGCGGAGAAAAATATTCGTTTGAAGAGGTGGCAGGGGACGCATTTTGTAACGCTGGAAAACTGGCCAGCCTGAACATTAAACCGGGCGATTTTGTGGCGCTTCTTGGAAAAAACAACAAGGAAACTTTTTTGATGATTCACGCTCTCCAATTGCTTGGCGCCATTCCGGTTTTTTTGAACAATCGGTTGACGGCTTCTGAAATGAATTTTGAGATTTTGGATAGCGGCGCCATTTGTACGCTTTTTGATGATGCCTTTGCTGATTTTTCGGTGGATTTAGACGGTGCGCGTCACGCATTTTCGGAAGTGGCTGCGCAAATCGCACGAGATTTTTCTGCCACAAAAAATGATTTTGATGACGTAGCGTCGGTTATGTACACCTCTGGCACGACGGGAAACCCGAAAGGCGTTCTGCAAACTTACGGGAACCATTTCTTCAGCGCGACAGCTTCAGCACTAAATTTTGGCGTGAATCCACGTTCGGACGCGTGGCTTTGTGTGGTGCCAATTTTTCACATTAGCGGCCTGTCGATTTTGATGCGCTCGGTCATTTACGGGATTCCGGTTTTTTTGGAAGAAAAATTTGATGTGGTGCGCGTCACGAAACTACTAATGAGCGGGGACGTGACGCATGTTTCAGTCGTTCTGACAATGATTGAACGGCTACTTGCCCACAGTTCGGCGGCTTTCCACGAAAACGTGCGTGTTGTTTTGCTCGGCGGAAGTGCCGTTCGAAAAGACATGCTAGAAACCTGTTTTGCGCGCCGCATTCCAATTGTTCAGTCATATGGCATGACCGAAACGGCGTCACAAATTGTTGCGCTAAACCCGGCCGATGCGAAACGTAAAATCGGCTCCTCAGGCCGCATCTTGTTCCCCTCGGAATTGCATATTGAAAAGGCTAATGAGGCGGACGTTGACGGAGAAATCTGGCTGCGTGGGCCAACTGTTTTCAAGGGCTATCTGAACAACCCGGCTGCGACAGACGAAGCCACACAAAACGAATTCTTTCGTACCGGAGATATCGGCCACGTGGACGAAGAAGGCTTCCTATTTGTAGCAGAGCGCAAGGGTGACTTGATTATATCCGGCGGCGAAAACATCTACCCAACAGAAGTTGAACACGCCATTTTGAGTGACAAACACGTCTTAGAAGCCGCTGTTGTTGGAAAAAAAGACGTCAAATGGGGCGAAGTGCCAGTCGCACACCTCGTCGTCTTACCCACGTTCAGCGAGCCGCACCTAGTAGAAGCATTAAAGACCAAACTGGCCGCCTATAAAATTCCGAAAGCCTTCCACATCACGCCCGAGCTACCCAAAACCGCATCTGGCAAAATCAAGCGCCATCAACTAAAATAGCGGCTGAAAGGTGGAAAACCAATGTTCAAACATCAAATTGATGAGAAACTTACCATTCGCGTTTTAACTAAAAATGATGTAGACGACTATTTTGAACTGATTAAATCGGCCAAAAGTTATTTAAGAAACTGGCTGACGGTCAGCGATAAAGCTGAAACAAAAAGCGATACCGCGCGTAATATAGCGTATCAAATGAACGTTAATGAAGAAGTGCCAACTTTATTTATGATGGAATACGAAGGAAAACTCGTCGGCTCTATCAGTTTTCATACAATGGATAAAGTCAACCAGAGTGGCGAAATAGGTTATTGGTTAGCTGAACCGTTTCAAGGCCAAGGCCTGATGATTAAGTCGCTACGCTTTTTAATTGATTATGGCTTCCACACGCTTAAGTTACATAGAATTGAAATGAAAATTGCATCTAATAATGAGAAGAGCCAGTCCTTACCTGAAAAATTAGGCTTTAGAAAAGAAGGAATTTTGAAAGAGGCAAAATTTATCAATGGTCGCTTTGTTGATTATGTTGTGTACGGTTTATTGCTGGAAGAATACGAAAAAAAGTAGAAAATATTTTCTACTTTTTTTAATTCTTTAAAACTCTATTATAGAGTAAATAGATTAAGAAAGATTCATATATTCTCTGTAAATGTCATAAAATATACATATTTTTCGTTTAAAAAACTATTTTACTAGCCTATTTGTATATTTTTTGATGTTATTATGAGTATAACTGTTTATATTTTAGTTTAAATAAACAGTTATACTTTATAGCAAAGGAGGGACAACTGCGCGAATTTTTAGCTGTTCAGAAAAAGGCAATCAAGAAAAAACAAAATAATCTAAACGGTTCGTCAGAGTATGTAAAACTTATGAATAATCAATGGGGGACTTCTTGAGTACTACCCAACCTCACTTTAAATCAAAGTGAACTTACATATTTTCTAGATTGTAAAAAGGCGATTAGTTATGTTAATTTGGAAGATTGTCTTAACTAAGAAAAAGGGAGAGTGCAAACATGACTAGCAAAAAATCTAAGTTAAGGAAATTGAGCATTAGTGCCGTTTTGTCCACTGTTATTGCGTCAACTATTCTAACGACAGTACCTTATAATGCGGTAGCGATTGAAGCGAATCAGGAAGTAGTGGGTAATCAAGTTGTTAAAAATGTAAACGCTGCCATCGGAACTACAACAATTTGGGGAGGTGCCACTACAAAATCAACAATCGCTAAAGGTTTTGCAGAACCTGGTTCAGCCATTACGGTTACTAACAATGGTGTCCAAATTGGGACAGGACGCGCAGATTTTGAAGGCGGATATAGAATTAGCATTGCGGAACAAGCAGCTAATACGGTCATGACAGTGACAGCAACTAAAGATGGCAATACTTCGAGTGCTGATGCAACGGTCGTTTATACTGACCGTATTCCATTTGAAACGTATCCTGTTACCCCAAACTCAAACGTAATAAGTGGGACAGCGACGCCAGGAGCAGATATTGTTATTTCAGTGAATGATTCCGAGAACCAAATTGCGAGTGGTACAGTCAATACTAACGGTACATTTGCGTTTGTTATTCCAAAACAAGCAGCAGGTACTAAAATAAAAATATCATTAGCTTATCGCGAAATAGTAAATAATCAATCAACCATTGCTCTTAGTGTAGATTCTATCATTGTGAAAGAGGCAGATCTTGCTTTTACTACAATTAATAAGCTTACAACTGATTCGACGAGGGTGGAAGGAACAGCTGAACCTAACACTATAATTAGCATTAAAAATCAAAGCGGGACGCAACTGGCAGTTGGAAGCGTAGGTTCTGACGGTAGGTATAATTTAGCGATTCCCAAACAATTAGAAGGAACAATTATCACAGCTACTGTGACGGCAAAGGGACAAACCGAAAGTGCGTCCACAACAGTTGTGCGAGAGCGTATGGCACCCACAACCATTGAAGCGATAACAACGGATTCAGTAAGGGCAGAAGGAACCGCGGAACCAAATGCAGATATTGAATTGAAAAACCAAAGTGGTATTATCCTTGCGAGAGGCAAAGTTGCGACAGATGGCTACTACAGTTTGACCATTCCAAAGCAACCTGAGGGAACAATTATTACAGCTACAGCGACGGTAAGTGGTAAAACCGAAAGTGCATCCACAACGGTTAAACGCGAAAGTATTGCACCAACAACCATTAAGTCATTAACAACAGATTCAGTAAGGGCAGAAGGGACAGCAGAGCCAAATGCAGATATTGAATTGAAAAATCAAAGTGGTGTGGTGTTAGCAAGAGGTCGAGTGGCTTCTGATGGTGTGTATGTATTAACGATACAAAAACAAGCTGCGAATACGGTTATTATTGCAACGGCAACAGCAAATGGTAAAACGTCAAGTGCAAGCACAACTGTAGTACAAACTCAGACATCTACTGGTACAGTCAGCGTCAAAAAGGATTATCTTGTTGGCGTGGATAGCCGAATTCAAGCGGAAGTTACAGGAGATGTGACAAAAGTTTATCTAGAAGTAGATGGTGTGAGAAAATCAACTATTCCTGTGGCGAGTAGCTTTGAGTACTATGCCAAGAATGTCATTACTCACGTAAATCAAGATGTCTATTTAGTTGGACTTAATGCTTCTAATGAGCAGTTAGCACGCACAAAAGTGACCTTAAAAGATGGACAAATAAGAACAGGTACAGTTTCTCCTAAGAATTTTATTGTTGGGGCGGATGCTTATGTGAAAGGAACGTATACAGGAGATATCAAAAAAGTAGGTCTTTCAGTGAACGGCACGGTTCTTTACAGTATTCCAGTTGCAACAGATGGTAGTTTCCAGTACTATGCGCGGCCAAATATTACGAATGCCAATACGGATCAAGTATATGTTATTGGCTATAACTCAGAAGGCAATGAAGTTTCAAGAGTCAAAGTGACATTGTCCGGGACGAATAGTGAACTAGATGGCACTATTACAGCATATAACTACATATTAAATCAAGATAAATATGTGGTTGGAACGTATACAGGGAATGTAAAATACATTACTTTGAGAGTGAACGGAACGATTTTAAGTAGAATTCCGGTTGTAGACGGGAACTATACGTATTATGCACGTCCACAAATCACTTCGACAACAGATGTAGTTTCAGTCCTTGCATATAATAATGCAGGCAGTCTTATTGCTGAATCACCAGTCGCGGTAAGATAATCACGCAACAAAAAAGCATAGAACCAGTGAACTCCATTTTAAAAATGGGATTATGTCTGGTTTTATGCTTTTATTTTTTTGGTCCCATTTCACAATTAACAAAGTCTTCTTTTTCCGAAAAAGAAGCTAAAGGAAATTTTCTGTTTTCCGCTGGCTTGATTACATAAATAATATACTTTTTAAAAAATAAACGTAACATTTTATACATAAAATATGTAAGGAAAACTATTTTAATATCCATTTCGTGTGTTTCTTTGATGGTATCATGATTATGTGTATTTTGATATTTCAAAACACATTCGTCATAATTCCCATCAAAGGAGGAGCATCCAAACGAAGTTTTAATTATTTAGAAAAGATAATCATAAATAACAAGCGAGGCTAAACGGTGTGCTAAAGCATATAAAATCAATAACGGTATACTGTGAAAAGTTTTTTTTAAGATATACATGTTTTTAGATTTAAAGGCAGCTGTTAAATGACTATCTTAAACAAGGGAGAAGATAAATATGAAGAACAAAAAAGCTAAGTTAAGAAAGTTAAGTGTTAGTATTATTGCAGCTACAGTGTTTGTTGCAACAGTTATGACTACTTTACCACACGATGTGTTAGCGACAGAAACTAATCAAGAGGTTGTAAACGTTGACACGGAAACAAATACGAATGCTGCAGGCACAATCATTGTCAACCAAGACTTTTATGTTGGTACAGATAGTCGTATTCAAGCAGAGGCTACAGGTGCTGTGACAAGGGTTTATTTAGAAGTAGATGGTCTTAGAAAAGCGACTATTCCCGTGGCTGGAAGCTTTGAATATTATGCGCGGCCTGAGATTACTGACGTAAACCAAGACGTGTATCTAGTTGGGCTTGATTCTTCTAATCAACAATTAGCACGCACGAAAGTCACGTTACGCAGCACAGATACTGTGACAGGAGGGGCTATTACAGTAAATCCTTATACAGTAGACCAAGATAGATACATAACAGGGACATATACAGGTGATGTAAAGTATGTTGCATTAGAAGTAAAAGGAGTTAAACGAAGTAGAGTTCCAGTTACAGGTGGTAGCTATGAATACTATGCCAGACTAACGGAGTCAGATGTAAATACAGATCAAGTGTACATCATTGCTTATGACTCAAAAAATGTCCAAATTGCAAGTGAGAAAGTTACATTGCTTGGCACAGATACAGGCAGTGACATAACCAACACTCTTACAGTAAATCCCTACACAGTAAACCAAGATAGAAACATAACAGGGACGTATACGGGCGATATAAAGTATGTTGCATTAGAAGTAAAGGGCATTGAACGAAGTAAAATGCCAGTTACAGGTGGCAGCTATGAATACTATGCCAGACTAACGGAGTCAGATGTAAATACAAATCAAGTGTACATCATTGCTTATGACGCGAAAAATGCCCAAATTGCAAGAGAGAAAGTTACATTACTTGGCACAGAAACAGGTAGTGACATAACGAGTACCCTTACAGTAAATCCCTTTACAGTAAACCAAGATAGAATCATAACAGGGACGTATACGGGTGATGTAAGGTATGTTGCAATAGAAGTAAAGGGCGTTGAACGAAGTAAAGTTCCAGTTACAGGTGGTAGCTTTGAATGCTATGCCAGACTAACGGAGACATATGTAAATACAGATCAAGTGTACATCGTTGCTTATGACTCGAAAATTGTCCGAACTACAAGAGAGAAAGTTACATTACTTGGCACAGATACAGGTAGTGACATAACGAGTACCCTTACAGTAAATCCTTATATGATAAACCAAGATAGATATGTAACAGGAACGTATACAGGTGATGTAAAGTATGTGGCATTAGAAGTAAAAGGAGTTAAACGAAGTAAAGTTCCAGTTACAGGCGGTAGCTATCAGTACTATGCCAGATTAACGGAGACAGATGCAAATACAGATCAAATGTATATGATTGGTTATGATTCAAGTGGTGCTGAAGTTTCGAAAACAAAAGTTGCATTAAACGATACAAATAGTTCAACAGGTAGCATTAGCGCATATGATTATACGGTAAACCAAGATAAATATGTATCTGGAACGTATACGGGTGATGTGCAATATGTTTCTTTAGAGGTAAACGGAGCTACGCTAAGTAAAGTTCCAGTTGCAACAGATGGGAAGTATCGATATTACGCACGACCAAATATTACGAATGGAACTACAGATAAAGTGTATGTCATTGGTTATGACTCAAAAGGTACTGTCATTGCGAGAGAGGAAGTAAAATTATACAATTCTGGGAGTACAACTTGCACCATTACAGCAAACGATTATACAATAGACCAAGATAAATATGTATCTGGAACATATACGGGCAATGTAAGGTATGTGGCGTTAAAAGTAAATGGAGTTACTTTAAGCAAAGTTCCAGTTACAGCAGGAAACTATTCATATTACGCTCGCCCGCAAATTACTTCGATGACAGATATCGTTTCCATCATTGCGTATGATAGTGCAAGTATTAAAGTTTCTGAATCGACTGTTGCTATTCTAGTAAGGTAGTTTAGAAAGTTGTAGAAATACGCAATATGAGTTTTAAAAAGTAAAATCGATAAAGAAATAGTTTGTGCAATAACTTTTATGATGGTTGTTGCAACATTTTCAAATTATACACATAAAAAAATCAGGTAGTCGTCAGCTTTTAAACATGACGTGCTACCTGATTTTTAATAGTTTTCCTCGTTATCGGTCGTTTCTTTCCGGTCCCATTTCACAATTAGGAGCGCCTCTTTTTTCCGCGCGTTGATTTCATCGTAAGCTTCTGCGTAGAAGCCTCGCTGACTTTGAATTTGTTCCGCTAAAAACCCTGCTTCTAGTTTAAAAGTAGGATTTCCTTCCGCTAAAAAGCGCTTTTCGACCTGCTCACCGCTTAAAGTAATCCGTAACTCGTCTTTTTTCTCTTTCGTAAGCGTAAGTTCGCCGAAAGAAGCCTTTTTAAAAAATGCGCTTATTTCATCAAGAGAAGCTAAAGGAAATTTTCTTGCTAAATCTTTTCCGGCCCAGTAGAGGATATGTGGTGTTTCCTCGCCTAGTAGTTCAGGAATAAGATGGTCTCGCAACAATTCAAGGCCGAAGCTTGGAATTTGCGACTGAACGTCTTCATGAATTTCTTCTGTCATTGTGAATACCCCACTTTCTTCTTCACTATTATAACTAAAAGTAGCCCCAATTGGAAAGAGAGAAGGATAATTTTTGTAAAATACTTGCTAAAAGTGGGAAAAAATAAGAAAATGGAAACGTATAGATTTAAAATAGAAATTGAGGCGAGACCGTGAAACGAGCAATAGGATTTATTGATTCGGGGGTTGGGGGCTTAACCGTAGTAAAAGAAGTGTTAAAGCAACTTCCTCATGAAAACATTTATTATTTAGGTGATACAGCACGTTGTCCGTATGGTCCGCGTGATACAGAAGAAGTATTAAAATTCACTTGGGAAATGACGAATTTTTTAGTGGAGCGAAAGATCAAAATGTTAGTGATTGCTTGTAATACGGCAACTGCTGCGGCGTTAAAAGATATTCGCATGAAATTAGATATACCTGTCATTGGTGTTATTCAGCCTGGCTCTAGGGCGGCGCTTAAAGCATCGCGCAACAATCATATTGGTGTACTCGGGACGGTTGGAACCGTTCAAAGCATGGCGTATCCAAAAGCTTTGAAGGGACTGAATAATCAAGTCAAAGTGGATTCACTTGCATGTCCAAAATTTGTTTCGATTGTGGAATCGGGCGAATATAAAAGCGCTATCGCGAAAAAAATTGTTGCAGAGTCACTTTTGCCGCTAAAAAGCACAAAAATTGATTCGCTTATTTTGGGTTGCACGCATTATCCGCTTTTAAAGCCGCTTATTGAAAACGTGATGGGCGAAGGCGTTGCGGTCATTAATTCTGGTGAGGAAACGGCCAGCGAAGTGAGCGCACTGCTCGATTATCATGATTTGCTCGAACGAAGAGGCGGCGAAACCGATCACCGTTTTTATACAACAGGTTCGGTCAAAATTTTCCATAATATCGCAAACGACTGGCTAAAACTACCTCAAATGGATGTCGAACACATCACTCTTGGGGAAAAATAAGGGAATCAGGTGTAAAAATGAGATTTGATGGTAGAAATAATGAAGAATTGCGTGAGATTAAGATAGAAAAAGACTACATCATGCATCCGGAAGGTTCGGTTTTAATTTCAGCTGGAAATACGAAGGTCATTTGTAACGCGAGCATTGAAGAAAAAGTTCCGCCGTTTATGCGTGGTGAAGGAAAAGGTTGGATTTCAGCTGAATACGCCATGCTGCCACGGGCGACAGGTTCAAGAAACATTCGCGAATCATCCAAAGGAAAAGTGAGCGGACGGACGATGGAAATCCAACGCCTGATCGGCCGCGCATTACGTGCTGTTGTCAATTTGGACGCGCTAGGGGAGCGAACAATTTGGCTCGACTGCGATGTGATCCAAGCGGACGGAGGTACGCGTACGGCTTCTATTACTGGCGCTTTTATCGCGATGACGCTTGCGGTTTATCGGTTACATACGGAGAAATCATTTGACTCATTTCCGATTCAAGATTTTCTTGCCGCTACAAGTGTGGGCATTTTAGATGAAGAGGAAGCGGTTTTAGACTTAAATTATGTGGAGGATAGCGCTGCAAACGTTGATATGAACGTGATTATGACGGGTGCAGGGCGGTTTGTTGAGCTACAAGGAACTGGCGAGGAGGCGACTTTTTCTGACGAGGAACTAAGTGAACTTCTTCGCTTAGGGCGGAAAGGGATTGCGGAGCTTGTTGAGCTACAAAAAGAACAATTAGGTGCGGATATTACGGCGCTTATAAAAGGGGAGTAAAGAGATGCGAAAATTAGTAATTGCAACGGGAAATGTTGGAAAAGCACAGGAATTTCGTGGGATTTTAGAAAAATATGATGTGGAAATTTTAACGCTGAAAGATTTTCCTGAAATTGGTGAAATCGAAGAAACGGGTACGACTTTTGCGGAAAATGCTGCTTTAAAGGCGACGACGGTAGCGAAAATTTTAAATCAAACGGTGCTAGCTGATGATTCGGGGTTAATTGTAGATGCACTAGACGGCGCCCCGGGCGTCTATTCTGCGCGTTATGCTGGCGAGGCACATAATGATGCCAAGAATAATGAAAAGCTCTTACGCGAGCTCGGAGACACGCCAGATGAAAAGCGTACGGCAAGATTCCACTGCACACTAGCTCTTGCCACACCAGACGGCGAGGTTGATTATTATGAAGGTGATTGCCAAGGGAAAATTGCACAAGCGCTTTCTGGAAAAAACGGGTTTGGCTATGATCCATTGTTTTTCCTACCTGAACGCGGTGTGACGATGGCAAATTTAACGCCTGCTGAAAAGAACCAAATTAGCCATCGTGCGAATGCAATTAAAAATCTTGGTGCGAATATTGAAAAAGTACTAGAAAAAATTGATAAAAAGTGAGAAAATAGAAAGCAGTAGCACATGGGGAGGATATACATTTTATGAAATTAGTAGTAGTTAGCGACAGTCATCATGAACATGACTGCCTGCTTCGTTTAAAGGGAAAATATGAAAACAAAGTGGATGCTATGATTCATTGTGGTGACTCTGAACTTGAAAAGGATGATCCTGCTATTCAAGGCTTTCAGACGGTACGTGGAAACTGCGATTTTGGCGCTGACTTTCCTAATGACCTCGTTATCGAGGTCGGCGAGTACCGTATTTTTGTGACGCACGGTCATTTATACAATATTAAAATGACGTTAATGAACTTACGCTACCGGGCGCGTGAGCTTGATGCTGACTTTGTCTTTTTTGGCCACTCACACGAGTTGGGCGCCGAACTCATTGATCAGACGCTCATTTTAAACCCTGGCAGTATTTCTTTGCCGCGAGGTCAAATTCGCGTGAAAACCTATGCTTTAATCGAAAGTGTTCCTGAAGGGATTTGCGTAAAATTCATGGACGAAGATGATCAGGAGCTGACGGAGCTGACGCAAGTTTTTCCGCTTTTGAAGGCTTGAAAAAGTTCTCTTTTTGCAAAAATATAAGCGAACTTGCATAAAACCATTGACAAACGAATGAAATCGAAATAAAATGGTACTTGGCTGTTGAAAAATTAGCCATTTGTCCTGATAGCTCAGCTGGATAGAGCAACGGCCTTCTAAGCCGTCGGTCGGGGGTTCGAATCCCTCTCAGGACGTTATATTGAATTTTAGTGATACCAAGCTTTTCGGAGTTTGGTGTCTTTTTTGTTACTTTATGCAACCATTCAATATAAAAAACTTTTTTAATATATAAATGCAAAAAAACTCAAAAAGTTAGGCTTTTAGTCTAACTCTTTGAGGCATAACATTTGTGGGCCAATTTTTTAGATTTTCGAAATATAAAGTGTATCTACTTTTCCATCATCGTCGGTGTCTGCTTGTAAAATTGTAAAATGCATGTCGCCGCTTTGGCATTCGTAGCCTGTCGAGCCGGAGCCATCTTGCATGTCAGTTAAAACAGTTGTTTCTTTTGGAATATAAGGCGATGCAAGGTCTAGCAATTTATCTTGAGATGCTGGAAAGTCTACATTTTTGTCTGTTACATCTGCTTGGATAAAAATAATTTTATTGTTTGCATCTACTGTATAAAATTCCGTTTCATACATGTTGGTCCAATTATCGGTAGTTTCGTGTAAGCCTTCTGTTTGTAAAGTTTGCCCGATAATGTTTTTCGGTTGGGTGTTTTCTTTGCTAGTCTCTTCTTTTTTGGAAGTATTTCCTGAGCAGCCAGATAGGATAATACCAAATATAAGGAGGAAGCCAAATAGTAAGGCCATTTTCTTCAAAATCATCATTCCCTTAATTATTTTTCACATTTCATTATAGCATTATTAAGATGCGATTTAAAAATTTTCAATATTAAAAGAATACGCCTTATTATGTATATTCTTTTATTTTTCTTTTGCGATTATTAGCAGTATAATCGCTAATGTGAAAAAAATAACATACGGGAGATGAAAGGATGAAAAGGTTAAACTCGGAAGATTACCGGGTCTTAATTTACCTCCATGAAGCGCATAAAGAAGATGATTCAGGTTACTTAAAGGCACATTATCACAACCTCAAACGTCTTAATCGTCACGGATTTTTGACGGTTGTTTATAATGAGAAACGCTTGCCTTATCTTATCATTTTTACGAAAAGAGCGAGCGATTTATTTAGAAATCGACATCGGCAAAGATATGAACACGAAAAAATTATGCTAGAATATAATATTTGACTTTAAGCCTTGTGATTTTTCGCAAGGTTCTTTTTTATCTAGTTACTTCGTTCCAGTATATTTTTAAAAGATGACTTTCGGACTGTATACTTTTGTTGATTAATTTAATACAATTTAAACGAACGTATGTTCTTTTTTAGGGAGGGGGCGAAATAAAATGAATTTACCTGGCGAAGAATTTGACCGAGGTATCCAAAAATGGGGTGGCTTCATTTTAAGTGAACATTCAGAGCAAATTGAACATGAGAAGAAGCATTTAAATTGGAAAGAGGCAATGAGTGCGAAAAACATTGAAATGATATTAAGCGAAGCATTGCTGCATCAGCAAACTGTCATTATTCAGCAGAAATTGCCAGTGTATAACCCGGATGGTTTTCCGGAAGCAGACTTAATTGGACGAATTGTTGGCATTCAAGATGGCGATATTTGGCTTAGAAGCGGGGAGAAAAACGTAAAAGTATTTTTTGATAGTATTCATCATGTGGCATGTAAAGAAGGCGAATCTAAATGGTACACGTAATGGATTATCAGCATGTGCCGCGAAAAGATATTTTATGCATTGATGTAAAATCATTTTTTGCGAGTGTGGAATGTGTTTCAAGGGGACTTAATCCGCTTACTTCATTTTTAGTTGTCATGAGCCACCCGGAAAATAGTGGGGGATTAGTTCTTGCTGCGACACCGCTCATGAAAAAAGTGTTTGGCATTCAAACGGGAGCGAGAAGATATGAGCTTCCAAACGATCCACGCATTATTGTTGCGCCGCCTCGTATGAAACATTATCTGGCTGTTAACTCACAAATACGGGCGGTTTTTTTACGATATGTGCCTAAAGAGTATTTTTTGCCTTATTCGATTGACGAAGTGTTTTTAGATGTGACTGGTTCGCATCGCCTTTTTGGGACGACTACAAGGATTGCGGAACAAATTCAAGCGGATATTTTAAAGGAAACAGGGCTTTATGTCACTTGTGGCATTGGCGATAACCTGCTTTTGGCTAAATTGGCACTTGATATTGAGTCGAAACATAGTTTTACGAGACGAGCGGAATGGCGGTATGAGAACGTTCCTGAGAAGGTGTGGCGCATTAAAAAGCTCACGGATTTCTGGGGCATAGGGGAGCGAATGGGGCGGAAGCTTAGGGATATTGGCATAAATAGCATTTATGAGCTTAGCCAAACAGAGCCAGGGCTGCTCAAGAAACATTTTGGGGTAATTGGGCAGCAGCTTTACTATCATGCGCACGGTCTCGATTATAGCCGTATCAATGAAACTTATAAACCTATCGAAAAATCTTTTGGGAAAAATCAAATTTTGGAACGCGACTACAAAGATGCAAAAGAAGTTGTGATTGTCATAAAAGAAATGGCCGAAGAGATGGCGTCGCGCCTTCGCAAAAATTTTGTGGACACCAATCGGGTGTTTTTGAGTATTGGTTACAGCAAATATAGTCCAATTCGAGGCTTTAGACATCAAATTAAAATCCAGCCGACAGATTCGAGTGTGCGGCTTAAAGCCATTTTAGAAATGCTGTTTTGGAAATATTATCAGCAGCAATCTGTTCGCGTCATCGCCATTTCATTTGGTGGCATCGCACTAAAAAAGGGCTTGCAGCTTAATTTGTTTGAGAATCCTATTAAAACGCTGCAAATGGAACAATTAGAGCGAACAATTGACAAGATTCGCGCGCGCTATGGCTATAAAGCCTTAATGCATGCGAGCAGCCTTTCAAGCGGGGCCACTGGAATGAAGCGGTCGACGTACATTGGCGGGCATCAAGGGTAAAAACCGCTAAAATTTTTAGCGGTTTTTATTAGACATCTTTCAACTCTTGCTTTTTTGCGAATAACGTGCTTTTTTGAGCGATCTTTTTCCGGAAGCGATAGGTAAGATAAATGGAACGTAGCAGTAAATCGAGTCCAATCGAAAGCCAAATGCCGGCAATATCCATCTGAAGCCATAAGCTGAAAATAATCACGCCGATAATCCGGACGCCCCACATGCCAATAACCGTGCTATATAAAGGCGATTTCGTATCACCCAAACCTTGAAGAGCGCCTGTAAGGATTAAACTAATCGCTAAAATAGGCTGAATAAAAGCATCGATGCGCAGAGCGATTATAATTTTATGCAGCGCTTCTGGGTCTTGTGTAAACCAACTGCCAAATACAGGAGCGAAAAAGAAGAGAACGGCGCCAAAAGCACTCATAATTATCAGCCCAATTTTAGCAGACAAAAATCCCAATTGTTTCGCTTCCTGATAGTTTTTAGCACCCACACTCATACCGACAAGTGTTGTCGCCGCAATGGCAAAACCATAACCAGGCATATAAGTGAAGCTTTCAATAGTCCCAGCAATCGAGTGAGCGGCGTATGTTTTAATCCCTACAGCTACAATTAAGCTGAAATAAAGTACTTGTCCTAGACGCATGACAAGCCGCTCCAAAGCTGCGGGAATAGAGAGGCGAATAAGCGCCGAATAATTGGATTTTCGGAATAATTTGCGGAAAGAAAGATGAAAATCAGTTTGTTGAATTTTCATGTATAGTAATAAACAGCCAATGAGCCTAGCGATAACAGTCCCAATTGCACTGCCGACTACGCCAAATGCGGGGATAAATCCGATACCAAAAATCAAGATGTAGTTTAAAAGAACGTTCAAAATATTAATGACGAAACTAATTTTCATAGGTGTTTTTGTATCTCCGGCAGCGCGTAATACGCTTCCCCATACAGTCATCAAAGAAATGAAAACGGAGCTTCCGCCAACTATAGAAAGAAAAGGGACTGCATAAACTAGAACGGAATCCTTAGCGCCCATTAACTGCAGGAGTGGAGAGGCAAAAAGGAGTGTAAGGACACTAAATAAAGCTCCAACTAAAATCGCAATAAATGTAGATTGAGAAACGATTTCTTTGGCAGCGGTTACTTTTTTATCGCCTAGATAGCGCGCAATTAGTGAGGCAGTTCCAATCCCTAATGCGAGAAATATGGCAAGGTAGACGGCAAGAATGGTGTTAGCAAGCCCTACGGCAGTGACGGCAAGCAAACCGATTCGAGCAACCATTAGCCCATCAACAAACCCCATCATAGTTTGAAGGAGGTTCTCAATCGTAGCGGGGATAGCCAAATTTAAGATTTTTCTAGTGGGGGATAGCGCTTTATGATGCATAGATACACGTCCTTAAGTTAAAGTATGTTCACTATTCATTCAGAAAATTGTACCATGTTCTTTTATGAAAACGCAATCCCATTTCACAAGATGTTTGTCTAAAAAAAGAAGGGGAAAATGATTTAAAATAGGAGGAAGGGAAGTTAACGACGTGAATCCATATATTAAAGAAACGAATTTAAAACGTGAGATTTATCCTTTGCCTGAAGATATTCATCAGTTGTTGAAAGAACATCAAGTTTTAGAAGCCTATAAAAAGCGCCCAGATTTTCAAAAAAATGATTATATTGGGTGGATTGGACGCGCAAAACGTGAGGAAACTCGCCATAAAAGAATCGAACAAATGATTACAGAGCTAAAAGGTGGCAAAAAATATATGAATATGGATTATGAAGGGAAATAGGAGGAAGCAATACTAGTAAACCCCACCGAAAATCAATTCGGCGGGGTTTACACGTGTTATTTCTTAGTCGTTGCGTCCCTTTTTAATGAGTTTATAACGTAAATGGTAACATGCAATTCCTAGAAAAAGTAAAAATAGTCCTAAAAGCAAATTTTCAATGTTACTAAAATCCCATGAGAGGGAGATACCAATATTTATGACCCCTAAAATACTAAATAATAAGCTAACAACAAGGAGGAAACGAAAGGGAATAGTAGAAAACTTCATAAAATCGCCTCACTTGTTTATTGAATCGAACTTATTTTAGCATAAAAAATCAATTTATTCACTTGTTATTTGTTTTGTAAACCCTTCACCAACAACACTTTGGGCATCATTAATAATGAAAAAGGCTTTTTCATCATGTTTGTTAACAATTTTGGTAAGTGGCAAAAGTTGCTGTCTGCTAATGACGATATAAAGAATTTTCTTATCTTCTTTTTTATAATAGCCTTGTCCGTCAAACAGAGTCATGCCACGACCGATTTTTAAATCAATTTCACGAGCGATATCTTCATATTTATCTGAAATGATAGTAACGGATTTTTTAGGATTAAAGCCTTCTAAAATTAAGTCGAGTACTTTTGTAGAAACATAGAGTGAAACAATTGTGAAAAGCATGTTTTGTAAGCCAATAATAAAAGTTGAGGGAATGACAACGATGAGGTCAAAAAAGAGGAGCGCATAACTTGTATTCCAGCCAAGATATTTATTCGCAATTTTAGCTAAAATGGCACTTCCTGCTGTTGTTCCACCACCGTGCATAATAAGTCCCATACCAAATCCCATTAACACGCCAGCAAAAATAGCTGCGATAATCGTTTGGTCAGTTACAAAGGTTATATTTTCGGTTAGACGTAAAAAAAGTGATGTAAAAATAATGGCTATAATTGTAAGAATAATCGTCAACCGATCCAAAAATTTATATCCGATAATAAGCAAAATCCCATTGAAAATTAAAGTAGTAATAGCCGGTGCAATTCCAAGTGTGTAGTATAAAATCATCGTAAGTCCCGTAACACCACCTTCACCGAGATGGTTTGGAATCGCAAAAACGTTTACTGCTAGCGAAAAAATAAGCGCCCCTATAATAATTTTCGCAAAATTAAAAGCCCATTTTTTATTCATAGTATAACCCCTCTCTTTTCCTAGTGAGCAGAAAAAGACCCCGAGCATCCCAAAAGGGTGTCGGAGTCTTTTTGTAAAAAAGCATTAAGGCAATCGCCGTTAACTGTCTCACCATAAAAACATAAATTCTATTACTAAATTAGCATAAAATTTTTAAAATGGCAACTCAATTTTTTTAAGAAAATATCGCTAGAATAGGCATAAGATTAAGTAAAACAAGCCCTAACAAAACAGAGATGACAATTTTTATAACAAGTGGCTTTTCACTTTCTGCTTTTTTCATGTGGAAATCCTCCTTTGATGATTACTTTTTCCAATGAACAAATTCATTTTTTAGCGGCATATAAGTGGCCGTCTTTTTCTTGTAAACTTGAAGCGCTACAATAGCTCCTAAAGTTGCAGGAAAAACGATTGCCATCACAATCAGCAATGTTTGCTTCATGAAAATCGCCCCCTAGGTAGTGAATTATTATAGTATTAGTGTACCACATGCTTTGCCTAAGTAGCTATTTTTATAAATATTTTTCAACAATGGGTGTGATTTTTTCTTTATAGTTAAAAATATCTGTGACATTCACTAGCTCAAGTTCAGTTTTCTTTTCATCATTTAAAATAATAAACTTACGGGAGTTATTAATATAAAGTCTAAGAATCCATTTACGAATATTATCATCAATGAGAATGTTGAAATATGATTTGTTATCTCTGTAGTAAAGTCGTTCCAAATCGATTGAATCTTTTAATACTAGTTTCGTTGTAGCAAAAGCTTCAATTTCTTCTTCGGTTGTTATAGTTTCTTTTTCGTTTGTTTCATGTAGACTAGTTTCTTCATCTTCTTTGCTTAAGTTTACAGAATTATTTAGGGCAGCATTTAACTTACTATTCACTTGTTCAGAAATAAATTGTCTAAATCCTTTTTTGATAACTGGTGTGAATTTATCAATTACAGCTTTTGACTTTTTCCCCTCATAAATTTCGGTCATAATAAATTTTACAAACTCTTCACTAGGGTCATTTAATTGTTTGGTTAGAAATTCTTTTATAGCTCCAAGATATTTAAGATCAGAAGCTGCTTTCGAGATATTGATTAGGTCAAATTGTTCTTTATGAAACTTGAAAATTTCAGCTTCTTGTCCATCTTTTAATTCGGTTAAGTGAAACGAGAAGAAAGGTTTACTATCCATTTTATTCGTTTCATCTAAATCAGTATAAAAACGATATTCGTTACCATTTGTCAATATTCCGATTTTAGCAGAGGTTGTCCCAAAATATCGAAACAGTTGAGAATCGTGGTTGTTCAATTTTTCATTGATTGATTTAGCTTCAATTAAAATAAGTGGTTTCCCATCTTCTAATATGGCGTAATCTACTTTTTCTCCCTTTTTTATACCTACATCAGCAATGTATTCTGGTGAAAACTCTAAGGGATTGAAAATATCATAACCTAGAGTTTGAAAGAAGGGCATAATTAATGATGTTTTTGTGGCTTCCTCTGTAGTAATATTTTCCTCTAATTGCTCTACACGTGCGCTTACAGAAAAAAGTGTCTTAGAAAACTGTTCAAAATCCAATATCCTTCATCTCCTATTATTATAATGTGATTATTTTGATAGTCAAAAGCATGTTTAGGATGTATTGCTTTTCCCGAGTAAATAATCTGTACTTACGTCATATAAATCAGAAAGTTTTACAATCATTTGGGCATCAGGTTCACGTGTCCCGTATTCCCAGTTAGCATAAGTACCTAAATTTTTCAAACCAAGCTTATGTATAACCAGCGTTTTTGTCCAACCTCTGTCTTCGCGTAAGCTTGTGAGTCGTTCACTTAAAATGGTCATACTGGTACCTCCCTCATAGTTAGAATTATACAATATATAAACAGAAAATATAGTTTGTTAAACGAAAAGTGTAACATCTTAAATTGTATTAAAATATTACATGACACTAAAAAAACCGGTTATGCTAGATTTAAGCATGACCGGTTTTTTTAGTTGCCTTTTTCTTAGGCGTATTTGATTTTCTTTTAATGAGTGAAATAAGGCTGATGATGAGGGAAATGACGTATTCGCCAAAGCTTGCTAAGAATAATGCAATTGCAATTTCGGTTTGTTTCATACCACCACCATAAAAGCTGATAAAAAATATGATGCCACTGGCTACTAAACCTACCGTCGCCAAAAAGTACTTAAACCAGCGCCATTTCACAATGAATTCAAATAAAAGCAGAGCCGCAACAAAGCCTGCAAAAATAATTAAAGTTAGTGGAATTAATGTCATGTTTCTTCTCCTTATCGTTAATTTCGAATATATTTTTCTAATTTTAACCATTCTATCATACCACAGGTTTAAAAATATGATAAGGGGAAAGAAAAATACTAGGAGGTTTTGTCGATGAAAGATATCGTTTTTTATGATGGAAATTGCGAATTTTGCAAGGAAGTCAAACGAATAATGATGAAATTAGACAAAAAAGGCCAGCTAAAATGGCAGCCGCTTCAAACATACAAAGGGAGCTATTTTTCAGCAAGTGAACTACACGAACAGTTGCATGTTATAAGCGAAAATGGGCGTATTTATCGCGGCTTTTATGCCGTACGCAAAATCCTCATGCGCTTACCTTATTGGAAATGGCTAGCTGTAGCCTTATATCTTCCGGGAATTCCTTTTTTTGGCAGAAAAATATATCGCTTAATTGCGCGAAAACGTGGTAGAATAATGTATTATATTAGAAAATATCTGCCGCATAAAAATGTGAAGTGTTTGAAGAGGGAAGCGTGAATAGTTTGGAAATGCCATTTAATTTAGCCTTTAAAATTATTGAAAACGTCTATAAAAGTGAATCGAACATTCATGAACTTGTCAACGATCGTTCAAAATCAGGTAGGATGAATTTGCCAAGTAAAACGGATTTTTTATGGACGATTTACCAACTAGAAGAAGCCGGATATGTTTTTCGCTACCACAGCAACCACGGCATCCGTTACAGCAGAACAGAAAAAGGCGATTTATTATATGAAAAGTACAAGGATGTGCCACCAAATGAATGGCCGGAATTTTTAACAGTAAATTAGGGTTGCAACGGTATGTTCCGTATGTTATTCTAAAAAAGAACGAAATCAACTCTTATCCAGAGCGGTAGAGGGACTGGCCCTTTGAAGCCCAGCAACCTACACTTTTTGTTGTAAGGTGCTAACCTGAGCAGGAGAAATCCTGACCGATGAGAGCGAAGGTACGAACTTTCAAGCCTTTTCTCTATGCCTGTCTATGTAGAGAATAGGGCTTTTTTTCTTGCCATACGCGGATGGAAGAGATTAAAAGGAGGAACTATCAAATGACTGAAAATCGTCATTTATTCACGTCAGAATCTGTTTCTGACGGGCACCCAGATAAAATTGCAGACCAAATTTCTGATGCAATTTTAGACGCTATTATCGCAAAAGATCCAGATGCGCGTGTCGCTTGTGAAACGACCGTGACAACTGGACTCGTTCTTGTAGCAGGTGAGATTACAACATCTGTTTATGTGGACATCCCGAAAATTGTTAGACAAACGATTAAGGAAATCGGCTATACGCGTGCTAAATATGGTTTTGATGCAGAAACATGTGCCGTTTTAACAGCAATTGATGAGCAGTCGCCTGACATTGCGCAGGGCGTTGATGAATCTTTGGAATCGCGAAACGGAGAAAAGGAAACAGATTTACTTGCGACTGGTGCCGGCGATCAAGGCTTGATGTTCGGTTTTGCGACGGATGAAACAGAGGATTTAATGCCGCTACCGATTCATTTAGCGCATGCGTTATCACGAAAAATTGCTGAGTTAAGGAAATCCAAAACGCTTGATTATTTGCGCCCTGATGCCAAAACACAGGTGACTGTAGAATATGATGAAAACAACCAGCCTGTGCGCATCGACACGATTGTCATTTCTACGCAACATCATCCTGAGATTTCAAATGACACGATACGTGAGGACATGCTTAAAAAAGTCATTCATGCGGTCATCGAGGAAAACTTGTTAGACGCGGAAACAAAATATTTCATTAACCCGACAGGTCGGTTTGTTATTGGCGGCCCGCAAGGCGATGCGGGGCTCACTGGGCGGAAAATTATCGTAGACACTTACGGCGGTTATGCAAGGCACGGCGGCGGCGCTTTCTCCGGTAAAGATCCGACCAAAGTTGACCGTTCCGGTGCCTATGCAGCCCGTTATGTGGCTAAAAATATTGTAGCAGCTGGACTGGCGAAAAAGGTAGAAGTACAGTTAGCCTACGCAATTGGCGTCGCACACCCAGTTTCGATTTCTATTGAGACCTACGGAACAAGTGACTATTCTGAAAAAGATTTAATTGCAGCTGTACGTGCCAATTTTGATTTGCGTCCCGCGGGGATTATTAAAATGCTTGACTTGCAACGCCCAATTTACCGGCAGACAGCAGCATTTGGACATTTTGGACGTTCTGATTTAAACTTGCCGTGGGAGGAAACAAATAAAGTAACCGACTTAAAGGCTTTCTTAAATCAACTTGCAAGTAAACTATAATTTCGAAACGCTGCTTCTTTTAGCGGCGTTTTTTTATTATTGAAACTGTGCAAATCGTCGTGCTTTATGATATGATAGACGTTGTGTAATTGAGAAATCAAATGAAATTTAAAATAGAGGAGAATGTCAGAATGTGTGGATTTGTAGGATGCGTTCATGACCGCATTGCTGAAATTACTGGTGAAGAAAAACAAACGTTTATAGAAATGAATGATATGATTACCCATCGTGGACCTGATGATGAAGGATACTATACCGATGAGCACGTTCAGTTCGGGTTTAGACGTTTAAGTATTATTGATGTGGAAAACGGTCACCAACCGTTAACGTACGAAAACGAACGTTATTGGATTATCTTTAACGGAGAAGTTTATAATTATGTGGAACTTCGTGCATCACTTAAAGCAGACGGCTTATCGTTTGAAACCGAAAGTGATACAGAAGTTATCATCGCTACATATGCGAAATATAAAGAGAAGACTGCCGAAAAACTGCGCGGAATGTTTGGCTTTGTCATTTGGGATAAAGTGGAAAATACCGTTTACGGCGCGCGTGATCCATTCGGAATTAAGCCATTCTTTTATGCAGAAGAAAACGGCAAACTTTATATGGGTTCGGAGAAAAAATCGATTTTACACGCACTGAAAAATAAAAAATTAGATGAAGTTTCCTTACAAAATTATATGACGTATCAATTTGTGCCAGAACCTGACACACTTACGACGGAAGTCAAACGTCTACTACCAGGACATTATTTTACTAAAAAAATAGGGGAAGAAATGCAGTTTACGCAGTATTTCAAACCTGAATTTGCAGCCGTTTCTAAGTCCGAGGACACGTTTATTAAAGAAATCCGCGATGTCATGTACGACTCTGTCAAAATGCACATGCGCTCTGATGTGCCCGTCGGTTCATTTCTTTCTGGTGGAATTGACTCCTCGATTATTGCGGCGATTGCGAAAGAATACCACCCAGCGATTAAAACATTCTCGGTCGGATTTGAACGAGATGGCTTTAGCGAAATCGATGTTGCAAAGGAAACCGCAGATAAACTGGGCGTAGAAAACATTAGCTATGTGATTACACCGCAAGAATACATGGACGAACTGCCGAAAATTGTTTGGCATATGGATGACCCACTTGCCGATCCAGCGGCGATTCCGCTTTACTTCTTATCACGTGAAGCGCGCAAACAAGTAACCGTAGCACTTTCAGGCGAAGGCGCAGACGAATTGTTCGGCGGTTATAACATTTACAACGAACCGAATTCACTTTCCATGTTCAACAAAATGCCCGGCGTTTTCAAATCGATGCTTGGCGGCGTTGCTAAAGTGATGCCAGAAGGAATGCGCGGTAAAAGCTTCCTAGAACGCGGCACAACGCCAATGGAAGAACGTTATATCGGCAATGCGAAGATGTTTACCGAAGCTGAAAAACGCATTTTACTGCCCGGCTACATCGAAGGCCACGATTATACGAACATCACTAAACCGTTCTATGATGAAACGAAACACTACGGACCAGTCGAGCGGATGCAATACATCGACATGCACACATGGCTTCGCGGCGATATTTTGCTAAAAGCTGACCGCATGACGATGGCGAATTCACTTGAAGTGCGCGTTCCTTTCTTGGATAAAGAAGTGTTTAACGTTGCGAAACAAATTCCCGCATCGCTTAAGACGACAAACGGAACGACGAAATATATTTTACGTAAAGCGGCAGAGACTTTTGTTCCCGCACACGTTTTAAATCGTCGTAAACTAGGATTCCCGGTTCCAATTCGCCACTGGCTAAAAGAGGAAATGAATGAGTGGGTTAAAACGATTATTCATGAATCGGGAACGGGGCATTTAATTAACAAAGAGTACGTGTTACAACTACTTGATGATCATTGCGCAGGGAAACATGATTACAGCCGTAAAATTTGGACGGTCGTCATCTTCATGATTTGGTATTCCATTTATATTGAAGAAAAGTATGATTTTAATAAATAAATGAAAAAGAGAGTGGAAATTAATTTTTCCGCTCTCTTTTTTCAATCGCAACAACAAATGGTGGATTGTTTTGTTGATTGATGAAACCGTATCTGAGAACGTGGAAGTCCTTTTGTGGCAAAGATTCAGCGTAATTTAGAACGGCTTTTTTTTCGGTTTTTCCAGCGTCATGACCGCGGTAGATGACTAAAATGACAATGCCACCGGGAAGAAGTTTCGCTAGCGCTTGCTCGATGCTTGAGATTGTTGTTTCGCTTAGCGTTGTAATGGACTTGTTGCCACCTGGTAGGTAGCCAAGATTATAGATAGCAGCTTTAATTGGTACGGGGACGCAATTTTCGATTTCCGCATGGCTTTTTTGAAATAGTTTTACTTGCGCGGAACAATTTGCTTCGGTGAGTCTAGTAGCAGTATTTTGGACGGCTTCGTTTTGAATATCAAACGCGTACACGCACCCATTTGTGCCGACTAATTCAGCAAGGAAAAGTGTGTCGTGCCCGTTGCCGCAAGTCGCGTCAATCACTGCGTCACCGGGGAAAATAATCTTTTTCAGTAAACCGTGACTGAAGGGAAGAATCCCGTCTAAATTCATGCTTTTACCCCCGAAAAATGTTTTCCTTGATAGCTGTTTCGAAAGACGAGCTCTTGATCAATGGCGTTTAACACCTCAAACTTGTTCAGACTCCACATGGGGCCAATCAAATCGCTAACGCCGCCGTCACCCGTGATGCGGTGAATAACCATCTCTTTTGGCAAAAGCTCAAGTTGGTCACAAACGAGCTTTACATAGTCTTCTTGCGACAAAAATTTCAAGTCGCCACGCTTATAATCCAGAACCATCGGCGTGCCTTTTAGAAGGTGGAGGAGGTGGATTTTAATACCTTCAACGCCGCTTTCCGCTACTTTTTGTGCAGTTTCAAGCATCATTTCTGGTGTTTCTTTTGGAAGCCCATTAATGATGTGCGTACAAACGCGAATGCCTTTTGCGTGTAGTTTGGCGACACCTTCCAAATAAGTCTCATAATCATGAGCGCGATTGATGAGTTTCCCCGTTTCATCGTGCGCCGACTGAAGACCAAGCTCAACCCATAAATAGGTGCGTTCATTTAATTCCGCCAAATATTCCACCACATCGTCTGGCAAACAGTCTGGGCGCGTCGCAATCGAAAGCCCAACAACACCTTCCTCGTTCATAACCGTTTCATACTTTTCGCGTAAAACGGAGACGGGCGCATGGGTATTTGTAAAGGCTTGGAAGAAAGCAATATATTTGCCGTCTTTCCATTTATGATGCATTTTACTCCGCACCTCATCGAATTGTGTTTTCAAGTCAAAATTGCGGTCGCCAGCAAAATCGCCAGAACCAGCAGCGCTACAAAATGTGCAACCACCGCGCGCGACTGTGCCATCACGATTCGGGCAATCGAAGCCGCCGTCGAGTGCTACTTTAAAAATTTTCATGCCAAATTGTTCGCGGAGACAATAATTCCACGTATGGTACCGCTTGTTGTCGCGACTATAAGGAAAGGGATTTACTTGTGTCACAATACTTCTACTCCTTTTTGTTCAATGTGTTTAGTTTACCACAAATAGTTGACGCATAAAATAAAGTTTGCTATATTTAGTTATACTTTCTCTTGGTAACGTGATAATAGGTTAAATTGAAAAAGGAGTTACAAATATGTCGCAAAAAAAGAAAATGGGCTTTTTTATTTTAACAGCCCTCGTCATCGGAAATATGATTGGTTCAGGCATCTTTATGCTTCCACGCCAAATGGCAGAAGTCGCAAGTCCGCTCGCAATTTTGCTGGCGTGGTCGATTACGGGACTTGGCGTTTTAATGATCGCCCTTGTCTTCGGAAATTTAGCGGTCAGAAGACCAGACTTAACAAGCGGGGCGCAGAGCCATGCCTACGCCTTATTTAAAAATCAAAACGCGAAACAAATGGCCGGCTTCATCGCCGTTTGGAGTTATTGGGTAGCAAACTGGGCAGGGAACGTGTCGATTATCACTTCATTTGCCGGCTACTTATCCGTGTTTTTTCCAATATTAAACAGCACTGATACTTTGGTTCAAATCGGAGGCTTCAAGCTAGCAGAAGGTCAGCTCGTGACATTTTTCGTATGTTCCGTCTTACTTTGGGGCGTAGCATTCATCATTTCACGCGGCGTAAGTGCAGCTGGAAAAATCAATTTAATCGCCACCATCGCCAAAGTCATTGGCTTCTTTTTATTCATCATCGTTGCCGTCTTCGCCTTCCAGTCCGCCAAAATGGGCGCATTTTATCACCCCGTTTATGATGCAAATGGCCTTGAAAACGGACTTCTATCGCAAGTTAACAAAGCCGCAATTGTGACGCTCTGGGCGTTTATCGGCATTGAATCCGCGATGATGTTTGCAGGTCGTGCCAAATCAGGCCGTACTATTCAAGCAGCGACGATTTCAGGTTTGGTGATTTCCGTCTTGCTGTATATCTCCATCTCGGTTTTAACTCTCGGACTCATTCCAAAAGAGCAGTTACTCGGGAGCGCGAGCCCGCTTGCAGATGCGCTCAATTCGGTCATTGGCAGTGGTGGTTCCGCCGTCATGGCTGTTCTAGCGCTCATTTGCCTGTTCGGCTCCACAATTGGCTGGATTATGCTTAGTTCCGAAGCCCCGCATCAGGCTGCAAAAAATGGACTTTTCCTTCCTTATTTGAAAAAGGTAAATCAAAACGGCACACCAGTGCGCGCGCTCGTTTTAACGTGTTTAGCATCACAATTATTCATTTTATCAACGCTATCAGGTAGCATCGCCGTCGCGTACGATTTCGTCGTAAAAGTTTCCACGCTGGCCTTTCTCGTGCAGTATTTCATTTCACCAATTTTCCAATTGAAACTCGTGCTAACCGGTTCAGGCTACGAGCATTCGGCGCGCACAAAACGTGTCACAGATGGTGTAATCGCGCTACTCGCTCTAATTTATAGCGCATGGATCATTAAAAGCGGCACGGAAAATCTAATCGTATTCGGCCTCAGTCTGGGCTTGTTCCTACTCGGCTTCATACTTTATCCTTTAATGAAAAAAGGGCAAACTAGATAAATCTTTTGAGAATATAAGAAATAGGCTATTTTGTATAAAAATATACACAATTTGCTTAATTTTGGTTTCTGTAGTAAAGTAGGACTAATTGCTTATGTTGTAAAATAGATAAAAGCTGCTACCTGTGCAACATCTTATTTTATTTCAAGGAATAAAGGGAGATAACCTCATGTGGTAGCAGCTTCTATTTACAATTACTAGCCTTACAAAAAAACAAACATAGGAGAACATAATGTTAAAGAAAATAGCTTTTTTAATGTTTCTACTTGCAGTTTTGATCATCTCTGGATGTTCTAAAAACCAAAATGATGAAGTAAACAACAGTAATGAGGTCAATAAAAATATTAAACTCGTATACGACGGAGCGAAGCTAATTAAATTTGATATGTCTGAAAAGTCAGCTATAGAACCATGGGATTTGCGTAGTAATCAGTTTCAATATACGTTCTTTAAATCAGCTAAATATATCACTTCAGGAAATTCAATATCAAATAATTTTGAAATCCTAAAAAAAGCTGGTGATTCTTACAGTAGTATATATCATTTAAAGAGTGATAAAGAAGCTCTTTTTCCTTTAGCAAGTATCGGGGATGAGCACTTATTTATTGTTGTTAAATATTTGGATGATACAAATGAGCTTGTTGATTTACTGGAAATTGATCGGTCCGGGAAAATTAAAAAAATGAATTTAGAATTAAGTGATAAGGCTAAAAAAGTTTTTTCGGGAATTTCGACCGATAACGGGGATATTTATACACTACTTCATGAAAATAAAATGGCAAATCTATACAAAACAAATAAAATGTTATCTGAATTTAATTTAATTGCAACTGATGTAGATGAGAATTCCCTTAGCACAAATAAAGAAGAAATTGTTTATACGAAAAAGAATTATTTGTATAGTGGTACAAAACAAATAAAAAAATTAGCCGAAGGAACAACCACAGCAAAGATTATTTCAGATAGATATCTCTTGCAAGTAATGGCAGATGGAGAATTTATAGTAGAAGACTTATCTACAAACAACATTTTATTGAGCTACAATGACTATTTAGGCTATCAAGAAAATAATGATAAAATAAGTTTTTTTACATCAGATAATGTATATGAATTAGGCGAAAGACAGAACAAATGACAAAATTAGTGGAAGTTTCGTGAATCAAAGCGTATCATTTTCCTAACTTTTTAAATTCGAATAAAAAAGAAATGTCTATCTTGAAACTAATGGAATATAAGAATAATATTATTTCGCATATCTACTTAGATATTATTAGTCGAAATTATGGAATTGGCTTGATTGTGAGCTCTGTCATATTTATTATGCTGTCACTATTACCACTTTTTGTAGTGCCAAGCTTCGTTGTAATAAGTATTATTGCAGTTGATATTTTTATATATGGATTGATAATTATGATTGTGTATTGGGGTAAAATTAAGAGATTAGCTAATACAGACTTACTTGTTTTGATGAAGAAGGATAGAGAATTTGATTGAAAAGGAGCCTTGCCAAAAGCGTGAAAATCAGCTACAATGAAGCTAACTTCAAAATGAGATGCGATAAAAGGAGTAGTAGTCCAAGTTTCTTTTGCTTAGAGAGTCAGCGGTTGGTGTGAGCTGAACAAGAGGACGGGTGAACTTGCCTTTACAAAAATTCGCACGTTATCCGCGTTAAGGATGATAAAGTTGAGTGAATGTCACTAATTTGGGTGGTACCGCGGAAGCAATAGTCTTTCGTCCCATAGCAAGTATGCTATTGGGGCGGAAGGCTTTTTATTTTGTGCATCTCAAAAAATAGGTAGAGAGAGGGAGAAAAAATGAGTTTTAATCACAAGGTAGTTGAACCAAAATGGCAAAAATATTGGGACGAAAAGAAAACATTCCGTACGACGGAAGATGCGAATAAGAAAAACTTTTATGCGCTTGATATGTTCCCATACCCGTCTGGAGCAGGTCTGCATGTTGGGCACCCAGAAGGTTACACGGCGACGGATATTTTGTCGCGCATGAAACGGGCGCAAGGCTACAACGTGCTTCATCCGATGGGCTGGGATGCGTTTGGTTTGCCCGCCGAACAGTATGCGATTGATACGGGGAATGACCCGGCTGAATTTACAGCGCACAATATTGAAAACTTTACGCGTCAAATTAAATCGCTAGGTTTTTCTTATGACTGGGAACGCGAAATTAATACAACAGACCCAGAATACTATAAATGGACGCAGTGGATTTTTGAAAAATTGTTTGAAAAAGGCTTGGCATATGAAGCGGAAGTGGCAGTAAACTGGTGCCCGGCGCTTGGAACGGTGCTAGCGAATGAAGAAGTCATTGACGGAAAAAGTGAACGCGGCGGACATCCAGTCTTTCGTAAACCAATGCGTCAGTGGATGCTTAAAATTACCGCTTATGCTGATCGCTTGCTAGACGACTTGGAGCTTGTCGACTGGCCGGAAAACATTAAGGACATGCAGCGCAACTGGATTGGGAAATCGGTTGGTGCGGAAGTTAATTTCGCGATTGATGGCACGGACCAATCATTTGCTGTCTTTACAACACGTCCAGATACACTTTTTGGATCGACTTATGCGGTGCTTGCTCCTGAGCATGATTTGGTAGACGTCATTACGACACCCGAACAGAAAGAGGCTGTCATTTCGTATCGCAAAAAGGTGGAACTAAAAAGTGAACTAGAACGTACGGATTTAGCCAAAGAAAAAACAGGTGTCTTTACAGGAGCGTATGCGATAAATCCAGTTAATGGCGCAAAAATGCCGATTTGGATTGCGGATTACGTGCTCATTCAATACGGCACGGGTGCTGTGATGGCGGTTCCGGGGCATGATGAGCGCGACCATGAATTTGCCAAGCAGTTTAATCTTGCAATTGTGGAAGTTGTGAAGGGTGGCGACGTTTCAAACGCGGCTTATAGCGGCGACGGTGAACATGTGAACTCCGATTTCTTGAACGGTTTGAATCAAGCAGATGCTATTTCGAAAATTTGTGACTGGCTAGAGGCAGATGGTTCGGGTACGAGAAAAACAACGTATCGTTTGCGCGACTGGCTCTTTAGCCGTCAGCGTTATTGGGGCGAACCAATTCCAGTTATCCACTGGGAAGACGGCGAATCGACACTTGTACCTGAAAATGAATTGCCCCTTCTTTTGCCAAAAGCAACAGAAATTAAGCCATCTGGTACAGGCGAATCACCACTTGCCAATCTGACGGATTGGGTAAATGTGGTCGATGAAAATGGTCGGAAAGGGCGTCGTGAAACGAATACAATGCCGCAATGGGCTGGCTCCAGCTGGTATTTCTTGCGTTATATCGATCCGAAAAATGCGGACAAAATCGCGGACCCTGAAAAACTAAAAGCGTGGCTTCCCGTTGATGTATATATCGGCGGCGCAGAGCATGCCGTTCTTCACTTGCTATACGCGCGCTTCTGGCACAAATTCCTGTATGACATTGGGGTTGTTCCTACGAAAGAGCCATTCCAAAAACTTTTTAACCAAGGAATGATTTTGGGCGAAAACAACGAGAAAATGTCGAAATCTCGCGGCAATGTTGTAAATCCTGATGAAGTCGTTGAAAAATACGGGGCGGACACGCTGCGCTTGTATGAAATGTTCATGGGACCGCTTGAAGCTTCTATTGCTTGGAGTGAAAACGGGCTTGAAGGTGCGCGGAAGTTCCTCGACCGGGCATACCGACTTTTTGTTTCTGACGCAGGCAATTTGCAAGCAAAAGTGACAAAAGCGAACGATGGCAAGCTTGAACGTGCGTACCATCAAATGGTGAAAAGTGTGACGAATGATTACGAAAACCTGCGCTTTAACACCGGTATTTCGGCGCTAATGATTTTTGTGAACGAAGCATATAAAGCAGAAACGGTGCCAACAGAATATGCAGAAGGCTTCGTAAAACTCCTTGCCCCAATTGCACCGCACGTAGGGGAAGAACTTTGGTCCATTCTTGGGCATAACGAATCTATCGCATACGCGGTGTGGCCAACGTTTGATGAGTCAAAACTAATTGAAGACGAAGTGGAAATTGTGCTTCAAGTGAACGGCAAAGTGAAAGCAAAAGCAATTGTTGCAAAAGCAATGCCAAAAGAAGAATTAGAGGAATTTGCTAAACAACATGAACGCATCCAAGCGGAACTAGAGGGCAAAACTATTCGTAAAGTGATTGCTGTTCCTGGAAAGTTGGTCAATATTGTAGCAAATTAATGCTGAGGAGGGGAGTTTTCCCCTTCTTTTTTTGTGTAAACAAGTATTTTTTTACGAACAGTTGGAATCGGCTATTTACTTTCCTATACGAGTTCGCTACTATTATGAATAAACATAAAAAATAAATCAGCAAAAGAAGGTGGACACATGCATAATGGAATCGGTATTTATTTTGGCACATTTGCCCCCTGTCATATTGGGCATTATGAGCTAGTCATTCGTGCAAAACGCGAATGTGAGGAGGGTGTTGTTGTCGTTGTGTCAGGCTACGACGGAGATCGTGGTGGCAGTAGCGGCATGGGTTTAACCGATAGATTTAGAGCCATGAGAGAGCTATTTAAAGATGACGAAATGGTACAAGTTATTAAACTAGATGAAAAGGATATTCCGGCGTATATTTCCGCTGATGTGAATGGTTGGGAAGAGTGGTGGGCGCTCTTGCAAACAATACTGGCAAAAGAGCTACTCACAAATAGCCCGCGAAACTATTATGTAGGGGAACCAGAATATCAGCAAGAACTCCAAAAGCGGGTAGCTAGAGAAGATGTGATAACGTTTCTGGAACGCAAGGAAACAGGGCTTTCCGGCACTTTATGTCGCGAAAATCCGGTCAAATATTGGGACTACATCATGAAACCTTTTCGAAAATTTTATGTTAAAAAGGTGCTAATTTACGGGACTGCCTCAACAGGGAAAACGACCTTAACGCGTGATTTGGCTCGGCATTATGCAACGTCTTTCTCATTAGAGTACGCGCGCGAATATGAAGAAACTTACAATGTTCGCGATGACGAATTAAGTTTTAGAGATCTTCTAAACATTGGAATTGGGCAATTTGAAAATAATAAAAAACATATACATAGCCCAGCGAACAGTGGCGTGTTTATTGCGGATACCGACACGATGACCACGCTAAACTACATTCAATATTATTGCACAGAAGAAGAAGTGGAGAATGCGCGCGTTGTGTTTAAACATTATATTGAGAAACAGGAGTGGGACTTAATTATTACGTTGCCACCTGCAACGAGATATGTAGATGATGGTTTCCGCGACATGAGTTACAGCGATGATGCCACACGCGAAAGAATGCATCAAAACTTTTTAAACACGCTAACCGAATATAACCTTTCTGACAAAGTAGCGGTTTTAGAAGGTAGTTTTTATGAACAGTATCAAGCGGCAATCAAGCTAATTGACAACTTGATTGAGCCAGAAGGAGAATTTGCATGATTGAAGCTTTAAAAAAGGAGTTGTTTTACGGCTGGACAACTTTTGAAAAAATATGGATTACGATTTTTCTTGCCGTACAAATTGTGGTATACATCTTATACCCAGATTCCGTTATCGGCTTAATCGCTGGGATAAGCGGGATACTTTGCGTTGTTTTTGTTGGAAAAGGAAAAATAAGCAATTATTTCTTCGGACTCATTAATGTTCTCGCTTACGCCTGGGTTTCCTACACGTTCAAATTATACGGCGAAGTGCAGCTGCAACTCATTTTATATCTTCCAGTCCAAATTGTCGGATTCATCATGTGGAAAAGACACTACTCGGCTAAACATGCAATTAATAAGGCAAAAGTAAAAGAAGTTGAGGCGAAATCTTTAACCCTAGTCCAGTGGCTAATCTGTATCGTCTTAGTGGCTGTTTTAACCATCCTGTACAGTATTTACTTGCGAAGCATCGGAAGCGCCCTGCCCGGTTGGGACGGAGCGACCACGATAATTTCTGTAGTGGCGCAAATCCTAATGATTTTGCGTTTTCGTGAACAATGGCTTTTATGGATTGTGGTAAATATTTTAACGATTACATTATGGGTGCTGATGCTGTCGCATTCAGGTGAAACAAACATGTCCGTGCTCGTCATGTATATCATGTATTTGTTCAACTCGGTTTATAGCTGGTATAACTGGACGAAAATGGTACGGAGTAATAAGGAATGATATTGACTAATAGCATCAATTTGTGGTATAGTAATAAACGGTGTTAAATCACACACGCAACGTGACAAATGAGAAGGTGCTTGATTTTTCAAGTCTTTCATTTGGTTGACCGATTGCGGAGGGCGACTTGTCGCAAAAATAAAACCATAGGAGGGAATAACATGCCTGTTATTTCAATGAAACAATTATTAGAAGCTGGTGTACACTTTGGACACCAAACACGCCGTTGGAACCCGAAAATGAAGAAATATATCTTCACGGAACGTAACGGAATTTACATTATCGATTTACAAAAAACGGTTAAAAAAGTTGACGAAGCTTTCAACTTCATGCGTGAAGTTGCTGCTGACGGAGGTACTATCCTTTTCGTTGGTACTAAAAAACAAGCGCAAGATTCTGTTAAAGAAGAAGCGGAACGTTCTGGTCAATACTTTGTAAACCATCGTTGGTTAGGTGGAACACTTACAAACTTTGAAACGATTCAAAAGCGTATTAAACACCTTAAAAAAATCGAAAAAATGGAAGAAGATGGCACTTTCGAAGTTTTACCTAAGAAAGAAGTTGTCCTTCTGAAAAAAGAAAAAGAAAAATTAGAGCGCTTCTTAGGCGGTATTAAAGATATGAAAGGTCTTCCTGATGCAATGTTCATCGTTGACCCTCGTAAAGAGCGTATCGCAGTAGCAGAAGCTCGTAAATTAAATATTCCTATCATCGGTATTGTAGATACTAACTGTGATCCTGATGAAATTGATTATGTAATCCCTGCAAACGATGACGCGATTCGTGCGGTTAAACTATTAACTGCTAAAATGGCTGATGCTATCATCGAAGTCAACCAAGGCGAAGAAAACGTTGAAGCTCCTGTAGAAGAAGTACAATCTACTGAAGAAGTGAAAGCGGAAGAGTCTACTGAAGCTTAATTTTTGATGAAACATTTCTGAGGTGATAAGAGATTTAACTTATCACCTTTTTTAAAAGTTAACTATTGGAGGGAAAATAAAATGGCAAACATTACTGCTCAAATGGTAAAAGAATTACGTGAAAAAACTGGCGCAGGTATGATGGACTGTAAAAAAGCGTTAGTAGAAACTGATGGCGATATGGATAAAGCAATCGACTATCTTCGTGAAAAAGGAATCGCGAAAGCGGCTAAAAAAGGTGACCGTATTGCTTCTGAAGGTATGACTCACGTTGTAAGTAACGAGAAACATGCTGTTGTTTTAGAAGTAAACGCTGAAACTGACTTTGTTGCTAAAAACGATAACTTCATCGCATTAGTAGATAAATTAGCGAATCATTTGTTAGCTGTTAAACCAGATAACTTAGATGACGCTTTAAAAACTGAAATCGAAAGCGGCGTAACAGTTCAAGATTACATCACTGAACAAATTACAAAAATCGGTGAAAAAATTTCACTTCGTCGTTTTGAAATCAAGGAAAAAGCTGATAACCATGCGTTCGGCGAATACATTCACATGGGTGGACGTATCGGCGTTTTAACTTTACTTGAAGGTACTGACAAGGAAGAAGTAGCAAAAGATGTTGCGATGCACATTGCCGCTATTAATCCGAAGTACATTTCTCGTGACGATGTAGACGCTGCTGAAATCGCACACGAAAAAGAAATTTTAACACAACAAGCTTTAAACGAAGGTAAACCTGAAAAAATCGTTGAAAAAATGGTGGAAGGTCGCTTAACAAAATGGTTGAGTGAAATCTCCCTTTTAGACCAACCTTTCGTTAAAAATCCTGACATCACAGTTGGCGAATATGTGAAACAAAACGGTGCAACTGTTGCATCATTCGTACGCTTTGAAGTCGGCGAAGGCTTAGAGAAAAAAGAAGATAACTTTGTTGAAGAAGTTATGAATCAAGTGAAGAAAGACTAATTGTAAATATAAGTTTAAACCCCTGTTATTCATTTAGAATAACAGGGGTTTTTATGTTATTAATTATTTAGTGCTAAAATAAAAATTCTCGTACTTTATAAGCGGCGCCGCATCATCTTTATTAATCGTTCCTTGAATATATCCTTCTGCTGTTCCTTCATTATATAATGTAGCTGATAATTCATTGGGAATAACAACACTTTCTCCGTCATAAAGCGTTCCTGTTGATGAAAGATATTCAAATTCCATATCATTAATCATAAATTTATTTTCTGGTGAAGCGATGCCATATGCCTTAACTTTGACTTTATTTAAAATGTATTCTTTTCCATCAGGGGCAGGCTCATTAAATTGATTTTCAGCTTGAATTATTTGTGCGGCCTCATTTCCTCGTATTGTTTCAGTAATCGTAATATCCATATTTGCTTTAAAGTTATCATAAGTATCCACATCCATCATTGAACCGCTAAGTGATAATGTCGAATTTAAAGGAGTAGGGTTAGCTCTAGATCCTTCTTCTGACTCAGTGTCAGTGTATTCTTCAGTTGATTCGTCTTCTAAGGAAGTGTCTGCCGAATCATCGCTTGAGTTAGTGGAAGTAGAGTTAGTAGAGGCAGCTTCATTTACCGCCTTTGCTCCCTCATTGACTATGCCCACGACAAACACGATTGAAAATACTATCCCACATGCAATAGATGAAATAGTAGTTATAACACCTGCTTTTCTAGTTTTCTTGTTGATGATTAGAATAATGCCCACAACTAGACCGATAAAACCTAAAACAAGCATTAAAATTGAAACTCCTACCATAAATATGTTCTCTCCTTTTTGTGTTTTTATATTAGCGCTTATGCGTTAACATCAATTGATGAGTTATATTTTGAACTTTTGTGTTGAAAATAACTTGGATTACTAATGATTTTCCACATCTCATAAAGTTGTTGGACTCGTTCTTCCTCTGATTCAGGAAGTTCTCTCCAAAATGCAGCTAATTCAGGATTATTTTCAAAAGCTATGTATTCAGGGGAGTTGAGGTATCCGTCTTCATTGTCTGTGTTACCTACCAAGTAATCAATGGATACATCATATGACTTGGCAATCTTGTTGAGTGTTGCTAAATCAGGTTCTCGGTTCCCTTGCTCATACATAGCATAAGTTGTGCGACCAACATCTATTTTTCTCGCAACGTCTTTTTGTAGTAAGTTATTTTTTTCTCTTAAGTTTTTTAATCGATTTTTTAACATCTAATCGACCTCGATTCATTCGTGATAATAGCTATTATACTACACAAATAATCTACTCAAGATTAATTTCGCGAAAAGTGTACTACCCTTCTAACTTGGTACACATTTTGTGACTTTTGCGATTGAGAAATAAAGAATAGCAGACAGGATTTATCAAATGATTTGAAAGCAGCAGCGTGTTTTTGTGCTATAATGGAACAATAAAAACAGCTTAGATTAGAGGACTGGAGAAAGAGGACAATTGGGGATTTATTTTGAAGAGTTGGGGACATATCTTACCTTTTTTTGTATTTATATGGTATCAATTATAATTTTAAAGCTATGTTGGAAAAAAAGCTGGGGATTTCTATTATGTTACTCTATTTTTTATCTTTACATAACCGAAGTGATTCGGATTACACAATTTCCGCTTTACTTTATTGACAGGGCAGAACAGAATCTATCTATTTGGCAAGGCGTGTCTTTAGTACCTTTCGTAAGTATCGATCCAAAAGGCTATTTATTAAATACACTTTTAACGATACCGTTTGGATTTGGATTACCATTTTTATTACGAATGTCTTGGAAAAGAATGATGATAGTAGGATTTACTTTTACACTTTTAATAGAAGTAACACAGTTTTTAATAGGGTATCGGATTGCTGATATAGATGATATTATCTTTAATTTTTTAGGAAGTATGATAGGTTATGCTTTATTCAAGGGGTTAAAATTTGTGCTACTTAAATTGTTTCGCGGGGATACTGAGAAAATGCCAGCAATTTTTGATTAAAGAAGGCAGGTCGCTTTAAAGTGACCTGCCTAGTTTTTTACCTTGGTAATGTTTCTTTTTGATAATTAAGTTGCCAGTGAACACCGTATTTGTCCGTTAGATTCGCGTAAATCGCGCCCCAAAAAGTTTCTTGGAGTTCCATGTGGATATCTTTGGCTTCACTTTTTAGTTTGTCATACGCTCTTTTTAAAGAAGCTTCGTCTTGGAACATGAAGGCGATGGTTACAGTATCACCTTCAGCAAGTGGCATGCCCTCGGGTGCGTCAGAAAAAAGTAAGAAATCCACACCGTCCTTTGCCAGCCAGCCGTGAATTAATCGTTTGGCGGATAAATCGGTGCCAGAGAAATCTTCCATATCGCCATAACGCTGAACGCCGCTGTTATCAGCTTCAAAAACATCTTTATAGTATTCTAAGACGTCATTTGCCGTGCCATCGAAAATTAAATAGGGTACAGTCCAAACCATCATCATTCCTCCTTTTATTTGCTCTTAGTATAGCACGTTTTTTGAAAATTAGGAGAATAAAAACGCTCCAAATTACACAAAAAGGCAAAGCGCAAACATTTTTTCTATTTTTATATAAAAAAGCTTTTGTAATGACGGGTTTTCTAGTAAAATAGATGATGGTGGATAAAGAAACAACTTATCTCGAAATAGAATGAATAGCGGAGGTTTTTATGGATACCCCAGAATATAAACGTGTAGTACTAAAACTAAGTGGTGAAGCATTAGCTGGAACAGACGGATTTGGGATTAAGCCAAACGTTGTTAATGCGATTTCTAAACAAGTAAAAGAAGTAGTAGAGATAGGTGTCGAAGTGGCCATCGTTGTTGGTGGTGGAAATATTTGGCGCGGGAAACTTGGGAGTGAGATGGGCATGGACCGTGCGGCAGCTGATTATATGGGCATGCTTGCGACTGTCATGAATTCTCTTTCCTTACAAGATTCTTTAGAAAACGTTGGTGTGGCAACACGCGTACAAACTTCGATTGATATGCGTCAAATTGCTGAACCATACATTCGTCGTAAAGCGATTCGTCACCTTGAAAAAGGGCGCGTTGTCATTTTCGCTGGCGGAACTGGAAACCCGTACTTCTCTACAGATACAACAGCGGCTCTTCGTGCAGCTGAAATTGAAGCGGATGTCATTTTAATGGCGAAAAACAATGTCGATGGCGTGTATAGCGCGGATCCAAAAGTCGATGAAACAGCGAAAAAATATGACGAACTTTCTTACTTAGACGTTATTAAAGAAGGCCTGCAAGTGATGGACTCCACAGCCTCATCGTTAAGTATGGATAACGATATTCCGTTAATCGTATTCTCGTTTGCGGAAGATGAAAATAATATTAAGCGAGTTATTCTCGGTGAAAAAATCGGGACAACTGTTAGGGGGAAAAACTAAATGAGTAAAGAAGTCTTGCAAAATTCAAAAGAAAAAATGGAAAAAGCAGAACAAGCTTTAGTACGTACACTTGGACAAATCCGCGCTGGTCGCGCGAATGCTTCAATTTTGGATCGTGTTCAAGTTGAATATTACGGGGCGCCGACTCCACTTAATCAAATGGCTAGTATCTCCGTTCCAGAAGCGCGCATGCTTTTGATTACACCTTTCGATAAAAATATCATTGGTGACATCGAAAAAGCACTTTTAAAATCCGACTTAGGTTTAACGCCAAACAATGACGGATCCGTGTTGCGTTTGACGATTCCGCAATTGACGGAAGAACGCCGCCGTGAGCTCGCAAAAGAAGTGAAAAAAGAAGCAGAAGAAGCAAAAGTAGCTGTAAGAAATGTTCGCCGCGATGCAAATGATGAGCTTAAAAAAATTGAAAAAGCTGGCGATATTACAGAAGATGACTTGCGTGGTTACACAGAAGATGTACAAAAACTAACGGATGCAAGCATTAAAAATATCGATGAAATTGCGAAAAACAAAGAAGCTGAAATCTTAGAAGTGTAATGTTGAGAGTGGAAAGCGTTCCTTTTCTTCTAATTTGAGAAGGGGAGGAATGCTTTTTCTTATTATTTATTCTCATGAAAATCTCATGTTCCACATGAAAATTTTAGTACATAAATGGCGAGATTTTTGATATTATAAGTATAGATATGCGCATAAAAATGGCATCTCTATTGGAGGATTTAAAATGTTTAAGAAGCTATTTGGACAAAACGAAAATTTTATAGATAGCGAGCTTTCAACAGAAATTCCTCTTCCAAAGCATGTAGCAATCATTATGGATGGCAACGGAAGATGGGCAAAGAGACGTTTTTTACCACGTATAGCTGGTCATAAGGAAGGTATGAATGTCGTTAAGAAAATCACGAAATATGCGAGCAGTCTTGGCATTGACGTGTTGACATTATATGCGTTTTCAACTGAAAATTGGAAAAGACCAACAGATGAAGTGGATTTTTTAATGAAGTTACCAGTGGAGTTTTTTGATACGTTTGTACCTGAACTGGTAGAAGAAAATGTCCGCGTAAATATTATGGGCTACCGGGAAAACTTACCAGCTCATACGCTTAAATCAGTTGAAGGAGCTATCGAAGCGACGAAACACTGTACAGGGCTTGTGCTTAATTTTGCGCTCAATTACGGGGGAAGAGCGGAAATTATATCGGCGACAAAGGCAGCCATTGCAGAGCTAGTAGCAGCAGGTGAAAATCCGGCTGATATTACAGAGGCGGATATTGATAATCATTTGATGAGCCGGGGACTAGGCGATCCGGATTTATTGATACGAACAAGTGGCGAACTTCGACTTAGTAATTTTATGCTTTGGCAACTTGCTTATAGCGAATTTTATTTTACGGAAGTTCATTGGCCTGATTTTAAAGAAGAAGATTTCCTTCAAGCGATGATTGATTATCAAAATCGGTCACGCCGGTACGGAGGTCTGTAGGGAGGACAAGATAAGTGAAGACAAGAATAATTACGGCAATTGTGGCGCTCATAGTTTTTATTCCGTTTGTAATCATCGGGGGGATTCCTTTTGAGCTAATGAGTTTGTTGTTAGCGACAATTGCTGTATATGAAATTTTAGTCATGGTAAAACAACCTGTTTTTTCTGTGAGCGGGATTATCACGATTTTACTGACATGGATTGTGACTGTTCCAGACCGTTATTTAACTTTTTTTGAAGAAATAGGTCTTTCAAAAATGGAACTTCTTTTCATTGGAATTGCAATTTTATTAGCTTATACGGTATTTTCGCGGAATAAGTTCCATTTTGATCAAGCGGGAGTGGCGCTACTTTCAGCGATTTACGTTGGATTTGGCTTTCACTATTTATCTTTGACGCGTGACGCGGGTTTATACTATGTCATTTTCGCATTACTCATCGTTTGGTCGACTGATACAGGTGCGTATTTCATCGGGCGGCAATTTGGGAAACATAAACTAGCGCCGCATGTTAGTCCGAATAAAACGGTTGAAGGCTTTATAGGCGGTATTATTTGCGCATTAGTCATTGCAGGCGGCTTTTATTATTTCGCCGATTTACCACTTTCCATGGTCGTTATTTTAGTAGGGCTTGTTGTTCTATCCATTTTTGGACAGCTAGGCGATCTTGTTGAATCTGCCTTAAAACGTTATTACGGCGTGAAAGATTCCGGCAAAATTTTACCAGGACATGGCGGGATTTTAGACCGTTTTGATAGCCTGCTCTTTGTATTGCCACTTCTACATATACTTCAAATTATTTAAATGGAGATGTGACTATGAAAAAAATTATTTTACTAGGTGCAACGGGATCAATTGGAACACAAACACTTGAAATTGTTCGCGAGCACCCCGAAAAATTTAAAATTGTTTCGCTTTCATTTGGAAGAAATGTGGAACTGGGACGGAAAATCATTACGGAATTTCAGCCTCAAAAAGTTTCCGTACAAAATAAACGTGACCTTGAAACGCTACGAGCAGAATTTCCAAGCATTCAGTTTTCGTACGGCATTGCTGGTTTAAGAGAAATTGCGACTTTCCCAGAAGGCGATGTTGTTGTCAATGCAGTAATTGGTAGCGTTGGGCTTCTCCCCACACTAGATGCGATTGAAGCGGGGAAAGAAATCGCAATTGCGAATAAAGAAACACTTGTAACGGCTGGGCATCTTGTCATGGCGGCCGCAGCGAAGCATAACGTGAACTTATTACCTGTTGATAGCGAACATTCAGCTATTTTTCAGGCATTAAATGGCGAAAACCAGAAAGACGTTGCTAAAATTGTGTTAACAGCTAGCGGCGGTAGTTTTCGCGACAAGACACGTGAAGAGCTAAAAAACGTGACAGTCAAAGAAGCGCTCAATCATCCGAACTGGAACATGGGAAATAAACTCACAATTGATTCGGCAACGATGTTCAACAAAGGACTTGAAGTCATTGAAGCGCATTGGTTGTATGACATGGACTACGATGATATTGAAGTCGTCATTCATCGTGAAAGTGTTGTGCACTCGATGGTAGAATTTGTTGATGGCAGTTTAATTGCCCAACTCGGAACACCTGATATGCGCATTCCCATTCAGTACGCTTTAACGTATCCAGAGCGCGCATCGATTTCGTTCAGTGAACCGTTTGACATTACAAAATACGGGGCGCTTCATTTTGAAAAAGTCGATTTTGACCGCTTCATGGCATTGAAATTAGCATTTCAAGCTGGTAAAATAGGTGGGACGATGCCAACGGTTTTAAATGCAGCGAACGAAATTGCTGTGGCAGGGTTTTTAAATGGGCAAGTCGCCTTCCAAGGAATTGAAGCAGTTGTTGAGAACGCGATGCATAACCATAATGCGATTCAAGATCCGTCACTCGACACAATCCTGCAAGTAGATCAAGAAACACGTGCATACGTGAAAACACTTTTATAGGATAGAGGTGAAACGAATTTGACAACCATCATTGCATTTATATTTGTTTTTGGGTTAATTGTCTTTTTTCATGAATTAGGACACTTTTTATTAGCCAAACGTTCAGGAATAATGGTAAAAGATTTTTCCATTGGTTTTGGCCCCAAAATATTTGCTTATAAAAAGAAAGAAACACAATACACGATTCGTTTACTTCCCATTGGCGGTTACGTACGCATGGCCGGGGAGGACGGCGAAGAGATTTCGCTCAAACCGGGTTTTCGCATTGGTTTAGAGCTTTCTGAGGATGAAAAGGTCGAAAAAATTATCGTAAATGGGAAAGACCAGTATGTCAACGCCCAACCGCTTGAAGTCTCAAATGCAGATCTCGAAAAAGATTTATTCATCGAAGGCTTTGAAGATTTTGACGAAACGAAAAAAGTCCGTTATGAAGTCGCAAAAGATGCGATTATTATTGACGGAAAAATTGAAACGCAAATTGTCCCGTATGACCGCTCTTTCGGCTCGAAATCGCTCGGAAAGCGTGCAGCGACAATTTTTGCCGGCCCATTATTTAACTTCATTTTAGCGATTCTCATTTTTACGGTGCTTGCTTTTGTACAAGGCGGCGTTGTCACAAATGAAAGCGAACTTGGAAAAGTAATGCCGGATAGCCCCGCACAAACAGCTGGCTTAAAACAAGGCGATGAAGTCAAATCAATTAACGGTAAACAAACGGATTCCTGGGCTGATATTGTGACCATCGTGTCGGAAAACCCGGGCAAGGATTTAGACTTTAAAATAGACCGCGACGGAAAAACAGAAGATATTCATGTGACGCCTGACTCGGTGAAAGAACAAGGCAAGGAAGTCGGGAAGATTGGCGTCGGATCACCGACAGACGATTCATTTGGCGCTAAAATCAGTTACGGGTTTACGCAAACATGGTACTGGATTTCACAAATCTTTGCAGTGCTCGGCAACATGATTACGGGTGGCTTCTCGCTTGACATGTTGAACGGACCAGTCGGGATTTATACGAGCACGGAACAAGTTGTTAGTTACGGCTTCTTAACGTTATTAAACTGGACGGCAGTTCTTAGTATTAACTTGGGGATTGTTAACTTATTGCCGCTTCCAGCACTAGATGGCGGAAGACTTTTATTCTTTGCGTATGAGCTTATTCGCAGAAAACCAGTGGATCCGAAAAAAGAAGGAATGATTCACTTTATCGGATTCGCGCTACTCATGGTTCTGATGATACTTGTCACTTGGAATGACATCCAACGTGCCTTTTTCTAAGACGATGTTACAAAGGGATTGATTTTAAAAATTAGGGAGTGTTTTTCATGCGTCAGACAATGACATTTATTCCAACTTTAAAGGAAACACCTGCTGATGCAGAAGTAATGAGCCATAAGCTGTTACTCCGCGCAGGTTTTATTCGTCAAGTTGCAAGTGGGATTTACAGCTACTTACCGCTTGCTCACTTAACACTAAAAAAAATCGAACAAATTATTCGCGAAGAATTAAATCGCGTGGGAGCATCTGAACTTTTGATGCCAGCTTTACAACCCGCTGAACTTTGGAAAGAATCCGGGCGTTACAGCGACTACGGTCCTGAATTAATGCGTCTTAAAGACCGTAACGCGCGCGACTTTGCGCTTGGGCCAACGCATGAAGAAGTAATTACGTCACTCGTTCGTGATGAACTGAGTTCATACAAGCGTTTACCTATTACACTTTACCAAATTCAAACGAAATTTAGGGATGAAAAACGTCCACGTTTTGGGTTGCTTCGTGGTCGAGAATTCATCATGAAAGATGCTTATTCGTTCCACGCCACACAAGAAAGCTTGGACGAAACGTATGAAAAGATGTATCAAGCTTACAGCAACATTTTTACGCGCTGTGGACTAGATTTCCGTGCAGTCATTGCAGATTCTGGTGCGATTGGCGGGAAAGACACGAAAGAATTTATGGTGCTTTCAGAAATTGGGGAGGATACCATTGCATATAGCGATGCTTCCGATTATGCGGCAAATACGGAAATGGCGCCCGTTTTACACATGGAAAAAAAATCTCATGAAAAAGAAGCGGAACTTGAAAAAGTAGCGACGCCTGAAAAACGAACCATTGAAGATATTGTTTCGTTTTTAGAAATTCCAATTGAAAAAACGTTGAAATCAATGTTGTTTGATGTGGATGGCGAAATCATCATGGTACTCGTTCGCGGCGACCATGAAGTGAATGATATTAAAATTAAAAATGCGCTTGATGCGAAAAGTGTTGAACTTGCGGATCCTGCTGTGGCGATTCAATTGCTTGGCGCGGATTTTGGGTCTCTTGGGCCAGTCGGTGTGCCGGATTCGATTCGGATTTATGCGGACAATGCGGTGGCAGATATTGTGAATGCAGCAACTGGGGCAAATGAAAATGACTACCATTATATAAATGTGAATCCAGAACGTGATTTTACGGTCAGCAGTTATTTTGATCTTCGGATGATTCAAGCGGGGGACTTATCGCCTGACGGTCAAGGCATTATTAAATTTGCTGAAGGTATTGAAGTAGGCCACATTTTTAAATTGGGAACAAAATATAGTGAAGCGATGAATGCGACATTTTTAGATGAATTCGGTCGTGCGAATCCTTTAATTATGGGCTGCTACGGAATTGGCGTATCGCGACTTTTATCTGCGGTAGCAGAACAGCATCATGATGAGAACGGTTTAGTCCTAGAAAAAGGAATTGCGCCGTTTGATATTCACCTGATTCCAGTAAACATGAAGAATGATGAGCAGCGCGAATTTGGGGAAGGGCTTTATGCGAAACTGCAAGAAGCGGGCTACAGTGTGTTGCTTGATGATAGAACTGAGCGCGCTGGCGTGAAATTTGCGGATGCAGATTTGATTGGCTTACCAATTCGTGTGACGGTTGGGAAGAAAGCGGCGGAAGAAATTGTGGAAGTGAAAATTCGGAAGACGGGCGAAATGATTGAAGTGCGTCAAGATGAACTTTTAAATACGCTACCAATTCTTTTTGGCGAAAACTGATTTTTTTAGTACAATAGAGATGACGGAAAAGTACCTTGGCTTTTGTAAGGTACTTTTCAAGTTTTCTGGAAGGAGTGTCAGAGATTGAGTGCTACCGAACAAGATAAAAAAGAACGATTTAAACTTCTTTTAGAACAGGTTGGTTTAAGCGATGTGTCGACTTTTGCCGACTACACGAATGAAACGCAAATTGAAAAATTGATTGCGGATAAGGCAACAAAAACGTGGCAATTTCATTTGAAGACGCCGCAAATTTTTCCGCAAGCGTTTTATCAAATGCTTGATACGGGAATGAAACGTGCTTTTAGTGAGATTGCAGAAACGGAACTGCGAATCATGACGACAGATGCACGCTTGGATGAGGCACTTATTCAAGATTACTGGAACATGATTGTCGAGCCGATTTTTAAGACGTCGCCAATGATTGGGCAGGTGTTGATGGAACAAAAACCGACTTTGAAGGAACCGCATTTTTTGGAGATTTCGGTTCATAATGAGATGGAGCAAACTAAAATAGCGCAGAGCTTTCAGAATCAGATTCTTGAAGCCTACCGTGATGCGGGGTTCCCGCGTCTTGCAATCCGGATGAATATTTTAGCCCAAGAAGAGACGGAAGCGTATAAAGCGTTTGCGAAGGCGAAAGAAGAAGAGGACGCGATGAAGGCGCAGGAGGCTGTTCAGGTGATGCAAAAGCGCCAGATGGAGGCGGCATCTAATGATGTTCAAGCAGCCCCACTTGATGGTCCGTTCCAAATTGGTTATAAAATTAAAGATGATGAAGAAGTGAAACGGCTCGGCGATATTTATGATGAGGAACGCCGGATTACGGTGCAAGGTTATATTTTTGCAACGGAGATTCGCGAGCTTCGGAGCGGAAGAAGCTTACTTCAATTTAAAATAACGGATTATACGAGTTCGATGATTATTAAAATGTTCTCGCGCGATAATGATGATGCGGCGATGTTCCAAAACCTTAAAAAAGGGATGTGGGTCAAAGTTCGCGGTAGCGTGCAAAATGATACTTTTGTCCGCGATTTAATTATGATGGCGCAAGATATTAATGAGATTGCACCGAAAATGCGTCACGATAAAGCGGAAGAAAAACGTGTTGAATTGCATTTACACACGAACATGAGTCAAATGGATGCAACAAATTCCATTAGCGATTTAACGAAACAGGCGGCTGATTGGGGACACAAAGCGATTGCACTTACAGATCATGCGGCGGCACAGTCGTTCCCAGAAGCCTATGCGGCTGGGAAGAAAAATGGCATCAAGATGATTTACGGCATTGAAGCCAATTTAATTGATGACGGCGTTCCGATTGCTTATAACGACCAACATACTGGTTTAAAAGACGCAACTTATGTGGTGTTTGACGTTGAAACAACTGGGCTCTCTGCGGTTTATGATACGATTATCGAGCTTGCCGGAATTAAAATGCATAACGGGGAAGTCATTGATAAATTCGAAGCGTTTATTGACCCTGGGCATCCACTTTCGGCGACGACGATTAATTTGACAGGCATTACAGATGATATGGTAAAAGGCTCTGATCCGATTGAAGTCGTTCTAAAAAACTTCCGCGAATGGTGTGGCGATGACATTTTAGTTGCCCACAATGCATCATTCGATATGGGCTTCATCAACACGGCGTACCGCAAAATTGGTTTGCCTGACGCGCCGAACGCGGTTATTGATACGCTGGAGTTAGCGCGATTTTTATACCCACATTTTAAAAACCACCGCCTGAATACGTTGACGAAAAAGTTCAACATCATACTCGAACAGCATCACCGTGCCATTTTTGATGCCGAAGCAACTGCGTATTTGGCGTGGAAGCTCATCAAAGATGCGAAGGAAATGCATGATATTGATTTTCACGACGCGCTCAACAATTATATGGGAGAAGGCGACGCTTACAAACGTGCACGCCCATTCCACGCGACCATTTATGCAAAAACGCCTGAAGGTTTAAAGAATTTATTTAAACTGGTTACGCTGTCCAATTTGAATTATTTCTTCCGTGTGCCGCGTATTCCGCGGTCACAGCTGCAAAAATTGCGCGAAGGTTTAATTGTCGGGACGGCCTGTAGTCAAGGTGAATTATTTGAAGCGATGATGCAAAAAGGTATGGCGGAAGCTGAAAAAGTCGCTGGGTTTTACGATTTCATTGAAGTTCAGCCGAAACCAGTTTATGCGCCGCTGATTGAACGCGAAATGATTCGCGATGAGAAAGCGTTAGAAGAAATTTTGAAAAACATCGTTAAAGTGGGCGAAAAAACGGGGAAACCTGTTGTAGCAACCGGAAACGTCCATTACAAAGATCCAAATGATAAGATTTACCGTAAGATTTTAGTCCATTCAATGGGTGGGGCGAATCCTTTAAATCGAAATGAAATGCCAGACGTGCATTTCCGTACGACGGATGAAATGCTCGCCGAATTTAGCTTTTTAGGAAGCGAGAAGGCACATGAAATTGTCGTAACGAATTCGAATCTCGTTGCTGATTGGATGGAAGACTTAAAGCCGATTAAAGACGAATTATACACGCCTAAAATTGAAGGTGCTGAAGATGAAGTCCGCAACATGAGTTACGAAATGGCACACAAATTGTACGGCGAAAAGTTACCTGAAATCGTAGAGGCACGTCTTGAAAAGGAACTAAAAAGTATTATCGGACACGGATTTGCCGTTATCTATTTAATTTCCCATAAGCTTGTTAAAAAATCGCTTAACGACGGCTATTTGGTAGGTTCTCGTGGGTCTGTTGGTTCGTCTTTTGTGGCGACTATGACCGAAATCACCGAAGTAAACCCACTCCCGCCGCATTATTTGTGCCCGAACTGTAAGCATTCCGAGTTTTTCGACGACGGTTCGATTGGTTCAGGTTTTGACCTTCCAGATAAAGTTTGCCCACACTGCGGCACCAACTATCAAAAAGAAGGGCAGGATATTCCATTTGAGACGTTCCTAGGTTTCAAAGGGGATAAAGTGCCCGATATTGATTTAAACTTCTCTGGTGACTATCAACCCGTTGCGCATGCGTACACGAAGGAAATTTTCGGTGAGGAGTATGTGTATCGTGCGGGAACTATCGGTACGGTTGCGGAGAAAACCGCTTTCGGCTTTGTTCGCGGTTACGAAAGAGACATGAATATGAATATTCGCGGAGCAGAAGTGGACCGACTCGTTGCAGGGTGTACGGGCGTTAAGCGTACGACTGGACAGCATCCCGGCGGTATTATTGTTATTCCTGACTATATGGATGTTTACGATTTTACACCGGTGCAATTCCCAGCTGACGCAACGGATTCGGAGTGGAAAACGACGCATTTTGACTTCCACTCGATTCACGATAACGTGTTAAAACTCGACATACTCGGACACGATGATCCGACCGCCATTCGGATGTTGCAGGATTTAAGTGAAATTGATCCGAAAACCATTCCAACTGATGACCCTGAAGTCATGAAATTGTTTGGCGGGACAGAATCATTAGGCGTGAAACCGCAAGATATTGATTCAAAAACAGGAACGCTTGGTATTCCTGAGTTTGGAACGCGTTTCGTACGTCAAATGCTCGAGCAAACAAAACCGACGACATTTTCCGAGCTTGTGCAAATTTCCGGTCTTTCTCACGGGACAGACGTATGGCTTGGCAACGCGGAAGAACTTATAAAAAACAAAATTTGTGAGCTCCCTGACGTTATTGGTTGTCGTGATGACATTATGGTCTTCCTGATTTATCAAGGATTAGACAGTTCACTTGCTTTTAAAATCATGGAATCCGTGCGTAAAGGGAAAGGTTTAACGGAAGAAATGGAAGCTGCGATGATTGAAAATAAAGTGCCGGCTTGGTACATCGATTCTTGTAAAAAAATCAAGTACATGTTCCCGAAAGCCCATGCGGCAGCTTATGTTCTGATGGCCGTTCGAATCGCGTATTTTAAAGTCCATCATCCATTGTTCTTTTATGCGACTTACTTCTCCGTCCGCGCAGACGATTTTGATTTAACGGCAATGGTTAACGGGCGAGAAGCGGTGCGCGCTGTCATGAAAGAAATTAATGACAAGGGGCTTGAAGCGAGTACGAAAGAGAAAAACTTGCTTACGGTACTTGAAATCGCGAATGAAATGATTGCGCGTGGTTTTAAATTCCAAAAAGTGGACTTATATAAATCTACCGCAGATGAATTTATCATTGAAGGCGATACGCTTATTCCGCCGTTTAATGCGATTCCAAGTCTTGGAACAAACGTTGCGAAACAAATCGTTGAGGCGCGTCTTGATGGCGAGTTTTTATCAAAAGAAGATTTGCAACAACGCGGGAAAGTATCGAAAACGATTATTCAATACATGGACGATCAAGGCTGCCTAGAAGGTCTTCCTGATCAAAATCAGTTATCACTGTTTTAAAATTAGAGCTGCTTTTGCTTTATCAAGGCAACCTTTTAAAAAAGGGGGAAAACAAATGGATTTAGCTAAACAGCTATGTAAAGTGCTTTATTATTTGGATAAAGGTAAAGAATTAGAAGCGATAAAAACGTTAGATAACATTATTCCCACTGCAAAAAATGAAGGAAATCAAGAAGTGTTTGTCAGGGCAACAATTGTTTTAGCAGACATTTCATATAAGCGGGGCGAACGATTTTCTGAGATGGCGAACAATTTGACAGAAGTTTTGCAACTTGAACGGGGAGATTTTGATGACTCACTAAATGTCGAATTGGAAAAAGCCAATGAATTACAGCAAATTTTTAAAAAGTATTTTGAAGAAGAAGGAAAATTTTTCAAAGGGCTGGATTTAAAAACTTTTTTCAATACTAGCTATGGCGATGAATACCAAGATGCTTACCCGACTGATGAAATTATTCAAGAGATTGAGGCGGAGCTTGGATTTAAGTTGCCTGCTTCATATATTTACCTCATGCGCCATGCACAAAACGGCGGCATACCGTGCAAAGATTCTTTTCCTACAAATGAAGCAACTTCTTGGTCAGAAGATTCTATTGCCATTACAGGCATTATGGGAATAGGAAAACAGGCCGCTTCTTCTTTATGTGGGGAATTTTCCACTGAATTCTGGGAATCAATTTGGGGCTATCCTAAAATTGGTGTAAGCATTTGTGATTGCCCATCAGCTGGGCATGATATGGTTTTTCTTGATTACCGTGCATGTGGTTCTGAAGGTGAGCCGACTGTTGTTCATGTTGATCAAGAAGCGGATTATAAAATCACTTTTTTAGCAAAAAATTTTGAGGCATTTATTACAGGCTTATATAGCGAAGTGTACTAAAAATGTTACTAAAGGCGCCAAGTTTCCATTCGAAGCTTGGCGTCTATTTTTGTGCGCATTCATAGTCCAAACTATTGTCATCTGTGCTGACAAATAAAATCATAAGGCATGTTGAACGTTTGAAATCAAACTACTATTATGAAGATGTAATCAAAATATGACAATTTGTGGAGTAAGTTAAATGAGTGGAGGCGTCTTATATGACAGAGGTAAGAAAAATGAAAAACTTTATCGGCGGAAAATGGATAGAGAGTAGCACGGATAATTTTGAAAACGTTATCAATCCGGCAACTGGAGAAGTCATTTGCCAAGTGCCGATTTCGACGCGCGCGGAATTAGATAGCGCCGCACAAATTGCGCAAGCGGCTTTTCTAAAATGGAGTAAAGTGGCGGTTCCTAGGCGTGCAAGGATTTTATTCAACTTTCAACAATTGCTACAAAAAAATAAACAAGAACTGGCTAAATTAATTACGATGGAAAATGGGAAAAATTTGTCCGAAGCACTTGGCGAAGTCGGACGTGGCATTGAAAACGTTGAATTTGCAGCTGGTACGCCGTCGCTTATGATGGGGGATTCGCTTGCAAGCATCGCGACAGACGTGGAAGCTGTAAATTATCGTTATCCAATTGGCGTCTGCGGCGGCATTGCACCATTTAATTTCCCCATGATGGTACCTTGCTGGATGTTCCCGATGGCCATCTCGCTTGGCAACAGCTTCATTTTAAAACCATCAGAACGCACCCCACTTTTAATGGAAAAATTGGCCAATTTATTTGCCGAAGCAGGACTGCCAGATGGCGTGCTAAACATTGTATACGGGGCGCATGATGTCGTAAATGGTATTTTGGAAAATGAAACGATTAAAGCGGTTTCGTTTGTTGGCTCGAAGCCCGTTGGGGAATATGTCTACCAAACAGGAAGCGCTCATTTAAAACGCGTTCAAGCTCTTACGGGGGCTAAAAATCATACCATCGTACTGAATGATGCGGACCTTCAGGATACGGTGACAAACGTCATTGCGGCGGCTTTTGGATCTGCTGGCGAACGTTGCATGGCGTGCGCGGTGGCGACCGTTGAAGATGGGATTTATGACGAGTTTGTCGAAGCTCTAAAACAGAGAGCGTCGGAAATAAAAATTGGCAACGGCCTCGATGATGGCGTCTTTTTAGGGCCAGTCATTCGCGAGGAGAACAAAGAAAGAACGCTTTCGTATATTGAAAAGGGAGTTGCAGAAGGCGCAAAATTGGTTGTTGATGGACGCGAAAAAGTACCAGCAAACGGCTACTTTGTTGGCCCAACCATTTTTGAAGACGTGACAACGGATATGACCATTTGGAAAGATGAAATTTTTGCGCCCGTTTTATCCATCATTCGGGTGAAAAATTTACAGGAAGCGGTTGAGATTGCGAATCAATCGGAGTTTGCTAATGGGGCTTGCTTATTTACAGATAGTGCGAAAGCGGTGCGCTACTTCCGTGAAAATATTGATGCGGGCATGCTTGGCGTTAATTTGGGTGTGCCAGCTCCAATGGCCTTCTTCCCATTCTCTGGTTGGAAGTCATCATTTTATGGGACTTTGCATGCGAATGGAAAAGATAGCGTAGATTTCTTCACGCATAAAAAAGTAGTAACGGCGCGTTATTCACAAAAAGGTTACTAGGAGGCAAAGTGAACATGGCAAAACTTTTAAGAAAACCGCAAAACGAGCTTTTAAAGGAAGGGATTACTTGTGTGCACCGCGTGACGGAGGACAATGCGCCGCTGCACTATGTGGCTTTTATGATGCTTGATGTCAAAAAAGGGGCAACGTACGGGGAAACTTTGGCAGATATGGAAGTTTGTATCGTTGCTTTAACCGGAAAAATCACAGTACGCACTGAAAATGAGGTTTTTGAACAGATTGGGACGCGAAAATCTGTTTTTGAAAAAATTCCAACCGATAGTGTGTATGTGGGACGCGGTCAGCGGTTTGAAATTGCTGGCGAATCGGAAATGGCACGCGTGGCACTTTGCTATTCACCAACTGAAAAGGCTTTGCCTGTGCGTTTTATTCCCGCAAGTAGTAATACGATTGAAGCGCGTGGAAAATATCAAAATAGGCGTTTGGTGCATAATATTTTGCCGGATGATTCTGACGTGGCGGATAGCGTTTTAGTAGTGGAAGTATACACAGAAGGCGGCAACTTTTCGAGTTATCCACCGCATAAACATGATCAAAATAATTTGCCAGCGGAATCTTTTTTGGAAGAAAGTTATTATCATGAAATGAATCCAGCGCAAGGCTTTGTGTTCCAGCGTGTGTATACAGATGACCGGTCGATTGATGAAACGATGACGGTGGAAAATCGCGATATGGTACTGGTGCCTGCTGGCTATCACCCGGTTGGCGTACCAGACGGTTATACGTCTTATTATTTGAATGTGATGGCAGGACCAGAGCGGATTTGGAAATTCCATAATGACCCGGCACACGCTTGGATACTGGACCGCAAATAGAGGAGGACTAAAAATGGATTTAAATACACATAAAGAACGAAAATTTGATATTATCGCCATTGGCCGCGCATGCATTGACTTAAATGCGGTGGAGTATAATCGCCCGATGGAAGAAACGATGACTTTTTCTAAATATGTAGGTGGAAGTCCTGCAAATATTGCCATTGGTGCTTCCAAATTGGGCCTCTGTGCTGGATTCATTGGGAAAATTCCAGATGACCAACATGGTCGTTTTATTGAAGGCTATATGAAACAAGTTGGTGTAAATACGGACGGCATGGTCGTGGATACGGAAGGGCATAAAGTTGGGCTTGCCTTCACGGAAATCAAAAGCCCCGACGAATGTAGTATTTTAATGTACCGCGATAATGTGGCGGATTTATATTTGCAGCCAAACGAAATCGATGAAGCATATTTAAGCTCGGCACGCCTTTTGCTCGTATCTGGAACGGCACTCGCCAAAAGTCCATCTCGTGAGGCTATTTTAAAAGCGATTCAGCTTGCACGAAAAAACGATTGCCTTGTCGCGTTTGAACTAGATTACCGCCCGTACACTTGGGTTTCGGAAGAAGAAACCGCGATTTATTATTCGCTTGTTGCCGAACAGGCTGATATTGTCATTGGAACGCGCGATGAATATGATGTGATGGAAGGGCGTTCAGGCGGTGCGAATGAGGTGACGACGAAGCATCTATTTTCCCACCATGCGAAGCTTGTTGTGATTAAACACGGCGCAAGTGGTTCAAACGCATATACGAAGGCAGGCGAGGTTTTCCGAGCTGGGGTGTACAAAACGAACGTCTTGAAAACATTTGGAGCGGGCGACTCGTATGCATCTGCTTTTCTCTATGCTTTATTCACAAATAAAGGGGTGGAAACGGCACTAAAATACGGGAGTGCATCGGCCTCGATTGTAATTAGTAAGCATAGTTCTTCAGATGCGATGCCGACTTCGCATGAAATTGAAGCGCTGATTGAAGCGCAAAAATAGTAAAACTGGAGGTGCGCCTTATGCCAAATGAAAAAATTCGGTTGACGACGGCACAAGCATTAGTGAAGTTTTTGAATGAGCAATATATTGAAATTGACGGTGAAGTGACGCCATTTGTGGAAGGCATTTTCGCGATTTTTGGTCACGGAAATGTGGTCGGCATCGGCCAAGCGCTTGAAGAGCACCAGGGACATTTAAAGATTTATCAGGGGAAAAACGAGCAAGGCATGGCGCACGCCGCGATTGGTTTTGCGAAACAGAACAACCGTAAGAAAATTTTCGCCTGTACTGCATCAGCTGGCCCAGGGAGCGCCAATTTCGTGACGGCGGCTGGAACAGCACTTGCGAACAATATTCCGGTGCTCTTCTTGCCGGCGGATACATTTGCCACACGCCAGCCTGATCCTGTGTTACAGCAACTTGAACATGCGTACAGTGCCGATGTGACAACAAATGATGCGCTCCGCCCGGTTTCGCGCTACTGGGACCGAATTGAGCGCCCAGAACAAATCATGAGCGCGCTTATCCGCGCATTTGAAGTGATGACCGACCCTGAAACCGCAGGCCCCGCAACAATTTGCATTGCGCAAGATACAGAGGGTGAAGCGTATGATTATCCGGTTGAATTTTTCAAAAAGCGAATTCACCACATGAATCGCAGAATACCGACTGAACGCGAATTAATTGGTGCGGCGGATTTAATTACGGCGAGTGAGCGTCCGGTCATCATTGTGGGCGGTGGGGCGCGCTATTCTGGCGCACGTGAGGCATTGATCGCGCTTTCAGAGCGGCATAACATTCCACTAGTGGAAACGCACGCCGGGAAATCGACGGTGGAAAGTACATTTGCGAACAATTTGGGTGGCAGCGGCATTCTAGGCACGCTTGCGGCGAATAAAATCGTGCAGTCGGCCGACCTCGTCATTGGCGTTGGCACGCGCTACACGGATTTTATCACCAGTTCAAAAACAGCCTTTCAAGCGCAAACGAAATTTTTGAATATTAATGTGAGTCGGCAGCAAGCGTATAAATTTGATGCGTTTCAAGTGGTAGGGGATGCTAAAACGGCGCTTACCGCGCTACAGCCGCGCCTAGAAGGTTATCTCACGTCTTACGGGGATGAACTGCAAATTTTACAAGAAGAGTGGGACAAAGAGCGTGAACGTCTGGCAAATGTGAAGTTTACGCGTGAGAATTTTGAACCCGAAATCAAAAATCAATTTGCGACCGCAACATTAAACGAATATGCCGATGCTTTGAACACAGAATTTACCCAAACAGAAGCACTGCTCACGATTAATGAGGTGGTAGATGCAAACAGCATTGCGCTCACTTCGGCTGGTTCGCTGCCTGGCGATTTGCACCGTTTGTGGAACACAGAAGTGCCAGAAACGTATCACCTTGAATACGGCTACTCGTGCATGGGCTACGAGATTAATGGGGCGCTTGGGGCGAAAATCGCGGCGCCGGAGCAAGAAGTTTACGCCATGGTGGGAGATGGCAGCTTCAACATGCTTCACTCAGAGCTTCTAACATCTCTCCAGTACGGCCATAAGCTCAACATTATGCTGTTCGACAATTCTGGTTTCGGCTGTATCAACAACCTACAAATGGCAAACGGGAGCAAAAGCTTTTACTGCGAATTTCGGGATGAAAATGACCGGATTTTGAATGTCGACTATGCAAAAATTGCAGAAGGCTACGGGGCAAAAATATATCGGGTGAACAACAAAAAAGAGCTTACGCAAGCGCTCTTAGATGCGAAAAAGCAAACACGTACAACGCTCATCGAAATGAAAGTCCTCCCAAAAACCATGTCCGACGGCTATTTAGGCTGGTGGAACGTTGGCATCTCCGAAGTTTCTGGAAAAGAAAGCATTCAAAAAGCCTATAAAGACAAGCAGGAAATGTTGAAGAATGCGCGGTTGTTTTAGAATGTGTTTCTGCGAAAATGAATTATAGAACAATTTATTTTAGAGGCTAGGATCTGTCCTAGCCTCTTTCTTTGTAAGAACGTATTACGCACGGCTAAACGGTAATAGTATTTTAATAACTTTATATTTCCTAAATTTCTTCTATATTCTCTAGCAAAATAGATATAATTTATAACTGCTTCGCGGCCAGTCACCTAGTCTTTCCCCGTAATCAAGACTGCCGCAAGCTACACTTAAAGTTATACCTGCTGCGAGAGGGGACAAAATCAGAAAACGGTATCAGTGATTGGTGCTTCACTAATACCGTTACAATACCTTTACTATATTCTAATTAAAATCATTGTACACCTAAGAAATATTCGGTTTACTTTATTCATGAGCAACATGAATACCATTTTCAAATTCACTATACTACTTATTATTCGAATGAGATTTGTACGGTGTTTTCATTCGTATTCTCTTTTACTTGCTGAATAATTTCTTGGATTTCTTTTTCTGAAAGTTTTTCATTTTCATGTGGTGACTCCCAATTCTTCATTGAATCTTTAAAAGCTACAAATTTTCCTCCTACTAATATTTCTCCATCTGCCTTTACTGCATATCCATTTTCTAAATCAAATTTTACGTGTGAGCTACTACCTGTAATTTTCATTTAATTTACTTCCTTTCAAAAATGATTTTTTCAATTCCTGTTTTAGGGTCAATTGTAGTAATTTTGGTAACTTTAGGATTACTTTTTAATCGAGGTAACTCCACATTCTCCCATATATTACCAGGTCTCAACTCTGAACCAACTACTGCACGAACTTGACCAGAAACTTGTTCTGCATAAGCACCTGAAGCCAAATCCCAAGCTTCCATTGTTAAAATCCCATTCTGGCATTTTAATATTTTTATTCTCTATTGTTGATTCTAAAGTCGTACCCCCTTTACCCTTTGCTACACTTGCCGCTATGTCAGCTCCTCCAACACCATCTGTTCTACCAGACCAGAAAAATGCAGTATCGGAATCTGTTTTTAATTTTGGTCGAATTTCATTAATATTGAATCCGCCAGCCCCACTAGCTTTCTTTGGGCTAGAAAATAACTCTAAATGCAGAAAAAGAAACGACAAAGTTCAATCGCTTCTTTTTCAATCTTAAATCTCTGTACAATAAATACAGCTAGCTTTTTGTTAGCTACTAGCAACTTGATTAGTGAGCTTCTTTCTTACTAGCCAAGGCTTTACTATCCGATTGCTCAACAACTGGTTCAAAGTACTTATATCTGAATCATAAACAGACTGTTCTTCTTCATTTAAACCATCAAGTTCTTTTAAAACTTCTTGCTTTTCTAATAGATAATCTGGTAGAAATTTTTGATTTAAACTTAAAATTGAAAGATTTACCATAACTGACATGTAAACTTTATAACTTTTTTTCATTATTAGTACAGAGTCTTCAAAAGTTGCGGCTATTGCTTGACTCGGACTGAACCCTTCATCTTCAATAAAAATCTTCATAATCTTCTAAAGTTAACTCTCTTGCTTCTAAATAACTTAAACTTTTCATTTAGTTTTCAATGTTAATTTCTTTTTTTATAATGTCAACATCACTACAAAATTGAACAAGCTCGTCTGATTTTAAATCATTAGTAACTTTCTCTAAATTTTTATTAGAGATTAGATTAGCTAACTTATTTCTTAAAAAATCAAAATTTTGTTCTTTATTAATCAATAATGTACAAAACGCTACATATAATGAAGTTTCTTCCGTTATATCATAATTTTCATTTAATTCATAATCATTTAGAAATGCATAGAAAGTGTCTTTTAGAGAATATTTAGCATTTATATGCAAACTTTCATAAATATCAGCAGAATCTTCTTTTATGTCTTCATACTTCAATTCCATAAATTTTCGCTCCTTCTATTTAGTAAATATGTTCAATTTAATGTTAGGGAATTTCTCACGGAATTCTAAAATTATATTAGAGCAACTTTGACAAGTTGGTAGCTCTGTAAATAAATCAATTGAACCAGAAGTATTTGGGTCTTTAATTTTAGAGGCAATATCCTCTAGAATTTTAGCTTCTGTATCATGAAACCTATCAAATTTAGTTCCATCTATACTTGATGCAGAGGGTTCATAATTCTTAAAAATTCTTTCTCCTTCAGGTTTTAATGTAGAAAAATTTTCAACATCAGCACCTTTATCAAGATTGGAATTAATTTTACTATGAGCTACAAACTCTTCTGGTAATCCTTTTATATTTACATCAGCAGCTGCCATATTACCTCTTTTTTTCAACGGATTATTAGGCATTTTATTTCTAATATCATTAATTCTATTTTGGAAATTCTCAACTTTTTGTGCTTTGGTAAGTCCACTAACTCCCTCCATTATACCATCAGCCCGTTTGCCTCCGCCACCCAAATTCACATCAAACTTCCGAAGCACATCTTTCAGATTCTCGGTCCCTTGAGCAATTTTGGAAGGCGCTTGGTTCGGGATACCTCCCATGCCGGCTAAGGCTAGATGTGCTCGTGGCGGCAAGTTTAAAGAGCCTTTCATGGCGGTTGCCGTTTGTCCGACCTTGTCCAATCCTTTGATGCCTTTTTGTGTGGTGACTTGTAATGCGTCTTGAGTGGCGGTTTTTAGGCTTGCTATGCGCGTTCTCATTTGCGTTTGACCAAGTTTGGCAATATCCCCCACTTGGGTGGGGACATTTTTCACGCCTTGTAAGAGGGCATCACTCACGTTTGCTAAACGGCTTCCTGAGCGCATCATTTGTACACCGCCGGTTAGGGCTTTGACGCCTGGAATGACATCCAAAACCGCAAAAGCGCCGCGCTGGGCGCGTTCGGTGGCATCCAGTTCGCGGCCAGTCATCCAGTCTTTGCCTGTCTTCGCCGCGCTTATTTCAAGCGTACCGTAAGCGGCACTTAAAGCTACACCTGCGAGCGGGCAAAATGCGGAAACACCCACGATGACGATAGTGGCGACCACGAGTGTCCAAAATTCTGTCTTCTGTTGTTCATCTTTAATGGACGTGTAGGTGAAGGCTCGGGAATTTAACATCGCGGCTTGAAAATCTTGATGGCTGACGTCTTCTCCTTTGTTCGTCTGTTTCCATGCATCATACTGCAGTTTCATTTGGTCGGCATAAAAGGTGTCCCCGCTGAATAAATCTTCGAGGCTCACTTTACTTTTTGGGACCTCTACTTGTTTTTGCGTATAGCTGTTTTCAAACTGCGTGGTTGTCGTGGTGGCTCCAATTCGGTTTTCCGTTGTGAACGTGGTCGCATCTAAGTCGCGCATGCCTGCCACAAAGTCATCTAGTTTTTCATAAAAAGGGTGGTCGATCGTGTTGTTTACTATGTCCCCGATTTGGTCGGAAAAACGATAAAGGACGTCAAAATCCTCGAAAATCTCCTGATACTTGGATGTTCGGCTTGTATGTTGAAAGGAAATCACGCCGTCTGTGTCATATGTAGCAATATCTTTTTCTACTTCTTCTAAATTCTTGGAAACTTTCTTTAAATGGTCGATGGTGCCTTTGCCCCATGCGCCTTTCCCGATAAGGCTGCCAATGCTTTTTCCTGCTTTTTCAAAGTCATCTTCCTGATAATGGATATCTTTCACTAAAGCATTCACCTACTTTTATCTTTTTTTCTAGTTTAACATACGTAAGAAAAGTAAAATATGGATAATTTGTGAATTTTTCAGTGAAATACATTCAAAAAACTTAGATTATATAACTTAAAATCATTTTGTTTGCTGTTCGCTAAATGATATCTATTTCACTAGGCAGACCTTTTCATTTTAGGTATACTGCACATAGAGGTGATAAAAAATGGCGAAAGTAAAATGTGAGTTTTTTTCAGAGGTGCTCGGGATTTCGACTTCAATGACAGTGCTCCTTCCTGAAGTTGGAAAAAATCGAATTGGGATGGCAGGAGCTAAAAAACAGGAGGCTTATCCCGTTTTGTATTTATTACATGGACTTTCTGACGATGATAGCACGTGGACTCGTCGGACGGCGCTTGAGCGCTATGTCGCTGAACTTGGAATTGTTGTCGTCATGCCAAATGGGTATCGGGGATTTTACACGAATACTAAAACCGGCGAGAACTATTTTGACTACATAGCAAACGAAGTGCCAAGTCTAGTGCAACATTACTTTCCAATTAGCAGTGCGCGAAATGAAACGTTTGTTGCGGGGCTCTCCATGGGCGGTTACGGAGCGATGAAATTAGCACTCCATTTTCCGGAGCGGTACGCTGCTGCAGCTAGTTTTTCAGGTGCTTTAGACATGGAAAGTTATTTAAAAGAGGTTTCAGGAGAAGCAGCTCGGGAGAAAAATAATACGTTTGGAACGGCGGCGGACTTTGTTGGAAGTGAAAACGATTTGTTCGCGCTGGCGAAAAATGTGTCTGGGGAATCGCCAAGACTGTACCAGGCGTGCGGGACGGAAGATTTTTTATATGCGCATAATCAAAATTTCCGTAAATTTGTAACAACGGAAACGAACTTGCCGTTAACATACGAGGAAGGCCCAGGTAGTCATACGTGGGATTACTGGGATTCGCAAATTCAAAAGGCGTTACAATTTTTTTCTTTTACAAAATAAGGAAAAAACCCGTAAATTTGCTTAATTGCGCCGTTTGTGATATGATTGCTTATGAAATACTACGATAACTCAGCTAAGAGTGGGCATTTGCCCACTCTTTCGTTTTGCGAAAAGCAAGCGAGCGAGAATCTAGAAGGAGGCTGAAATGAGTAAAGTCCTAGACCAAGTAGAGTCCATCGTAAAGCCTATTACGGAAGAGCTCGGCTTTGAACTTGTCGATTTAGCTTTTGAAAAAGAAGGGAAAAATTGGTTTTTACGTATCTTTGCTGATAAAGAAGGTGGCATTGATATCGATGATTGCGCCGTAATTAGTGAACGCGTTAGCGAAAAGCTAGACGAAGCTGATCCGATTTCTGAAAACTACTTTTTAGAAGTATCATCACCAGGTGCAGAACGCCCGCTTAAAAAAGAAGCTGATTTTGAAAATGCTGTAGGGGCTTACGTACATGTCACATCTTACGAGCAAATTGAAGGTCGTAAAATGTGGGAAGGCACGCTAACTGCATATGATGGAAGCACGTTAACGGTAGAAATTATGGATAAAACACGCCAAATTATTTGTGTGATTCCAAAAGACAAAGTTGCCAAAGCAAGACTAGCCATTAAATTTTAAAATTAAATAAGGAGTGAGCAAAAAATGAGCTCAGAACTACTAGACGCTCTTCATGTGTTAGAACATGATAAAGGAATTTCGCGTGATGTCATTGTGGAGGCGATTGAAGCCGCACTGGTATCCGCCTACAAACGAAACTTTAACCAAGCCCAAAACGTTCGGGTGGAACTAAACTTAGAAAATGGTTCGATTCGCGTTTTTGCAAGAAAAGATGTTGTGGATCAAGTGTTTGATTCGCGCCTTGAAATTTCGCTTGAAGAAGCACACAAAGTAAATCCGGTTTATAAAACAGGGGATGTTGTGGAGCTTGAAGTAACACCAAAAGACTTCGGCCGAATTGCAGCACAAACGGCAAAACAAGTCGTGACGCAACGAGTTCGCGAAGCTGAACGCGGTATTATTTACGATGAATTTATCGACCGCGAAGATGATATTATGACGGGGATTGTCGAGCGTCAAGATTCACGATTTATTTATGTAAACTTAGGTAAAATTGAAGCGATTTTATCTCAAAATGAGCAAATGCCAAATGAAACATACCGTGCGCATGACCGCATTAAAGTTTATTTAACGAAAGTTGAAAAAACAACAAAAGGTCCGCAAATCTTTGTTTCAAGAACGCATCCTGGATTATTAAAACGTCTTTTTGAGATGGAAGTTCCAGAAATTTATGATGGCATTGTAGAAATTAAATCTGTCGCACGTGAAGCGGGCGATCGTTCGAAAATCTCGGTGTACACATCGAATCCAGAAGTGGATCCTGTTGGTGCATGTGTTGGCCCTAAAGGTGCACGTGTGCAAACGATTGTAAATGAATTGAAGGGTGAGAAAATCGATATTGTGGAATGGTCAGATGACCCGTTCACATTTGTCGCTAGCGCGCTCAGTCCGTCAAAAGTGTTAGATGTTATTGTGGACGAAGAAGAGCAAGCGACAACGGTTGTCGTACCGGATTATCAACTTTCACTTGCTATCGGTAAACGCGGTCAAAACGCGCGTCTTGCGGCAAAACTGACTGGTTGGAAAATCGATATTAAGAGCGAAAGTGTCGCGCGTGAAATGGGTATCTATCCGCGCGAAGGTGCACCAATTTTGGAAGAAGAATTACCAGTTTCTGACGATGAAGAATAAAAGGAGAAACCAAAATGCGTAACAAAAAAATTCCACTTAGGAAATGTATGGTTACAGGGGAGCGTCTGCCTAAAGGAGAGCTTCTTAGAATCGCGTATTCGAAAGAAGGCACGCTAACGATTGATCCTACTGGTAAAGCGCCTGGACGTGGTTTTTATATTAAAAAAGATGTTACAGTTGCAGAGCGCGCCAAGCAAAAAAATGCGCTTTTTAGAGGTCTTAAAATAGATGAGCAGGAAAGTTTTTATGATGAACTTATCTCATACTTAAAAGCGGTAGAGGATGCAAATCATGAATGATAAAGCACTTGCACTTCTCGGACTTGCAAATCGAGCGAAGAAATTAACGACCGGAGAAGAATTAGTTTTGAAAGCTGTTCGAAGCGGAAAGGCGAAATTAGTCATTATCGCAGAAGATATTTCAGAGAGAACAGCGAAAAAAATCCATGATAAATGTGAGTACTATGAAGTGGCTATAAAACAAGCTGGCACAAGAGATGAACTAGGGGGTGCCATCGGGAAAGAGTCACGAGCAATTATTGCAGTACTTGATGCTGGATTTGCAAAAAAACTAAAAGAACTCCTCGGTTGATTACCTAATGGAGGTGTACGGCATGAGTAAAATTCGTGTATATGAGTACGCAAAAAAACAGCAGTTGTCTAGCAAAGATGTTATTGAAAAGTTACGTGGGTTAGGTGTAGAGGTCGCCAATCATATGTCGACGATTAACGATAATGCACTTAGACAACTCGACGAATCTTTTTCGAAAAAAAATCAGCCTGTAAAAGATACGAAAGAAACGAAGCAGAGCACAGGGACAAGTAGGGAGCCAAACAAACTGAATAGTCAAGGAAACAAAAAACCAACGAATCAAAATCGTGCGGAAAAACCGCAAACAAATACGCAAAATAAAACGCAAGGTCAAGCGAGTCGTGGGACTCAAACTGTGCAAAATGCGAACCGTTCGAATAATCAAAACAGTAATTCGGGTGGCAATAGAAACAACAATCAAGGCGGTAAAAATAATAATCAAAATCGCGGTGGGAAAAACAATAACCAACGCGGTGGATTTAATCAGCAAAATCGTAGCGGTAAAAATACGAAGCGCAAAGGGAAAACAAATTTCAGCACGACACCACCAACTCCGCCGAAACCAAAAGAGCTTCCAGAAAAAATTGTTTTCAGCGAATCTTTGACGGTTGGCGAATTGGCGAAAAAGCTATATCGTGAACCATCAGAAATTATCAAAAAACTCTTCTTACTTGGCGTAGTTGCCACAATTAACCAATCTTTAGACAAAGATGCTATTGAACTTATTTGTTCTGAGTACGGTGTTGAAGTAGAAGAAGAAATTAAAGTGGATATTACGGATTTAGATGTTTACTTTGAAAATGCAGTTGAAGAAGACGCTGGACTATTAAAAGAACGTCCTCCTGTTGTTACAATTATGGGACACGTTGACCACGGGAAAACAACGCTTCTTGACTCCTTGCGCAATACGAAAGTGACGCTTGGTGAAGCAGGCGGGATTACGCAACATATCGGGGCTTATCAGCTTGATGTGCGCGGGAAGAAAATCACTTTCCTAGATACGCCTGGTCACGCGGCTTTCACTGCGATGCGTGCGCGTGGTGCCCAAATTACGGATATTACGATTCTTGTTGTGGCTGCTGATGATGGCGTTATGCCACAAACGATTGAGGCAATCAACCATGCGAAAGCTGCTGGTATGCCAATTATCGTTGCTGTAAATAAGATTGATAAACCACAAGCGAATCCTGATCGCGTCATGCAAGAATTAACAGAGTATGAGCTTATTCCAGAAGATTGGGGTGGCGATACGATTTTTGCACCGATTTCAGCGAAGTTTGGTGAAGGTTTAGATAACCTATTAGATATGATTTTACTTGTATCTGAGGTAGAGGAACTAAAAGCGAATCCTGAACGCCGTGCAATTGGTACAGTTGTCGAAGCGGAACTTGATAAAGGCCGCGGATCAGTGGCAACACTGCTTGTTCAAGATGGAACGTTAAATATCGGCGATCCAATTGTTGTCGGAAATACGTTTGGACGTGTTCGGGCGATGGTGAATGATTTAGGACGTCGTGTGAAAAAAGTTGGACCAAGTACACCAGTTGAAATTACTGGTTTAAATGGTGTGCCACAAGCGGGCGATCGTTTCGTAGTCTTTGAAGACGAAAAAACAGCTCGTAGCGTCGGGGAAACTCGTGCATCGAAAGCACTCCAAGAGCAACGTTCAGCAACAAATCGCGTCAGCTTAGACAACTTGTTTGAACATATGAAAGCCGGCGAAATGAAAGAAGTTAACGTCATTATTAAAGCAGACGTTCAAGGTTCTGTTGAGGCGCTCGCAGCATCACTTCGTAAAATTGAAGTGGAAGGCGTTAACGTTAAAATCATTCATACAGCAGTAGGGGCTATTAACGAGTCGGATATTACCCTCGCGGCTGCTTCAAATGCCATTGTGATTGGATTTAACGTTCGTCCAACTGCTCAAGCACGTGAAGGTGCGGAAAATGAAGGCGTAGATATTCGCTTACACCGCGTTATTTACAAAGCGATTGAAGAAATTGAAGCAGCGATGAAAGGAATGCTTGATCCTGAATTTGAAGAAAAAATCATTGGACAAGCGCAAGTTCGCCAAACATTCAACGTATCTAAAATTGGTACAATTGCCGGCTGTTATGTGACAGATGGTAAGATTACACGCGATAGCGGAGTCCGCTTAATCCGCGATGGTATCGTTGTATTTGAAGGCACACTTTCTACGCTGAAACGCTTTAAAGATGATGCAAAAGAAGTAGCTAAAGGCTTTGAATGTGGGATTACTATTGAAAACTTTAATGATATTAAAGAAGACGATGTGATTGAAGCATTCATTATGGAAGAAATCGAAAGAAAATGATCATTTACAGTGCCGCTCTTACATTTCACATTTATGAAGCCCAAAATTTAAAAGAAAAGCGTGCCGTATTACAACGTGTTTTAATGCGCGCCCGCCAGAAATTTAATGTGTCTATGGCTGAAATAGGCTTCCTAGATAAGTGGCAGCGCACGGAAATTGGTTTTGTGATTGTCGGAAGTTCGCGAGTTCAAACGGAGAAGGAAGGTCAGGAAGTGTTACGCTTTCTAGACTCCTTCCCCGAATGGGAGCGCCTTTTGACGGACATTGAATGGTTATGAGGTGAACAAAATGAGTTTGAGAGCAAATCGTGTTGCGGAGCAAATGAAGAAAGAACTCGGCGACATTTTAAACCGAAAATTAAAAGATCCTCGTCTTGGCTTTATCACGATTACTGATGTGGAAGTGACAGGCGATTTGCAGCAAGCGACGGTATTTATTTCGATTTTAGGGAATGAAAAAGAGCGTGAAGATACGCTTCTTGCGCTTGAAAAGGCACACGGCTTTATTCGTTCTGAAATTGGCAACCGGATGCGCCTGCGAAAAGTTCCAGAGCTGCTGTTTGAAATGGATAGCTCGCTAGAATACGGCAATCGTATCGATGAACTTTTAAGAGATTTAAATAAAGGTGAATAACTTTCTAGAGGGGCGCTGTTTGCCTCTCTTTTTGTGAAAGGAGGATTTTTTAATGGACGGAATTATTCCGCTATTTAAAGAGCGTGGCATGACGAGCCATGATTGTGTGTTTAAACTGCGCAAAATTTTAGGAACAAAAAAAGTTGGGCACACCGGAACGCTCGATCCAGAAGTTGAAGGAGTACTGCCGATTTGTGTTGGCCGGGCGACAAAGCTTGCCGAATACATAACAAGTGAAGGAAAAGAATACGTTGCGACAGTCACGCTCGGCACAAGTACGACGACAGAAGACGCAACAGGCGAAGTCGTTTCAAAAAAAGACCTTCAAACGGCGATTTCGGAGGAAAAACTAGTTGCGGTTTTAGATAAATTGACAGGCGAAATCGAACAAGTTCCGCCAATGTATTCTGCTGTAAAAGTAAACGGCAAAAAACTCTACGAATACGCACGTGCTGGGCAAACCGTGGAACGACCAAAACGCACCGTGCAAATTTATGCGCTTGAGCGACTAGATTCAGGCGAGCTGACGGCCGCGAATCCGACGTTCCAAATCCGCATTGCTTGCGGGAAAGGGACGTATATTCGTACGCTAGCCGTGATGATTGGCGAACAATTTGGTTTGCCGGCGCATATGGCTACTCTTGAACGCACAAAAAGCGGCTTTTTTGAAAAAGCAGACTGCCTGACTTTGGGGGAAATCGAAAAACAAGTCAATAGTGGCAATTTTGACTTCCTTCAGCCACTCGAAAAAGGCATTTTTAATATGCCACAGCTCGAATTAGATGACACGCTGTACAAAAAAGTATTGAACGGTGTTGTGCTTGAGACGGCGCTTTTTGGTGCGCCTAGCGGGAATTTATTTGCGATGATGCGAAACGGCAAATTGGTCGCCATCTACAAACCACACCCGACGAAAACGCAGCTTTTAAAACCTGAAAAAGTCATCGAATTAAGAGATGGTCCGCTAAACTAATTTTTTGCCAAAAAGGTGAAAAATAGATATGATATGTAGGAAATGTTACGAGTGAAAAGGAGATTTCATGGAAACTATTTTTATACATCACCCTAATACGTTAAATTCGGATTTACAGCCGAAAACTATTGCGCTAGGCTTTTTTGACGGTGTTCATCGCGGACATCAGGAAGTCATTTTGCGCGCAAAAGAAATCGCTGTGGCAAACAATGAGCAGTGCGCAGTCCTCACTTTTGACCCGCACCCATCTGTTGTGCTTAGCAAAATGCGTAAGAAAGTAAAATATTTAACCCCTTTGGAGGAAAAGGAAGAAAAAATAGCTGCACTTGGCGTTGATATTTTATACGTGGTGCGTTTTACGACTGCTTTCTCCGAATTGTCAAAAGAAGAATTTGTCGAACAATATTTAGTTGGTCTTCATGCCAAACATGTCGTGGCTGGCTTCGACTACTCTTACGGCAAAAAAGGCGCCGGTAAAATGAGTGAGCTACCAGAATATGCAAAAGGGCGTTTTGACGTCACAATTGTCGATAAGCAAGAAGCATTCAATGCTAAAATTAGCTCAACGAACATTCGCAACTACATCGAAAGTGGCGAATTAGATGAGGCGAATGAACTTTTAGGCTACCCGTATAAAGTGCGCGGCACAGTCATTCATGGCGACAAGCGTGGACGCACGTTAGGCTTCCCAACGGCTAATATGCGCATTGACGGCGACTACCTTATTCCAAAACTCGGAATTTATGCCGTGAAGTTCATCGTAAACGGCGAAAGCTATTTGGGCATGGCAAGCATTGGCTACAATGTTACCTTTAAAACTGACCAAGAGCTTTCCATTGAAGTGTACATTTTGGATTTTGATCGGGAAATTTATGGTGAAAGCGCCGAAATTGAATGGTTCCATTTCTTTAGACCGGAAATGAAGTTCAATGGCATGGAAGGCTTAATCGAGCAGCTAAAAAAAGACGAAGAGAACACCCGTCGTTATTTTGAGGGAGAAAGTTTGATTTAACTTGATTTTATTCCCAAATTAGTGTATCTTTAAATCTGTACGACAAGAACCTTTACTTGGCTATTTGCGAGTCACCGGCGCATTGCTCAGTAAGTGGGGATTAGAAAATTTAGGAGGTGGAGTTAAATGGCTTTAACTCAAGAACGTAAAAACGAAATCATTGCTGAATACCGTGTTCATGATACGGATACAGGTTCTCCGGAAGTACAAATTGCTGTACTAACTGCAGAAATCAACAGCTTAAATGAGCATGTTCGTGTACACAAAAAAGATCATCATTCTTACAGAGGTCTAATGAAAATGGTAGGTCACCGTCGTAACCTACTTACTTACCTACGTAAAAAAGATGTTCAACGTTACCGCGAACTTATTAAACGTTTAGGTTTACGTAGATAATAACGAAACCAAGAAAAGCGGGGAACGATTTTGTCTCCCGCTTTTTTATTAAGAAAAAAGAGAACGATTTTTTATTTATCGCATGAATCCAAAAACGTGCTAAAAAGGACGCTATCTCACTTTTATGGTAGGTTTTTGGATTTATGCGTGCCCCGCATTCGGGGTGTGCATGAAGCATTCTTATGCATGGTAAAGGAAAACGTTCTCTAAAAAAGGAGAATGATTTATGTCGGAAAAACAAGTATTTCAGACAGAGCTCGCAGGCAAAAAATTACAAATCGAAGTAGGACAATTAGCAAAACAAGCTAGCGGCGCAGCACTTGTGCGCTACGGCGATACAGTTGTTCTAACAGCAACAGTTGGATCAAAAAAACCAAGACCAGGAGATTTTTTCCCTCTTACGGTAAACTATGAAGAGAAAATGTACTCTGTTGGTAAAGTGCCCGGAGGATTTTTAAAACGTGAAGGACGTCCAAGTGACCGCGCAACACTAACAGCACGCCTAATTGACCGTCCAATTCGTCCGTTATTCGCTGAAGGATTCCGTAACGAAGTACAAATTACGTCAACTGTATTCAGTGTCGATCAAGACTGTTCACCAGAAATGGCGGCAATGCTAGGTTCTTCCATCTCGCTTTGCATTTCAGACATTCCGTTTGACGGCCCAATTGCAGGTGTTGATGTTGGACGCGTTGATGGCAAATTCATCATCAATCCAACAATTGAAGAAGCTGAAAAAAGCGATATTTCATTAACCGTTGCGGGAACACACGAAGCGATTAACATGGTTGAAGCAGGCGCCAAAGAAGTATCCGAAGAAGCGATGCTTGAAGCAATTATGTTTGGTCATGAGGAAATCAAGCGCTTATGTGAATTCCAGCAAGAAATCATTAAAGCCGTTGGAAAAGAAAAACGCGAAATTGAGCTTTTCGTAACAGACCCAGAACTTGAAGAAGAAGTGAAGAGCTTAAGTGAAGCGAAAATGAAAGCAGCAATTCAAACAGAAGAGAAAAAAGCACGCGAAGCTGCGATTGAAGAAGTAAAAGAAGAAATTTTAGAAGGCTATAAAGCAAAAGAACTTGAAGATGAAGAAGCTGTTCTTGCAGAAGTCGCACATATTTTAGAAATAATTGAGAAAGATGAAATGCGTCGTCTTATCTCGCAAGAAAAAATTCGTCCAGATGGCCGTAAAGTAAACGAAATTCGTCCGTTATCCTCTGAAACTGGCCTTCTTCCACGTGTGCATGGCTCTGGTTTATTTACGCGTGGTCAAACGCAAGCGCTAAGTATTTGTACGCTAGCTCCTCTTCGTGAGCATCAAATCATTGATGGATTAGGCGCTGAAGAATACAAACGCTTTATGCACCATTATAACTTCCCGCAATTCAGTGTAGGCGAAACTGGTCCACGCCGTGCGCCTGGTCGCCGGGAAATTGGACACGGAGCGTTAGGTGAGCGTGCGCTTCAATATATTATCCCATCTGAAGAAGACTTCCCGTATACAATTCGTCTTGTATCTGAAGTTCTAGAATCCAATGGATCAAGTTCGCAAGCAAGTATTTGTGGCTCGACACTCGCTTTGATGGATGCTGGTGTACCAATTAAAGCACCTGTAGCTGGGATTGCAATGGGACTCGTGAAATTAGGCGATGACTACACAATTCTTTCGGATATTCAAGGCATGGAAGACCATTTCGGCGATATGGACTTTAAAGTTGCTGGGACAAGCGAAGGAATTACAGCACTTCAAATGGATATTAAAATCGATGGTTTGAGCCGCCAAATTTTAGAAGAAGCTCTTGCACAAGCAAAAGAAGGTCGTCTACACATTTTGGAACACCTAATGAGCACAATTAGTGCACCACGTACTGAGCTCTCTCTTTATGCACCAAAAATTGTGACCATGACAATTAAGCCAGATAAAATCAAAGATGTTATCGGACCTGGCGGAAAACAAATCAATCAAATTATTGAAGAAACTGGCGTGAAAATTGATATTGAACAAGATGGTACAGTTTATGTTGCTTCTCAAGACGAAGCGATGAACAAAAAAGCAATGGCCATTATTGAAGATATCGTTCGTGAAGTTCAAGTTGGCGAGATTTATACAGGAAAAGTTCGTCGTATCGAAAAATTCGGTGCCTTTGTTGAGCTATTCAAAGGAACAGACGGGCTTGTGCATATTTCTGAGCTTGCTTACGAGCGCGTTGGTAAAGTAGAAGATGTTCTAAAACTTGGCGATGAAGTCACTGTCAAAGTTATTGAAGTCGATCATCAAGGTCGCGTCAATCTATCTCGCAAAGTACTTCTTGAAAAGCCAGAAGGCTACGATGAGAAAAAAGCGCAAGAGAAAAAAGACCGCCCACGCAAACCTCGTTTCAAAAAAGACGAGTCCAAATAAAAAAAACCCAAAGTGCTTTGGCACTTTGGGTTTTTTTAATCTTGATGAGTTAATTTTTTCGCGAGTTGATCAAAAGTCATTTTATTTGTGACTTCATATTTACCATCACGAACGTATTTCTCATAATTATTTTGTTTCAAATACTTGTCGAAGTCTTGTGCATTGGCAATAATACCATTATTTTTCAAGTCTTCACTTACTTGAGAAGTAGGTTCACCTTTTGAAACGACTACTGTATATTTTTTTTCTTCATTTTTTTTCTTTTCTTCAGCCGCTTTCTTTTCAGCTTCTTGACGTTCTTTTTCGGCGACTTCATTTTTTTCAAGTTCTTGCTCAGCTAAAAGTTTCTCATATTTTTGCTTCCAAGTATTACTATTTCCAGCTGCTTGTTTCGTTGTTGGTTCCTTTGTTGCTGCATCAGTTTCTGAAGAGAAAAACTCTGAATAAACAAAAAGGACAACAGCAGAAATGAGTAGACCTAGAGCAATCATGCGTAAATTATTTTTCAACGATTTACTCCTTTCTTGCCAGTTGGAATCAATGTTCCAAATATTCTTCTATGATTTGTTCAACTTCTTCTTTCGGAAGAGATGATTGTTCCACGATTTCATCAGTTGCAATCCCCGATGTATAAAGAGTGATAACTTGTTTTTTTAATAGAGATTGCATTTTAGGACTTGGAGTAGAAGAGGATTCTTCAGCTACCATCTCAGTTGTTTCTTCTTTCACTTCTTCAGTCGCTTCTTTAGTTTCAGTAGTCTGCATAGCTTTCTCAAGAGCAGACACACGCTTTTTAAGCTGATAATTTTCATGCATCAGCTGCGACGCAACTTCTTCAAATTCGCTTTCTGTCTGTTCTGTATTTCCCTTTTTCAAGAAAGACACAATGAACAGGACAATAGCAGCAACAAGAAGAATTATTATGATTGCGGTCATTATGTAGTAACACCTCTTTTCACTAAAACTCTACCTTTATTTATAACATAAAGCTTACTAAAAGACCATGCCTTTTAAGATTTGTAAAGAAAATAAAAAGAAAATCACATGTAACCTTGCAGAATCAGCCTAAAAATGATATTATAATACAGGTCTATAAATAATTTTTCTGAATAGAGTTGGAGGGAAAACAATGCGCGTAAATATTACTTTAGAATGCACGGAGTGTGGCGATCGTAACTACATTACGACTAAAAATAAACGTGAAAATCCTGAACGTATTGAACTAAAAAAATATTGTCCAAGATTGCGTCGTGTAACTTTACACCGCGAAACAAAGTAAGCAGCAGGATTTCCCCTGTTGCTTTTTTTATTTAAAAGGGAGGTTTCCTTATGCCAATGAATAAAAATGACTTACGTCAAAACGTTTTGCAACAACTCAATCAGATGAATAAAGAAAAGCATCGCGAGAAATCAGAAAAATTAGCCAACCAACTTTTTGACACAACCGAATGGCAACAAGCAATGATTGTTGGCGTAACAATCTCAAGATTTCCAGAAGTAGATACAACATGTATCATAGAAAAAGCCTTTCAAGAACGAAAAACAATTGTCATTCCTGAAACTATCTATCCAGGTAATAAAATGCAATTTCGCGAGTATCAAAGTGGTGACCAGTTAATCGAGAAAAAACTAGGACTTAAAGAGCCGAGTGAAAAGGCAACCATTGTGCAAAAAGAAAAAATTGATCTACTGTTAGTTCCGGGCGTAGTTTATAACGATGTTGGATACCGTATTGGTTTTGGCGGTGGCTTTTATGACCGCTATCTCGAAAACTATCCTAATCAAACAATTTCACTTTGCTTTAGCGAACAAATAAGTAGCGATTTACAACCAGAAAGACATGATATACCAGTTGGGAAAATTTTGGTTATTTAATCGTTAAGAATTATATTTAGGATTTGTTTACAACGCCTATTTTTTTGCGTATAGTAGTAAATGTAATCTGTATTTTTAGAGAGAAAGCAGGGAATTTTTTGAGCCTCCAAGAAAATTATGTTTTCTGGCTGTTAACGAACTACTTTTTAGGGCAAGAAAACTATCGACTCATTCATTTACATGAAGAAAAACAAGAACTATGGTTAGATAATCCAAATAAAAAGGATCGTCCAGTCATTCGTATTCAAATGCGAGAATTAGGATGGGCAAGTGTAGTGGAGCGCGACGTGACCCATGTCTTTAACGTGGCCGAAAATCTTCGTAAACAAATGGGTAGATTAAAGCTTTCACTCGTGAACATTTACATCAGTCCTTTTGAGCCTGTGGGGGACAAACCTGTATTTGAAAAAATAATAACAGGTAAAAATGATAAAATTTCACTCCAAAACTTTTTAATTTCAACAGAACATACTGAACAAAAGTTACGAGAGTTAGAAAATGAACTTGGGATTCAACAAGGAACTTTCTCTGTAGAAGGTGAAATGACAGAAGCACGTGTCGCATTGGAGCGGCAAACCGTTATCAACTATATCACCAAAAAAGTAACTGAAGAACAACAAACAGCAAGAAAAGAAAAACCTTATATTACGTATACCTTCATTGCGATGCAAATCGCGTACTTTCTTTGGGTGTTTTTTAAAGATATGTCGCTTAGTACCTTCACTTTAGTTGAATATGGTGCTAAGTTTAACCCGCTAATTTATCAAGGCGAATGGTGGCGTCTAATTACACCTATTTTCTTGCATACCGGACTCATGCATATCGCAGCAAATTGCCTCATGCTCTATATAGTTGGTCCATGGGCAGAGAAAATTTATGGGAAATGGCGCTACGCCACAATTCTTCTCATCGGCGGAATTGCTGGAAATATCGCAAGCTTTGCGTTAAACAATAATGTGGCTGTTGGCTCGAGTACAGCTGTTTTTGCTCTATTTGGCGCGTTGCTCTACTTAGTTGTTTTAAAACCGCATCTTTATGCTAAAACAATAGGTTCTAGTATTGCGGCATTGGTTGCAGTAAATTTAGTCATCGATATTTTTGCAACTGGAATTGATTTGGCTGGACATGTGGGTGGCCTTGTAGGAGGATTCTTTTTAGCAGGAGCATTATCTTTACCACTACAATATTTTCACTGGCGGCGACTTTTTTACGGAATTGGCTTTGTTACGCTAGCCATTCTATTTCTAGTCATGGGATTTGATAAAGCTGGTGAAGTGCAGAATCCTGCTATTAGTAATAGTGTAGCCCAATCTTATTTTCAAGAAGGAAATCATAAAGAAGCCAATAAAATACTTGATTATTTAGTAGAAACAAGAAGTGCTGATGAATATAGCTATACCCTTATGGCCACAGAAGCTTTACAAAACAGGCACTATTCAAAAGCAGAAGCAGCTGCTAGAGAAGCCATTCTACTGAATCCAGAAATTCCGCAAGCTCATTATATTTTAGCAGTGACCTATTTGCATAAAGGCGACCGAGAAAATGCTTTAAAAGAAGCTGAAATAGCTAAAGATTTATCTGATGAAAAGTTCTTTTTAGATTTCTATAATCAATTAAAAAATTCTAACCAGTTAGAGGGAGCACTATGAATTCTGTTTACGATGTAGCACAGCTATTAAAAAAGTATGGCATTATTGTTTATCTTGGCAAACGCGAGTATGATATCGAAATGATGGAGCATGAACTGACAGAACTTTTTAAACACCAAATTTTAGATAGAGAGCTATATGCTAAAGCGCGAGGTATTCTAAAACAAGAGTTAATAAAAGAACAGAAGAAAAATAGTAAATAAAAGGAGAATAAGGGACATGGACAAAAAGTTAATTGGTATTGATTTAGGCGGAACAACAGCAAAAATTGCGCTTTTAAACAAAGAAGGCGATATTACTGAGAAATGGACAATTAAAACGAACATCGAAGACAACGGCTCAAACATTGTTCAAGATATTGGGAATAGCTTAAATCAAAAATTGGCTGAGCTTCAAGTTAAAAGCGATGAATTCTATGGCATCGGTATGGGAACTCCAGGCGCTGTAAACTTTGAAAAGGGAACTGTAAAAGGCGCTTATAATTTGAACTGGGTAGAAGAACAAAATGTGTCAGAAGATCTGGGTCGTATAACTGGATTAAAAGTTCACTTAGATAATGATGCAAACGTTGCAGCACTTGGTGAACGCTGGAAAGGTGCTGGTGAAGGCGGTGCAAATGTAGTATTCGTCACATTAGGTACAGGCGTTGGCGGCGGAATCTTTGCTGAAGGCAAAATTCTTCATGGCGTAAGAGGCGCAGCTGGCGAAATTGGTCATGTTACGGTCGTGCCTGAAAACGGTTATGATTGTACATGTGGTAAGAAAGGGTGCCTAGAAACAATCGCTTCTGCAACAGGTATCGTACGGGTTGCGAAAGACTTAGCAAAAGACTTTTTAGGTAAGTCTAAACTCCGTGATGCGATTATAAATGATGAAGAAGTAACAGCTAAACTTGTTTTTGATTTTGAAAAAGAAAATGATGAGCTAGCTAAACTTGTTGTCGATAAAATTTCATTCTATTTAGCTTTAGCACTTAGCCATATTGGTAATATGTTAAATCCTGAGAAGATTATTATCGGTGGAGGTGTTTCAGCTGCTGGTGATGCTTTATTAAAACCAGTTATTGCTTATTTTGAAACAATGGTATTTCCAGCAGTTAGGGAATCAACTAAAATTTCAATTGCTACAAAAGGCAATGATGCAGGCGTTATTGGAGCTGCATGGTTAGCGCTCCCAAATGAGGAAGCGTAATAATTAAAAAAAGCGCCATCTAATCTAGTTTTAGCTTATTCTAAAAAGGGTATTTTTATGGATAGATAAACAGATTGGAGGCTTGAGATGAAGAAAAAACAAGTACTTATCCTAGTTGTGTTCGTTGTCGTAATCACTTCTATTTCATTTGGCTGCTCTCCTCCTAAGCAGAAAGATGCAAAGAAAGATGAGAATATGGTTGTCAAGCCATTTGAAACAAGTAAGCAGAAGTTTGTTCGCATTGTCGGTTGGCTAAATAATGATAGTGTCTTAGTGCAAGCCCAACAAGGAAAAAGCACAAACTTCGTCAACTACAATATTTATACAGGAAAAGAAAAACCAATATTAGCTGTAGACAGCTTAATTTCTGATGTGCAATTAAGTCCAGATGGTTCTCAGTTTCTCGTGTATGCTATTCAAAAAAACAATAAAGTGAATTTATCTGTTCATTCGACATCAGATGGTAGTACTCTTATGAGTAAAGAGATGGAACCATTATCTGCCAATTTTTATTGGAATCCGGATTCGATAAACAAAATAATGATGGTTCTCTTTGATCAAAATTTTGCTTATACAGTAAATGTTATTGATACAGAAACGAGTGAAATTTCAAAAGTGACAACTACATCGCAGTTTGTCAGTTGGTATAGTGATAATTTGTATGTAGTAAACCGAAAAGAACCTGGGATTGAACTCGGTAATTTGTATTTGGAAGATACTAGAGAACAAGAACCAGAAAGTCTTATCGTGGCCAATATTTTGCAATTTGCGGTAAGCCACAATATGCTTCTTACAACTGAACGACCTGATGACCCATCAAAAGTCATGTATGATTTTCGAACAATAGGATTTCAAACCATTTATAAATATGAGATGCCTAGAGAATACGATGAATTAGGAACCTTTATTCCGTATTTCGACAAAAATTTTACGGCCAAAACATTCCTGACGTTTGAACCGTATGAAAGTAAAAAAATAAGTCCACAAGGTAATGAATATCGTCTTGTATTGATTAATCCAGAAGAGAAATCACATCGTGTTATCGTAGAACTCATGGATAATAAACCAATTGTTAGTTCACCAGATGGCCAAAAAGTTTTATACGGCTATCAGTTTGAACAACTTATTTCCACTAAAGATGGGAAAATTTCAAACTTAGTTTCGTCTTCTGAACGAATTTATTAATGGCACACTGTCTGTTAAAAAGTAGACAGTGTGTCATTTTGTATATAATGAAGTAAATTGGTTTTCAGCTATCTGCTGGTTTGTTTTATTTGCTCCATGTAATAGTTCTGCCACCGCTGTTCGAATTCCATTTGGCGATTAAAGAGAGTAATAACACTTGTTAAAATAAGAAAACTAATGAAAAGGATAAATAGAGTAATCGGGAGAGAAAAGCCGTTCTTCAAAATTAACTCACTCCCTTTCCATCATAAGCATGGTAGTGAAATTTTTATTTGCAGTTGTTTTGATTTTCAAACTTAGTTCCGCATCATTTAAATACATTGAAAATTGAGCGACATTTGTAAGCAACGTTTCATGACCTTTCCCGTCAACTTGCTTGCGAATCACATCTTTATAGAATTCGTAACAAATTTCTTTGTTTGAAATCGAACAGAATTTATTGTCTGAACGAATATGAATTTTCCCGTTTCCAATCTCTTCGCGTAATTGTTTCACAAAAATATGCCATTCTGCACTATGAGAAATATTCGTCACATTCAATATCTTTTTTTCGGTCTGCAGTAAGAAAGGAATCATTGTAAAAATAATGATTGTTACTAAAAGTGCCATGATAGATTCTAGCAGACTAAAGGCATTTTTATTCGGCGAGAGGGAGACATTTTTTATTTTTACTCGACCAACCACAAATCTCCTCCTTTTTTAATTGCTCAATATAATAACCATCAATTTCTTTTTTGAAAGGGGGAGATTGATGGGCCCGAGCTTGATCGTGTAGGTGCTGATAAAGTATCGTTAAATCTCGCTCGGTTTCAAGTTGACTAAGCATGAACAAAATTAATGGCGTAATAAAAGACGTGATCAAAACTAAAATACTAAGCGAAAAAATACTTTCAAGCAGCGTAAAACCGTTAGGCTTCTTCAATTCTAAAACGTCCTTTCCCAATTTGAAAGATCCACTTGTAGTCACGTGTAAGCCCTTTAAAGTGTACGGTTGTAAAACGATTAATATGACCAGAATCTGGTAGAAATTGGAATTTTTCTAGTTGAACAACTTTTAGCGACTTAGGAAATTTTTCTGTATAGCGTGTTTGCCCACCTACAACCATTTGAAATTGATCGGGATTAAAAATGATTTCTGTTCGTTCGCCGTTTGTAATCGCGATAGTTTGGGCCAAAAAAATATCCGCTTTGATTTGCTCAAGCATCTCTTTTTCTGCAATTTGATCGATAAGGCGGTGAACAGGAGTAATTGTTAATTGAATGGTTAAACTGCAAATCAGTAAAACAAACAACATTTCAATGAGTGTAAAGCTATTTCTTTTCACTAATTTTCCTTTACATTTCCTGAAGCATCAATTTGAACGCTTTTTCCATTCGGGCAGCTTTTTTGATCTTGAGATAGATAACCTTTCGCGAGTAAATCAGCGAAACTAGGAACTTGATTGAATTCTAATTGATAAGCTTGGACTTGACTTTCTACAACAGAAATAAAAGCAGTACAACCTTTATCATTAATGGATTTACTTTGCTTCACGATGTTCGGAATCGTTAGGAGTAACAGAACACTGACGACGAGCAGAACGATTAACATTTCCACTAAAGTAAACGCTTGATTGTCTTTCCAATTAATTTTAAACATGAAAACACTCCTTTTAGATTTGATTAACCATTGAAAACATGGGATAGAGGATTGATAAATAAATCGAAATAATTAAAATGCCGATAATAAGAAATACAGCTGGCTGAATATAGCCAAAAAGTTTTTCTGTTTTTTCGAGCATTTTACTATGACAAAAATCATAATAAAATAAAAGTTCATCTGACAAAGTACCATTTTTCTCGCCGTGTTTAATAATATAAACAAGCTCTTTTTCAAAGATTCCAATAGATTTTGCAGCTTCCGTAAAAGAAAGCCCATTTTCTAAGGAAATCGTAAATTTTTCGCCTATATTCATAAAAAAAGAAGTGGATTTCTTTTGCATGAAGAGCTGAAAAGTTTGTTGAATAGAAAGACCGCTCTTCAATAAATAACCACATTCTCTCGCGAATAGTTGAGAATAGTGAATACGCGTAAAACTTGAAACGATAGGGATTTTATTGAAAAACAAGGCGCGTTTTAAAGCATCTTTTCGTTTGCTCCTGCTTAAAATGAATAAGAATAGGAAGAAGCAACCTAGCATCAGGCCAAATAATATAATCGGTAATTGTTGTAGTAAGAAATATGAGAACTGACCAGATGCATTTTCACCGTTAGCAATTTGCTTAAACAGCAGGTCAAACTTCGGCAGCAAGAAAATCCGTAACAAGAAAAATACGATGATAACAGTTGAAAAGAGAACAGCCGGATATTGAAATGTCTTTTTAAGAGATTTTTGTTGTTCGGCTTTTCTTTTTAGTAGCTTGCCGCACTCTAGCAGGGTTTCGTTAAAATAGCCATGTTCATTTGCATAAAGGACAGGTGCCGAAATGAAGGAAGGAAAACCTGCTTTTTGTAAAGCGATTGAAAAGTTTGCACCCGTATTCAATGTTTCAAGCATGATAAGATAGCGTCTTTTTTCTTTTTTTGAAGTGATGGCTAGATAGGCGATAGCGGTATCAATTGGAAAACCTTTGTCTAAAAGTTCGGAAAGGCGAACTAGGAAATCGCCATCTTTATTCCAGTCAGATTGATTAAAAAAAGCCATAGCAGAGTCCTTTCTGAAATTGTTTGTTAAGTGATAATGTGGGGGTATTTCGTTGTCCTTCTAGCATTTGCAGAAGATTGATTTGCCGAGTTTCGACTTCATAAAGAACCGTACGTTTTCTTGAAAGATGTGTACAAAAAAGTTGGCAAGAACTTAAGCATAGCGGGCAATAAAGCGCATGTATTGTTTGAAAACTTATGCCAAGTAAGCAATGCGCCAAATTTTCTTTGGATATGCCTAATTCAGCTAACCTGGCAATGATGCCATCTAAACTACTTGCGTGGATAGTACTAATAACAAGATGCCCTGTTAGAGCTGCTCGAATTGCCATCTGTGCGGTCTCACTATCACGAATTTCACCAATAATAAGAATGTCTGGATCATGTCTTAGAATCGCACGGATAATAGTTCCATAAGTGAGGCCCGCGCGTTCGTTCACTTCAATTTGTAAAAACTCTTGATGAAGATGTTCGACAGGATCTTCAATAGTGATAACTTGTTTATGTGTATGCCGCGTTAATTCAGTAGCAAGACTATACATAGATGTTGACTTACCGCTTCCAGTACTGCCAGAAAATAGAAATAAACCTGATTTAGAAGCACAACATTCGAAAATAGATTTTGCTGTAGCATAAAAAAGAGTTGTTTCTAAAAATGGCAGTGGCTTCTCATAATGATAGAGTCGCAAAACCATACTTTCCCTTCCAGTTTTATTCGGAAGTGTAGATACTCTAAGAGCGATTGTCTGATTTTTGATGATGCGCTCGTATTGTCCAGATTGCGGCTTACGCTTTTCGCCGATATCCATTTGAGCATTAAATTTTAAGAAAGAAATTAACTTATCGCCAAGATCAAACGGGATAGTGGCTAGCGGGTGGAGCTTACCGGAAACACGAATTCTCACAAGGTAACAAGTTATAGAAGGGTGCAAGTGCAAATCGCTTGCACGCAGCTCAAAACATTGTTCTAACATACTATCAAAAAAAAGTTGGGGCATAAAATTCACCTCTTGCTAATTATATTCGCCACATACACAACAACTCCTTTTTGGTATAAAAGGGGTTTTCCGCCCGAAAATGAAATTTCGACAACTTTATAAAAATGCAAACGCTTAATTGACGCCAAAAACAAATAATCACTTCATAAAAAAATTTTCCAGTAGCAAAACTTTGTGAATTCGATAACTATGCGTACGTTTTTATGAGTGAAAATAAATAAAGCCCTTTCATTACGAACGAATCCTTTGGAAAATACTTTTATATACGTTAGAACGTATAATTTGCCGAACGTTGCAAGGCGTGATAAGCTATAGGAAAAGGCAGGATACATATGTAAAACGCGGTTGAAAATAAACAGAGAGACTGTTAAAACAGCGCCGACGGGGAAAGCATGAAGTATGTGAAACTCTCAGGCAAAAGGATGTTTATGGGACGCAACTCTGGAGTTTTTTACGACAGGGCTTATGATTTAGTAAGCCTTTTTCCTATGCTTAAATTTAAAAGGAGGTTTTCATTTTGGCAGAGCTATTACAGACACCGCTTCACTCCATTTATGGGAAGTACGGAGCCAAGACAATTGATTTCGGGGGATGGGATTTACCAGTACAATTTGCAGGGATAAAAGCCGAGCATGAAACAGTTCGCACCGATGTTGGAGTATTTGATGTTTCACACATGGGGGAAATTCATGTGACAGGGAAAGAGAGCACCGCATACTTAGAAAAAATGTTAACAAATAATATTGCGAACATAAAAGATGGACGCGCGCAATATAATATTATGTGTTACGAAGACGGGGGCACCGTAGATGATTTAGTTGTTTATAAACGCAACGATGAAGATTATCTACTCGTTGTCAACGCTGCGAATACAGAAAAAGACTTTAACTGGCTAAAAGAGCATGCTAGTGAAGATGTAGAAGTTAAAAATGTTTCATCAGAATATGGCCAACTAGCGGTTCAAGGACCGAATGCCGAGAAACTTGTGCAAAGCCTGACAGATGCCGATTTGGCGAGCATTCCATTCTTTGGTTTTGTAGAGGAAAAGGTAGTTGGAGTAGACGCAATCATTTCGCGAAGCGGCTATACAGGTGAAGACGGATTCGAAATTTATATGGCGGCTAAAGATGCGGTTACCGTGTTTGAAGCAGTTGTGAGTGCAGGGGCAAAACCAATTGGGCTTGGCGCACGTGATACGCTTAGATTTGAAGCCAATTTAGCACTTTACGGTCAAGAGTTATCAAAAGAAATTTCGCCACTTGAAGCAGGCGTTAATTTCGCCGTAAAGCTAAAAAAAGAGCCTGATTTTATTGGAAAAGCAGCGCTCATTTCACAAAAAGAAGCGGGCGTACCGCGTAAGATTGTTGGGGTGGAGCTGCTTGACCGCGGGATACCAAGACACGATTATCCTGTTTACTTAGGCGAGAAGGAAATCGGGAAGATTACATCGGGCACACAATCACCTACTTTAGGGAAAAACTTAGGTCTTGCCTTGATTGACTCGAATTACGCAGAACTTGGAGTTGAGCTTGAAGTCGGAGTGCGCAACAAGAAACTTAAAGCAGTCGTTGTTGAAACGCCGTTTTATAAGCGAGGAAAATAAACTTTACGCCATTAAAAGGAGGAAAGAACATGTCAAAATTTCGCTACTTACCAATGACGGAGCAAGATGAAAAAGAAATGTTAGAAACAATTGGGGTCAGTTCCATCCAAGATTTATTCACGGATATTCCTGAGAAAATTAGATTCAATCGGGATTATGATTTAAAACCGGCCATTTCGGAACCCAACTTATTGCGTGAACTTACGAAACTCGCTGCACAAAATGTGAATACGCAAGAAACAGCCTCATTTTTAGGGGCGGGCGTGTATTCGCACTACATTCCAACAATTGTGGACCATGTTATTTCGCGTTCTGAATTTTACACGGCTTATACGCCGTACCAACCAGAAATTTCGCAAGGGGAATTGCAGGCGATTTTTGAGTTTCAAACGATGATTGCAGAGTTGACGGGAATGGATTTAGCGAACTCGTCGATGTATGACGGCGGAACATCACTCGCTGAAGGGGCTATGCTTGCATCAGGGCATACAAAGCGGAAGAAAGTGTTAGTATCTGAGGCGGTTCACCCTGAATCCATTAACGTGTTAAGGACGTATGCAAGTGGGCAACATGTCGAAGTAGAGCTCATCCCTGAAAAGGACGGAAAAACGGATTTAGCGGCCCTTAAATTGGCTATGAACGATGAGGTTGCCGGTGTCGTTGTCGGTTATCCTAATTTTTATGGACAAGTAGAAGATCTAGCGGCAATTGAAGCGATTGTTCACGAACAAAAAGGACTACTCATTGTTTCAAGTAATCCGCTCGCTTTAGGAATTTTAACCCCACCTGGGAAGTTTGGGGCGGATATTGTGGCTGGCGATACGCAGGTGTTTGGGATTCCTGAATCGTTTGGTGGCCCGCACTGTGGCTATTTCGCGTGTACGACAAAATTAATGCGTAAAGTTCCAGGACGATTAGTCGGTGAAACGGTTGACGAGAACGGAAAACGTGGCTATGTATTGACACTCCAAGCGCGTGAACAGCACATTCGCCGTGATAAGGCAACATCAAATATTTGTTCGAATCAGGCGTTAAATGCGCTTGCTTCTTCTGTTGCAATGGTCGCGCTTGGTCAGAACGGGCTTCCAGAAATGGCCAAGCAAAACATTGATAAAGCTCATTATGCTAAAAGTGCGTTTCAAGCGGCTGGTTTTACCGTTTTATTCTCGGACGCTTTCTTTAATGAATTTGTCGTGAAGTTAGATGAGCCAGTGAAACACGTTAATGAAATGCTACTTGAGCGCGGTTTTATTGGCGGTTTTGATCTAGGGCTCTATGCGCCGCAATACGCGAATCATATGCTTGTCGCCGTAACTGAAATGCGCACGAAAGACGAAATCGATGCCTTTATTACAGCATTAGTAGAGAGTTTGGAGGGAGTAAAATGAGTGAAACGATGAAACTTGTATTCGAACGTTCCGTGCCTGGGCGTATCGGTTTTAGTCTGCCAGAGCAAGATGTTCCTGAAACGAACTTAGAAGATATTTTTGAGTCGAGCTATATTCGTTCGGAAAAAGCTGATTTACCAGAGCTTAGCGAACTTGAAATTATGCGTCACTACACCGAGCTTTCCAACCATAACTTTGGCGTAGATTCAGGCTTTTATCCGCTCGGTTCATGTACGATGAAGTACAATCCAAAAATTAATGAAAAAGTAGCACGTTTTCCTGGATTTGCGAACATTCACCCGTATCAGCCTGAAAGTTCCGTGCAAGGCGCGATGGCTCTTTTATATGATTTGCAAACGAGTCTAGTGGAAATTACGGGCATGGACGAAGTAACATTACAGCCAGCAGCAGGGGCGCAGGGCGAGTGGACTGGCCTGATGCTGATTCGCGCTTATCACGAAGCAAACGGGGATACGAAGCGTACGAAAGTGATTATTCCTGATTCTGCGCACGGCACGAACCCAGCTTCTGCAACCGTCGCAGGCTTTGAAGTAGTGACCGTGAAATCGAACGAAAAAGGACTTGTTGATGTTGAAGATTTGCGCACTGTCGTTGGCGAAGATACAGCCGCGCTCATGCTGACAAACCCAAACACACTCGGTCTTTTTGAAAAAGACATCGTGGAAATTGCGGAAATCATTCATGCTGCGGGAGGAAAGCTATACTACGATGGGGCAAATTTAAATGCGATTATGGCAAAGGTGCGTCCAGGGGACATGGGATTCGATGTGGTGCATTTAAATCTGCATAAAACATTTACCGGTCCGCACGGCGGCGGTGGACCTGGCTCTGGTCCAATTGGAATCAAAAAAGATTTAATCCCATTCTTGCCTACGCCTGTTTTAACGAAAGAAGGGGAAAACTACACGTTTGATTACAACTACCCGCAATCTATCGGCCGTGTAAAACCTTATTATGGGAACTTCGGAATTAACGTCAGGGCGTATACGTATATCCGCACCATGGGCCCAGACGGACTCAAAAAAGTAACCGAGTACGCCGTTTTAAACGCCAATTACATGATGCGCCGGCTTGAAAAAGCGTTTGATCTCCCGTTCGACCAAGTCTGCAAACACGAATTTGTCCTTAGCGGCAATCGTCAAAAGAAACTTGGCGTCAGAACGACAGATATCGCGAAACGTCTGTTAGATCATAATTTCCATCCGCCAACAGTTTACTTCCCACTCATTGTGGAAGAGGCGATGATGATTGAGCCAACAGAAACGGAATCAAAAGAAACGCTTGATAAATTCATCGATACGATGTTACAAATTGCAAAAGAAGCAGAAGATGATCCTGAAATCGTCCAAGAAGCGCCGCATGATACGTATGTAAAACGTCTTGATGAAACGCGTGCTGCAAGAAAACCAGTACTTCGTTATCAAAAATAATAAAAACCGGGAAGTAAGAGGTTGGCTCTTCTTCCCGGTTTTTTTAAGCAATTTTATTGTCTTTTTCAAAAATTGGATAGTCTTTCAATTGCCCAGAGAAAACTTCATTCAATGGTTCAAACGCTGTAAAGTCACTTGGCTTTAACAATTCAGGAGGGATATTATCAATTTTAATATCAGCCTCAAGCAGTGTCTGCCCAACAAATTGACTGCAGAACATGTGGTTTTCCCGTTTATAGGGAATTTGGAAAAGCAGAGCGAACAAACCTAAGAAGTTATAGCGATAAAGTTTTTCTCGGCGTTTCATTTTATGGATGGAGCGTTTAATTTGTGCATATTTTTCTTTTGAAACTTGAAGTTCGTAAATGATGCAGGTTGCGTTTTGGAATATTGGCTCATGCATGTTTTCTCGAACAAAACCAGCTTGAAATGGATTTAAATCACTTTTTCTTCCAAAACTATATGTATTAAAAAGTGAAACATCTAATGCAAGTGATACGTGTGAGAACGGAAATCCTGTTGATTTTTGAATCGTTCTTGCGAGTAGAGTATTGGTGCTAGTTAAAAGTATGTATATCTTCATTTTTGAAATCCCCTTTTTATATCGATACCATTATTTTAACGAGAAAATAGAGGATTTATAACCAACGATAGACGGAAACTAAGTCAGTATTTAGTCTGATTTTATTCAATAATGATGCCGAGCAGGGTGGACAATTTTAAGGCTTGTTCCTCGTTCACTTTTAGTCCTTTTAGTGATTCAATCGAAGCAATTAGTTTTTCGAATGTGCAGCTTGTGAAGTCAAGCCCGCTTAGCGAAGTATTAGCAAAAAGGCAGTCCGTTAAAAGGCAATTTTGAAATGAAAATTGTTTGAATTCAGTGCTTTCGAATTCTGCGCCAGTCAATTGGCAATCTATAAATGTGGCATTTTTAAATTTTGAAAAACTAAACCCTGCTAAATCGAGCAAACAATTCTGGAAGGTCACATTGTGTAGCAAGCTGTCGGAAAAATCAACGCCAGTCAATTTGCAATCGCTAAATGTTACGCGATGAACAGTGCTTGAATAGAGGGTTACGTTTGATAAATTGCATTTTTCAAAAAGAACATCAGTCAGGTCAAATTTCGGATAATAACGACCTTCGAAAAAGACATTTTCAAATTTTGACTGATTAATGACAAGACTTTCTGTTTCTGGAAGTGGGAAAGCGCCTGTAAAAAGGATGTGCTGCATATAAGAATCGGTTAAGTCTGCTTCAAACGCATTTGTTAAATGATGAGGAATTTTCGGTGCTACTATTTTAGACATATATAGGCTCCTTTATAAAATTTGAGCCGCCTCGTAAACGGAGACGGCTTTCATGATTATTTCGCTTTTGTTTTACCTGACCATTTACGGAAACCGCTTTTTAGCTGGTAAATATTCCGGTAGCCGCGCTTATAAAGCATGATGCCTGCACGATTACTACGCTGTGCGGACTGACAATATAAGTAAATGGGCTGATCTTTGCGGAACTCAGAAATACGCTGTTTAAGTTGCGTCACAGGAATGTTTCGTGCTCCTAAAATGTGACCGCCGTCAAACTCATTAGGCTCGCGCACATCAATAAGCTGTGCTTTGCGATACCCCTCCTTAAACTCTTCTTCTGATAAAACGGTGATTGCTTTTCTGCGCATAATTAGCTGATATACTTCATAACCAAGTAAAATCAGTAAAATGGCAATGGCTAAAATCCAACTGAAATCCAATTCTGTAAACTCCTTTCCAATACAACATCAATTCTATTATAACTTATTTTTTCCCACCATCAATGACTTTGAACGAAGATTTTTTCTTTTTTGAAATGCGATTTTCTTCGTTTCGGCGAAGTTGCTTGGATTGCTTCACCGCTTTTTTGTATCCTGACGCTTTTGGAGTTGCAATAAAATGAAATAAAACAAAGAGTAAAAGAGCGGAAATCGCCCCAATGATAATGAGTGTGACAAGTGAAATCGCGCCACCTGTAAAGATGCCAATCAGGCACAGTACAACAATTAGAGTCAAAATAATTTTGGATGATTTTTTCATATTCATCTACTCCAGTAACTCTAAATTTTGAGGCAATTCATCTTCTGGAACACCTTCTTTTTCAACGCGCAAAAGTTCATTAAAAGAAGCGATAGCAACTTCAACTTGTGAATCGTCAGGCTCTTTTGTTGTGATAAGTTGAAGCCAGAGTCCTGGATAGCCTAGGAAGCGAAGAACGGGAATGTTCCGACACTTGTTTGTTAGTTGCAGCACTTCAAATGCAACGCCTAGCACAACCGGAATGAGCAAGATACGATCCACAACACGGAGCCACAGCGGGTCAGTTGGCACTAAGAAGTAAATGAACATCCCGACAATTACGGTGAATAAAATGAAGCTGCTCCCACAACGATAATGAAGCCGCGACTGCTTTTGAACATTTTCTACCGTAAGAGGGAGGTTGTTTTCATAGCAGTTGATCACCTTATGCTCGGAACCGTGATATTGGAAAACCCGCTTGATAATGGGGGTTTGTGAAATGGCAAAAATGTAAGTTAGCAACAATAAAAGTTTAAAAAAGCTTTCTAAAATGACTTGTCCAACATCACCTGGAACAAGAAAACGGAAAAACTGTGCGAGAAACACTGGAATCAGCGTCATCACGAATTTCGCGAAAACAAATGAAAGGACGCCAATAACCGCAACGCCGAGCCAGAGGGCAACTTTCGATTCTTTTTTCTCAATTTTTTCTTCCACTTCAGGTTGATTTGGATCTTCATCATAGCGATCAGTTGCAAACGTTAAATGTTTGGAACCAATGGCACTAGATTCGACGAGTGCCACAATACCTCTTAAAAAAGGAATGCGCTTTAAAGTCGTAACCCATTGAGGGCTATTTTTTTCTAAATAAAAGTACTCCATCGTACCGTCTAGTCTGCGAATGGCTGTAACGGTTTGCTTTTTGCCGCCAAACATGACGCCTTCAACGACTGCTTGACCACCATAAGCAGGTTTTTGTCTATCTTCCAACAAGTTCACCAGCCTTTATGATTTCTAAAAACTAATTATAACACAGGAAGCACAGGTTGTTGCTGACTTTTTCTTGAATGTTTTAATTTTATAAAAAAAGGCTATAAAAAGAGTAGTCCAATGCGTTTTGGGCTGTTCTACCTCACTTCACTAAAAAATGGTATACCGCAAAAACTCATCCAGCTCTCGGATGAGTTTTTGTGCGCGACTTATGGTAAAATAAAAAACGAAACTTACATATAGGGAGGAAGTTAAAAATGAATCGATTATCAAGGATACAGCAAGCACTTGTCAATGAAAAAATGGAAGCCGTTCTTGTGACGAGCGAATATAATAGACGTTACGTTTCTAGCTTTACTGGTACGAGTGGTGTGGCGCTAATTTTGCCCCAAAAAGCTTATTTTGTGACGGACTTCCGTTATACGGAACAAGCCGCTAAACAAGCTGTAGGTTATGAAATTGTGAAGCACCAAGGACCAATCTTTGAAACTGTCGAAGAATTACTCCAAAAAAATGGTGTAAAAACATTGGCTTTTGAAGAAGCTTATGTTACTGTTGCTGAATTTAAAGGAATGGAACAAATATTTTCTGCAGTACTTTCTCCAGTTCAAGGATTTTTTGAAAAGATGCGCCAAGTGAAAACAGAAGCCGAATTAAAAGAAATTCGAACTGCATGCGAAATTGCAGATGCCGCGTTTGAACATATCATTCGCTTTATGAAAGTTGGCATGACAGAGCTTGAAGTATCCAATGAACTTGAATTCTTTATGCGCAGACAAGGCGCGACTTCATCTTCGTTCGATACCATTGTGGCAAGCGGTATTCGTTCGGCGCTTCCACACGGAGTGGCATCTGATAAAAAAATTGAAACAGGCGACTTTGTAACAATGGATTACGGTTGCTATTACAATGGATACTGTTCCGATATGACGCGAACAGTTTCGATGGGCGAACCAAGCGAAAAATTAAAAGAGATTTACCAAATTACGCTAGATGCGCAACTTAAAGTTATTGAGGCATTAAAACCTGGTATGACTGGCATCGAGGCGGATAAAATTGCGCGTGATCACATTGCTTCTTTCGGCTATGGTGAGGATTTTGGACACTCTCTAGGTCATGGTATCGGACTTGAAATCCACGAAGGTCCAAACTTATCGATGAAGAGTCCGCAAAAATTAGTTGCCGGCAATGTAGTGACTGACGAACCAGGCATCTACCTACCTGGAATTGGCGGTGTACGTATCGAGGACGATATTTTAATTACAGAAACAGGGAATGAGGTTTTAATTCATTCGCCAAAAGAGCTCATTATTTTATAAAATTTCTTTGTAACTTTTAGCCATTTGTGGTTAAATAAGTAAGAACTAAGAAAATGGGATTTACAGGAGGAAAAAAGATGATTTCAGTTAACGATTTTCGTACTGGTCTTACAATTGAAGTAGATAATGGGATTTGGCGCGTTTTGGATTTCCAACACGTGAAGCCAGGTAAAGGAGCCGCTTTTGTTCGCTCTAAACTACGCAATCTACGTACTGGCGCGATTCAAGAAAAAACATTCCGCGGCGGCGAAAAAGTAGCCAAAGCACAAATTGATAACCGTAAAATGCAATATCTATATGCAGATGGCACAAATCACGTGTTCATGGATAACGAATCTTATGAACAAATTGAATTGCCAGCAACGCAAATTGAATATGAGTTGAAATTCCTAAAAGAAAATATGGAAATCAACATCATCATGTATCAAGGTGAAACAATTGGTGTAGACTTGCCAAACACAGTTGAGTTAGAAGTAACTGCAACTGAACCCGGAATTAAAGGTGATACTTCATCTGGAGGCTCTAAACCAGCAACACTTGAAACAGGCTTAGTTGTTCAGGTGCCATTCTTCGTAAACGAAGGGGACACACTTGTGATTAATACAACAGAAGCTAGTTACGTATCACGTGCTTAGTAAAAGAAGTAGTACTTATCCACCGATAGGTACTATTTTTTTGTGAAAAAATTGAAATATGAGCGTGTGATTTATCCATTTAAAAAGAAATTATGGTACAATGAAATTAGTTTGTGAACTAGATATGTTAAGGAGTGTAGAAAAAAATGCTATCATTTGATGATATTAAACAGCTTATTGAGCTGATTGACGATTCCAATTTAAATGAATTTGAATTAGACCAAGAGGGAACAAAGCTTTCTATAAAGAAAAACAGTGGCGTAGTTTCCCATGCACTAAGTGAAGTAGGACAAGTCTTTCTGCCTGAAGCTGCACCAAAAGTAAATGTTGTAGAAAATTCGCCATCTCCAGTCGTGTCCGAAGCACCAGTGGAAACAAGCGATTTAGAAGTAATTACCTCTCCAATGGTAGGAACGTTTTATACATCTGGTAGCCCAGGCGAACCGCCATTTGTTGAAATTGGCTCTCAAGTGTCAAACAACACAATTGTTTGTGTCGTAGAAGCGATGAAATTATTCAATGAAATTACAGCTGACTTAAACGGTGAGATTGCTGAAATTTTAGTTTCTAATGGGGAACTTGTTGAATTTGGTCAACCTCTCTTTAAAGTTAGAAAAAAATAAGGAGTAATGCGAAATGATTAAAAAAGTATTGATTGCCAATCGTGGCGAAATTGCCGTTCGTATTATTCGTGCTGCAAAAGAGATGGGAATTGAAACGGTTGCGATTTATTCTGAAGCTGACCGCGATGCTTTACATAGTCAATTAGCTGATGAAGCTTACTGCGTTGGTCCAGCCGCAACAAAAGATAGTTATTTAAACATGTCAAATATTATTAGCGTCGCTGTTTTAACAAATTGTGATGCTATTCATCCCGGATACGGCTTTTTAGCAGAAAATGCCGATTTTGCGGATTTATGTGCTGATTGCAATATTACCTTTATCGGCCCAAGCGCGGAAGCTATTTCGCAAATGGGAACGAAGGATGTTGCACGCGAAACGATGCGGAAAGCCGGAGTTCCAGTTGTTCCCGGCTCACAAGGAATCGTTCAAGATGCCGAAGAAGGTAAGAAAATTGCTAAGAAAATTGGCTATCCAGTCATCATTAAAGCAACAGCTGGCGGCGGCGGAAAAGGAATTCGCGTTGCGGAGAGTGAAGAGAAATTAATTTCTGGTATCAAAACGACCCAAGCAGAAGCTGAAGCAGCATTCGGTGATCCGGGTGTTTATATTGAAAAATTCATCGAAGACTTTAGACATGTGGAAATTCAAATTATGGCGGATAATCATGGCAACGTTATTCACCTCGGGGAACGCGACTGTACCATTCAACGCCGCTTACAAAAGCTAATTGAAGAAAGTCCATCACCAGCCCTCGATGAAAAAACACGACAAAAAATGGGACGCGCTGCAGTTAAAGCGGCAAAAGCTGTTCATTATTCAGGCGCCGGCACAATTGAGTTCATTTACGAACCAAAAGAAAAAAGCTTTTATTTCATGGAAATGAATACGCGTATCCAAGTTGAACATCCTGTTACTGAACTTGTTACAGGGATTGACCTCGTGAAACAACAGTTTTTAGTAGCTTCTGGTGAAGAATTAACCATCAAGCAACAAGACGTGAAATTAAGCGGTTGGGCAATGGAATGCCGCATTAATGCTGAAAATCCAGAACGCAACTTTATGCCAGCGCCAGATGAAATTAAATTTTACTTGCCGCCAGGTGGAAACGGTGTTCGAATCGATTCGGCAGCCTATCCAAATTATAAAATTCCGCCGTTTTATGACTCAATGATTGCAAAATTAATCTGTTACGCCGATACACGCGAAGAAGTTATCGAAAAAATGAAACGCGCGCTTTCCGAATTTGCGATTGATGGAATTCCTTCCACCATTCCATTCCACATAAAAGTGCTTGAAACAGAGGCGTTTCGTTCAGGAGATTTCAATACGAAGTTTTTAGAAAAAAATGATGTAATGAAAAACACTGAGGAGGAGTAATTTATGGCCTATACAAAAGATTTACGTAAAGGACAGGACGAACCGCTTGGGAAGATTGAAATTGCGCCTGAGGTTATTGGTGTCATTGCTGGACTTGCAGCAAATGAAGTAGAGCAAGTGGCGGCCATGCAAGGCGGTTTTGCGACAGAAATGCGTGAACGTTTTGGCGGGGCAGTGAACTATCGTAAAGGTGTCAAAGTGGATTTACTAGAAGAAGGCATCACGGTTGAAATCTATTGCACAGTTTTATTCGGTGCAAGCATTCCGCTAGTCGCTGAAAGCATCCAAAATACGGTTCGCGATACAATTTTCAGCATGACAGGACTTCATGTTTTAGAAGTCAATGTGCACATTGTAGGCGTTCAATTTGAAAAAACCGAATCGCTTTCTTTTGATGACCTAACATTTTAAGAGACGTTTTTAAAGGAGTATTAAAATGAAAAGAAGAGAAGCACGCGAAAGAGCGCTTCAAGCTTTATTCCAAATGGAATTGAATGAAATGCCAGTCGAGCAGGCGATTCAAAATGTGATGGATGAGGAACAAGATGATTATGTTGAAACACTTGTAAATGGAGTGACAGAACATAAAAGCGAACTTGATCAAAAAATCGAAGCACATCTAGATAATTGGCAACTAAGCCGCTTAAATAAAGTTGACCTCTCCATTTTGCGAGTTAGCGCATTTGAAATGCTCTTTTTAGAAGATGTGCCAGATCGTGTAAGTTTAAATGAATCAATTGAAATCGCAAAGATTTATAGCGATGAAAAAGCAAGCAAATTTATCAATGGCGTACTCGCAAATATTGCACAAAACGATTAATGGTTTTACTGTAGATTTGGTGAAAAAAGTATTTTTCGCCAAGTCTATTTAATCATAAGTTTTCAAGGGGGCAATGAAGATGGCACAAGTTATTGATGGTAAAAAATTAGCAAAAGAGATTCAGGAACATGTAACGAAAGAAGTTAGCGCGCTAAAAAGCGAAGGCAAACAACCAGGGCTTGCAGTTGTGCTCGTAGGAAATAACCAAGCGTCACGTACATATGTAAGAAATAAACAAAAGCGCACAGAAGAAAGCGGCATGAAGTCAGTACTTATCGAACTTCCAGAAGATGTTTCAGAAGAAAAGCTGCTCCAAACCGTCAAAGATCTAAACGAAGACGAAACCATTCACGGGATTCTAGTGCAACTGCCACTTCCTAAACATATTTCGGAGGAAAAGGTCATTGACACGATTTCCGTACTGAAGGATGTAGACGGGTTCCATCCTCTTAACGTCGGCAACTTATTCGTTGGCAAAGATTCGCTTGTTCCGTGCACGCCAGCAGGGATTATTGAGCTCATCAAATCAACAGGTGAAACAATTGAAGGTAAGCGCGCGGTTGTCATTGGACGAAGTAACATCGTCGGAAAACCAGTTGCGCAACTTTTATTGCAAGAAAATGCAACCGTAACAATTGCGCATAGCCGAACAAAAAATTTAGCAGAAGTCGCAAGTGAAGCGGATATTTTAGTTGTCGCAACCGGCCTTGCTAAATTTGTGAAAAAAGACTATGTCAAAGCAGGCGCAATTGTCATCGATGTCGGCATGGACCGCGATGAAAACAACAAATTGTGCGGCGATGTCGATTATGACGATGTCTTCCAACAAGCAGGCTATATCACACCTGTTCCAGGCGGCGTTGGTCCAATGACGATTACAATGCTCCTTACGAACACGCTAAAAGCCGCAAAACGAATTTATAATAAGCAATAAAAATTGGACGTGATGATTTTGCAAGAAAAATATTTAACAGTTGAAGCACTTACAAAATACATTGAACGCAAATTTGAGGCAGACCCATATTTAAAACAAGTTTTTGTCAAAGGGGAAATTTCGAATTTAAAAACACCTGCGAGCGGCCACATTTATTTTACGTTAAAAGATGAAGCGGCCATGCTTCGTTCTGTCATGTTTGCAAAATCAGTTGCCAAATTGCCATTTCAACCAGAAGATGGCATGAACGTTCTCGTGACCGGTCGAGTGTCCGTCTTCAATAAGGCAGGACGCTATCAATTTTACGTGGACAGCATGGAACCAGACGGCGTCGGTGCGCTATACGTTCAATTTGAACAATTAAAAGCTAAATTAGACAAGGAAGGACTTTTTGATGCAGCGCATAAAAAAGTGCTTCCTTCTTTCCCTTCTAAAATTGCTGTCGTGACAAGTGCAACTGGGGCTGCGGTACGCGATATTTTGACGACGATTCACCGCAGAATGCCCAGTGTGGAAGTACTCGTTTTCCCAACACTTGTTCAAGGAGAAACGGCTGCTCGTAAAATAGCAGAAAATATTGCCCGTATTAATGCGCGCAACGACATTGATCTGATGATTATTGGACGAGGTGGTGGCTCACTCGAAGAGCTTTGGGCATTCAATGAAGAAATCGTAGTACGCTCGGTTTTCGATTCCGACGTGCCTATCATTTCAGCGGTCGGGCATGAAACGGACTTTTCGCTTGCTGATTTTGCGGCGGACGTTCGGGCGGCGACTCCAACTGCTGCTGCGGAACTCGCGGTGCCACACTATCAAGATTTAAATGAACGTTTACTTGAACGGAAGTATCGGCTAACAAATTTAATGCGGCAAACTTTAGAGCGTTCTGAAGTCAATTTGCGAGCGAAGCGGGAGCGACTTTTGCTACGTGGGCCAAGAAAATTGCTTGATGAGCAGACTGAACGTTTGGATTATTTTTCGGGGCGGATGCAAAATGCATTTTCGCGGGTTATTTGGCAACAAGAAACGCATCTGACACAATTTTCCAATCGGCTACAACTGGTTTCACCCGAACGCCTAGTGGCGGATGCAAAACGCGACACAAAGGAACTGGCGGGGCGATTACAAGTTGCTACGACTGATATCATCAAATTGAAGCGATATGAGTTTGAAAAGTATATTTCGGCGTTGGAACTTTTAAGTCCGCTTTCCCTCCTAAAAAGAGGTTACGGGGTGACATATAGAGCCGGAAAGGTCGTGAAAGAAGTGCGCGAACTTTCTGCGGGTGATGAAGTGAAGGTTGTTTTAAGCGATGGAGCCTTTCTGGCAAATGTGACGAGCAAAGAGGAGGAAAAATAAATGGTAACAAAAAAACAACAAAGTTTTGAAGAAGCGATGAAGGAACTAGAAGCAATTGTGGAAGCTTTAGAAAGTGGCGATGCATCTTTAGAGGAATCGCTTGATATGTATCAAAAAGGAATCGAGTTAACGAAACTTTGCCAAACGAAGTTACAAGCGGCTGAGGAGAAGATGGCTAAAGTGGTAACGGAAACGGACGAAGAGAAGCCGTTTGAAGTGGAGGGCGAATAACATTGTCAAGCATTGATGCTTTTATAGATACGTATAAAGCAAAACTTGAAGAACGCCTCTTTTCCGCAGTTGAAAACGAAGCGATTGAACCACTTTTAAAAGAAGCGATGCACTATTCGCTTCAAGCTGGTGGAAAGCGAATTCGTCCACTTTTGCTATTTGCGACAATCGATGCTTTATCAGGCGACAAAAACTTAGGTAGCCACGCGGCGAGCGCGATCGAAATGATTCATACATATAGCTTAATTCACGATGATTTACCTGCGATGGATGATGATGATTATCGCCGCGGCAAACTAACGAACCACAAGAAATTTAATGAAGGAACGGCTATTCTTGCAGGAGATGCTCTCCTAACGATGGCTTTTTCGGAAGTAGCAAACGATGAAACGATTGATGCTAATAAACGGATAAAAATTATTCAATGTTACGCCAAAAACGCTGGCGCTCTTGGTATGGTAGGCGGACAGCAAGCAGATTTAACGGGCGAGGGCAAACAACTCACGCTTGAGGAGCTAGAATCAGTCCATGTGCGGAAAACGGGAGCACTGCTCCATGCGGCTGTCTATGCGGGCAGCGTGCTAGGAAATGCGTCAGCTAGTCAGCAGGAACGCTTGAGCGCGTATGCTCAAAATATTGGAATCGCTTTTCAAATTTGCGATGACATTTTGGATGTGACAGGGGATAAAGCGAAATTAGGTAAGGAAACAGGTTCTGATGAGCGAAACCAAAAGAGCACCTATCCAAGTTTATTAACACTTGACGGTGCAAAGCAAGCGTTAGACGAGCATTATCATTTGGCAATTGCAGCACTTCAAGGTAGCGATTTAAAAACGGATTTCTTAATTGGTCTAGCTGATTTAATTGTGAAGCGAGATAATTGAATAGTTGTAAAAATTGTTTCACTATTTTGAGGTAAACATTTGCTTTTTTGATTCTTACGTGATATGCTTAAATAGCATTATTTTTGTGGGTAAGGATACGATTGTGAACAGCATTCCATCTCGTGCCATAAGCAAGAATAGTACAATATAATGTGCTCGGGAGCACGAGGAGGAATATTTAAAATGGAACAAGGTACAGTAAAATGGTTTAACGCAGAAAAAGGTTTTGGATTTATCGAACGTGAAGGTGGAGACGATGTATTCGTACATTTCAGCGCTATCCAATCTGATGGTTTTAAAAGCTTAGACGAAGGTCAAGCAGTTACTTTTGACGTAGAAGAAGGCGCTCGTGGACCACAAGCGGCTAACGTTAACAAAGCGTAATTACTATTTTAAAATCAAAAGCAAATCTCAATTTTGAGGTTTGCTTTTTTTGTTGTCTAAAAGTATTTTCACTTGAATTCACTTGGTGAAACAGATTGAAAATGATATAATGATTTCAAGTAATGGCAAATAAGCCCAAATAGAATGGGCACTTTTTATTAAATTATGAAGAAAGAGAGCTGTTTCTATTGGATCTTTTTAAAATTAAGGATCCTGCCTTCTTAAAAGATATGGCGATACCTGAAATGGAAGAGTTAGCCGCAGAGATTAGAAAGTTTTTGATTGAATCTACTTCGGTTACAGGTGGCCATATTGGACCTAATTTAGGTGTAGTTGAACTGACGATTGCACTTCATTATGCTTTCCAAAGCCCAGATGACAAATTTATTTGGGATGTTGGGCATCAGTCATATGTGCATAAAATTTTAACGGGTAGGGCAGATAAATTTGATACACTTAGGCAACAGGGCGGATTAGATGGTTTTCCAAAAAGAAAAGAATCTCCTCATGATGTTTTTGAAACGGGACATAGTTCTACTTCTCTTTCCGCAGCAGCAGGGATGGCAATTGCGCGAGATATAAAAAACGAACATTTTCATGTCGTGCCTATTATCGGTGACGGTGCTTTGACAGGCGGAATGGCGCTAGAGGCACTTAATCATATAGGCGATATGGGAAAAGAAGTGATTGTAATTTTAAATGATAATAATATGTCGATTGCACCAAACGTTGGTGCGATGCACAATATGCTCGGAAAGCTACGAACTTCGGGTAAATTTAAACGTGCAAAAAAAGATTTAGAGGCGGCAATGAAAAAAATTCCTACAGCGGGGGATAAAATCGCTGGTTTTGCAGAAAGAGTAAAAGATAGCGTAAAATATTTGCTCGTCCAAGGAACTTTCTTTGAAGAAATGGGTTACACATATTTAGGACCGGTGAACGGTCACGACTATCAAGATTTAATTACGAATCTTGAATTTGCTAAAAAGGTGAAGGGGCCAACGCTTATTCATGTTGTCACGACGAAGGGAAAAGGCTATGCTCCTGCTGAAACTGATAAGCGAGGAACATGGCACGGCACGGGACCGTACAAAGTTGAAACAGGTGCTTTTATTAAACCTGTAACAGATGCGCCGGCATGGAGTGAGGTCATTAGTGAAGGCATTTTGGAACTAGCGAGAAAAGATGAGCGAATTGTTGCGATTACACCAGCTATGCCAGTCGGCTCTAAGCTAGAAAAATTTGCTTTAGAATTTCCAGAACGCTTTTTCGACGTAGGGATTGCCGAACAACACGCCGTTACGCTTGCTGCTGGAATTGCTGCGGAAGGTTTAAAGCCGTTTTTAGCAATTTATTCCACTTTCTTACAGCGCGGCTACGACCAAGTTGTCCACGATGTTTGCAGACAAAACTTAAATGTGATAATTGGAATTGACCGAGCTGGCCTTGTGGGCGGGGACGGTGAGACGCATCAAGGTATTTTTGACATTAGTTTTTTACGCGGAATTCCAAATATCGTGATTGCGATGCCAAAAGATGAATTTGAAGCACGCCAACTGATTCAGACTGCTTATGAGTTTGAAGGTCCATTCGCACTTCGTTACCCAAGAGGCAACGGATTAGGCGTTGATTTGAGCGGAGCAGCAGAAGCTCTTCCCATTGGGGAATTTGAAACATTGATTGAACCAGTAGATGCTGCAATTTTGACATTTGGCACAACCATTTCTATCGCTTGTGAGGCGGCTCTCCACTTACGCAAACAAGGATTACGCGTCGGCGTTATTAATGCACGCTTCATCAAACCGCTTGACGAAGTTCTTTTACACCAACTTTTTGCGAAAAAAATGCCGATTTTAACGGTTGAGGAAGCCCTTTTAGCGGGTGGATTCGGCAGTGCGGTCTTGGAATTTGCAGAAGAACATGGGTATAGCGACAGCGTTATTAGTCGACTAGGCTTGCCAGATGAATTTATAAGCCACGGTTCAGTAGAAGTCATTTTAGAGGAATATGGCTTATCGGTTTCTGGCATTGAAATGAAAATAAAAGAAATGCTTGCGCGTTTCGGGAAGCAAAAGGCGAATTTATTATGAGTGTAAAAAAAGAACGCGCGGATGTTTTGCTAGTGGAACAAGGCCTTTTTGAAACGAGGGAAAAAGCAAAACGCGCCATTATGGCGGGAATTGTTTTCCGGACGGATACGAGAATCGACAAACCTGGCGAGAAAATTCCTGTGGATAGCGCACTACGCGTGAAAGGAAAAACTTTGCCGTATGTCAGTCGAGGCGGATTAAAACTTGAGAAAGCACTGCAAGTTTTTGATTTTGATGTGCGGGATAAATTGATGCTTGATATTGGCTCATCTACAGGAGGATTCACAGATTGTGCGCTTCAAAACGGGGCGAAACATTCATATGCGCTTGATGTAGGCTATAACCAGTTAGCTTGGAAGCTGCGCAATGATTCGCGGGTTACCGTGATGGAGCGAACTAATTTCCGGCATGTCACACCCGTAGATTTCGCGCTTGGCTTAGCAGATTTTGCGACCATTGATGTCTCATTTATTTCTTTAAAGCTTATATTGCCTGTTTTGCGTACGGTGCTTGTAACTGGCGGCGATGTGATGACACTGATTAAACCGCAATTTGAAGCAGGGAAAGAAAATGTTGGGAAAAAAGGTATTGTGCGCGATCCTAAAATTCATTTAGCGGTTTTAGAAGATATTTTAACGGAAGCCGCAAAGCTTGGTTTTAATGTGCTAGGCATTGATTTCTCACCGATTACAGGTGGCGAAGGGAATATTGAATTTATTGCGCATCTTAAATGGACGGGAAATGAATCAGGTGAAATTTTATTAGAGAGCCACGCGCTAGAAAAAATTGTTGCGCTTGCACATACACAATTAGACTAGAAAACCAGTTTTTTATGCTGGTTTTTTTATTTTATACGCATTTTACAAAAAATATAAACCCTCATGAATAAATAAAAATTTGTCAATTCAAAAAATATTTGCGTTAAATCCGTGACTTTATGCGATTTTTTCGTTAATATGGAGATATAAAAAATAACGCGAGGTGAAAAATAGTGAATAAAGGTCATCGACACATTATTATCCGTGAACTTGTAACTTCAAATGAGATTGATACGCAAGAAGAATTAGTAGAACTTTTGCAAAAGCGTGACGTGAAAGTTACGCAGGCAACCATTTCTCGTGACATTAAGGAACTTCATTTGGTGAAAGTGCCAACACAAAATGGAACATATAAGTATAGTTTGCCTGCTGATAACAAATTCAACCCACAGCAAAAATTAAAGCGTACGCTAGTTGACTGCTTTATTAGTATTGATACAGTTCAGTTTATATTGCTTTTAAAAGTAATGCCGGGAAACGGAAACGCAATCGGCGCCTTGCTCGATAATTTAAATTGGCCTGAGAAAGCCGGAACACTTTGTGGCGATGATACTTGTCTAATTATTTGTCGCTCGGAAGAAGACGCACAAAAAGTTTCAGAACGTTTAGTGGAAATGTTATAAAAAGGAGGACTTCGGCAGGTGTTACAAGAATTAACGATTAAAAATTTGGCTATCATTGAATCTCTTTCTCTGTCTTTTGAAGAAGGAATGACCGTTTTAACCGGTGAAACAGGTGCTGGGAAATCGATTATTATCGATGCTCTCGGTTTACTTGTAGGTGGCCGGGGATCAAGTCATTTCATTCGCCACGGCGAAGATAAGCTTTCTTTAGAAGGTTTATTTATCCTTGCAGAAGATAACATCGCTGCGCAAAAAACACTTGCGGAGAACGGTATCGATGCAACGGATAATATGGTTGTTTTAGAGCGAACCATGTTTAGAAGCGGGAAAAATGTTTGTCGCATAAACGGGAAGCTTGTGACAACAGTGCTTCTTCGAGATATTGGTTCCAAATTAATTGATATTCATAGTCAGCATGAGCACCAAGAGTTGATGCATGACGAGTTTCACCTTACACTTCTCGACCGGTACAGCGGCGAAACAAAACCGCTTCAAGAATATGAAGAAACTTTTACTTTGTATAAAAAGGCGCAAAAAGAATTTCGCGATTTCACAAAAAATGAACAAGAACTCGCTCAGCGTTTAGATATGCTTCAATTTCAAAATCAGGAAATTGAAGCTGCCCACTTGGAAGCTGGCGAAGAAGAAACCCTTCTTGCGGAAAAAAATATTCTGGCCAATTTCGAGAAATTAAATGAAAATTTGAATGGCGCGTATAGTGCGCTTCAAGCAGACTCTGGCGGACTTTCAGCTGTGAGTGAGGCGATGCATCAGATGGAAACGGCAAAAGGCGTGTCGCCCGATTTTGATAGCGTACACGAAACCATTGCATCAAGCTATTACCAATTGGAAGATGCGGCGATGCAAATTAGACAGGCGCTTGAGCAGATGGAATTCCAGCCAGAGCAATTGAACGAAATTGAAAATCGCTTGGCGGAAATGAACCAATTGAAACGGAAATACGGGAAAAAGGTGGAAGACATAATGGCTTACCATCTTGAAATCCAAGATGAAATTCAAAAACTCGCGAATAGCGAAGCACATGTTGGTGAACTTTCGGAAAACGTCGAACGGCTGGCAAAACAAGTCGCTGAAAAAGCCACGCGCCTAACTTCCCTAAGAAAAAAAGCCGCCACCCAATTGGAAGCGCAAATTAAGCAAGAACTCAGTCAACTGTATATGGAAAAAGCCATATTTGAGGTCCATTTTTCAACCAAAGAAGAGTATTCAGAAACGGGGCAAGATGAAGTGGTTTTTTATATGTCTACAAATCCCGGGGAGCCGGCAAAACCGATGACGAAAATTGCTTCAGGCGGTGAGCTATCGCGTATGATGTTGGCGCTGAAAACGATTTTTTCGAAGCATCAAGGGATTACGTCGATTATTTTTGATGAAGTGGATACGGGAGTAAGCGGGCGCGTGGCACAGGCTATTGCTGAAAAAATTTACGCGGTTTCGGTGGGATCACAAGTCCTTTGTATTACGCATTTACCGCAAGTTGCGGCAATGGCGGATCATCATTACTATATTACGAAAAATATTGAAAATGAACGAACGTCTACTAACGTGGAAATTCTTCACGGAGCTGAAAAAAGTTTGGAGATCAGTCGGATGATTGCGGGGACAGAAGTTACTGAGATAGCGAAACAACATGCGGAAGAAATGCTTTCCCAAGCAAGTAAGACGAAATCCGCACGATAAAAAAACAAAATTGCTTGCATACGAAAAGCTTTTTGTTTAAAATATAAGAGTAAGTTTTATTACCTACCTATAAAAACAACTACTAATTTTTAATGTAGCTATCTTTTTTTATGGGAAAGCCAAGAGTGATGCAATCATTTTAGGGACGGTAAAACTTGCTTTCATCCAAAAGTTAAGTTTTTGTTTTAGTCGTCATGGTGGTTTGGAAGTTTTCAAACGAGTTCGGACGAAGAGGTTGTTCTGCCATATCATCTTATTTGCAACAGATTACGTGATGAAAAAGTGCACCTGATTTAGGAGAAAAAATAGATGATGCGGAGTATGAGGAAATAGTAACGAAGAAAATAACTTTAAGCAGATTAGTGGAAAACTCTAAATTCACGTAAATTAAAACGCAGCTCCTCGTTATTAGAATGATGAAATTCTTAGCAAGGTCAAGTGCGCTTTGAGACTTTAGCGAGAAAGTCTCAAAGCATGAGCCGCCTATGAAAGACACTATTTAGAATTCCTTCTGTGAAGAGTGCAGATATTTTATGAGGCCTACTGAAAATGCGGATTAAGTTCATTTATGACAGCATTGTTGATTCGAAAGTCCTGATGGTAATTTTTTTGCAAGTGATTCAAAATTAAATGTAATATTGCCCTTTTTATTAACTGGCAGAATGGTCTGAATATGTTATAAAAATCGGAATAAAGCGTTTTCTTTGTTTTTGATGCAAAGAGTTTTTGGATTGTGAAGCGTGCATGTTACAATAGTGCTGAAATAACTGATAACACATAATAAATTTCACAAATTTAATTCAGTAGGCGATTAGCGCTAGAAGGGGGCAGAAATGAGCTTTACAGTACTTGCGATTAATCCAGGTTCAACATCAACAAAACTCGCAATTTTTGATGGACATACTTTACGTTTTGAAGAAGAAATAAGGCATTCACATGAAGAATTAAAGGGGTTTCGAACAATTCTTGAACAGCTTCAATTTCGTAAGGAAATCATCATTCGAACGTTGCGAAGCAAAGCATTTTCGCTTGAGGAACTTGATGCTATTGTGGGACGTGGAGGGCTTTTAAGGCCACTAAAAGGTGGCACGTATAAGGTAACGGAGAACATGATTCAGGATTTACGAATTGGTGTTTCAGGGCAGCATGCATCTAATTTAGGTGGTTTAATTGCGGCTGAATTAGGCGAGGGCTTTCAAATTCCGATTTATATTGTGGATCCGGTTGTGGTTGATGAATTAGAACCAGTAGCGCGTATTTCTGGTCATAAGGATTATGAAAAAATTAGTATCTTTCATGCGCTAAATCATAAGGCTACGGCGCGTAAGATAGCAAGTGAGCTAGGCCAGGCGTATGAAGCGAGTCGCTTTATTATTGCACATCTAGGCGGTGGTATTTCGGTTGCGGCGCATAAGGACGGGTTTGCTATTGATGTGAATAATGCGCTAGGCGGCGAAGGTCCATTTAGCCCTGAACGCGCTGGAACTATACCGCTTAACGCATTTCTAGACGCGTGTTTTGACCAAAATCATTCAAAAGAAGAATTGCAAAAGCAACTTATGGGTGAGGGCGGCGTTGCTTCGTATCTAGGTACGACGGACATGCGTGAAGTTGAAAAGATGATTGCAAATGGTGATGAATACGCAGCGCTCATTTTTGATGCGATGGCCCTTCAAGTGAGTAAGGAAATCGCGAGTCTTGCTGTGCATTTTACTGGTGAAGTGGATGCCATTATTTTAACTGGCGGGCTTGCAAGGAGCGCTTCTTTTACGAAGAAAATAACGGAGCTGACGTCTTGGATTGCCAAGGTTATTGTCTCACCAGGTGAAGACGAAATGAAGGCTTTAAATGAAGGCGCACAGCGAATTTTGTTAGGACAAGAGATTGCTTTAGAATACTAGGAGGAGGATTTTTAGATGGCGAAAGAGTATGATGTAGTCGTTTTGGGCGGCGGAACAGGTGGTTATGTTGCAGCGATTAGTGCGGCAAAAAATGGCTTATCTGTAGCGGTTGTTGAAAAAGATAAACTAGGCGGAACATGCTTACATCGAGGTTGTATTCCGAGTAAAGCACTACTGCGCTCTGCTGAAGTTTTTCAAACTGTAAAAAAAGCAGAAGAATTTGGTGTTACAGTTGAAGGTGGTGCATCGCTTAATTTCTTAAAGGCACAAGAACGCAAAGCGAAAATTGTGGAGCAATTAACAAATGGTATCCATCAACTGTTTAAACAAGGGAAAATCGACCTATACGAAGGAAAAGGAACGATTTTAGGTCCATCTATTTTCTCGCCTACAGCAGGAACGGTATCCGTCGAATTTCTTGACGGCTCTGAAAATGAAATGCTTATTTCAAAAAATCTTATTATCGCAACAGGCTCAAGACCACGCTCTTTAAAAGGACTCGAACTTGATGAAAAAGATGTATTCTCATCTGACGGGGCGCTCCAAATGGAAGCTTTGCCGAAGTCAATTTTAATCGTTGGTGGCGGTGTAATCGGTATGGAATGGGCTTCGATGCTGCACGATTTTGGCGTTGATGTTACGGTTCTCGAATATGCAGACCGAATCATCCCAACGGAAGATAAAGAAATCTCGAAAGAACTCATGAGGCTCTTTAAAAAGAAAAAAATTAAAATGGTTACGAGTGCAGAAGTTCAGGCGGATTCTTTAATCAAAAAAGGTGGCTCTGTCACGATTGATGCGCTTGTTAAGGGCGAAAAGCAAACATTTACAGCTGAAAAAATGCTTGTGTCTGTTGGTCGCGCGGCTAATGTTGAAAATATCGGTTTAGAAAATACAGATGTTGTTGTTGAAAAAGGTTTTATTCAAGTGAATGATGTTTATCAAACAAAGGAAAGCCATATGTTTGCAATTGGCGACTGTATCCCAACGCTTCAACTGGCACATGTTGCGATGCACGAGGGAACGATTGCGGCGAACTTCATTGCTGGCAAGCAGGTGGAAAAATTAAATTACGACTTGGTTCCACGTTGTATTTATACTTCACCAGAAATTGCGAGTGTCGGAATGAGCGAAGACATCGCAAAAGAACGTGGACATGCGGTGAAAAAAGGGAAATTCTTTTTCCGCGGCATTGGGAAAGCACTTGTTTTTGGGGAATCTGACGGATTTGTTAAGGTTTGCTCAGACAAAGAAACAGATGATCTCCTTGGTGTGTCGATGGTTGGACCGCATGTGACGGACATGATTAGTGAAGCAGCTCTTGCACAAGTGCTTGATGCGACAGCTTGGGAAATTGGGGCGACGATTCATCCGCATCCAACTTTATCAGAGGCTTTTGCAGAAGCAGCTCTTACTGTTGATGGGAATCAAATTCACGGGTAATAAATACCTTGATTGATAATTAGGAGGAAAGATAATGGCTTTAAAAGATACTGGATTATCTGATGAAAAATTACTGGAAATGTTTCGTACGACTTTATTAGCGCGTCGTTTAGATGAACGTATGTGGCTATTAAATCGCTCAGGGAAAATTCCATTTACAATTTCTGGGCAAGGGCAGGAAATCGCACAAATTGGTGCGGCTTATGCCTTTGATTTAGATGCAGACTATTGTTTGCCGTATTACCGAGATTTAGCAGTTGTTCTTGCATTTGGAATGACAGCGAAAGATATTATGCTTTCTGCGTTTGCCAAAGCAGAAGATCCGAATTCAGGTGGACGACAAATGCCCGCCCATTTCGGGCATAAAGCGCAGCGCATTGTCACCCAAAGTTCTCCTGTTACGACACAATTCCCACATGCGGCAGGGATTGCGTTAGCTGCTCGTATGGCTGGCGAAAATATTGTCGCTTATACATCAACAGGTGAAGGTTCTTCTAATCAAGGTGATTTCCATGAAGGAATTAACTTTGCTAGTGTGCACAAATTACCTGTGGTTTATGTCATTCATAATAATAAATACGCGATTAGTGTACCAGCAGAAAAACAATATGCGGCGAAACAGCTTTCTGACCGTGCCATTGGTTACGGCATGCCGGGTGAACGTGTGGATGGAAATAATATTACCGAAGTCTATACAGCATTCAAACGCGCTGTGGACCGCGCTCGTGCGGGTGAAGGCCCATCGTTAATTGAAACAGTTTCATACCGTTTTACGCCACACTCTTCTGATGATGATGATAGCGCGTACCGTTCGAAAGAAGAAGTGAATGATGCGAAAGCAAAAGATCCGCTGCTTATCTTCCAAAACGAGCTTTTAGAAGCAGGCGTTTTGACAGAAGAAATTTTGCAAAAACTTGAAAAAGAAATTGCAAAAGAAGTGAATGAGGCGACAGAATATGCGGAAAATGCACCATACGCGGAGCCGGAATCAGCACTTCTACATGTATACGAAGAGAATGCGGAGGAGGAGTAAAAATGCCAGTCATTTCATATATTGATGCCATTACGATGGCGCTTCGCGAAGAAATGGAACGCGATGATAAAGTATTTATTTTAGGAGAAGATGTCGGTAAAAAAGGCGGCGTTTTTAAAGCAACAGCAGGACTTTATGATAAATTTGGTGAAGAACGTGTTATCGACACGCCGCTCGCTGAATCAGCGATAGCAGGTGTTGGCATCGGGGCGGCTATGTATGGCTATCGTCCTGTAGCTGAAATGCAATTTGCGGACTTCATTATGCCAGCAGTCAATCAGATTATTTCCGAAGCCTCAAGAATTCGCTACCGTTCAAACAACGACTGGACTGTTCCGATGGTCATTCGCGCGCCTTTTGGTGGCGGCGTCCACGGAGCACTTTATCACTCGCAGTCCGTCGAAAAAGTATTCTTCGGCCAACCGGGGCTAAAAATCGTCGTTCCATCGAACCCCTACGACGCAAAAGGGTTGCTAAAAGCGGCGATTCGCGATAACGACCCAGTGCTTTTCTTTGAACATAAGAGAGCTTATCGTTTGCTTAAAGGGGAAGTTCCAGAGACGGACTACACGGTTCCAATTGGAAAAGCCAATGTTGTACGCGAAGGGGATGATATTACGATCATTACCTACGGGCTTGCCGTTGAATTCGCGCAACAGGCGGCAGAAAGGCTAGCTAGTGACGGGTATGAGGCGCATATTTTAGATTTGCGGACGATTTACCCGCTTGATGAGGAAGCCATTATTGAAGCGGCTAAAAAGACTGGGAAAGTCCTTTTAGTGACCGAAGACAATAAACAAGGTAGCATTATTGGAGAAGTGGCGGCAATTATTTCAGAACATTGTTTATTCGACTTGGATGCGCCAATTGCGCGCTTAGCTGGTCCAGATACGCCAGCAATGCCATTCTCACCAACAATGGAAAAATATTTCATGATCAATCCGGATAAGATTTTAGATAAAATGCGGGAACTTGCGGAATTTTAAAGAAGGAGTGAAGAAGTGTGGCTGTTATGGAAATTACAATGCCAAAACTTGGTGAAAGTGTCACGGAAGGAACGATTAGTTCTTGGCTTGTAGAACCGGGACAAAAAGTTGAAAAATATGATGCTTTGGCTGAAGTATTAACAGATAAGGTGACGGCAGAAATTCCATCTTCCTATAGTGGTGTCATTAAAGAAATTATCGCCAAGGAAGATGAAACGCTTGAAGTTGGTGCGATTATTTGTACGATTGAAACGGACGCAGACGGTGCTGAATCTGCGGAAGCTCCTAAAGAAGAACAAACGGCGCAAGTTGAACCTAAAGTGGAACAAAACGGCGGTAGTCTAAAAGAAGCGAAAGCAAGTGCCCCGTCTGGCGCGCGCTTTTCCCCAGCCGTGTTGCACTTGGCTTCAGAACATCAAATTGACTTGGCTGATCTTACAGGAACTGGTGCAGGTGGTCGGATTACGCGTAAAGATGTGCTTCGTTTTGTCGAAAATGGCGGTGTGAAAGCTGCTCCTGCTAAGCAAGCGACGCCTGAAAAAGCTGTTAAAGAAGCGCCGAAAGACTATCCGCGCGCGGCGAATGGCGACCGTGAAATCCCTGTAAATGGCGTGCGCAAAGCTATCGCTAAACATATGGTGGAAAGTAAACATGAAATTCCACATGCTTGGATGATGGTTGAAGCTGATGCGACGCGTTTAGTACGCTATCGTGACAGTATTAAAGAGTCATTTAGAAAAGAAGAAGGCTTTGGCATTACGTATTTTGCGTTCTTTATTAAAGCTGTGGCACGTGCACTTAAAGAGTTCCCAGCGCTTAATAGTACGTGGGCTGGTGACAAAATTATTGAGCATAAAGATGTCAATATTTCGATCGCTATTGCAGCGAACGACTTACTTTACGTGCCAGTTATTAAAAATGCCGATGAGAAATCAATTAAAGGTATTGCGCGTGAAATTAGTGAGCTTGCTGCCAAAGCGCGTGCGAATAAGCTAACAAATGACGATATGTCAGGTGGAACATTCACAGTAAACAGTACGGGTTCATTTGGCTCCGTTCAGTCCATGGGAATCATTAATCATCCGCAAGCAGCCATTTTACAAGTGGAAGCGATTGTGAAACGTCCGGTTATTGTGGACGATATGATTGCTGTTCGTGATATGGTAAATCTATGTTTATCCATTGATCATCGTATCTTAGATGGCCTGTTAGCAGGACGTTTCTTGCAGTCCATTAAAAAGTCTGTGGAAGAGATGACGCAAGATAACACACCGCTTTATTAACGTTTTATTTTGTGAATATAGGGGTATGGTACTGTACATCTAGATCCATACCCCTAAACTCCCTAGATGTTTTTGGGTAGTACTCTTTGCAGTGCTGCTCTTTTTTTGCATAAAAAAAGCCGGAGAACCTCCGACTTTTTGGCGATTGTGATTATTTTTAAAGAAACATCAATACTCCAGCCATGACACTTGAAAGAACGATGGCGATAAGCATTAAGATGACCACAAAACGGACAAATTTTTTGTTGGACATGCAGCATAAGCTCCTCTCGAAACATTGTTACCTTATTTTACCAAGATAGTAGTAACTGTTCAAGAAGAATTATGTTATTCTATATAAAAACAAAGGAAAGAAGGAGAGAATGATGGCCGCATCCGATTTTTTTGAAGAGCTCGTAAAAATTTATTCCCCGTCTTACAACGAAGCGGAAATACTGGACTACATCGAGTCAGAACTCAAAAAGCGGAATGTGCAAATACTTGTTAAATCAGACGACGGGATTATGGCGCGCTTAGACAAAACGGATGAACACTTTCCTGCGCTGTTCTTTAATGCTCACGTGGATACAGCAACGAACGGGGAGGCTCCGAAGCTGGAAAAGCGGAATGGAGTTTACACGAGTGAGAATGGTTTTTTAGGGGCGGACGATAAGGCTGGCGTCGCAGTTATGCTCGAGCTGATTGACACGCTACAAACGAATTCAGAAGCGAAGCACGGAACACTTGAGTTCATTTTTTCAGCAAAAGAAGAGGTAGGGATGCTCGGGGCTAAAATGCTCGATTTAAGTGTGCTGACGTCACGCTTCGGATATTCGCTGGACGCACCGGGAGAAGTGGGGAGCTTTCAAATCGCCTGCGAGTCACATGTCGTGCTCGATTTTACGATTATCCAAAATTTCAAAAAATCACAAATATCCGCGATTAATGTTGCTAGAACTATCATCCATAAGTTGAAACAAGTCAATTTGCCGCCAGCTGTAAAACATGCGGTGAAGCAATTTGAAGGCGCAATTAATGAAAATGCTGATGAAACTGTTTTCATGAAATTGGAACTATCTGGTTACATGCCGCTTGAAGAATTGATGCCGTATATGGAAGAAGTGAAGCAACTATTTTTTGAGGCGGGTATCAAATACGACGTTGAAATTGAAGGGGAGTCGCATGTGACACATCCCGGTTTCCGTTTAGAAGAGCGCCATCATAGCGTGGCATTACTAAAGCGGGCGTTAAACCGCTTAAAATGGCCAGTCGAATCCGTTTGTTTTGCGGGCGGATCAGACGCGAGTGTGTTTAACGAGCGCGGGCTTGTTACCGTACTCCTTTCTGCTGGGTATCAAAATCCGCATTCAAAGGAAGAACAAATTTCTGAAAATACGCTTGAACGGTTAACAGAACTGGTGTTAGCCCTTGCTTTATCCGGAGAAAATCTTGGGGAAACGATTTCTTTTTCAAAAAATTTGTAAAATGTTGTGAATGGCTAGAAACATTCATTTGCCGTGATTCTCAATATTTGGTATAGTAGAGTGGTTGAAAGAAAATGTAAGACAGGGGACTTCTGCCTTAAAAATACGAGGAAGGGAAGAATTTTCATATGGCAAAACAAGAAATTGGCGTTATTGGAATGGGTGTAATGGGGCGTAACCTTGCACTAAATATTGAAAGTCGCGGGCACACGGTATCGATTTTCAACCGTTCTACTGAAAAAACAAAAGCGGTTATGGAAGCAAATCCGGATAAAAAATTAGTTCCGACTTATAGTTTAGAGGAGTTTGTTGAATCTCTTGAAGTACCGCGCCGTATTTTGATTATGGTTCAAGCAGGTAATGCGACGGACATGATGATTGAAGCGGTAAAACCTTTCCTAACAGAAGGCGATATTTTAATTGATGGCGGAAATGCATTCTTTGAAGACACAATTCGTCGTAACAAAGAGTTGAGCGAAGAAGGTTTCAACTTCATTGGAACAGGCGTTTCTGGCGGAGAAGAAGGCGCACTTAAAGGCCCATCTATTATGCCTGGTGGACAAAGAAAAGCGTACGATTTAGTGGCGCCAATTTTGCGTGAAATCGCAGCTGTTGCAGACGGTGAACCGTGTGTCACTTACATTGGTCCAGATGGTGCTGGTCACTACGTTAAAATGGTGCACAACGGCATCGAATACGGCGACATGCAACTCATCGCTGAAGCCTACACGATTTTAAAAGATATTGTTGGTTTAAATCACGATGAATTAGCTGACGTTTTCGCAGAATGGAACGAAGGCGAACTAGATAGCTACTTAATTGAAATTACGAAGAACATTTTAAAAGTGCGTGACGATGAAACTGGGAAACCAATCGTTGATGTCATTTTAGATAAAGCCGGCCAAAAAGGTACTGGTAAATGGACAAGCCAAAGCGCGCTTGATTTAGGCGTACCGCTTTCGCTCATTACAGAATCTGTTTTCGCGCGTTATATTTCTGCGCTTAAAGATGAACGTAAATACGCCAGCACCATTTTAAGCGGCCCGTCTAGCTATCATTTTGATGGTGATAAGAAGGCGTTTGTTGAATCTGTACGTCGTGCTTTGTACTTCAGTAAAATCGCTTCTTATGCCCAAGGTTTTGCGCAAATGAAAGCGGCGAGCGACGAGTATGAGTGGGATCTTCAATACGGGGAAATTGCGAAAATTTTCCGCGCGGGTTGTATTATTCGTGCCCGTTTCTTACAAAAAATTACAGATGCCTACAATAATGATAAGCATTTAAGCAATCTTCTTTTAGATCCATACTTTAAAGATATTGCGCATAACTATCAAGGAGCACTTCGCGAAGTAGTTTCTGAAGCTGTAAAAGCTGGGATTCCGGTTCCAACGTTCACAGCGGCAATCAGCTATTATGATAGCTACCGTTCCGAAGTTCTACCAGCGAACTTAATCCAAGCTCAACGCGATTATTTCGGCGCTCATACGTACGAGCGTGTCGACAAACCTGGCGTGTTCCATACAGAGTGGCCAGAAGTTGATGAATAAAAATAACTAAGACACATCTCTTTTAAGAGGTGTGTTTTTTGTTTACAGCTTTTTATGGAGGCTGGTATACTTACAGCAATAAGTCTGATTTCTTAAAATCAGCTAAGATTTTATCAAAAAAGTTGTCATAAAGGGATTATTAGTTGTTTTATCTGCAAAGTTAGTTACAATAGTAATAGGTATGATGTTTTTGAAACCGAAAGAGAGGTTTTTCAGATGAGTAAAATTTTAATCGTTGAAGATGAAAAAAATTTAGCACGTTTTATCGAGCTTGAACTTCAACATGAAAACTATGAAACAAAAGTGGCTAATGATGGAAGAGCGGGGCTAGAACTTGCACTCGAAGAAGACTGGGATGCCATTTTACTTGATTTAATGTTACCGCATTTAAATGGTGTAGAAGTATGCCGACGCGTTCGTCAAGTGAAGCAAACACCAATTATAATGATAACAGCAAGAGATTCAGTTATTGACCGAGTTTCAGGACTGGATCACGGGGCAGATGATTACATCGTAAAACCATTTGCGATAGAAGAACTTCTTGCGCGCTTGCGCTCACTCCTTCGTCGCGTTGAAAATGCTGAGCAATCCTTAAAACAAACGACGCTCGAATATCGTGATTTAGTTGTAGAAAAGGAAAGCCGCATTGTTCGCCGAGGTGAGGAAGTTATCGACTTAACAAAAAGGGAGTATGAGTTACTTTTAACCTTAATGGAAAACATCAACATTGTTTTAACCAGAGAAGTGCTTTTAAATAAGGTTTGGGGTTACGAAACTGAGGTTGAAACGAACGTGGTGGACGTCTATGTCCGTTATTTGCGGAATAAAATCGATCACCCTGATGAAGAAAGCTATATTCAGACCGTTCGGGGCACAGGCTATGTGATGCGTACATGACGACGAGTAACTTTTCACTAAAGAGCCGTTCTTTAAAGTTTAAATGGACATTCGGCGCCAGTGCCGCCATTTTCCTTACATTTTTCCTGTTTTCATACGCAATTTATCAAGGCATTGGACAAATGCTTTTAAATGAAGAAGAGCAGAAAGTCGATTCGTTGTTAGCTGAAACAACAGCCAATGAAGTGCTGAAAAGCGGAAATCTTGATAATACGGATTTGCTGGTCGAAGTTTTCGATAAAAATCCGAACATCAGCCGTAAAATACAAGACCAAGTCATTGCGCTTTATGATGCAGATGGGCAATATATTCAAAAGTACTTTTTAACGGCCAGTACAAAAACGGCCAACAACGATTTTACACAATATTTTCGGCAAACGAATGAACGGGTGACAAGTAAACCCACGATTAATGGGGATAAAATGTTGATTTCACAAGGTCCAATTACATCCATAAGTGATAATTCTACTGTTATCGGTTATGTTCAAATTATTAATCCGTTAACAAGTTACAACAAAATTATGGGTAAATTGCTTGTAACGATGTTCATTCTTGGCGGGGTTGCACTATTTATTAGTGGAATGTTGGGTTATTTGCTCGCACAAAACTTCCTGAGTCCGTTAACGAAACTGGCGAAAGGAATGAATGATGTTCGCAATAATGGTTTCCAAAAACGAATTGAAACGACATCCAAGTCGCGTGACGAGATTACTGAGCTTACCGTTATTTTTAACGACATGATGACGCGAATTGAAACGAGCTTTGAGCAGCAAAAACAATTTGTGGAAGATGCCTCGCATGAACTGAGGACACCAGTGCAAATTATGGAAGGTCATTTGAAACTACTTAATCGGTGGGGGAAAAGTGATCCAGAGGTGTTAGACGAATCATTAAATGCTTCGCTAACCGAACTCAACCGAATGAAACGCTTAGTGCAAGAAATGCTTGATTTATCGCGCGCTGAACAAGTTTCTCAAACAAAAGAACTTCAAATCGTCAATGTGAACGATGTTGTGGAGCAAGTAAAACGCAATTTTGAAGTCATGTATGAAGATTTTACTTTTACTTTAGACGAGAAAGAAACCGATTTACATGCGATGATTCAGCACAATCATTTGGAACAACTACTCATTATTATTATGGACAACGCTGTGAAGTATTCGGACGGAGCGAAAGAAGTGAATATGAATGTTTTCAAAGTGAAAGACAAAATTCACATTTCAATTCGCGATCACGGTGTCGGAATTTCTGCTGATGAAATTGATAAAGTATTTAATCGTTTTTACCGCGTAGATAAGGCACGCAGTCGCGAAAAAGGTGGGAACGGCTTAGGACTAGCTATCGCCAAGCAGCTAGTTGAAGGCTATTTAGGAACCATTAACGCAAAAAGCGAAGAAGATAAAGGCACAGAAATTACCATCACGTTACCTGTTATTCAAAAAGAAGAAGCTGAGGTAACTAAATAAAAAAAAGCTGGGGTTATAACGCCCCAGCTTCTTTTTATTGTTGTTTCTTTTGTTCCTCGACAATTTTTTCGAATTCGCGTTCTTCTTTCGCCATTTCTTTAACTTCTGGATGTTTGTTCATATAAAGTTTTTTCGTAAGTAAAGTTTGACCAGCTAAGAAAATCCCACCGACAGCCCAGTACAAAGCAAGTGCAGAAGGCGCTGAAAACGAAATAAATAAAATCATCGCAGGGGATAGTAATCCCATGATACGCATTTGTTTTTTCTGTTCAGGAGTATAACCAATCATTGAAATAAAATATTGACCAAGATAGACGAGCCCGGCTATAATAGCTAGAATCGTGTCTGGTGAGCCCAAATTAAACCATAAGAAAGTGTGGCTTGCGATTTCTTCTGATCCACGAATAGCATAGTAAAACGCCATTAAAATCGGCATTTGAATGAGAAGTGGCAAACAACCCATTTGCATCGGATTAATATCATATTTTTTATAGACGGTCATCATTTCTTGTTGAATTTTTGATTGTTCTTCTTTTGTTGCCGCACGTTTTAAGCGCGCTTGAATATCATCAATTTCAGGTTTCGCAACAGCCATTTTGGACTGCATGGACATTTGTGCTTTCGCTGTACGCAAGTTTAGCGGCATGATAATGGCACGGATAATAAGAGTTGTAATAATGATAGAAATCCCGTAATTATCGTTAAAGAATGATGCCACAAACTGAATAAACCAAACAAGTGGTGCAATTAAATACGTATAGAAAAAGCCGTCCTGATTTTGTGATGGATCCATGCTACATCCAGAAAGGACGAGTAGCGCCACCGCAAGCATGCTAATGAGTATAATTTTTTTCTTCTTCACTGTTCTTATTTCCTCCTAAAAGTTCATTCTGCTTGAAAGATTAAGAACGATGGCTTTCTTCGTCATCGGACTGACTTTTTTTCAAAGTAGCAACAATCCAATTAACGACGAAACTAACATGCTCATTGACCATTTCTATTCGCCTATCAATCGTTAAATGAGAAACATGGATTGCTTCAGCGCGCGATAACATTTTAGGTTTAAACAGTGTGATAACTGGCCAAAAACGAAATAGCGCAAGCATAAGTAAAAATGTCACAGTAAGTGATACATACTCTGGCTCTGAAAACATTTGAACAAGAATTGTCACGACGCGCATCAGCTCCTTTCCCGGTTCATTCCTTAACTATAATTCAAATAGTACTGGAATTCAAGCCCTCATTTTAGTAAACGATATCAAAAGTTTTCGTTTCAGGAACAGGAGCGCCTTTGTAGATGAAAACTTCTTGAATGCGCGCACTAGGCGAGGGGCCTTTTTTTACAGCCTCAATAAATTTTTCAAGCTTGTCACTTTCCGCACGCGCCGCAATTTCAACAGAACCATCATCTAAATTTTTTACAGTCCCGCAAACATCATATTTATAGGCCACATGTTTTGTCGTATAGCGAAAGCCAACACCTTGCACAAAGCCAGTAACGCGAATAATTGCTGTTTCAATTGCCATCCTGATACACACCCTTCATTTATCCTTTACATCTTAGTTTAGCGCTTTTTCTCCCGAGTTTCAAAAATTTACTTTCCGCAGTCCAATTGCTATAATTTAACTATTCTGTAGTGTGGGAGATGTTTTCAAATGACTGAATGGAAAGTGCTTTTAACAACAGGTGACTACGAACCATGGTGGTTTTTTGAAGAATGGGAAGAAAATATCGTTTCAAGTTTTACTTTTGAGAAGAAAGAAGAAGCCTTCTCAAAATATCGCGAAATCGCCCAACAACTCATTTTAGATTATCCGCATCAAGCTTTAAAAAAAGACGTTCTCTTCGCAGCTTGGAATGAAGATGAGATTGCCTACTGCGAGGACTGTGAGGACGATATTCAGACATTTCACGGTTTAATTTTAATGGAGAATAATGCCGTTTACACCCCGACAGAAGGGGAAAAAGCAAAATGGTTTAGCGAGATTAGCCCGTTTGAAGTCAAGTTTTCAAATGAAGAAAGTGGGGAAGAAATTGGATAAAAAAGAAGCGCTGCTTAGAGAACGCAGAAAAGACGAACATGTGACGCTTGCTTTAAAAAACTATGAGCGAACGGAATATGTTTTTCGAGATTTACAAATCTTAGGAACGTCACTTCCTCGCTTAGACGTACAAGACGTTTCACTACAAACACAATTTGCAGGGCACACGTTTGATGTCCCTTTCTATATTAACGCTATGACAGGTGGCAGTGCACACACGAAAAATATCAATCAAGATTTAGCCGAAATCGCACGTGAAGCCGGCCTTGCGATGGCTGTCGGTTCACAGTCTGCTGCTCTTTCAAATCCGGATTTAATTCCCACCTATGAAATTGTCAGGAAGACACACCCAAACGGCATTTTATTTGCAAATGTAAGCCCGGAAGTTTCCGTTGAAAAAGCGAAGCGTGCCATCGAAATGTTAGAAGCAAATATATTACAAATTCATATTAATCCGGCGCAAGAGCTCGTGATGCGTGAAGGCGACCGTCATTTTGCGCACTGGGCAGATGCGATAAAAAAATATACGGAACAAATAAATATCCCGATTATCGTCAAAGAAGTCGGTTTTGGTATGCGCTTTGAAACGGTTCGGCTTTTAAAAGAACTTGGGGTTCAAACTGTGGATCTTGGCGGACGTGGTGGAACTAATTTTGCAGAAATTGAAAATGACCGAAGACGAGATCAAGGTTATGATTTTATGCAAGAGTGGGGGTTAACAACGGCAGAGTCTTTGCTTGATGTTAAGCGACCAGAGTTTAGCGACATGGAATTTATCGCGTCGGGAGGAATCAAAACGCCACTTGATATGATGAAAAGTTTTATTTTAGGTGCAAAAGCTGCTGGTATCGCTGGCCTTGTTCTTCATTCTTTGAAAAAAGAAGGGAAGGGGGCAACTATTCAGAAGCTGAGACTTTTTAAAGAAAATTTGGCGGCTCTATTCGTGCTTGCTGACGCTAAAAATATGCTTGAAATTTCTGACACGCCGCTCATTGTGAAGGGTGAGTTGCAAGATTTTTGTATGGCACGAGGAATTGATTTTCAGAAGTTGGCAAAATAAAAAGCAAAAATGCAAAGACGCATTTTTGCTTTTTCCATTTAACGAATGGATTTTGATAACGTTTCGCCAATTGCAAGAAGGCGAGTTTCTAGGTCTTCTTGAGAAAGGTGGTTATTTTTTACATAGAGGTTTTCAGGATGAACGCGGCATTCATGAGAACAACTGTGCAAATATTTTTCATCATTTTCTTCTAAAGCAAGAATTTGCTTGTTGCAATAAGGATTCGCGCAGTTAATATAGCGTTCGCACGGTGTCCCGTCAAAATGGTCACGGCCAACAACTCGGTGTTCAACACGGTTGATAGGTACAGAAATACGTTCATCAAACACATACATCATGCCTTCCCATAAATCGCCTTTTGTATTTTCGTTTTTGCCGTATGTGGCAATACCGCCGTGGAGTTGCGAAACGTCTTCAAATCCTGCCGTTTTCAGCCAGCCAGAAAATTTTTCACAACGAATTCCGCCTGTACAGTAAGTAACGATTTTTTTACCATCAAATTGTTCGCGATTTTCTTCTACCCATTCTGGTAAGTCGCGGAATGCTTTAATATCTGGACGAATGGCACCGCGAAAGTGTCCCAAATCAAATTCATAATCATTTCTTGCATCTAGGACAACCGTGTCTGGATCTTTTAGAGCTTCGCGAAATTCTTCAGGTGCCATGTAGTTTCCCGTTACTTCGAGAGGGTTTACATCATCTTCTAAATGAAGCGATACAATTTCCGTACGAGGCCGGACATGCATTTTTTTAAAGGCATGTTTGTCGGTTTCATCTATTTTAAAAACCATATCCTGGAAGCGAGCGTCGGCATGCATATGCTCCATATATTGCTTGGCAGCTTCTTTTGTGCCTGAAACTGTTCCGTTAATCCCTTCGGTCGCTACTAAAATTCTTCCTTTTAATCCAATTTCTTTACAAAAAGCACTATGCTGTTTTGCAAATGTTTCAGGATCATCAATTGTCGTGTATTTGTAGTATAACAACACTTGATAGTCACTCATTTTTTATCACCCTTATTTTATTAATTTATTATGTGAAAAGATACGCATTGTTATGCTATTCTCCACAAGTTGCGCACCTTTTATCTTACTATAAGTAAGGAGAATTCGGCAAGTGTAAAAGTACTTCACCAAATGAAGTTTCTATACAACTTAAAAGTGGCTATGCTATACTAAAAAGAGATAAAATGCGGAAAACAGGAAGTGATGGCTTTGCAAGTAAACTCGGATTTTTTAGAAGAACAAGCATTACGAGAAGTGAAGATTCGTAGGCGTAAAAAAATAAAGTGGCTGTTCTATAAAATTTTTATTATTACTGTCGGCGCAATATTAATGGGTGTCGGCCTTGAACTTTTCCTCGTAAATAATCAAATTTTAGATGGTGGCGTAGTGGGGATTTCCATTATTATCTCGCAACTTTCGCCGCTTCCTCTAGGTATATTAACCTTTGTTTTAAATATTCCTTTCTTTATTCTCGGTTACCGGCATATTGGTAAAGTATTTGCTTTATTCACATTGTATGGCATTGCGGTCATGTCTATTGTGACACTTTTACTGCATGATTTTGAACCTGTAACAGATGATTTACTGCTCGCAACTGTTTTTGGCGGTGTGACGCTTGGACTAGGCGTGGGACTTGTAATTCGTAACGGAGGGGCGCTTGACGGGACGGAAATTGTTTCCATCATCATTAATGGTAAAACGCCTTTTTCTACAGGACAAATCATTATGGTCATCAATATTATTATTTTTTGTGTAGCAGGATTTGCTTTTAATTGGGATAGAGCGATGTATTCTCTCATTACATACTTTTTAGCGTATAAAGTCATTGATATTGTCATTCAAGGAATGGACGAATCAAAAAGTGCTTTTATTATCAGCAAGTACTATGAAGAAATTGGGCTTGAAATTATGGAGCAAATTGGCAAAAGTGTGACCTATCTTGATTCTACTGGCGGTTATTCAGGCCATACGGGCAAAGTGATTTTTGTTATTATTTCTCGGTTTGAAGAAGTCAAATTAAAAGCGATTTTAGACGACATTGATCCAGAGGCCTTTTTGGCAGTTGGCGGAAGTATGTCAGAAGTCCGCGGCGGTAAAATGAGACCGAAACGGACGCCGCATTTATAAAATGCACTGAACTCTGACAAACAGCAAATTTCGGATTTCTGGCCTCGGGGAAACTGTTAGTTCAATGCACGCAAATTCTCTCGTTCATTGTCTGTGGAAGGTGTGCTTGCGTTTTATTTTGAAGTTTTCTATAGTCTACTACACATATCTTTTGAACTTGTTTGCTCAAAAAGGTACAATGAACAAATAAATTGTTTTGAAGAGGAGTGCAGAATGGAAGTAGACAGAAACCAAGACATTAATCATTTATTAACACGAAAAATGATTGATAATCGGACCATTTTAATATACGGCGAAATTAATCAAGATTTAGCCAAAGAAGTTTTTAGTCAGTTGTTGCTTTTAGAATCTTTGAATGATAATCCGATTACAATCTTTATTAATAGCCTAGGTGGCCATATTGAAGCAGGAGATACAATTCATGATATGATACGTTTTGTCAAACCGGAAGTCCGTATTATCGGCACTGGCTGGGTGGCTAGTCCAGGCATCACAATTTATTTAGCAGCTAAAAAGAAAAATCGTTTTAGCTTGCCGAACACGCATTACATGATTCATCAGCCTCTTGGTGGGGGGCAAGGTCAAAATAGCGAAATCGAAATTGAAGCGCGTGAAATTATTAGAATGCGTGAACGAATTAACCGTATGATTAGCGAAGCAACTGGACAACCGCTTGACAAAATTGCAAAAGACACCAATCGTAATTTTTGGCTTTCTGCTAATGCAGCGATTGAATACGGCATTGTCAATAAAATTATTCAAAGTGGTGCCGAATTGTAACAAGAAAACCGCGACTTTTCCATTAAGTGTTGCGGTTTTTTACGTACATTTGTTTGGTAAATAGGACTTTTGAATGAGTCAAGCGAAGTTGAAATATGTTATAATAAAGCAGGATTTTCATGAGAAACTGAGAATAAGGTGGGGAAAATATTGGCAACTCAAAAGAAAAAAACGGCGACGCGCAAACGAACAAATTCGCGTTCAAAGAAAAAAAATAATCCTATTTTTCGTTTCGAAATTACAGGTCTTATTTTAATTGCATTAGGACTCGTTGGTATATTCAAATTAGGGTTTATCGGCCAACACGTCTACGCGCTCGGCGAACTATTAGTTGGCTCGCTTAGCTATGGCCTGCTAATTGGCCTTGTTATTCTCGGTGGCTATTTGATGATTAAACGCGTGCGACCGAAAATGTTTTCGAAAAGACTCATTGGCATTTACTTAATATTTATCGGACTCGCAACCCTTTTACATATGACTTTTATCGCGCAAAACCTTCCAGCAGACAGAGCGTTTTTGGAATATTCTTGGGAAGTTGCGTTCACAAACCTCATTCACCCAAGCACTGTCCTAACCGTTGGGGGCGGAATGATTGGGGCTTTCGTGTCCTCGATTACTTATTTTCTCGTGTCTAAAGTAGGAACAAATATAATCGGACTTATTCTTGTCTTCGTAGGTTTGTGTTTTGCCTCTGGAGTTCCGCTTGCTGTTGTGAAAGAAAAAGTCAAACAAGCGGTAACTTTCGTTGTCCAAAAATGCAAAGCTTGGAATGAAAAAAGCAAAGAAAGAAAAGCTGAGCGCGAGCAAAAACAGCTAGCAAAAGAAAATGAATTACCAAAAGAACTAGCTGAGGAACCTAAAAAAGAAAACGTCGAAGAAAAATTGCCACCGATTATTTCTAATTTCAGCCAAAATCAAGCTCCAGAACCTGTTGTAGAAACTATCGCGGAGGAGAAAAAAGAGGAAGTTGTTCAAGCTGAATTGAAATTTGAACAAGAGTCTTTTGAAAATGAAATCTATCAATTGCCTCCTCTTGATTTATTGGTAGAAGCTAAGCCGACCGATCAATCTGCGGAGTATGACCAAATTAAAGCGAATGCTAGGAAACTGGAAGAAACATTTGAAAGTTTCGGTGTAAAGGCGAAAATAACACAGGTGCATTTAGGACCCGCTGTTACCAAATATGAAGTGCAACCCGCAGTTGGTGTGAAAGTAAGCCGAATTGTTTCGCTAAACGACGATATTGCGCTTGCCCTTGCAGCGAAAGATATCCGTATCGAGGCACCAATTCCAGGGAAATCGGCTATTGGTATTGAAGTTGCCAACCAAAATGTGGCAGTCGTCACATTGCGTGAAGTGCTTGAGAATAACAGCCAAAATAAACCTGAAGATAAACTCCAAATTGCGCTCGGGCGTGATATTTCCGGCGAGGCAACGTTAGCCCATTTAAACAAAATGCCTCATCTACTCGTTGCAGGTTCAACAGGTAGCGGGAAATCAGTTTGTATTAATGGCATCATCACAAGTATTTTACTCCGTGCCAAGCCGCATGAAGTGAAAATGATGATGATTGACCCTAAAATGGTCGAGCTAAATGTATATAATGGCATTCCACACTTATTAGCACCTGTCGTAACCAATCCGAAAAAAGCGGCACAAGCCTTGCAAAAAGTAGTCGCTGAAATGGAACGACGCTATGATTTGTTCTCACGTACTGGGACACGAAACATGGAAGGATATAATGAACATGTTCGCCGCCATAACGAAGAAAATGAAGAAAAACAAGCAGAATTGCCATTTATTGTCGTCATTGTCGATGAGCTTGCTGATTTAATGATGGTTGCTTCAAATGATGTGGAAGATGCCATTACGAGACTCGCTCAAATGGCGCGTGCCGCTGGTATCCACCTCATTATTGCTACGCAACGTCCTTCTGTAGATGTCATAACGGGTGTAATTAAAGCAAATATTCCTTCACGCATTGCTTTTGCGGTTTCTAGCGCAACGGATTCGCGAACAATTCTAGACATGGGAGGCGCTGAGAAGTTACTAGGCCGTGGTGATATGTTGTTCTTACCTGTAGGTTCAAGTAAGCCAACACGTGTACAAGGTGCGTTTTTATCCGATGAAGAAGTAGAAAAAGTGGTGAATTTCGTGATTGCGCAACAAAAAGCGCAGTATAACGAAGAAATGATTCCAGATGATGTGCCTGATGTAGCAGAAGAAAGTGAAGATGAACTTTACAATGAAGCCGTCCAGCTTGTCATAGAGATGCAAACCGCTTCTGTTTCGATGTTACAACGGAAATTCAGAATTGGCTATAACCGGGCTGCTAGACTCGTTGACGAGATGGAGCAACGCGGAGTAGTCGGTCCACATGAAGGTAGTAAACCCCGCCGAGTGAACGTTGAACGAATTGAAGGGGAAGAATAATAACGAAAACCAGCTCATTTTTTGAACTGGTTTTTCTTTAGAAATAAATGTAAACGCTTACTAAGTGAACGGGTTTAGAATAAAAATAAATTTTCGGAATTTACTTGTATTTAAAAAATGTGACTTTCATTGTTTATTTCTAAGGCAGAACATGGTATATTAAAAACAGTTAGAGGTATACGTTTACAAAGAATTTTCGTTTTTAGCAAAAAGGGAACTTACATATCCTAAAAAGATACGAATGTTCGTAGTAAACCGTTAAATCTAGCTGACATTTTATCTCTTGGGAGGGGTTTGCAGGTGAAAAAGCGTACATTTGCTTTAGCACTAACAACAGTTTTAGCTTCTGCTTTAGTTTTGGGAGCTTGTGGTTCGAATGATTCGGATAGTAAAAGCGGAGGTAGCAAAGATAGTGATAAAAACTTCACTGTTGCTATGGTTACTGATACTGGCGGTGTAGATGATCGTTCATTTAACCAATCAGCTTGGGAAGGTCTTCAAGCGTTCGGTAAAGATAACGACATGAAAAAAGGTACAGATGGCTATAACTACTTGCAATCTGCATCTGAAGCTGATTACAAAACAAACTTAAACACAGCTGTTCGTTCTGATTATGATTTAATTTTCGGTATTGGTTACAAATTAAAAGAAGCGATTGAAACAGTTTCTAAGCAAAATCCAGATAATCACTTTGCTATTGTCGATGATAACATTGATGATCGTGATAATGTTGTAAGTATCGGATTTAAAGACAATGACGGATCTTTCTTAGTTGGTGTAGTAGCTGGACTTACTACGAAGACTGATAAAGTTGGTTTTGTCGGCGGTGTTAAGGGTGAAGTTATTGACCGTTTTGAAGCTGGTTTCACTGAAGGTGTAAAAGCTGTAAATCCTGATGCGAAAATTGATGTTCAATATGCAAATGATTTTGCAAAAGCAGATAAAGGACAACAAATTGCTTCGACAATGTATTCAAGCGGCGTAGATGTTATCTTCCATGCTGCTGGCGGCACTGGTAACGGTGTGTTTGCAGAAGCGAAAAACTTGAAGAAAAAAGATCCTAGCCGTGCTGTTTGGGTAATCGGTGTTGACCGTGACCAATGGGACGAAGGAAAAGTTAAAGCAAACGATGGTAAAGAGTACAATGTTACTTTAACTTCTGAAATTAAACGTGTTGATATCGCTGTTAAAGACTTATCTACTCGTGCTAAAGCAGGGGATTTCCCTGGCGGCGAGAAAATCGAATATGGTTTAGATAAGGATGCTGTTGGACTATCTCCACATCAAGAAAATATTTCTGCTGATATTCTGAAAAAAGTTGACGAATATAAGCAAAAAATTGTTGATGGTGAAATTAAAGTTCCAGAAAAACCGTGATGAAATAAAGACTGGCAAGGCCGCCTCCACTGGCGGCCTGTCATTCAATTTCTAAATGAAACCGCTTTCTAGTGATAGGTAAACCCTTTTACTAAGAAACCCAAAAGATATTTTTGTTTTTTTATAAATTATGATTGCATTGGAAAGCAAATAGAAATAAAATAAAGTGATGCCTTTTTTATTGATACTAGGATTTATCGTACATACATATTTTTACAGAAAAGTGCATTGATATAAACGGATAAAAAACTCGAGAATCGCTTTTAGACTGATCGGGGAGAGGCGGCGTCTTTCGTGAGAAATGCGCGAGTGGCTGTTTTTCCGTTTTGAAGAAGCGGATAAAGGGAGTGAGAATGTGGATTATGTTATTGAAATGTTAGGAATCAGAAAGGAGTTTTCTGGATTTGTAGCTAACGATAACATTACCTTACAGTTAAAGCAGGGAGAGATCCATGCTTTGTTAGGTGAAAATGGCGCAGGAAAGTCGACACTAATGAACGTACTATTCGGTTTGTATGAACCAGATGGTGGTGAAATTCGCGTAAGAGGTCAAAAAGAAGATATTCATAGCCCAAATAAAGCTAATGATCTCGGTATTGGAATGGTCCACCAACACTTTATGCTTGTCGACAAATTCACAGTGGCAGAAAATATTATTTTAGGTAAAGAACCTAATAAATTTGGCGTCATTGAACAGAAAAAGGCCATTCAAGAAATTCAAGAAATTTCTGATCGTTATGGTTTACGTGTAGATCCGCATGCCGTTGTACGAGATATCTCAATTGGAATGCAGCAACGTGTTGAAATTCTAAAAACACTTTATCGTGGTGCAGATATTTTAATTTTTGATGAACCAACAGCGGTGCTTACGCCGCAAGAAATTAAAGAGCTCATTCAAATTATGCGCGCTTTAATTAAAGAAGGGAAATCGATTATTTTAATTACGCACAAATTAAAAGAAATTATGGATGTATGTGACCGTGTCACTGTTATTCGACGTGGTAAAGGAATGGGAACTGTTAATGTTTCCGAAACAAATCCACAAGAACTAGCGAATATGATGGTTGGTCGTGAAGTCGTCTTTACAACGGAGAAAAAACCAGCTACTCCCGGTAAAGATGTTCTTGAAGTGAAAGACTTAGTAGTAAAAGAAGCACGAGGCGTTGAAAGCGTCCGTGGTTTAAACTTGTCTGTTCGTGCAGGAGAAATTGTTGGGATTGCTGGTGTAGATGGAAATGGACAAAGTGAATTGATTCAAGCCATTAGCGGTTTGACAAAAGTTTCGGCAGGCACGATTAAATTAAACGGACAATCTATTGAAAACAATAAACCGCGTAAAATTACAGAATCTGGGTTAGGACATATTCCAGAGGATCGCCATAAACATGGTTTAGTGCTCGAGATGAGTTTAGGCGAAAATATTGCGCTTCAAACGTATTATAAGAAACCAATCTCAAGTAAAGGCTTTTTAAATCATAAAGCGATGTATGATTTTGCGCGTGGTTTAATTGAAGAATATGATGTGCGCGCAAGTAGCGAATACGTGGCAGCAAAAGCCCTTTCAGGGGGGAATCAACAAAAAGCGATTATAGCTCGGGAAGTAAGTCGCGACCCTGATTTTCTTATTGCGGCTCAACCAACACGTGGGTTAGATGTTGGGGCAATCGAGTTTATTCACCGTCGCTTGATTGAGCAGCGCGATAAAGGAAAAGCGGTTCTTTTAATGTCGTTTGAACTTGATGAAATTATGAATGTGAGTGACCGAATCGCGGTTATTTACGAAGGCAAAATCGTAGCTATCGTGAAGCCAGAAGAAACAACGGAACAAGAACTAGGACTCTTAATGGCTGGCTCGAAAGTAAAGGCAGAAACGGAGGAAGAAGTTCATGAGTAAAGTCAAAAGTATGTTAAATGCACTTGTTATTCCCGTGACTGCCGTTATTTTGGGACTCATCTCCGGAGCTATCATCATGCTTGTTTTTGGCTATGATCCAATTGCTGGTTATTCCGCTCTGATTGACGGCGTTGTCGGTCAACCTTACTACATTGGTGAAACCATTCGTCAATCGACGCCTTACATTTTAGTCGGGCTTTCAGTAGCGGTTGCGTTTAAAGCAGGGCTTTTCAATATCGGAGCAGAAGGGCAAATGCTTATGGGCTGGCTAGGATCGATTATCGTCGCGCTACAATTTGACGGCTTAACGAAATGGATTCATTTGCCACTAGCCGTTATTGCCGGTATCCTTTTTGGCGCATTTTGGGCGTTCATTCCAGGGATATTAAAAGCAACTTTGCGCGTAAATGAAGTTATTGTAACTATCATGCTTAACTATACGGCGCTTTATATTTTCAACTATGTCGTTCAAAATCTCTTAACCGATGGGCTTGATAAAACCAAAACTGTTGGCGAAAGTGCTTCGCTACAATCCGCGTTCTTGCAAGAAATCACACAATATTCGACCTTGCACTGGGGGATTTTAATTGCACTTGGCTTCGCTTTAATTATTTGGCTGATGCTAAATAAAACAACATTTGGTTATGAAATTGAAGCAGTTGGTTTTAACGAAAACGCTTCCCAGTATGCCGGAATGAGCGTTAAGAAAACAATCGTTATGTCAATGGTCATTGCAGGTGGTCTAGCAGGACTTGGCGGCGTTATGGAAGGCCTTGGTACATATGGAAATGCATACGTCCTGAGTGCCTCGCCTGGTATCGGCTTTGACGGAATCGCCGTAGCCCTACTCGGCGGAAGCTCTCCGATTGGAATTATCTTCGCGGCTTTACTATTTGGTGCCCTTAAAATTGGTGCGCTCAATATGCCAGCTGTTGCAGGAGTTCCAAATGAATTAGTTAATGTCATCATCGCCCTTATTATTTTCTTTGTAGCATCTAGTTATATCATTCGTTGGACGATGGCGAAATTTAAGAAAGGGGCGAAAGCAGAATGACTGCGATTTTAGCAACGATAGTTTCCAGTACGTTACTCATGGCAGGACCACTAATTTTCACAGCACTTGGCGGCGTTTATTCTGAACGAGGCGGTGTCGTTAACATCGGGCTAGAAGGTATGATGGTCATGGGTGCATTCTCGGCAATCGTCTTTAACCTTACTTTTCAAGATGTCTTTGGTGCGTTAACTCCGTGGATATCACTAATTGCAGCGATGCTTGTTGGTGGGATATTTTCCCTTGTCCATGCAGTTGCAACGATTAATTTCCGTGCTGATCATGTTATTTCGGGTGTAGCGATTAACTTTTTAGCTACAGGACTTTCACTTTTTCTCGTAAAAGTCATTTATGATAAAGGTCAAACGGATCAAATCACCTATTATTTTGGGAAACCGGATATTCCTGGTTTAAAAGATATTCCATTTATTGGTGAAATTTTCTTCATGAATGTGCCAGTTATGAGTTATGTGGCGATTTTATTCGCAATACTCTCTTGGTTCATCATTTATAAAACACGTTTTGGACTTCGTCTTCGTTCGGTTGGGGAGCATCCGCTTGCGGCTGACACGATGGGGATAAAAGTACGCTTCATGCGTTATCAAGGTGTGATTATTTCTGGTATTTTAGGTGGCCTAGGTGGTGCTGTATACGCACAGTCCTTTACGTTAGACTTCGGTCATGCAACAATTTCAGGACAAGGTTACATGGCGCTAGCTGCCATGATCTTTGGTAAATGGAATCCGCTTGGTGCAATGGGCGCTGCTATTTTCTTTGGATTTGCACAATGTCTTGCCATCACGGGAGGCTCATTGCCATTCTTCAAAGAAATCCCAGATATCTATTTACAAATTGCACCTTACGTCTTAACAATCTTGGCACTTGTCGGCTTCATTGGTAAAGCAGAAGCGCCAAAAGCAGACGGCATCAATTACATTAAAGGAAAATAATACCCTTATAAATATGCGCACAAGCTGAGCCTCTGCATTTTGCAGAGGCTCAGCTTTTAGAATTGTACTTCCGCAGCAGTTACGCTAAAATGAGGGGTAGGGTAAAATCGGAAGGAGCCTTCAATATGGATTATTATCAAGAAAAATTAGGAACAATACATACAACATTTATTCAAACGGGAAAATTTAAATCAAATCGTATTGTATTTAAGTTTCGTTCGCCGTTAAAACGTGAAACAATTACGAAACGATCGCTTCTTGCTATGATGCTTGAAACGAATAATGCTACATATAAAACGCAAACGACCTTTAGGCGGCGGCTTGCTTATTTGTACGGCGCCAATTTTTTTACTTCGGTCGAGAAAAAAGGCAATGAGCATATCATTACGGCTGTCTTAGATATGGTGGACGGGCAGCTTGTGCCAGAAGGAGAACAACTTTTAGCCGATGCGTTTGCTTTTTTAAACGAAGTGTTTTTCAACCCAAATGTGTCTGAAAAAGCTTTTGATGTAGAAACGTTTGCTCGGGAAAAAGTGAACTTGAAGAGTCGACTTGAGAGCGTTTATGACGATAAAATTCGTTATGCGAATATGCGCCTTATCGAGGAAATGTTCGCAGATGACGTTTTTCAATATCCGGCTGCGGGCATTCTTTCAGAGCTTGAGGGTATCACCGCAGAAAATCTTTATTCTTATTATCAAGAATTTCTTCGCGAAGATACGATTGAACTGTTCATATGTGGTAATTTGTCACGTGATGAAGTAGCTCCTTTTGTGAAAAAATTAGGTTTTAGTGAACGCGAAATGAAAGAGCTAACGGTTGTCCCGTCAAAACCAGCAACTGCTGAACGTTTGATTACCGAAAACCAACCCATCAACCAAGCAAAGCTCGTGTTAGGCTACCATACGGGCGTTTTATTCGGTGACCCTGATTTTGTCCCACTGCAAATTGCAAACGGCTTATTGGGTGGCTACGCGAATTCGAAAATTTTTATCAATGTCCGTGAAAAAGCGAGTCTGGCGTATTATGCCTCTAGCCGAGTAGATTCCTTTAAAGGATTTATGCTCATTTCAGCAGGCATTGACGAAAAAAATCGCGAACAAGCAATGACGATTATTAAAGAACAAGTCGCCGCAATGAAAGCTGGAGATTTTACGGAAGAAGAGCTTGAGCAAACAAAAGAATTGTATATCAACCAATTGCTTGAAACAAGTGACGGCGCCCAAGGACTAATTGAGCTGGCGTATAGTAACGTGCTTAAAAAGAGCGATTTAACGCTTGAAAATTGGATCCGAAAAATTAGAGCGACGACAAAAGCAGAAGTTGTTGCCGCGATACAAAAAATTCAAGAAGATACGATTTATTTCTTGGAGAAAGGTGAGTGAGTTTGATGGAAAAAATCGATTTTAAACAAGTTGGCGAAAGCGTTTATCATGAACAGCTTGATAATGGTTTGAAAGTGTACTTGCTGCCCAAAAAAGGATTCAGTAAAACATTTGCGATTTTTACAACGAATTACGGTTCGATTGATAATACCTTTGTTCCACTTGGCGAAACGGAAATGAAACATGTTCCAGACGGTATTGCTCACTTTTTAGAGCATAAGATGTTTGAAAAAGAGGAAGGCGATATCTTCTTTAAATTCGGGGAAAAAGGGGCTTTTACAAATGCCTTTACATCTTTTACTAGAACCGCTTACCTGTTTTCGGGGACATCAAACATTCCGGAAAACTTAGAAACACTACTTAATTTTGTACAAGAACCTTACTTTACAAAAGAAACGGTTGAGAAGGAAAAAGGAATTATCGGTCAGGAAATTCGAATGTATGACGATGATGCTGACTTTCGCGCTTATTTCGGCGTAATTGAAAATATGTATAAAGAGCATCCAGTTAAAATTGACATTGCGGGAACGGTTGAATCCATCGCGGAAATCGACAAAGATTTGCTATATCTTTGCTACCACACGTTTTATCATCCAAGCAATATGGTGTTATTTGTTGTCGGACAACTTGAGCCAGAGGAAATGATGGCAGACATTCGTAAAAATCAAAGTGAAAAATCGTTTGCTCCGCCAGCTGAAATAAAACGTTCTTTCCCGAACGAACAAAAACAAGTGGCTATGAAGCATAGAAATGTATCATTTCCTGTGCAAGTAGCGAAAGTTTTAGTGGGCGTGAAAGAGGATATCGGGTTATTGCGTGGTTTTGAAGCAGTTAAACATGAAATGACGGCGGATATTGCGCTAGAAATTTTATTTGGAACAACATCAGAAAACTATTTAAACCTTTACAATGCGGGCGTCATTGATGACACATTTGGGTTTGATTATTCGCTACAAGACAGCTTTTCGTTTGTGATTATTGGTGGGGATGCCGAGGACCCTGATGCACAGTCAAAAGCGATTCAAGACGCTATTTTTAAAAGCGCCAAAGAAGGTGTATCAGCAGAAACGATAGAACTTGTTAAGCGTAAAAAAATCGGGCAATTTTTGAGATCGCTTAATTCACCTGAATTTATTGCCAATCAGTTTAGTCAATATATTTTAGAAGATGCCTCATTATTTGATATTCCAGAAGCACTTGAAGCGGTGACTAAATCGGACATTGATTCTTTTATCCAATCTCTGGCTGATGAGGATAAAATTACAACTTTCACCCTTTTACCTGAACAAAATTAAAGAAAAGTATAAAATCTCAAGTTTTTATGAGCAAACTCAACGAAAAAATGGTATTATAAACGAAGTCATGCTATTATGAATTTAATAGGTTTTCAGGGAGTTTTAAAATGGATAAAACATATAAATATGCTTTTATAACTGGAGCAAGTGGTGAAATTGGACAAGCAATTGCGAGGCGTCTTGCAAAGGATGGTTTCCATCTTTATTTGCATTATCACAAGAATTTCGAAAGTATTAAAGAAATTATGGCTGAATTTGCTAATTCGCAAGTCGATATTTTTCCAATCCAAGCTGATTTTAGAAATCCTGAAAGTTTAATAAACATTGTGGACTCCATTTTTCAACTTGATGTTTTTGTTCATGCTGCTGGGGAATCTGAATATACACTTTTTATGGATAGTTCAGATGCATCATTGAAACATCTTTATCAAATACATGTTGAAATGCCGCTCCGCTTAGTTCGCACTTTTTTACCCAAAATACAAAAGAGCGAGTGTGGCAAAATTCTTTTTATAAGTTCTATTTGGGGAGAAGTTGGAGCAGCAATGGAAGTTGTATACTCAACAATGAAAGGTGCACAGCTTGCTTTTGTAAAAGCGTTAAGCAAAGAAATAGCGTATACTGGAACGACCGTCAATGCGATTACACCAGGCGCTGTAGATACGACGATGCTAGAGCGTTTTTCTGAAAGTGAAAAGGCTGACTTAAAGCAGGAAATTCCGTTAGGACGACTTGCTACACCTGTTGATGTTGCAAATGCCGCTTCTTATTTGCTGAGTGATGAAAATAATTATATTACTGGACAGACTCTGGGTGTTAATGGTGGCTGGAACATGTGATAGATAAATTAAGATTTAATATGGTAGGTGTTTTATATTGACTGATTTAGGCGACAAACTGAAAGCTGCACGTCGAGAAAAAGGACTCAGTTTGGATGATTTACAGCAAATTACTAAAATTCAAAAAAGATATTTAGTTGCAATTGAAGAGGGCAACTATTCGGTTATGCCTGGTAAATTTTATACGCGTGCTTTTATTAAACAATATGCGGAAGCAGTCGATTTAGACAGCGCAGAATTATTTACTGAATTCGAATCGGAAGTTCCTTATTCGCAACAAGAAGTGGTGAACCAAGAGCAAAGTAGGGCACAAAAAAAGGCGGCGCCACTTACAACGCATTCTGTTGGCGGGTCTGCTTCAACGCGAAATCGTTTTTTTGATATTTTACCAAAAGTGCTTATTGCGCTCTTTATCCTGTTTATTCTCTTTATTATTTGGTATTTTGTTTTTGCCAATAAATCAAATGATGATCAGGTGACTTCGACGAACGATAATCAAACGGTTAAAGTTCAGGACGATACCGGTTCTTCGACAAAAAAATCAACTAATAGTGATGATGAGGCGAAGAAAAAAGAAGAAGAGCAAAAAGCTGCTGATGCTAAGAAGAAAGAAGAAGAAGCGAAAAAAGAGGAAGACAAACAAGTTACGATTACAAAAGGTGAAACACAAGGTAATGCAACAACGTATACAGTCGCAAATGCGGATAAGCTAACGATTGAATTATCAGCATCTGGTGGCGATAGCTGGGTAGGCGTTTCTACAGAAGCAGGCGCTAACATTTATAACGGTATTTTAAAAGACGGGGAAAAGAGTGAAGCCATTGATGGTGGTGAAAACAAAACCATTTCGATTGTTGTTGGTAATGCCCCTGTAACTACTGTTAAAATAAACGGCGAAACGCTCGAACTTGCACCAACGCTAGTGAAGCAAGTATTAACTGTGACACTTCAAGACAATAGTGATGACAGTACAAATAGTTCAACGACATCTAATTAGTAACATAAAAGAGGTATAGGTGATTGCTTGCCTATACTTTCTTTATGAATAATAGTAAAAGATGGGAGATGGAAGAATGAATTTACCTAATAAACTCACGGTGGCACGTATTATTTTAATTCCGATTTTTGTCATTATTTGTGTTGTGCCATTTTCATGGGGAAATGTTGAATGGTTGGATTCTACAATTCCTGTAACAAGTTTAATTGCGACAATCATTTTTGTTGTTGCGGCACTAACGGATTGGTTTGATGGGCACCTAGCTCGGAAATACAATCTCATTACCAATTTTGGTAAATTTGCGGATCCAATGGCGGACAAACTACTTGTTACAGCGGCATTCATCATTTTGGTCGAAATGAATATCGCGCCAGCTTGGATTGTCATTTTAATTATTAGCCGTGAACTTGCCGTAACAGGCTTGCGTTTACTTCTTGTTGAGGGAGGCGAAGTGCTTGCTGCTGGGCAACTTGGAAAAATAAAAACATTTACGCAGATGATTGCAATTCCGTTAATGTTTTTAGACAATTTCCCATTTGCTTGGACGGGAATTCGCGTCGATATGATTTTCCTATATGTCTGCGCATTTTTCGCAGTTTGGTCGGGAATCGACTATTTTTATAAAAATCGTGGAGTTTTCAAAGGCTCTATGTAACAAACAGAAATACTTCAGCCAAGCAATTTTTGGAGGAAGTATTTTGTTTTTTCTCGTTAAATTAAAAGGGGTGTGGATATGGTACGTGCAGAAATCATTGCGGTCGGAACAGAAATTTTAATGGGTCAAATTGTAAACTCAAACGCCGCTTTTTTATCCAAAGAGTTAGCGAATGTTGGCATTTTTGTTTATCATCATACGGTGGTAGGAGATAATCCTGAGCGCCTTCATGAAGTCATTACGATTGCTGAGAAGCGGAGTGACCTCCTTATTTTTACTGGCGGCTTAGGGCCAACGCAAGACGATTTGACGAAACAAGTTTTAGCGAGTCATCTTCATAAAAATTTGGTGGAGGATGCGTTTCATCTAGATAAAATAACGAACTACTTTGCCGCAAGCAAGCGGGCGATGACGGAAAACAATAAATTGCAGGCGCTAGTCATTGAAGGTTCCACTGTCTTACAAAATGACTTTGGGTTTGCAGCGGGCATGTTTTTCGAGTTGGAAAACAAAAATTATATGCTCCTGCCTGGACCTCCGTCAGAAATGAAGCCAATGTTTCAGCAGTATGCGAAACCGCTCCTCAAAAGTTCACTAGGGGAAGCAGTTCATTTAGAGTCGAAAATAATGCATTTTTTCGGTATCGGCGAGTCAAAACTAGCTGCTGATTTACATGATTTAATTGAGAAGCAGACGAACCCGACTATCGCAACATATGCAACGGATAATGAAGTTGAAATTCGAATTACAGCTTCAGCCGCAACAAAAGAAGAAGCGAATAAATTACTTTTCGAAACGGAGCAGGAAATTTTAAAACGAGATGGTGAATTTTTATATGGTTACGGTGAGGCGTCCCTTGCAGATGTAGTCATTTCGAAGTTGTTAAAAGAAAAAATAACGATTTCTGCGGCCGAAAGTTTAACGGCAGGGCTTTTTCAAGCTGAATTAGGAGCTACAACAGGTATATCGGATATTTTTAAAGGCGGTATGGTGACGTATAGCACTGAAATGAAAAAGGATGTTCTTGGTGTTTCAGAAAATATTATTGCTGAACACGGCGTAGTAAGTTCAGAATGTGCGAAAGCGATGGCTGAAAATATACGCAAGCTGTGTGATGCAAAAATGGGAATTAGTTTTACTGGCGTAGCTGGACCAGGTGAATTAGATGGACACTTACCAGGAACAGTTTTTATTGGCCTTAGTGTTGCAGGCTTCAAAACGGAAACATATTCTTTTGTTTTTGGGCGAGATCGGAATCATAATCGAAATCGTGCGGTAAAACAAGGATTTCAAATTATTAATCACTTTTTAGCGGAAAAGATGGGTTTTTGATTAAGGCGAAAAGGCTGTGAAGTACTGTAAAAAGTAAGAAACGGCGCTGAAAAAAGAGTTGGACGAACAGCTATAGCACGCGTTATAATACTTGTGTGAGAATGTTAAAAAGCGATTTTTAAAAAATGCGAATAAATGTTCGCTTTTTGCTTGATTCTTAATTTGAAATAAGGTATAGTTACTTTAGGAATTTAAATTAAGAGAATTTCAAATTGAGAAATATGACTAAGAGAGATATATAGAGGAGGCAATAACGTGAACGATCGTCAAGCTGCTTTAGACCAAGCTTTAAAATCCATTGAAAAACAATTTGGTAAAGGTTCTATTATGAAATTAGGTGAACATAGTGACCAAAATATTTCCACTGTTTCAAGCGGCTCATTAGCTCTTGATATTGCTTTAGGCGTCGGTGGGTATCCTAGAGGAAGAATTATTGAAACTTACGGGCCAGAAAGTTCTGGTAAAACGACCGTTGCCCTTCATGCCATTGCTGAAGTGCAAAAACAAGGTGGAACAGCTGCCTTTATTGATGCTGAACATGCTTTAGATCCAACATATGCGAAAAATTTAGGTGTCAATATCGATGAATTATTGCTTTCACAACCAGATACAGGTGAACAAGCGCTTGAAATTGCAGAAGCACTTGTAAGAAGTGGCGCAGTAGATATGTTAGTTATTGACTCCGTTGCTGCATTAGTTCCACGCGCGGAAATTGAAGGGGAGATGGGGGACGCCCATGTAGGTCTTCAAGCTCGTTTGATGTCGCAAGCTTTGCGTAAATTATCAGGTGTTATTAATAAATCCAAAACCATTGCGATTTTCATCAACCAGATTCGTGAAAAAGTTGGTGTAATGTTTGGTAATCCAGAAACAACGCCAGGTGGACGTGCATTGAAATTCTATTCGACAATTCGTTTAGAAGTTCGTCGCGCTGAACAGTTGAAACAAGGAACCGAAGTGATTGGGAATAAAACGAAAATTAAAGTCGTTAAAAACAAGGTGGCACCACCATTCCGAGTGGCTGAAGTAGATATCATGTACGGGGAAGGAATTTCTCGTGAAGGTGAACTTGTTGATATGGCTTCTGAAGTAGATGTAATCAATAAGAGCGGTTCATGGTACTCCTACAATGAGGAACGTATTGGTCAAGGTCGTGAAAACGCGAAACAATTCTTAAAAGAGCATCCAGAAATTCGGGATGAAATTTCAACGCGTGTTCGTGCGGAGTATGGCATTGACGCGAGTTCAGAACAAGCTAATACACCAGATGCAGATGAAGAATTTAGTCTTTTAGAAGACGAATAAAATAAAAGTAAAGCCTAGTTTATAGTTGAATATAAACTAGGCTTTTTGTATAAAACAGGCGAAAAGGTATTTTTTCTCGTATTATTCTGCCCTTTCCTTGACAATACGTATATTCAAATATAAAATTAGATTGTATATTTTACATTTGCTAAAGAGTGATGATGGAAAATAAAACTGCTTTTTAGTAAAGTTGGAGTCTATCCAGCTAATGATAGAAAATACACTTTGTGCCAATCATTTTTGGCCACCGACATAATGATAACGAAAACTGAATAGCGAAGGAGGTGTAAGGATGAGCGTAGTAGTCGCAATCATCTCCGGTTTGCTTTTCTTAATCGTCGGTTTGGTTGTCGGCTCACTTATTTATAAAGCTAGTTCTGAAAAGAAACTGGTTGCTGCTCGTGGAACAGCTGAATTAATCGTTGAAGATGCTAAAAAAGAGGCGGAAACAACGAAAAAAGAAGCGTTGCTAGAAGCAAAAGAAGAGAGCCATAGAGTACGTACTGAAATCGAAAATGAACTTCGTGGGCGAAGAGGAGAGTTACAGAAACAAGAAAATCGCTTATTGCAAAGGGAGGAAAACCTCGACCGTAAAGATACTTCTTTAAGTAAAAGAGAAGGTACACTCGAGAAAAAAGAGGAGAATATCAGTAAACGACAACAACATATTGAAGAGAAGGAAAGCAAAATTGATGAGATGATTCAAAAAGAGCAAGATGAGCTCGAACGCATTTCCGCACTCACTAAAGAAGAAGCGAAAAAAGTCATCCTTAACCAAGTAGAAGAGGAGCTTTCTCATGATACAGCTATCATGGTGAAGGAATCTGAAAGCAAGGCGAAGGAAGAAGCGGACAAAAAAGCGAAAAACATTTTATCACTTGCCATTCAACGATGTGCGGCAGATCATGTTGCTGAAACGACAGTATCTGTTGTAACACTTCCAAACGATGAAATGAAAGGTCGAATTATTGGTCGTGAAGGACGAAATATCCGTACGCTTGAAACGCTAACTGGTATTGATTTAATTATCGATGATACGCCAGAAGCTGTAATTTTATCAGGTTTTGATCCGGTTCGCCGTGAAATTGCGCGAATTGCACTGGAAAAATTAGTTCAAGATGGACGAATTCACCCGGCACGTATTGAAGAAATGGTCGACAAAGCACGTAAAGAAGTGGATGAGCACATCCGTGAAGTTGGGGAACAAGCTACTTTCGAAATTGGGATTCATTCGATTCACCCAGACTTAATTAAAATTTTAGGTCGTTTGCGTTACCGTACAAGTTACGGACAAAATGTTTTAAATCATTCACTGGAAGTTGCTAAACTGGCTGGAATTTTAGCTGGGGAGCTTGGTGAAGATGTGACACTGGCAAAACGCGCTGGCTTACTTCATGATATTGGGAAAGCAATTGACCATGAGATTGAAGGTAGTCACGTTGAAATTGGTGTCGAATTAGCGACGAAATACAAAGAAAATGATGTTGTCATTAACAGTATTGCTTCCCATCACGGGGATACTGAGCCGACATCTGTCATTGCTGTTTTAGTTGCTGCTGCGGATGCGCTTTCTGCTGCTAGACCTGGCGCGCGTAGTGAAACACTTGAAAATTACATCCGTCGTTTAGAAAAACTGGAAGAAATTTCGGAATCTTACGAGGGTGTTGAAAAATCGTATGCCATTCAAGCTGGACGTGAAGTTCGGATTATGGTTGAGCCAGACGAAATTGATGATTTAGCATCATATCGCCTAGCTAGAGATATTCGCAAACGTATTGAAGAAGAACTTGATTATCCAGGACACATTAAAGTAACGGTGATTCGGGAAACAAGAGCGGTTGAATACGCGAAATAAAGAAGAGCACTCGGAGAAATCTGGGTGCTTTTCTTTTGCCTATAAACTTGCATGGCTAGATTGAATACGTTAGAATTTTAATGAAGGAGTGAGCGGATTATGGCGGGGCATTCAAAATGGAAGAATATTCAAGGAAGAAAAAATGCGCAGGATTCAAAACGGCCGAAGTTTTTTCAGAAGCTTGCCAAGGAAATTTATGTGGCGGCGAAAAGTGGAGCTGATCCCGCATTAAATCCTGCACTCAGACTTGTTATGGATAAGGCGAAAGCGGCGAATATGCCAAATGATAATATGGAACGCGCAATTCAAAAGGCGGCTGGCAATCAGGCGGGGGAAAACTATGACGAAATTTCCTACGAAGGGTATGGTCCAGGTGGTGTGGCTGTTTTGGTGCATGCGCTTACGGATAATAAAAACCGTACGGGGACGAATGTGCGCGTTGCTTTCAATAAAAATGGCGGCAGTTTAGGGGAAACGGGTAGTGTGGCTTATATGTTTAATCGGAAAGGCTACTTAGTTGTGCTGCGGGAAAATTTAGACCTCAGTGAAGATGAATTCATGCTACTTGCGATTGAGGCGGGCGCTGAAGATATTATTACGAGTGATGAAGCGTTTGAAGTCTTTACGGCGCCAGCGGATTTTACGGTGGTGAAAGATGAGTTGGAGCAGGCAGGCTTAAAATTTGAAGCGGCAGAACTTACGATGCAACCTACGCTTTATCAGGAAGTTCCAGAAAATAAGCGCGCTGAATTTGACAAGATGATTAGCATTTTAGAAGACGATGATGATGTGCAAGAAGTTTATACAAACGCGAATAACGACTAAACGAGAGAGGTGCCGACAAAATGTGGCGCCTTTTTTAGGAGGGAAAACCATGCAAATTAGTGATATTATGGGGCGGCAAAAAGCTTATTTTGATGAGGGGCATACGAAGCGTTTTCTACACCGAAAAACAACGCTTGAAAATTTGGCGATGCTATTGAAAGAAAACGAAAAACTGTTTTTGGAAGCACTCGAAAAGGACTTGGGGAAGAGCAATTCTGAGGCATACATGACAGAGATTGGGATTATTTATGAAGAGATTTCTTTTGCTTTAAAGCATTTGAAAAAATGGATGCGTGTCGAGAAAGTGAAGACGAGCTTGACGCATGTTGGTTCCAAGGGGTTTATTCAGCGTGAGCCGTACGGTACGGTGCTTGTAGTCGCCCCGTGGAATTACCCGTACCAATTAGCGCTCGCACCACTGATTGGGGCCATTGCAGCTGGGAATACGGTGATTTTAAAACCATCGGAACTCGCACCTCATACAGCACAAGTGCTGATGCACGTTTTATCGCGCTTTCGTGAAGAAATCATTGCGGTTGTAAATGGTGGCGTGGACGTGACGACGGAATTGCTAGATCAAAAAATGGACTATATTTTCTTTACGGGTTCGACGCACGTTGGGAAAATTGTGATGCAAAAAGCGGCGAATCATTTGACTCCTGTCACGCTTGAACTTGGTGGAAAGAGTCCGCTTGTTGTGATGAACGATGCAAATATGAAGCTGGCTGCAAAACGCATTGCTTTCGGAAAATGGGTGAATGCTGGGCAAACGTGCATTGCACCGGATTATGTTTTAGTTCAGGACGACATTTATGATGAATTTAAAGCGGAGCTTCGAGAAGCGATAACGGAACTTTACGGTGGAAACCCTCTGATGAATGAAGCATATGGAAGGATTGTAAACGAGGCGCATTTTAAACGGCTTCAAAGCTACGTGCCAGATGCATTCGTCGATGAAGCGAATTTGAAAATGGCGCCGTACCTTTTGGAAGCGCCAGATTTGGATAGTCCTGTGATGCGGGAGGAAATTTTTGGTCCGATTTTGCCACTCATTCGTTTTGCGGAGACAGAAGATGCGATTCGGTTTATTCGTGAGCGTCCTAAGCCGCTTGCGCTTTATCTTTTTACTGCAAGTCGAAAAATCGAGCGGAAGTTTCTTTTTAAAACATCTTCTGGTGGTGTGTGCATTAATGATACGCTGATGCACATTGCTACGCCTTATTTGCCGTTTGGGGGTGTGGGTGATAGCGGCACGGGGAACTATCACGGGGAAGCCAGTTTTCGGACGTTTTCGCACGAGAAAAGTGTGCTGCGGCAGACGACTGCTTTTGATATGAAATTTCGTTATCCGAATTCGAAATATCGGGAAAAATTATTGCGTTTCTTTTTAAAATAAGTTGCGGAAGCTTCTACTTTTTTTGTAGAATAGAGAGCGTAGTGAAATAATGAAGGGAAGTAAACGAATGAAACCACGGAAAGTTATGATTATTGGGGCGGGGAACGTTGGAACTGCAGCGGCTCACGCTTTTGTGAATCAGCGTTTTATTGAAGAGCTTATTTTAGTTGACATAAATCAAGATCGTGTGGAAGGAAATCGGAAAGACTTGGCTGATGCGGCTGCGTTTATTCCGGGAAAAATGGATATTTCTGTACGTGAAGCAAAAGATTGTAAAGATGTGGATATTGCGGTCATTACGGTGACAGCAGGTGCTTTAAAGGAAGGGCAAACGCGGCTTGATGAGCAAAAAAGTACATCGAAAATTGTTGCGAGTATTGTTCCGGAAATGATGAAAGGTGGCTTTAATGGCATTTTTTTGGTGGCTACAAATCCTTGTGACATCATTACCTATCAAGTTTGGAAGTTATCAGGGCTACCTAAAAATCGCGTTTTAGGTACTGGTGTATGGCTTGATACAACGCGGCTTCGGAGGCTACTCGCGGAGCGTCTTGATATTGCGGCGCAAAGTATTGATGCCTTCATTTTAGGTGAACATGGTGATTCGCAGTTTCCTGTTTGGTCGCATTCTTCCATTTACGGGAAACCGGTGAACGAATATAGCGCGGAGAAGCTAGGCGATTCTCTTGATTTGAAAGCAATCGGGGAGATTGCACGCGATACTGGTTTTGAAATTTATCACCAAAAGGGTTGTACGGAATACGGAATTGGTGGCACAATCGTTGAGATTTGTCGGCATATTTTTAGCGGAAGTCAACGTGCACTTACGGTGTCGTGTGTGTTAGAAGGCGAATACGAGGAGCGCGATTTGGCGATTGGTGTTCCAGCGGTTCTTAATCAGGACGGCGTCAAAGAAATTATTGAGTTAAAGCTGAACGGCGAGGAAGAAGAGGCGTTCAAGCATTCAGCACGTGTCATTAAAGACTGCATTGCACAACTGTAAGACGATTGTTAGCACAAATGTTCGTAATATGCTATCATGAAAGGTATGGTATGACAGAAGGGACGAATTGACGTGTATGATTATATGAAAGGCCAAGTTGCGGCCATTACACCTGAATATATCGTTGTAGAAGTTTACGGGGTCGGCTACCAAATTGTTGCCGGCAACCCGTTTGCTTTTGCGGCGCAAGAAGGAAAAGAAGCGAAAGTCTATTTACATCAACATGTTCGTGAAGATAATATTACGCTTTACGGATTTCAAACGACGGAAGAGCGTTATTTGTTTAAAAAACTGCTCGGTGTTTCAGGAATTGGGCCTAAAAGCGCGCTCGCTATAACGGCCGCAGGAGATGCTACGCAGCTTATTAATGCGATTGAAATCGAAGACGATGTGTATTTAACAAAATTCCCTAGTGTTGGGAAAAAAACAGCGCGTCAGATTATCCTTGACCTAAAAGGAAAATTAGGCGACGTGGTGACAAGTGAGATTCCTCATTTTGTGGCTAAAAAAGAAATTACAGATGGGCTTCCGCCGCAGCTCGAGGAGGCGGTTCTTGCCTTACAGGCACTCGGTTATAGTGAGCGCGAACTGAAGAAAATCGTGCCGAAACTGCAAGATGAGATGCTTACAAGTGACGGCTATATTAAACTAGCTTTGAAATTAATGACAAATTAAGGAGGGATGTGGCATGGATGAGCGTATTGTTTCTTCCGAAAATGTGAGTCCTGAAGAAATCTCGTTTGAAACAAGCTTGCGGCCACAATTGCTTGCAGAATACATCGGTCAAGACAAGGTCAAACATAATCTTGGCATTTTTATTGAGGCAGCAAGAAGAAGGGAAGAAGCACTGGATCATGTGCTTTTATACGGCCCTCCTGGTTTGGGGAAAACGACGCTTGCGATGGTCATTGCGAACGAGCTTGGAACAAACATCAAAACGACAAGTGGACCCGCGATTGAACGTCCAGGGGACTTAGCGACAATTTTAACATCACTCGAACCGGGCGATGTGCTTTTCATTGATGAAATCCACCGGCTATCAAAATCCATTGAGGAAGTGCTTTATCCTGCGATGGAGGATTATTGTTTGGACATTGTTATCGGAAACGGGCCATCTGCGCGGTCGGTACGCCTAGATTTACCACCATTTACGCTGATTGGAGCGACAACGCGTGCGGGGCAATTATCGGCGCCACTGCGCGACCGCTTTGGTGTAATTGACCACTTGGAATTTTATACGGAAGAACAATTGATGGATATCATTTTACGGACGGCTAAAATTTTAACGACGGAAATTAATGCAGACGGCGCGCTTGAGCTTGCTAGGCGTTCGCGCGGAACCCCGCGGATTGCCAATCGTTTATTAAAACGCGTGCGTGATTTTGCCGAAGTTAAAGGCGATGGACTTGTTTCTTATGAAGTAGCAAGAGATGCGCTAACGCTTCTACGTGTTGACCCGCGCGGACTTGATACGATTGACCAGAAGCTTTTGCAAACGATTATGACATCATTTCGTGGTGGCCCAGTTGGACTTGATACAATTTCAGCAAGCATCGGTGAGGAACGCGAAACGATTGAAGATATGCATGAGCCATATTTACTGCAAATTGGTTTTTTGCAACGTACACCAAGAGGTCGGCTCGCAACACAATTAGCGTACGACCATTTTGGAATTCAAAACGAAAAAGGTGTCCATGAATGAAAGTTGAAGATTTTGATTTTGATTTGCCAGAATCCCTCATTGCTCAAACGCCATTACTTGACCGCACGTCAAGTCGCTTAATGGTGCTGGACAAAAAAACGGGGGATTTAAGCGATAAAAAATTTACGAATATTATCGATTATTTAAACGAAGGAGATGCGCTTGTATTAAATGATACGCGCGTTCTACCTGCTCGCCTCCACGGAATTAAAGAGGAGACGGGCGCACATATCGAAGTGCTTTTATTAAAACAAAAAGAAGAAAATAAGTGGGAAACGCTTGTGAAGCCTGCGAAACGCATTCGTGTAGGTGCGAAAATCACATTTGGTGAGGGTGAACTTTCGGCGACGTGTGTTGAGGAGCTTGAGCATGGTGGTCGTATTTTGGAGTTTCACTATACGGGCATATTTTATGAGGTGCTCGAAAACCTCGGAGAAATGCCGCTTCCGCCTTACATTAAAGAGCAGCTAAGCGATCAGGACCGCTATCAAACGGTTTATGCGCGCGAAAATGGCTCTGCTGCCGCTCCAACTGCGGGTCTGCACTTTACTGAAGAACTTTTAGAGGCGATTCGGTCTAAAGGAGTTCACGTATGTTTTGTGACGCTCCATGTTGGTCTTGGCACGTTTCGTCCGGTAGACGTTAGCGATACGGAAAACCATAAAATGCATTCGGAATTTTATCGTCTGACGGAAGAAACTGCAACGGTTTTAAATCAAGTGAAAGCAAGCGGCAAAAAAATTGTGGCTGTTGGTACGACTTCCATTCGGACACTAGAAACAATTGCAACAAAATTTGACGGCGAATTAAAAGCCGATTCTGGCTGGACGGATATTTTTATTTTCCCTGGCTATACGTTTAAAGCGGTAGATGCGTTAATTACTAATTTCCATTTACCGAAGTCGACACTCATCATGCTTGTTTCCGCTTTATCCACGCGTGAAAATATTTTGCGAGCGTATCAGCATGCTGTAGAAGACAAGTATCGCTTTTTTAGTTTTGGCGATGCGATGTTTATCCATTAATTTTGTGAAAAACCTTGTTTTCTATGTTTATTTTCGTTATGCTATTTAGTAGAGTAAAAAGAAAGAGGTAACACATGACAGCTATTCGTTATGAATTAATTAAAACTGATAAAAAAACAGGTGCGAGGTTAGGAAAACTACATACTCCGCATGGTACGTTTGATACGCCAATGTTTATGCCTGTTGGTACGCAAGCAACTGTCAAAACAATGTCGCCAGAAGAGCTTAAACAGATGGGTGCGGGTGTTATTTTAAGCAACACCTATCACTTATGGTTAAGACCCGGTGAGCAATTGATTGAGCAGGCTGGTGGTCTGCACAAGTTTATGAACTGGGACCAACCTATTTTAACCGATTCAGGTGGCTTTCAAGTCTTTAGCTTAAGCGATATGCGCGACATCAAAGAAGAAGGCGTTCATTTTCGCAATCATTTAAATGGCGACAAACTATTTTTATCACCTGAAAAAGCTATTCAAATTCAAAATGCACTCGGTTCTGACATCATGATGAGTTTTGACGAGTGTCCACCATATCCAGCCACACATGAATACATGAAGCGCTCTGTAGAACGCACGTCCAGATGGGCAGAACGCGGCTTAAAAGCGCATATGAAGCCTAATATTCAAGGTCTATTCGGCATCGTACAAGGCGGCGCTTATGAAGATTTACGACGTCAAAGTGCGGAAGATCTCGTTTCACTTGATTTTCCAGGCTATTCGATTGGCGGCCTTTCAGTAGGCGAACCAAAAGACGTCATGAATGAAGTGCTTGAATTCACAACACCTTTTCTTCCAAGTGGAAAACCCCGCTATTTAATGGGTGTTGGTTCGCCAGATTCATTAATCGATGGGGTCATTAGAGGCATCGATATGTTTGACTGTGTCTTGCCGACACGCATTGCGCGTAATGGTACATGTATGACTTCAAACGGACGCCTAGTTATTAAAAACGCCAAATTCGCAAACGACTTTGGACCGCTTGATGAAAACTGCAATTGTTACACCTGTCAAAACTATTCCAGAGCCTATATTCGCCATCTAATTCGCTGCGATGAAACATTTGGAATAAGACTTACGACTTATCATAATTTGCATTTTCTGTTAAACTTAATGGAGCAAGTACGTGAAGCAATTCGCTTTGATCGTCTGCTAGAATTTCGTGAAGAATTTTTTGAGCAATATGGTTTTAACGGACCAAATGCGAAAAATTTTTAATAAATATTTTTTTAAAGGAGCTGACAATTTTTGGGTAGTTTAACAGCATTTATTCCAATTATTTTGATGATTGTCTTGTTCTACTTCTTACTAATTAGACCTCAACAAAAGCGTCAAAAAGAAGTAACAAACATGCAAAATAGTTTAGCAAAAGGCGACAAAATTATTACGATTGGTGGTCTTCATGGCGTAGTTGAAGCAATTGAAGATGGCACTGTCGTACTAAAAACTGGCAACACGAAGCTGACATTCGATCGCAATGCGATTCGTACGGTTCTTGAAAAAGGAAACGCTGCTCCTGCAGTAGCACCTACTGAGCCAGTTGAAGAAGTAGCAGAAACTGAAAAAGAAACCGAAGAAAAATAAAGAAATCGCTCTAGTTCAAACTAGGGCGGTTCTTTTTTGTTAGGAAGTACCAATTTGAACAATTAAATGTGTCATTTATGTGGATTTTTCACTTTCTGCTTTTCATTTGGTTGATTTTTAGATAAAATGGGAATAGTTGATTGTAAAATGAGGGAGGGGAAGTGCGATGTCGCACGAAGACTGGTATGAAAGTTTGGAACCAGCTATTTTAATTAAAGTGGAAGATTTCCATCTTCTTAGTTATAGAGAAATCAAACCAGAACACATTTGGTCATTTTTAACAGAAGTTAAATGGGCTACAAATCCCACTCCGAATTTGCATGAACGTGTCAATGATATAATGCAGATGAACATTGGACAATTAATGGACTTTATTACAAAAACATCTAACGAGCCAGCAATTAGCGCTAGCGCAAACAATGAAACAGAGAATTTGGAAGATAATGAAGCGACATCTTCTGAACTTTCTAAATAGCATTTCATGGTTTAGATGAGGGAGGAAAAGAAATGATTAAGAAAAGTAGGTTAGTAACCTTCTTCCTAGTCGTGGCAATTATTTTTGGGGTCGTTTTCAGCACAGGGAAAATGGTTTTACAAAATATTAACTTGGGACTAGATTTACAGGGCGGATTTGAAGTGCTTTATCAAGTAGAGCCTGCTTCTGGAAAAGGTGAAGTGACTAAACAGACACTTACGGATACTGTAAGTGCCCTCGATCGCCGGATTAACAGTATCGGCGTAGCTGAGCCTAGCATCACAATTGAAGGAAATAACCGTATTCGTGTCCAGCTTGCTGGGGTGACGGATCAAAATGAAGCACGAAAAATGTTATCGACAACAGCGGAACTTTCTTTTAGGGACGCAAACGATAAACTTATGATGGATGGTTCTGATTTAGTTCCTGGGGGAGCAAAACAAGCTTTCGATCAAAATAATCAACCGATTGTCACACTGAAACTAAAAAGTGCTGATAAATTCGCTGATGTGACGAAAACAATTTTGGCTGAAAAACCTGACAACCAACTCGTTATTTGGTTAGACTGGAAAGAGGGCCAAAAATATAAAACAGAGAGAACTAAAAAAGATCCTGCTTACTTATCGGCACCAAATGTCAACCAAGTTTTAGACACAAATAAGGTTGAAATCTCGGGTAATTTTTCTGTTGAAGAAGCAAAAGACTTAGCGAACTTGCTAAATTCGGGTGCTTTACCAGTTAAGATGACCGAGGTATACTCGACATCTGTTGGGGCACAATTTGGTCAAGATGCGCTTGATGAAACAATTCTTGCTGGAATTATCGGGGTTGCAGCTATTTTCATCTTTATGATGCTTGTATACCGTATTCCTGGGATTATTGCATGTGTAACACTTGTTGCTTACACATACATTGTTTTACTCGTTCTAGCCTTGCTGAACGCAACGCTGACGCTTCCAGGGATTGCCGGGCTGATTCTCGGGATAGGGATGGCCGTCGACGCGAACGTTATCACCTATGAGCGAATAAAAGAAGAACTGAAAGTCGGGCGATCGACGAAAGCGGCGTTTGAAGTCGGCGTAAAAGAAGCCTTCCGTGCCATTTTCGATGGAAACATTTCGACTTTACTTGTTGCTTGTGTATTGTTCTACTTTGGAACAAGCTCGATTAAAGGTTTTGCGACGGTTCTAATTATTAGTATTTTAGTCAGCTTCCTAACGGCCGTTTGGGGTTCGCGTGTACTGCTTGGCTTGCTTGTTAAGAGCAACGTATTAAACAATAAACCACGTGCCTTTAGTGTGAAACCTGATGCCATTCATAATTTGCATGATGGTATTAGCACGTATGACTTAAAAACACCATTTGATCGTTTTGATTTCGTTAAGAATCACCGGTTGTTCTTGTGGATTTTTACGGGCATCGCCATTATTGGGATTGTTGTTTTAAGTTTCTTTAAACTTAATCTGGGCATTGATTTTGCGAGTGGTACGAGAGCAGAAATTACGTCTGATTCACCGCTAACAGAACAGCAGATTAAAAAAGATTTAGATGACATTGATATGCCGTCTGATAATATTGTTTTCCAAGGTAAGGATAACAAAACGGCGGTAGTTTCCTACAAAGGTGCTCTTTCGCAAGATGAAATTGCGAAATTTAAAACGCATTTTGAGAAAGAATATAAACATGAACCAAGCATTAGCACAGTAACGCCGACTGTCGGGAAAGAACTCGCGAAAAACGGCTTGTACGCAATGGCAATAGCTTCGGTACTCATAGTTATTTATATTGCGATCCGCTTTGAATTTTATATGGGGATTGCGGCGATTCTATCGTTACTATTTGACGCCTTTACCATCTTCATTTTCTTCAGTATCTTCCAGATTGAGGTTGATCTGACATTCATTGCGGCGGTTCTAACTGTTATCGGGTATTCGATTAATGATACGATTGTAACAGCGGACCGGATTCGAGATATTGGACGCAAGATGGGGCGTTATAAGACGAAAGAAGATGTGGCATTTGCTGTTAATCACGGTTTACGTCAAACATTCACGCGTTCGATTAACACTATCTTGACGGTTATTTTCACGGTTGTGGCGCTTGTCATTTTTGGTAGTGAATCGATTTTAAGCTTCTCAATCGCTTTACTTGTTGGGCTTGTTTCAAGCGTATTCTCTTCCATTTTCATGGCCATGCAGTTGTGGTATGTCTTTAAAGCACGTCAAGTGAATAAAAAAGGACCAATTGCAACGGTTAAGAAAAAGAAAAGAAATAACCCATCGCAACCTATGGTATAAAAACGAGTAACGAAAGTCGGACGAGTTGTCCGGCTTTTGTTTTAGCATAATTTTTTGCGGGAATAAATTTGTATAATTAGAAAAAAGGAGACAGATGCTATGAAAAATCAATGGCAGGTTATTGTAGGAATTATTTTAGCGATTTTAATTGCTGTTTTTGCGATTATTAATGTTGAATCAGTTGAAGTCAATTTCTTTTTCGCAAAACTAGAGTGGCCGCTTATATTAGTTATTTTAGGCTCAGTGCTTATCGGAGGCTTGATTATTTTCTGTTTGAATATTGCTAAAGTACGAGGGATGAATAAGCAAGTCAAACAACTTCATGAAGAAAAAACAAATCTAGAACGCCAACTTGCGGCGGCGAAAGCGATGCAAACAAAAACGTCCACGATTTCAATTCGCGACACAGAAGAAACAGAAGTAGCCGATGCGAAAGTTGAAAATCAGGATGAGCAAAACTAATATTTGAATACAAAACGCAGATCGCAAAATCAGAGTGATGCTAAACGGTAAGACTTTATTGCCGTTTAGTATTACTCTGGAGCCCAAATCGATTTTGATTTGGGCTTTTTACTATTGGTTTTTCCGATGTTTTCCGATATAATAGGAGGGTTGAAAGGTGGGGGAATTGTGATTCATTCAAAATACAGATGGAAGACCGAAGAAGTTGACGGCGAAAAAGTAGCAAACCTAGCTAAAGAGTTGAATGTGTCGCTTCCGCTTGCGAAAATGCTTGTGAAACGTAAGATTACGACGGAAGGGCAGTACGATAAGTTCATGAATCCTTCCAAATATGCGAGTTATGATCCTTTTTTACTTGCAGAAATGGAGCAAGCTGTAGAACGGATTAAGTCTGCGATTCAAGCGGGCGAAAAAATTATGATTTACGGCGATTATGATGCGGACGGCGTAACGAGCATTGCGGTGCTTTACAAGACGTTAGAAAGTTTGGGGGCACTTGTACAGTTTTATATTCCAAATCGCTTCACGGAGGGTTACGGGCCGAATCAGAACGCATTTCAAATGATTAAGAACCAAGGCTTCGATTTGATTATTACGGTTGATAATGGGATTGCGGCTCTTGAAGTGATGGATTTTGCTCAAGAAATCGGGATGGATGTCATTATAACCGACCACCACGAAATGCGCGAAACCTTGCCGCAAGCAGTTGCGGTTATCCACCCAAAGCACCCCGACTCGAACTATCCTTTTGAAGATTTAGCGGGAGTCGGCGTTAGCTACAAACTTTCGCACGCGCTGCTTGGCGAAGAGCCGACGCACTTATTAGACATGGTAGCCGTAGGGACCGTAGCGGACCTTGTTTCATTAACAGATGAAAATCGTCTTCTTGTACAAAAGGGACTTCAAGTGCTTCGTGAAAAGCCAAACACAGGCTTGCGTGTTCTCGCTTTGAAAGCAAGTGTCAAATTGGAGGAGGCAAACGAAGAAACAATTGGGTTTGCCATCGCCCCAAGATTAAACGCTGTCGGTCGTTTAGGCGCTGCTGACCCGGCTGCGGAATTGCTACTCGCTTTTGATGAGGAGGAAGCGGAATATTTGGCCGAGGAAATTGATGAGGCAAACGTCAATCGACGGAAACTCGTTAGTGACATCACCGCGAGCGCCGTTGCAATTTTGGAGGCGAAAACTGAAATTCCGAGTATCATTGTGGTTGCTGAAAAGGATTGGAATCCAGGCGTGCTAGGAATTGTTGCGTCTAGATTAGTAGAAAAATTTAATCGTCCGGTCATTTGTCTTGCCATTGATGAGGAGGCGGGGATTGCTAAAGGTTCTGGCAGAAGTGTACCGCATTTCCATTTGTATCAAGAGCTTGATAAAAACAGGGCGATTCTTGAAGCGTTTGGCGGGCACCCCATGGCAGCTGGTATGACGGTGTCGCTTCATAATTTAGCGGCGCTTGAAGCGGCTTTAATTGCGCAGGCTGATGCGTTAGATGTAACGAGTGTAAAACGAGAGCTTAGCGTGGAAGACACGTTGCAACTCGCTGACGTTTCACTGCCATTCATTCAGATGATTGAAAAGATGGCGCCATTTGGAACGGGCAATGTGAAACCAGTTTTCCAATTTGAAGAGATTAATTTGAAAGATACGAAACGAATTGGTGCGGATAAAACGCATTTGAAAACGGTGCTGACCGACCAAAACGTGCTTTTAGATGGCATTGGTTTCAATTTAGGTGACTTGGCGGATAATGTGGCACAAAATGCGCTTGTTAGCGTTGTAGGCGAACTGAATGTGAATGAATGGAATCATATTCGGAAGCCGCAACTTAGGTTGGTTGATCTTGAAGTCAATGAGTTCCAGCTTTTTGATGCGCGTAACCGAACAGAATGGCAACGTTTATTAAAAGAATCTGAGCGCGAACGGGTTTTCATCTGCTTTAACCAAGAAACCGTAACGAAACTTCCGGCGATTGCTGCGAATGTGGTGTATACGCCTGATGACAGGGAGAGCGCGCGTGAAGTGGTTTTTGTTGATTTACCGAAAGAAACGGGTCACGTGGAGGCGTTCATTAAAAAGTTCCAGCCTGAGCGGATTTATGTCCATTTCGGAGCATCTGAAAATCAAGATTTCCAGGCGCTGCCAGATAGAAAGGCATTTGCGAATCTTTTTGCCCTGATTAAAAAATATCAACCTTTTTCGCTTGAAAAGTATGGTCCTGCTTTAAATCAAAAGTTCGGTTGGAGTAAACAACAAATTGATTTTATGTCAAACGTGTTTTTTGAGCTGGATTTTGTTAAAATAGAAAGTGGCGTGATTTTACTAAATAACCTTTCAGAAAAACGAAATTTAGAAGAGGCCGAAATTTATCAGTCGAAAAAACAAGAACTTGCAACACGAGAAAAACTGCTTTATGCGAGCTTTAATGAACTATTTAGCTGGATGAAGCGCATTATGGAGGCCTAGTGCCTACCCACTTTGGAGGAATAAACATGGATTTAAATGATCTTAGAAAATTTGTCGCAATCGTGGAGGATTGGCCAAAAGAAGGCATTGTATTTAAGGATATTACACCGCTTATGAATGACGGTGAAGCTTATAAATTTGCGACAGATCAGATTGTTGAGTATGCTGAAAAACTACAAGTAGATTTGATTGTTGGGCCAGAAGCGCGTGGCTTTATTATTGGTTGCCCGGTTGCTTATGCGCTTGGTATTGGTTTTGCACCAGTACGTAAACCTGGCAAATTGCCGCGTGCAACAATTGAAATGGAGTATGAGCTTGAGTACGGTACAAATACGCTAACGATGCATAAAGATGCGATTAAACCGGGGCAACGTGTGCTCATTACAGATGATTTGCTTGCAACGGGTGGTACGATTGAAGCAACGATCAAACTTGTGGAAAAACTTGGTGGAATTGTTGCTGGGTGCGCCTTTTTAATTGAACTGACAGAATTAGAAGGACATAAAAAATTGAACGGGTATGATCGCTTGATTTTGATGGACTTTTAAGTTAGAAAAAACATTTTCCTTTTGGAAAGTGTTTTTTTCTAGTGGCGCATGAAAACTACTTTCTAAAGCCACTTTAGTTGTGTATAATAGTAACTAAGAATCTATTTTAGACAAGGGGAAAAGAAGGGGGTGGATAAAATGGCGAAAGAGCAAAATTTGACAGCAGAGCAAGTCATCGAAATGGCTTCGAATTATATGAATGAAACGCATCTGGAAATTGTGAAAAAGGCTTATGAATATGCGCGAGATGCACATAGTGAACAGTTTAGAAAATCGGGAGAGCCATATATTATTCATCCAATTCAAGTAGCAGGAATTCTTGTTGAGCTAAGAATGGACCCTGAAACGGTAGCGGCAGGTTTTTTACACGATGTTGTCGAAGATACGGATGTGACACTTGAGGATTTAACAGAAACGTTTAATGCTGAAGTGGCGATGCTTGTGGACGGCGTTACAAAACTTGGGAAAATTAAATATAAATCGCATGAGGAACAGCAAGCTGAAAATCATCGGAAAATGTTCATTGCGATGGCGCAAGATATTCGAGTTATTTTGATCAAGTTAGCAGACCGACTGCATAATATGCGTACTTTAAAACATCTTCCGGTAGAAAAACAGCGCCGGATTTCGACGGAAACACTTGAAATTTTCGCACCGCTTGCTCATCGACTTGGGATTAGCCGCGTGAAATGGGAACTTGAAGATACAGCATTACGCTATTTGAATCCGCAACAATACTACCGCATTGTACATTTGATGAAACAAAAACGCGGTGCGCGTGAGCGCTATTTGCAAGATGTGATTGACGGCGTTTCAGACAACTTGGATGAATTAAATATTCAGGCGGATATTTCTGGTAGGCCGAAACATATTTATTCGATTTATCGCAAAATGTCGGAACAGCATAAGCAATTTAACGAAATTTATGATTTATTGGCGGTACGGATTCTAGTTAGTAGCATTAAAGATTGTTATGCGGTACTGGGCGTCATTCATACGCGCTGGAAACCGATGCCGGGACGGTTTAAGGATTATATTGCGATGCCGAAATCGAATATGTATCAGTCGCTGCATACGACGGTTATTGGACCGCAAGGCGAACCGCTTGAAGTGCAAATTCGGACGCATGAGATGCACCAAATTGCAGAATACGGGGTTGCCGCGCACTGGGCGTATAAAGAAGGAAAAGTCGTTAACTCGAAAACGTCATTTGATAATAAAATGACTTGGTTCCGTGAAATTTTGGAGTACCAAAATGAGTCTGATAATGCGGAAGAGTTTATGGAATCGTTAAAATTAGATTTATTTGCGGACGTTGTGTATGTGTTTACACCGAAAGGCGATGTTTACGAGCTACCAAACGGCTCGGTTCCACTTGATTTCGCATACCGAATTCATACGGAAATTGGGAATAAAACGATTGGCGCGAAAGTGAATGGCAAAATTGTCACACTCGATTATAAGCTGAAGACTGGGGATATTATCGATATTTTAACGTCGAAGCATTCCTACGGGCCAAGTCGTGACTGGTTAAAACTCGTGCAGACGTCGCAGGCGCGAAATAAAATCCGTCAATTCTTCAAACGGCAAGCGAAAGAAGAAAATGTCGAAAAAGGCCGGGATTTGGTTGAAAAAGAACTTCGGCAAATGGATTTTGAACCTAAAAAGATTATGACGAACGAAAATCTCAAACGTCTCCTTGAGAAGCTGAATTTTTCCCATGAAGATGATTTGTTTGCTGCTGTTGGATATAACGGGATTACGGCGCTTCAAGTGGCGAATCGTTTGACGGAGAAAGAGCGGAAGGAGCGCGACCAAGAGGAGCAAACGGAAAAATTGCTTTCGCAAGCGGAAGCGCGGAATAGCAATGCGGAGGCCAATAACGAGAAGCTTAAAATCAAGCATAATGCGGGTGTAGTTGTTCAAGGTGTTGGCAATCTGCTTATTCGTTTGTCCAGATGTTGTAACCCTGTTCCGGGCGATGAAATTGTGGGCTATATTACGAAGGGGCGCGGGATTTCGATTCACCGTTCGGATTGTCCGAATGTGCAGTCCATCGAAAGTGAGCGGCTCATCGGCGTAGAGTGGGAAGATGCAGATTTTCAGGCGAAAAATGATTATAATGTGGATATTGAAATTTATGGTTATAATCGCAATGGCTTATTGAATGATATTTTGCAAGTAATTAATAGTTTGACTTCAAACATTAATGGCGTGAATGCGAAAGTTGATAATAATAAAATGGCAACGCTCGTATTAACTTTGCAAATTCATAATATTAATCATTTACAGCGCGTTGTAGATAAAATTAAACAAATTCCAGATGTTTATACGGTAAGACGATTGATGAGCTAGGGAGGATGATTGGCTATGCGTGTTGTGCTTCAAAGGGTTACAAGTGCAAGTGTGACGATAGATGATGAAATTATTGCGGAAATTCCACAAGGATTCTTGCTTCTTGTTGGTTTTACTCATACGGATACAGAACGAGAAATTGATGTTTTAGTACAAAAAATTGCAAATCTCCGTGTTTTCGAAGATGAAAACCAGAAAATGAATTTATCCATTCAAGAGGTTTCGGGAAACGTGCTTAGCGTATCGCAGTTCACACTTTATGCAGACGCAAGAAAAGGGCGCCGACCAAGTTTCACGGACTCGGCACCGGGTGCGGAAGCGGAAAAGCTTTATAATCGATTTAATAAAGAGTTGGAAAAAGCTGGTTTAGGTGTAGACGCCGGGGTTTTCGGAGCGGATATGAAAGTTTCGCTTGTTAATGACGGGCCAGTCACGATTTTGCTTGATTCAGCTGATTTAATGAAATAGAAAAACCGGAAAGTAAGCTTAACACTTACTTTCCGGTTTTTTTAGTTTGCGAAATAGTTTGCGAGTCCTTCTGTTACGCCTTCAGCAATTTTTGTGCGGTATGAATTAGAATTGATGTTGGCTTCGTCAGTTTTTGAACTTAAATAGCCAAGTTCTAATAAAACAGCAGGTTGCGAGTTTTCGCGTACAACGTAAAAGTCGCCAACACGAGCACCGCGATTTGTTGTTGGAAGGGTATTGCCAAGACTCTTATTAATGCTTTTTGCGAGCCCTTTATCACTACTATCATAATAGTAAGTAGTTTGGCCGCTTACGCTTTCGTCGTTGTTTTCAAGGCTATCAAAATGCAAGCTGACAAATGCATCAGCATTGTTTTTCGAAGCTACTTTTGTACGCTGACGTAATGAAATATATTCATCGTGGTCACGCGTCATAATCACTTTTGCGCCAGCTTGCTCTAGTCGAGCTTTAATGGCATTTGCTGTTTTTAACGTTGCTTTCTTTTCTATGGTTCCATTTTCACCTTTTGCACCGGGATCGTTTCCACCGTGGCCTGGATCAAGGACGATAGTTGCTTCAGAAAGTTTCGTCGTTTTTGATTTAGCGGGTTTTTCATTTTCATTTCCTACATCGACAACCCAGTTTGCTACATAACCAGTTTGTCCATCAGCTGTTTGAACTTGATACCAGTCACCTTGGACACCTTGAATTCCGTAAGCATGACCAGAGTTTGCTTTTTCAATCACTTCACCGCTTAAATCAGGCTTGCTTCGAATATTTGTAGAGTCATCACGAATCGTTAAACTTTGCAAATTATTTTGGTCAACTTTTGTCGTTGATTCACGAATTGTTATGTAACTCGCATTTACCCAAGCGTTTTGCCCTTTATATTGAATTTGAGCCCAGCCGTTTTGTTCACTCACAACATTGATTTGATCACCTGTATTTAATATGCCTAAAACTGTGCTATCAGTTGACGGTTTGGACCGGACATTTAAGCCGTTTTCAGAACTTACGATCGCCATACTATTACTTGCAGCGCTCACATCTGTGTTTTCAACGAGCCAGCTGGCTACCCAACCGCTATTTCCGTTATCTAAACGAACTTTATACCATTTATTTTCTTCTCCAATGACGCGAAGCACGTCACCTTTACGGACTTGACTTGTTACGTCATAAGCAAGACCTGGACCGTTTCGCACGTTTAAAACTTCCGCCTGAACGCGAACGGCATTTGCATTCGCCATCGCAATCGTTGTAATAACCCCCGCTGCAATGAGTAACGCCGATAAAACGGTGATAAATAAAAATTTGTTCTTCACGAAATTGCTACACCACCTTTATAAAAACTTCTTCAGGTCATTAAAATGGTACCACAAATTAAGCTTTCATGGAACTATTAACCATAATTTTTTGAAAAAAGAAAACAATTTTACGCACTACTGAATGTTATTTGATATAATTTTACAGTTTTTCTTTTAGCTAATTGACTTTAGTCGTTTTTTTTAGTAACCTAGAAATAATTCATATTTAAACTGATGACGAAGAAAAGTACAAAGAATCACTCCCATAAAAGAGAGAATTTCATTTGCTGAGAGAAATTCATGGTGAAACTTTTTGGAAAGACACTTCCGAGGTTTTGATCGAAAACGAGTAGGTCGAAACGTAGTCCGGCGTTAACGGAAGAGTGGGAATTTCAAAAATTCCAATTAGGGTGGTACCACGGGTGAATCTACATCTCTCGTCCCTTGTTTTCGGACAAGTGACGAGGGATTTTTTTATATTCAAAAAAGGAGGAAATGTGATGAAAATTCAATTACCACGAGGCACGCGAGATATTTTACCTGAAGAGGTACAAAAATGGCATTTTCTTGAAGATAAATTTCGCGAAATCTGTGAAAACTACCGTTATGAAGAAATTCGTACTCCAATTTTTGAGCACACGGAGTTATTTGAACGTGGTGTCGGAGATTCAACGGATATTGTTTCAAAAGAAATGTACACATTTCATGATAAAAAAAATCGGAGTTTAACACTGCGTCCAGAAGGAACTGCTTCGGTTGTACGCGCGTTTGTTGAACATAAAATGTTCGGTGATGTCAATCAACCAGTGAAGCTATACTATAATGGTCCGATGTTCCGTTATGAGCGGCCACAAGGCGGGCGGCAGCGTCAATTCACACAAATTGGCGTGGAGGCAATTGGGAGTGCGGATCCTGCGATTGATGCGGAAGTCATTGCGCTTGCGATGAATTTTTATAAATCCATTGGTCTTAAAAATATTTCGCTAACGATTAACAGTCTAGGGGATAAAGAAAGCCGGTTGAAACATCGGGATGCTCTGATTGCGCATTTCGAACCGCGCATTGACGAGTTTTGTTCGGATTGTCAAAATCGATTGCATAAAAATCCACTTCGTATTTTGGATTGCAAGACGGACCACGCACATCCACTTGTGGCAACGGCGCCATCTATTTTAGATTTTCTAAATGAAGATTCCCGTCTCTATTTTAGCCAAGTAAAAGGGTTTTTAGAGGCAATTGACATTCCGTTTGTAGTGGATCCAACGCTTGTCCGCGGGCTTGATTACTATAATCATACGACGTTTGAAATTATGAGTGATGAGGAAGGTTTTGGGGCTAAAACGACACTTTGTGGCGGCGGTCGCTATCACGGACTTGTGCAAGAATTTGATGGTCCAGATACTCCGGGAATTGGTTTTGGTATGGGCGTTGAACGTGTGCTTCTTGCACTTCAGGCGGCAGAAATTGAAATTCCAAAAGATAAGGAACTTGCTTGTTATGTCATTGTAGCGAGCGAGGAAGCAGAACTTGAAGCAGTTAAAATCGTGAATCAGTTGCGAAATGCTGGTATAAGTGCTGATAAAGATTACCAAAAGCGCAAATTTAAAGCGCAAATGAAAGATGCGAATCGTAAAGAAGCAAAATATACGGTTATCATTGGAGAAGAAGAGCTTGCATCGGGTGAATACCCGCTTAAAAATATGGAAACGGGTGAACAAATTTCAGTTTCAGCTGAGGAACTTATAAGCCGTTTAACGAAATCCTAAGGAGGAAAAAACGTGGAAAAGAGAACAGCATATTGCGGAGAAATAACAGAAAAATTCATTGGTCAAGAAGTCGTATTACACGGTTGGGTACAAAAACGTCGTGATTTAGGTGGGCTTATCTTTATCGATATGCGTGACCGCGAAGGAATTGTCCAAGTCGTCTTTAACCCGGAGTTTTCCGAAGAGGCGCTTCGTATTGCGGAATCCATTCGTTCAGAGTTTGTCATTACCGTAAAAGGAAAAGTGGCCGCGCGTGATGAGGCGGTTATCAATACTAAAATTGCAACTGGGAAAGTAGAAATTGTGGCATCAAGCGTGACGATTTTAAATCGTTCCAAAACGCCACCATTTTACATTGAAGACGGCATCAATGTTTCCGATGAGCTACGTTTAAAATATCGCTATCTTGATTTGCGCCGCAACGAAATGGCAGAAACATTTAAAATGCGCCACACGGTGACGCGCGTTTTCCGCGAAACATTAAACAAACTTGGTTTTTATGATATTGAAACACCGTATTTAACGAAAAGCACGCCTGAGGGGGCGCGTGATTATTTAGTTCCAAGCCGCGTTTATCCGGGGAATTTCTATGCGCTACCGCAATCACCGCAAATCTTGAAACAGCTTTTAATGACAGCTGGATTTGACAAGTATTACCAAATTGTTCGTTGTTTCCGCGACGAAGATTTAAGAGGCGACCGGCAACCTGAATTCACTCAAGTCGACCTTGAAACTAGCTTTTTATCCAAAGAAGAAATTCAGGGCATGACCGAAGAAATGCTCGTAAACGTTGTACGGGAAGCGAAGGGGATTGAAATCAGTGCACCATTTCCGCGCATGACCTACAGTGAAGCGATGTCACGTTTTGGTAGCGATAAACCAGATGTACGCTTTGGCCTAGAGCTAATCGATATTTCAGCTCTTGTAAGCGATGTGGCATTCAAAGTGTTCACGTCTGCAATTGAAGCTCGCGGCGTTGTTAAAGCAATTAACGCAAAAGGAGCGGCTGATAAATACTCGCGTAAAGAAATTGATGCGCTAGGTGAATTTGTCGGCACTTACGGCGCGAAAGGACTTGCATGGCTTAAAGTTGAAGAAGGCGAGTTAAAAGGTCCAATTGCGAAGTTCTTTGACGAAGCAAAGCAGGCTGAATTACGCGCAGCACTTGATGCAGAAGCTGGCGACTTACTCCTTTTTGCAGCAGATAGAAGCGAAGTAGTTGCGGCTTCTCTTGGGGCACTCCGCTCAAAACTTGGGAAAGAGCTGGAACTGATTGACGAAAGCAAATTCGCTTTCTTATGGGTAACAGATTGGCCACTATTTGAGTACGATGAAGAAGCAAAACGCTACGTTTCTGCACATCATCCGTTCACTTTACCAAGAGCAGAAGACATTCCTCTTTTGGAAGAAAAGCCAGGAGAGGCGATGGCGGAAGCCTATGATATTGTGCTAAACGGCTATGAAATTGGCGGCGGCTCGCTTCGTATCTATCAAAAAGAAGTACAGCAAAAAATGTTCCGCGCGCTCGGCTTTACGGACGAAGCAGCAGAAGAACAGTTCGGCTTCCTCATGGATGCGCTTGACTACGGCACGCCACCTCACGGCGGCATCGCGCTAGGACTCGACCGCATTGTGATGATTTTAGCTGGAAAAAACAATTTGCGCGACACAATTGCGTTCCCTAAAACAGGAAGTGCAGTTGACCCACTAACAAACGCGCCTGGTGAAGTAAGCAAAGCACAGTTAGAGGAGTTAGGTTTGACTGTTCCTGAAAAAGAATAAGAACCATGACAATGGAGGAGAAAAACAACAATGACAACTTTTACAGCGTTCATTCCAATACTTGTGATTTACGTTCCAATTATTATTTTATTTTTCGTTCTTGTCCATCTGTACCGAAAAAAACGGAAGTCATCAAATAAATAAAAAAAGTGGTGTGAAGTTTTTAGCTTCGCACCACTTTTTTAAAATCCAGTCGTAATGGCTTCCATATTATCGACTTTAACTTTATTTACAAGTAGACCTTGATTGGCCTCGTTTTCCCAGAAAGGACCTTGTAAATTTTTAGCTACTTCTTTACTGACTTTATTTTTATTATAGAATGTCGCTTCTACGTTATAACGACTGCCCTTTTTAACGGTCTTCCACATTTCTTCAGAGAGCGGGATAGTAACTTCTTCAGTACCCGCGCCGTCAATTGTGCCGCTAACAGTATGATCTGCTGATTTTTTGGTTGGTGTAAAATTAAACGTAATATCAACTCTTGTGCTCATGTGTTGATAGTAGAAATATCCGCCACCAATTAGCAAAACAGCAATTATAGTGAAAATGGGAATCTTACGCATAAAATGAGCTCGCGCCTCCAATCTAAATACATCTCACTATCAATTATAGCTGTATTCCGCCCATAGTAAAGGGGAAAAGACAATTTCTCATGATTTTTTTAGAAAAGGAGGCATTTATTTGGTTAATTTTAATTTTCAGTAGGTGAATCTTGAAGTGCTTGGGTTCCAGTTTCGCCTGTGCTAATTTTAATCACTTCGCTAAGCGGATAAATAAAAACTTTCCCATCGCCTGGTTCTCCAGTTCGGAGTGTATTTTCGACGACGCGTAAAACGTCTTCTACAGGAACAGTACTTACGACGATTTCAATTTTCATGCGTTCATGAATATTATTTTCTTTCTTTTTGCCGCGGTACAATTCGATGAAGCCTTTTTCAAGACCTGTGCCGAGTGCTTTTGTTACAGTTAAACCGCTAACGCCGATTTTAGCCAATTCTTTTTGGAAGGCTGCAAATCGGTTGGGGCGCGTAATAATCTCAATTTTTGTTAAATTTGCCATTGTAAAACCTCCTTTTAATCCTGATAAGCTTTTTCGCCGTGAAGTGTCAAATCTAGGCCTTTGTATTCTTGTTCTTCGCTAACACGAAGCGGGAGGACGAGTTTGATAAGTACAACGATGATGATGGTTGCGATTGCGACGAAGACAACGGTTATGGAAATGGCTGCCAGTTGTTTAAATAATAACGCCGGATTTCCATAAAATAAACCGTCGGCTCCTGCCTCATTGATTTTAGTTGTGGCGAACAAGCCGGTTGCGATACCGCCCCAGATGCCACCGATTCCGTGAAGGCCAAATGCATCTAGAGCATCATCATATTTGACTTTTCCTTTTAGCCAGTAGACACCCCAGAAACAAAGCGCGCCGCCAAGAAGGCCGATGAGCATGGAAGCAGGAACGGTGACAAAACCAGCGGCGGGAGTGATGGATACAAGACCCGCGATAGCGCCTGAAATTGTTCCAAGCATAGTGGGACGCTTATTCGTTAGCCACTCGACAAGGCACCAGCCGATAATGCCGGCCGCAGCCGCTGTGTTTGTGTTGACAAATGCCGCCATTGCGACGTTATCAATTGTGAGCGCACTGCCGACATTGAAACCGTACCAACCAAACCAAACGAAGATTCCTCCGATTAAAGCAAGGGGAAGATTGTGTGGTGAAGCCGTATCGACTTCCTTCCTTCGCCCGAGCATGATGGCGAGTACAAGACCTGTTATACCGGAGCTAATGTGAACGACATTACCACCAGCAAAATCAAGCGCGCCTAGATTGCGAAGGAAACCGCCGTCACCCCAAACCCAATGTGCGACAGGGGCGTAGACGAGGAGTGACCAAAGGATAATGAAAACAAGATAGGCGGCAAAATTCATTCGTTCTGCGAAAGCGCCAGATATGATAGCGACTGTTAAAACAGCGAATGTCATTTGAAACATCATAAAGAGCAGATGGGGAATAGCATCGCTGTATAATTCATTCGGTGCGAAACCAACTTGGTTTAAAAAGCTCCAGTCAAAGCTGCCAATGAAGCCATTATTTGGTGCGAAGGCGAGCGAATAACCTACAACAACCCACAAAATTGAGATGACGGCCATCGAAGCAAAACTATACATCGCTGTACTTAAAACATTTTTTCGACGTACCATACCACCATAAAATAATGCAATTCCTGGTGTCATAAGCCAAACTAACAATGTACAAAAAAACATAAAGACAGATTCCATATTCAACTCTCCTTTAATGTTAGATAAACTAACATTGATTAATTTCTTTATGCCACTATAATACATAAATAAATTTTAATTGCAAGAATTATTTATGAATTCCATAAATTTTGTTAGATTATCTTACATTTAGCGATTTCAATTCGGATTTTTGGAATGAATTTTAGGAGGGAAGAATGTTTTTTTAGGAAAGCGATGTCAGTTTTAATCTAAAAGAAGGGTGGGAAAATCTTGTTTGTTTATGATAAAATGAAACCATGTTGAGGAAAAGGAGCGTTTGACATGGTGAAGAGAAGTCGAGCAGAAGAATTTTTAATTACGCGCAAGAAAATTTTAGATGCTGGCCGAGATTTATTTATGGAAAAAGGATATCGGAGCGTGTCAACGCGTGAAATTGCTGTCATCGCTGGAATTACGCAGCCGGCACTTTATCACCATTTTAAAGATAAGGAGATGCTCTATCTTGAGGTTGTGAAGGAGCTTACGACGAGCATTCAAGCTGACATGAGCGAGTTAATTCGGAAAAATTTAGCGCCGGTGGATGCGCTAAATGAGATGGTTATCATGCTAATTGATAAACACCCGACCAATATTTTACTAATGATTCATGATATTTTGAATGAATTAAAAGAAGAAAATCAATTTTTACTTTATACGCTTTGGCGTGATACGTATTTGCGTCCATTTGAGCATGTTTTTAAGCAATTAGAAGCTCGTGCGGAAATTCGTGAACCTATTTCTGCAGAACGCGCTGCTCGTTTTTTCCTTTCAGCGATAAGTCCACTTTTCTCGCAAATGAGCAAGTTTGAAAGTGCTGAACCGACGGATGTTCGTGTGAAAGAAACGATTAATTTTATTTTGTTTGGGCTATGTAAAAAAGAGGTATAATTTAATATCTTTTTTTTATCGAAGCATATTTATCGATTGATAAGTGAAAGTATGCTAATCTATTTATCGACTGATAAACGAAGGGGGAAAAAATATGAGTCACTTTTTGGAAAAAATGGCTGATGGTGTTGGGGGAAAGAAAGGGCGTTTTGTGACGCTTTCCATTTGGATACTTGCTGTGATTTTGTTGCAGCTTTTCTTGCCGAGTGCGGATGAATATAAAGATGATGCGGCAAGCGACCTTCCAAGTAGCGAGCCATCTGTTGTAGCGGACAACAAAGTAAAAGAATATTTTGGTGGTCAGGCGGGAACGCCGCTTCTGATTACTTGGTATCGTGCAGAAGGTTTGACAAATGAGGACTTAGCGAGCATTCAAGCCATTAATGCGTCGCTTACAAAAACACCAGTGGCGCATCAGGAAGCCACGATTCCACTTGAGAAACTGCCACCAATTGTCCTAAAACAGCAACTTTCAAAAGACCAAACGACTTTCATTCAAACTATCTTGATGGACGAGTCTGCCACAGCAGATGAACTTAAAACGGGGATGAATGAAATAAAAACGCGTGCGGAAGGGGTACTAGGCGAGAACCCTTTTAGCCAAAAAATATCGAGTAAAGATGAGCTAGTTGCGCGGACTACAGGGCCAGCAGGTATTAGCGTTGATGCGACAGGGCTATTCCAAGATGCCGATGTTTCACTACTTATTGCAACGGTGCTCATAGTTTTAATTATTTTACTTGTCATCTATCGTTCGCCGATTTTAGCGCTTATTCCGCTTATTGCGGTCGGATTTGCTTACTTGATGATTACGCCACTACTCGGTTTTCTAGGCGAACATGGTTTCATCACGTATGGTTCGCAAGGGCTTTCCATTATGACCGTGCTCTTGTTTGGAGCCGGGACCGACTATTGTTTGTTCCTCATTACACGTTATCGCTCTGTTTTACGTCATGAGGAAAACCGCTTCAAAGCTTTCCGAACAGCGTTTAGTGGGACGTCGGGCGCTATTTTACTAAGCGGACTTACCGTCATGGTGGCACTCTTAATGCTACTTGCTGCACAGTACGGTTCATTTCACAACTTTGCGATTCCGTTTAGCCTTGCCATTTTGATTATGCTACTTTCATCGCTAACGCTAGTTCCGGCGCTTCTTGGGCTATTTGGCCGCGTTTCATTTTGGCCTTTTATCCCGCATCCGAATAAAAAACATAAAAGCGAAAACCAATTTTGGAATCGTGTTGGGAAACTTGCCACGAAACATCCAATTATTGTCACTATTGTCGCACTGCTTCTACTTGGAGGAGCAGCCATTCAAACGACCAATGTTTCCTATACGTATGACACACTCTCAACTTTTCCAGAAGATATGCCATCACGTGAAGGGTTTAAGCTAATAAGTGATCATTACGGGGCGGGGTATTTAGCTAAAGTCGAGGTGCTTGCTGAAAACCCATCTGAAGGGCTCAGGAAGGATTTAGAGAACATAAAAGGCGTTCAATCTGTTAGTTTGCCTGAAAAAAGTAGAGAGAATTCGAGTGTGGTGAAATATGATGTCGTACTCGATATGAATCCTTACAGCAATGAAGCGATGGATTTAATTCCAAAAATCAAACAAGTGGCAAGTGATGATTCAGCGAAAGCGTATGTTGCTGGTCAAACGGCTGCCCAGTATGATAGCCGCGCTGTGACGGAACATGATGAAAAAGTGATTATTCCGCTTGTCATTGCGCTTATAAGCATCTTGCTATTGACGTATTTGCGTTCGATTACAGCGACTATTTATCTTGTCTTGTCTGTTTTAATCTCGTATGCGGCGGCAATTGGATTAGGCTGGCTCATTTTGCATCACGGTTTTGGTGTAACAGCCATTTCAGGGCTCATACCGCTTTATGCGTTCGTATTTATTGTGGCGCTAGGAGAGGACTACAATATCTTTATGATTTCAAGTATTTGGAAAAACGCAGAAAAATGGCCGCTACGAAAAGCGGTTCAAGAAGGCGTACACCAAACAGGCGGGGTTATTACATCTGCAGGTGTCATTTTAGCCGCAACCTTTTTAGTTTTAACAACGTTGCCAATTAATCTGCTCGTCCAATTTGGACTCATTACAGCTATTGGTATATTACTAGATACATTTTTAGTTCGGCCGCTACTCGTTCCAGCAGTTACAACACTGTTTGGCAGATGGGCATTTTGGCCAGGTAAGAAATATAAAACGGTATCGAAAGATTAGAAAAATAAATAAAAGTAAGCAAAAATCCAGTAAAGCTCATTTTTTAAAGATGGCATTATTACTGGATTTTTGTCTATCTATTTTTCTTTTATGTCCTTTTTTTAAAAAGCTCACAAAATCTACATAGGCAGTAAGAAAAGTAACATGCTCTATTAAAATTGTAAGAAAAATACATAAACTGGAGATAAGTTTCAATTAGAATACCCTGCCTGAATTGCGCGACCTTATGGCAAAAGCGTACGTAAGAGGGAGGTTGTTATAACGCTACAAACACAAGAACGGCTAGTGTGGGAGGAAGAGTAAGACCAACAAAATTGGGGGTTTTAATTTTAAAACAGGGTTTCTTGTTGTATACTATAAGAGGTGTTTTTTATATAAATAGAGAAAAGGGGTGTAACCATGAACGGGAAAAAAATAGCGATTTCCATTATTGGTTTATCAATTTTACTAGGAGGTTGTTCATTTATGGGGCAGTCAGATGAAAAAGAAAAGAAAATAGACGACGGGACAACACCTGTTGCGGAGTATAAAGGGCAAGGATTTATTTTCGTTGATGGCGACAAGTCTAAAGAAATTGTCGAAAAGAACGAAGCAGAAATTAAAAAGCGAGCCATCGCATATATGAAAGATACATATAAAACTGATGTTAAAGTGAATAATGTTGTACCTGCAAGAGATGCGGCGGTTGTCATGGTCGAAGCAGAAGACCCGATAGAGTTCCATACTTCTGTGATTGTCGGGCTTGATATGCGAAAAAAAGAGCTTGACCCATTGCCTAATGTTTGGTCTCAGGACGGGCTAGTCGAGAGCGCCATTACAAGTGGTTTATATGTAAAAGCTTACAAAGAAGAATTCGAGAAACTGGATACTTTTACAAAAAAAATAGCTGAAAAATATGAATTACAGGGGTTAAACCAGACCACGATTGATAAGACGCATGCTTCCGGATATGAAAAAAGTTGTTATTTTGTGCCAATTGGTGGACAGTCTACAGCAGTTTATGATGCTTATATTAAAAATCCCAACATTTCAGTAAGTGAAATAAGGAACTTATTTTTTAAAGTGGACAGTAAGTTTGAAGATGCAAATGTATCTTTAAACTTCTATAACATAAGTAAAGGGGTGCCAAAACAAGAGAAGGCTGAACAAATAGCCAAAGATTTGAAGAATGAGACAGGACTTCCAAAAGGAAATTATAGTGTTATTCTATATGATAATTTTATTGTTAATCGCGTTGGCTTGCCCGACGGTGATAATGTTAGGGTTGAGGATATTCAAAAATAATGGACAAGGGGGCTTTGGAAGATGCCAACAGCGGAAAAACTAAAAACATCAGACTTGGATATTATAGAAATGAGCGGCAAAATAGTTTATCAAGAGCCACGTGCAGACGACCTCATCAAAGTGAACGGTGTTCCAAATGCTTACAAAGTTAAAGAAGGAACATATGGAACAAAATCCGGACTAGATTACATGATTGTCGAAAACACGAAAACGGGTGAAGTCGGCATGATTTTCCAAGGAACACAAGGTCAAAAAGACGGTGGTCGGGATATTATTACCGATGCCACGCTTCCTGGAAATATTCCGGATGATCAACTAAAAGCAGCGGATA
>NZ_FYBQ01000011.1 GCF_900186125.1 Listeria goaensis | reverse complement strand
CAGCGTTCGTCCTGAGCCAGGATCAAACTCTCTTTAAAATAAATCGAATTTGAATACTTATTCAACACCGTGAATAAGTTTCCTTAGCGTCACAAATTGACTTTGCTAGCTTGTTTCTTACTTTTTTTGGAAACATCTTTTTGTTTCCTGTCCTATGAATTGATTGGTGAAACATCTGTTTCATCGCTTTTTCATCTTCGTTTTGTTCAGTTTTCAAAGGTCATAATTTGCCGCATTTTTGAAAAGCAACTGGCTTTTTGCGACTTTTAAATCATATCATCTAAACGCTTGCCTGTCAACATTTTTTTGAATTAATTTAATTTCAAAAACAATTGATTAGTAGCGCCGAAAACTAATATATCAATTTTAAATGAAGATGTCAACAAGTTTATGCATAAAAATGCGAGAAAATATTTTTTTCACCATTTCTAAGGCAAACTAGGCTTTAAAATCCCCTTTTCCGCATAAAAATTAATCATTTTATGCAAAACAAAAATCACCTATTTTTAAAATAGGTGATTTTATTTTTTATTTTTCGCTTTACATTCAGGACATAACCCATAAACTTCTAAACGATGTTTGTTAATTTCATACCCTGTAACATGGGAGGCAAAATGCTCGACTTCATCTAGACCTGGATAATGGAAATCAACAATCTTTCCACATTCATCGCATATAGCATGATAATGGTTAGAAGTAGAAAAATCAAATCGGCTTGAAGCGTCGCCATATGATAATTCCTTAATTAATCCTGCATCTCTAAATACGCGTAAGTTATTGTAAACTGTTGCAACACTCATATTTGGAAAATCGCCTTCAAGTGCCTTGTATATTTCGTCGGCAGTTGGATGAATATGTGAATTAATTAAGAACTCAAGTATAGCATGACGTTGAGGAGTAATTCGTACTCCTGACTGTTTTAGAATATCTATTGACTCTTTTAAATGAGTGTTAGACACCGTCATGCACTCCTTCCTTTAAATGATAACTTTCTTATATTTTAACGGAAATGTTCATAAGCTGTCAATACAACGATTTAATATCCTCTATTTAAGTTGATTTCATTCTGCACGGTTTTGCCTGCTTTAAACTTCTCTAGACTATCAAGCCAGATTTCCATGCTGCGATTAATATATTGATCGGTATGTCCAGATACGTGTGGGGTCATTGTGACATTTGTAGCTGTCCAAATCGGGCTTTCAGTCGCCAGCGGTTCCTCGGGATAGACGTCGAGATAGAAATGGCGAATGGTTTTTTCAGCGATGACTTTTTCTAAAACGGCGCTTTCTATAGCGTTTCCACGACCGATGTTGATGAATACGGCGCTCTTCGGCAAAATATGGAAGAAGTCTTCATCATAGACGCCTGTCGTTTCTTTTGTTTTTGGTAGCACAGAAACGAAATAGTCAGCGGCGCGAATTACTTGTTTTAAGTCACGCATGGCGAAAGTTTTGTCAAAACCTTCTACTGGTTGGCCGGTTGTATTTAGTCCTACCGTTTGCATGCCAAACATTTTGGCGAATTTTGCGATTTGCGAGCCGATTGCTCCTGCGCCAGCAACAACGATTTCCTTATTGCCGAGCTCAACGACAGGGTGGGAAAACGCCCACTCTTTCTTTTTTTGAGCTTCATAAAAGTGTTGTAATTGCTTCACGTCATGCAACAAATAGCTCAGCACAAATTCTGCCATCGGGACAGCGTGAATGCCGCGAACATTTGACACTAAAATATTTTTTTCTAGAATAGCTTGCTTAGGTAAGCCGTCAACGCCCGCAGAAAAGACCATAATCCACTTTAGTGCGCTAGCTGCTTCAATAATTTCTGCTGTGATGTCACCGCCATATGTCACGATGCAGTCCACTTCATTAAGTTCCTTAAAGTTCTTTATTTCTTTTTCGTAATAAAATATATCGTTTGGATATGCTTCTTGCTGTTTTACTTGCCAATCTTCCGGTATCGTTAGCGTATATAAGATTTTCAAACAGCCCAGCCCCCTTTCTACTCTTTTAGTTTATGCTTTTTTTGAAAAAACGGCAATTAAGTTGTTCTTTCATGTTGCTGTTTTAAATTATTTCGCATAAAATGGACTAGATAAGCGGGATTCCGCGAAATTCAAAGGAGATGTCTAGATGGATCATTCAAAATCAGATGCTATACATAAGGAAGCAAAAAAACATATTGTTGGCGGCGTTAATAGTCCAAGTCGTTCGTACAAGGGCGTTGGTGGCGGTGTGCCGATTACGATGGAGCGGGCAGAAGGGGCTTATTTTTATGATGTGGACGGGAATAAGTATATTGATTACTTAGCGGCTTTTGGCCCCATTATTACCGGCCATGCACACCCACACATTACAAAGGCGATTACAAAGGCTGCAGAAACTGGGGTTTTATATGGTACGCCAACTGTGCATGAAATTACATTTGCGAAAATGTTAAAAGAAGCGATTCCTTCTATGGAAAAGGTGCGCTTTACCAATTCTGGTACGGAAGCTGTCATGACAACGGTTCGTGTTGCTCGCGCCTATACTGGCCGAGATAAGATTATTAAATTCGGCGGGTCTTATCACGGACACTTCGATCTCGTTTTGGTGGAAGCGGGTTCTGGACCTTCAACACTAGGCACGCCTGATTCTGCTGGTGTGACAGAAGCGACAGCCAAAGAAGTCATTACCGTTCCTTTTAACAACGTCAAAGCTTTTAAAGAAGCTCTTGATGTTTGGGGCGATCAGGTGGCAGCGGTGCTTGTGGAGCCGATTGTCGGGAATTTCGGGATTGTCGGGCCAGAACCAGGATTTTTGAAAAAAGTAAATGAGCTGACTCATGCGGCGGGTGCGCTCGTGATTTATGATGAAGTGATTACGGCATTTCGCTTTATGTACGGCGGGGCGCAAGATTTGCTCCAAGTGAAACCGGATTTGACAGCGCTTGGAAAAATTATTGGCGGCGGCTTGCCGATTGGGGCGTATGGCGGGCGCTTGGATATTATGGAAACTGTAGCACCGCTTGGTCCGGCTTATCAAGCTGGCACACACGCTGGAAATCCCGCTTCCATTCTATCTGGCATTGCCTGCCTAGAAGTTTTACAAGAAGAAGGACTTTATGATCGTTTTGAAAAATACGGATCTAAATTGAAAAATGGTATTTTAAATGCTGCTGCAAAACACGGCATTACAATTACGATTAACCAAATTGTTGGGGCGCTGACGGTATTTTTCACCGATAAAACTGTGCGGAACTATGCAGATGCTGAACAAACTGACGGCGAACAATTTAGTCGTTTCTTTAAACTTATGCGTGAGGAAGGTATCTTACTGGCGGCATCGAAATACGAGGCTTGGTTTATTACAACGGCCCATACTGAAGCAGATATCGACGACACAATTGCGGCAACAGAGCGTGTATTTGCCATTATGGCCTCCGAAAAATGATTTTTATGTTACAAAATGAAAAATATGGTTATAATAAAGGTATTAAAAGATAAAAATCGCCCATTAGAAAGGAATCACCTACCATGAAATTTGGAGCTAGAATATTAAAAACTGGTATTGCTATAAGTTTAGCTTTATTTATTGCCGAACTTTTCCAGTCCCCCTCTCCTTCGCTGGCAGGAATTTCCGCCATATTTGCGATTCAACCGTCCATTTACCGCTCGTACCGAACTATTTTAGAGCGCGCGCAAGGAAATGTGATTGGTGCCATCATTGCCATTGTTTTTGGTCTATACATTGGAAATGACTTCATTTTGATTGGCGTAGCTTCCGTTATTTGTGTGGCGCTACTTCTGCAATTAAAACTAGAAAATACGATTGGCCTTGCTCTTGTAACACTTGTTATTGTCATGGATTCACCCGGAAATGACTTCCTTGAAATCGCCTTAATTCGTTTTGGTACAATCATGCTAGGGCTTGTTGCAGCATTTATCGTCAACTTAATTTTCATTCCACCAAAATATGAAGTGGCTTTGTATCAGCAAATTTACAATACGAACAATGAGATTATTAAATGGATCCGCTTAAATTTACGCCATGCCGCTGATTTTCCTTTACTAAAAAAAGATATGAACTGGATGCAGAAACAAATTGGGCAAATTCGTAATCAATATGAGCTTTATAAAGAAGAAAGAACTTTTTTAAAGCGAAATTCTGTTTCTAAAGGGCGTAAAATTGCTATCTACCGGCAAATGATTCTCTGCTCACAAAAAGGCTATGAACTTTTAAAAATTCAAAATCGCTACGAAAATGATTATTTACAACTTAATCCTGAAAAACAAGAGGTCATCAGACAGCAAATTGACTTTTTAGTAGATAAACATGAACAACTTCTACTCACATACATTGACCGCGTTGCCGTTGATACAGATTACTTGGAAGACCATTTGGCGCAAGATCCGAAAGAATTAATGGATTTATTTTTAAATGAAATGAAATCGGATGACCCAGAAAACAACACAGATGAGTATCACTTAATGCGCATTATCGCTTGCGTTTTTGCCTATCAGGAAGCAATCGACTATTTAGAAAAACTCATTCATAGTTTTAAAATCCGCCATACGGATGAGAATAAAATTGATATTAGTGTGACGGAAGAGTAATGGATAAAAAGCATAAATCTAGTAACACTACCATTTAGGTAATGGACTTTACTAGATTTATGCTTATTTTTATCCGCTTTATTTTACTTGAAATCACATACTTATTAGCCATGTAAAGCGAACAAAAAGACGCCAAAAAAAAGACGTTGCCCAAACCTTATTAAACAAACAGGTTTAGGCAAATGCGTCTTTTTTCAACGGTATTCTTTGTACTTTTCATACCAAATATCAATATAGTCCTTCGAAAAAGGTCCTTTTTTATCCAAAATCCAGTGACTCAAAATATCTACGTTATTGCGTAAAATTCGGTCGATGGCATCAGGATATTTCATTTGGCGACGATGCTGCTCGTATTCACCTTCATCAAGTAAATGGAAACGTCCGTCAGGAAAAACTTTAATATCTAAGTCATAATCAATATACTTTAACGCTTCCTCATCGACCGCAAAAGGCGTTCCTAGATTACAATAATGGTACAGGCCATCTTCCCGTATCATTGAAATCACATTAAACCAATAATCGCTATGAAAATAGCAAATTGATGGCTCTCTCGTTACCCATTTTCGCCCGTCAGATTCCACGACAAGTGTATGATCATTTCCCCCGATAATAACATTTTCCGTTGCTTTTAGCACAACTGTTTTTTTCCAAGTACGATGAAGTTTACCGTTGTGTTTGTAGCTCTTAATCTGGATAATTTCTTTCTCTTTTGGCAAGTACATACACACTTTCCTACTTTCTTCATGTACTAGAAGCTGTTATTCACAAATCATTATAACATAACAAAACAACGCAAAAAACAATAAACTACGGAAAATCATCTTTTTTGATTAAAAAAGTAAAATCCGTGCAGAAAGTTCCATTTAAAGTGGGAAAATCATTTTTATTTGAGCTTATACGAGTAATGTCCGTCCACCATCAACCACAATCGTCTGCCCGCGAATCATATCTGCATGGCTGCTCGCAAGAAACATGACTGCGCTGACTAAATCTTGAAGCTCTACCATGCGCCCCGCCGGAGTCCTACTAATCGCATCTTCGATTAACTCCGCTTTATTCGGAAAATGTTCCAGCGCGTCCGTTTCAATCAAGCCGCCTGAAACCGTGTTAACTGCTATTCCGTAAGGCGCAAGCTCAACCGCCAAGTAACGCGTGAGCGATTCAACCGCCGCCTTAGAAACGCCAACAGTCGTATAATTATCCAAATAACGAATCGAACCAATTGAGCTTAACCCAATGATTTTCCCGCCGCCCGTTTCCTGCATCATCTTAGCCGCTTCTTGGCTAGCGAACAAAAAGGCGCGCGCATTAATATTCATCGTCCAGTCCCAGTGCGTTTGTTCAAGCTCCATCAGCGGTTTCAAGACGCCGCTAGCCGCATTGCTCACAAAAAGGTCAAGTCGTCCAAACGTCGCTTTAATTTCAGCAAACATCGCGCGCGTTTTTTCAACATCGCCAATATTCGCACGGAAAAGCTCACATTTTCTGCCAAGTTTTTCAATTTCCGCCTGCACCTCTTCGGCTTTTTTACGACTCCGCGCAAAATTTACCGCCACATCATATCCTTCTTTTGCAAGCTGAATCGCGATTTCACGACCAAGCCCGCGACTACTTCCAGTCACTAAAGCTACTTTATTCATTCCAAATCCCCTTTTCTCTCAATAAAACTTTGCCACATTTTTTGGTATGGCACGGGAAACGCAAGCCGCTGCATCTCCTCTTCTGAAACAAATTTCACCTTGTCTTCTGGCTTACCGCCAGTAAGTTTAGCCGTCAAAACGTCCACTTCCCACACCAAATGCGAAAAAATATGCTTCACATGCGGTAGCGATTCTTGAAGTTCAACTTCTAAACCATATTTTTTTAGGAAAGCAAGTTTTACCATTTCACTATTGGCATTTGCTTTTACTTCCACAGTTGGAAACTGCCATAAATTGGCTAGCAGTCCTTCTGACGGGCGCTGTTCAACTAAAATGCGGTCATTTTGCCGGACAACAATTGCCAGCAGATGAATTTTTTTCGACTTCACTTTTTTTATTTTAACTGGATAGTCCAGTTCCTTCCCATTTTTGTGCGCTGAACAAAACGGTTGCAGTGGGCAAAGTAGGCACATTGGCTTTTTCGGTGTGCAAACTAACGCGCCAATTTCCATTAAGCCTTGGTTGAAAGACGCAGGATCAATTGGGTCAATTAAATCATACAGCACCGTTTCAAAAATCTTTCGCGTACTTGGTTTCATAATGTCCGCATCAATTTCGCATACGCGCGACATGACACGCATAACATTCCCATCAATTGCGGGTTCCGCTTTCTGATAGGCGATACTTAAAATTGCGCCGGCAGTATATGGGCCAACCCCTTTTAGACTTAAAATGTCCTTTAACGTGTCTGGCACTATTCCCTCATGTTCTTCAACAACTTGACGCATCGCCGCCTGCAAATTGCGGACACGTGAATAATAACCGAGCCCCTCCCAAATTTTAAGAATCGCATTTTCATCCGCATAAGCAAAGTCTTCCATCGTTTCAAATTGCGTCATAAATCGCGTGAAATAAGGGATAACCGTGTCCACTCGCGTTTGTTGTAGCATGATTTCTGACACCCAAATCCGGTACGGGTCAGTGTTCTCACGCCAGGGAAGTATCCGTTTATTGGCTAAGTACCAATCGATTAGAGCTTGTCTGAAAGCTTCAGTTTGTTTTTTATCAAAGTATGTATTTGTCATTCGTTCACCTAAATTTCTCATAAAATTCTAATGCTCCGCACTTTCGATGTGTAGTATAATGAAAACATGGGAATAGATTAATGGTTAAGCTTTTTCTATTATACAGAAGCTAGCTTTTTTTGAACAGCACTCTGCTTGTAAAGGCTTAGCTGACAGAGTAGTAATTACTCACCCACACACTTTAGTCGCAGGAAGATGCCGCTTGGTTTGTTAAGTGACTCTTTCTAACTTCTTGGAGGAGGAAAGCATTTGGACACAGGCACACATGTTGTTATGGGGATTGCACTTGGGGCTCTCGCAACAATTGACCCTGTAGTTGCAAGTAGTACTCATGCTACAATGGGTATCATGGCAGCAACAATTATTGGTTCTCAAATTCCTGATATTGACACTGTATTAAAACTTAAAAACAATGCGGATTATATTCGTAATCACCGGGGGATTACACATTCCCTTCCGATGCTCGCGATTTGGCCGCTCTTAATTTCAACTGTACTTTACTTTATTTTTCCGGCAGCAACATTTTTACACTTGCTCTTATGGAGCTTTATAGCAGTCGGGTTACACATTTTCGTCGATATTTTTAATGCATACGGGACGCAAGCGGTTCGACCATTTAAAGACACTTGGGTCGCATTTGGTTTCATCAACACATTTGATTGGTTTATTTTTGGATCACATGTCGTTGCGATTATCATCTGGCTACTCGGTGCTCCTGCTGGTCCAACATTCTTTACGCTTTACGGAATCCTCGCGCTTTATTATGTCGCACGCGCAGTTACACAGCACATGATTAAACATGCCGTCAAGAATTTAATTCCTGATGCCGAAGAAATCATCATCGCTTCAACGATTCATTTCTTCCAGTGGCGTGTCGCTGTGACAACGAAAGAACATTATTATGTGGGACGTGCTTTCAAACGAAACATTTCAGTTTATGAAAAGTTTGATCGCTTACCCGTTCCAAATAATGAAATCATTCGTTCTGCGAAACAAGATAAAAACTTGGCCGCTTTTGTCTCCTTTTCAAAAGTGTATAACTGGAGAATTGAAGAAAAGTTAGATGCCACGTATGTCACGTTTACGGATTTGAGATACCGTAGCAACGGGCACTATCCGTTTGTTGCCGTTGTTCGTCTAGACGATGATATGAATATCTTATCATCTTACACGGGCTGGATTTTCTCTGATGAAAAACTTCAGAAGAAACTCACCCCAGTAGCTGTGTAACTTTAACCTCATAAACAAACCCCAGCTGTTACAATAACAGCTGGGATTTTTATTTAAAATTTATTTACCAGTACTCCCAACACCACCAGCGCGTGACTCATTTGTCACATCATCCACGTCAGCAACGAGATATTTTGTGAAAATACCTTGGGCAATTCGCTCGCCTTGTTCAATTTTAACACTAGCTTCGCCAATGTTTCGCATCGCAATTCCAATGTTGCCGTCATTCGAAGGATTCCCGTAATAAGATGCATCAATGATTCCTGTGTTATTTGATAAATTAAGTCCGCGTTTAATTCCAATCGAGGAACGCACGTAAACACTTAACACCTCATCAGCTTGCATGTAGGTCTTCACGTCTGTCCAGAAAACGTGCTGGCTCCCCGGGTGTAGTGTCACTTCTTCATTGGAGAAAAAATCATACCCAGCTGACCCTTTATCTGAGCGAACGGGCAGTGTAATCGTTTGATTCAAAAATACTCGATTAGCATCCTTGACAACTTCAAAACCTCTTATTTTCATTTAAACTCTCCTTTATTTTCTCGAACTCACATGATGAAGCACAGCTCCGTGGTGTTCAATTTGTTGTTTGACATATTCATAAGCATATTCAGGTCCGCGGTACGGATAACCTGCTTTCGCATAAGAACTTTCAAAATCCGACCAAAGCATTTCCACCCAAAAGAGCGCTTTTTCTTTGTCTAAACTCGGATTTTTCGCTTGAAGCAATTGTACGAGTTCTTCTACATATTCATTCAATCTTGCTCCACCTCTTCAAAATCAATTTCATTTTCGGCTAGATAAGTTTGTATTGTATCATATTGAAAGCCTTTTTGCATGAGTGACTGAATGGTTTTTTGTTTCGCCTTCTTCGGACCAAGTCGTTTATTTTTCCGCATCAGCTTTTCAAGCTCTGCACCGAGAATTGCTTCGTCACTATTTTCATCTAAATCCGCTGTTGCGACGGCTGCCGCTTCTTTTGCAAGCTCGACGGTATAGCCTTTTTGCATTAAATCGGTCACAATTTTTTGTGTTAAAATTTTACGTGATGTCCGCTTGCCGCGGCGCGCAATTTTTGCTGCTTCTTTATTCGCGTTTTCTAATTGCATATCACTTGTATAAAACGGAAGTGTTTCGGCAATGAGTTCGCGCGTGATGCCTTTTTCAATGAGTTCGCGTTCAATTTTACCTTTTCCTTTTGTTGTCGTTTTCATTTGCGTTCTAATATACAGTTTCGCGAACTCGGCGTCATCTAAATAGTTCATTTCCACCAATTTTTGAATGACACTCGAAATATGTGCTTCTGAAATTTCCTGTTTTTTCAAATAGTCACGCACTTCTTTTTCTGACCGAACGCGGTGCGCTAAAAATTGAATGGCTTTATTTAAGCCTTTACGGACTTCGTCTTCCTCGACGATTTTATCTATTAATTCATTGGTTAGCGGCATTTCTTTTTTTAGTTGAAATTTCACTAATACGGCTTCGTCTACACTGAATAAATAGTTTTCATCTACAAAAATGTTGTAACGTTCTTTGTTTTTTTGTTGGGCTTGAATCGCAGTTATTTTCATCAAAAAACCTCCTCTTCCATTGTATCACAGTTTTTATTTGAAGAAAGTGGGAATAGAACTAAGTAAAGAGGTGAGCCGATTATGAAAATTTTAATTGCCGGCGGAACTGGTTTCGTCGGGCGCCATTTAACGCATGACTTTGAAAAGACGATGGATGATATTTATATTTTGACGCGCGGCAACCAAGCCGATTATGCGAATGTCCATTTTATTAACTGGCTAACAGATGAAACCCCGCTTCCTGATTTAAAAGAACACGTTTTTGATGCGGTTATCAATTTAGCTGGTGTTAGTTTAGCCGACGGGCGCTACACGGAAGAACGAAAACGCGCCATTGTTTCGAGTCGCGTGGAAGCAACAGCCGCACTCCTAGCAATTGTTCGCAAAATGAATGTCCGACCAAAAGTATGGATTAATGCGAGCGCAATTGGCGTCTATCCTTCTTCTAAAACTGCCATTTATAGCGATTCCGAAGAAACACCTATGAGCCGTACCTTTTTAGCACGCACTGTTCACGAGTGGGAAGAAACGGCGATAAAAGCCGAACAATACGGCATTCGTGTTGCATTCGCCCGCTTTGGCCTCATTTTAGGAACAGACGGCGGTGCGTTTCCGATTTTCGAAAAAGCCTTCCGAAATTTCTTCGGTGGACGCTTCGGCAGCGGAAAACAATGGTATTCTTGGATCCACATTGACGACGTTATCTCTGCTATCCGCTTCATCATTCAAAAGGAAGAACTAGATGGCGCCATCAATTTGGTCGCTCCGCACCCCGTCCAAGAGAAAAAATTCGCCGAGCTACTTGGGAAGAAATTACATCGTCCGTACAAAACTCCCGTTCCTAAAAGAGCCATTAGACTCGCACTTGCGGATAAAGCTGCGATGATTTTAGATAGTCAACGCGTGTATCCAGATAAACTACTCGCCCATCATTTCGAGTTCACATTTAACACGCTAGAAGAAGCTTTGGACGATTTAATAAATGAAGAGGCGTAGCGCTTTGCTACGCCTCTTTATTATTCTTCTGACTCAGAGAGCGGGACTTCTAAAATTATTTGATTGTGGGATAATTGGCGTTTTTTCCCTACTAGAAGCATGAGTTGTAACATTGTAAAGGCAATGGAACTCCGTTTTCGGTAGGCGACAAATTTTTGCACCCAGACGTTGACGTATTTTGCCTTGTAGTTTCTAAGCCCTTTAAATCCGTAGAAACCTTGACTATAGCGGTAAACAAGTCCCGCCATACGTTCGCCGAGAAACGCGTATTTGGATTCGCCGACATTGGCAAGTGGCGCCATCCCCATATTGAAAACTTGATAGCCATTTTCTTTCGCATCTTCAAACAAATTGATGAAGAGGAAATCCATAATACCTGATGGTGCTTCTTTGCCGTAGCGCATTAAATCAATCGAGGAAAGTTCATCGTTATAAGCAGGCATCATGGACGCAAAGGCGATGATTTTTCCAGCTTCATTTCTAGCAACCGCAACCCCCGCTTGTTCTAAATAATAGGTGTCGAAAAAGCCTAGAGAAAAACCTTTTTCCGTACGACCGTCTAGCCATTCATTGGATATTTTACGCAGCGTATTCCAAACATCAGAGCTAAACGGCGCTTCGAGAATCTCAAATTGATAGCCTTCGCGTTCAAATTTGTTCATTAAAGCGCGCTCCCCCTTTTTCTTTTTCCCAGAAAGAGAGAAGTTGGTGACATCAACGTAACCTTCCTCGCCTAGTTTAATAAAGTCAAAACCAATTTCGTGTAAGTATGGCAACATGTCCCCGCGGACTTCATAAAATACGGGGCGATAGCCGAACAAATCCGCTTTCTCAAGCAGTTCTAAAATGGCCGCATCACGCCGATTTGGATCCCCCGTAGGTTCGCCCATAATCACCATTTTATCGGCGATAATTCGGAAGCCAAAAAGGACGTCGCCATCTTGTGCCCAAAATAGCAATTTGTCGCGCAGAAACATGGTGTGGCTTACTTCATTGCCGCCCCACTTCTCTAAATGGGCGCGCACTTTTTCGGCTTCAAAAGGGCTGCCAAATTTTTCCTCGGATTGCGAGAAATAAATGTAGATGGCTACTAGGCAGATGACCGCGATGAGCATGCCGATGAAGCCGGTTACCCACACGTGTTCAGACGCAATTTCCAAGTATTCCGGAATTTGCTTTTTATGTTGGATGTTCGGCGAATTGTAAATACCGATGATAACATATCCGGCTAGGCAGGCAATAAAGATGACCGCATCCATGATGATTTTACTCCACGTGTACACAAATTTTTCACGGTAAAATTCTTTTCTCGCTAAATACACGCACAGTAAAATGATGCCAAGGAAAATCGCTTGTTTGATGGAAAATACACGCGCCAAGGTGTTGAAAATCGCGCAGCCTAGTATGATAATCGTTGTGATGTAGGCTTTTTTCGTTTTGCTTTCAATAGCTCGACCTAGGCCAAGCAGCAGAAAACCAAACGCGACGTTTGTAACCTGGGAGATGAACAGAAAACCAAAGGGCATGAGTTTATACAAAAATGGGACGTGGTAGATTGCAAATGGTGCAACAGAAGAAATAACGAGCAGTAAACCGCTGAAATAAACGAAAATAATAAGGAAACGATGCGCTAGTTTTTGTAAAAATAGAAAGGGTAAATTTTCTAAATAATCGTTAAATCGTTTGCCGGCTTTTTGTACGAAGAAAAATAAGCCTGCGATAAATGGGACAATGTAGTAAAAGATTCGGTAAAACAACAACCACACGAGTGCCAGTTCTTCTGAAACGCCTAGCTGCCCGAGGCCGTAAAGCATGACTAAATCAAATGTGCCGACACCGCCTGGAACCATTGAAATAATCCCAATAACAGAAGCGATGACGAAAAGTGGAAATACTTTCATCAAATCGACTGGTTCATTCATTAAAAAGCCAATGATGACAAAACAACCAAATGCAAAGCCCCATTCTAAAAGCGATGCAGAAATTAATGTCAACTCACGTTTTAGCGGCAAGTCTTCAAACAGCGACTTGCTTTTCCATTTGGTGACTGTAAATAAAATCGGAAAATAAAGTCCGCCGCCAAGAAGCCACGGCCAGTAGCTGATAAAATGATTCGCAAAATTTGGAATGGCCAGTGTTGTAAGGCCAATTAAACAGTAAATGGATAGTCCAGAAACTAAAAATAATGCTATTTTTGAAATCGCAAGTAAAATTTCTTTGTGTGATGCATTTTTCCCGTAAAAACTAGCGCGTAAAGAAGCGCCCAAAACGCCGCCAAAACCACCAATATTGGTGAATGTATTTGTAATCCAGCCTGAGGAGACAACGTGCATCGCTGAAAATTTCCCCGGTAAAAGTTTGACGATGACAAAATCATAAATAAGCATCGGCGTTACGGCAACTAGCCCGACAATGACCATAATAAAAATACTCTCCGGGCTTTGTGAAGTTAAATTTTGCTTGAGTGAGCTATAATCGACGGTCGTTAAAATGTTGATGACCTCGTAAATGACGAATAACATAATAAGAGAAACAAAGACGATTTTGACAATCTTACTATTTCTCTGGAAAAAATCATAGGCTTGTAGTAATTTTTCTTTCATTTCCATTCTCCTTCGCTTGTCAAAGAATTAACGCTTTCTTTTCCCAATTCGTTTTCGAAGCGTTGGTACGCTATACATCACAATAACGCCCAAACAACCACTTAAGGTGTTTAAAATCACATCGTCTATATCCGTTGAACGACCAGTTGGTAGCATAATACCATCAAAACCGGTAATCAGTGTTGTTTGTGCAAATTGAACGAGCTCAACCGTACAAGATGTAAGAAATACAACTAAAATGGCCATGCTTGCCCTTTTACAAATTTTAAAATAAAGTAAAAAGAAAGAAAGTGGTGCAAGAAGCAAAGCATTTCCTACAATTTGAATGATTGTCGGCATTGTCGGTAAAGTTTGTCTAACCGTATTTTCGATTGTTGTAAAAGGCTTGAGGTTAATCATATCCGTTTGAATGTAAAAATTCCCTATGTAAGTACTGCTAACAAAATCCCCCAAAGCAATGTACATAACAAGATGGTGTAATACAAACACGTATAAAATAAAAACAATAAACCAAACAAAATCAATACTCGTCTTTAAAACAGCTTTTTTTGTTAAAATAAAAGTAATGATAAGTAAAAACAATCCATTTGCGGCTGAATTAATGAGCTCGGGTCTGCTCCCAAATTGGAGCGCTAGTGTAATCCCGTACCCGAGATATAAAATCGGAAGGCAAAGGACAAGATATTTTAAATTTCGTGCTTGCATTAAAAAGGTTCACGCCTTCCAAATTTTTTCTATACGTCTAGTGTAGCAGATAGGTCCCTTCTTGAAAAGCGTTCCCACGTATATTCTAGCTTACATTTTTGCAAGCCTAAAATTAATTAAAAAATCTAGTTGACCTTGACGTAACGTTAAGGTTTACAATATGAATACGGAGGTGGTTGGAATTGGAATACACAATTCAAAAGGTGGCGAAACTAGCTGGTGTAAGTGCACGTACACTACGCTATTATGACGAGATTGGGCTTTTAAAACCGGCAAGGCTCTCGACAAGTGGCTACCGAATATACGGGCAACGGGAGCTTGATTTACTACAACAAATTTTGTTCTATCGTGAGATGGATCTGGCTCTTCCTGAAATTAAAGCGCTCGTCACGGACCCTACTTTTCAGCCAAAAGAGGCTCTAAAAAGTCACCGGCAGGAACTCCTTCGTAAAAAAGAACGACTTGATGCGTTGATTCGAAATGTCGAGAAAACGCTTGAAAACATGGAAGGAATGGTGAACATGTCTGACAAAGAAAAATTTGAAGGATTTAAGAAAGATTTAATTGAAAAAAATGAAGCAAAGTACGGCGATGAAATTCGTGAAAAATACGGCGACGAAACGGTCGATGCGAGCAATGCGAAAATGATGAACCTTTCGGAAGATGATTTCGCGAAGATGGAGGCGTTAAATGACAAGCTATTTGACTTGTTGGAACGCGCAAAAACGGATGCGACCTTGCAGGAAGACATCTATTTGGCTCATAAAGAATGGCTCTCCTTCTCTTGGCCAGATTATTCGGAAGAAGCACACATTGGTCTTGTGAACATGTATGTGGACGACGATCGCTTTAAAGCTTACTATGACAACCGCGGCGGAGCTGGAACTGCCGAACGACTTCGCGATGCTGTCATGGCTTCACTTTAGGAAAAAATCCCACTTTCAGTTTGAAAGTGGGATTTTTGGTGTCTTAACGCTTTTTATGGTATCTTTTGTATAGTAAACTTTATGGAGGATTTTATATGGCGAAAAAATCAACGGATAAAAAACTGCTCATTAAAATTTCGGTGGCAGTTGTGCTCGGACTTTTAGCTTTTGATGCGATTATTATTTGGGCATTAATGCAGTAAATTTTAGGAGGAAAAATATGAAAAAGTGGTTGCTTATTATCCCCTTTTTATTTATTTTAGGTGGGATTCCATTTGCAAATCGAATTTACCCACTTATCTTTGGAATTCCATTTGTTTTAGCTTATATTGCGGCGGGTGTTATTCTGTCCTCTATCATTTTGTTTCTTTTGTATAAATGGGAACAAAACGGGGAGGATAATTTATCATGACGGCGCTTTTTATTATTTCGGCCTTTTTTATTTTAACGATTATTTTAGCAATTCGCGCGAAGCAAAAACAAAAAATGACACTTGAAAATTGGGCGGTCGGGAACCGAAGCTTTAATACTGTATTTGTCTTTCTTTTAACGGCGGGTGAAGTGTATACGACGTTCTCGTTTTTAGGTGGGAGCGGCTGGACGTATTCGAAGGGGATTTCAGCGGTTTATGTGATGGTTTACATTGCGCTTTCTTATGTTTCGTCTTATTTCTTACTTCCGCTTATTTGGTCTTATGCGCATGAGCATCGCCTTGTTTCACAGTCTGACTTTTTTGCTAAAAAATATGATAGCAAATGGCTTGGCGTTATCGTGGCTATCGTGGGCGTTATCGCGATTATTCCCATTATCGTCATTCAGCTAAAAGGGCTTGGCATCATAGTTTCGCTCACATCATATGGAAAAATCCCAATGAATGCCGCGATAATAATCGGAACGCTCGGCATCATTTTATATTCCGTTCTTTCAGGAATTCGCGGCGTTGCTTGGATTTCCGTTTTAAAAGATTTTATGATTTTATTTGTCATTGTGTTTATGGGAATTTATTTGCCACTCCACTATTTTGGCAGTTACGGCGAACTTTTCACACAAGTAGCTGCAATTAAGCCAGAACTGCTAACATTTCCAGAAACCACTTACACGGTAACTTGGTTTATTAGTACTGTTCTCTTTTATGTGCTCGGTTTTTATATGTGGCCGCAAGTTTTCGCGTCTACGTTTACCGCAAAAAACGCAAATACTTTCCGTAAAAATGCGATAATCAGCCCAATTTACACGCTCATGCTATTATTTGTCATTTTCATCGGATTTACAGCCGTCATTAAAGTGCCCGGCTTGCAAGGTGACGAAAGCGATCTTGCACTCATTCAGCTCGCCATTCAAAGCTTTAACCCGTTTTTCGTGGGTATCATTGGGGCGGCGGGCATGCTCACCGCACTTGTGCCGGGTTCGATGCTCTTAATGACAGCGAGTACCTTATTTTCTAAAAACATTGTCTTTGGGTTAAAAGGAAGCTACAACGAGGCGCGTGTCGCAAGGTTGTCCAAACTTTTCGTGCCGCTTCTTGGCGCCCTTTCTTGCGTGTTCGTTTTCCAAGGTGGCAATGCGCTTGCAGCGATTCTTCAAGTGGGCTACAGTCTCATTGTGCAGCTTTGTCCGGCGCTCTTTGCAAGTTTGATGAAGCGCAATCCAGTGACAACGGCCGGCGCCATTTCAGGAATTGCAACGGGGATTTTAATTACCATTTTTGTCAGCAATTACAGCATGACGCTTGCGACGATTTTCCCTGACTTGCCGCGCACAATTAGCGATATTAACATTGGCTTCCTGCCACTACTGGCAAATATTCTCGTCACTTTTATAGTTAGCGCATTCACGAAAAAGGAGAATTTTCGGCATTAAAAAAAACTTGGCATGATTACCAAATTTTGACTACTTTTCCAAAAATATTTCTACGTTTGACCCAACCATTTACAAAGCCATGGTTATTCGAAATTTGAAATTCCATTTCATTATTGCGCGAACGCACGGCAGAAATCAGGTGCGTGTAGTAGTTCCCTTTTACTTTACAAAAAACGATTGTTTTCGGTTCTAATAAAGTGTGTTCATTCACGGGTTCTAAACTAACTGGCTGATTTGACTTAATGATGGGCAACATAGAATTACCCGCTTCTTTGTACTTCTCGATGAACTGGCCATTTTGAAGTAAGGAAGCGATGTAGCTTGCCTTGGACATAAATTCTCCCTCCTTTTCATGTCTAAATGCAACACATAGCCTACAGTTTGTAAACAAAAAAAGCTGATTCCGCGGGGGATCAGCTTTTTACTTTTTTCTTTTGATTTGATTTTAGCGACAGCTTCACGACACACTCCACGTGGCTTGTCATCGGGAACATGTCGACCGGCTGCAAATACCGAATGCGATAGCGTTTTTCGAATAAAGCTAAGTCGCGGGCTAACGTAGAAGGATTGCATGACACATAGACAAGTTGCTTCGGACGAGCGCTTAAAATGGCTTGCGTTAAACTTGCATCAAGTCCAGTTCGCGGCGGGTCAACAATGATTGCGTCAGGCGCGTAGCCTTCACTTCGCCAATTTTGGAAGACTTCTTCTGCCGTTCCAGTCACATAATGTGCGTTTGTAATTCCGTTTTTCACTGCATTGTTTTGCGCATCTAAAACAGCTTCACGGACCACGTCCATGCCGCGCACTTCTTGTACTTTTTTAGCGAGCGAAAGCCCAATTGTGCCCACGCCGCAATACGCATCGACAATTTTTTCATCGCCAGTTAGCGTAAGCGCTTCTGAAACTTCCTCGTATAAACGATTCGTTTGCTTCGGATTGAGCTGGAAAAAGGCACGTGCCGATAAATCAAAATGAAGCTCTTTAAGCGCCTCTTCAATGCTTGCCTTTCCATCTAAAAGAAGCGTCTTATCTCCAAAAATTAGAGACGTCTTATCAGAATTGATGTTTTGCATGATTGATACAATTTCTGGGTGGCGCGCCTTAATTTCTGTTAGGATTTCTTGTTTTTTCGCAAATTTTTCGCTTGTCGTCACAAAAACAAGTTGCACCTCATCCGTTTCAACGCCCACGCGGACAACAATTGTGCGGATGAATCCTCGGCCGGTTGCTTCATCATACGCGGATATCCCGTATTTCGTAAGTAAATCGCGCACCGAATTCGTGATTTCAACCGTCCGCTCATCTTGTACGAGACAATCACTTGTTGGCACAAGTTCGTGTGAATCCGCACCAAAAAGACCTGTCACGATAGCGCCGTCTTGATTAGTTCGCGCTTGAAATTGGCTTTTATTGCGGTACCGGAACGGGTCTTCCATACCAATTGTATCGCGAATTTTCATTTTGTCGGTATTGAACGTTGTATGTTTCTTCAGCGCTTGAATTAAAATATCTTTTTTAAACTGTAGTTGCGCCGAATAGGATACGTGTTGCAACTGACAGCCCCCACATGCTTCGTATACGGGACAAGGCGCGACAACCCGATTGGTTGATGGTTTTCTGATTTTACGCACCACGGCTTCACTGTATTTTGGCGCTGTTTTAGTCACTTTTACGACGACCTCTTCATCCGTCAGTGCGCCTTTAACAAAAATAATAGTTCTTTTAAAATATCCGATTCCTTCGCCGTTAATTCCCATTTTTTTGATGGTGAGTGGGAATTCTTGTCCGACCTTGATTTGCGCTTCGCTCAACATGCTCTCCTCCATTCATTCTTTCTTATACTACCAAAAATTGCGAGTTTTGTCATGGCTGTTTTTAGCTAAAATTTGGTACAATAGCCATATCAGCCTTGGTTTTACTGAACGAAGGAGGCTTTTTGAAAGGATGGAAAAAAACGTGATTGTACTTGCTGGAATGATTGGCGCTGGTAAAAGCAGCTATACGGAGCTGATTGCAAAGGAACTTGGTTCAAAGGCATTTTATGAGAGTATTCAAGATAATCGTATTCTTGAAATGTTTTATAGCGACCCGAAACGCTGGGCTTTTGCGCTACAAATTTATTTTTTAAATACGCGTTTTCGTAGCATTAAACGCGCCCTTTTAGATCAAAATAATGTTTTAGATCGCAGCATTTATGAGGATGCGCTTTTCACGAAAATTAATTTTGAGGACGGGAATATTTCGGAGCCGGAAATGGATACGTTTTTGGATTTACTGGACAACATGATGGAAGAGATTAGTACGCTTCCGAAAAAGTCGCCTGATCTGCTCATTTATTTGCGCGGAAGTTTAGAAACGGTTTTAAAACGCATTAAACTGCGCGGACGTCCTTATGAGCAAATTGAGCTTAATCCCGCCTTGCTGGACTATTACACCACCTTGCATGCGCGTTATGATGACTGGTTTGACGCTTACGATCATAGTGACACGCTTGTTGTCAACATTGACGAAATTGATATCCACAATGAAGCGGATGCGGTTTATTTTATGGACTTAATTCGCGCTAAGCTAAATGAAATTCGGTCATAAAAAAAGGACTGGCGATAAAATCGCCAGTCCTTTTTAATTGATTTCGCCGACTGCTCTTCTCTGTTTTAAAATGAGAAGTGTCGCATTGATTTCGCCGCCAATCATTAAAATAATGCCTGTCAGATAAAACCATAACATTAAAATAATGATGACACCGATACTGCCGTATGTCGCTGAATAGTTGCCAAAATTATTGACGTAAAATGCAAAACCCATTGATGTAAGCGACCATCCGACTGTTGAAAAAAGCGCACCTGGTAAGATTTTAAACAAATGATTGCGCTTCGCTGGTGCAACCCAATATAAAAATGTAAAAACAACAAAAATAACAATGACTGTTACTAACCAGCGAATATTATTCCAGAAATCTATGACCTCAGGTGAAACATGCAGATGGTCAAAAACGAACAAGCCAATTTGTTGACCGAATACAAGTAAAATTAACGTGATTGCAACCGTTGCTAACATCGCGAGTGTAAAAACCATCGATACAAAACGCTTGATGAAATAATTACGTCTGTCGCTTACACTGTATGCTTTGTTAAGTGCTTTTGTGACAGCATTCATACCATTTGAAGCTGACCAAAGTGTCCCAATAATCCCAATCGATAGCAACCCACCGTTTCGGTTTGAGAGCAACGAATCTAAATTGCTTTCTAAAAAGTTAATAATTTCTTTTGGAGCGAACTCTTGAATTAAATTAAAAACAGCATCTTTATCTATATTTAAATAGGCGAGTAATGTCGCCGCAATTAAAAGCATCGGAAAGATTGAAAAAAGCATATAATAGGCTAGCTGTGCGGCACTTCCAGAAACATCATTCTTTCCAAAACGCTCGATAATAATGCGGATAAAACGATATAGCGGGTGCCTCGTTAGCATTTTTAGCATAAAAAATTCCTCCTTCCAACCATTTTTTCTAGTCCTTTAAAATTCGCGCACCATGTTATTTTATGATAAAATGCTTTTTATTACGAATAAAAAGGGGCCAAACCGTATGAATTTAGAAAATCCCTCTCAAGAAAATGTGGATTTTATGTTAAAAGAGATTACTTCCAAACTAAAAATGGTAAACAGCGGTGTATTTGAAAATTTAAAACTCGAAAACATTCATTATGATAGATTGCTCGATTTATATACGTTAATTCACCGCAAAAAATTGATTAGCCCTAGGGAAATGCAATTATTTGCTGAAGAATTAAGCTTCATTCGTATTTAAGTAGTTTTCCGCAAAATCAACAAATTCTTTTAAATCGAATATTTTAGACGGGGCGAGCGCAATTTCTTTTTTGTGGCTCCCCTTTTCTTTTTCAAAAACTTCGCCGATTTTTAAGAACACTTCGCTGTTGTAATTCTTTTCTTCAAACATTTGGATAACCCGCGCATTGTTTTTAAGCAGTGTCGCTCTATTCATTTTATTTGCGACTTTGTTTGACCGTTCTTCTGCCAAATGAAGCGATGTGTTTGAATCATTATCAACACCGAACAAAACGATTTTACTACCTGTTATTTGATACAGCTTCCCTAAAGGAGAATTTTCCCCAAAACCATGTTCTAAAGAGTGATTTTCGAGGATTTCTGCCGCGTGTTTCCCCCAAGCTGTGAAGGAATAAAAGGGGTGATTGCTCCTTGACACTTCTGGAAGTGCTCGGAAAGTTTCTGCGATAACACCCATTTTATAGCTCGGTGTTCGGTTTGGATCAAAGACTGGCATTGTTTCTCTGATTTCTTCCCACCATTCTTTTGGTACTGGAGGGTTTTCCCAATTTTCCGGGTCGGACAAGCCTCCTGTTTGAGCAGGCATGACAATCGTTCCACTTTTCGTTATAACCGTTTGCAGTGCATCAATAAGTGTAATAGCACCGCCACAAATCCAGCCAGCTTGTGACATGGAGGCGTGAAAAATAATCGTGTCCCCTTCTTTTAAGCCGGCTTCTCTAAATTCAGTGAGCAAACGTTCTTTAGTGAATGGGACTTTTGTTCTTTGTATTGTAAGCTTCTCCCCCATTTTATCCCTTCTTTCTTAAAAAACTGCAACATGTGTATGTTGCAGTTTTGTCTTTAGTCGTTTTCACCTTGATAAGTCAAAATTTCTGGACCATTTTTTGTAATCGCAATCGTATGTTCATATTGCGCAGAAAGTGAGCCATCAACAGTTCGAGCTGTCCAGCCATTATCGTCCATTTTAGCACGCCAATCACCAATATTTACCATTGGTTCAATTGTAATTACCATGCCTTCTTTTAAGCGAGGTCCTTTACCGGGTTGTCCGTAATGTGGGACTTCTGGTTTTTCATGTAATGTTGGGCCAACACCGTGACCGATGAAATCACGTACGACACTTAACTTTTCGTTTTCGACATACGTTTGAATGGCATGACCGATGTCGCCAATTCGATTTCCGACTTGAGCTTGTTCAATTCCAAGATAAAGTGATTTGCGCGTTACTTCCATTAAGTGCTTCACTTCGTCGCTCACTTCACCGACAGCATAAGTCCAAGCTGAATCTGCAAGCGCTCCGTGATAATTCACGACCATATCAACCGTCACTATATCGCCTTCTTTTAAAGGGGTTTTGCGCGGAAAACCATGGCAAATTTCATCATTAATGCTTGCACATGTCGCATACTCATATCCTTCAAAGCCTTTTTGTTCCGGAGTAGCTCCTTGGCTTTTTAAAAACTTTTCTGTAAACACTTCAATATCCCAAGTTGTAATGCCTGGTTGAATTAATTTTGCGATTTCTTGGTGTGTTGCAACTAAAATATCGCCAGCACGTTTCATTTCGTCAATTTCGCGGCGTGATTTAAGTGTGATCATTTCGTTTTTCATCCTCCCTAAAAAATTCCACTATTCTTTATTATAACCTTCTACTAGCATAAAATAAAGTATTCTATAAAAAAGGTTGCACAATTTTTTCGAACATTTATAATAGAGTTATTGGTGAAGACTTTATCAAGCTATCCATTTTTTTACATTATGAATAGCTGTTCACAAAATTCTTAGAAAATGGTGGTTAGAAGATGGCAAAAGTGATGATTGTTTATGCAAGTATGACTGGAAACACTCAAGAAATTGCGGACATCTTAGGTGAAGAATTAGAGAAATACGATATTGAAGTTGAAATCGAAGAGTGTATCAATGTTGAACCGGAAGATTTACTTGACTACGACGGAGCGCTTATCGGTGGTTACACGTATGACGACGGTCAACTTCCAGATGAATTTGTTGATTTTTATGAGGATATGGCTGATGTAGACTTTTCTGGAAAAGTTTGTGCATCGTTCGGGTCGGGCGATACATTTTATGATGAGTTCTGCTTAACAGTAGACCTTGTTGAAACCCGCTTAAAAGAACAAGGTGCGACAGTCCCTGTTGCTGGGCTAAAAGTAGATTTAGACCCTGACGAAGAGGACGTTGAGCGTGCAGAAGCTTATGCTAAAACATATGTGGACGTGCTTTTAGGCTAAGAAAATGATAGTTTTCTACAAAATAAAAGAACTAAGCCAGTGACTGGCTTAGTTCTTTTATTTAATCTTGATTTTGATTTTTAAATGATGGAATGAATACGAATAATGCTAAAATGATGCATAGCGCGCATGTAATGGGACGGATAAATAAAATCGACTGATAACCTGGTTCAATAAAGAAACCAACTAATGCAAGCATTCCCCAAGTAGCCACAGCGGTTAAGCTTAAATAACGGTTATTTTTCCCCACTAAGTATAAAATACTTGCCGTAACCATTAGGCTTGAACATATGTAACCAAATCGTCCCATTTCTTCTGCAGAAACACTAAAAATATTGACCAACACAACGTTTTGAGTATTTATCTGAAAAATAAAACCCGTAACAGCAACTGTAAATGACAATAACGCAATAAAAATTCTCATAAATTCCCCATCTTCTTTTTTTTAAATACATTATATCAATTTTTATGCAAAAAAAAATACGTTTTATAAAAAGTTCGAAATATTGTCAAATTTATTCTTATCGTTTGTTTTTTCTCCGATTATTCCTTATGATAATTGAAAAGGAGGAATCGAGATGGCCAATGATCAAGCAACACCTAAAAAAAACAGTACGAAGAAACCAGTTCCTGTTAAACTAATCGTTAGTGCAATTTTAGTTGTTTTTATTATTATTTTTGCAGCTGTGAATGCCGAAAAGGTTCGTGTAAACTTCATTTTCATGCATGTTGAAATGCCTTTAGTTCTCGTGATTTTATTTTCCACATTAATTGGTGCTTTAATCATGTTTGGTTTTAGTTATTTTAGAAAAAAATAATGAATTGACCTGTACAATATAAAAATGTGCAGGTTTTTTCTTGCTCAATCGTTGCTTTCCCAGTAATTTTAAGCTACTATTATCTTATCGAAAAAGATAGGTGTGATATATTGTGACAAAATTTAATGAAAAGTTAAACAAATACGCTGAACTAATCGTTAAAGTTGGTGTGAATGTTCAGCCAAATCAAAAAGTTGTGATTGCTTCTAGCATCGAATCGGCGCCTCTTACGCGTTTAATTACCAAGTATGCATTTGAAGCAGGTGCTTTAGATGTGATTGTAAATTGGAATGATGAAGCGGTAACACTTGAGCGCTATCACAGCGCCCCGCTGTCCGTTTTTGAAACAGCTCCTGAACATCGCGTGAAAGAACGAACTGAACTCGCTAAAGAAGGTGCTTGTTTTATTTCCATCGTATCAGAAAATCCTGATTTACTTAAAGACGTAGCAAGTGAAAAAATTTCTGCTAACCAAAAAACAATGGGAGAAGCACTTAGTGAATTCCGTGAACTCTCAATGGCGAATGTTGTAAGCTGGACTGTTGTGGCAGCTGCTTCTGCTGGCTGGGCAGAGAAAGTATTTCCTGACTTACCACTCGAAAAACAAGTTCCAACACTTTGGGAAACCATTTTTGAAACAACGCGCGTCAATACGGATAATCCCGTTGAAACTTGGAAAAACCACGATACTACTTTAAATGCTAAAGCAAATGAATTAAACGAAAAACAATTTAAAACATTACATTACACAGCTCCGGGAACTGACCTTTATATTGGTTTACCGGAAGACCACGTTTGGGTGGGTGCTGGTAGTTATAATGCAAAAGGGCATGAATTTATGGCAAATATGCCGACGGAAGAAGTTTTCTGTTGCGCGGAAAAAACGAGCGTGAAAGGTTACGTTTCTAGTACAAAACCGTTAAGTTACTCTGGAAACGTTATCGATAACTTTAAACTTACTTTTGAAGATGGTCGTATTGTAGGCGTTGAAGCTGAAAAAGGACAGGATATTTTACAAGATTTAGTGAATACAGATGAAGGCTCTCACTATTTAGGCGAAGTGGCGCTCGTTCCAGATCCGTCCCCGATTTCACAAAGCGGTATTTTATTCTACAACACGCTATTTGATGAAAATGCTTCAAACCATTTAGCAATCGGAAGCGCTTATGCGTTTAACATTAAAAACGGTGAAAACATGAGTCGTGAGGAACTTGACGCGCGCGGTGTTAACACGAGTTTAACGCATGTTGACTTTATGATTGGTTCAGATAAGATGAACATTGATGGCATCACGAAATCAGGTGAAACGATTCCTGTATTTCGTAATGGCGACTGGGCATTTTAAAATCCTTTGCGTATAACATATACCGCGTGAAAGCTCCCTCCTGCTTGCAATTTCGGGAGGGGCTTCTTTTATTTTAAACAGAGAAAGAAGGTATATGATGAGATTTTCTACATGGGATATTAATTTAAAAGTGCGCCTTTTTGGGGAGGCACTGCTTGATATTTCTTTTTGGACGGTGTTCCCTTTTTTGACTTTATATTTTTCAGAAGCGATTGGGCGGCAAACAACGAGCTTGCTCCTGATTGTTTCGCAACTTTTGGCCGTTATTACTGCGTTACTCGGTGGCTATTTCGCTGATGTTTACGGACGAAAACGGATGATGAGCATTTCCGTTGTTGGTGAAGGAATTGGTTTTTTAATCTTTGCCATTGGGGCACTTTCGTTTGTTGACTCACCGTACCTGAGCTTTTTTGGATTCACGATTGCGAGTATTTTTATGGCGTTTTATCAGCCGGCGAGCCAGGCGATGATTGCTGACGTTGTGAAGCCAGAACATCGTAGCCATGTTTATTCGGTTTTCTACATGATGATTAACATCGCCGTTGTGATTGGCCCAATTATTGGGGCGGTCGTCTTTAACAGCTTCACCGTTCAGACGCTACTCGCGATTACATTTTTTGATATTGTTCTTCTTTTTCTTTTGCAAAAATTTGGTCATGAAACGGCGCCGCTCGCGCTAAACCCAGTCTTAAGAAAGGAACAAGCGAGCAAAAATATTTTAACCGTTTTAATGGAGCAAATTAAAAATTACCAATTAATTTTCAAAGATAAAATATTTTTCCTCTACATTTTAGCTGGCGTCATTATTTCGCAATCTTTCATGCAACTTGACCTTCTATTCCCGCTTTATATTAAAGAAGTCATTGGCGCATCAAGCTTGTTTGGTATCCCGCTTAGCGGCGAAAAGCTATTTGGCGTCGTCGTTTCCATCAACGGCTTTTGTGTCGCGTTACTCACTGTGTTTATGACACGCTGGATGACACGTTACAAGGAAAAATTTGTCTTTATGAATTCCTCGTTCTTATACGGCATCGCTATTATGTGTTTTGCCATTTCAACAGGCGCACTTGGTGCCATTTTCGCTATCATTTTATTTAGTTTTGCTGAACTGATGACTGTAGGTATACAGCAAAATTTCGTTTCCAAACTAGCACCGGAAGATAAGCGGGCGATGTATTTCTCGGCGGCGGGCCTTCGGTATACGCTCGGGAAAGTCATTGCTCCACTTGCCATTACGCTTGCGACATTCATTGGGTATTTTTATACTTTTGCGATTATTGCCAGTTTGGCGGTCATTAGTGGACTGATTTATTACGTTATGTACATTCAATATGAAAAAGCACATCATTAAACGTGTCGCGGCAATCGCATTTTAAACGATGGTCGCGACATGTTTTTTTATTACAGAGATTACGGTGAATTTACTTTCTTCAAAAAAAGAAAAGGTTCTGATTAACATTTCTTATCATGAAGCTAAATCTGGTGCTTAACGCGCGAAAAAGCTTTATACTGTTCCATAAGGCCTTTTGTGCCGAGTATTTTATTGTTAAAGAAAGTTAGGTGTTAAAATGTTTGGGAGTTCAACAATTGGGATTGATTTAGGTACGGCGAACATCCTCGTCTACAGCAAATCAAAAGGTATCATTTTAAACGAACCTTCTGTAGTAGCTTTAGACACACACACGAAACAAGTTTTAGCGATTGGAACAGAAGCTAAAAATATGATTGGAAAAACACCTGCGTCTATCGTGGCGATACGGCCAATGCGAGATGGAGTTATTGCAGATTTTGATATTACTAGCGGCCTTCTTCAGGAAATTATGCGACGGATTAACGCAGCAGGCGGAGGTTTTAAGAAACCAAAAGTAATCGTTTGTACGCCTACGGGAGCAACTTCCGTTGAACGTCGCGCGATTACCGATGCGGTTAGCAGCATGGGGGCGCGCTCTGTCGTTCTAATTGAGGAACCTGTAGCCGCCGCAATTGGAGCCGATCTTCCGGTTGACGAGCCACTGGCGAACACCATTGTCGACATTGGTGGTGGAACGACTGAAATTGCGATTATTTCTTATGGAGGGGTTGTATCTAGTACCTCGATTCGAACTGGCGGCGATCATATCGATGAAGAAATCATCGCGTACATTCGGAAAAATTATAACGTTTTAATTGGCGAATCCACAGCTGAACGCGTCAAAATGGAACTCGGCTACGCGCCTATCCCGCATGCGGAAAAAACAATGGAAGTTCGCGGACGCGATTTACTCACTGGTCTTCCGAAAGTGGTAGAAATTTCCTCGAATGAAATCCAACATGCGATTTCTGAACTATTAAATCGTGTTTTGGAAGCAATCCGCCTGACGCTTGAAAAATGCCCTGCGGAATTAAGTGGCGATATTGTTGACCGCGGCATTGTTTTAACTGGTGGCGGTGCCCTCATTCAAGGCTTACAAGAATGGCTTGTAAAACAAATTGATGTGCCAGTACATATGGCGCCAAGTCCGATGGAATCGGTTGCGATTGGCACAGGAAAATCACTGGAGTATATCGAAAAATTAGATAAGCTAGCTGGAAAATAAAAAAAGCGTGTGAACCTTGTTAAAATAAGGATCACGCGCTTTTTATTTCCTTGAAAAGTCGCTCTTAGTTTGATAAAATTAATTCGTTAGGCTTTTGTCCTGGTAGCTCAGTAGGATAGAGCGACAGCCTCCTAAGCTGTAGGTCGTGGGTTCGATTCCCTCTCAGGACATCTATAAAAAGAAACATAGGTAAGCAAAAATCCAGTAATAATTCCATCTTTCGAAATGGATTTCACTGGATTTTTGTTTATTTATATCCTAAACTCTTTTATTTTAAACAATTAAAGTTGTATAAATCATTCTACTAAAAAATGGTCGCTTCCGCGACCACTTTTTCTTAATCTTATTTCTCCACCAATCTAAAATGTTGCCACGGAAGAATATTTTCAAGCAAATAGCGTTCTTCTGGAACGACACGGGCCACGATATTTGTGTTGCCAGAGTTTTCCATATCACGGAGAGCAATTTGCATTTCGCCTTTGTAACGCTCGTAGCCGTTGTTATCGATTGTCACATCACCTAAAGCAAGTTTTTCCGTATCATGAGCTGGGAAATCATGCGTTTTAAAGTTTACGCGCGTCATCGTTGAACGGATAACATAAGCGGAAACGTCGCCACGGTTGAAGTGTTTTTGCGTCAACACGATTTCTTTTTCAACAGCAGTTGTTCCTGGTAAAAATTCAACTGCGATTTGTAATTCGTTGCGGTTCAGTTCACCGAGTGCCTTTAGCTCCGCCTCAGATGCGAACATGTTCCCCACAATAACATCGTCAATTAAACCGGTATTCCACAAATCTTTCGCTTGAACAGTAATATCCACGCCGCGATGTTCCTCAAGCGTTGGAAGTCCCCCGTCTACAACGAACCACGGACCATATTCGCCGCTGTTTGAAGAAACAAAAGCAGCCGTTCTTAAGTTTAAATCTTTAAATTGCTTGCTCGTACGTAAGAAGTGCTCGCGTGAAAGCGCCGTGTAGCGTCTTGGATAAAAGTTATGGCAACCGATAATGTTTGCCACATTTGCTTTATAAGATAAAATATTTTCAACATAACGTGTACCGTTACTAATGTTTAATTCAATCATTAAATCGTTGTCATCAAAGCTCATTGCCGCTTCTTCCGCGCCCGAAAAACCTAAATCAAGGCGTAAACCAGATAAGCCGATTTCTTTAAAACGGTCAAGTTCTTGATAAGTAACATTAAGCGATTCAAAAACAGTCGGATCAACGTCGGCAATAACTTCATAACCGAGCTCATTCGCGCGTTTACAAATCGTTTCGAGTTTCGCGAATTCTTCTTTATCGTTTGCCGAAATTAAACATGTAAAAATACGACTGAAGCCATATTTTGCAGCAGTTTCAATATATTGTAGTGATTCTTCTAAGGCAACATGTTGCGGGAAAACCGAAATACCTAATTTTCTCATAGTCAAAAACCCTCTCTTCTCTTATTTCGTGCGATATAGTTCAACAATTTCTTTCGCTAAATCTTTAAACGTGATGGCATTCATCAAGTGGTCTTGTGCATGCACAAGTAAAAGCGACACTTCTGTTTTTTCACCACGAGCTTCTCCTTGGATTAAAGCCGTTTGCGAATGATGTGCTTCGAGTAAAGCTTCCTCCGCTAATTTGATTTGTTCGTCGGCTTTTTCAAAATCACCTTTTTTTGCTGCATCAATAGCGAGCATAGCATCGCTTTTTGCGTTGCCTCCAAAAACGATAAGTCCCATAATAGTTTGTTCTAATTCCATTTTATACACGTCCTTTTCTTTAATTATCCGCTTGCATCATTCGAAATGCTTGATCTAATACTTTGTTTCCATCCATGGTGCCAAAGTCTATGCTGTCAATAATCTCAACCGGTATTCCAAGTGGATCTAATTTTTTCTTTAAATTTTTAGCTAAAAAACGAACTTGCGGTGCGAGTAAAACGGCGTCCGTATTCTGGATATGTTTATGAACATCAGCCTCAGCAACAGCGAGTACTTCCGTTTCAATCCCGCGTTCAGAGCTTACCTCAGTCATTCTTTTTACAAGTAGGCTACTTGACATTCCTGCCGAACAAATGAGCATAATTTTTTTCATTTTGACCCTCCGAAATCGAAATTTAGCAACAAACTATTAGAATGCAAGTTTCATGCCAACTTCGTTATTTTCAAATGCCTACTGTATCCTCTTTTTCTTTTACACAAAATCAGTAGAAGTGTGTAGCTTTCTACACACTTCTGCATATTTTAGTCTGCCGCACCAATTCGATTCGCGAGCATCATTTGCGTGAGATAAGCAATTTCGGATTGCGGCACTGTAATATTATACTCGCGCTCCACATTTTCCATCATTTGCTGGGTGACTTGCATCTCAACTAAATGATTTTTCGCAAACTCATTAAAATCTGGGAACTCACGGTCAACAGCACCCAGGCGCATGCGTTCAATTAGGAATGCTAAATGTAAAATCATGCCGATGTCAACACCCGGTTCTAAAATTAAGTTAAGTTGAATTTGCAACTCGGAAATGATTTTCCGCAAGAAATAAACAAGCTCTTCCGCTGACTCGACAGCTGTTAAATTTCCGTTTAAAGAAGCAATTAATTTTTCATAAGGTACTTCGTCATTTAAAATTCGTTTGATAATGTCGATGCCGCCATCTGAAAAGACTTCAAGCGCACTGAAAAATGGAATATCACGATACTGGAATTCAACAGAACCCATAATTGCTAAAATATTGTATTCCTCCATCAACTGATCAATGCGCTCACGAAACGCCTCTTTGTGCAGAAATTGCAGAACAATAATTTCCACTTTCGTTTGGTCAATAAGCGGTTCCACACGAGCCCGAAGCTGTTCGGCAACGCCTTCTCCAGTGAAGCAAGTAAAAATAACAACATTTTTAGCAGGTTTCGCCCGTAAAATTTGTGCTTTATATTTGTTTTCAAACAATTGCTGACAACTTTGGTAGATGTCTTCAAGTCCCCTGCCAAGCGAAGCCTTTCGAATTGCCTCAAGCACAACCGGCGTGCTAGCCATAGTCACCGTTTTCGTCCGAATGCCGAGCTCTTCTGTCAGCATGTTCCCAAACGAAGCGAGCGAGCCCATATCTGAAAGAATTAGCACACCTTTTTGTGGATCTAACTTGACGACCAGTTTTTTAACTTTTTCATACATCGTCTTCACTTCCATCGAAAGCGGCATGTCGATTGCCGTACCACTTTCAATGCTTAAAAGTTCCTGCACCGTTTCCACCATGCTCGTTGCAGTCGAGCGGCCATGCATGAGGACTAAAACTTCCACTTGCGCTTCACTCACAAACATCGATTCAACCACTTCTGCTGTTAAAAACATCGTTAAGAAGCCAATTTCATCAAATGGGATTTCAATGCCTAGTTCCTGCTCAATTAAAGAAGAAATATCAATGGCAACTTGGAACTCCTTCGGATATTTTTTGCGAACATTGTTTAAATCGGGGTGAATAATATGTTTTTGTTCGCGAATCCGTTCAATTGTGCTTTGTAAATGAAGTGCAAAAGCAAAGCGCATCTTGTCATTATACTGCCGTTCTAGGCGGTTTGTCGCCACTTCATATACGCGCTCCGTAAGCCGCCAAATTTCTGGGACAATGATTTCCTTCGCCGTTTGTTGCGTCGGAAGTTGCACCATATAATCGTGGAAATATTGGTCCACGTCCACATAAAGTGCAGCCTCGAGCTCTGTCTGATTTTTCCCCTCTTTAATCAATTCGTCAGCACGATCTTGAATGGCCTGGTAGACATCATTTACGTTCGTATATTTGGCCGCACTTTCCTCGCTCGAATCGGCAAATTTAAAAATCGTTTTATTCACGTCAATAAGGCGATTAAGCTTTTCAGGCTCGTCTTTCATGTGCAGTAGACCTTTTTGAACATGGATGGGCAAATCGTCCTGTTCGATTAAAATGTAGTTTGTCGCCTTCGTTTTATAATGTAAGAACGCTTTCGCACACGCCAATTTTAAGTCACGTTGCAATTGTCCCACATTGGCGCTTGCATGATAAAGTAAAAAGGCGATTAGAGCTTGGCGATGTACGCGAATCGGCTGGTTTAACCGGCGCGCTTCCTGCTTCAAGAAAAATTCAATCAATTGATAGCGCTCTTCCAAATTGCGTTCTGAAAGTGCCGGTAGCGTAATCGTCATCGGAATCCGTCTAGTAAACGTTTCAAGGAGAAAATTATCTGGCGATTCCGTTGTCGCTCCAATAATTTGCACCTGTGCGGTATGCACTTTTGAACTTTCACCAAGCGGACGATACTCCCCCTTATCGATAAAAGTAAAGAGCATTTCCTGACCTTCTGGCGGCAAGCGATGAATTTCATCTAGGAAGAGAACACCTCCATCTGCTTTTGCTAACAAACCCGAACGTGTTTCCTCTGCGCCTGTATATGCGCCTTTTATAACGCCAAAAATTTGACCAAATAAAAGCTGCGGATTTTGTGCGTAGTCGGCGCAGTTAAACGATACAAATGGAGCGGTTTTCGAAATCATGGTAGACTCTTTCGCAAAATGATACATACATTCCGCAAAAAGCGATTTCCCAGTACCCGTTTTCCCTAAAATAAGCGTATGAAGACCGTGCGGTGGATATAGAATCGCTGCTTTAGCTTGTTGAATACTAACCTTTAAACTGTCACTAGAACCAATTAAACGATCAAAAGCGCTTGTTTCATTCGAGGTAGCATCAACTTCACTTTCTATCTTTAAAGCTTGATAAAAAACTGGTTTCCCAGGTAGTTTTTCAATTTTGTTTTCTTTAAATAGGTCATTCAAGTACCTGCTGGCGTTAGCCCGGTCCATACCTAGCGCATTTGCTACATCTCCAGCTGAAACTTTTTGATTCATCGCATTTAAGTGTTGTAATACTTCATCTTTTCTACTCGACATGCCCTTCGCTCCTTTAAAAACTCATTCATCTTTATTATACTCGTTTTTGTAAGCGCCTTTCAAGTTGTTAAAAAAGACGTTTACTTTTTCTTCGGTGCTGCACCAGACATAAGTTTTCCTTTATAGAAACGAACAAGCTCTCCCGTTTGATTTATGCCTGTTAAATATTGCTTGAGCGTTCTTGTTTCTCTTTCATTGACGAAACTAATAACCGTTCCGGCTTTTCCCATTCGACCTGTTCGTCCCGAACGATGCACATATTCTTTTTCTGTTTTCGGAAGATCATAATGAATGACGTACGGGAGGTCTGGGATGTCTAGGCCGCGGGCTGCGACGTCGGTCACGATAAGGAAATTTAATTCCGCTTTTTTGAAGGCTTGCAATGTTTTTTTACGCACATCGCGGCGTATGTCGCCATGAATTCCAGCTGCCTTCACCCCGTCATACGCGAGTTTTTCTAACAGAATATCCATTCTCGGTTTATCGCGAACAAATACAAGCGCGCGCATGCCCGGAACGTGTTCGAGTCTGCGTATGAGCGTGGCCTTATCGCGATTTTCGACTTCCATGTAAAGGTGGGTCACATTCTCATTCGCACGCTCAACTGGTGTCGCTTCAATGAACAGTGGTTTTTTTTCGGTTTGTCTAAAAAATTGTTCGGAATCATCTAGTTTCGTTGCCGAAACGAGGACCAGTTGTCTGTCGCGCATACTACTAGCTAAAATCTCCATGGTCGCTTTAAAATTTTCTGCCAGCAGCAATTGGTCGGCCTCATCAAGCGTAATCGTCTTGACTTCATGCATCTTAATTTTCTTTAGCTTGATGAGTTCCAGTGCGCGCCCAGGCGATGCCACAATGATTTGCGGTTTCTTTTTTAGTTTTTCAATTTGACGTTTGACGTTCGCCCCGCCGATAATCGGGAGCACAGTGATGCCGTCTTTCACCCACGTTTTAATGGTATCTGAAATTTGCATGACAAGTTCATGGCTTGGGGCCAAAACGAGCCACTGCGTATGTGGTTTTGCTTCTATTTTTTCGAGAATTGGTAGCGTGTAGGCAACCGTTTTTCCGGTCCCGGTCGGAGAAATCGCAATCACATCGTCCCCGTTTTGAAGCGGCTCATAAATTGCGTTTTGAATATCTGTCGGTTCACCGTATGCATGTTCCAACCATTTTTCCTGCCAAATTTTTTGCATATTAAATCTCCTCTTTTTTCATTCATTAAGTAAGCTCATCATATCATAAAAAAAAAGGTAAAACCATATGGCTTTACCCTAGAGTAATGACAAATTGCAATCTGATTTCGTGCTGTACGTTTTGCTTGTCACCTTAATTTACCCGACTGAGCCGCCTCGAATGAGCGACGTGTAAATGATTTCGTTTTCAGTTTCTTCTTGTTGCAGCAATTTCACGAGCTTTTCAGCGGCGACAGCGCCCCATTTGTACTTGGAATAGTCGATGGTCGCTAGGCGCGGGTTTAGATAGGCGCCGACATCGCGGTTATCGAAGCCGATAATGCGAACATCGCGGCCAATGACAAAATTTTGTTTCGCGAAATAGCGGTACATTCCTATCGCCATGTTGTCGTTTAGCGAAAGCACCGAAACGGGATGCTTCCATTCGCGAACAATTTGGGCGGCGGCAAGCTCACCAGAAGCTTCTTCAAAATCGCCTTCGATGACGTGGACTTTTTCGCTATCAAAACGCGCCAGTTCCGTGAGAGCGGTGTCAAAACGGACGTTGCCGTCGAACGAATCTTTTGGTCCTTTGATGACATAAAAGTCGCCGCTAAACCCTTCTTTTAGGAAATCGACAGCGAGAGTGGCGCCTCCTTTGTTATCTAGCAAGACTTGGCGGATGTTAGGGTGCGTCAGTTCGCGGTCAAGCACAACCATTTTGTGGCCGCGATCAGCGTATTTTAAAATATCTTCCGTTTTAAACGTAGCATCCAATATGATGGCACCGTCAATCATTTTTTCCGGTAAAAAACGCTGCGATTTTTCCCCGCTGAGGGCAATAAGTTCATAATCTAATTTGCGCAGCGTTTCCGTGAGTCCATCAAGAAGTGGTCCGTAAAAAGCTCCGCCGTAGTTCGCCAAATAGGCGCCGATAATTTTTGTTTCGCGTGTTTTCAAAGTGCGTGCGGCCATGTTTGGAACATAGTTTAGCTCATTCGCAATGGCTAGAATGCGTTTCCGTGTCTTCTCCGTCACCTTCGAACTTCCGTTAAGCGCATAGGAAACGGTGGATATGGAAACGCCAGCTTGTTTTGCAATATCTTTAATTCCTACCAAATAAATCGCTTCCTTTTCGCTATTTTATTATATTATACACATTTTCTTAAATGCTGGTAAACAAAATTTCAAGTGCATGCTCCCCTTTTTCAAGTTCCGCTTTTGGGATAAAAAGAGCGCCCTCTCTGTATGGATTACGCAAAAGCTCACGCCGCGTTTCCCCTGCGAAAGTAATCCCTTTTTCCGTGCTCAACTTGAAAGTTAGATTTAGCGTGCGTCCAGAAAGTTCCATCGTCACTTTAAGGCCGTCTAAATCCCGCGGTAAAACAGGATCAAACTCAAAATGATTTGCCGTTTCGCGAATGCCTAAAACGGAGCGAATCAATTGGTTTAAGTAAATGCCAGGTCCGCTTGAATAAATGCGCCAGCCGCCTTTCACGGGAATACTTCCTTTTTTCACAGCAGCGAAATCATCTTGCGCGGCGTAGCGGTCAAGGAAAGCCGCATCTGAACTACTAAAGTACGTATTGCTTTGACGCGTAGCTGCGTTTGGTACAACCTCACTAATTTGAATTGGGTTAATCACATCTAGCATGTGCACTGCGCGACCGTCCCCAATTTTCGCAAGCGATTCAATATAGCGAATGTGTGCGTGAACGTATTGCAAACCGACCTCACGACCAAAGTTTGCTGCTTGCTCCGCCCGTTTAAAGTGCTTGCTCACACCACCCGCGTAATGCGCCGGTGCGCTCATCAGACGGACGCCATCAGGGTGGAGCAAATGCTCTTCGATAATATCAAAATTTTTCTTGCGCTGCTCATCGCTCACAAGTTCGGCGATGACGCTTCTTGTTAACGGAATTAGACGGTAATCAATTTTCGTTTCTCTATCTTGCGGATGAATCATAAATTCCGCTGTTTTTTCATCTTTCATATACACAAACCCAGGAATGACATCTGTAGTGCCAAGCATATAGTTGTTAAAATCACGCTTAATTGCATCCGCAAGCTCCGCATAATGTTTGCCCTCTGGCATTTCGTCCCCCAAATGCTGCATCACTTGGTACGTCAGCGCGACCGTCCAACTGGAAACCATCCGTTTTTTAAGTTCACTGTTTGCCGGCTGCAAAGTGTCGTCCCAGTCGCCGTCACCATAATTGGAAAGCGAAGTCCCTTTCATAAAGCGACTTTCAATTGTCGCAACAGCTTTTTCGATGTGTGCCTTTAAAGTTTCTTTCGAGTCGGTGTATCCTTTTGTTCTCGCCGAAATAAACGGAATGCTTTCTTCCAAAATCGTTTTATCCCCTGAAAGCGCCAGATAATCGCCGACCATTTTGAGCGGCCAAACGATGACGTCTCCGTGGCTTTCTTCTTGCTGAATGTCGACGTATTCATCGAACATAAACCACTGCGGCCAGTCGCCCGTTTCGGCGTATTGATGCGAAAACACTTTCAAAATAAGTTTGCGAAGCACTTCTTTTTGTCCCGTTGCAAGGAAAAATTCAAATGGCCCTTGCGACACATCACGCGTCCCCCAAGCGGCGCCACTACCTTGTTCAAGACCGTGCGGCGAAGCATAGTGAATCAACATTTGGTGCGCATACCAGTAAGCCGTCAAATTGTACTTTTCAGCAAAAGTGGAGTCATGCGAAAGCTTGAACTGTCCAAGTAGCTTATCATAAAACTGCTCAAAATCCGCTTCTTTTTCGGCAAAAAAACGACCGTCTAACGTAGCTTGAACTTCAAAATGCGCGCTTTCTTTCTTCGAGTAGATAAAGCAATCTAAATCAGCCGTGTTAATCGCTGCATGCGCAATAAAACGCTCATCTGTTACTTCGTCAAAATTGCCGGAAATATGGTACGCCAAATTGGGATAGCGCACGTTGTTTTTTGGCTTGTAAATAAGCGTGCCGTCCGTTTCCGTCCGTGAAAACTCATTTTCGTATTCATTTGGCCCCATGCTAACTTGATTCGTCATGATAAAATCATACGTTTTGTTTTGCTCAGAACGAATCGTAACAAGCACTTTTTTGCTTCCACTGGAAAGCTTTGTTTCCACTGTAAGTGTGTCATCAGCCAACAGATAAATCCATTTCGCGCGGTTCGTCTGCATCTCGAATACACTCGGCATCGTGAGCAGATGAAGCCCGTCAGTTTTGCGCAAATAAATTCGGAGGCCACTCGTTTGAAGCAAATTAAGCGCGTTTCGCTGATGCGAACTAAATTTATTCATGTTCGTGTTCCCAAGCGTCACATGCGTTTGGAATACGCCCGCCATATAAACCGTTGTCGCCAGTGTGTTTTCCGGCGAGAGCAAGTCAACTTGATCAAGCAAAATCGTGCCGTGCGCACGCTCCACCAGGCGTTCTTTTTCCTTTAAAACAACATGCGCTTTTTCTGGGGTAAAAAAACTTAGCGTTTTGTTTGCCGACTGCTCTTCAAACAGGCGTGCTGGATAGTGCGCCTGAAGCCATTTTGCAGATGCCGTTTCGCCTCTAATTTCTGCCGCATGCCCGTGTTGTCGCACCATTTTTTCGCCCAATTGAAAATCGCTTTCTTCCAAACTATCAAAAAGCGCGTTTAGTTTCGCGGTAGAAGTTACAGATGTAGTCGCTTCCATTTGATTTCGCGTGAGCAGCCCATAAAAACACGTTTTTTCCTTCCCTTGCAAAAGTTCCGTTTGTAAACCGACCAGCGCCATTTCATATTGCCATTTGCGATTTTTAAGTCCGTCGCCTAGAAGTCCTTCCGGCGCTTCGGAAAGTTTAACGCCCGTCCCGTAAAAATCGAATCCGTCTGTCACAAACCGTGTAATTTTACTTAAAGCACCAAATTCAGCGCCCGGAAATTGATTCCCCGCTTGCGGCTGGTTTTGCCGCGTCAAAATAACCTTCCCACGCTCCGTATCAAGCACATTATAATCAAGGTACTGCGCCATGTACGCCTCGTTCGTTCTAACAGCTGAAACATCAGCAAGCCCTAAATCCTGAATATAAATTAAATCATAACTTCCTTGAATATCCGCTGCCACCTCATAAAACCAACCATCTGCATGGATATGAAAAGTTACCAAATAGCTTCCAACAGGTAAAGTACCCGCATAGCTAACCGCACTCGCATGATAGGAAAACGTCGCGTCTTCATTTAATAGCGGATAACTTTTCCCGTCCGCCCGTAAGAAAATTTGTCCTAACCGCGTTTCAAGCGGGTTTTGCAATACTTGATTCACAAGCACCCCGTCATACAAAAGCGCATGTAAGTGCCCCGTTTCAAAAAATTTCGCCTCAAATTGACCTTTTCCAATTGTAATCATCTAACCACCCTAACCTCAAAACTTTTCACATCCACACTACTCGTTCCAATAAACACCCGGTGAAGCCCAGCTTCCTGCGCCACAGTCAAATCCGGTAAATAAAACGAAAAATCTTCTTTTGTTAAAGCGAAAGAAAGTGTCGTTTTCTCACCCGGTTCTAGGCGCACTTTTTGAAACGCCTTAAGCTCTTTTAGCGGCCTGGAAACACTCGCTGTAATATCTTGCAGATATACTTGAATGACTTCGCTGCCGGCGCATTCGCCCATATTTTGAACCGTCACTTTTACGTGAAGCGTATCCGCTAGCGCGATTTCGTCCGCCATTTCCATTTCACTAAGCACAAAATTCGTATAGCTTAACCCAAAACCAAACGGAAACAGCGGTTCATTTGGAATATCCAAATACTGCGACAAATATTTCTCACCCGCGTTTTGCGCCGTTTTTGGGCGACCCGTGCGCAGCTCATTATAGAAAATTGGAATTTGTCCAGTTGTTTGCGGAATGGTCATCGATAGCTTCCCAGAAGGATTTACTTCTCCCGTCAGCAAATCAAAAATGGCATTTCCAGCTTCTGTTCCTGGGAAAAAGACATCTAAAACCGCTTCAGAATGGTCAACTAAATCGTGGATATCAAGCGGGCGACCGTTGAATAGAACCGTCACGACTGCCGAATTTGCCTTTGCAACACGTTTAGCGAGCTCATATTGCGCCTCCGGTAAGCGAATTGTCGCAAGACTTGCCGCCTCACCACTCCACTCGCTTTTTTCGCCAACACATAAAACGACGACGTCCGCATTTTTGGCTGCCTCTTCCGCTTCCTGCAACACGTTTTCCGAGATTTGCTCGTAGTCAGTGGACACAATTTCTGTGGCGCTGAATTTGCCCGAGAAGGCGTCCGCCATCGACACCGCATCTTTCTGTTCGCCGTACACAACCCAACCGCCCAAAACATCTTGACTATCCGCAAGCGGTCCAATCAACGCGATTTTTTGGTTGAAATCAAGGGGTAAAATGTTTGCATTGTTTTTCAACAGCACGGCTGATTCATGCGCGACATTTCTTGCTACTTGGCGGTTCTCATCAGACAAAATATCTCCGCTACGCGAATCCCGTTTTAATCCCCGATAAGGATCTTTAAAGAGCCCTAGCTCCTCTTTTAATACGAGCATACGCATCACCGCTTCGTCTAATAACCCCTCCGAGACCTCGCCCGTTTCAACGAGCTCTTTTAGATTTGTAATAAAGCATTCCGTCATCATTTCAAGGTCAACACCCGCTAGGAGCGCGCCTTTTGCGGCTTCTTTCGTATCAGCTGCCGTCCCGTGATTAATAACTTCTTTCACTGCGCCCCAATCTGAAATCAGCACGCCTGAGAAACCAAGTTCTTGCCGTAAAACGTCTCGATTTAGCCATTTATTCATAGTCGCCGGAACGCCTTCTAGTATATTGAAAGACGTCATCACCATTTTCGCACCCGCTTCAAGCGCCGCCTGATAAGCTGGTAAATAATTTTGATAAAACTCGCGTTTACTCATATCAACTGTATGATATTCACGTCCTCCTTGCGGGGCTCCGTATGCCGCGAAATGTTTCACGCAAGCAGCTAAGCGCGTGTAATCTTCCTGCAAATTTCCGCCTTGGTATCCGCGAACCATCGCCGCACCTAAGCGACTATTCAAATGTGGATCTTCGCCTGTAGATTCCATGACACGTCCCCAGCGCGGGTCCCGAACTAAATCCACCATCGGAGAAAATGTCACATGATGCCCACTTGCTGTCGCTTCAAGTGCCGAAACTCGAGCCATTTCACTTGCCACCTCTTCACTAAAAGATGCGCCTAGTGCTAGCGGAATAGGAAAAATCGTTTTATGCCCATGAATGATGTCCGCCATAAAAACAAGCGGAATTCCTAAGCGATTTGTTTTCATATGTTCTTCCTGAATTTGTAACATATCTTTTTTCGAGCTCGACCCTAAAACCGAACCCGCATTTTGAATAATGCTTTCCGTCAAATTGAGCTCTTCCATCGGTCCAGTAATTTCGCCCTGCATTTCGGTTCCTTTGAAGAATATCGGTGAAAGTTGCATCATCTGACTAATTTTTTCATCAAGTGTCATTTTTCCAAGTAAATCTTCCAACTGATTCTTATCCATAACGGCCTCCTAAATTTCTTTTGAAATCGAAACGTTTCTATCTAAATATAACAACAGTATAAGCGCTTTCTTTTTTATAGTCAATCATTTTTATTGTTTCACAAGATTTTATCGTCGATTATCACTTTTCTTACTATTAAATGGGCGAAAACCGAATTTGATTAGCATGGCAAACGCAATATCAAAAAAACGTTATATAGAGCCATTTAAATACCTTTTTTGATTTTTTTAGAAAAAAATAGTTGAAACCGATTACATTTCATATTATAATAACCCTATCGAAACGTTTCTATAAAATTTCAAGTTTGTGAAAATGCGTCATAAAAAACGGAGGTAAAAATAATGAAGAAGAAAATGAGTATTGTTTTGTCTGTTTTAGTTTTATCCTTAAGTTTAGTGTTAGCAGCTTGTGGTTCAGGAAGTGGGAGTGAGTCTAGCGATAAAGATACTTTAACAGTATGGGCAATGGGTGATGAAGCAAAATCCCTGAAAGACTTAGCCAAAGACTTTACGAAAGAAAGTGGCATTGATGTCAAAGTACAAGTTATTCCTTGGGCAAATGCACATGACAAATTACTAACTGCTGTCGCATCAAAAGAAGGTCCAGATGTTCTGCAAATGGGAACGACTTGGATGCCTGAATTTGTAGAAGCTGGCGCTATTCAAGATATTTCGAAGGAAGTTAAAGCGAGTGAAAACATGAATCCCGACAAATTTTTCCCGGGTTCAGTAAAAACAACCGAATTTGACGGCAAATACTACGGTGTTCCGTGGTACGCAGAAACGCGCGTCTTATTCTACCGTACCGACTTACTTAAAAAAGTAGGCTACAACGAAGCCCCTAAAACATGGGATGAGCTTTCCGACGCTGCTTTAAAACTTTCTAAACGTGGCAAAGACATGTATGGCCTTAACGTTGACGCGAACGAACAAACACTAGGCTTTATGTTCGGTCGTCAAAACGGCTCTGAGCTTCTTACAGATGACAATACAAAACCCGTTTTTAATCAAAAAGAATTTGTAGATGCAGTGAAATATTTAGATTCCTTCGTAAAAAATGGTTCTGCTCCTGACACTGATTTAGGCATGGATGCTGCCCAAACATTTGGTGGCGACGGAATTGTACCGATGTTCATCAGTGGACCGTGGATGGTTAACACCATTAAAACAACGATTCCTGATATCGAAGGAAAATGGGCAACTGCTGTTCTTCCTAAAAAGGAAAATAACATCTCCAGCCTAGGTGGCGCGAACTTGACTGTCTTCAAATATTCTAAGAAACAAAAAGAAGCACTTAAATTTATGGAATTTATGAGCCAACCAGATATTCAGTTGAAATGGCTCAAAGACACAAACTCAATGCCAGCAAGTAAAGCAGCATGGGAAGATAAGACACTAAAAGAAGACCAATTCTATCAAGTGTTTGGTGAACAAATGAAAGACGCTGAACCAATGCCACTTATTCCAGAATTTGAAGAAATTGCGCAAACGTACCTCAAAAACTGGGAACAAATTTATCGCGGCGGTGCTGATCCACAAGAACAAATGGACTCATATAATCAGCAAGTCATCGATATACTCAAGAAATAAAATACCGCGGGGCGCAATTTGCCCCGTTTTTTCATAAGAAAGGAGCGCCATGAAACAGTTTTTAAATCGTCATACACCCTATTTCTTTATTTCGCCAGCGCTAATTTTACTTATTCTTTTTTCCCTTATACCGATTGTCGTCGCTTTTGTTATTAGCTTCACCGACATCAACTTAACGGGACTGGCGGACTTTTCGAAAATTAATTTTATCGGATTTGAAAACTATATCAATATTTTACAGGATCCGGTTTTCTTGAAATCCATTGGAAACACACTATTTTATGTTATTGTCGGTGTTCCACTTGTCATCGTTTGTTCGCTTGCTATTGCGATTATGATTAACTTTTCGCAAGCGAAGATTTTCCAATTTTTCCGCTTAATCTTTTACACACCTTCCATCACAAACGTTGTCGCGGTGGCCGTTGTTTGGAGCTATTTATACAACCCGCAATTTGGGCTTTTTAACTACTTGCTGTCGCTCATTGACTTGCCGCCAGTTCCGTGGTTACAAGATCCTACGATTGCTAAAATCTCTTTAATTATTCTTGCTGTATGGCGGGCCATTGGTGTCAATATGATCATTTTTTTAGCGGCCCTGCAAGGTATTCCAAAAGAATACTACGAAGCAGCGCAACTAGATGGTGCCGGCAATTTCCAACAGCTCTTTAAAATTACCGTACCGCTTCTTAGTTTTGCGATTTTCTTTGTCAGTGTAACAACATTAATTGGCTGGTTGCAATTCTTCGAAGAGCCGTTTGTTATGACAAAAGGCGGGCCGCTAGACAGTACAAATTCAGTTGCCCTTTTCATCTACCAAAACGGTTTCCAATTTAGTAAATTCGGTTACGCGGCGGCTGGGTCATTTATTCTGTTTATCGCGATTATTATCGTGACTCTGATTCAATTCCGTTTACAAAGAAAAAATAATACGATGTAATTTGAGAGGAGAAAAAAATGAATCCATATACAGAGAAATCTCGCATGTCAAAACTAATTGTTATTCTTATTTTAACGATTGGCGGATTTTTTATGATTTTGCCGTTCATTTGGATGGTTCTCTCCTCCTTTAAAACGGATGCAGAAATTTTAAAAATTCCTCCAACCATTTGGCCTGAAACATTCACTTGGGAAAATTTCAAAATGTTGTTTGTTGAAATGAACTTCAGTGTGTATTTAAAAAATACACTTATTATCGTGCTATTCTCTTTCATTGGCCTATTTTTCAACGCAATGGCCGGCTATGGTTTTGCTAAATTTAAATTTAAAGGGAAAAACAAACTATTTTATTTAGTGTTAGCTACAATGATGATTCCCGGACAAGTAACTATGATTCCGGTCTACTTAATTTTAAATGCGATGGGACTCACCAATACAATGACAGGTATTATCCTCCCCGGCCTAGTTGGCGCCTTTGGGATTTTCCTATTCCGGCAATTTATGTCCACCATTTCCGATGACTTGCTTGAAGCGGCACGACTAGACGGAGCAAGTGAATTTTATATCTTTTGGCGAATTATCATCCCGATCTCGCGTCCAGTATTAGCTGTTCAAGGGATTTTGACATTTATCGCAGGCTGGAACTCATTCCTATGGCCACTCATTATTGCCAACGACGAGAAGTACTATACACTTTCCGTTGGCTTGCAACTACTAAAAGGGCAATATAGCAGTAATTACGCTTTGCAAATGGCAGGTTCTACCTTCATGGTTATCCCCGTTATCTTGATTTTCATGATGTTCCAGAAATATATTTTAAAAGGCTTCAATGTTTCAGGAATGAAATGATGAATTAAAAAGACAAAAAACGGTGCTACAATCCAAAAGTTAGAGCACATTTAATTAAATTTTTTGGCTGGTCTGAAGACAGTATTCTATCTGACTTCGGCCAGCCAATTTTAATTTGATATATTGATGATGATACAATCTTATTACTATAGAAACTTATTATGTTTTGGGATTAGCTTTCGTAAAATATAAATGTTGCAACCTCTAAAAAGATTTTCTACCCATTTTTTTGATTAAGTTAGAATTTACACCTTACATCGGCCTATAAAAAAAGCCGAGAGATAAGTTGTCTCTTCAGCTTTCCGTCCGTTTAGAACTCAAACAATTGCTAGGGATGGTCTTATAAATACTGCCACCCCTACTTCAGTTATATTATTTTTATCTTCGTAGCAAATGTTCACTACACAAAACTTTCCAATGAGCGCTTCAGGCTTCTTTTAATTTTTAGGAATGTATTTAAATAGCTGATAACTTTCTCTAGCTGTCAAAGCGAGATTCTTAGCTGCCACTTCTTTTTTCAAGGCCGAGTCTAAAGAAATCGGCTCTTGTTGAATTGAAAAAACGCCCAGAAGGAGTGCTTCCAAATCACCTAAGTTTGCGCTTCTCCTACCAGCAAGCCCAATCACTGGAATTGCATATTTCCGAGCAATTTCAGCAATTTTCATTGGTAATTTTCCTTGTGCGGATTGTTGATCTATACTGCCTTCTCCCGTATAGATTAAATCTGCTGTTTTTAGAGCAGCTTCTAAGTTGGTCATTGCTGCAATTAGATCAAATCCAGATTCGATTTTCCCACCAATACAGACCAGACTTCCTGCTATCCCCCCAGCCGCTCCTGTTCCTGCTAGCTCATTTAAATCTGTTCCTACTTGTTCAAAAATAAAGTTTGCCCAGTCTTTTGCCCGTGCATCTAGTCGCTTCACTTGCTCCAAACTTGCTCCTTTTTGTGGTGCAAACACATGTGCAAAACCAAGCTCACCTGAGAAAGGATTACTCACATCACTTCCAATGAAGATTTCAAGTTCTGCGAAGGTTTCTTTTAGCGCGTGTAAATCAATATCAAATTTCGCCTCTTGCAAAAGTAAGTTTCCTTCATGTTTATTTCCTTTTGTAAGAGCAGTAAGCAAGCCTAATCCGCCGTCTGATGTTGCTGTTCCGCCTAAAAAGATAACGATTTGCTTACAATTCCGTGCTTTGGCATCTAGAATCATTTCGCCAACACCAAAACTACTCCCTTGTTTTGTCGTTTCTCCGCTTGGTTTGATGGCTTCAATTCCGATAATCGATGCACTTTCGATGATAGCTGTTTTTTTATTTTTCCAAGTTGTGATGAGGTAGCTGACTTCTCTTGCCCGGTTCAGTGTATCTGTCGCTATCATCGTCACACTTTCCACGTGCTCTAGGCCATGTTTTAAGGCACTCATGCTCCCTTCACCGCCGTCTGAAACTTCATAAACTTGGATGTCTGTTGAAGCATCGATTTGATGAATTCCTTTTTGAATGGCTTCTCCAGCTTCTAAACTTGTTAGACTTCCTTTAAAGGAATCCACCGCGATTGCGATTTTCATTTTTCTTCAACCTCAATCCATGCAAATCCGTAAGCGTTAAGAGAGAGCGTATTTGTAACGAGAGCTTCGTTAATAATGTCAAATCCACTTACGCCTTCGATTGATACAGTTTCATTACTTACGTTTGTAAAAGCCAGAATACTCTTTTGTCCATCTCCAAGATTTCGTTTTAACGCAAAGATTTTTGCTCCATAATCTAACACACTTTGGCTCGCATAAGGGCTAAATTGCTCGTAGTTTTTTCGAGTTTTGATTAACTTAGAAATGCCGTTAAAAATCGTCTTGCGGTAATGATTCGTTTCTAACTCGTTAAGCAAAACTTCTTTATCCAATTTTTCACGGTTGATACGCCGATTAATACCAGATTCATTCACACCTTTAAAATCATTTTTAGAACCAAAAAGAGAATGGTAGTAAATGGCTGGGACACCGACCATCGAGAGTAAAATATGATGTGCCGCTATCATTTTCTGAGTTGTCTGTTCATCATCTTCTCCCTCATTCCGTAATGCTTCTGAATAATTAATGTTTAGCTCATAAACTGTCTCACTACCATCTAGATTCGATTTATAAGATACCTTTCCGCCATTTGCCAGCACTTTTTCGACTAAAAATCCACGTTCTTCTTCAGGTAAAATGCCTTCTGTTGGGCGCATTCCAATTCCGTCATGAGAGGCTAGAAAATTAAAATAGGTCGATGTACTTGAAACACGATCAATATTTTTAGCCCAACCGCTTAGAATTTCGCTGCTGTTTTTTGTAAAAGCATGTAAGACAAGCGGCGGAAGCGGAAACTGGTAAACCATCTGTGCTTCATTCCGTTTGTTGCCAAAGTAGCTGATATTTTCTTCATGCGGTACATTCGTTTCAGTGATGATTTGGGTGTTGGGTGCGAAATATTCCAACAAAATTCGCCAAAGCTGAATTAATTCGTGCGTTTCCGTTAAATGAATCGAGCTTGTTCCCGATTTTTTCCACAAAAAACCAATTGCATCCAGTCGAATGGAAGAAGCCCCTTCTCGTGCATAGGTTAAAATAACATCTGTCAGCCGCGCGAGCATTTTTCCGTCTTGAATGTTCACATCGACTTGGTCTTCGCTAAAGGTTGACCATGCTGAAACAGAACCATTTTTTCCTTCATAGGTATGGAAGAGTGGTGATGTCCGAGGCCTTACAACGTTTGAAACATCAAAATTAGGATTTTCTTTTATAAAGGCTTCTCGAAATTCTGGATCTTCTGCTAAAAATCTTTTGAACCAGTCGCTTGATTTTGACATGTGATTTGCAACAAAATCAAACATTAACCGATAATCTTGTCCGAGATGATGAATATCCGACCAGTCTCCAAGTGAAGGATTGATTTGATAATAGTCGGTCACGGAAAATCCATCATCTGACGTATAAGGAAACATGGGGAGTAAATGTACATCCGAAATAGTTTCTCGCGCCACTTCATCAAGCGTTTCTTTAAGCGCAAGTAAAGGTGCCTTGCCTGCAGACTGAATACTATCACCGTAAGTAATCAAATAGACATTGTTTTCCCCGATAACTTCATGTTTAGGAAAGGAAAGTTGTTCAAATTTTTGAATGACGGGTTCAAGCTCCGCCATCACTGCATCTGCTTTTTCACGATATATTTGGTTTATTTTTTCTGAAATTGCTTGTTTGATTTCCAATTTATTCACCTACTTGATTCAAGACTAGACTTGCAAAATCTTTTCCGCCAATTTCTATTACGCTTTTATCCGCTTTTTCATCTAATGTGCAACTCTTGCGAAGTGTTTCTGGTAATATAATTGGTTTTTCTTGTGGATTAAATACCCGCAAAATGATTTGGTTGCTTTTTTCTGCTTTTTTCATACTACTTACAAAAATATCATTCGGCACGGTAAGCATGGTTTTTTCTACTGGTAAACCTTGTAAGTTTTCAGGTTGCGGTAATTCAAAACGATCTAGACGCTCTTCAAAGCTATTCAAATTTTGTAATTGATAGCTCAGTACATTACGAGAAACTTCTTCTGCGCTCCCATATAAATGAACGGGTTCTGGCTCTCCTGCCGTAAAACGGCAACTCAGTTCAAATATCCATTCACCTTGCATCTGAGCATCAGGCGTTTCCACCACTTTATTATTAATTCCAGACGCTCGCCCCGGCCGCCAAGCAAGGTCATCGCGTCCAAGTAGGCCAACACTTCTAAATAGAGTGATAAAAAGGTGTTGATTTGTTGCCTCATATTCTTTTAATCCTTTTGGATAAACCGCCAAGTGTCCTGCCTCATCTGGCGTTACAACCAAACGTTCAAGCGGATAAATTGCTTGCGGGGATTCCGCAAACCCAAGTTCTTTCCAATTTGATAAATAAGGGTTATTATTTTGACGTTCTAGCAAACTATAGCCTTGATCTGCGAAACTCATACCCGCTTTATTTTCACTGGCAAACCGCATTCGAATTCGGTGATCTTTAGTTTGATTATCAAGCTTGTGCGCTAAATGAATTAAATCAGAGTTCTTCGTGAGACGAATCGTTGTCTGGATTTTCATCTGTTCGGTTAATGCATTCGCCTGCTCAAGATTTTTTGCCACTGCCACTTCCGTTTCTACAACCATCTGACTTTCTTCTGCTGACTCTTTCACTTCGAGAATATGAAATCCGTTTGAAAAATTGGCTTCGTTTCCTTCGATAGGTGAAAAATCATAAGAATCCCCACCATCCGCGCAATTTTCAAAATCAAAAAAGTTTTTTCGAACCGTTCCATCTGCTCTTCTTAATTCAATTTGTCCGCCAGCAACACAAATCTCATAAAATTCATTACGGATACTTGTTGCTTCCGTTAACGCTAACACTTCAGCAGAGGTTTCATCAAGCTGCAGCTTACGATAGCCAAATCCTTCAAAATGGACTCTTGCTGTAATTTCCGTACGGTAATACCCCGGAAGTTCAACTTGCACTTCGCCGTCCGCCGTCACCTTCACCTGGGTTCCGCCAGAAATATATTCTTGTTTGCGAATCACTTGGTTTAAAATATTTCCTACAATATCTGTTAGTCGAACTTGCTTTGAGTGAGTAAACACAACGAAGTCCACTTGCTTTTCTACACTTTTAGGACTTAAATGAAATGCAAGTACACCCGATTCTTCTCCCAAGACAGCCCTGCTAATTTGCTTTTTCAAAATATTAATCTGATCGTCAATAATTCGTTCTACTTTAAATAAACGATTCATAATTTCCCGATTAGTTTCATCTGAGTTACACCCGCCAATCGAATCATGCGCATGCACGTCAAAAAGAAGTTTTAGACAATGATTAATCCAGTTTTGCGGATAATTTCCACCAAGATCCTTGCTAAGCACTGCCAAAGGTTCCAACTGTTGATACAGTTTTTCTTCTACTTTTGCGTTTAAAATTTTAATATCCACTCTTTGCGAATGTATTGTATTATGAATACGTGATTTTTGACAAGCAATTAGTTCCCCAGAAATTTCAGTAGCGTGCGGGCGCTCCCATGCTTTTTCCATAAAACTTTCATAATCTGACAAAATAAATTCATAATGCCAATCCCGTTTATTGAGTTCTTCAACCACTTGTGGGAAGTGTTTTCGAACAAAAACCTGATCTCCCCCAGCTGGTAGTAACAAAGGCACGTGCGCTGGATTCTTAGCTTCTAGCGCCTCTAAAATCGGAAGCAATGTTTTTTCTACATAGTCCTCTTCATTTGATAAGAATTTTCCCGGACCATATCCAAAAAAGAGATTATTGGTTTTAATCCCCTCTCCATTTGGTGCAATCCAGTTGAAATTTAAATCTTCGCTAACTTGTTCGTTATACACACCTCTTTGTAGCACGCTATAGGACAGGCCAAATCGTCTAAATATGCTTGGTAAATAAGCATTTTGCCCAAAAACATCTGGCAAATAACCAATATCCATCGAATGTCCCAGCGCTTCAGCTCCTAATTTTCCAATTAATAAATTACGAATGGTCGATTCGGTTTGAACAAGTAAAGTATCCCCTTGTGTGTACCAAGGGCCTACATGTAGCCTATTTTCTTGAACAAGTTTTTTGATACGCTGGCCATCTTCAGGCGTATATTTAAGATAATCCTCAACAACAGACATCTGTCCATCAAAGGTATATGTTTTAAATTCAGGTTGCCTCTCCAAAAAGTGCAACAACTGGGAAAGATTTTCACTTAATAATGTATTGGAATCTTCTATTGAAAAGTACCACTCACGATCCCAATGACTATGTGGTACAACAAAAACTTGCCTTTTCACGGATCAATCACCTATTCTAAATTTTTTATTTCTAAAGAGAATGGGACAAACAAATATTTGCCCCATTTCTGATTTTTACATATCAACTTTCTTACCTTTAGCTTCTTTGCGTTTAATAATCGCGTATCTTACAAAGATGTTTCCAAACGCTATTACAAGAACCCCTGCAAGCAAGCCAATTAAATAAGCTGGTAAATGCTCAACAAGTGGCCAGCCCCAAACTGCTGGGAGTGGTAGCCACTGCACTGCGCCTAAGGCAACTGCTGTACAGGAACCTACGATAGCCCCAATCACATTGATAGGAATCGTAATCAGCGGATTTCTTAGCATAAACGGAATTGCACCTTCTGAAATGGCTAGAAATCCTAGTAGGAATGAAGTGCCTCCAACAACACGTAGCTCTTGTGAATACACACGTCGTCCAACAACAAATCGATCGATCATCGTAGATAAGCCAAGTCCAAGTGGCGGAATGACAATTGCAAGTACACGGGCAGTTAGTGGAAAAATGCCATCTGCTGCTAAACCGATTGCAATTGCACCGGCTGCTTTATTGACTGGTCCACCTAAGTCGAATGCTGTTGCAGCTGCAATAACTGCTGATAGACCAATCTCTCCTGCCCCACTCATATTTGTAATCACATCGGCAATCCATTTATTTAAAGCTCCAAATACTGGATCCACGAAATACATATTGAGTACAAAGATGAAAAGTACCGATAAGCCTGGAACCAAGAACATTGGCTTCATAGCGCTTAAATTTTTACTTAATTTAATCTTGTTGTTTAAGAAACGAGAAAAGTAACCTGCCGCAATACCTAAGACTAATGCTCCTAAGAACCCACTTGGAATTCCGCCATCAATTCCCCAGAATGTGTAATGTAACCCGCCTGCAAAAAGTCCACCTGCAAAACCTGCTACTAAACCAAGGCGGTCTGCAATGGAATAAGCCGCAAACATTGCAAATACTGGATAAATAAATTTGAAGAGTAAGTTTCCGAATGCATCTAGATAATGCAAGAAGGTGACTAGACCACCCGTATCACGGTAAGCGGCTTCACCAATAACGGCTGGATCCATTCCAAGCGCTAAGCTCCAAACAAGTTTCGCAATTCCTAGCATTAACCCTGCGGCAACGAGAAGTGGAATCATGTATGAAATCCCTGTCATTACAGCCGTAATGATTTCATTTTTAATTCCTTTCTTTTCCGTGCCAGAATTAGTTGATATTTCTTCAACTGTCCCCTCTACAATTCCTTGGGGAGAATTCAAGGCTTGATTAATAATTTCTTCACTTCGTTTTAAAGGTTCCGCTACTTTCACTTGTACATAAGGCAGACCTGCAAAGCGTTCACGTTCTTTAACTTTTGTATCGACTGCAAAAATAATGCCTGAAGCTTTTTTCACCATTTCAGGCGTAATTTTATCTTCTAGACCGTTAGCACCTTGTTTTTCAACATGGATTTTAATGCCCATTTCAGTTGCTTTCTTCTCTAAAGTTTCAGCTGCCATATACGTATGCGCGATTCCTGTTGCACAAGAAGTAATGGCTAAAAGAAACTTATCCGAATTCACCTTTTCGGAAGTCTTTTCTTCTTTTTCTTCAGATAATAAAGCTACAATTTCTTCTGACGAGTTTGCTGCCTTGATTGCATTTAGATAATTTTCATCTACTAATCGACTGCTTAGCTCAGCCAACAATTTTAAATGTGTCGTTCCTGCTTCGCTCTCTGGAATGGCTAAAAGAAAGATTACATCTACTTTATTTTCAGGATTTAAAGATGGCCAAGCTCCCTTTTTCATTGGTTCATCAAGAGTCATGACTGCAAATCCAGCTTTGTTAACAGCTTTACTTTTTCCATGTGGAATAGCTAAACCATTTTCCATTCCAGTTTCGGAATGTTCTTCTCGTTTATATACATCGGCTAAAAATTCGTCAATGCTTGCGATGTATTCGTTTTCAAAAAGTAGCCGAGCGAGTTTCGACAACGCTTCTTCTCTTGTGGAAACGTGTTGCTTCGCAAGAACTAAATTCGGTGCTATTAGCGCTCCAATATTCATTTAACTTTCTCCTTTGCTCTTTTGATAAAAATAATATATCACTAAAATGCAAACATTTTCATTCAGAATTTGGATAATTATCCAGAATAGGTTACAATAGGGCTGTGAAACGAATCAGGAAGGGGAAGACAAATGGGTGTTTTAATGGCTTACTACGGAAATCATCTCGATGAATTGAGTGAATCTGAAAAGTCGGTTTTTTTTAACCTTGATAACCATCCAGAGCTTGTGAATCAGATGAATTTGACGGATTTAGCAAAACGAATTGCTTCTTCTAATTCTACAGTTATTCGATTAGCTCAGCGACTTGGCTTTCAAGGATATTCGCAGTTTAAATACGAAATTAATCAGCTGCTTGCGCAAATGGTACAAATTCAAGAGAAGGATTTAGTGGCGCAATATCATCGCTTTTTTGAGCAATCTTTGCAAACTTTAACTTTAGAATCGATTGACTATTTTGCAAAGCACATTTATGAAGCAGAAAGTCTGTTTATAGTTGGAGTAGGCTTAACCAAACCTCTTGCTGAATATATGAGTAAATACTTGTACCAACTGAATCGTCCTTCCATGTATATATATGAATCGCATATGCTTGATTTACTTCCACAACTTTGTAAGCGAAACGATTTGGTTATTTTTATCAGTATGAGTGGTGAAACGAGTAGTTTACTTGCCTCGGCTAAAAAAGTAAAACAAACTGGCTGTCCGATTCTTTCAATGACAAATGCGAAGAATAATTCACTAAATAATTTGGTGCTTAGTAGTATTAGTGCGGGAATTCCAACAAATGCTTTTCATAACTATGATATTACTTCACGCTCGTTTTTAATGATTCAAATCGATTTGATTCTTGAACTGTTTTTGAAAAAGTATGCAGATAATTAATCGACTATTCCCCCACCTTCCTATGTTCTTGCTCATCTTTATTCAATTATTGCTTATATTAAATTTTGAAATACACCTTGGCTTTCGGTGGATTTTTTGGACTTTAGGAGTAATTTATCGTTTAAAAAGAATTTGTTTTTTTGAAAGTGTGTGGTATACTCGAAATAAGAAAAGGGATATGCGCTAACATATCCCCGCACAGAGCCATTAAAGATGGTGGCTGATTAGATGATATAAATAACCATCCTTTCGTCCAAAGAATTAGATGGTTATTTTTTTTGCTTATCGTTCGAGTCACGAACAGCTAATACTAACATTGCAAAAGCAATCATCAGCACTAGCGTTTCATACACCGACACAGTTAATCCTTTCCAGGAAGAAACCTCGAATAAACATCGGCCTCACCCCCTTGCTAGGGAATTTCAGCCACCATCTTTACTTCTCTGCTCATTTATCTTAACACGAATTGAGTCTCTTTTCTATCCCCTTTTATCTAGGAGAATATTGATTTTTGTGAGGTGTTCATGTTTTTCAAAAGTTATAACTCTTCCAAAAAACTCTCATTGAGTTTATTTTCACTAGTATGCTATTAAAGAATTATTTTCCCACGTAAAAAAGCGAAGGAGGCAAATCCTTCGCTTTTCTTATGGTAAGAACGTTTCGTCCATTAAATAAAAGTCAACCTCACGCGCAGCTTCTCTGCCTTCTGCAATGGCTGTCACAACGAGGCTTTGGCCGTATCTTGCGTCCCCACAAGCGAATACTGCTTCCTCACTCGTTCTGTAAAACCCTTTTGCGGCATCAATTGTGTGGCGCTTTGTTTGGCCCACATTAAAATTCGTGAAAATATCATCTGTAGCGCCAGCGAATCCAGCGGCAATTAGAACCATGTCGGCTTCAAAGAAACGTTCAGTACCTGGTATTTGTGTGTACTTATGATTCTCTACATCATGGTCCACTTGAACAGTGTGAAGACCAATTAGGTTTCCAGCGTCGTCTTTTTCAAACGCGACTGTGCTAATTAAATACTTGCGTGGATCAGCACCATAAACGGCTTCCGCTTCAGCGTGAGCGTAATCCATCTGGAAAATATGTGGGTATTCAGGCCACGGGTTTTTCCCGGTCCGCTGTTCCGGAAGCTTACCGCGGTGTCCGAATTGGTGGATGGAGGTTGCACCTTGCCGAAGGGCTGTCGCAACACAATCCGCACCGGTGTCACCACCGCCAATGATAATCACCTTTTTCCCCTGTGCAGAGAGGGTTTGAACGCCCTTGTTATCGAGATTGTCGCGAATGCTTTCGGTCAAGTACGGGACGGCCATGTGAATGCCTGCTGCTTCTCGTCCAGGGATTTCAACATCACGCGGCTTGCTTGCACCCGTTGCTAGGACGACGGCATCGAATTCAGCTTTTAAGTCCGTCATTGTGATGTCAACGCCGGCGTTGACGTTTGTCACAAATTCGACGCCTTCAGCGGCCATCAAATTGACACGGCGCATGACGGATTCTTTCTCGAGTTTCATCGTTGGGATGCCGTACATGAGCAAGCCGCCGATACGATCGCTTTTTTCATAAACCGTGACGAAGTGCCCCGCCTTGTTTAACTGATCAGCGCAAGCAAGACCAGCGGGACCAGAGCCGATGATGGCAATCCGTTTACCCGTCCTATTTTGCGGTGGCTCTGGCTGAATCCACCCTTCGGCAAATCCGCGGTCAATGATTTCCTTTTCAATCGATTTAATGCCGACCGCCGGTTCCGAAATCGCGACCGTACACGCCCCTTCGCACGGGGCTGGACAGACACGCCCAGTAAACTCTGGGAAATTGTTCGTCTTCATAAGCAACATGAGCGCTTCTTTCCAGTCGCCGCGGTAAACCGCATCGTTCCACTCAGGAATCAAATTGTTCAGCGGGCAACCCGATACGCCGTTTTTAATTTCCATGCCAACGCTACAAAACGGGACACCGCAGTCCATGCAACGCGCCGCTTGAATCGTTAAATCCTGTTCCGGCATCGGTAGATTATATTCATTCCAGTCGCGCGTCCGCGTTTTCGGATCGCGAACGGGCGCTTTAATCCGTTTATAGTCCATAAAACCAGTTGATTTTCCCAAATTCATCGCCTCCTTTACTGCGCCGTAACTTCCTCTTTATTTCCCGTCAGCTCATAAAATGCTGCCAGTTCCGCCGCCGCATGCGTTTCACCGCTCGCTTCAAGCTCTTCCATTCGCGTCAAAATCGCCTCATATTCATGCGGAATGACGTACACGAAATGCTCAAGTTCATTTTCAAATTGGTCTAAAATGGATTTCGCGAACTTGCTCCCTGTGTAGGCGACATGGCGAATCAGCATATCCTTCAAACGATTCGCCTCCCGCGCAGAAGACACGCTCCGCACCGAAACAAGTTCGTGGTTCGTCTTCAAATGAAAGGCTTCCTTGTCACGCGTATAAACGTACGCCACACCGCCTGACATTCCCGCTGCGAAATTGTCTCCCACTTCGCCTAAAATGGCTACGGCACCACCTGTCATATATTCACAGCCATTATCGCCGATGCCTTCTACAACGGCGGTCGCACCGCTATTTCGTACGGCAAATCTGGCGCCCGCTTTTCCTAACATATAAGCTTCTCCGCCTGTTGCGCCGTAAAGTGTGACGTTGCCGACGATGGCCGATTCGTGCGGATTTACGGGTGTCTTGTCATTTGGTGCGACGATGAGTTTCCCGCCTGACAGCCCTTTTCCGAAGTAATCGTTCGCATCGCCTATGATTCGAAGTGTCATGCCATTTGGCGTAAAGGCACCAAAACTTTGACCTGCAGCACCGATAAACGTCAAATCAACGGTATCTTCCGGTAAGCCTTCTGCGCCAAATTTTTCGCTAATCATTGAACCCGAGATGGTGCCAATTGCGCGGTCAATGTTGCGCACAGGGAATGTCCCCGTCACTTTTTGCCCCGCTTCAAGTGCTGGCTGAATTTGCTGTACAATTTGGCGGGCATCAAGTGTTTCTTCTAACTTATGATTTTGCGCCTTCGTGCAAATTTGCGTCTGTGTTTTGTAAAAGTCATCTGTATAAAGCAACTTGCTGAAGTCCAAATATTTCGCTTTCCAGTGTGCGTCTTTTCGTTCGTGGAGTGTGATATATTGTTTTTGGCCAATTAGTTCGTCCAGCGTGCGGAAACCTAGTTCCGCCATCATTTCGCGCATTTCTTGAACGATAAACTGGAAGAAATTCACAACGTAGTCGGCGGAACCGGCAAATTTTTTGCGCAGCTCTGGATTTTGTGTTGCGACGCCAACCGGGCAAGTATCCATGTGACAAACGCGCATCATGACGCAGCCGAGTGTCACGAGCGGTGCTGTCGCAAAACCATATTCTTCTGCGCCTAGTAATGCCGCGATGAGAACGTCTTTACCGGTCATCATTTTGCCGTCTGTTTCCAAGGTGACTTGATTTCTAAGGCCATTCAAAAGGAGCGTTTGCTGTGTTTCCGCGAGACCAATTTCCCACGGTAAACCAGTGTGGCGAATGCTACTTCTGGCAGCAGCACCTGTTCCGCCTTCATAGCCGCTAACTAAAATGACATCGGCGTTTCCTTTTGCCACACCAGACGCGATTGTGCCCACGCCGGTTTTCGAAACGAGTTTCACATTAATACGCGCCTTTTGATTCGCATTTTTTAAGTCAAAAATAAGTTGGGATAAATCTTCAATTGAATAAATATCATGATGTGGTGGCGGGGAAATGAGGCCGACTCCAGTTGTTGAACCACGTGTTTTGGAAATCCACGGATACACTTTCTTCCCAGGCAAGTGTCCTCCTTCGCCTGGTTTCGCCCCCTGTGCCATTTTAATTTGCAACTCTTCCGCATTGACCAAGTAATGGCTTGTTACGCCAAAACGACCAGACGCCACTTGTTTAATCGCGCTTCGGCGCAAATCGCCGTTTGCATCGCGCACAAAACGCGCTGGATTTTCACCGCCCTCACCGCTATTGCTTTTGCCACCAAGGCGATTCATTGCTACAGCGAGCGCTTCGTGGGCTTCTTGGCTAATCGAACCGTAAGACATCGCACCCGTTTTAAACCGTTTAAAAATCGCTTCGGCTGGTTCAACTTCCTCGATAGGAACGGGCTTACGATCACTTTTTATATCAAACAAGCCACGTAGAAAAGCTTGATTTTGATTTTGCATTAAATCGGCGTATAGTTCGTAAGCTTCGCGGTCATTTTCGCGTGTCGCGCGTTGCAAGGAGTGAATCGCAAGCGGATTATAGACGTGATATTCGCCGTTTGAACGCCACTGGTATTCACCGCCTGAATCTAGCGTAAACGCCTGATAGCCAATATCGTGAAACGCTTGTCTATGGCGGAGCCACGCTTCTTTCGCAATAATATCAAGCGGGATGCCAGATAATACGCTTGCCGTCCCAGGGAAATATTTCTCTGTTACGTCAGCGCCAATGCCAATCGCTTCAAAAATTTGTGCTCCGCGGTAACTTTGCACAGTGGAAATTCCCATTTTCGACATCACTTTTAAAATTCCGTCTGTGAGCGCCTCCATGTATCTCGTTTCCGCTTCATCAAGCGTAAAACCTTTCATGCGACCTTGCTCAATTAAATCATGGAAAGCGTGCAGCGCAAGATACGGGAAAATCGCATCCGCACCATAGCCAATAAGTGTTGCGCATTGATGAACGTCACGCGCCTCGGCTGTTTTCACGATGAGGCTCGCTTTCGTCCGCAAACCTTTTTGAATCAAATGTTGATGCAAACCACTTACCGCAAGGAGTGACGGAATACCAATCCAATCGGCGTTCGTCCCTTCGTCCGTTAAAACAATGAGCTTGCTACCTGCTTGAATGGCTTCTTCTACTTGGGTAAAAAGAATGTTTAAGCGCGCATCTAGCGACTCGCATTCTTCTTGTTTGAACAGCATCGGTAAAATCGTCGTGGCTTCGCTAAATTTAGTTTGGTTTTTTAGGGCCGCATATTCCTTACGCGTCAAAATTGGCGTTTTCAAGCGGATTCGATTAGCGTTTTGTGCGCCAGGAGCTAAAATATTTCCTTCGTCGCCTAGAAGCGTCATCGTCGACACAACCGTTTCCTCGCGAAGTCCGTCGATCGGCGGATTCGTCACCTGCGCAAATAGTTGCTTGAAGTAATTAAACAAAAGTTGTGGTCGTTTCGAAAGCACTGCAAGCGGCGCGTCGTACCCCATTGCGCCCATCGGATCTTTTTTCTCCGTCACCATCGGAATTAAAATTTTGTTCAACTCGTCCTGCGTGTAGCCAAAAGCCTGCTCGAGTTTAAAACAAGCCGATTTTGTGAGCGGCACGAAATCCTCTTTTACATCTTTCGTGAGCTCGGAAATATCGGTTAGATTTTCAAGCCAGTCCGCATATGGTTCCGCCGATTCTAATGCCCCTTTAAGCTCGGCGTCCGGAATGATACGCCCTTGCTCCAAATCAATGAGCAGCATTTGGCCAGCGCCAACGGTTTCTTTTTTCACAACGTCTGCTTCATCAACTGGCACAACACCTGTTTCCGACGAATAAATGATTGTCCCGTCTTTCGTCAAATAATAACGAGCCGGACGCAAGCCGTTGCGATCTAAAATTGTCCCAATGACGCGGCCGTCCGTGAAGGAAATCGAAGTCGGTCCGTCCCACGGTTCCATGAGTGTCGCGTGATACTCATAAAACGCACGTTTTTCCTCCGACATATTTTTGTTTTTATCCCACGGCTCCGGAATGAGCATCATTGCCGCGTGCGGGAGCGCCCGCCCTGTTTGCACGAGGAATTCAAGCGCATTATCAAGCGTGGCCGAGTCGCTACCTGCTTCATCAATGATTGGCAAAACCTGACCGAGCTTTTTGCCAAAAAGTGGACTTTCTGCGCGTTTCTCACGAGCCTTCATCCAGTTCACATTGCCGCGTTGTGTGTTGATTTCACCGTTATGAATCAAGTAGCGGTAAGGATGCGCCCGCTCCCAGCTTGGAAATGTGTTCGTCGAAAAGCGCGAATGAACGAGCGCAAAAGCCGACGTGTATTCTTGGCTTGCGAGGTCCAAATAATACGCGCTAATCTGCTCTGGCAGTAACATCCCTTTATAAATCACTGTCCGAGTTGATAAACTCGGCACGTAAAAAGTCCCTTCTAAGTCAAGTGTCTTTGCAAAATTTTCAATTTGTTTCCGTATCAAATAAAGCGCGCGTTCAAATTCCTTTTCAGAACGTGCTTCTTTCTGTTCAATAAAAATCTGGTAAATTGCCGGCTCCGTCTGTTTCGCGCCCGCGCCAATTTTCGTTGCATCGGTTGGCACTTTTCGGTAGCCAAGAAACGTTTGCCCTTCTTCCGAAACAATTGCCGCAAACCGTTCCATCAGCTTTGTGCGTTCAAATTCATCTTGCGGAAAATTAATCATGCCCACCGCATATTTAAATTTTTCTGGAAGTGAAATGCCCTCTTCAGAACAAACTTTTCTAAAAAAAGCATCTGAAATTTCAAGTAAAATGCCAGCGCCATCACCCGTATCTCCGCCAACTTCACCACCGCGGTGTTTAAGCTGGCATAACATGTGAATCCCTTGCTCCACAATTTTATGCGAACTTTTATTTTGTACATTCGCCACAAAACCGATTCCACAAGCATCATGCTCATTTTCTGGATTATATAAACCATGTTTTTTTGGCAATCCTACATTTCTCATTCAAATTCCTCCTCCAGCATCCGCCTCTCTTTATTGACGGAATAAACTAAATTGATAGAAAATTCTCTCCCATCAAGTGACGTTTTGTGTAAGTTCTATTTTATCCCTTTTCATTTATCGAAACAATATATATAATAGAATAAAACAATCTCATTTTGAGAACGAAAGAAGTGTTTAACGTGGAACTACGCCAATTAAAATATTTTATGGAAGTCGCAAGAGTCGAACATATGACGCAAGCATCCGAAAATTTACACGTCGCCCAATCTGCCGTCAGTAGGCAGATTATTAAACTCGAAGATGAACTCGGCGTGGCGCTGTTTGAACGCGTCGGCCGAAACATGCGCCTTACAAATGTTGGGAGAGATTTTCTTGAACAAGCCAAGCGCGCCTTCAATGAACTCCAAAAAGCAGAATCCATTGTTACCGAGTATACCAATCCAACACTTGGAACCGTGCGCGTCGGGCTCCCTAACTCGCTCGCCACAAAAGTTTTACCCGCCGTCATTTCCAAGTTTCGGGAAAAATATCCCGACATTTCCTATCAATTTCTGGAAGGCTCAAACGCAGAACTCACAAACATGCTACACTCTGGCGACCTCGACTTCACGTTTTTGTCACCCGTCCCAGCTGAATCCGAATTTTTTCACACAACCCGCTTTTTTGATGAAAAATTAAAAGTAATCGTCCCAAAAACGCATCCGCTAAGCAGCGAGCAGACGTTAACGCTTCAAGACCTCGTCCAAGAAAAATTTATCCTTTATCCGAGCGACTTCGATTTATTCCAAATCGTCCAAAAGTCCGCCGAAAAAAAAGGTATTATGCTTGATATCGCCTTTCAAAGCACCGATTTCTACACAATTCAAGGCCTAGTCGGCGCTGGACTCGGCATTTCCATTCTCCCAGAAATGATTTTAGACGGTGCCATCTTCAAAGAAACCATCAGCATCCCTTTGCGCGACAAGGACTTACGCCGTTCAGTCGGCCTCATCACCACCAAAAAACGCAATTTATCTCCATCCGAACGACTATTTCACGATTTTATTTTAGAATTTTTCCAAAGCAAATAGATTTTTCGCATCAAAATAAAGAAGCATACATCCAAGTAACCATTCCATTTCAAACATGGTTGTTACTGAATTTATGCCTCTTTTTTTCGCACTCCTTTACACTTGGTTAAACGCATCGGGATAGCTAACTTCTCCGCTAAAATCAGTTAAGCCGCCCGGATACAATTCAAGCGCTAAAAAGTTTTCTTCCGGGACATCAAACGGTGCAGAAATCCCAAAATCAGCAGCTTTCTTAAAACCAAATTTAGGATAGTAAGACGCATGGCCGAGCACGATAATTCCCGGATATGCTTTGGCACGCGAAAGCCGAATGCCCTCCTCAATGAGCGCACTCCCGACCCCTTCGCCTTGAAATTCTGGCAACACCGAAACCGGTGCAAGACCAAGTAAAACGCGTGTTTCCCCTTCTCTTTCAAGAAAAATTTCACTAAGCAAGGCGTGACCGACAAGTTGTCCGTCTAACGTTTCAGCGACAAGTGAAAGGTCACAGACATACTGCTCCGTTTCACGAATTAAATCCACTAACTTAGCTTCATCTTCGCGACCAAAAGCGCGTTTATGAATCTCAAAAATTTCCCGATTTTCCTCCTGCGTTTCTATCCGTATGTTCATTTTATCTAACCTGCTTTTCCATTCGATATTTTTCAAGCCCAAGTATCGCTTGCTCGACTTTATCCGCAGTTATTTCACCCGGCATCATATGAATTGTTTCGCCCGCCTCTGTCGCACGAGTTGAAACAGCGCGTATATCGCTTTCAGAAAGCGACTCCGTCAACATATCGGCAAGTGAAGTCGGCAAACCAAGCGCCGTATAAAATGGCAGTAACCGTTCCAATTCATCAAAACGATTTTCAAGAACGAGTTGAACGAACACGCCGTACGCAACTTTATTCCCATGTAAGATAGAATGTGTTTCTGGAATCATTGTGAGTGCATCGTGAATTGAATGTGCGCCAGCCGTTCGGCCATAGCGGTCACCAAAGCCACCCACCATTCCAGCAACTAAAATATTCGTTTCAACCGTTTTAATAAACGCATCATTTAATTCGCCCGCTTCCATTGCAGCAATTGCCGAAACGCTAAGCTCTAACAGATTTTCCCGACATTTATTCGCTGCAAAGTAAGCAATTTCAACTTCAACCGGCAGATTTTCCAGCTGGGAAATGATGACATCCGCCTCGTACCATTTCGCAAGCGTATCACCAATTCCAGCAATCATTAGCGAGATTGGAGAATGCAAAATGATTTCCGGCTCAATTAAAACAAGCGCGTTGCTTTCAGGGAACACATCGTAGCAAATCATAGCGCCGTTTTGATCATACATGACGCTAAGTGGTGTCGCTGCCGCACAAGTCGAAGCAAGTGTTGGTAAAATAAGTACTGGCATGCGTAACACATGCGCAGCCGCTTTCGCTAAGTCCGTTATTTTCCCACCGCCAACTGCAATAATCGCTTCAAATTGTTTTTCTTGAACGAGGCGAACAATTCGGTCGCGCTCTTCGTAGGTGCAGTCGCCATTATATTGTTCAAATGAAACGGTCACCTCTGGCAAATCAGGAAATTTCTCCTCAGCCACTTCCCATGACTTGTCGCCATGCAAAACGAGGACTTTTTCCAAACGACGTCTTTTTAAATGTTCCGGTAGCGTTTTCCATGCGCCCGTTGTACAAACATATTCTTGCGGTGCTCCGCGTACAATCAATTCTTCAACCATGATGAATCCTCCTCCAAATCTTTTGCCACTAATAAATAGTCTGCTTTTCTTGCAAAGTGAAGAATGAGCTCCGTGAACTCTCCTTCACTCGATTTAATTTCCACGCTGTGGCCGAGCTTTTTCGCCATTTGTTTCGCCAAATAAAGCCCAATGCCCGTCGCTTTCTTTTCTTTCCGACCAATCATGCCCGTGAAGCCTTGCTCAAACACGCGCGGCAAATCTTCTTCACTAATGCCACGACCGTTATCCCAAATATGCAAATCGATGCGCTCTTTTTCCTCCTCACACCAAATCTTCACTTCGCCACCCTCAGGCGTATACTTCAAAGCATTTGAAATAATCTGGTCCAAAATAAACCCAAGCCACTTGCTGTCCGTCCGCACATCAACGTTCACATCGTCCATCGAAAGCTTTTTCTTCCCGGAAATAAACAGCCGCGAATGGCGCTTAATCGACTCCCTAACAACACTTCCAAGATTTTGTTCTTGGATAAAATAGTCTTTTGCAAATGTGTCAAGCCGGGAGAAGTACAGGGCTTGCATCACTAATTGATCCACCCGGTCAAGCTCCTCATCGACTTTCGAAAAAATCGTTGCAGTATCATTCAAATCCGGATTTTTAATCAGCATTTTACTAGCCACAAGTGGTGTCTTAACTTCATGCACCCAGTATAAAATAAAATCATGATATTCTTCTTGCTTATCTTGAAGCGCCGTCACCGTTTTTTGTTCTTCTCGATGTTTTTTGCGCATCAGTTCATTGAAGAAGGCTTGCTCGCTCGTACGCGGTTTCGGTAAGAGTTCGATAATATTTTCATCGATTTCCCCATCAACAAGCTCTTTCATTTCTTGCCAGTACCGATATTTAAAAATATAGCCGAGAATCAGGTAGGCGACTAAAAACATGAACACGAAAAAGTATAAATAAATAATATTGCCGAGTGTTAGTTTACTGTTTGGGTCAATGTAAATTAAAAGACCAACAAAAAACATGACGATGAAAAAGAAAAATAAGAAAAAGCGTTTATCGCGTACATAGCGCCACCAAGTCATTTAGCTCACCCTTTCTCGTCAATTTCAAGTGGAACAAAATCAAATTTTTGGAAATCAAACAGCCCTTGATCGGTAAGTTTATATTCTGGAATGACAGGCAAAGTAAGAAACGATAGCGTAAGAAACGGATCAAATCCGCGCGCCTGACTAATCGTCTGGAACACACTTAAAAGCGTTTCTAAATCGGCTTGCACTTTTTCAAACGGGGCATGTGTAAGTAGGCCCGCAATTTCGAGGCGCAACTCGCCAAGCAATTTGCCATTTGCAACAACGACAACGCCGCCGCCAATTTCCGTTAAACGACGAATCGCAAAATCAATGTCCACATCATTCATACCAACCGCCACAATATTATGAGAATCATGGGCTACAGTGGTCGCAATGGCGCCGTTTTGCATACCGAAACCTTTCACAATGCCTAGGCCAACATTTTCCGTTCCTTTATGCCGCTCCACAACGACCATTTTAGCTAAATCGCGGGAAGCGTCGGGAACAAATTCGCCGTTTTTGAGGTCCACAGTGGCGGTTAAACGCTCGGTGAATAAACTGTTTGGCAACATGCCCATCACGCGTACGTTTTCCGATTTCAAAGTGAGTCGCAAATCTTTTTTCGTTAAGCGATGTGTGATTTTTGGCGATACAAAATTGGTATCCGCTTTTCCGAATTTTTCTTCCAAGCGAATGCCGTCCTGAACGAGTAGCTCTCCTTTTTTGAAAACTTTTGTAATCGCAACATCCTCCAAGCGTTCGAGGAAAACAAGATCCGCTTGGTAGCCGGCTGCAACCGCCCCCAAATAAGGTAAATTATGACAGTTTGCAGCATTAATTGTTGCCATTTGAATCGCTGTAATCGGCGCAATCCCGTGCGCAATCGCAAGCCGAATATTGTAATTAATCGACCCCTCCCGAACTAAATCCGGAATTAATTTATCATCTGTACAAAAACAAAAACGGTGACTGTTTTCAATTCGCACAGCCTGAATCGCTTTTTCTAAATCGCGTCCAACAGTTCCTTCACGAAGCATGACAAACATGCCCGCCTGAACGCGGTCTAGCGCCTCATCGCGCGTCGTACTTTCATGGTCCGTCCGAATCCCAGCCGCCAAATAATTATTCAAGTTATCGCGCGTTAAGCCGGCCCCGTGCCCATCAATGCGCCCGCCATTCGCTTTCGCATCAATGATTTTCTGTAAAATATCAGCCGAGCCTGATGCGACCGACGGAAAATCCATCACTTCCGCAAGCCCAATGACTTTCTCATGTGTATAAAGCGGCTTTAAATCTTCCGCAAGAAGTGTGGCCCCGTTGTTTTCTTGGGGCGTTGCTGGGACAGAAGATGGTGACATGACAAACATATCGATTGGCGCGTCTTCTGCATCTGCTAGCATAAATTCGATTCCCGGAACGCCTGCCACATTGGCGATTTCATGTGGGTCCGTCACAATCGTTGTGACACCATTTGGCAAAAGTACACGGGCAAACTCGCTCGGTGTAATCATGGCGCTCTCCACATGGACGTGGGCATCTATAAAGCCAGGCGCGATATATTGCCCTTTCGCATCAATAATTTTAGCAGCCTCTTCAAACGAGCCAATGCCGGCGATATAACCGTTTTTAATGGCAATGTCGCCCTCCATAATTTCTCCTGTAAAGACGTTGATAATTCGACCATTTTTAATAATACAATCCGCCTTCGCCCGATGATCACTGACGGCAATGCGCTCACGCAAACTTTGAACTGTTTCCAACTCGAAATCCTCCTCTTATTTTTGTTCAAAAAAACCTTCGTCGTTTAAATAGCTTTCCGCGGCTTCAATCGTTGGGAATATCGCTTCCACATTTTCGAAAGCGTAAACAATCCACATTTTATTTTCATAAATTAAGGACAGTTTTTCATTAAATTCATCAACATACGTTATTTCTTGCCCTTCTTGGAATATATCCCCGTCGCTATCCATATATGCGATTGCGGCTTCGATGAGCCCGACTAATTCGGATTCGCTTGCTTCAAAAACGTTGAAATAACCTTGTTTATCAAGCGTATCCGCATCTAAATACGGCGCATACACATAGCCATTTCCGTTAGGATGTAAATGTTTAATTAAGATGGACTTATCACGTTTACTTTCTGGATAATGATAATTCACACGCCCAAGCGAAATCGCTTTTTCCTCTAATTGGGTATACCGGGAAATAATTTGTTTTTTCTCTTCAAAAGTTAGCATCGTCTTCTCTTCTTTCTTATTTAAAATCTTTCGCTAGCATTTGTTCTTTGGCAACAACTGGTAGCCAGTCATGGACATCTTGAAAGATGAAGCCAAGATTTTTAGCTTTTGTATTGTCTAAATAATACGATTTCGGAATATCAAACGGCGATTCGTTTTCATCATCAGTTTCCGAAACATCAGCAACATGCGCTTTTTTCTGCGTAATTGTTTCTAATGTTTCGATTAATTCGCTAAGCTTGTAAACACCATTTGACGCCGCGTTTATCGGGCCAGTAAAGTCTGACTTCGTGCCGATAAACGCAAGAAACCGCGCAGCTTCGTCTGAGGTAATAAACCCGATTTCCGCCTCCTCGTTTTGGAGCCCGATTTCTGTACCATTCATGATTCTTGATGTATGAAATTGCAGACGCTTCGTGTAATCATCGGCGCCAAGCACGATTGGAAAACGTACAGCGACCACGTCGAAATCCGCTTTCTGGCAATATACCGCTTCGCCGAGACGCTTCCCTTCGCCGTAATCAAAGTCCATGCGGTCGCCAAGAATAATTTCGTAGTGCTTGCTATCAAAATCTTCTTCCAAAAGCGCCCGTCCTTTTATCCCGTAAACCGAAAGAGAGGACGTATAAATCAGCCGCGTTTTCTTGCCTTTAAAGGCTTGAATTAAATAAAGCGCATCTTGCGGTGAAAAACAAATATTGTCATAAATTACATCAAATTGTTCATTTGCCAGTTGAAATAAATCTTCGCGCCGCTCGCGATTTAATTTTAAATGCCTCACACCAGCTGGAATAGTCACATCCGCCTTGCCGCGCGTCACAATCGTCACACGGTGCCCCTCCGCTTGCAAAATATCCACAAGACGCTTACCAAAAAAACGCGTACCACCTAAAACTAAAACCTTCATCCAAACCCCTCCTTTTTTTATGTAAAAACAGGAAGTAAAAGTTTCTCGTAGCAAAAGAAACCTACTTCCTCCAATTTATTCAATCATATAGCCCTGCCCTTTTTTCGTCTTAATGAAATCATCTAAGCCAATTTCGGCAAGTTTTTTACGAATGCGCACAACATTAACGGTAAGCGTATTGTCGTCCACAAAACTTTCATCTTCCCAAAGTGCACGCATGATTTCGTCACGGCTAACAATACTGCCTTTTTGTTTCATTAATTCATATAAAATTAAAAACTCATTTTTAGTCAGCTCAATCTTTTCATCAAGAAAAGTAAGCGTGTTTGTGTCGATATGCAAAAAGACATTATTATGTTCCATGACATTGGGCTCTTCAAGTTCAGCATACGAATAAGTACGCCGCAGAAGCGCATTAATTCGCGCCATTAAAACGTCCAAATCGACAGGTTTTTCAATATAATAATCTGCCCCCATATTCATGCCCATAATTTGATCCATACGCGAATTTCTAGAAGACAAGAAAATAATAGGTACGTTCGAAACTTCGCGAATTTGATTGCACCAGTAAAAACCATCAAAGTATGGCAAATTCACATCTAAAATAACCAATTGTGGTTCGAATTCTAAAAACTCATTTAAAATGTTATTAAAATCCTCTACGGTGTGAATATCAAAGCCCCACTTCATCAAATGTTTTTGAATCGTATCGCGAATGACTAAATCATCTTCTACAATATAAACTTTAACCATCGTTTTGCCTCCAATTTCAAACTAACACCACACGACCAGTTCTATTTGTATTTCATTTCGCAGCGCGTATCTGTCTCCATCACCGGATAATGAAATCACCTGCTTTAAAGTAAAATTTCGCTCTTCTCTATTTTAGCTGATTATCGTTATTTTTACCACTTAATGGCGGAAACGCGTGACAATATTCATGTAGCTGTTCACACAAATCCAGTAATAAAAACCATAAAAAATGCAGTACACACTTGTGACGATAATGACAGGCCACTGCAAGCTATAATCGATATTTCTTGATAGCCCAATCATGGCAATCATGCTGTGTGAAAGGCCAAGTAAGAGCGGGATAATAAACATTGGCGCAATTTGTCTAGAAACAACACGCCTTAATTCTTTTCGCGTTAAGCCCAGTTTAAAGAGTGTCGTAAATTGATTTTGCTCTAAATAGGCGTCCGTCACTTGTTTAAAGTAAATGATACTGCCTGTTGCCATGAAGAAAACCAGTCCAATAAAGACGCCAATATAAAGAATCGTTCCCATTAAAATCGACACCATGTGATAGTTGGAATAATAGCTTGAAAAGTTTTCCGACCATAGATTTATTTTTCCTTCTGTGGCCATTTGAATTTTATTTCCTAAAGCTTCGGAATGATCGACTTCTGTCACATCATAGATGGAAACTTTTTGCGTGCGTAACTCTCCTGTAAGTTGATTATAAAACGCATCACTAACAACAAGCATCGCATCTGCAAAACCAGCATTAAAAATCGGATAATAGCGAAAATCGGTAATCGTGACATCGCCTAGTTTTTTTGTTTTATCGGTTGAAACAATTTTAAATTCTTCGCCTAGCAATTGTTGTACACGCTTATCACGTACATTGCTCATTGATTTTCCAACAAAAACAGCTTCACCCGTTTTTAAATTGTGAATGGGTTTATTATTCCTGTTTTCTACTAAATTAAGACGATTAAATTCTGATTCTGTAATGAAAGAAAACGTAGCTTTATTTTGATAGTAATCATACGGCATTTGGTCGAGTTCTTGCTCAACGTAAGCATCAATATAAGCACTTCTTGTCATGTAATTTAAATTATGATTCTTATCGCGCTTAATAATTCGCTCCACTTCAGCTTCTTTATTTGGTGTTAAATTTAAAAGTTGATAACTACTTGGATTTTCTTTTTGCACTTGATCGATGGTGATGTAATAGAAGCTACTAATAGCGCCGATGATAGTTAAAGTTGTGGCACTTAAAACGGCAATCATGGCTAATGTATTGGCATTTTTTTTCATGCGGTAACGCAGGGATGTGACGGTGATTAAATTTGTTCCGCGATAATAGGCCTTTTTAAAGTTATAAAAATAACGTAACCCGAGTGGCATGGAGTAGCGAATAAAAATCCATGTTCCCAGTATAACTGACCCAAGGATCAATAAAATGCAGTTGCCAAATCCTACTTTTTCCCAAAAAGAAGAATTTACAACGATTTGAAGTGCTAAACAATAGCCAAAGACGATGAAAAGGAGTCCGGCAATGGTCAACATGAGCGAGCCTTTTACACGTTTCTCGCGTGTTTCGGATTTAAAGAGTTCGAGCAAACTGTAGCGAAAAATGATGTACACCGCATAGACTGACGTGACGCCCATGATGAGGAGGAAAGTATAGATGGTGTCTGTAATCGCCTTAGTAGACACAATTAGCTGTGTATCTACGCGTAAGTTGACAATCCAAAAGAGGAGCATAATGAACAGTTTAGAAAAGAAAATACCTGTCAAAATCCCCGCCACAAGCGCGAGCAAATAAGTTAACAAATTTTCAAAAATAATAATAATACTAATTTGCCCTCTTCTTAAACCGAGCAAAGCGTACAAGCCAAATTCCCTTTTTCTTTTTTTTAAAAAGTAGCTATTCGAATAAAAAATGAAAAAGCCGACAAATAAAATAAGAATGACGCCCGCTGATGAAAATAAAGAGTTCCCAACAACTTCCCAGTTTTTGAAAATTTTATTTATAAGCGGATTTTGCGAAAGCGACATAAAGGTAAAATAAATTAATACGCTAATCGCAATACTAATGAAGTAAATCAAATATTGGTTGAAATTTTTTCGCATGTTGGTGACAGCAATTTTAAAAAGCGTCATCAGCTTCACCGCCAAGCATCGCCAGCACATCTAATATTTTTTGAAAAAATTGTTTGCGCGTCGTTTTACCGCGGTGAATTTCAGTATAGATTTCACCATCTTTAATAAATAAGACGCGGTCTGAATAGCTTGACGCAAAAGCATCGTGCGTGACCATTAAAATCGTAGCACTTCCTTGTTCTTTCGCTTGCTTTAAACCTTCCAATAAGTTCGTTGCCGCCTTTGAATCAAGTGCACCGGTTGGTTCATCCGCAAAAATAAGCGCTGGCTTTGTAATCATCGCGCGGCAAACTGCTGTGCGTTGTTTTTGGCCGCCTGAAACTTCACTTGGAAATTTATCACGCAAATCATAAATGCCAAATTGCCTTGCAATCTCTTCAAAACGCACTTCAATTTCAATAGGTGGCACACGATTTAAAGAAAGCGGCAACACGATATTATCTTTTAGCGACATCGTTTCTAATAAATTATAATCTTGAAAAATAAAGCCTAATTGGTCCCGCCTAAACATCGCCAATTCCTTTTGGCGCATATCGGAAAGTGACTTCCCGTTAATTTCAATTTCACCAGAAGTGGGGCCATCAATTGATGACAGCACGTTTAAAAGTGTCGACTTTCCCGCACCAGACGGTCCCATGACACTAACAAACTCCCCCTTTCTCACCTCTAAAGAAATACTATTTAAAGCAGGAAAAAGACTTCCTTTTGACCCGTAAACTTTACGCACTTTATGGGCTTTTAAAATTAAATCTTCCATCGTTTTCCTCCTGATATTCAGTCATCTCGTGTTATTTTACAGTATACCGAAAGATTTGAACAAGGTCTATAGTTGTAGAAAGCTATTTTTTTCAAAAAAAAAAGCAGATATTCTGCTTTTTAGAAAGATAATGCTGGTTCTTCCGACGTTTTACGATTTTCCTCGCCAAATTCCGCCATGCATTCCTGAATAAGCATTTCTAGCTCAGAAAGTGAGATTTCACTATCATACGCGGTAATATCCCACACAAGTTCTCTCTCTTCTTTAATAAACGTATAAATTTCAAGGCGTCCGTGTTGAAAAACTGTTACACGTGGCATTTTTAACTCGAGCTCACAAACGGCAGACCAAGTTTGAAAATCGCCGCGATACGAAATTCCTTCTTTGGAAAGTTCAATAGTCGGCTGCACGTTTAAAAGCCGAAAAAACGGACGCAAAGTCGCCGCCGCTAGAAAAATGAGGAGAATGACTTCCTCCGTTCCCGTAACCCCTTTCAAATGACTAAAACTCAAATATATCAAGACGCAAACAGCCAAAGTCATCAGCACACTTGAAAAAACAAGCCGCCGATTCACCATCAACTTCATCGTCTCACCCGACTTCAATTTAGCTAAATTTCCCATCTTTTCGATCCTTCCTTTATCCACATAACTTCATTCTACACTAAATCCTACTGGATAAAAAGGGGCAACCTCCAAAATCAACATACTGACAAACGATGATTTTCGTTAGTTAGCATCACTTCGAACCATTGACCTTTAATTCTTAGAAGTGTTAAAATACTTGTAAATTGGGGGAGATAAATATGGTAAGACAACTTATTTTAACTGGCTTTATGGGAGCTGGCAAAACGACCATTGGAAAGCTCTTAGCAAACAAAATGGAACTTCCATTTATTGATATTGATAAGGAAATCGAAATCGAACAAGAAAAGTCAATTCGTGAGATTTTTGATACATATGGCGAAGAAGCCTTTCGCAAAATGGAGCGCGGAAAACTTGCCGAATTACGCGACACTTCTGCCGTGCTTTCAACCGGAGGAGGTATTGTGCTAGACGACAACAATCAAGCCTTCCTAATCCGCCACCCCGCGCCGGTTTTTTACTTAAGGACGAGCCCGAAAATCTTTCTACATCGCCTCAGAAACGACACAACAAGACCTCTCCTTCAGGCTAAAACGAGCGAGGAGATAACCGCCATTTTCGAAAGTCGCACACCACTATACGAGCAAACTGCTAATTATGTCATCATAACCGACAATAAAGATCCTTACGAAATTGCCGATGAAATTTTGGCGAAACTAAAATAACCCCTCGCTGCTGCGAGGGGTTATTTTAGACTGAATATGGTGTGAAGCTGTTTTATATTTGATTTTAGTTTACTGTATGCAGCGTTTACACCAAAGTTCTGGTAAAATTGCCGTGTAATCTTTCGTGAATGTCAATAAATCATAAAACATTTGGTCATAATATCCCGACTCGTCCACTTCAATTTCTTTTAAAACATGCAAAGCGTCGAGTGCCTTATCGCGCAAGGCAGGTAAAATATAACCGGTAATTTTAATTTGACCGAGTGCGGCACTAACAGCTATTTTCATGGATAAAAAGGTGTTTTCATCCTGGCTTTCGCGCATTTTTTGAAGCGTCGCAGCATCATAGTCTTTCGGCTCCACAAATGAAATCCCTTTTTCTTCCGCAAAATATTTCGGAAATGCAGATAAATTTAGCCCCTCATCTGATTTATCTTTAAAATAAGACGTTAGGCGATCTAAAACTTCTTGTCCTATAGCGCTACTAAACGGCGCCTCTTTTTGCTCCAAATCATAGTAAATATCCAAGTGAAAGTGCTCTGTAAAGTGCGGATGGCTCGTTTCCTTCTGAATCCCGTTCTCATTATCAAAATACATCGTCATACTCAAAGTCAACTACTCCTTCCATGTGAAGTTCTTCTCATAACGATTGTATCAAATTTTTTTGGAAAAAGCACGAGTATTTTTGTTTCATAGACTTGCCACTTCGATTCCCGCTCCCAACCAGTCTTTCTTAAAAGCGAACGCTGTGTCCACTTGTTGCATGACTAATAAACCGCTCAAAATACGGTCTACCTTCGCTGATATATCTGTCCTATCCTCTGAACTTTCAATCCTAGCGAGCTCACACAATCTAAATTCACATTTAAAAATCATAAGTCCATCTTCACGTGTAATCGCTCGTTTCAAAGTACATTCTAATAAATCTTTTGTTTCACAAAAGCGACCATTTAAACGAAGCCTTTCACAAAAACAGAACCACGTCGCTATTTGTAGCCCCTCAACATTTTGATAACCTTTGTACCGCTCTAACGATTTAAACACCCTGCTCGCTATCACATCAATTTGCGTAATATCAATCATATATAAAACATGACACATTACAATAAGCTCATAATACGTCCACTGCTCTTGTTCAGCTAACGTAACCCATATAGGAAGAATGAGCTTTTGGATAGCTTCATCAGTTTGCTGAGGCATGTATGCCCTTGTTATCGTTTCTAAATAAGCACAAAGTTTACGCTCTTTTTTTATTTCTTTCACTTGGGATAAAAGCTGGTTCATGTTTGTTCCAATGAAATCGCTACCCACCTTCAAAAATTGGTCCATAATTTCATCTAATGCCCTTTTCTGGTATCCCCGGCAAATAAAAATAAGCTCTTCAAAAGAAACTCCGTTATCTCGCAATACTTTTTCAAGTTTTTCCTGTCCAATATTTTGATGCCCACCCTCAATTCGGTACGCATACTTCTCTGACATGCGCTTGCCATAAAAATCCGTAATCGTTTCATTTTTATTTTTACGAACCACACGAAGCGCATTCCCAATTAATTTCGCTATTTCCATCTCGATGTCATCTCCCTTATTCTACTTATCAGTTGAATTTTCGTCGCATATAAATAAAGTATGTTATTCTAAAAAGTAAGGGCAAAACAATGTCTATATTTCATTCAGTGTAACATAAATACACAGAATAATGAACATTAATTTCTATTTACATAGTTCTAACAAGAAAGAATAGGTGAAAAAATGATACAAGTTCAAAACTTAGATATCGTTACACGGGAAACTTTACTAAAAGATAGCAACTTTACTTTTAAAGATGCTTTAATTTATGGAATATCAGCACCAAATGGCTCTGGAAAAACAACACTTTTACGTGTCTTAGCAGGTTTAAAGCCTGCCAATCGTGGACAAATTATTTTTAAAGAAAATCAGCTCTTTTTAAAATCAAAAGACGTCCGTCAAAAGCTTTTTTACTATGAAACTTCCGAATGGTTTAATCCAAACTTATCTGCATGGGACTACTTGCAATTTGTGCAAAAAATGTGGACTAGTACATCTGCTGATTTAGCAGAGATTATTCAATTTTGGGAACTAGAAGAATTTCTAAAAATACCTATCCGCAAATATTCTTTAGGTATGAAACAAAAAACATTGCTTGCGATGTATGCCGTTAGTCAAACAACTTACTGGCTTTTAGATGAGCCCACCAATGGATTAGATTACAAGAATCAAGAACGCTTTGTAACATTCATAGAGCAAGCAAAAGCCAGTGGTAAAACGATTATTTTCACCTCTCATCAGGACGATAAAATGTACGCTATTTCAGATGAGATTGTTCAAATTCACGACCGAAAACTACAAACAACGATAGAAATTTAAGGGGGGGCAACCTATGCAACAGCAAACTTTTTATTTTAAGAAGTTTTTCAAAACAAAGGGAAACTGGATACCACTTTTTGTATTAGTAGCCACCATCTTATTTGTTCTAATTATGAATACAATAACAGAAAAAGAACACGATATGGCTGCTATCGCTGATTTGAACATGTCAATCAATGAGCAAGGTTTTAAAAACAACCAAAAAAAAAGAAATAATGGTGAGTTATCAAAAGAGGATGAACAATTACTTGATGAAAATCAAGTAAGCACTCAACAACTTTTGACTACCTATCAGAAAATTCGCGATTACTATAATTCGGGACAATACAAACAAGCATACGCTTTGAAAATTAAAGAAATCGAAAAATCTATTGCTTTTGAAAAAGAAACCTTTACGGATAATGGAATGGAATCCCTCAATATCCGTGACTTAACCAAATATAAGAAATTACAAGAATTAAATATTAACGAGCAAGTGGAAGATATGGAAACACAAGGATTCACCTATCTTTACCGTATGCTAGTAAATTTCTTCCCTCTACTCATTATTATTGTCAGTTGTTTCGCTCTAACTTCCGTTTTAACAGAACGATTTCATAATGGCTTAGATCGAATGAAATTGATGCCCCTTAGTAGCTTTAGAAATACAACAGAACGCTTAGTTTTTAGTACGTGTGTGGCACTTATCATTTATTTTTTAAGTATTCTTTTTGCGTTTCTTCCAGCAACAGTTTTATCTGGTCTAGGAAGCTTAAATTATCCAATTCTTTCAGAGATGAGTGGTGGATATGTAACCCTTCCTGTTGGAAAATTGTTGCTGGAAACCATCATTCTTCAAATGCTCAGTTTGTTAATTGTCATTTTAGTCATTGATTTAATTAGTAAAATAGTTAAGAAAGCCATGCCCACTTTATTCTTAAGCCTAATTCTCTTAATTGCACCAACGTTTCTTATCGGCAAAGTGGTTTTTCTTGATAAAATAGCTGCTTTTCTACCAATGACTTATTTTAATTCCGGGCAAGTGACAAATTATTTTTTAGCGGAAGCATGTAACAATCCTACTATTACATTTGTTACTGGTGTAATCGTATTACTAATTAGTTTATGTCTTCTACTGGTGATTAATTATTATATAGATTGGAAAGGAGGTGAAAATAGCTCTCACTTTAAGCAAAAAAAATAAACACTTAGTGCTACTATAAACTTACACAAGGGAGTTGTTTACCAACATGAAAAAGGCTATGTACAAGATTGCGCTTGCGCTTATATTAATAACTGGAATTTTAATTACTATCACCCCAGATGCTATGTCAAAATCCGTGTTAAGCTGGCAAAAATATGATATCAATAAATATACTAAAAAACGTACAGTTGTATCAGAGCAATGGAAAAGTGTTCCAAATAACGTATACTGGCATAGTAGTAATGTAAACCGTGCTGGCAGTGGCTGGAATTATAATCGTTATGTTATTACATTAAAATATTTTGATGCGAAAACAAAAAGATATTATTAGAACTATAAGAAATTTTATAAAATACTTATCTACATAATGTATTTAGATATTTCATAAGTTCATTTTTCGGAAAATAACACAAAATAAGTAATTTTATATTGAAAACACTTAGCCCGATGATTCTTTTGTATCATCGGGCTTTTTTATAGCATAAAACTCACTAAAAAATATATTTATTCCTCGACTGGTAAAGAGAAACAAATGTTGTCAGCTCTTGCGCAGTGCCTGAATACGTCCTCTTTGCTTGCAATTTTATCCAACTTGAGACTCCTGTTATAATTCCAAAGATACGACATTTTCAATATGCGTCGTCATCGGAAACATGTCCACAGGTTGGACGGCTGAAACTTTATACCCGCCTTCGTTTAAGATGCGTAAGTCGCGGGCAAGGGTTGCTGGGTCACAGGATACGTAGACGACTTTTTTCGGTTTCATTTTTAAGATAGTGGCAAGCAATTTTTCGTCGCATCCTTTTCTTGGGGGATCGACGACTAGGACGTCTGCGGTAATCCCATTTTTATACCAGTTGGGGATAACGTCTTCTGCTTTTCCGGTTTCAAACGTGACATTCTCGATTTGGTTTAGCTTGGCATTTGCTCGCGCGTCAAGGATGGCTTGGTTTACGATTTCGACGCCGTAAACATGTCTTGCTTTTTTGGCGAGGCAAAGCGAGATGGAGCCAATGCCACAATAGGCATCAATGACGGTTTCATTTCCGGTTAAATTCGCTGCATCAAGCGCTTTTTGATAAAGGACTTCCGTTTGCTCCGGATTGACTTGGTAGAAGCTCCGTGCTGAAATTGCAAATTGAATCCCGTGAATGGTGTCTGTAATCGTATTTGGGCCATAAAGCGTGACCGTTTTATCGCCCAAAATGACGTTCGTTTTATTCGCATTGATGTTTTGGACGATGGAGGTGACACCTTGAACGCGTTTTTTAAGTTGTTCAAGGATAGCTGGTTTGTTTGGGAAATCAAGCGTGCGCGTGATTAAAACGAGCATGAGCTCACCTGATGTTTTGCCGACGCGCGTCATAATGTGGCGCAAATCGCCTTGGTGGGTTGCTTCATTGTATGGCTCCGTGTAAAATTCCGCGAAAACCGCACGTGCTTCTTGAATGGCCGCATCGCTTTTCTCATCTTGAATGAGGCACGTATCCATATCAATGATGTCATGACTTCTCTTTTGATAAAAACCTGCGCCGAGTTTCCCGTTCACATAACCGACTGGCACTTGCGATTTGTTTCGGTAGCGGAACGGTTTTGCCATTCCAATTGTTGGCAGGACTTCGGTTTCGAGTTTACCGACGCGCTTCATAAGCTGTTCGACTTGCCTTCTTTTAAACAAAAGTTGCCCTTCATAAGAGAGGTGTTGGAGCTGGCAGCCGCCGCATTTTTGGTACACGGGGCAAGGTGGTGTGACGCGTTCTGGGCTTTCTTTTTCGAAGCTTTCGATTCTTCCGAAACCATACTTTTTGTTCACCTTGACCACTTTTACACGGACTTCTTCGCCTGGAAGCGCCGCAGGTATAAATAGCGGATAGCCGTCGATTTTGGCGATTCCGCTTCCGTCATGAGTTAAATCCTCGATGGTTACAGACAGTATTTGGTTTTTCTTTAACATTTCGTTTGGCATCTGGCGTTCTCCCCATTCAAAAAGCAGAGCGAGTGACTGCCCTGCTGTTATTTGATAATATATTCAATCCCAATTGGCACAGAAACATTTACTTGTTTCGTTTCTGAAAAAATGAGCCATGAGTTTCGAGTAACGTTGAAATCATAAAAGAATGTTTTAGGATAGGCTGTGACCGTTTTAGCTTTCGCCTCAAACGAATCATCTAGCGCTAAACTTTCTGTTGTGATGTTCATTTGCAAAGCTTTTATGCTTTTTGTCGCCAGTTCATTTGAAAACTCGACGGGCACTAAAGATTTGGCAGTCACTTGATTTTTTTTGCGTGTTAAATTGATGGTTTCATTGCTCGTTTGGATTTCACGCGTGCCACTTTCAATTTGATAATTAGAGAAGCCATCGTAAGCATGATCCATAGGATATTTGAATTTCGAGTTATTGATATACTCCGCCACATTTGACGCAGCAATAACTAAGCGATATTCTTTAATCCCTTCGTACTTAGAATCTTCTTCTGAAAGTTGATTTAAAATTTCATGATTGGTGACATCGACAACTAAATTTCCGTTAGCTAATATATGAACCTCTGTATCTTTTTCGGCTGGTAAAAATGAAATGTCATCCGTTAATGGAATTGCTGTTTTCGTTGCAATCCACGATTTATTGCTTGCAATAAGCTCCGCTTCGCTTACTCTAGGTGTAATTTCCTCTGCTTGAACCTTCCAAACTACAAAAAGTGCGATAACAACTGAAAGGATGAATAGAGCACTTAGAAATAATGCTTTTTTGGGTCGGGCTACTTTTTCCAAGTTTGCTTCACCCACTTTCTATTTTTTGACTCTACCATTATACTGGCAAAACCAAAATAATACAATACCATGACAAAAAAGACATATTTTCGACTAATTTAAAGGGCTATTTCTTATATTTTACGGACTCTACTTTTTCTTCGTTATGACGGTCAACAAAATAGAGCGGACGTTGTTTCGTCTCGTTGAAGATTCGCCCTAAATATTCGCCAATAATTCCGAGTGAGAGCAATTGAATGCCGCCAAGGAATAATATTACGACCATAAGGGATGGGTAGCCACTTACACTTTCCCCAAAAAGAAGGGTTTTAATAAAGGTCCAAATCATGAAAATGAACGCAATAATTGAAATCAAAACGCCGCTAAGCGCTGAGAGTCTTAAAGGAGCCGTGGTAAATGATGTTATCCCTTCCATCGCTAAATTCATGAGTTGGAAATAATTCCATTTTGTTTGGCCGGCGCCGCGTTTGTCACGGTCAAATAAAATTTCTTTTTTGTGGAAACCTATCCAGCTAAACATTCCTTTTGTATAGCGTTGTGCCTCGCGAAACTCGCGCAGCGCATTCACTGCTCGGCGATCAAGCAATCTGAAATCTCCCGTATCTTCTTGGATAGGTACTTTCGTCAGCTTTTTAAGTAGTTTATAAAACTGTCTTGACGTCAGCTTCTTCATGGCACTTTCGCCGTCACGCGATCTTCGTTTTGCGTAAACATCGTCGTAACCTTCTTCCCAGTATTGAATCATTTCTGGGATCAGTTCAGGCGGGTCTTGCAAATCTGCGTCCATAATAATTACTGCATCGCTGTCCGCATAGTCGAGTCCTGCAATCATCGCAATTTCTTTACCAAAATTTCGACTTAAGTTAATATAGCTTACTCTTTTATCCTGTTCACGGAGCTTTTTTAAGATTTCAAGTGTATTGTCTTTACTTCCGTCATTTACAAACAAAATTTCGAATGAATAGTTTTGAATCGTATCTAAAGTGAGTAAGACTTGATCGTAAAACATGTTTAGAACCTGCTCCTCATTGTAAGCTGGGACTAGAATCGTTATTTTTTTCATTTCCGCTCTTTCTCCTATCATTTACCCTTTTTAAATTTGAGAATCCGCTTGTTTTTTGCTGTCTAAATCAGTTGCTGGAATGGCATGCACATCGGCAAAAAATTCGATATGTTGGTTTAAATTTTCAAATGTCATCGGTGTTTCTCCGCCAAGTTCTCCGTCAAGATTAATAAGCATTTTTTCTTCGGATGTCACAATGACTTTTTTCGATTTCACGTAGATGATATTCGGTTCCTTAATGTGGTCGCCGCGAAGGGCGAGCGTCACTAATCGAATAAATTCTGCTAAGTTCACTTTTTTCAAGATGATGAGGGAAAACTTGCCGTCGTCTAGTTTTGCGTCAGGTGCAATTTTTTCGAAGCCTCCGATAGAGTTCGTCAAGCCAAGTAAAAAGAACATCGCTTTTCCTTCAAAGACACCATCATCATATTCGACACGCACGTCCGTCGCTTTTAAAGAAGGGAGCATTTCAATCCCTTTCAAATAATACGCGAGTTGCCCAAGCATCGTTTTTAGCTTGCTTGGCACATCATAGGTTAGCTCCGTAATCCGACCGCCACCGCCAATATTAATGAAGTACGTTTCATTCGCCTTCCCAATATCCATCGCCACACTATCACCACGAGCAATGATTTCCGTTGCCTTCATAACGTCGCGCGGCACGTGTAGCGCCCTCGCAAAATCATTCGTTGTCCCAGTTGGAATGATGCCAACCTTTGGACGGTATTCTTGTTCAGCAATCCCATTGATGACTTCATTTATCGTTCCATCGCCACCTGCTGCGACGACTAAATCGTATTTTTCTTGCACGGCACGTCTAGCTTCACGTTCGGCATCACCTGGTTCTGGTGTTGTCGCATGGGCTGACGTTACATAACCGGCATTTTCTAAAACCATGAGCACATCTGCTAAATTCTTTTTTATGATTTCTCGTCCTGAAGTTGGATTATAGATGACACGGGCGCGCTTCGCCATGGAATTCATCCTCTCTCGCATAAAACTCATTACGTTTTATCTACAAATTTTCACTAACATTTTTATTATAGCAAAATGCGCCTTTTTTTAAAATAAAAAGAAGGGACTTTTTGTTGCCCCTCCTTCCAGTTTACTTAGCGCTTATTCATTTCGTCGATAAGTAATTTATTTACCATTGGCGGATTAGCTTGCCCTTTCGTTGCTTTCATCACTTGCCCAACTAGGAAGCCAACAGCACGATCCTTACCATTTTTGTAATCCTCAATCGATTGCGCGTTTCCGTCTAAAATGCCAGAAATGATGGCGCGTAATTCGCCTTCATCGGAAATTTGTACGAGCCCTTTCGCTTTGACAACTTCTTCCGCGTCCCCACCATTTTCGGCTAACTCACGGAAAACTTTTTTAGCGATTTTAGAAGAAATCGTGCCTTTTTCAATCAACTGAATCATCCCAGCTAAGTTTGCTGGCGTCAGCCCTGTTTCATGCAACTCTTTTTGCTCGGCGTTCAGGTAAGCGGACACTTCGCCCATAAGCCAGTTGGAGACCTGTTTTGCGTCTGCGCCTTCTTGTAAAGTAGCTTCAAAGAAATCAGACATTTCCTTTGTAAGTGTGAGCACCATCGCGTCATAGGTTGGCAAGCCTAGCTCGCTCACGTAGCGCGCTTGACGTTTGTCTGGAAGCTCTGGAATTTCAGCACGAATTCGTTCCATCCATGCGTCATCGATATAAAGATCGACTAAATCTGGTTCTGGGAAGTAACGATAATCATCAGAGCCTTCTTTCACGCGCATAAGTGATGTTTTACCTGTTGCCTCATCAAAACGGCGCGTTTCTTGTTCGATGATGCCGCCTGCCATGAGCACTTCTGCTTGGCGTTTTTCTTCATATTCAATTCCTTTACGCACATTATTAAAGGAGTTTAAATTTTTAAGCTCTGTTTTAACCCCAAATTCTTCTTGCCCAACTGGACGAATGGAAATATTCGCATCACACCGCATTGAGCCTTCTTCCATCTTCACATCGGATACACCCGTGTATTGAATGATTGATTTTAATTTTTCAAGATACGCGTATGCCTCGTCAGCAGAACGAATATCTGGCTCTGATACGATTTCAATAAGCGGCGTCCCTTGACGATTAATATCAACAAGCGAGTAACCTTTATTCGTATGCGTATTTTTCCCAGCATCTTCTTCTAAGTGAAGACGCGTAATGCCGATTTTCTTTTTGCGTCCGTCTACTTCAATTTCGATGTGCCCATGTTCCCCGATTGGCTTATCGAATTGCGAAATTTGGTACGCTTTCGGATTATCTGGATAAAAGTAGTTTTTGCGGTCAAACTTCGTATGTTTCGCGATGTCACAATTGATTGCCATCGCAGCTTTCATACCAAACTCAACTGCCCGTTTATTTAAAACAGGTAAAACGCCTGGCATCCCTAAATCGACCACCGTAGTATTTGTATTCGGTTCTGCACCAAAATGCGCCGGAGCAGAAGAGAAAATTTTGGATTCTGTTTTTAATTCAACATGGACTTCAAGCCCGATAATAGTTTCAAAATTCATGACTGCACCGCCTTTTTATAATGATGGTTTTACTTTATGAAAATCTGTTGCTTGCTCAAACGCATGCGCAACTTGATAAATTTGACCTTCTTTAAAATGATTGCCAATAATTTGTAAGCCTACAGGTAGACCGTCGCTTAGACCACACGGAACCGAAATCGCCGGAAGTCCTGCCAAGTTAATTGGAATCGTTAATAAGTCATTTTGATACATCGTAATTGGATCATGAATCATGCCATCAATATCAAAAGCAGTCGTCGGCGTACTTGGTCCAATAATGACATCGTAGTCCGCAAAAACTTTTTCAAAATCTTGCTTAATAAGCGTTCTCGCTTGCTGCGCTTTTTTGTAATACGCATCGTAATAACCCGAGCTTAGTGAATAAGTTCCGAGCATAATCCGGCGTTTTACTTCGTCGCCAAAGCCTTCTGAACGCGTTTTTTTGTAAAGCTCTTCAAGCGAATTCGCATTTTCCGTACGATAACCGTAACGCACACCATCAAAACGCGCTAAGTTCGAAGACGCTTCACTCGAGGCTAAAATATAGTAACTCGCTACCCCGTATTCAGAATGCGGCAAGGAAACTTCTTCCCAAGTTGCGCCAAGTTTTTCAAGTGTTTTTAAAGCTTCCATAACAGCGGTTTTCACACCAGGCTGTACACCATCGCCTAGGTACTCTTTTGGAACACCAATTTTAAGACCTTTTACATCACCCGTTAAGTATTCTGAGAAGTTTTCAACAGGCGCGTCAATCGACGTTGAGTCATTTTCATCTACGCCAGAAATTGCTTGCAGCAAGTAAGCATTATCCTCAACCGTCCGAGTAATAGGACCGATTTGATCAAGCGACGAGGCAAAAGCAATGAGCCCAAACCGAGAGATGCGGCCATATGTAGGTTTCATTCCGACTACGCCACAAAAAGCGGCAGGCTGGCGGATGGAACCACCTGTATCTGAACCGAGTGAGAAGAGTACTTCAGACGCGGCTACAGCAGCAGCACTCCCGCCTGATGACCCACCAGGTACTTTCGATAAGTCCCACGGGTTGTATGTTTTGTGGAAATGAGACGTTTCGGTCGATGAACCCATCGCAAACTCGTCCATATTTAATTTTCCGATGTTGATAACTTGGGCTTGTTTTAGTTTCCAGACGACAGTCGCATCATAAATTGGGTCAAAGTTGTATAAAATCTTACTTGCCGCTGTTGTTCGTAAGTTTTTCGTAACAATATTATCTTTAAGTCCGATTGGCAAGCCAGCGAGCATGTTTGCTGGATCAATGCCAGAATCGCCTAATTCTTCTGCGACGTCGAGCGCTGTTTCTTTGTTTAATGTTATAAATGATTGTACTTTATCTTCTACTGCCTCAATGCGGTCAAAAGATTCTTTCACCAAATCAAAAGGGGAAATTTCTTTTTTGACGAGCATGTCATGCAAGTTTTTTACTGAGTGTTCGAATAATCCCAAAATGAATTCCCTCCTTAATCCTCTAAAATCGTTGGTACTTTAAACATGCCGTCCTGTGTGTCAGGCGCGTTACGGAGTACTTTTTCACGTTTTAATCCCGGGTGAGAAACATCTTCCCGTAAAACATTTGAAACCTCAATTGCATGAGAAGTTGGCTCAACATTGGCTGTATTTAGCTGGTCCAGTTTTTCCACCATTTCAATAATATTGCCTAGTTGGCCTGCAAAAACATCTGCCTCTGCGCCAGAAACATCAAGCTTAGCTAAATTGGCCACTTTTAAAACGGTCTCTTTTGATATGTTCGTCAAGACGCCATCCTCCTTTTCGTTTTTTCCACTAATGGTAAAATTATATCATAGAAGCGACTATTCGGATATAAAAAATACCGGAAAACGTGAAAAGTTCCTAGCGAATGCTAGGAACTTTTTTAATTAATTATAAATGTGCGCGTTCGCTGCGCTGTCGCTTGGTTTGCGCGTAATTAATGCAGCAGGACCATCAGAAGTTGAAATGCTAACTTGGATATTCGCTTCTTTTGGTAAATGCTTGCCAATTAAATCGGTAACATATTGCGTGAAACCGATAATTTCCGCTTCCCCGTAAAATTGAAGGGGGATATCGACGTTTAAGTCTGCCATTTGGCCATCTTCATAACGTGCGCGTCCCACAACCCCAGTGAAGTTCGGATAGTATTTTTCAATATCGGCCTGGAAGTTTAAGAATGAATCATTGTCTGCCTTGTGGTCAGATTGTGCCTCTGCACTTGGCAAAACATAATTTTTTTCTTTGATTGTTTTAAAGTTGCCAATGTCATTGCCGTTTGTTGTTGCATAAGCGATATAATTCCCCGGGGCAACGGCATCACGTCGGCCTTGTTTATAAATGGCAATCGTGACGGGGACATTTTCTAGCCCTTTCGTTTGGCGAATTCGCGTTAAAATCGTTTGAGCCATTGCTTTTCCTTCTGATAACAATTTATCATCGCTAATCTCTTGCTCAAATGTGTCACCGTATTGTTCCTTTTGGTAATAATCAACGGAATTCATCGCGAGCGCAATGGATACACCACCGAGTGCGACCGTGTCTTTATCCGTTTTCTTCAAATAGTTTTGTTCTAAAATATGCGCTAAATAAATAGGATTACGGTTAGCACCGAAACCGTTATCTACTGGATTCAAACCGTCTTTATTTTTATCGCTTTTACGACTAAGCCAAGACGTTAACAATTCTTTATCCAAATATTGTCCTTCTTGGAAAAGGTAATCGTCCGGTGAATATTCATTTTGCGAAACACGCATTAAACCAGACTCTAATTCGTTAATGTCATAACGCGAATAAATATTCGATACAACGAGTCCTCTTGATTTACTCGCTTTATAGGGCAGAACCGTCTTATAGTAATTCTCAGAAATTTGATTTTTCGTCATAATTCCGGTTTCGCTTTTCTTTTCTTCGTCTTTTGTGACCACTTTCTCATCTGATGACAGTTTTGGGGCACAACCTGTGAGTACAAGTAGCGAAGCCAAAACGAGTATTAAATATTTTTTCATTATTTATAATTCACCCTCATCTGGTAAGTATTCCATAAGCTCTTCTTCCGACCAGACAGATATGCCGAGTTCATTTGCCTTTTCAAGCTTAGAACCTGCATCGCTGCCCGCAACAACAACATCCGTCTTTTTGCTGACGCTACCGGAAACATCGCCGCCAAGTTTCTCAATTAGGGCTTTCGCTTCGTTTCGCGTAAGCTGTTCCAATTTCCCAGTTAAAACTACCTTTTTCCCGGAAAAAACTAAGTCTTCCTCATCTTGCTCTTCGATGCGTGGACCTGTGTAGGTCATGTTCACGCCAGCCGCTTCGAGTTCAGCGAGCAGTTCGTGGACTTCTTCATTTTCGAAATAAGTGACGATGCTATCCGCCATTTTTTCGCCAATGTCGGCCGTATTTTGAAGGGTTTCCTTATCTGCTTTTCTGAGGGCGTCCATCGTGTCAAAGCGGAGTGCGAGCGTGCGCGCCGCCTTTTCACCTACGTGACGAATGCCAAGACCAAATAGCAATCGTTCAAGCGAATTTTGCTTGCTTGCTTCAATGCTCGAAAGCAAATTGGAAACAGATTTTTCTCCCATTCTTTCTAATTCTAACAGTTTTTCTTTTGAAAGGGAAAACAAATCTGCAACATCGGCAATGAGGTTGTGTGAAAAGAGCTGAATAATCACTTTTTCGCCAAGTCCATCAATATTCATTGCATTGCGCGATACAAAATGAATGAGCCCTTCTTTAATTTGCGCTGGGCATTTTGGATTGATACAGCGCAGAGCGACCTCTTCTTCGAGGCGAACAAGTTCGCTTCCGCAGTCTGGGCAAACTTTTGGCATGTGAAACGGCTCTTCTGCACCAGTTCGTTTTTCCGGGATGCTACGAATCACTTCGGGAATAATATCGCCTGCTTTTTTGATGACAACGGTATCGCCAACACGAATATCTTTTTCATGGATTAAATCTTCGTTATGAAGGGACGCACGGCCAACTGTTGTACCCGCTACTTGAACGGGTTCTAAAATAGCAGTTGGTGTGACAACGCCTGTTCGACCAACGCGAAGTTCAATATCAAGTAATGTCGTTTCGACTTCTTCAGCCGGGAATTTGTAAGCAATTGCCCAGCGTGGTGTTTTAACACGAGCGCCAAGCTCATTTTGTTGCGCCAAATCATTGACTTTAATGACAATCCCATCAATATCGTAATCGAGTGATGTTCGTTTTTCTGTCCACTTTTTAATATAAGCAAACACTTCATCCATTGTGCCGCAAACAGCGCGTTCTTTGTTCGTTCTAAGACCGAGTTCGCCGAGCATGTCCAAGCCATCGCTATGTTTTTTGACGCCCATTTCACCAAAATCAGCCACCGCATAAAGGAAAATATCCAAATTCCGCGATGCCGCAATTTTTGTATCGAGCTGTCTAAGCGAACCAGCCGCCGCATTACGCGGATTTGCGAACAGCATGAGGCCTTCTTGTTCGCGTGTTTCATTTAAGTTTTTAAATGATTTTTTAGGCATGAAAGCTTCGCCGCGGACTTCAATTGAAAAGTCGCGTTTTAGTTTCATGGGGATGGACCGAATTGTCCGCAGATTTGCGGTAATGTCTTCACCGGTTGTGCCGTCGCCACGAGTCGCGCCGCGCTTATAGCGACCAGCTTCGTATTCGAGTGAAACGGCAAGGCCATCAATTTTAAGTTCGCACATATATTCGCGGTCGTCGCCGACTTTTTCGCGTACACGGCGGTCAAAATCGAGCAGATCCTGTTCGTTAAATGCATTGGCCAAGCTTAACATTGGCGTTTTATGTGCCACTTTATCGAAGCCTTCTAAAACTTCACCGCCGATTCGTTGTGACGGTGAGTCACTTGTTATCCAATTAGGGTGCTTTTCTTCTAAAGCGATTAGTTCGTGGAGCAATTTATCATAGACAGCATCTTCTACGGTTGGCTTGTCTAGGGCATAATACTCGTAACTATACTGATTAAGTTCAGCGATAATTTCGTCGTATCTAGTTCTTTCACTCATGCTCTCTACCTACCTTTACACTTTTTCAATTGGCGCGAATTCGGCCAGTAATCGTTTAATTCCAGTTGGACTTGGGAAAGCGATATCGAGTTCCATATTGCTACCTTCCCCTTTTACGCTCACAACAGTTCCAGTTCCCCATTTTTTATGGGTCGCTTTGTCGCCAACAGACCAACCAACTTTTTCAGCACCGCTCGTTTGGTAATTCGCCACTTGTTTCGTGTTGATTGTGGAACGTTTGAACGGCACTTCTTTTAATTTATTTTCGTTGCCTGTTTCAAGCAAATCTTGTGGGATTTCGCCGATAAATCGGGATTCAACGTTGGCTGCTGAACGCCCAAAAATCATGCGCGAATAGGCGCTCGTTAAGAACAATTCTTCTTCTGCCCGCGTAATCCCTACGTAAGCTAAACGACGTTCTTCTTCCATTTCATCTTCTTCAAAAAGAGCGCGCGAATGTGGGAAAATGCCTTCTTCAAGGCCGACTAAAAAGACAACTGGAAACTCGAGCCCTTTTGCTGAGTGAAGCGTCATCAATGTGACCGCGCCAGTTTGCTCTAAGTCGTCTTCTAATTGATCCACATCGGCAACAAGAGCCAAGTCCGTTAGAAACGCGATAAGCGACTTATCTTCACTTTCTTTTTCGAAGTTTTGCGTAACAGAAAGGAGCTCGTCAATATTTTCGAGCCTCGTCTGCGCTTCAATCGTTCTTTCATTTTTCAGCATGTCACGATATCCCGTTTTATCCAAAACTTGCTCTACAAGCTCGGTTACAGAGAGAAATTCTTGCATTTGACTAAAGCCGCGAATTAAATCGTGGAATTCGACCAACTGTTTACTCGTTTTCGCGGGAATGCCGGCGAGTTCGATGCGATTTAACACTTCAAATAAAGTTAAGTCATACGCGTTCGCTGTACTTGCTATTTTGTCGAGCGATCCAGCCCCCACCCCGCGCTTCGGCACGTTAATGATGCGCGACAAACTAATGTCATCTTCATTGTTTGAAATGAGGCGCAAATAAGCTAAAATGTCTTTAATTTCTTTACGGTCATAGAATTTTGTGCCGCCGACCATCGTGTAGGCCATGTTCGATTTCATGAAGAATTCCTCCATGACACGCGACTGGGCGTTTGTTCGGTACAGAATTGCAAAATCAGATAATGGTCGATTTTTGTTTGCCACTTCTTCTTGAATTTTACTTACTACATAGGAAGCCTCTTCTTTTTCAGTGAGCGCTTTATGATAGAAAATTTTGGCGCCTTCGTCATTGCTCGTCCACAAATTTTTCGCTTTGCGGTTACGGTTATTTTCAATCACACGGTTTGCCGCTTCTAAAATCCGTTTTGTCGACCGGTAGTTCTCTTCAAGCAAAATCATTTGCGCCTTTGGATAATCCTTTTCAAACGACAAAATGTTGGAAATATCAGCACCGCGCCAGCCATAAATCGACTGATCCGAGTCCCCGACGACGCACAAATTCTGAAGTCTTGCCGCGAGAAGTTTCACGAGCAAATACTGCGCGTGGTTCGTATCTTGATATTCATCTACGTGAATGTATTGAAATTTTCGCTGATAGTACTCTAAAACATCTGGTACGCGCTCAAATAAGCGAATCGTCACCATGATTAAATCGTCGAAATCGAGCGCCTGATTCTTTTTCAATTTCTTCTCATACGCTTCGTAAACTTCTGCAACCATATTATCATAGTAGCCACTCGCCTCGCGCTTATACTCCGCCGCGTCCATCAATTCATTTTTCGCGTTGCTAATGGAAGCGAGTATCCCGCGTGGCTCATATTTTTTTGAATCAATATTTTTGTCTTTTAAAATACCTTTAATAACGGAAAGCTGATCGCTACTATCTAAAATTGTAAAATTGCGCTCGTAGCCAATTCGCTCGATGTCGCGCCTTAAAATGCGGACACACATGGAGTGAAATGTAGAAATCCAAATTGATTCCGCTACACCACCAAGAAGCCCGACAACTCGCGCTTTCATTTCGCGCGCCGCTTTGTTTGTAAACGTAATCGCCAAAATGTTATACGGATTCACTTCGCGCTCTTTGATTAAATACGCAATTCGGTGCGTTAAAACACGCGTCTTCCCACTACCAGCTCCTGCCATAATTAAAAGCGGTCCTTCCGTTGTTTCTACCGCCCTTTTTTGCTCCTTATTAAGTCCTTTTACAAGTTCTTCACTGTTTAATTGCATTTTTTATCCACCACCACACAAACATTTGTTCTTATTTTATCATATCTTCCTCGCACCTGCTAGCACGAGCTGAAACTTGCGCCGTAACAAGCGCTTCTTCTAAATCTTCATAAATTAAATTACCCACGATGATGACATCAGCCACTTCCGCCATTTCTTTTGCATCTGTAAGCGAGCGAATGCCCCCACCATACCATAATTTCGTTTCCTTAAGCACAGCTTTGACTGCCCGCAAAATTGTCACGTCACCAAACATGCCACTATATTCCACATAAAAAATCGGTAGGTGGAAAAAATGTTCTGCTAATTCAGCGTACGCCGCAACAGTTTCTGCTTCCAAATTGGTCAGCGCTCCGGTTTTAATCGCCGCTTTTGCCTCTGGATTTAAAATGACGTAACCAACTGGCGAAATACGCCTAAATGGGACGTGCGGTGCATATTCACGCAATAAGTCAACGTGTAAACCATGCGACCAAGTTGTATCAAGCGTATTTAAAACCATCGGAATTAAAAATTGGTCAGCCAGAGGTAAAATCATATCTGGCGTACTTATTTCCAAATAAAGTGGCAAGTCGGTTTCCATAAAACGTTCGTACGTTTCTGTGACATTTTCTAAAGTAATTCCATCTGTCCCGCCAATAATAAAACCATCTGTCTCACTTTGTAAGAGCATTTGAACCGCTTCATCAGACAATGGTTTGGCTGGATCAATCTTAAATAAATGACGCACACGCATAGACTCCCTTACTAAAATTCCAATTTTAATCGCTAGACTAATCTATTATAGCATTTGTTTGTTTTTCATTCATCTGTTCAAACGAGAATTTAACTTTTTTTGAACTTTTTCTAAAAACTTGCTTTAAATAAAAGACTTTTTTGATATGATTAACCTTACATCACTTTGAAAGGGGAATTTTATGCATCAAAAAGAAAAATGGGGTTCTAAAATAGGCTTTATATTGGCATCGGCTGGATCAGCTATCGGGATTGGTGCCATTTGGAAATTGCCATATGTAGCGGCAACAGCAGGCGGAGGAGCATTTTTTCTACTTTTCCTCGCCATCACGCTCCTTGTTGTTATGCCTATCTTAATGGCCGAATTTATTATCGGTCGCAGTTCAGGCGGTGACGCCATTTTAGCTTATAAAACACTCGCTCCAAAATCAAAATGGAACTTACTTGGAAAACTAGGCGTTGTTGGCGCAAGTATTCTGTTTTCTTTCTACAGCGTTGTAGGTGGCTGGATTATTACTTACCTCTTTAAAGCCTTATCAATGAGCTTAGCGGGTGCCACGCAAACTGAATTACTACAGGAATTTAGTCGCACAACAGCCAACCCGTACCTTTCACTTATCGCTACCTTCATTTTTATCCTACTAAATGTTTTCGTTATTAACCGCGGAGTCGTATCTGGAATCGAGAAAATGAGCAAATTTATGATGCCGGCACTTTTTCTATTATTTCTTGTCTTGATTATTCGCTCATTAACGCTTGACGGTGCGATGAGCGGCGTACAATTTTTCTTGAAACCTGACTTCACACATATGACAGCCAACACGATTTTAATCACGCTCGGGCAAGCCTTCTTCTCACTAAGCGTTGGTATCTCGGTTATGGTCACCTACAGTTCTTACTTAGATAAATCTGTCAGCTTGCCGCAATCTGCCATTTCTATCGCTCTTTTGAATGTCTGTGTTTCGCTTCTTGCAGGGCTCGCTATCTTTCCAGCAGCCTTTGCATTCGGAATCACGCCTGACGCAGGCCCCGGCTTATTATTCGTCATCCTGCCATCGATTTTCAACCAACTGCCATTTGGAACATTCTTCTTTGTCATTTTCCTTATTCTGTTCCTTTTTGCAGCCCTTACGTCAAGCTTTTCCATGCTCGAAGCAACGGTAGCACCGATTATGTCCAGCGGCGTTTCTCGAAAAAAAGCAAGTACGTGGATGGGAGTGCTTATCATGATTATGGCCGTTCCGTCGGCGCTTAGTTTCGGCGTGTGGAATGATATTCACCTCTTCGGCCTTACCTTCTTTGAATTCGCAGACTATCTCGTTTCCAATATCATCCTTCCAGTCGGCGCCTTATTCATTTCCATTTTCGTCGGTTACCGACTGCCTAGACAGCTTTTACAAGATGAATTTACGGCAAGTAGTCATTTTGGCAAAAAAACCTTCATTGTCTGGCTTTTTATCATCAAATACATTGCTCCTATCGCGATTATCTTTGTCTTTCTAAGCGCGACTGGGATTTTAAAATTATTTTAAAACTAAAAAACCTGAAGGTAACGTATTTCAAGTAAGTTGCCTTCAGGTTTTTATTACTGACTGATTAAATAACGATTATTAAATTATGCTGTAATTCTTACTGTGTTAGTAGTCACAACAGCGCCACTAGCATTATATCCCTTCATAATAACCTCATCCGTAACGCTTGTTACATCGCGTTTAATATAGTAGCTATACGTACCCGTGTTATCCACAGGAATCTTAGAAAGTTGTGTCCCATTCACGGTTGCAGAAATGTATTTCACATCTCCTGAATAGGTTCCAATAATTGACTTGTCCCCAATTCGATAGCTATTCGATGTAATGTCACTTGTTAATCGAACACGAACTGGAGCTTCTGCAACTTGTACTTTTTCCTGATTGTAAGCCACAATGGATACTGTATCTGTAAGAGATGTAATATTAGGACGAGCATAGTAGGTATACGTGCCGTCTGATGGAACTGGAATCCTACTCAATAATGTTCCATTCACTTTCAACGCAATATATTTTACGCTTCCTTCATACGTCCCTGATATATATTTATCTTGATGTAAGAAAAAGTCATTTGCTGCAATTGCATTATTTTGTGGTGGACTTAGAACCACATTGACTGGTTCTTGATCGACAACATTTCCAGCAGCATTGTACCCTTTCACAGAAACTGTGTCGCCCGTTGCAATTTTATCTTTAGCATAGTATCTCCATGTTGTCGTATTTATCACGGATGTTCTCGAATACTCTGTTCCATTCACAACCAAGGATACATATTTCACATTGCCTGCATACGTTCCTTCTATATATGAGTCTGAAATAGCATAGTAATTCGGATTAACCGTAATTGTCCCACCTAAACTCCCTGGTCGATATAAGTCTACTTTCTTCCGTGAAACTTCGGTATTTTCCGAATTGTAACCGATGACAAACACTTCATCTGTATCTGCATTTGTAATGTTTGAACGTGCATAATAGCGGAATTTACCGTCTGCTTCAACTGGAACTTTAGAAAGCGTTGTTCCATTCACAGAAAGTCCTACTTTTCTTACCGAACCCGTATACGTTCCTTCCACATAAGCATCAGTCCCCACTACAAAGTTATTCGGGGAAACCGCTCCAATTTTTAGTTGCCCATCTTTTAAATTTACTCGTGCGCGGTCTAGTTCTCTATTTGCTGAATCAAGTCCAACTAAATAGACTGTTTGATTTATACTTGTAATATTATTTTTAGCATAGTAAGTGAAGCTTCCTGTAACAGGAACCTTAGATTGTTGAACGCCGTTCACTTCTAGGTAAACTCTCTCCACATCACCTGTTACTTCTGCTTGAATGCGACTATCATAACCTACATAATAGTCTTGTTTCACGGTAACCGTACCACTTTTTGCTGCTTGTGTAACTGTTGTATGGGCATTAGACGTTTTATCACCTGCTGTTACAGTGGCAGTTACGACTGTTCCGGCTACTTGCGCTGGAATCGTCAAACTGTAAGCGCCATCTGAAGCAATTCGACCACTCGCAAGTTGATTATTATGCTGGTCTTTCAGCACAATTGTTGCATTCGGTTCACCTGTTCCTGTCGCTACTCTCGAGTCTACATTTAATGGATTAATAGTAGTTTGAGCAATATGCTCATTCGTTACAGTCGTAAAAGCACTAGACGTTTTACCACCTTGTGTCACTGTCGCCGTCACAACTGTCCCAACCATTTGTTTTTGAATCGTCAAGCTATAACGACCATCTGAGCCTACTCGCCCTGTTGCAAGTTGATTATTATTTTGATCTTTTAACACAATCGTCGCATTCGGTTCTGCGGTTCCTACGGCGATTACCGAATCTGTGTTTAATGGCTCAATGGTTGTTTGAGCAAGGTTACCTTGTGCAACGGTTGTATTCACACTCGATGTCTTACCATCTGCTGTTGCCGTTGCTGTCACAATTGTTCCTGAAACTTGTTTCGGAATTGTTACACTATAACGACCATCTGAACCGACTCGACCCGTTGCAAGTGTTGTCGAACCTGCTTTAATTACAATCGTCGCATTTGGTTCTGCGGTTCCCTCTGCTTTGACAGAATCCGCATCTAATGCATTAATGGTTGTTTGTGCGATGTTTCCTTGTGCAACAATTGTATCTGCACTTGATGTTTTCCCGTTCAATGTTGCCGTTGCTGTCACAGACGTCTCTGCCTCTTGCCTTGGAATCGTTATACTGTAACGACCATCTGAACTTGCTGTACCCGTTCCAAGCGTTGTCGAACCTGCTTTAATTACAATCGTCGCATTCGGTTCTGCAGTTCCCTCCGCTTTGACAGAATCTGTATTTAACGCACTAATGGTTGTTTGTGCGATATTTCCTTGTGCAACAGTTGTATTTACACTTGACGTTTTCCCGTATGCCGTTGCAGTTGCCGTCACAACGGTTCCTACTGCTTGTTTTGGAATCGTCAAACTATATTGCCCATCTGCAGCTACTCTCCCTGTACCAAGCGTTGTCGAACCAGCTTTGATTTCAATCGTTGCATTTGGTTCTGCAGTTCCCTCCGCTTTGACAGAATCCGTGTCTAACTCATTAATAGTTGTTTGATCAAGAGCTGCATCCAAATCCATCAATGATACATTTCCAATATTTATTGTACCTTCCGTACCAATTGCATCTTTAAAACCAAGTACTTTTAATTCAATCCGCATCGTGATGTCTGCAGGAGCAGTGACAGTTGTCGTATAATTTCTTGCTGTAGGACTCGTGACAGGTAACCAATCACTGTTTGATATCTCAACATCATTATTATTGAGGTCTGATGTCCGTACTTGGATATGTTCTAAATCCGATCCAGAAACATACTTATAATCCACAGACAAACGATATCTGTGTCCCTCTATAACCTCTACATTTTGTCCTAAAAAAGCAATATGTCCATTATTTATAGCCCTTTTATGTGTAACGTTAATACTTCCATCACTTTGAGGAGCCATATAATTATCCAAGTATTCTCCAGAACCGCCGTATATCCTATAATTTTCCATATAATAAGCTCGGCCCGCTGAATACCTACCTTGTACATCCCAATTTGTAATCAAATTTCCGTCCCCTACAAATCCAGGATTTTGCAGTAAGTTACTTGTGACTGAAGTTAATGAACTATTTAGCCCAGCCTCCTGTGCATGGCCTTCAGTTGCTTTTGCATTATATGGCAATGAAGTAGCAATTGTTGATGCAAACAGGGTCGCTACTAAAGTACTAATCACCGTTTTCCTTAATCTAGATTTCTTAATTTTCAATATTCAATTCTCCTTTCGAGCGTTTTAGACATGGCAAAAAATAGGGGGTCCGCATCAGGACACCTCTAATCCTAATCGTTTCCTATTAGTCCCCTTGTCTATTATACTGTCTAATTTTTTAACACAATCCTCCTTTTTTAATCCTCTAATCACTGTAAGCTTTTTTCATAGTAACATTTAAAATTTACCGAAAAAAGCCAGAAAAATGGATTTTCAAAAAAAATATATATAAATTTTGTGACAGATTTTCTTCATTTTCACTTCGATTCTCAAGCCCAAACGGATCGATAATCATTGCTACAAGAAGAAGTACACAATTGGCACGATGAGATTCCACTCTGGTCTAGCTCAACCGCTCACTCATTGTACTTATTCACTTCCATTCGACCTTTTCGATAACTTTTCCCCTGTAACTTTAAATCGCGCCAAATTATGCTTTTCAGATTTTGAAGGGTGACGAGAAGCGTATTACGATGATTCACTTGCCCAGATTGCACCTTTAAAAGCGAAAGTTTTGGCGACACCAGTTTATTATTTTCTTGTATAGCTACACCAATTGCATACGCCAAGCTAGGAGGATTTTCTTCTTCCAAAATTGAACAAACTGGTATTTTATGTATAAATTGTAACAATTTCCATCTAAATACCTCTAATAAACTTAAATATTGACTTAAAAACCTCCTTTTTTCCAAAAATGCTTTATGTTATAATGAAGTCTGATTTTAGTGAGGTTTCGACCTATATGGAGGAGATGAACAGAGAAAACTTGCCGAAATGAAGATGAAAAAGAACACCTAAGAACGATTATTTTAGTCAAATAAGGAGATTAGTTTTATGATAACAAAGCAACAGACGACTCTTTTAAAAGGGATAGCTATTTTTATAGTAATCGTGTCACATATATGCTATAAAAACTTTGATAATTACCATTATATTGGTCCGATTTCTGTGTGGATATTTTTAATTCTTTCAGGATATGGACTAACGGCCTCTGCTGATAAAAACGGTTTATCCAAATACTATAAGCGTTATGTCAAAATCATTATCCCATACTGGATTTTTAGTATTTTTAAACTGATTTTTGTAGCCATTATTTTCCAGCAAACTTTTTCGATGAAACAATTATTTTCAATCATGTTTTTCTTTGACATCGGGCGTGACTTAGATCCGACGATGTGGTTTGTACTATTTATACTATTTTGGTACACGTTATTCTTAATCGCGCGCTTACTTGTAAAAAATCGTGTATTACAACTGATTATATTATTACTCGGTTCAGTCAGCATCGTGTTTATTGACGAATACTGGTTATTTTATTCCATCGCCTTTCCGGTTGGGGTCTTCCTGAAAAGAGAAGAACACTGGTTAGCACCTATGAAAGATAAATTATTAGCAAAAGCCTCAATAAAGTGGGGCAGCCTAATTGCATTAACGGTTGTGTGCGTATTTTTATACTTCACTTCTAACATTCCAATGGCATCCTTTATGTGCTTTATCGGAGCGCTCCTTGTCATTATGGTAGTCCAGTCTTTCCATGTGAAAAGTAAATTCTTACTATTTTTGGGTACTTGGTCCTTCTTCCTTTATCTAATCGAAGGCTTCCCGAGTTATTCTTTCGATTTAGTAGGCTACTTCAATCCAATGATAGTCGGCTTACTTGTTTACCTTGCCTTTACTTTTATCATAGGTATTTTGCTTGGTAAATTCAGTAATAAGATTTTGAAAATGTTACGTTAATTGCTAATCATTAACCGCCTATTCTTAGGCGGTTTTTTTGCACAAAAAAAGAACTTGCGTTAGCAAGCTCTCATTTTTTTATTTTGTTTTAGACTAAATCGCCATCAAAATAAGACTCAATACACAAATCCACATACCAGAAAGTCCGATGGAAATTCCGATGTAATTTTTTGCGCGCACATTGAAAAGTGTTGTGAAACTAAAACAAACAATGAATATCCAGTGCCATAACATGCTGAAATTCAGTCCGACATTTTGGATAATCATATCGATTGAAATATACATAACGGCGAGAACCAAAATGGCGATAATCGCAGTTTGGAACCCTTTACTTGGTTTCTTCTTCATTTATATCCTTCTTACTTCGTTTCCATTCGGTTGAACACAACTTCATACATGTCGTTACCGTAGTTTAGCGAACGTTTTACACGTGAAATCGTTGCGGTGCTTGCACCTGTTTCTGCTTCAATAACATTATATGTTTTTCCTTCTGAAAGCATTTTAGCAACTTGGAAGCGTTGTGACATCGACTGAATTTCATTCACAGTGCAGACATCATCAAAGAAAGCATAACATTCTTCAAGCGTTTCGAGCTTTAAAATACCATTAAAAAAAGCATCCAAACCTTCCCCACGAATCTTTTCTATTTGCATATTTAGATAACCTCCGTTCCTCTACTTGTACTTTCATATTTTAACGTACCAACGCATGAAAAAGCAACTACTTTATTTCTGTAAAAGGGAAAAGCGGATTTGCCAAATCGCTCATCCGCTTGTTTTATCTTATTCAGCTTTCGCACCTATGTCAATTCGGTAGAAGAAATTTGGATTGTCTAGTTTCTTCATTTCCGCATATAAAATTTGACGTGTTTCTTTCATTGTATTTGCAGAAGTTTGAAGAAGGAGTACTCGGCCACCATTTGAAATGAGATTGCCGGCAGTGTCCAATTTTGTTCCAGCATGATAGATTGCGATTTCTGGGCTGACTTGGTCAAGGCCGGTTAGCAATTGGCCGGTTTCGTATTGTTCGGGGTAGCCCTTGCTTGCAAGGACGATGCCGAGGTGAATACCTGCTTTTTTAAAGCGTACGTCGGGAGTCTCATTTTTTAGAAGTGCGAAGATGAGCTCGGCGAAGTCGCTTTCTAGGCGCGGGAGGACGACTTGCGTTTCTGGGTCTCCGAAGCGCGCATTAAATTCGATGACTTTCGGACCTTCATTTGTGGCAATCAAGCCGGCGTAAAGGATACCTCGGAACTCACGCCCTTCTTCGACCATTCCTTTTGCTGCGGGAAAAAGAATCGTTTGAATGGCTTCTTCGACCAATTTTTCTGGTATATGTGGAACGGGTGAATAGGCGCCCATTCCGCCTGTGTTTGGACCTTTGTCGCCGTCATAGGCGCGTTTGTGATCCTGGGCGATGGGCATCGGATAGACTTCTTCGCCGTTTACAAAGGCCATGAGGGAAAATTCTTCGCCTTCTAAAAATTCTTCGATGACGACTTTTTGTGAGGCTTCACCGAATCGTTCTTCTAGCATCATTTCCTTTAATGCGAGTACGGCTTCTGGCATCGTCATTGCGACAGCAACGCCTTTTCCGGCGGCAAGTCCGTCCGCCTTAATCACAATGGGGACTCCTTTTTCCTCCAAATAGGCTTTCGCTTCTTCGTACTTGGTGAAGGTCTTCGAGTTTGCGGTTGGAATCGCGTATTTTTGCATGAACTGTTTGGCGAAATCTTTGCTTCCTTCGATGAGAGCGGCGGCTTTTGTTGGACCGAACGCGAGCAAACCAGCTTCTGTGAAAGCATCCACTACGCCTGATAAAAGCGGGATTTCTGGGCCGACTACCGTGAATGCGACGGCTTCTTCTTGCGCGAAGTGAATTAGTGCTTTAGCGTTTTTTTCTTGAATGTCCACGCAGTGCACGCCGCTGTTTTTCATGCCGTCATTTCCTGGGGCACAAAAAACGGTGTCAACGTCACGCGAGGAAAGAAGTTTTTGACAGATGGCATGTTCTCGGCCACCACTACCAATTACGAGTACTTTCATCTTTTCACTTCCTTTTTAATGTTTAAAGTGACGAACATGTGTTGTAACCATTGCAATACCGTGTTTATTTGCCATTTCAATGGAATCCGCATCTTTAATCGAGCCGCCTGGTTGAATGATTGCGGTAATGCCGGCTTCCGCTGCAGCAAGAACCGTGTCATTCATTGGGAAAAAAGCATCGCTCGCTAGTACTGCCCCCTGTGCGTTCACGCCAGCTTGACTTAGCGCAATTTTTGCCGCGCCGATGCGATTCATTTGTCCAGCGCCGACACCGAGCGTCTGGCTAGCGTTTCCGACAACAATCGCGTTTGACTTCACATGTTTCACAATTTTCCACTGCACAAGAAGCGCGCGCATCTCCTCGTCAGTCGGTGCTTTTTCCGTCACAACCGTAAAAGTCTCGGGATCAGCCACAAAAGTATCACTATCTTGGACAAGCAAGCCGCCGTTCACAGACGTTTTTTCCAAGCTCGGCGCAAAACTCGACATGTCGACCGAAAGCAAACGGATATTTTTCTTTTTGGTTAAAATAGCTAACGCGGCGTCAGAAAAACTTGGCGCAACAATGATTTCCAGAAAGATTTCACTTAGCTTTTGCGCAGTTTCCACGTCAACCTCACGATTTAGCGCGACAATTCCACCAAAAATCGAGGTTTCATCCGCCTCGTACGCCTTTTCATACGCCTCAAAAATCGTCGTACCGACACCAACGCCGCATGGGTTCATATGTTTCACGGCCACTGCTACAGGTTCTGTGAATTCGGCTGCAATTTTAAGCGCAGCGTCTGTATCGCGAATGTTGTTGTAGGATAGCTCTTTGCCGTGGAGCTGTGAAGCGTGTGCCACACTATGAACGTCCGCCAGTGGTTCTTCGTAAAAAGCCGCCTTTTGGTGCGGGTTCTCACCGTAGCGTAAACTTTCTTTTAGGTCATATGTTAGCGTGAGCTTTTCAGGGAATTCCTCTTCCGTCAAGAAGCCCGCGATTAGCGCATCATAGGAAGCCGTATGGCGGAACACTTTTGCGGCAAGTTTCGCACGAGTTTCGGGTGTCACACCGCCGTTTTCAAGTTCAGCTAAAACAGGCGCGTAGTCGGCCGCATCAACTAAAACCGTCACCGCCTGATAGTTTTTGGCCGCCGAACGGAGCATCGAAGGGCCACCGATGTCGATATTTTCAATGGCTTCGCTAAGTGCCACATCAGGTTTCGCAATCGTTTCTTGGAAGGGATATAAATTGACGCAAACTAAATCGATCGGCTGGATACCGTGTCGTTTAGCCTCATTCACATGCGTTTCTAGGTCACGCCGAAATAAAAGGCCACCGTGAATCATCGGGTGGAGGGTTTTCACGCGTCCGTCTAGCATTTCTGGAAACTCCGTCACCGCTTCAATTCCGGTGGTTAAAACGCCGTTTTCCTCCAAAATTTTCTTCGTTCCGCCAGTTGAAATAATCTCAAAGTCAAGTTGTACGAGTGCCTTCGCGAAGGCCACCACGCCTTCTTTGTTCGACACACTAATGAGCGCTCTTTTCATTTATTTAAACTTCCCCTCTACTAAATTTTTCACCACTTTGGGGTAAAAGATATGTTCGATTTTGTGAATTTTCGCCGTGAGTGACGCCTCCGTATCTGTTGCAAGGATTGGAATGCTTTCGCGTGCAATCACTTCGCCCGTATCCATGCCCGCATCTACAAAATGTGCGGTGACGCCCGTCTCGTCTGCCCCGTCTGAAAGCGCCTGTAAAATCGCATCCTTGCCCGGATATTTCGGCAAAAGTGACGGGTGCAAATTGACAATTTTATTCGGATACTGGTCGAGTAGCGTTTCGCCGATGAGGCGCATGTAGCCAGCCAAGACGATAAAGTCTACCTGTTTCGCTTCTAGCTCGGCTAAAATGGCGGTTTCAAATTCCGCTTTATTCGCGTAAGCTTTCGGCTCAAACAGAAATGTCGGCACGCCAAATTGCTTGGCCCTCTCGAGCACCCCGGCGCCCGCTTTATCACAGACGAGCAGGACGATTTTATCCCCGACATCGCTTTTCATGAGCGCTTCGAAATTCGTTCCCGAACCTGTTGCAAAGACGGCGATATTCATTTCGTTTCGCCCCCAATAAATGTGACGGCTGCCGTTTGTTTCTCCGTGACGCGCCCAATTTTATAAGCCGGCTCGCCTAGCTCCTGCAATACATGTAAAACGTTCGCCGCTTCATTTTCTGGAACCGCTAGCACCATGCCAATTCCCATGTTGAAGATGTTATACATTTCCATTTCATCTAACTGGCCGCGCATTTTAAGGCTACTGAAAATCGGCAGTTCAGGCCAAGAGCCACATTTAATTTCCGCCGCCAAATTTTCGTTTAGCATTCTCGGCAAGTTTTCAATAAAGCCACCGCCCGTGATGTGCGCAATGCCATTCACCTTGCTTTGCTTTAAGACTTCTAAAACAGGCTTTACGTATATTTTTGTCGGTTCTAACAAGTAGTCCACAAGTTCCCCGTCTGGGAGTTCTGGAAGCTTGGCATTCAATTTTAGAGCGCCATCTTTGAAGTAGATTTTTCGAACGAGCGAGTAGCCATTGCTATGAATGCCGCTTGAAGGAAGCCCAATTAAAACGTCACCCGCCTGAACGGCATCAGCCTGAATCAATTTGCTTTTTTCAACAGCGCCAACAGTAAAGCCAGCTAAATCGTAATCGTCCGCCGCATACATATCGGGCATTTCAGCGGTTTCCCCGCCGATAAGCGCGCACCCTGAAAGCTCGCAGCCAGTCGCCACACCTTTCACAATTTGTTCCATTTTAGACGGCGTGTTTTTCCCTGTCGCAATATAATCTAAAAAGAAAAGTGGCTCGGCGCCTTGTGCGAGTATATCGTTTACACACATAGCAACGCAGTCAATCCCAATTGTATCGTGTTTTCCAGCAGAGATCGCCACAGCGAGTTTTGTTCCAACACCATCTGTGCCTGATACTAAAACAGGTTCTTTTAATGCGAGCTCACTTAAATCAAACATACCACCAAAAGAGCCAAGTGCGCCCATAACGCCTAATCGCTCTGTCCGCGCAACATGTTTTTGAATGCGTTCCACGACTTCGTAGCCTGCATGGACATCAACGCCTGCCTTACTGTATGCATTTTCCACTTTTTAACACTTCCTCGTCTTAGTTTTTTTGATCTTCTAGACTTTTCAAATACTCCGCTTCATAATCGTATAAATCAGTTGGATAGTCTCCGTTGAAATACGCCATACATAAACCGCCGTACGGCTCATTCGGATAAGGTTTGCCGACTGCTTCCACAAGCCCCTCTTCACTTAAATACGTGAGCGAATCGGCGCCGATAATTCGGCAAATTTCATCGACACTATGGTTTGCCGCAATGAGTTCGTTGCGTGTTTGAATATCAATGCCGTAAAAACACGGGAACGCAAGGGGCGGGGAAGCAATTCGGACGTGCACTTCTCTGGCGCCAGCTTCGCGCAGTAGTTGAACAATACGCTTACTCGTTGTTCCGCGCACAATGGAATCGTCAATCATGACGACACGTTTACCTTCAACGACACCGCGAACCGCCGACAATTTCATGCGCACCCCTTGTTCTCTTAGCTCCTGTGAAGGCTCAATGAACGTTCTGGCCACGTACCTATTTTTAATCAAACCGAGCTCGTAAGGTAACCCAGATTCCTCCGCGTAACCGATTGCCGCTGAAATGCTCGAATCGGGTACACCTGTCACGACATCAGCGTCCACGAAAGCTTCCTGTGCGAGCCGTTTGCCACTACGCTTTCTCGCCGAGTGCACGTTAATCCCCGCAATATTTGAGTCGGGGCGTGCAAAATAAATGTACTCCATGCTACAAATCGAGTGCTTGACTTCTTTGGTGAAAACGTCAATGTGAAGTCCGTCATCATCAATCACAATGAGTTCGCCTGGTTCAACGTCACGGACAAATTCTGCACCTACCGTTTCAAACGCGCATGTTTCCGATGCAACGACGTAACTGTCGCCAATCCGGCCAATCGAAAGCGGACGGAAGCCGTTCGGATCTAGTGCGGCAATCATCGCATGTTCCGTAAGAAGCATATAGGCAAAGCCGCCTTTCACACGGTTTAGCGCCACTTTCAAATCTTGAATGAAGTCCCCCGTCTGACTGCGCTTAATCAGATGCGCCAGCACTTCCGTATCCGAACTCGTTTGGAAAATCGCCCCTTCTTTTTCCAGTTCCGCACGTAGCGATGAAGCGTTAATTAAATTGCCGTTATGCGCAAGCGCCAATGAAGAGTTTTGAAAGTGGAACAAAAACGGCTGCACATTGCCTAAACTTTTGCCTCCTGCCGTCGCATATCGCACATGCCCAATTGCCCCCGTTCCTTTTAACCCATCAAGCTCTCCGTGTTTAAAAACGTCCGCAAGCAACCCTAAATTCCGGTGCCCCTTAAGCGTCAGACCGTCCGTTGACACAATCCCAGCGCCTTCTTGCCCGCGATGTTGCAAACTGTGCAAGCCGTAATACGTAATTTCCGCAGCAGCCGGGTGATTCCAAACGCCAAAAATTCCACATTCCTCGTTCAAACCTTTTATTTCAGCAAGCATGGCAAAGCCCCTTCCCAAATTTCGCGCAAACTTTCCGTAGATACAACCACTTCTTCTTTTTTGGAAGAAATCATTAGCACAGCGTCTTCCGTCACCACTCCAACTTCATGCACATTTTTGTTCGCGAAAATTTCCTCAAATTTCGCTTTGTCCGCTTGTTTCACCGATACAATAAAACGAGATTGTGACTCACTGAAAATCATTTCAAGTTCAAATGGCACAGCCACTTTCGCCCCGTAATTGCCTTTAAATGCCGCCTCCGCGAGTGCCACTGCAAAACCGCCTTCTGAAATATCATGCGCACTTTGAACAAGTCCAGCTTGAATCGCTTGAAGTACCCCCGCCTGGTTCGACTGTTCCACATCTAAATCAAGCCGCGGAGCACGCCCAGAAATCTTACCTTGCAAGAGCTTTTGCAGTTCCGAGCCATTATATTCAGCGAAAGTGTCACCGACCAAATAAATCGCATCACCTGCCGCCTTAAAATCCTGCGTCGTAATATCTTTTATATTTTCAACCAAACCAACCATACCAATTACTGGTGTCGGGTAAATCCCCGTGCCGTCCGTTTCATTATACATCGACACATTCCCCGAAATAACTGGTGTATCAAGCGCAAGACACGCCTTACTAATGCCGTCTGCCGCTTTCTCAATCTCCCAGAAAATTTCCGGTTTGTCCGGATTTCCAAAATTAAGGCCGTCCGTAATCGCAAGCGGTTTTGCACCACTCGCCACAATATTACGCGCCGCCTCGCTCACCGCAATCGCACCACCAAGCTCTGGGTCAAGATACAAATACCTTGAATTGCAATCCGTCGTCATCGCAATCGCCTTCTCCGTTCCACGCACACGTACAACCGCCGCATCACTACCCGGCACAACCGCCGTACTCGTGCGCACTTGGTAATCATATTGCTCATAAATATACCGCTTACTCGCAATTGTCGGTTGAGCCAAAAGCTTTTCCCAAGTTTCTTTTAGGTTTAAAAGATTAGGCCGAAATGGCGTTTCATTTTGAAACTCTTGGTAACGTTTTGGTTCACTTGACGGTTTGTGATAAACCGGTGCATCTTCCGCAAGAGCATCAACCGGCACACTCGCCACAACTTCCCCGTGATGAATAATCGTGTACATTTTATCATCCGTCACTTCGCCAATTGTCACCGCATGCAAGCCGTAACGCTCAAACAATGCTACAATTTCCGCCTCATGACCGCGCTTCACACATAAAAGCATCCGCTCCTGCGACTCCGAAAGCAGCATTTCATACGCGGACATATGTGTTTCCCGTTGCGGCACATCGTCCATCACAAGACGCAGACCAGTTCCCGCCTTCGATGCCATCTCCGAACTCGAACTCACAAGTCCCGCTGCCCCCATATCTTGAATCCCAACTAAAATATCCGCATGCTTCTGAATGACTTCCAAACAAGCCTCTAAAAGCAGTTTTTCCATAAACGGATCGCCAACTTGAACCGCTGAACGCTGCTGTTCGCCTTCCTCACTAAATTCCACCGAAGCAAATGTCGCCCCGTGAATTCCGTCACGCCCCGTTTTGGCGCCAACGTACATGACCGGATTGCCAACACCAACTGCTTGCCCTTTTTGAATGTCTTCTTTTTTGATTAAACCCACACACATGGCGTTGACCAGCGGGTTCTTCGAGTAGCACGTTTCAAATTGTACCTCGCCCCCAACCGTCGGAATCCCAATTGAGTTTCCGTAGCCTGCAATGCCTGCCACAACTTCATTTACCAAGTATTTCGTATGCGGATTATTTAGTTCGCCGAAACGAAGTGAGTTCAGCATCGCAATTGGACGAGCGCCCATCGAAAACACATCGCGAATGATTCCGCCGACTCCAGTTGCCGCACCTTGATATGGCTCCACGTATGACGGGTGGTTATGACTCTCCACTTTAAAAGCCACGCCTAGTCCGTCCCCAATGTCAACAATTCCAGCTCCCTCACCCGGGCCTTGTAAGACTTGCTGCCCTTCTGTTGGGAATTTTTTCAAAACCGGTTTGGAAGTTTTATAACTACAGTGCTCCGACCACATGACCGAGAAGAGGCCTGTTTCAGTGTAGTTCGGCTTGCGCCCGAGAATGGAAACGATTAAATCGAATTCGCTATCCGTTAAACCCATTTCCTGATATATTTTTTGCTGTGCGATTTGGTCCATCGTTGGTTCATTTGCTAGCACTTTCGCTCGCCTCCTTCATAGAACTGACAATCGATTGAAATAATTTCAAGCCGTCCACACCGCCGACAATTTCTTCGACAGCTCGCTCTGGATGTGGCATCATGCCGAGCACGTTGCCGCGTTTATTCACAATACCAGCGATATTCGCCGCGCTACCATTTGGATTTTCAGCCGCATACGTAAAGACAATTTGCTTGTTCGCCTGAAGTTCCGCAAGCGTTTCTGCATCGCAATAATAATTGCCTTCCCCGTGCGCCACGGGAATTTGGATTTCTTCACCAGCTTGATAGCTAGACGTAAAAAGCGTATCCGCATTCTCAACTTGAAGCGGCAACGTTTTACAAACAAAATGCAAATTGCGATTCCGAATGAGCGCGCCTGGCAACAAGCCGCATTCCGTTAAAATTTGAAATCCGTTACAAACGCCTAGAACGGGACGCCCCTCTTCCGCAAAACGCATCACTTCTTTCATAATATTCGCAAATTTAGCGATGGCGCCCGTGCGTAAATAGTCCCCGTATGAAAAGCCACCCGGAAGAAGCACCGCATCAAATCCAGCAAGCGACTTTTCAGCGTGCCACACGTATTCGGCTTCCTCACCTAGCACATCTCGGATAGCATGAAGCATATCTAAATCGCAATTTGACCCCGGAAACTGAATCACAGCAAATTTCATTCTTATGCCTCCTCAATTTCGTAACGATAATCTTCCATCACTGGATTCGTTAACAATTTATCACAAAGTTCATCCAACATAACGCGTACATCACGGTCCGTTTTTTCAACTTGAAGCTCCATATATTTTCCAATCCGAACGTCCTGAACACTCGCATACCCCATACTAATAGCCGCCTCGTTCACCGCGTCCCCTTGCGGATCAAGCACACTTTTTTTTAACGTCACATAAATTTTCACATTATACATTACTTCATGACCTCCTCAAGTCGCGATAAAACTTCATCATAAACTGTAATTAAATTCCCAATATTCCGACGAAAGACATCCTTATCGAGCCTCTCCCGCGTCTCTTTATCCCAAAGTCGACACGTATCCGGCGAAATCTCATCCGCAAGCAAAATCTGACCTGCCACATCGCGTCCAAATTCAAGTTTAAAATCAACAAGCGTAATCCCCATTTTTTCAAAAAGTTCCTGTAATTTACCGTTCACTTGAAGCGCGAGAGCCTTAAGCGTTTCAATTTCCTTCCTATCGCAAGCACCGAGAAAAACAACGTGGTCATCATTGATGAAAGGATCGTCTAGTGCATCATTTTTAAAATAAAATTCCACAATCGGCGTATCAATAAGTTCCCCCTCGTCCCTGCCAAGCCTTTTCGCAAGACTACCCGCAAGCACATTTCGCACCACCACTTCCAGTGGAATGATGTCCACCTTTCGAATCAATTGTTCCGTTTCAGAAATTTGTTCAATAAAGTGACTCGGAATTCCCTCGTTTTTCAAATAACGAAAAATAAGCGAAGTAATGTTGTTATTGCGTATTCCTTTTCCCGCAAAAACTTCTTTCCTTCCGCCGTTTAATGCCGTTGCATCATCTTTATATTTCGCGCGGAGCACATCCGCTTTTTCTGTCGTAAAAAGTTCCTTCGCTTTGCCTTCGTAAATGAGTTCGTTTGTCACTTAAAATCTCTCCTTTTGAAAAAAGTAGCCTCACTCGCCTAATAAAAGACGAGCAAGTCGTATTTTAAAGCCCTAAACGGTTAAAAATTAAATCTACATTTTTAAGATGATAGTGATAATCAAAGCAGTCATCAATCTCTTTTTCCGAAAGTAATGCGGTAATTTTCGGCTCATTTTCCACAAGCGTTCTGAAAGACGTTTTCGTTTCCCACGCTTCCATCGCTTTTGGTTGAACCGTATCATATGCCTCTTCCCGCGCCATTCCTTTATCAATTAAAGAAAGTAAGACGCGCTGTGAATAAATTAGACCTAGCGTCGCATCCATATTTCGCTTCATATTGTCAGGAAATACCGACAAATTTTTCACAATGTTTCCAAAGCGACTTAAAATATAATCAAGTAAAATGGTCGCATCTGGTAAAATAATTCGCTCCGCCGAGCTATGTGAAATATCGCGTTCATGCCATAGCGGCACATTTTCATACGCCGTCATCATATGTCCGCGAATTACGCGTGCAAGCCCCGTCACGTTTTCCGAGCCAATCGGATTACGCTTATGCGGCATCGCCGAACTCCCTTTTTGGCCTTTCGCAAAAGCTTCCTCCACTTCACGAACTTCACTTTTCTGAAGGCCACGCACCTCAACCGCAAATTTTTCAACAGACGTTGCGATTAAAGCAAGTGTTGCGACATATTCCGCATGTCTGTCGCGCTGCAGTGTCTGCGTGGAAATTGGTGCCGGCGTAGTGCCTAAGTGCTTACAAACATATTCTTCGACAAAAGGGTCAATATTCGCGTACGTGCCAACTGCACCAGAAATCTTACCAAATTCAACGCCCTTCGCCGCATGATCAAATCGCTCTAAATTACGCTTCATTTCCTCATGCCAAAGTGCAAGTTTCAACCCGAATGTCGTCGGCTCCGCATGAACGCCGTGTGTTCTACCCATCATGACCGTGTTTTTATGTTCCCGAGCTTTGTCAGCCAAAATTTGAATGAAGTTTTCCAAATCTTTACGTAAAATTTCATTCGCTTGTTTTAATAAGTAAGAGTTTGCTGTATCCACCACATCCGTTGACGTTAAGCCGTAGTGCACCCATTTACGTTCAGCACCAAGCGTTTCAGAAACCGCACGTGTAAAAGCCACCACATCATGACGCGTTTCAAGCTCAATCTCTTTAATCCGTTCAACATCGAATGTCGCATGCTCGCGAATTTTAGCTACATCCGCTTTTGGAATATCGCCAAGCTCTGCCCATGCCTCACAAGCTAAAATTTCAACTTCAAGCCAAGCCTTAAAGCGATTTTCCTCCGTCCAAATTTTGCCCATTTCCTCTCTCGTATAACGTTCAATCATGCGCCTTTAGTCCTCCATCTATTTCCAAATTTTCGTTTCTTCTAAATCAATTAATACAGCGCTTGGATCATTCGCTAAAATCGTAATATGCCCCATTTTGCGGTCGCGCTTCGCTTCTTTTTTCCCGTAATAGTGCACATACCAACGCGAATAATCACCCATCTGTTCATTTACGCCTTCCACATGCTGCCCTAAAATGTTAATCATGACTGCTGGCTTAATCAATTCCGGCTTTAAAAGCGGCAAGCCAACAATTGCCCGAATATGCTGCGTAAACTGCGAAATATTACATGCTTCAATCGTATAGTGCCCCGAATTATGCGGTCTAGGCGCGAGCTCATTCACATATAGCGCACCAGACGCTGTCACAAACATTTCAACCGCCAAAACGCCTTCTAAGCTTAAAAACTCGGCCAATTTCACAGCAATGGCTTGCGCCTCCTCGTGGACATCGGCTTCTAGTTTTGCCGGCACAACGGATGTATGCAAAATATTATTGCGATGCACATTTTCACTTACTGGAAAGGTTTCAATTTGCCCCGCAGCATTTCGAGCTACAACAACAGAAACTTCTTTTTCAAACGGAATAAAAGCTTCGAGCACACACGAACCATATTTTAACACTGGAAGGGTTTTATCCACATCTGCCTCACTACGGAGAATAACTTGACCTTTTCCATCATATCCGCCCCGCGCCGTTTTCACAACAGCTGGATAGCCAATACTTTTAATCTGTTCCAAAATATCCTCTTTATCAACAACAACCGCATAAGGAGCAATGTTCACATTCACAGACTCCAAATATGCTTTCTCTAAAATCCTATCTTGCGTAATCGACAAAAGCTCAGAGCCTTGCGGAACTTTCACCATATCTTCCACTTTTGCAAGTGCTCCGTAATCTACATTTTCAAACTCATACGTCACGACATCTGACTTCGCCGCGAGCTCGCGTAACGCCTTAATATCATCATATTCCGCCACAATCTGTTCATCACAAACCTGACCACAAGGCGAATCAAAAGTTGGGTCTAAAACAATCACCCGATACCCCATCGCTTTCGCACTAAGTGTCATCATTCTGCCTAGTTGTCCACCGCCAATTATGCCAATTGTGCTATTCGGTAATAAAAATGTGTTATTCAAGTTTATCACTACTTTCTAGTACAGTTTCCTCTAGTGTAGCACGTCTTTTCGCTAATCGGCTAGCAATTAAATCATTAGAAATTGATAAGATTTGTGCAGCCAGTAAACCAGCATTCACAGCACCGCTCTCACCAATTGCAACCGTAGCAACTGGCACACCAGCCGGCATTTGTACAATTGAAAGAAGTGAATCCATTCCATTCAGCGCCTTCGATTTAACCGGCACACCAATAACAGGTAACGTCGTCTTCGCCGCAACCATTCCTGGTAAATGCGCCGCTCCGCCAGCACCTGCAATAATCACTTTTATTCCATTTTCTCGCGCCGCCTCCGCATAACGAAACATTAAATCAGGCGTACGATGCGCCGAAACAACCTTCTTCTCATAAGAAATCTCCAGCTCATCCAGTATCTCACAAGCCTTTCGCATCGTTTCAAAATCCGAGATACTCCCCATGATGACACCAACATCCGCAGACATTTACGGCTCAACTCCTTCTATAAAAGTGAATTTCCGTTTCAACACCTTAATTCTAACAATACAAACCTTAATTGTCAATTAAAAATCGAACGTTTTTATACTTCTAAAACCGAACGTTCGGTTTTTACTTAATTATAAAAAAGTCCCGCCAACCAGCAGGACTTCACTTCATTCGTTTTCGCACACTCTTAACCCAAAATCCACCATGAATTTGTTTCGGCTCTGAAGAAACAATAAATGCCTTTTCATCAATCGCCACAATTTCCTTATAAAGCTTCCGTTCATTTTTCCGTGGTGTCAAAATCTCGAGCATCATCCGCTCACCATCTCGACCATTCGCAAGCCAACTTGTCACCCCGTAACCCAAATCCCGAATCTGGTTCGGCAAATCCAAATTGTACTCCTGCGTAATCACGTTCACCGTAATATAACCTAACGCCAAACGTTCCTCGATTTTCATACCTATAAACAATCCCACGCCAAATCCGACTGCATATGCAATCACATTCGCGATATTATTTAAGTTATCAAGCACCAAACTAAGCGCCACCACGTACACAACCATTTCAATAACGCTCACAAAAGCCGCCAAATAACGATATCCCTTCATTGTTAGCAACAAACGCACTGTTGAAATCGCGACATATAAAATGTTCACAATAAAAATTGTAAGCACAATACCAATTGCCCCATGAACCATCCTAATCCCCACTTCCTTTAAAACCAAACAGACTTACCTACTTATCCATTCTACACTATCCCTATTCCATTTTAAATACCACCTTAAACACTTTCTAAAAAAAAGTATTAAAAAAAAGGCTCAGAAAATTTCTGAGCCTTCCAATTGCCCGGCAGCGACCTACTCTCACAGGGGGAAGCCCCCAACTACCATCGGCGCAGAGAAGCTTAACTACCGTGTTCGGGATGGGAACGGGTGTGACCTTCTCGCCATAACTACCAGACAATGAAAGAAAGAACGTTGTTC
>NZ_FYBQ01000008.1 GCF_900186125.1 Listeria goaensis | reverse complement strand
ATGGACGGAAAAGTGTATTCAGGTGCGGCAGGGAGCATCTTACAAGCTTCTGCGTATGTGGAGGACTGGGAAGGCCAACTAGCCGAATCCGGCATTATGTCGGCATTATCAGGCGTAGGCCTAGGCGTTGCGATAGCTCGTGGGAGTAAGACGTATAAGGGTGGTAGTGGGGCTAAAAGTATAAAAGATTTTCAAAAATATAAAGAGTCTTTAATTAAAGGTGATATTTTAGAAAATTCTAATCCGATTATAGCAGGAAGTCAATTAAAAGATTCTAAGCTAGTTTCGGAATTAACGAAAGATGGCAGTTCAATATCAGACTGGGCAAAAATGGAATCCATTTATAGTTATGAAACGAGCTTAGGAAAAGGGAAAATTCACTATTATAAAAATTTAAAAACAGGAGAAATTAATTATTATGATGCGAAAATGAAAGTATCAATTCCTAGAGATTTACGAGCGCGGACAGGGACGGATGATTTATTCTGGATTTTGAATTTAGACAAACAGTTTATACCAAAAGGAGTGAGATAACTTGATTGTAAAAGCTATTTCAAACAAATACCATAGGGATATTTCAGTTGGCAAACTTTATCCAATAATTAGTAAATCCTCTGATAAGGAGCAGAATATTAGAATCATAGATGATACGGGGCTTTTGACAATTTATAAGTTTATAGATTTTGAAATTTATAAGACAAATATTTCGAGCTATAGTTTAATGAACGATATACTTATTTATCAATCTGTTGCATACTCTTCGTTTCTGTCAGATTACTATGACGATAATCATAATGCTGTAGAAAAATTAATAGACTGCCAAATAGAGATACTGGGCACAGAGTTAACGGCTATAGAGTTATTTGATTGCATTACTTCAGAGGTTTATTCAGAGGAAGAGAAAAATAATTTAATAATGGCTATAACTGGTAAAACAACAAAAGATTTGGCGGAAAAGTTGGCAATACATTTCGCTGATGCAGTAAATATTGGATCCGAATTAAAGTTCTCTTTGTGTAAATGTCTAGAACAATATAAAAGCATACCAATATATGATTTATTTGTGTCGTATTTGGCAGAATTTTGGATAGATACTTCACCTGCTAAAGATATAATTATAAAGTATTTAGATACTTATTATGATTAAGAGTCTAACGTGAATTTGATTTACGAATTATGGGATAAAAAGTGGATTTCTTCACTATTCCCAGAAAACTAGTTTGAAAGGAGAATTATTTAAATGGAAACCAAATTAAAAGATAGTGAATTGTTGGAGAAGAGTCATTTTCCACTACAATTATTTTTTAATATGGTTACTGAAGGAACTGGGTTTGGTGAGAATTATGGGGCTTTTACTTTCCCGGGGGATTTAGACGACTTTGATATTGCAAATGGAGAAGGGTTTGAAGAAGTGGAGTTACCATATAAAGGATATACTAAAATTGAAGATTTTTTTAACTATTAGGGGGTGTAGAGAATGGCATTATGGCAAATACCTTTAAATATTATTAAGCAGGCAAATGCAGCGAATGTAGAAGAAGAGAAAATATTGCTTTGGGGAGAGCCTATAGACAGTATTCAATTAGAGAGTATTTCTAACCAATTAAAAAAGTAGAAAGCTGGTCGTCAGATATAGTTCAATTTGGCGTATCCGATGAAACTTGTTTAGAAATAATTTGTGATAATGGCGTGATTGCAGAGATTTTGTTAAGAATAGATGTTAGAAATTTGACAAAGGAGTTAATAATAGGTGTTGTCAAGTTTGTAGAAGATAACGAAGCTATGCTGTTTTATGATTACTCATTCTATACTATTAATGAGTTGGCCCCATTAATTAGATCGTCTGAGGCTAGTAAATTCTATACAAATCCACTACTTTAACTGTAAAAGCCGAGAGACAAATCCTAATATAGGAAATGTTTTTCGGTTTTTAATCTTCATAAAGCTAAATGAATATCCATGCTAGGAAAAGAGAATGTTGTGTTAAACTATAAGTGAAAACAGACAGCTATTCACGTTGTCTACAACAAAAAGAGGGTAGCTTGTATTAGCTGTTCTCTTTATTAATATCATCCAAATAATTCTCAAAAATGTCATCTAAGACAGTTAAAAGTCCTTCCTTCTCCAGAAAGTGTAACCTATACAGGTTTTTATAAGCAGGAAATAGAGTATATAAAAAGCAAGGAGATAAGTGGTATGCTTACAAATGATATGGTTGAGAATATAAAAAAATTGACAAGACTGATAGAAGAACATTTTTCTAGCACTGTATCAAATTCTTATGTAGAAACTAAAGAAAATTAGGAAATTTTTATTGAATGTTTGATATATAGGAGTTTTTGGCTTCAATTTAGTTTAACCGATATTGGGAAAGGTGGGGTTTTTAGTGTGGATATAGCAATTGGAAAAATGACTCCACTAATCTCAGTAATAGAAAACGGAGAAAATTTACCAATAAATTTTGATGAGACTTCTATCAATGAAAATCTTAGTATTTTGGATGATTATTTACAGTGGAGGATGACAGATTCTCAAAAAACAGATTTTGGGATTTTATAAGTTGATGCGAAAACTAACAGTCATTTTCTTTAACTAATAAAAACCGAGAAACACCTCCCAACACAGGAAATGTTTCTCAGTTTTTATGCCTACATCGCTAACAAGTTTCCGAATGTGTAGTCGCAAGCTCTTGGAATTTTAAAATGCTTTTTTGTGCCGACGAAATCGAAAACGGCAATTCTTCCTCTGAAATCTCACGTTCTTCTGGTACAAGGCCTAATGTGGTGGTTAGATTGCCGCCGCGGATTAGGTCGCTGTGGGTGATGAATTGCGATTTTAAGGGTTTATTGTCGCGCGTTCTGGCGGTGACGAATTGATGCGCAGGCGAATTGTTCGCCGTATCTAACGTTAGGGTTTTGCCGTTTGGCAGGTCAATGCGCACGTTTTCGAAAGCGGGAATTCCGAAGACGTATTCCCCTGAACCGGGTGTCACCGGATAGAAACCGAGCGTACTGAAAATGTACCAGCCGGACATGCTACCGTTGTCCTCGTCGCCAGGATAGCCGTTTATGCCTGCGTCATAAAATTGATTCACCGCTTGCTTGATTAGAACCTGCGTATAAGCGGGTTTTTTCGCGTAGGTGAACAAATAGGGTAAATGGAAACTAGGCTGGTTGGACAGCGCAATTTGACCGAAGTCAATCATCGCCATCTCGCTCATTTCGTGGATCTCGTAGCCGTAGCCATCTACATCGAATTTTGGTGGTGTGTTCGCGAGCTCGGTCAGCTTACGCAAAAATCCACCTTCGCCGTACGCTTCATTTAGGCCAGCAAAATCGTGGAAAACCGCGAAACTAGTCTGCCATGCGCTACCCTCGGCGTAGTCTTTCCCCCAAGAAAAAGGGTTGAAAGGGGTTTGGAAATTTCCGTTTTCGTCTTTGGCGCGCATAAAACCCGTCTTTGGGTCGAAAATATGCAGGTAGTTTTTCGAGCGTTCCTCGTATTCGGCTTCGAGCGCTGTGTTTCCTAGTGTCTTCGCGACGGCGGAAATGCAAAAATCGCTGTAGGCGTAGTCGAGTGTGTGGTTGACGCTTTCATGGTAGTTCAAGGGGACGTAGCCAAGACGGTTGTAGTCCAGTGCGCCGCGGCGACCGTAGTTTTCTTTGTCGGACTGTGTCGTGGCTGCTTTTAGCATCGCGTCTTGAAACTCGGGCATTAAATTTGTGCCGATGCCTTTTACAGCAGCGTCCGCGATGACCGCGTCAATGAGTGTGCCGGGCATGAGGCCGCGTTCGTCAGGCGATAGCCATTTTGGCAGATAGCCCGTTTCGCGGTAGCTATTTAAAAAGCCGCCAAGCATTTTTTCGTATTCATCTGGAATTAAAAGCGAATAAAGTGGGAACACCGTTTTGTAAGTATCCCAAAACCCATTATTCGTATATAATCTACCATTTGCAACGCGCCGTGCAGTCGTGTCATAATGAATCGCATTTTGATTTGCATCATATTCATAAAAGCGCTGCGGGAAAAGCGCCGTCCGGTAAAGGCAATGATAAAATGTGGCGACTTTCGCTTTATCTGAATCACTCACTTGAATCTTGCTCAAATAGGCGTTCCACTTCGCGGCCGCCCTCGTTTTGGTCGCCTCAAAATCATAATCCGCTTGCCGTTTTAAATTGAGACTCGCTTGTTCAGGGCTGATGAAGCTTGTCGCCAAACTGATTTCCACCGTTTTAGGTGCCGTATCGTCAAACCCAATTTGGAAAAATTGATTTTCTGCTTTTTGTGTCGCTTTTGAAATGATTTTTCCGTCTACAGGGAAGCTCGTGTTCGAAAAATCAAATGGGCGGTCAGCCGTCAAGACGAAGTGCATTTTGAATTCTGGATCCGCGCAGCCAGCAAAATTCTGCACGTAACCAAAAACGCGGTTTTGCCGTTCGTCCACCTCAATATAACTGATATTTTCAGCAGAAAAAAGCAAGCCGTGTTGTTCGTCTTTCGTATAAGAAAGGCGTATTTTTGCGCCGTAAGTGCTCGGTGTGAGTTCGCTTGTAATTTGATAGCGGAGTTGTTTGATTTTTAAATAATGCGGGCTGAAAACGGCTTCATTCGGCCGATAAGAGCTTTGGGCGAAATATAAGTCATAATTTGCCAACTTCCCAGAAATCGGGGTGAGCAAAAAGTGAGAAAAGTCGCCCATCCACGGGCTTGGTTGGTGTGTTAACCGAAAGCCTTGGAATGTGTGGTCGTTTGGATGGAAAAACCAACTTCCGTTATTGTTTGTCGTCTGCGGTACAAAATAATTCATTCCTCGTGGCACAGAAGTATAGGGAAGCGTATTTCCATTTGAATAACTGTGCTGATTATTTGTGCCATGCCTCGTGTCGATTTGTGTAACGTCCATAATTTCCTCCGATTCTAACGTGCCCCGCTTGACTCCCTTTCAATTAAAGAAACGGGAATGATTGCGTTTTCCACGTCTTTTTTTTGAATTTGTTTTTGCAAACTGATTGCGGCCGCGCGCCCCATCTCTTCAAAATTTTGTGAAATCGTCGTGAGCGAGGGCTCAACAAATTCCGCGGCTTGAATATTATCAAAGCCAATAACCGCCAAATCTTGAGGGATACGAATCCCCATTTTCTTCGCTTGCTTCATAAATTGAATAGCCATCAAGTCATTTTCCGCCACAATCGCCGTCACGCCGTCCGCGACAAACTTTTCCGCAATCCCAGCATACGCCTCTTCCGATTGCACATTCGTTTCAAGCGCATGAAACGAAATCCCCGCCTCGAACAAAGCCCGCAAATAGCCCATGTAACGCTCGCGAACAGTGGAAGTTTCTTGGATCGTTCTACTGTTTAAAAAGGCGATTTTCGTGTGGCCTTTTGATAGGAGTAAATGAGCCGCCATATACCCGCCACTGAAATTGTCCGCCGTTACATACGGAAACGGGATACCCTCCATTTTTTTGTCGAGTAAAACAACCGGGAAACCTTGAAAGTGCAACTGATAAAGAATATCCAAGTTTGAGTTTCCTGTTTCCGGATAGTAAATCATCCCGTCGTATTGTTCAATCAACTGGAAAAAATGCGTTTGAGTTAGGAAACTTTCATCTTGAATGTGCACATGGTACCCTTTTTCCGCTAAATACGGCAGCATTAGAGCTGTAAAATTGCCAAGATCGTGTTGGCCAGGAAAAGGCAAAATAAAAAGGACTTGTTTCATGGAAGTAACCGCTTTTGAAATGGAACGCGCTTTGACAAAGGTACCCTTGCCGCGAATTCGCTCCACCAAACCTTTATTTTCCAGTTCAGATAAAGCACGCTTTGATGTAATGCGGCTCGTCTGATGTGAGGCGGCTAGGGCATGTTCTGTCGGCAATTGTGCGCCAACTTGCAACTCACCCGACATAATTTGACGTTCAAGCTGTTCGCTAATTTGCTGGTAAAGTGGTTTTTTAACCATTCAAATTGTCTCCTTTGATATATCATTTAATATACCTACTATACCAAATTTGCGATTTGAAAGAAAATAAAATGAAAAAACACTAGACAATTCATGCTAACATCATTATACTGTATTTAAAGTTAAAAAGATATATCAAATTTTAGGAGTGTTTTAAATGACATATCAAGAGGTTCCTGTTTCAGTAGAAAAGTTTATGAAAATAATTACGGAGAAATGCGGCGAAACACACGCTAACTGGGCGAAAAATTTCAATGCGTGCTTTGCCAATACATTACTCACAACCGTCAAGCGTTTGCCAGATGATACAACATTTTTACTTACTGGTGACATTCCAGCGATGTGGTTGCGCGATTCAACCGCACAAGTCAGACCGTATCTTGTACTTGCGAAAGAAGATCCAGAAATAAAAGCGATGATTCGTGGCTTAGTAGAGCGTCAAATGCAGTTCATCTGTTTAGATCCTTATGCAAACGCCTTCAATGAAGAAGCAAATGGCGCAGGGCATCAAACGGATAATACAGAAATGAACCCGTGGATTTGGGAACGAAAATATGAAATTGATTCGCTTTGTTACCCCGTTCAACTTAGTTATTTACTTTATAAAGCAACGGGCGAAACAGAGCAATTTAATGAAACGTTCCATCAGGCGGTGAAGAATATTTTAACCGTGTGGGAAGTTGAACAAAAACATGAAGATTCTCCTTATACGTTTACGCGTGATACTTGGCGTATAGAGGATACGCTGCCAGAAGACGGGAAAGGGACAAAGGTTGGCTACACAGGGATGACTTGGTCAGGTTTTAGACCGAGCGATGATGCTTGTAAATTTGGCTATTTAGTGCCTTCGAATATGTTTGCGGTCGTCGTGCTTGGTTATTTGGAGGGAATTTACAGTGAGATTGCGGATGATGCATCGTTAGTGAAGCGAATTCAGGCGCTTCGCGGAGCAATTCAAGACGGAATTGAAACGTACGGGAAAACAAAATCACAAGCTGGCGAAACGATTTTTGCGTACGAGGTGGACGGTCGCGGCGGTGTGAGTGTGATGGACGATTCAAACGTGCCGAGCCTACTTTCGGCGCCGTACTTAGGTTATGTGTCGCCAAACGATGAAACATATCTCGCAACGAGAAAAGTGTTACTAAGTGAGGAAAACCCTTATTTTTATAAAGGAGAGTTTGCGAGAGGGATTGGCAGTTCGCATACGCCGCCCGATTACATTTGGCCAATTGCGCTTGCGATGGAGGGCATGACGACTGATGACAAGTCGGAGAAGGAACGTATTTTGAACTTGCTTGTCGATTGCGACGGCGGGACGAATTTAATGCACGAAGGTTTTGATGTGAATAATCCGTTTGCCTATACGCGCGAATGGTTTTCTTGGGCCAATATGATGTTTTGTGAGCTTGTGATGGATTATTTTGATATTCGAGTCGAAAAATAGGAGGAGAAAACGTGAAAAAAGTTTATATTGTTTCGCATAGTCACTGGGATAGAGAATGGTATATTCCGTATGAAGCGCACCACATGCGGCTAATTGAATTGATGGACGACTTGCTCGAATTGTTTGAAACCGACCCGGAATTTGAAAGTTTCCATTTAGACGGGCAAACGATTATTTTAGACGACTATTTACAAGTGCGCCCAGAAAAAGAAGCGGCTGTTCGGAAAGCCATTGAAGCTGGCAAACTAAAAATTGGCCCGTTTTACATTTTGCAAGATGCCTTTTTAACGAGCAGCGAATCAAATGTGCGCAACATGCTAATTGGTATGCAAGAAAGTAAAAAATGGGGCACGCCCGTTAAGCTCGGCTACTTCCCTGACACGTTTGGAAACATGGGGCAAACGCCGCAATTGATGAAAGAAGCAAATTTGGACGTTGCCGCTTTTGGCCGAGGAGTCAAGCCGACTGGTTTTAATAATGTTGTAATTAATGACGAAAAATATTCCTCGCAGTTTTCGGAAATGTGGTGGGACGGGCCTGACGGTAGTCGCATTTTAGGCGTGCTGTTCGCCAACTGGTACAGCAACGGGAATGAAATCCCAACAGACAAAACGGCAGCGAAAGCGTTTTGGGAGCAAAAATTGCGCGATGCCGAACAATATGCTGCAACGGATCATTTGCTCATGATGAATGGCTGCGACCACCAACCAGTTCAAAAGGACATTACAGAAGCGATTCGCGTGGCCAATGAATTGTATCCGGATATTGAATTTATTCACGCTGGCTTTGATACGTATTTAAATGCACTAAAAGCAGACTTGCCTGCTGATATGAGCGTCATTGAAGGTGAACTTACAAGCCAAGAATCAGATGGTTGGTACACGCTCGCAAATACGGCATCATCGCGCGTCTACTTGAAACAGCAAAATACGGAAGTGAGCTGTCAGCTAGAAAATATCGCCGAACCGCTTGCAACAATGGCGTTCGCGGAAGGTTTCGCATATCCAACGGACAAACTCAACTATGCGTGGAAAACGCTCATGCAAAACCACCCGCATGATAGCATTTGCGGCTGTAGCGTAGATTCGGTTCACCGCGGAATGGTCACACGTTTTGAAACGGCAAATGAAGTCGGCAAATACGTGGCTAGTGAGGCAGCAGCATTTCTCGCTAAAAAAATTGACACGAGTGCTTTTGACGCTGACGCGAAACCGTTCGTTGTTTGGAATACGACATCTTTCCAAAAGACGGGCTCCGTTACGATTGAACTCGAGTGGGAAAGAATGCTTTTTGCAGGCAATAAACACGATACGCTCTACGATAAACTTTCCAGTAAGCCTGTTCCTGAAGTTTCTGTTGTGGACATTCGCGGCAATCAAATTCCGTTTGAGCTTCTATCGCAAGAAGTACGATTTGGCTTCGATTTACCTAAAGATGCTTTTAGAGTCCCTTATATCGCGCGCTACATCACGGTCGAGCTATTCTTGGTCGACATGCCGGCGTATAGCCACGAGGTTTTCGGTCTTGTACAAAAAGCGCCGACTGCCGGTTCTGAAAATCTGGTGAAGGGCACGCATACGCTCGAAAATGCTACTGTCCGTGTTGATGTGAACGAAAACGGGCAGCTTACAATCACGCACAAGCCGACTGGTCGCATTCACGAAAACCTTCTTTCTTTTGAGGAAACGGGAGATATTGGGAACGAATATATTTTCTTTGAGCCGACCGGGGTTTCGCGCTACTACTCGCATGAAAGCCCAGCTGAAGTTCGGGTTATTCGAAATACGCCGAATGTAGGGGAAATTGAAATCCGCCATGAAATGCTTGTCCCTGAATCCGCGGACGAACTCCTTGACAAGGAACAAAAAATGGTGCTCGAATTTAAACTGCGCCAAGCTAAACGCTCCAAGAAAATGAAAAAAATGTTCATCACGACTCGTGTTGTTTTAGAGAAAAACAATTCGCTCGTGCAATTTGAAACGACCGTGAATAACGACATCAAAGATCACAGGTTGCGCGTTTTATTCCCAACAAGCTTTGAAACTAACGTCCATCAAGCAGACAGCATTTACGAAGTGGTGACGCGGCAAAACAAAATGCCAGAAACGTGGGAAAATCCGACGAATCCGAATCACCAACATGCCTTTGTGCACATGGAAGACGAAGCTGGCGGAATGACGATTGCAAACATGGGCTTAAATGAATACGAAGTGCTCGCAAATAACACCATCGCGCTCACGCTGTTCCGTTCTGTCGGCGAAATGGGTGACTGGGGCTACTTCCCAACGCCAGAAGCGCAGTGCCTCGGTGAACATGTTTTCCGCTATGGTCTCATGTTGCACGGCGACGGGGAGCGCGAAAAAACATTCCATCAAGCGAAACAATTCCAAGTGCCGTTTACCGCCGAACAAACCAATGTGCATCGTGGCGAAATCCCCGCTACAAAAGCATTCCTCAAAGCGAACAACGACGCTTTCCTAATGACCGCACTCAAAAAAGCCCAAACGGAAGACGCCATAATCCTCCGCGGCTACAACTTAAAAACATCTAAAGAGCCACTTGAAATTAAAGCAGGTGCGCGTAGCAGCTACCGTACGAACCTCCTTGAAGAAGGCCGAAATCCGCTACCGAATGAACTAAAACCTGCCGAAATCGTGACTATAAAATTAATTTAAAACGCACATTAGAGGCTGGGAAATACTTCCCAGCCTTCAGTCTGATTGTGCGTGGTATGTTTTGTTTTGCTTAAGTTTAGCGTTTATTAACGGCCTGTCAATTTACTTCGCTAATAAGCAAGCGTTAAGTTTTTTTAAAAGCGCTGAATTTTCTTTTGATAAGGAGATGCGGTGTACAATTAAGCAATTCGAAATGTCTAAAATTAACCTATTTAAAAAAAGTGAATCATTGTAGCATAAATCAATTTCGGAAATCCATTTTGTAAGAATATTTTTCAATTCAATGGTATTCTTTTCCACTAAATTTTGTGATAAAGCACGCACGATTGGTATGGCTGCATTCAATTGTTCTTTTGTAGTATAATATTGGTAATTCATCTGAAATCCTCCTATGTAGTTTTGCTATATTTAAGTATATAGAATATCCCCTAATAATTATATAGCCTCATGAAAAAATAAACGATGCAATGTTTTCATCGTGAAAGGACTTTAAAATGGATGAACTCGACCAAGAAATCATAAAGCTATTAAAAAAAGACGCGCAGTTAACAAATAAGGAAATTGGAAATGAAGTGCACCTAACAGGTCAAGCAGTTGGCAAACGAATATTGAATTTGAAAGATGCAGGCATCATAGGCAGTTACACCATAAAAGTTTATTACAGTAACAAACAGTTTATTCGCGTATTTATGGAAGATAATCGTTTTAAAGAGGTCGAACAAAAAATTATGGAATATGAGGAAATTGAAGAATTTTATAAAGTAAGCGGACATGCTTGCTTTATGGTAGTTGCGCATTTTGAACCAGAAAAGTTAAAAGTTTTTATTGAATCACTTTCGAAGTGGGCGCGTTGTAGTGTAGATTCAGTTGTCGGCGATCGACTTGAAAATAAGTAAAAAGCGATTAAATGTGAATCGCTTTTTTTGCTACGTCATACATCATCAGCGACTCTTGACAATGTACGCCAGATGTTGTATTATAGTTAAATGCCAAAAGAATCTATACTGTTTTTTGGTGCGCTCATTTTTATGTGAAAAGCTAGTGAAATGAAGCGTTTCCATTGTTTTGGTAGCATAATGGACATGGTCGTGGTTTTCAAGCAAATAGGTCAAATTTGATTTATTATGAAACTTTTTTTAAAAAAGTCTCTTTGCCGAATGAAATCCGCTTTCTTTTTGTCTAAAACAGCATAGAATTTTCTTTTAAAGTTCCATTCAAAGTTGTCCTTTTGCTGGTATTTAAGCCGGCTGAAAAGTGGCAGGAAGCTTTTGATGAACGGTATTTAAGCGAGTGATTTTTACACGTGTAAAAAAAGCTCTTAGCGTCTTAAATTCCGGGTGCGGGGGGTTCCACCATTTGTGCGAATGACAACCATTTTGAATGTGCTTATAAATTTTAAATAATTTGAGGGGTGAAGAGTTTGTCAGGACATGATGTACAATACGGCAGACACCGTAAACGTAGAAGTTTCGCTCGGATTAGTGAGGTATTAGAATTACCAAACTTAATCGAAATTCAAACAGCGTCTTACCAGTGGTTCTTAGATGAAGGACTCCGTGAGATGTTCCGCGATATTTCTCCAATTGAGGATTTCGCAGGCAACCTATCGCTAGAATTTATCGATTACGATTTAGGAGAGCCGAAATATTCGGTAGAAGAATCCAAAAATCGTGATGCAAACTACGCAGCACCCTTACGCGTTAAACTACGCCTAATCAACAAAGAAACAGGCGAAGTAAAAGACCAAGAAGTTTTCATGGGTGATTTCCCGCTGATGACAGAAATGGGAACATTTATCATCAACGGAGCAGAGCGTGTTATCGTTTCACAACTCGTTCGTTCCCCAGGTGTATACTTCAATGACAAACTAGACAAAAACGGTAAAAAAGGTTTCGGTTCAACCGTTATCCCAAACCGCGGCGCTTGGTTAGAATATGAAACAGACGCAAAAGACGTTGTGCACGTGCGTATCGACCGCACACGTAAATTGCCTGTTACCGTTTTACTCCGTGCACTCGGATTTGGTTCCGACCAAGAAATTTTAGATTTAATCGGAGATAACGACTATCTTCGCAACACCCTAGAAAAAGACAACACGGACAACGCAGATAAAGCGTTACTCGAAATTTACGAACGTTTACGTCCAGGAGAACCTCCTACTGTAGAAAACGCAAGAAGCTTACTAGTGTCTCGCTTTTTCGATCCTAAGCGTTACGATTTAGCTAGCGTTGGACGTTATAAAATCAACAAAAAACTACACCTTAAAAACCGGTTATTCAACCAAGTTTTAGCTGAAACGTTAGTGGACCCTGAAACAGGTGAGATTATCGCTTCAAAAGGCGACATTTTAGATCGCCGCAAACTAGATACGATTATTCCTAATCTTGAAAACGGCGTTGGCTTCCGTACACTGCGTCCAACTGATGGCGTATTAGAAGACAATGTAGTTGTTCAATCTATTAAAATTTATGCACCTGACGATGAAGAAAAAGAAATCAACATCATTGGAAATGCGTATATCGATGAAAATGTAAAACACATTACGCCATCTGATATCGTGTCTTCCATCAGTTATTTCTTCAACCTTCTGCACGGCGTTGGCGATACAGATGACATTGACCATTTAGGTAACCGCCGCCTACGTTCAGTCGGTGAACTGCTTCAAAACCAATTCCGTATCGGTTTATCCCGTATGGAACGTGTGGTTCGTGAACGTATGTCTATCCAAGATATGACAACCATCACACCACAACAATTAATTAACATTCGCCCAGTTGTCGCTTCTATTAAAGAATTCTTTGGTAGTTCACAATTGTCTCAATTCATGGATCAAACAAATCCACTTGGCGAACTTACGCATAAGCGCCGTCTATCTGCCTTAGGTCCCGGTGGTTTGACGCGTGAACGTGCCGGCTATGAAGTGCGTGACGTTCACTATTCTCATTACGGTCGTATGTGTCCAATTGAAACGCCAGAGGGACCAAACATCGGTTTGATTAACTCCCTTTCTTCTTATGCGAAAGTCAATCGCTTCGGGTTCATCGAAACACCATATCGTCGTGTTGACCCTGAAACGAACCAAGTAACCGACACAATCGATTATTTAACAGCAGATGAAGAGGATAACTACGTGGTTGCGCAAGCGAACTCCAAGTTAGACGAAAAAGGCGCATTTACGGAAGAAGAAGTTATGGCTCGATTCCGTTCTGAAAACCTTGCTGTGGATAAAGAACGCGTCGATTATATGGACGTATCGCCAAAACAAGTTGTGTCCGTCGCAACAGCTTGTATCCCGTTCCTAGAAAATGATGATAGTAACCGTGCCCTAATGGGTGCGAACATGCAGCGTCAAGCTGTTCCATTAATGCATCCGGAAGCACCGTTTGTTGGAACAGGTATGGAACACGTATCGGCAAAAGATTCCGGTGCAGCTGTAACCGCGAAACATGACGGTATCGTAGAACACGTTGAAGCACGCGAAATTTGGGTGCGCCGCGTATCTATGGTTGATGGCAAAGAAGTAACAGGTGGAATCGATAAATATACACTACGTAAATTTGTTCGTTCCAACCAAGGAACATGTTATAACCAACGTCCAAACGTTGCAGAAGGGGACCGTGTCGTTAAAGGCGAAATCCTCGGTAACGGTCCATCCATGGATTCAGGAGAGCTAGCACTAGGACGTAACGTTTTAGTAGCCTTCATGACATGGGACGGCTATAACTATGAGGATGCGATTATTATGAGCGAACGTCTTGTAAAAGACGACGTTTATACGTCCATTCACATCGAAGAATTCGAGTCCGAAGCACGTGATACGAAGCTTGGACCTGAAGAAATGACACGCGATATTCCAAACGTTGGTGAGGACGCACTTCGCGATCTTGACGAACGCGGTATTATTCGTGTCGGTGCTGAAGTAAAAGATAACGACCTTCTTGTAGGGAAAGTAACGCCAAAAGGTGTAACCGAACTTACGGCTGAAGAACGTTTATTACATGCTATTTTTGGTGAAAAAGCGCGTGAAGTTCGCGATACATCACTACGTGTACCTCACGGTGGTGGCGGTATCGTTCTCGATGTTAAAATCTTTACTCGTGAAGCCGGTGACGAATTACCACCAGGCGTAAACCAATTAGTGCGTGTATATATCGTACAAAAACGTAAAATTCACGAAGGCGATAAAATGGCCGGTCGTCACGGTAACAAAGGGGTTATCTCCCGTATCTTACCAGAAGAAGATATGCCATTTATGCCTGATGGAACACCCGTTGATATCATGCTTAACCCACTAGGGGTGCCATCTCGTATGAATATCGGGCAAGTGCTCGAACTTCATTTAGGTATGGCGGCTCGTAAACTCGGCATTCATGTTGCAACACCAGTATTTGATGGAGCAAATGAAGAAGACGTTTGGAGCACAGTGGAAGAAGCGGGAATGGCTCGCGATGCGAAAACTGTTCTTTATGATGGACGTACAGGTGAACCATTTGATAACCGTATCTCTGTCGGCGTTATGTATATGATTAAACTTGCTCACATGGTTGATGACAAATTGCATGCTCGTTCGACTGGACCATACTCACTTGTTACCCAACAACCACTTGGAGGTAAAGCTCAATTTGGTGGACAACGCTTTGGTGAGATGGAAGTTTGGGCTCTTGAAGCGTACGGTGCAGCCTATACGTTACAAGAAATTCTAACAATTAAATCAGATGATGTTGTTGGACGTGTGAAAACGTATGAAGCAATCGTGAAAGGCGAAAGCGTGCCGAAACCAGGCGTGCCGGAATCTTTCCGCGTATTAATCAAAGAGTTGCAAAGTTTAGGTATGGACGTCAAAATCCTATCTGCAGACGAGGAAGAAATCGAAATGCGTGATACCGATGACGACGATTTCTCCGGTCAAAACGATGCATTTAATATTGTGAAGCCTGAAGAGGCTACCGAGCAGGTTGACTAACCCGCCCGAAACAAAACTCCAAAATAAAAATAATTTTTCGATAAACTTAAACATGATGGACTTGTTAGCCGCAAGAAGCACTGAACGTAGTCGTGCTTTCTTGCGGGCCAAGTTATATGAAACGATATAATTTAAACCTAATAAGTGAAAAGTCATGACCAAAATTAGGAGGTTGGGCACTTGATAGATGTTAATAATTTTGAGTATATGAAAATCGGTCTAGCATCTCCAGATAAAATCCGTTCTTGGTCGCACGGTGAAGTTAAAAAACCTGAAACAATCAACTACCGTACGCTAAAACCAGAACGTGACGGACTGTTTTGTGAGCGTATTTTCGGACCAATGAAAGACTGGGAATGTTCGTGCGGAAAGTACAAACGTGTCCGCTATAAAGGTGTCGTTTGTGACCGTTGCGGGGTTGAAGTAACGAAATCCAAAGTTCGTCGCGAACGCATGGGACACATTGAACTTGCAGCGCCAGTTTCACACATTTGGTATTTTAAAGGTATTCCAAGCCGTATGGGTCTTGTGATGGATATGAGCCCGCGTGCGCTTGAAGAAGTTATCTACTTTGCGTCTTATGTAGTAACAGAGCCAGGCGACACACCGCTTGAGAAGAAACAACTTCTTTCTGAAAAAGAATATCGCGTTTATCGTGAAAAATATGGTCAAACCTTCCAAGCTGGAATGGGTGCCGAAGCAATTAAGAAAATTCTCTCAGACATCAATCTTGAAAAAGAAACAGATGAGCTGAAAGAAGAATTGAAAACCGCACAAGGTCAACGCCGTACGCGTGCAATTCGTCGCCTAGAAGTAATGGAAGCCTTCCGTAACTCTGGCAATAATCCAAGTTGGATGGTTCTTGATGTACTACCAGTTATTCCACCAGAACTTCGCCCAATGGTACAACTTGAAGGTGGCCGTTTTGCAACAAGTGATTTAAATGATTTGTACCGTCGTGTTATTAACCGGAACAACCGTTTGAAACGCTTGCTTGACTTAGGCGCACCAAACATCATCGTCCAAAATGAAAAACGGATGCTTCAAGAAGCAGTTGATGCGTTAATTGATAATGGTCGTCGTGGCCGTCCAGTGACTGGACCAGGTAACCGTCCATTAAAATCTTTATCGCACATGCTTAAAGGGAAACAAGGTCGTTTCCGTCAAAACTTACTCGGTAAACGTGTCGATTATTCCGGTCGTTCCGTTATCGTCGTAGGACCTAACCTTAAAATGTACCAATGTGGTCTTCCAAAAGAAATGGCACTTGAATTATTCAAACCTTTTGTGATGAAAGAACTCGTTGGACGAGGCCTTGCGCACAACATTAAGAGCGCTAAACGTAAAATTGAACGCATGGCGCCAGAAATCTGGGATGTCCTTGAAGAAGTTATTCGCGAACATCCAGTTCTACTAAACCGTGCCCCTACGCTCCACAGACTTGGTATCCAAGCGTTTGAACCGACTTTAGTTGAAGGTCGCGCGATTCGTTTGCATCCACTTGTTTGTACGGCGTATAATGCCGATTTCGATGGTGACCAAATGGCCGTCCACGTTCCACTTTCGGCAGAAGCACAAGCGGAAGCACGCATTTTAATGCTTGCCGCACAAAACATTTTGAATCCAAAAGATGGTAAACCAGTTGTTACACCTTCCCAAGATATGGTGCTAGGTAACTACTATCTGACACTTGAACGTGAAAATGCGGTTGGTGAAGGAACAATCTTTAAGGATATTAACGAAGCGCAACTTGCTTATCAAAATGGCTATGTTCACTTGCATTCTCGTATTGCCGTTTACGCAGGATCCATTCCAAATGAACGCTTTACAGAAGAGCAACGTAAGCAACTATTAATTACGACAGTCGGTAAATTGATTTTCAACACAATCTTACCAACATCGTTCCCTTATATTAACGAACCAACGAAATATAATTTAGAAATTGAAACGCCTACAAAATATTTTGTTGAGCCAACAACGGACGTTAAAGCGCATATCGCTAAGCAACCAATTGTTGACCCATTCAAGAAGAAAATTCTTGGAAATATCATTGCAGAAGTGTTCAAACGATTCCATATTACAGAAACATCTAAAATGCTTGACCGCATGAAAGACTTAGGTTTCAAAATTTCCACAAAAGCGGGTATCACAGTTGGTATTGCCGATATCTTAACGCTTACGGAAAAACATGAAATTCTAGAAACAGCACATGATATGGTTGAAAAAATCACGAAACAATTCCGTCGCGGTTTAATTACAGATGACGAGCGTTATGAGCGCGTTATCGGCGTTTGGAATGCTGCCAAAGACGAAATTCAAGGAAAACTAATTTTAAGCTTGGAACGTTTAAATCCAATCTTTATGATGCAAGATTCCGGAGCTCGTGGTAACATCTCGAACTTCACGCAACTTGCTGGTATGCGTGGTCTGATGGCTGATCCATCTGGACGTATCGTAGAACTTCCAATCACTTCAAACTTCCGTGAAGGGTTAACAGTCCTTGAATACTTTATCTCGACCCACGGAGCGCGTAAAGGTCTTACCGATACAGCCCTTAAAACGGCCGATTCTGGTTATCTTACTCGACGCCTTGTTGATGTGGCGCAAGATGTTATCATTCGTGAAGACGACTGTGGCACGGACCGCGGCTTAACAATTAAAGCGATTCGCGAAGGTACGGAGATTATTGAACCGCTAGAAGAACGTCTAGAAGGGCGCTATGCTCGTAAAACCGTGCGTCACCCTGAAACTGGCGAAGTTTTAGTTAAAGAAAATGATTTGATTACTGAACCGATTGCAGTAGCAATTGTTGAAGCGGGTATTGAAGAAGTATCGATTCGCTCGGCGTTTACATGTAATACAAAACATGGTGTATGTAAAAAATGTTATGGTAAAAACTTGGCTACTGGTACAGAAGTTGAAGTTGGTGAAGCAGTCGGTATTATCGCGGCACAATCTATCGGGGAACCTGGTACACAGCTTACAATGCGTACGTTCCATACTGGTGGGGTAGCCGGCGACGATATCACGCAAGGTCTTCCACGTATTCAAGAAATTTTTGAAGCACGTAATCCGAAAGGACAAGCAACCATCACAGAAGTGGCTGGGGAAGTTGTTTCTATCGAAGAGGGCCGTGACCGTGGACAAGAAATTACAATTCAAGGTGCGGACGACCGTCGTAGCTACACAGTTCCTTATACAGCACGTCTTCGTGTTCAAGAAGGTTCAATGGTAGACCGCGGGGAAGCACTTACGGAAGGTTCTATTGATCCGAAAGCGCTAATCCGTGTACGTGACGTTTTATCCGTTCAAGAATACTTGCTTGCTGAAGTACAAAAAGTTTACCGGATGCAAGGGGTAGAAATTGGCGATAAACACGTTGAAGTAATGGTTCGTCAAATGTTGCGTAAAATCCGCGTAATGGACACTGGGGATACGGATATCTTACCAGGTACATTAATGGATATTCATACGTTTACAGAAGCAAACCGTGAAGCTATTTTGAGTGGTAAACAACCGGCTACTGGTCGTCCAGTATTACTCGGAATTACGAAAGCTTCTCTTGAAACGGATTCCTTCTTATCTGCTGCATCATTCCAAGAAACAACACGTGTTCTTACTGATGCTGCGATTAAAGGAAAACGTGATGAACTTCTTGGTCTTAAAGAGAATGTTATTCTTGGTAAACTTGTACCAGCAGGAACAGGTATTCACCACTATCGCAAATTAAAACCAGAAGTTGTTGGTGCTGAAAAAGAAATAACAGAGGAACCAACTACTTTCTAAAAAATAAAACGGAAATCATTTTATGAAATGATTTCCGTTTTTATTTGTATGAAAGAAGCTATAATTGTCTTTTTTTGACACGTATATGATATTTTGTGTCTAAAATGTGTCTGAGAAAAGATAAGTATACATTTAAAAATGGCTTAAATAGGCGATTTAGACCATGTCAAGAATATTTTGTTAAAAAATAATCAAATAAATCCTGAATTTCACAAAATTTTCATTGAATACGACTAAGAAGAAAGGTATTCTTATGGTACTAACCATCAGGAGGTTTAATGAATGGCAGTGAAGCAAAAAGCATTAACTTTTATGTTAGTGACAACAATAATGGCAATACCTTTTGTACCAGTTACAGTTTTAGCAGAAGAACCAATTGTTACAGAACAAGGGACAGAGATAGTCCAAATTCCAGATTTACAGTTAAAAAAATATTTAAATACTCAATTAAGGCAGGCGCAAGATGCGGATATTACACAAGCGCAATTGAATACACTCCGTAGTGTTTCACTTTCAGGGGATACCTACACAAATTTATCAGGGCTTGAACATGCGAACAATTTGACGGCGTTGTCTTTGTCGAATACGTCCAACATTGCGGATCTTTCAACAGTGACGGCGATTCCTAGCTTGACAAATTTGACGATTTCGGGTGCTTTTCTTACGGACGATAAATTACCGGACTTAAATAATGTGACGAACCTCGAATCTGTTAGTTTGAGTAATACGTCAAATACAAACGCAGTTTTTTCGAAAATAAATAAAATGCCAAACGTCGCGAATTTATATGTGCAGAATAACTATAACATCACAGATATTTCGGCTCTTAAAAGTATGCCGAAATTGAAAGTATTATTTGTGCAATTCGATGGCATTCAAGATTTACAATGTATTTCTGAGTTTCCAGCATTAGAATCGCTCGCGGCAACGGGGCAAAATACAGGGCGTCTTGATGCTCATAATAAAATTAAAAGCTCAGTACTCAGCTATGATGAAGCCAATCAAACAGTGTTTATTCCATTTTCGATGATGGTAAATCGCTTTACGCATTTTAATGGCTATCAACCACCGTTTACAAAATCGACTGCATCAAATCAAACATTTTTAGCATTTAATGATACAAGAGTGGATAATAGCCGCCTTTCTATAAATGATGAAGGCATTACGGTTAACGCGATGACAAAAGAAGACTTCGATAACCTTTCAGAAATCGAATATAATGCATTTTATGATAATGCGGCCGGAAGTTATGCAACACCAACATTTTTACAAGGCTATAATGCTTCGTCCGGCACGTATGACCAATATTTTGACATTGAACATTTTATTACTTTGACAGCAGATGAAGCTTATGAATATGACCAAAATCAACAAGTGACAGAAGCGCAATTTTTGCAAGATGTTCATGCGACAACCGATGATGGTTCACCAGTGACGAGTAATTTTGCACAAGTTGTTGATTTAACAACACCGGGAGTTTACGAAGTGACATTGAATGCTGAAAATGAAGCAGGTCTAAAAGCAACGCCTGTTAAAGTTCAAGTTACCGTACGAGAAGTTGCACCCGCACCAGTTGACCCAACAAATCCAGAACAGCCTGTGACACCGGAAACGCCCATTACACCAACAGAGCCAGAGAAACCAGAAACATCAAAAGCTGGCGAAATGGTTGTACCAAAAGAGACAAATGAGCAACAAAATACCATCATCACACCAAAAACGAACACCGAAAAACCAACAAAAAGCACACATCTTCTGCCTAAAACGGGGGATACAAATGGACTGCTTTATGTGGCGTTAGGTGGCCTTCTAGTACTAGGTGGGTTCGCTTTGTTTCGCCGCAAGAGAATATCGAAATAAAAAAATGAGGTTGGATTAATTCCAACCTCATTTTGCGTTTTAATCTAAATCCTCGCCGTTTGTTGTGATGACTTTTTTATACCAATTGAAGGAGTCTTTTTTCGAGCGTTTTAATGTGCCGTTACCTTCATCATCTTGATCAACATAAATGAATCCATAACGTTTTGACATTTCGCTTGTCGAAGCGCTAATTAAATCAATTGGGCCCCAACTTGTGTAACCGATTAAATCAACGCCGTCTTTAATGGCTTCTTTCATTTGAACGATATGTTTGCGCAAATAATCAATGCGGTAATCGTCATGAATACTGCCGTCAGCTTCAACAGTATCATAGGCGCCAAGGCCATTTTCAACGATGAAAAGCGGTAAATTGTAACGCGAGTAAAGGTCGTTAAGCGTCCAGCGCAAACCTTTAGGATCAATTTGCCAGCCCCAGTCGGAAGTCTCCAAATATTCGTTCTTTACACCGCCCATAAAGTTGCCAGCAGTCCGGTCTCCTTCGGGTTTTACGGTCGCAGAAAGGGACATGTAGTAACTAAACGAGATAAAGTCAACTGTATGTTCTTTCAAAATCTCGTCGTCTCCTACTTCTTTTTTAATCAAAATATTGTTCTCTTTAAAGAAACGATTCATGAAAGTCGGATAAGTTCCGCGAGCGTGCACGTCTGTAAAGAAAAGGTTCATTTGATTTTCGTACTGCGCTTTTAGAACGTCATCTGGATTATTAGTTGCCGGATACGTCGCCATGCGTGCAAGCATGCAGCCCACTTGTGAACCAGGAATGATTTCGTGGCAAAGTTTCGTAGCAAGTGCACTTGCGACAAACTGATGATGCGCCGCCTGATAAGAAAGTTCGAGAGGGTTTTCTGCATCTTCCACTAAAACGCCACCGCCAGTGTAAGGGCTAAGTGAAATAACGTTGATTTCGTTAAAAGTTAGCCAATATTTAACTTTATCTTTATAACGTTTGAAAACGGTTTCGGCATAGTTCGTAAAGAAACCAATCACACGGCGGTCAGCCCAGCCGTTATATTTCAGCGTCAAATTAAGCGGCGTTTCATAATGCGAAAGAGTCACGAGTGGCTCAATATCATACTTTTTCAGCTCATCAAATACCGCATCATAAAAAGCAAGCCCTTTTTCATTTGGCACCGCATCGTCACCATTTGGGAAAATTCGCGCCCAGTTCAGCGATAAACGGAAAGTCTTAAAGCCCATTTCCGCAAATAACGCAATATCTTCTTTATAATGATGGTAAAAATCGACTCCGTCGCGTTTTGGGAAGCGGGCATGCGTTTCGCCTGCTAAAATGGCATCAATTTCCTTTTTTGTCACATCTAATGAAAAATCATTGCCACGTTCTGATTTCGGTACAAATTTGACCATATCCGCAGTAGACAAGCCTTTGCCATCTAAATTGTATGCCCCTTCAACTTGGTTTGCAGCCGTTGCGCCGCCCCACAAAAAGTTTTTCGGAAAACCATTTTTTATTTCCGTCATATTTGTCGCTCCTTCAATCATTAATTTGTTTACATTTTTATCATACTTTCTGTAATGCATTACATGTCAAGCATGAAATTTGATTCGTCATGTTTAGCAATTTCAAGCCTAAAACGGGATTACAATTGCTAAAAAAGCAATTCTTCGTTAAAATTTAGGAAAGAAGTGAACGGAGGAGCAAAATTGAGTAGCAGAGATTTAATTATTAAGTCTGCCATCGAAGTAATTTCAGAAGCAGGTATTCAAAATTACAGTTTAGCCAAAGTCGCTAAAAACGCTGGTATAACAAAGGCCGCCATCTTTTATTACTTCAAAAATAAAGAGGAACTTACAAAATCACTCATCGCACATACAATTGATGCCTACAACAAAATACTCACAGAGGAATACGAAAAGCGCAAAAACGCGTCTAAATATCCTTTTACAGAAGCTTATATTGCAGGAAATCTGCGTCAATTAGAAGACGATGATTTAATCGGTCTACACGCAGCACTCCTAGCGTCTGTCATCACTCTAGACGTCGATAATGAAGACTGGAACGCCGTTTATGATGCCGATCACGAACGCCTCATTCCTGAAATCGGCCCAGAAAACGCCAATTTTGTTCGCTACACCATTGATGGTATGTGGCACACGCATATTTTAGGCATTAAACAAGCCGACACGCAAAAAGTCGCAAAAACGCTCCTTAAATTCGTAAGCAAGTCGTAAAACTTGCTTTTTATTAAGTTTAGTACTAAACTAAAAATAAAAGGAGGCGATTTGAGATGGTAAAAACTGACGACCGACTAGGCGTTGTCCTTTGGTTTCGCTTAAGTCGTTTTTATAATCGCAATATGAAGCTCACCAATCAAAATTTTAAAGAAGCAGGCCTTTCAACGGCCATGTTCGACTGCATTGCTCAAATCGGTCCAGAAGGCAAGATAACACAACAAGAGCTTGGCAAAAAACTCGTTGTGACGAAAGGAAATATTACACAGTTACTCGTAAAACTCGAAACACAAAATTATGTGCAACGCGAAAAAGTCGGGCGTGAAAAATTCATCATGCTAACGAAAAAAGGTGTCGCCTGCTACAATGAACTGGTGCCAAAGCAAGAAGCTTTTCAACAAAATCAGTTCAGCAAATTAACGCGCAAAGAACAAAAACAGCTACTTGATTTACTGAAAAAATTAAATTAGGGGGCAAAAAACATGGAATTATTAGGCTTACATCATATTTCCATTTTCACTGAAAACGCAAGACGAAATTTTGATTTTTATACAAAAGTATTAGGAATGCGCCTTGTAAAGAAAACCGTCAACCAAGACGATCCTTATACGTATCATTTATACTATGCGGACGAGATTGGCAACCCCGGCACAACAGTCACTTTTTTTGAAGTCCCTAACATGGCTAAAAATCGACTAGGCCGCAATCAAATTTCCGCGATGAGTTTGCGCGTCCCAAATGATGCCGCACTTGAATACTGGCATAAACGACTTGACGAGTTTCAAATTTTTCATAGCACCGGCGAGGCGCAATTTGGGCGGCGGATTATTCGGCTGAAGGACGTAGACGGCCTGACAATCCATTTAGTTTCTGATGAGGGGAATTCAGGCACACCAGCAGGTCATCCGTGGAAAGATGGGCCGGTTCCAATCGAATACGCCATTTCTGGTCTTGGTCCCGTGCGCATTTCGGTTTTAAAGAAAGAAAAAACCGACGCGGTGCTAACTAAACTCCTTGGCTTTAAACATGCAGGAGCTTATGAAGAAAATGAAAAATTGCTTACTGTCTATCAAACGGGAGCTGGCGGCACTGGAGCTGAGGTTCATCTTGAGGCTAGACCCGATTTAGAACAACACAATTTAGGTGCCGGCGGAGTACATCATCTAGCTTTTCGCGTGAAAGACGATGCCGAAATGCTCGCCTGGGTGGAACGAATTGCTGATTCCGGTTATCCAAACTCCGGCTTTATTGACCGCTTTTATTTCCACTCGCTTTACTTCCGCGAATCAAACGGCATCCTTTTTGAACTGGCAACAGACGGCCCAGGCTTCAACACGAATTTCGAAGTGGAACACGGAACTTATGTGGAACTCCCACCAAAATTCGAAAGCCGTCGCGAAGAAATTGAAGCACACTTAACACCACTTGATACTGATAAATAAAAGAAGCTGGATTCATTCAGCTTCTTTTTTAAGTTAAACATCATTCTCCTGAAAGAACGCTTGGTTTTTTGCAAGATATGTTTTGTTTTCGTCGTAATCCATTTGATAAAGCGCTGCGAAGAATACATTTAAGACGTAGTCAAAGGCGATTTGTGAAGCGAAAGTAGAAATTTTGAGCGCCGTTTTATCCTCCGATTTCGGAATCGAAATGCAAATATCCGCGAGTCTACTAAGTTCGCTCGTAGTATGTGAGGTAAGCAAAATGATGGGCACAGCGCGTTCTTTTAAAAATTTCGCCGCCGCAAGATCAAGTTTTGATTTCGCGTCATAACTTACAAAAACCGCGCAATCGCGTTCCGTCATATTTGCCGTATGAACCGCCCATTCCGCGCGCTTCGTAGCCAAAAACGTATAGCGGTTAATTTTCCACAGCTTATTTTGAAAACTCTCCGCCCGAATTTGCGAATCGCCCACCGCAAATAAAAAAATTCGCTCTGCCCCGTGTAGCCGCCGCGCTGCCTTGGCAAGTTTCGCCTCATCAAGCAAGTGAAAACTTTCCGAAACAGTCTGCTGCGTGAGCTCCATAATCTCGCGACTAATCGTGGAAAGCGAGTCCCCCTCCTTAAACGGCGTGTTCGGGTCAACATCAGCAGGCGAAAACTCGCGACCTTGAATTTCCTTCACAAGCGCAATTTTAAATTCTTTAAACCCCGAAAGACCTAATTTTCGAGTAAAACGGATGATGGTGGCATGCGATGAAAACGTCCTTTTTGCCAGCTCTTGAATCGTCAGAAGTTCCATTTTATCGGTGTTTTTAAGAATAAATGTTGCAATTGTTTTTTCAGTCGCCGTAAAATTCGCCATGTTTTTCATATTCGTTAAAATCATAAAAAAGCTCCTTTCATGAACTTTTTGTGCAAAAAATAAGTTTTCCGCAATACATTTAGAACCGTTTTTCCTAAATGAACTGGCGCAAACATAATTGGTAGCCTTTTTCGCCAAATACTTATAAGATAAAAGTATCAAAGTGAAACGAGGAGGATTTAGTATGCTTACAATTGGATATATCGGGAACGGAAAAAGCACCAACCGATACCATCTACCATTCGTATTAGAACGAAATAACATTCGCGTTAAAACCATTTACCGGAGAAATCCAAGTCATGATGCTTGGAAAAAATTTGATCATATTCATTATACAACGAATTTGGAAGAATTACTGTCTGATTCGGAAATTCAAATGATTGTGGTAGCCACAACGCAGGAGTCCCACTTTGAATTTGCGAAGCAAGTTTTGGAAGCTCAGAAACATGTTTTAGTCGAAAAGCCGTTTATGATGACGTCCGAAGAGGCCGAAGAAATTTTTCAACTAGCGAAGGCGAAAGGTCTAATTGCGCAGTGTTACCAAAATCGTCGTTTTGATTCCGACTTTTTAACGGTGCAGCGCGTCATTGAAAGTGGGAAACTGGGCGACTTGTTGGAAGTGGAAATGCATTATGACTATTTTAGACCAGAAGTGCCCGAGTCGACGCACAAGTTTGAGTTTTATAACAGCTACCTATACGGCCACGGTTGCCACACCATCGACCAAGTGCTATCTTATTTTGGAAAACCGGACAAAATCCATTATGACGTCCGGCAATTGCTCGGCGAAAACCGGATGAACGACTATTTCGATTTGGATTTTTACTACAACATCTTAAAAGTCTCCGTCAAATCGAGCTATTTCCGTTTGAAAGGGCGCCCTAGCTTTGTTGTTTACGGTAAAAAAGGTTCTTTTGTGAAGGAAACGAAAGACCGTCAAGAAGAGCATTTAAAACTGTTCTACATGCCTGAAAATCCAGATTTTGGCATTGATTTACCCGAACATTACGGAACGCTGACTTATATAGACGAAAGCGGCGATTACCACGAGGAAAAAGTAATTTCGGAAGTGGGCGATTATGGTCGCGTGTATGATGGGCTTTATGAAGCCATTGTGAACGGGAAGCCGAAACAAGTGAAGGACGAGGAAACGTTACTACAAATGCAAATTTTAGAAAAAGGAATAGAGGAGTGTAAATAACATGAAATTAGGCATTGTTGGATCAGGAATGATTGTTCATGACTTGCTACCTGTTTTTGCAGAACTTCCTAAGATTACGCTTGCGGCGATTTTCGGGCGGGAGAAAAGTCGTGCGAAGCTTGAAGGTTTGCAAAAAGAGTATGGCATTGACAAGGTACATACGGATTTTGAAGCATTTCTAACGGATGATTCAATCGATACGGTTTATGTGGCGCTGCCCAATCATTTGCATTTTTCGTATGCGAAAATGGCGCTCACCCATGGCAAACACGTCATTTGTGAAAAGCCCTTCACATCGAACGCCAAAGAGCTACAAATTCTTGTTGATTTAGCCAAAGAAAAAGGTCTCTTCTTAATCGAAGCGATTACCAATCAATACATGAAGAATTTTTTGGAAATAAAAAAACGGGTGAGTAGCCTTGGCGAAATGAAAATTGTGGAAGCGAACTATTCACAGTACTCCTCGCGTTATGATGCTTTCAAAGAAGGAAACATTTTACCAGCGTTTAATCGAGAAATGTCTGGCGGAGCCTTGATGGACTTGAACATTTACAATGTCCATTTTGTTGTTGGCTTGTTCGGCGCACCAAAAGATGTCCATTATTACGCAAATATGGCGAAAGGGATTGATACGTCTGGCGTTCTAGTGATGGATTACGGTAATTTTAAGGCGGTTTGCATTGGCTCAAAAGATAGTAAGGCACCAATTTCAGCGAATGTTCAAGGCGACGCGGGAACGATTCATGTGAACGGCTCGGTAAGTGTTTGCGATTCTTTTGAATTTTTGCCAAACAGCGGCGAAGATGAGCATATTGACGTGAAGGATAGCGAACATCGCATGTACGACGAATTCGCAGCGTTCCAGCGTATCATTGATGAAAAAGATGCGGACGAAATGCTCCGCAAGCTTGCGCACAGCCAAATTGTGATGGACGTTGTGACGAAGGCGAAAGCTTCAGCAGGTCTGGTATTTACAGCAGATGAGGTGTAATAAAAAGCAGTTTCCTATTATTCAGGAAACTGCTTTTTTTATGAATCTAAGAAGCGCTTTATAACTAAATAGCCAGCACCGTACAAGATAGCTTCCTCGCCTAGGTGGGAGGCTTTTATTTTGATATTTTTTGATGTGAATGAAGTGAGTTTGGCTTCGATTTGGTTGGTGAAATCGGGTATAAGCCGCGAAATTTCACTGTTTATAAAAACAACTTCTGGGTTGTAGAGCGCCGTCACGTTTTGGATGCCAATTGCTAAGTAGTGAATCATATTTTGTACGACGCGCACGGCCGTTGCATCTTTTTCCAAAAAAGCGCGGCATAAATCTACGACGAGTGCGTTTTCGTGTCCAGATAGTTCTTTATATGTGTCCAAAGTGTTTTTTTCGGAAGCGTAGCACTCCAAGCAGCCATTTGCGCCGCACGGGCATGGGCGGCCGTTTTCAGTCACAATAGTCATATGTCCGATTTCGCCAGCATAGCCGTTTATGCCGGTATAAAGTTGATTGTCCAAAATAACGCCGCTTCCCACGCCAGAATGAATGCTAATACTCACAAGGTTTGCGTAATTTTCTTCTCTTGTATGGTCAGAAACTGCTAATAGATTCGCTTCATTTTCCACGTACACCGGGCAGGCAAATTGTTCGCCGAGTGTATTTTTGAAATCCAGAAAAGCCAAATCATATGCTGGTGTAAATTGAATTTGGTTGTCTAGTACAATTCCGTGAATCGCGATTAAAATTCCTACAACCCCAAATGGCGCTTTTGGCAAGCTGGAAAGAAATACACCAAGTTTTTCAGAAAGTTCCTGAATAATCGTGTCCCGCTTGATGGTCTTAAAAGGAAACAACTCCCGCTTATAGGCAGTGCCGTCTAAACGCTGCACCATCACGTCAATGTAGTTGTAGCCGATGTCAACGCTGACGGAAAAACCCGCTTTGGCATTAAGCTCAAGCATGATGGGCTTTCGGCCGCCTTGATTTGTACTTTCGCCAATGCCAACTTCATTAATAAGTTTTTGTGTCATCAATTTTTTTACGATATCAGAAATGGTTGCTTTATTTAAACCGATAGTCTCCGCAAGTTCGGCACGCGAAAGCGGCCCTTTTTGCGCAATTTTATTTAAGACGATTCGTTCGTTTGATTCTCTAATTCCTGCACGACTAGTAAACATTCGTTTCCCCCGCTTTCTCTTTTTATTTTAGCAAAAAGGCTTGACAAAAGAAACCGTATTCCTTTATATTATTGTTAGTTAGTTTATCATGCTAACAAACTTAAACTTTTGCAAACGTTTGATGAATGGGAGGAAAAGTCATGAAATTTACAGATGGGATTTGGCTCGTCAAAGAAGGTTACACAATTCACACGCCAAAAGAAATTTTTGATTACAAAATGAAAGCGGATTCAGTTGAGGTTTATGCGCCGTTTAAGAAAATTGAAACTCGTGGCGACACATTGAATTTAGGAATGATGACGGTCGGTTTAGAAACACCAAAAGAAGACATTCTCAAAGTCACTTTAAAACATCATGATGGGGGACTAAAAAAAGGTCCGGAATTTCCAGTCAAGAAAAACAAACGAGAGCTAGAAACAACTGATACGCAAGAAAAAATTGTCGTTCAATCTGGCGCCTTAAAAGCCGAGCTCGATAAAACGAGCTATAAAATTGCGTTTTTCGGAAATGATACGCTCCTTACAACATCTGATGTAAACGGACAAGGCTATGTTGAATCGGCGGACGGCAATTTTATGCGCGAAAGGTTGAACCTAGCAGTCGGCGAAAACATCTACGGTTTAGGCGAGCGGTTTACGAACTTTGTCAAAAATGGGCAGACGGTTGATATTTGGAATAAAGACGGCGGAACAAGCAGCGACCAGTCCTATAAAAACGTCCCTTTTTTCATAAGTAATAAAGGGTATGGCGTTTTTGTGAATCACCCGGAACACGTATCGTTTGAAATTGGGACAGAGCACGTGTCGAAAAATCAGTTTAGTGTGGCAGGCGAGACGCTTGAGTATTATGTGATTTATGGGCCGACAATGGCCGATATAGTCCAGAAATATACAGATTTGATGGGCAAACCAGCACTGCCGCCAGCATGGTCGTTCGGTTTGTGGCTCAGCACATCGTTTTGCACGGATTACGACGAGGAAACGGTCAATCGCTTCATAGATGGCATGAAAGAACGCGATATTCCACTTGAAGTGTTTCACTTTGATTGCTTCTGGATGAAAGACTTTGAATGGTGCAATTTCGAATGGGATAAGCGAGTGTTTCCGAATCCAGAAGCGATGTTAAAACGTTTGAAGGAAAAAGGGTTGAAAATTTGCGTCTGGATAAATCCTTATATTGCGCAAAAATCGGCTTTATTTGCGGAAGGGAAAGCGAACGACTATTTCATTAAACGTAAAGATGGTTCTGTTTGGCAGTGGGATTTATGGCAGGGTGGCCAGGCGGTGGTCGATTTTACGAACCCGGAAGCGAAAGCGTGGTACTTGTCGAAACTAGAAGCGCTCATGGATATGGGTGTGGACGCGTTTAAAACGGATTTTGGTGAGCGAATTCCAACTGACGTTACATACTTTGATGGATCTGATCCTGAAAAAATGCACAATTATTATGCGTATCAATATAACGAGGCGGTGTATGAGCTCTTAGAACGCAAGAAACCAGGCGAGGCTGTTGTGTTTGCAAGGTCAGCTACAGCGGGTAGTCAGAAATTTCCCGTTCATTGGGGAGGTGACTGCTTATCGACGTATGAATCCATGGCGGAATCGCTTCGAGGCGGCTTGTCCTTCATGCTATCTGGTTTTAGCTTCTGGAGTCATGATATCGGCGGCTTTGAAGAAGGCGCGACGCCAGATATTTACAAACGCTGGACGCAATTTGGACTTTTATCTTCTCATAGTCGCTATCACGGCAATGTCGAATACCGCGTTCCGTGGGTGTTTGATGATGAGGCGACGGAAGTAACGCGCAAATTTACGAAGCTAAAACTGCGTTTAATGCCGTACTTGTTCCGTCATGCGGTGTTGGCACATCAAACGGGCATTCCAATGATGCGCCCGATGGTGATGAGTTTTCCGAAGGATTTGACGGCGCAAACTTTGGATCGGCAATATATGCTCGGTGACGCGCTCTTAGTGGCCCCGATTTTCAATTCTGCGGGTAGAGGTGAATTTTACTTGCCACAAGGGAAATGGACGAACATTTTAACCGAAAAAACATATGAAGGCGAAAAGTGGTACAGCGAAACGCACGATTATATGTCGTTTCCACTGCTTGCGAGAGAAAACAGTGTGATTGTGATGGGCAGAGAAGGTGAGCGCGCCGAGTACGATTACGCGGCGAACCCAGAAATCCACGTATACGGTTTTGACGGGGCGGACGTTTCTGTCACAGAGCCGATTTTTTCTAAAGCGGGTGAAGAAGTGGCGCGTGTCACGGTGAATAAACAAGCAGATGTTGTTTCTGTTGATGTAGAAAACATCGCACATTATTCTGTTGTTTGGCATAAGCCCGGTTCGGGTGATGTACTGCATTTTGAGGGAGCAAAAAATCTTCGTCTGAAGTAAAAAAATTAAAAAAGTGAGGGTAACGAAATGGAAGCAACTGAACGTATAAAAGAGGCAGCACCTCTGAAAGCAATGGTTCCATGGAAAGAAAGAATTAGTTATGGCTTAAGCGACACAGCATGTAATTTAGCATTTCAAGTTATCGGAACGTATTTAATGTTTTTCTATACGGATGTTTATGGCATTAGTGCGGCGGCAGTGGGAACGCTGTTTTTAGTCGCACGTGTCATTGACGCGTTTGACGGACCAATCATTGGGATTTTTATTGACCGAACACATACAAAATGGGGGAAAAGCAGGCCGTTTTTTTTATGGTTCTCCATTCCGTTTGGCTTGATGTGTGTGCTCACATTTACAACGCCAGACTTATCGGACGGCGGAAAAATTGTTTGGGCATATGTGACGTACATTTTAGTCGGCATTTTTTATTCATGTGTGAATTTGCCAATTACATCGATTTTGCCAAGTTTGACGAACAACCCGAAAGAGCGGACAGTGCTCGGAACTATTCGCCAATTTGGTGGCACGCTCGGGCAAATTATCGTAACCGTTTTCACCTTGCCAATTGTGGCGCTACTCGGTTCTGGCGACCAGCAAAAAGGCTTTTTCCTAACGATTTTGCTCTTTTCAATCGTCGCTGTTGTTTTACTTTTAAATACTTTCGTCAACACAAAAGAGCGCGTCACTAACGTTCAAAAAGTGGTGCGCGTCAAGGATAGCGTCAAAGCAATGAAGCGTAACTGGCCGTGGATGATTATGATTCTAATGAACTTCATTTACTGGATGGCGATGACGATGAAAAATCAAACGACGGTGTATTTCTTTAAATACAATCTCGGTCGTGAAGATTTAGTGCCCATCATTATGGCGCTCGCATTTGGATCGCTTCTGACATTATTATTTACACCTGCTGTCGCTGGACGAATTGGTAAGCGAAACACGATGGTGATGGGGCTAGCGCTTGCAATTGTTGGCCAAGTCATCATGGGTGTCGGGGCACACAATTTGAGTATCGCGATTATTATTGTTGGGGTTATCATTAATGCTTTTGGAACTGGTTTTATTTCCGGATTGTTATCCGTTATGCTTGCCGACACAGTTGATTACGGCGAATGGAAGAACGGTGTACGCGCCCAAGGGCTATTGACATCGGCTTCTAGCTTTGGGGCAAAATTTGGTATGGGTATCGGCGGTGCCTTGACGGCTGGAATTTTGGCGATGGGCGGTTATCAGGCGAACCAAGTTCAAACCGACGCATCCCTTCGTGCCATCGAATTTAATTTCGTTTGGATTCCAATTGTTGGCTTTGCCATTGCAGCTATCGCACTATTTTTCTACCGAGCTGACAAACAGGAAAAACAATATTTAGTAGAGTTAGAAGAACGAAATCGCGCGTTTAGAGAAAACGAAAAATAAAGGAGAAAATGATGACTTATTTTAAACAAATCGAAAAAATTAATTATGAAGGTGTAACTTCCGAAAATCCATTTGCATTTAGACATTACAATCCAGAAGAGGTTGTTTTAGGAAAAACGATGAAGGAGCATTTGCGCTTTGCAGTCGCTTACTGGCACACCATGACGCAAGACGGATCTGACCCGTTTGGTGCGGCAACGAATGTTCGCGATGTACACGGGGCAACGGAAATGGAGCTCGCGAGAAATCGGGTAGACATGTTTTTTGAGATTTTGGAGAAGCTAGGCGTGGAGTATTTTTGTTTCCATGATGTGGACATTGCGCCAGAAGGCAACTCCCTTCAAGAATTCATGCGCAATTTAGATGAAATCACGGATTTAATTCAGCAGAAAATGGCGCAGACGGGCATCAAATTGCTATGGAATACGGCAAATTTATTTACGCACCCGCGCTTTTTAAACGGAGCTGCTTCGACGAATAATGCGGACGTATACGCCGTCTCAGCCGCCCAAATTAAAAAAGGCCTCGATATTAGTAAAAAACTAGGCGGCAAAAATTACGTCTTTTGGGGCGGCCGTGAAGGCTATGAATCGCTTTTAAATACGGATATGGGATTTGAACAGGCGAACATGGCGCGGATGTATAAAATGGCGATTCGTTATGCGAAAGAAATCGGTCACGACGTACAATTTTTAATCGAGCCAAAACCAAAAGAACCAACGAAACACCAATACGATTTCGATGCGGCCACAACAATGGCTTTCTTACAAAAATACGGTCTCGAAAATGATTTTAAATTGAATTTAGAGGCGAACCATGCAACGCTTGCTGGCCACACGTTTGAACACGAATTAAATGTGGCGCGCACCTACAACGCGCTCGGATCGATTGATGCGAACCAAGGCGATCTGCTGCTCGGCTGGGATACCGACGAGTTCCCGACAAATGTGTATGACACAACGCTCACGATGTATGAAATCTTGCAAAACGGCGGAATCGCGCCAGGCGGCATTAATTTTGATGCCAAAGTTCGCCGCAGTTCATTTGCGATGGAAGACCTTCTGCTCGCACACATCGCTGGCATGGACACGTACGCACGGGGATTAAAAGCAGCAGCAAAACTTACAGAAGAGCGCTTTTTTGAAAAAATTAAGGAAGAACGATACGCAAGCTTCCGCGAAGGAATTGGCGCACGCATTTTGAAAGGCGAGGAAGACCTAGAAACGCTAACTGAATATGCGCTAGCAAATGAGGAAGTCAAAAACGCGTCAAGCCACATTGAATATGTGAAGTCACGCTTGAACGATTATTTAATTTAAAGGAGAAAAAAATGGGTTATGTGTTAGGTTTAGATTTAGGAACGAGCGCGTTAAAAGCGGTTTTGATGAGTGAAGCGGGCGAGCTCATTGCAGACGCCGCAAGCGATTACCCGCTAATTAGTGAGCGAAGGGGCTACAGCGAGCAAAATCCGGCTGAATGGGTGCGTGCCTTAAAGGTGGTATTTCAAGCGCTTCACGAGGCGGTGCCTGATTTAAAGGCGGAGCTTCTAGGCATTAGTTTTTCGGGGCAAATGCACAGTCTTGTTGTGATGGACAGCGAGATGGAAGTGGTGCGCCCGGCCATTTTGTGGAATGACGTCCGTACAACGGAGGCGTGTAAGTATATTCGGGAGAAGATGCCTGACATTAAATCGATTACGCGAAATGATGTGCTGGAAGGCTTCACGCTCCCTAAATTGGTCTGGCTTGCTCAAAATGAACCGAAAACATGGGATCAGGCGGCGCATTTTTGTTTGCCAAAAGACTATTTGGCCTACATTTTAACGGGCGAACTTTGCACCGATTACTCCGACGCAGCCGGCACACTGCTCCTTGACGTCCAAAAGAAAACCTATTCAGAGGAAATCTTAACCGCGTTTCAAATCCCAAGGCAAACGCTACCAAAACTCGTTTCATCAACGACTTGCATCGGAACGGTCACACCGGAACTCGCGCGGCAACTCGGGATTCAAACGAGCGCGAAAGTGTTCATGGGCGGAGCGGACAACGCAGTAGCTGCAATTGGTGCCGGCATCACAAAACCAGGTCTCGCACTGTCGAGCATTGGAACGAGTGGCGTCTTCCTAAGTTTCGAATCGGACATTTTGGAGGCCGACGCGTCACCGTTACATTTTTTTAACCATGTAGAAGAAGGGTCTTTTTATTCAATGGGCGTGACGCTTTCTGCGGGCAATAGTTTGAACTGGTTTAAGCGGGAATTCGCGCCAGACGAAGATTTTGACGCACTTTTTGAAGGGGCTAAGAAAATCCCAGTTGGTGCGGAAGGCTTGCTGTTTACGCCGTATATAAGCGGTGAGCGCACCCCGTACACGGATAGCGAGATTCGCGGTGCTTTTATTGGCATTGACGGCCAGCATACGCGCAGTCACTTCATGCGCGCGGTTATTGAGGGCATTACTTTTTCACTGCGTGATGCTTTTGAGCTGTTAAAACTGGCAGGACGTGATGCGGCGGAAATCGTTGCAGTTGGCGGAGGTGCCAAAAACCCGCTATGGCTTCAAATGCAAGCGGACATTTACAACCGAAATGTGCGAACGCTAACGAGTGAGCAAGGTCCGGGCCTTGGGGCCGCTATGATTGCCGCTACAGGGCTCGGGATTTATCCGGATTTAAATGCATGCGCGGAAACTTTTGTCACGTATCAAGGTCAATTATATACGCCAAATGCGCAAAATGTAGCAAAATATGAAAAAATCTATCTGATTTATCGCGAAATTTACAAGGCGACTAAATCGCTTTCAACAAGTCTAGCCAAGCTTTAAAGCCGAAAATGAGCGAAATTCGTCCTCTTTTAAAAAAATAGATGGAGTGGTACAATAATATCTATTAGTGTTTGAATTATAGGAGGAAATGAATTGGAACAAGGCAAATTGACAATTTATTTTGTAAGACACGGCAAAACAGAATGGAATTTAACTGGACAAATGCAAGGCTGGGGAGACTCCCCGCTTGTATCTGAAGGGAAAAATGGTGCGATTTTAGTCGGCGAGGCACTTCAAGATATTCCTTTTAAAGCAGCTTATGTGAGTCCAAGTAAACGTACACAAGATACAGCCAAATACATTTTAAGTGGAAAAAAAGTCCCGATTCACCTTACCGAAGAGTTTCGTGAGATGAGCTTTGGCTCATGGGAAGGCGTGCGTGTCAGCGAACTAGATGTTCAGTTTAAAGAAGCGCGTGAAGCGATGCTACATAGCCCAGCGACATTTGACGCAAGCGAAAATGGCGGCGAAACTTATTATGAGCTAGAAGAACGCGTTCAAAAAGGCATGCAAAAGCTTATTTCTGAACAAAAAAGCGGTCATATTCTCGTCGTTTCTCACGGCATGACGTTAACGCTCCTGATGTATCTTTTAGGAGGCGGAAAAATGTCAGACCACCGCGCAGAAGGCGAACGAATTTTAAATACAAGTATTAGTAAAGTCGAATATGAGAATGGCCAATTTAATATCGTACAACTTAATGACACCGCGCATTTAGACAAGGCGCGCGTATAATTTAATAAGAAAAGTTAATTTTCATGAAATCCCAGATGGGGAGAAATATCGTAAACTGTGCAAAGAGCAGATGAAATTAAAGCGAATTCTAAAATTGTTTTGTATAAGAAGCTTAATTTCGAGCCAAATGTATTTACGAAATAAAAGCCGCTATCCTAAAACAAGGATAGCGGCTTTTATTTTTGTTTTTTTGAGCACTTTTTTTGTGAATTCGCACACAAGGAGTTTATTTTATGTTATGCTTGTTCATGTGTTCACAAGGTAAGGGTATAAACGTGAAAAAGGGAAAAAACGGAGGTTTAACAATGAAAAAGAAATTATTAGCTACACTTATTTTTATCCTTTCTATCACACTCGTACTAGCAGGGTGCGGGTCCAGTGATAAGTCAAACGAGAAAAGTAAGGCTAGTGAAAAAGAGGAAGCTACGGAAGCAAATTCAGGAGCATCTCAAGCGAGCTATACATCACTAGATAAACTGGAAGACCATTACGACATCATTATCATCGGTGCAGGTGGTGCAGGAATGTCCGCAGCACTTGAAGCAAAAGAAAAAGGCTTAAACCCAGTTATTTTCGAAAAAATGCCAGTTGCCGGAGGAAATACGTCCAAAGCATCGTCTGGTATGAACGCTTCAGAAACTAAATTTCAAAAAGAACAAGGGATTGAAGACAGTAACGACCTCTTTTATGAGGAAACTTTAGCAGGCGGACACGGAACGAATGATAAAGAAATGCTACGCTTCTTTGTAGATAACTCCGCCGACGCAATTGATTGGCTCGATTCAAAAGGAATTACGCTAAATAATATTACCATTACAGGCGGAATGAATGAAAAACGGACGCATCGTCCAGAAGACGGTTCCGCAGTAGGACAATATTTAGTAGATGGCCTGTTAGAAAATGTGAAAAAAGAAGAAATTCCAACGTTTGTCAATGCAAATGTAACGGAAATTACTGAAAAAGATGGCAAAGTAAACGGCGTGAAAGTCGTGTTCAATGATAAGACGAAGAAAAATATCACAGCAGACGCAGTTGTTGTTACTACCGGTGGATACGGTGCTAATGCTGAATTGATTGAAAAAGTTCGTCCAGATTTAAAAGGTTATGTTACAACGAACCAAGAAGGTAGTACTGGCGATGGTATCAAGATGATTGAGAAACTTGGCGGTACAACGGTTGATATGGATCAAATTCAAGTTCACCCAACGGTTCAACAAGAAAAATCGTATTTAATTGGGGAAGCAGTTCGTGGTGAAGGTGCCATTTTAGTTAATAGCGACGGCAAGCGTTTCACAAATGAACTAGACACACGAGATAAAGTGACTGCTGCTATTAATAAATTGCCAGAAAGAACGGCTTATTTAGTTTTTGATGCAGGCGTAACAGAACGTGTGAAGGCAATTAAGCAATATGAAGAAATGGGCTTTGTGAAAAAGGCGGATACGATTGAGGCTTTAGCTAAAGAAATTGATGTTCCAGCTACTGACTTGGAAGCAACATTAAATACATGGAACCAAAGTGTAGCTAGTAAAAAAGATGCTGAATTTGGTCGTACGACAGGTATGGATAATGATTTATCCAAAGCGCCATATTATGCGATTAAAATCGGTCCAGGCGTCCACTACACAATGGGCGGTGTGAAAATTAATACGAATACGGAAGTGCTAAATAAAGAGGGGCAACCAATTACCGGGTTATTCGCGGCTGGAGAAGTAGCTGGCGGCTTACACGGAGAAAATCGAATCGGCGGAAACTCGGTGGCGGAAATTATTATTTTCGGTCGCCAAGCCGGAATTAAATCAGCAGAATTTGTGAACGCACAATAAATTGAAATGCCCTTATCAAAAAAGTAGGATGGCCGAAGTGCCATCCTACTTTTTTGATTGTCGTCATCAACTTTTATTATAATTCTTCACCATTTGTTTCAATCACTTTTTTATACCAGTAGAAGCTATCTTTCGGGATACGCGTCATCGGTGCATCGTCAGACACATCGCGGTCCACATAAACGAAACCATAGCGCTTTTGATAGCCGTTCAACCAGCTAAGCAAGTCCGTAAAGCTCCACGTGCAGTAGCCAAGCATATCCACGCCGTCGCTAATCGCATCACGAATCGCCGTCACATGACTCGCCAAATACTCGATGCGATATTCATCGTGAATTTGCCCGTCTTCCAGCTTATCAAATTCACCTAAACCATTTTCTGTGATTAAAATAGGAAGTTGATAGCGGCTGTTAATGCGGCGCAAGGCAATTTGTAAACCTTTCGGGTCAATAGTCCAGTCCCAATTTGTCGTTTTCACAAATGGATTAACCAGTTTTTTATAAACGCCTGGTACCCCTGTTTCCTTCGAAGTCCCTTTTTTACCCGTCGTATTCATTTCATTGCTCATGCCAACACCGTCAAGCGGGTTGTAAGCAACTGTTGCAGACTGATAATAATTGACGCCCATAAAATCAGGTTTGCCAGCGCGAAGCAATTCCATATCGCCATCTTCAATTGTAGGCGCAATGTCTTGTTCCACTAAATATTTCCATACTGCACTTGGATAGCGACCATATGCGTAAACGTCCATCCAAAAATAACTATTCAATTCTTCCGCATCATCGGCTGCTTGAACGTTTTTTGGATCCGTATCAATCGGATAGTGAGGCGTGTAGGCAAAACTTGGTCCGATTTTACCATCAGGAACAATTTCATGGAAAGCTTGAATCACACTAGCATTCGCCAAGTTTGCAATATGGTTAACAGCATACATCCGTTTTGAATCTGAAACTTTTGGCGGGTGAAGCGCCTGTCCGTAGCCCATTCCAACAAAAATATTTTGCTCGTTTAAAGAAACCCAATATTTAACACGGTCGCCGTAGCGCTTAAATAGCGTAATCGCATAATTAGTAAAATCACGAATGACTTCGCGTGATTCCCAACCGCCGTATTCATCAAATAGCGCTTGCGGAATATCCCAATGATAAATCGTAACAAGCGGTTCAATATCGTATTTTAATAACTCATCAATTAAGTCATCGTAAAATTTCAAGCCAGCTTCGTTTAATTCCCCTTTACCTTGTGGGAAAATACGCGACCAAGCAATCGAAAAGCGGTATGCTCTTAGTCCAGCGTCCGCCATGAGTTTCACGTCCTCTTTATAGCGATGGTAATGGTCAACCGCTACATCACCATTTGTTCCTTCATAAGTCGTGCCGGGAATTCGTACGTAGTTGTCCCAAACAGAAGGTCCTTTACCATCTGTATCCCATGCACCTTCAATTTGATAAGCAGCAGAAGCTGAACCCCATAAAAAATCTTTCGGAAAACTTGTCCGTTTTTTGTGTTCCATTTAAAATCCTCCTCAAATCATTAATCATAAAACACATTACTTCTTTATTTTAAAGTATAATCTTTTCAATTGGAAGTGAAAGAGTATGCTAGGAAAATAGCAAACACCCCTATAACCTTCAGGCTAAGGGGTGATCAGTAAGGCAAATTTAATTTGGATATATCTCTAATGTTGTTACATCTAGGCTCTTATCAGTAGAGAATTTATAAGTTGCATGATCTACTGTCACTTTCGTAGTACTGTGTTTCTTATGACTAGCGTCGAAAGTATCTAAAACTTTATCTAGCTTATCTTCTGAGCCAACCGCACGCATGACCGCTTCAATGGCGTTTTGGAAATTGTCATAATCGTAAATACCCATGTCAAGCTCGGTACTGGGCGCATAAACGAGAGAAATAGCCATTACGTTGTTCCCGTCACAGGCAATATTAAATCCAGTCGTCACTTTTGTATCCGCTTGCGGGGCACCAGGTAGCGGAAGTGTAAACTGGTCTTTCAGCACCTCATAATCAACCAATGTTTTTTGTTTCGGAATTGTAAATGAATTTGTTGCTTCTTCGCCCTCTTTTTTTGCAATGATTTCATACGACGCTTTAGAGGTTGTCCGTGGAACATGGATAGCAAACCTGCCGTCTTCTGCAATTGCCTTTTCTTCATTACGAGCCGCATCTGTAAACGTTATCTCAGCGCCTACATCAGTTGTTCCATAATAGGTTAAATCATAGCCATTTTCAGGTGTTTGATTAATTTCGAGAGGAAGCTCCCCACATCCTCCCAAAAGACTTGTTGCTAGCAAAGCTGTAAATAAAATTTTTCTGCGATGTTTCATCTAACGACCCCTTCTACTGTTGTATTTATATAATCGCATGCTACGTTTATACCCATTTTTCTTTTTATTTTTTTACAAAAGTTAGCTGTCCTAGTTCTTTTTGATATTCTCAATAAAGCCCAGAATTTCTTGCATTTCAAGCTCTGTGACATCGTCCTCCAAATGAGCCGCGATGGTCGAGGAATCTAGAACTTTCATTTGTCTTTGTGCTGCCAGTTGTTCCGCCGCAAAATTGTAAACCAGCCTTTGTCTATCCGGCTCTAGCTCTTCAAAAATTGCGATGAAATCTTCGCTTGTTTCAGTTTCCCACCCCATCAATTTACTCGGAGTCGTTTCTAACATATCAGCAATCGCCTTGAGCATGCCAACAGGCAGTTTTTCAATCTCACCGTTTTCATATCTAAAAATAGTCGACCTGGAAACCGCTAACTTTTTAGCAATTTCATCTGCGCTAATCTTTAATTGTTTGCGTCTTGTTTTTATTCGCTCACCAACATGCATTGAAAGCCCCTCTTTCCAGAGATTTATAGAAAGTATATCTTATCTCACCAAGTTTTACAATGGATAGTCGCATTTTTGCGATACTTTTTTTGTGAGAAAATCAACAATCGCGTATAATGAAGGAAGTTGCAAAAATGCGACTTTTTAAAAGGCTGCTATCAAAACGGAGGTGTTGAAAGTGGAAGTGATGAAAGAAAAGGTCGTGCAATTAGAAAATGAATTGGCATACTTGAAAAAGCGTGTCAAACATATCGAGGAGCAAAGCCATGCGAGAGAACTAAATGAACAACATGCATTAAATGAAATCAGAAACTCGCTAAAAGCACTTGAAAACGAGCTGAAAAATGCACTTACACAATCTGCTAGCCGCGAAAAACACGCACTTGATAGAGAAGTTTCAGCCAACATACGTGAAGAAAAAGCTTTGCGCTCGTTTTACTGGGCAATTGGTCTTGTTGCTGCACTTTTAATTGCAAGCATTGTCGAAAGCTTTTCATAAAGGAGATGGAAAAAATGAATTTTGGAGAAGAATTACTCGCTTATATGACATTTTTAACAATTTCAACAACTGCAATTGTTCAAGTTGTCAAAAGCACAAATAAAATTCCGCGGCATTATTTGCCGCTAGTAAGTTTAATGATAGGTATTACGGTTGGAGGCCTGGCAACGTTTATTCCTGGTGCCGGCTCAATTTCCGTTATGTTATGGTCTGGCGGCTTAGCAGGACTAGGCGGTACGGGTTTGTTTGAACAGTTTACGAAACGTGATGGGAATTTGAAGGGGGATGACAGCAAGTGACGTATTACAGCGAGAGAAATTGGGCGAATATCGCAAAATTAGCCAACCAGACGAAAAAAGCGGCGACTTCGCTTTTAAAATGGGCAGAAGGGGAACAAATCGAAGTTTTAATTTACGAAACGATCCGAACTACTGCGCAGCAAAAGAGTCACGTGGCGAGTGGCGCATCACAGACGATGAAGTCTTACCATATTGTTGGGCAGGCATTCGATTTTGTCCCAGCGAAAGGGCAAACGATTCAGTGGGACGGGTACAACCGTGCAGATATGAAGAAGTTTATCGCAAAGGCGAAGACGCTCGGTTTTGAATGGGGTGGAGATTGGCGGGGGCTTGTTGATAAGCCGCATATGCAGTTCAATTACAAAGGTTATGGTTCGGATTCGTTTGAAGCGAGCGCGCCGAAAACAGACGATCTAGGGCTCGTCGCGTATATGAATCTGATTGGGCTTGACTCAAGCTATGGTCATCGTATGGAGCTAGCCGCGAAGTACGGCATTACGGGCTACAGAGGAACGGCTTCGCAAAATATCACTTTATTGTCTAAAATAAAAGTAGCTCACAATACGAAAAATGATGTGAAGAAACATTCCATTTCTGCTACCGTCCAAGATGTTACCCCACTACTTCCAAAACCGCAATTCAAATCACAAACGCCACTTCGGCTTTGGAAAACGGGTACAAAAGTCCAAATTGGGAAGCATTCGCGCTATTGGCACAAGACTTCCGTTCAAGATAAAAACGGGAAATGGGTTACTGGCTACATTTACCACTCGATGGTCACCAATTTGAAGCCTGTTAAAGGGACTGATAAATTTGAAGGGAAAATAAAAGCATTCGCGATTTGGTGGGACGACATGAACCTACACGGCGGCGCAATTTTAACCTACAAGCCTGGCACGAAGCTTAGTCATTATCCAGTGGAGAATGGGCTTAAGAGTGCCTACTTCGCGAAACAAAAAAAGGTTTTTTTTACACCGAATTACTTTTTGAAATAGTGTAAAAGTGTGGCTAAAAAAGAATAAATGGTTAATAAATTCGAAATTTAGACATATCATTCACTTTGAAAGTATAGTATAATAATTTGGATAGTTTAAAAAAGGGAGTTGAAAAAATGGGATTTTTAGAAGCTTATAAAGCCTATTGGAAGAATTATGTGAACTTTAGTGGGCGTTCAACACGTTCGGAATACTGGTATACTATCCTATGGAATGCGATTATCATGGCAATCTTTTGGATTTTAATGCTAATCGTTGGTCTTTCTTCTGCAACAGCAGCAGCGGGTACAGCTTATCCGGGGGAAGTTTTTGGAGCAATGTATGCAGGACCAATGCTTTTTGTAGTCGTACTTGTATGGCTCTTTGGAGTCGCGAATATTATTCCGGGAATTAGCCTTATGATTCGCAGATTTCATGACATCGGAAAAAGTGGCTGGTTCGTGCTACTTGGTCTTATTCCGTTTGTTGGAAGCATTATTATTCTTGTTTTCATGTGTTTACCTAGCGTTGAAGGTGCTAGCAACACGAAAAATGATGAGTACGGGTTTTAAAAAATAGTTTAAAAAAAGCGCTGTAGTTATTGAAAACTACAACGCTTTTTAATTTAAGCATTCAAAATGAATTTTTCAATGGCCCGCGCGACACCGCTGTTATTGTTGGTTTCTGTAATGAAATCAGCCATATCTTTTAGGCGCGGGATAGCATTGCCCATCGCAACGGCAGTGCCTGCAAATTCAAGCATCGTTGTATCATTTTCATGGTCGCCTATGCACATCACTTCATCTTGTTTGATGCCAAGAAGTTCAGAAAGCTGCTTCACCGCATTTCCTTTACTTGCATTCGGGTTTAAAACTTCTAAATAAAACGGGGCACTGCGAACAAGGTGGTAATGCTCTTCAAGGTCGCTTGGTAGCTTCTTTATTCCCGCTTCGAGAATTTCTGGTTCGTCAATCATCATTGCTTTTGACATTTGGAAATCAGCCGGAATTTTCTCGATTTCAGTGAAAACGAGCTGACTCCCGGTTAAATAAGCTTCTACAATAGTGTATTTTCCAATGTTCCGATTCGCTGTGTAGAGCGTTTTATCATCGAAGAAGTGCATATGTAGTCCAGCATCATCACTTATTTTTGAAAGTGAAACGAGGTCGTCTTTCGTTAACGTTAAGTGCGATACGACTTCTTTCGTAAAGGTATCTTGAACCATGGCGCCGTTAAAGCTAATGACATAATCGCCTTCCTCGCGCAGTTCAAGTTCGCTTAAATATTGTTGCACGCCGACAAGTGGACGGCCTGTACATAAAACAATTTTTGTGCCAGCTACTTTTGCTTTTCGAATCGCTTCTTTCACTTCGGTCGTTACTTCGTGGTGGTCGTTTAAAAGTGTGCCATCAATATCAATTGCTACTAATTTAATCATAAGTTCAGTTCCTCCAATCATACCAATTAAGTATAGCATATTCCTGCTAGCGATTGAAGTTTACTAGGAAATATGGCAAGATGGAAGAAGAAATGTGGAAAAGAGTGTGACAGTATGAAACGTAATTATCATGTGAAATTTTTAAATGAAAAGGATATCGCTTTGGCTGAACATGTATGCGCCAAGTGCGAGGATTACTTTCAAATTGAGCAAGGGCGGAAAGCGAATTCAAGTGATGCGCACGCCATTTTAACGGACTTGCCTGATGGGAAAACGAAATTCGACAAGTTTGTCATGGCGATTTTAGATGATCAGGAAGAACCTATCGGCCTGATTGATGTTGTGGCGGATTTTCCAAAGAAGGGCGAATGGATTATCGGGCTGTTACTGCTTGTGCCAGACGCGAGGGAAGCAGGACTTGGACGCGTTTTACATCAAGTCATTCGCGACTGGGCGACAGACGGCGGCGCGAAGTCGCTCCGCATCGGCGTTTTGAATGAGAATGAGGCGGCAAAAGGTTTCTGGGAACATCTCGGCTACCAAAAACAGGAAGAAAAAACAACACAGTTTGGAGAAAAAACGCACGTAGTTAGCGTCTACACACTCCAAATTTAAGAAGGTGAGAAGCGTGTGGGAATGGGTTGAAAAGGAAATAAAACGAATTGAGCACGAACAAAACGTAACCATTTGGTATGCAGTGGAGTCTGGCAGTCGGGCCTGGGGCTTTCCTTCCAAAGATAGCGATTTTGATGTACGGTTTTTATATACACATTCTGAGGATTGGTATGTTTCAGTGGAGGAGCGGCGCGACGTGATTGAGTACCCGATTGATGACTCGCTTGACGTGAGCGGTTGGGATTTGAAGAAGGGCTTGCAACTGCTTCGGAAGTGCAATCCATCTTTACTTGAATGGCTGAATTCGCCAATTGTATATCGTGATAAAGGGAATCTTGCAGCTGAACTTCGCAAACTTTGTCGTGAAAATATGGCACTAAAACCGCTAATTTATCATTATTTACATATGGCGGAAGGAAATTTTCGCGAATATTTGCAAGGTGAGCAGGTGAAAATTAAAAAATATTTTTATGTGCTCCGTCCGCTTTTTGCATGTAGCTACATTGAAAAATATGAAGCGGAACCGCCTGTCCTCTTTGATGAAATCATGGCTAAAATTGAAATTCCCGAACCAATTCGCGAAATAACGTCTGAACTTTTAGTACGCAAAAAAGCAGGCGATGAACTCGATTTAGAACCGCGCCTTGATGAACTAAACGCCTATATTAACGAACAAATTGGCCATTTCAAACAATTTGTGCAATCCATTGATTCGCCCGAACCAATCGCCTATGCCAAATTGAATGCCGTTTTTAGGAAGTTTGTGCGGGAATAATGATGAAGAGTGTCCTATAAAGAGGAAAAATAAACAAGCATACAGCCAGTACGAATCTCATTTTCAAAAATGAATTTTACTAGTTGTCCGCTTGTTTTTTTATTTGTGCCCCGAAATTTGATATATATTACTGAAAAATTCATACAATGTCCACAGCTTGCATTTCTTGCATATGCTAAACTAAAAGAAAAAGTAGTAAGTAGGTGAATGCTTTAGTGAAAGATATTCATTATCAGGAAGATGACTTTGAAAAAGCAGGAAAAAGCATTGGCAGCCTTATCGGGAAAGGCGCATGGGGAAAGGGTACAATCGACCATTTAAAGAAAGTTTCCAAGAATTTAGAAGAAGCCGAAGACGACATTGCCCGCTACGACACAGACGGCGTGATTTCTTTTCAACATACAAGCCAAACATCCAAGTATCAGGAGATTTTCGAGGATTTTGACGTCCTTTATCGTTTTTCCGACCAAATCGGGGACATCGTAAACAACACGATCGACCACCCGTTTTATGAAAAGCTAGATGACTTTGTGGCAGGCATGCGCGACTTAGATGCGACCACGTTCACAACGGAAAACCGAATTGGAGCCACCACGACAACCACACAGTTTGAAAACAGCTATACGCAAAAACAAGTAGAGGTCCCAAAAAGTAAAGTGAGCCTCGAGGATTTATTCAGCGGGGACACCTTTTATGCCGACCAAATGAAGCTGCAGTATGATGCATGGAAACAGACGAACAAAGGAGAAGACGTCAGCCATCAAGATTTTCAAGCCGCGATGTTAAATTCCCGTGCTTTCGCCTACACGTCCATTAAAGATGAACAACAGAAGACAGAATTTTGGACACTCGTGGTCGCCACTATCGTCATCGTGGGTGTTTCCGCATTTTGCCCGCTCGCAGGTGTAGCTTTAAGTGCCGCTTACGGTACGCTTGAAATAAGCGCGGCGAAGACAGGCAAAGACTGGATGACTGGCCGCGAACTGGATGCCACCGAACGCGCCCAGCGCGGCGCTTTTGCGGTTTTGGATGTCATTCCAGGCGTCAAAGCCCTAACCGGCGGTGTACAAATGATGCGCTCAGGAAGCCGTTTAGCAAACGTGAGTGATGCCCTCTTACAAGGCGTGAAAAATGTCCCCACCCAAGTGGGGGATATTGCCAAACTTGGTCAAACGCAAATGAGAACGCGCATAGCAAGCCTAAAAACCGCCACTCAAGACGCATTACAAGTCACCACACAAAAAGGCATCAAAGGATTGGACAAGGTCGGACAAACGGCAACCGCCATGAAAGGCTCTTTAAACTTGCCGCCACGAGCACATCTAGCCTTAGCCGGCATGGGAGGTATCCCGAACCAAGCGCCTTCCAAAATCGCTCAAGGGACGGAGAATTTGAAAGATGTGCTGCAGAAGTTTGATGTGAATTTGGGTGGCGGAAGCAAACGAGCTGATGGTATAATAGAGAAAGCCAATGGGGCTAATGCTAATCTAATTGACGATTTTGTTAATGGAAAAGCATCGTTTGATGATGCTCTGCAAAGTTACTCTCAGAAATATGCTGAAATAGTATCTAAAAATGAAAAATGGTCATGGAATAAATCTATTTCTGGAGGAGAAAATTTATCAATTAAGCAGAAAAAATTGATAAAAGAAATGGCTGTAAATGAAGGGTTAATACCTGATGTAAAAGTGACTCCTGTAGAAAACATGAAATATGGATTTGCGGATTTTGAAGGCGCAGGAGTAGTTGAAGAAACTATTGACTTACCTAAAGATTTATGGCTTAAATCAGATAAGGAACAATTCAATTGGTTAAATGAACAAGTTGGTGGTGCTCGTCCTGGTAAAACATGGCACCATACTGAAATTCCTGGTAAAATGGAGCTTGTAGATTTTGGCATACACAACATTACAAGTCATAATGGTGGTAGAACTGCAGGAATGTGGGCAGATAGCGCAAGATAATAAAATAGTTTGGAGATGATTTTATGAAAATTGAAGAAACATCTATAATTTTACCTTTACCCACTCAAAAAGATATAGAAAAAGAAGAAAGTTATTGGAAAGTGACGTTGCCAATTGAATATGCGACATTTATTTCCAAATATAATGGTGCAGTGCCAATTACAAATGTTTTTACTGTTTCTTCACATGAGTATGTGATTGAAAGATTTTTATGCATTTTAAAGGATAGTGAGAACAATAAGCTTGGTATGTACGATATAGATGTTGTACTGTCCCAGATTGAAGATAGATTAACTGATAATGAGGATTTAGTCGGAGTTGAATTATTGCCTATTGCAAGCTTGTTTGGAGGAGATTTTCTTTGTTTAAGTTTTAAAGATAGAGAACATCCACCTACTGTTGGAGTATGGAAGCACGAAGAATCTTCTGAATTAGAGCCAGTATTTTTAAAAGGATTTTCTAGTTTTAAAGAGTTTTTGGCGAATTTAACTGAGTAGTGAAAATATAAAAAGAAATTTAAGTAGACATGCTATTTTGCTAGATTCTAAGAATGAAACAAGAGAATTTTTAAAGAACAAATTCAACTGCTAAAGCAAATGATGGGCATGTTATGCTAAAAACGCTCGAGGAGCAAGTCAAGGTGCTAGCTATTTTGTGAGTTCCTCGGGCACTGATAAACAGACATGCCCAATAAAGAAAGTCAATAGCGACGTTAGGAGAGTCTAGCGGTCTATTGACTTTCTTTATAGTGTCTCACGGATTAGAAGCGTCATTTTTCTCTTTTTCTTCTGCTTCTTTTAGAAATTGTTTTATGACAAGTACCTTCATAACTTCCATTTCATCATCAGTCATATCAAATTTCTTTTTTCCAATTTCTGTGATTGCTAGAAAATTCTTCAACAAGACATCTGTTAGCTTTTTTGCTTCTTCTTCAGATAAATTTTTAATACCATTTTCAGTGATATCCAAATGGTTAGTGTCTGAAGTTCCTAGTAAATAATCTAGCGTGCTATTTAGTTCTGCCGCAAGCTCTACAACTTTATCTAGTTCAGGTTCTCTTTTCCCATTTTCCCAATTAGTATAGGTTACTCTAGTTACTCCGACTAAATCAGCTAGTACTTGTTATGTCATTTTTTTCTCGGTTCGGAGTTGTTTAAAGCGTTCTGAAAACTTAGACATAATCACCTTTCATAAATTTAGCAAACGTGAGTGATGCCCTCTTACAAGGCGTGAAAAATGTCCCCACACAAGTGGGGGATATTGCCAAACTTGGTCAAACACAAATGAGAACGCGGATGGTCAGCCTAAAAACCGCCACTCAAGACGCATTACAGGTCGCCACACAAAAAGGCATCAAAGGATTGGACAAGGTCGGACAAACGGCAACCGCCATGAAAGGCTCTTTAAACTTGCCGCCACGAGCACATCTAGCCTTAGCTGGCATGGGAGGCATCCCGAACCAAGCGCCTTCCAAAATCGTTCAAGGGACGGAGAACCTCAAAGACGTCCTGCAGAAATTTGACGTGAACTTGAGTGGCAAAGGCAAACAGGCGGATGGTATAATAAAAGAAACAAGTGGGGCTAACAATTTAAAAATCAACTCAAATGCAAAAAATCATTTGGCTAATTCAGAGGGATTTGTTAGAAAAGGGGGGCAAGGAGTAAAAGGAGGACATAATATTGCTTCTTTCTATGGTGAGCTAAATGCCCAAGGATTTAATATTGATGATTGTATAATTAACAAAAAAGCTCATCCAACAATAAAAGGAATATATGAAATAGAGTATAAGGTTCCGGCTATGGACAATAAGGGAAACATTATACCTAACAAATATAAAAATATTAGACAACCTAAAACAGTGTATGACCCTAAATATTTTTCTGATAGTACCATATACGATTTAGGGATAGAAGCAATGCGAAATGGGGAAATAAGTGGAAGAGAAATTGTTGGAGTAGCTAGTAATGGTTTAGAGTTTACAGGATTTATTAATGAAGCTGGAGAAGTTAACAATTTTTTCCCAAGTATGCGGAAATAGAAAAGAGGGAACTATAAAATGTATACATTAGTAACAGATAGTGAAGAAAGAGAGATATTATTAAAGACTTTTTCTGGTTCAGTCAATAAAACATGTTTAGAACATTTCGCTCAAAAAGAAGGTTATGGTAACGATTTTATAAGGATTTTATTCAAAGATGATTTAGATGAATATGAAGATCAAGAAGAATTAAATGAAATTGGAACTAACAGAGTAGTTCTTTTTGCAGAGTATCCAGCAGCTCCGAGAGATGAAAAAATGTATTTAACATTTAAAGAGTTGTATAGTTACGCTAGTGAAGTTATTCAGGAAAATTACGAAAATGATTCAGAAATTCAAGAATTACTTTTAAAACTAAAAGAAGAATTATGCATCTGAAGTATTGCATGATAAACAAAAAAACTAAATAAAGAAGGCGCTTTATCATTAAGCTGGTAATCAAAGGGAAAGCTTTGACTAGTAGGGAGTAACTCGCTAATCAAGAGCTAGCAAAAAGTCGTGTCTGTTACGGAATAAAATATGAAAAAGACCTTCAAATAGATCTTATAGGAGTAGCGAGTTATTTAGATGAATAAATGATATTTTACCAAAGCAAGTGATAAAGCCTTGAATATAAGTCTAAACTCACTAATTAAGTTGCCAATAGCTAACAAAAGCAAGCTGTATTTATTGTACAAAGATTCAAAGGACTTTTCTAGTCTTTTCGAATGTTTCTTAAGTAATTTTAGTTAGAAAATAGTAAAGTTTTTGTAACGGTATTAGTGAGGCGTCAATCACTGATACCGTTTTCTGATTTTGACCCCTACGAGTTTAGCTTCAAGTGTTGCTTATGGCAGCCTTGAAATGGGCACAGCGATTACGGGGAAAGACTGGATGGCTGGCCGCGAACTTGATGCCACCGAACGCGCCCAGCGCAGCCCTTTTGCTGTACTGGACGTTATCCTCATAGTGAGAGCGCTTCTTTATCGGACGAGTGTGCAAACGATGTGTTCAGGAAGCCGTTTAGCGAGCGTGATACGTTCTTACAAGGGGGGGGGGAATGTCCCCACTCAAGTTGGTGACATCGCCAAACTTGGTCAAACGCAAATGAGGACACGCATGGCCAGCCTAAAAACCGTCACTCAAGACGCATTACAAGTCGCCACGAGCACATCTAGCCTTAGCCGGCATGGGAGGCATCCCGAACCAAGCGCCTTCCAAAATCGCCCAAGGGACCGCGAATCTGAAAGATGTGCTGCAGAAGTTTGATGTGAATCTGGGTGGCGGAGGCAAACGGGCTGATGGTATAATAGAGAAAGCCAATGGGACTGTGGATGATATTCCAAAAAATATTGAGGATATGCTAACCCCTGCTCAGAAAAAAAGTGTGAAGAAGATAAATAATAATATTAATGATCATTTAACTGACGGTGATTTTAGTGGAACAAGAAGAGATTTGGAAGGGAATCCAGTTCCTAAGAAAGGGGATTTTGGAAAATATTGGGATCATTTGGATGAAATGCTCAACACCCATAAATCTCTTATGGGTTCAAGGAGAAGTATTGAAAACTCACTAAAAAATCCTAATCTACCTAAAGATGTTAGAAATTTTCTTCAGAATGAATTACAAAAAGCAAATGATAGTCTTAAAAAGATCGATGACTTATTTAATGAATTTGGAGGTACAGATAAATGGCTGAAAAAATAAAGGATATTTATCATGAAAGTGATGATTTTCCTATTACGACTGAAAAATATGATATTTGGTTAAAAGAATTGTTAAATAAAACAGAAGATGAAATAGACGAAAATGATGTTTATACAATGTTTTCTCAGCATGTATTAGAAGATTTGGCAATAAAAAAAGCTATAGAATTTATTTTGGAAGATCCATTGGCTGGCGAAATGTGGGAGGGCCAATTTTTAGAGCAGTTAGCAAAAGAGCCTATTGAGAAATTGGAAATATATAGAAAGGAATTAAAAGAGTTACCTTCTCATATAGATCAAAATATAGATGATTCCTTGTGGGATTTTGATTTTGAAAGAGACGAGTTTATGGAAAAATATGAAGAATTTAAAAAAGTACTTTCTAAATTGTGAGCTGTAAAAAATGAGGCAAAAAAAGACACTTCATCAACTAACAAAAGCAAGCAATATGTATTGTACAAAAATTCAAAGGACTTAGGTGTACAATAATTTTAGTTAGAAAATAGTAAAGTTATTGAAACGGTATTAGTGAGGCACCAACTACTGATACCTTTTTTTGGTTTTGGCTCAACTGGTTTAGCCTTAGAAATCCTTACGGAAGTCTCGAAACGTGCCCAGCGCGGCGCTTTTGCCGTACTGGACGTTCATTGAAGACGTGAATAAGTATCATCGTTATCAAGTAACTGGCGATTTTAATGATATAAAGAGTTATGTATATAATTGTACTAATAGTAGCCTGAAAAATAAAAATTTATAATGATGTACAAATATATTATGGAAATAATTGGAGTAAAGTAAAAACTGGAGTTGGAGAAATTGCTCTTGGATTTGGTTCGGACGGTGGGGGAACTCAGTGGCAATTCCCTTTCTCTGTAGATATCTTAGAAAAAATAGGATTAGTAAAAGAAATATTATAGGAGGGTGTAGTAATGGAGGAACAAAAGAAGTTGCTAAATATTATTAGTGCTGAAAAATTACCTGTAAATCTATATAATGATTATGCTTTGCAACCATTTGAGGTGGTGTTACAAAAAGAAAATGGGGTATACCATGTTTTTTCTACAAATGAGCGAGCGGGACTACAGGGAATAATAGTGAATTTTGATAAAGAGGAAGAAGCGCTTGAGGATTTGATTATGAAAGCCAGACTAATGAAGAAAAATTACCACTAAGATTTATTTTTAAATTGCTTATTAATAAACTTTTAAACTGATCTGAAAGTTATAAATGAAAAAGCAACAATCTAAAGCTTTTTCATAAGTAGAGTCAGTCATGAAGGACTCCTATAATGGGATTATGGACAAGTTGTTCGATATAAGTCAAGGTGCTAGCTATTTTGTGAGTCCCTTTTTCTTCCTTCCGACGGATATAAAATGACAGAGATATTTAAACGAGAAAGGTGATGTTTTGATGGAAGAGATAATACCAGGAAACGGTTTTGCAATAATCAAGAATGATGATAAGTATAAGATTGAATGGCCACAAGGTCTGTTCGATTAAGTAGTATCTTATTCAATAACTAAAGAACTTGCAGAAAAAGCATTCAAATCATCTGAAGAAGCTTATCAAGTAATGATATATGCAGAAACAGGAAAATGGCCATCTAGAAACATGGAAGAGAAAGTTAGAGAATTTATAAAAAAGTTTCCAAAGTTGCTAATTAAAGTACCTGACAACAGAGCGTTGTTTTCAGAAGAGGAATTGAAAGAATTGCTTCCTTTAGGGAAAAAGAATTTGTCTGAAGAAGCATCTGACTATCTGATTGGCGACAGGTCATTAAGTTAGCCTAGTCCTCTTGAATGTTTATTAAATGTAATAGTTTTTCTAGAAAATATGAGTTTATTGAAGTGGTATTTGTGAAGAAATAATCACTGATGCTATTTTCTGATTTTTCCTTCAACTACTTTACCCAAGAAATGTTACAGGTACCCACACAAAAAGGTTGCACTTTTCTCCAATTGAAAAGTGCAACCTTTATAGTCTATCTCTAAAAGTAGGTTTTTACCCAAAAAATTCAGCCATTTCCTCGCGAATATTCCCATTAAAAGTCCCGGTTTCTATGCGCGCTATCCAATTATCAAGCAAATCCACATCCGCTTTTAAATGTTGAATCGCGTTTTTAATAATTAGCGCAGTGGCAGCGTTTTCTGGATTGGCCGTTTTGTCCGCTGCCCGCTCGCGGCTCAATTCAAGCTCGCGGGACACCGCGTTTTTTCGTTCATTTAAATAGAACAAAAGCTTGTATTTATCGGCATAGTCGGAGAAAAGTAACGCCGGGTAAAGCGTTTTATACGACAAAATATCTTTTTTAAATAGTTTATAAAGCTCTTTTTCAATTTGGGCGCGCCCTTTTTCTGTAATCGCATACACCGTTTTTGTCGGCGTCTTTTCATTTTCAACCACTTTAGCGACTGAAATGTAGTCATTTTTTAAAAGTGAGTCAAAAGCATAATAAATTTTAGCATCATTAATTTGGAATAAGTAATTCCAATCGTAGTGCTTTAAAAAGCGCTTTACGTCATAAGGATGCACATTTTGATAGTCAAGAACGCCTAGAATGACTAATTTTAAAGACATTTTCATTCCCCCCATTTTAAAATATTATACCAAAGTATAGACTTTTGACAAAGAAAAGCGAGCATGCCTATAATAAATTAGAATATGAATAGGGAAAGGATGATGGAAATGACAGAGCTAAACTGGGCAATCATTGGCCCAGGCGAAATCGCGCATCAATTTGCTGACGCGATGCAAAAGATGGGGCGCACTATTTATGCAGTTGGAGCGCGCAAAAAGGAAAAAGGCGAAGCGTTTGCTGCAGAATACGGGATTCAAACGGTTTATGACGACTTTGATGTGCTTTTTGCCGATGAAAATATTGATGTTGTGTACATTGCAACGCCAAATTCGCATCATTTTGAATTTATGATGCAAGCTGTGCAAGCCGGAAAACATATATTAGTCGAAAAGGCGATAACGATAAATACGGCGGAACTAGCTGCCGTTCAAACGGTTGCGGCGGAGAAAAATTTGATTGTTGCCGAGGCGATGACGATTTTTCACATGCCGCTTTATAAAAAACTAAGAGAAATTGCGAACTCGGGGAAACTTGGGGAGCTTAAAATGATTCAGGCATCGTTTGGTAGTGCGAAGCCGAATGATCCTACTAATCGCTTTTTTAATTTAGACCTTGGCGGCGGGGCGCTGCTTGACATTGGTACTTATGCTTTGTCGTTTGCGCGCTTTTTTATGAACGAAACGCCAACCGAAATTTTGACGACAGTGAAAAAATATGAGACGGGCGTAGACGAGCAATCAGGCATTATTTTGCGTAATGAAAAAATGGAAATGGCGGTTGTAAGTTTAACATTCCGTTCCAAAATGCCAAAACGAGGCATCGTCGCCTACGAAAAAGGCTTTATCACAATTGATGAGTATCCGCGATCGAGCCAAGCAAGCATCACCTATTCAAATGGCAATCAGGAAATTGTGACTGCCGGCGATTCAAACAGAGCGCTCTCCTATGAAATCCTCGATATGGAAGAAAGCATTGCGAACGGGGCAAGCCAAACGATGGCACTCACTGAAGATGTGATTCAAATTATGACGAATGTGAGGGAACAATGGGGAATTAAATTTCCTTTTGAGAAATAGAATAAGCGGTCGTCTATAATTAGACGACCGCTTATTTTTATTGAAGTGGGAGGATTAGCTTAGTCAATTAATGCAATTTCAGATTCTTTGTCGAAGAAGTGTGCTTTGGACATTTCGAAAGCAAGTGTTAGTGTTTCGCCGTTTACGTGATCTGTACGGGAATCAACACGTGCTACGAATTCGTGTGAGCCTACTTGATTGTGGAGCATGAATTCAGCACCAGTAAGTTCAGCCACAATTGTTTTCGCTTCAAAGGCATAATCAGGATTAGCTTCAATCATTAGAGGTTCATCGTGAATATCTTCAGGACGAATGCCGAAAACGATTTCTTTATTGTCATAGCCTTTTTCTTTTAAGACTTTCAATTGGCCTTCTGGAATCGAGATGGTGAAGTCATCACCAATGAAATGGCCATTTTCTATCCGACCGCTAAAGAAGTTCATCGCAGGGCTACCAATAAAGCCAGCTACGAACATGTTAACAGGGTGATCATACACTTCTTTTGGCGAACCAACTTGTTGGATAACACCATCTTTCATAATAACGATACGAGTCGCCATAGTCATCGCTTCGGTTTGGTCATGAGTAACGTAAATCATCGTTGTATCAAGTTTTTGATGTAGTTTTGTAATTTCCGCACGCATTTGCACACGAAGTTTAGCATCTAAGTTTGATAGCGGTTCATCCATTAGGAAGACTTTTGCATCACGTACAATCGCACGACCTAAGGCAACACGTTGTCTTTGTCCACCAGAAAGCGCGCTTGGCTTACGTTTTAAATACTCGGTTAGGCCTAAAATTTTGGCCGCATCTTCAACACGAGTTTGAATTTCGGCTTTTGGCATTTTACGAAGCTTAAGACCAAACGCCATGTTATCGTAAACGGTCATATGTGGATATAAAGCGTAGTTTTGGAAAACCATTGCGATGTCGCGGTCTTTTGGTGCCACGTTATTCATCATTTTTCCATCAATATAAAAGTCACCTTTTGAAATTTCTTCAAGACCAGCAATCATTCGAAGTGTTGTGGATTTACCGCAACCAGACGGACCAACGAAAACGATAAATTCTTTGTCCGCAATTTCCAAATTGAAGTCTGATACAGCTGTTACTTTATTATCATAAATTTTATACACATGTTGTAAAGATAATTGAGCCATTCTATTCGCCTCTTTCTTTTTAACTTACTTGTATTGTAAATGAAAACGCTTTACAAAAACTATGGCAACATGCACAAAAGCCGAATGAATTTTTTGGGCATGTTGACAAAAGTTAGCTGAGCAGAAAAGGGTGTTTTTGAAAAGGGACGAATGTCTTGTTTTAGAAAAGCATGGTGCCATGCACTTATATTTGTGAAATTAAGAACTAAAGGCCTATTTTTTTCGAATATCTAGGAAATCACTTTAAATGATACTTTATATTGTGTTATGATTATTTTGTTGATACAAGATATAGTTTTTATAACGGTGGGGAAATACTGTTTAAAAACAGACTGAAGATAATCGGGGGAATGAGTTATGTACATGGAGCAAGCTGTAGAACAAGTTGTTATCAAACGAGATGGACGAAAATCGAGTTTCGATTTGATAAAAATTAGGAGTGCAGTGCTGGCATCAATGAAAAGTATTCATGTGGAGGATGAAGCTTTTTTAGATGATATTGTGGTTGAAATTGTGAATTCTTTACCAAGTGAAGGGGAATTAACGATTGATGAAATTCAGCATACGGTTGAAAATGCGCTGATGAAATCCGCTTATCCAGATGTTGCACGAAGCTACATAGAATACCGCCATGACCGCGATGCTGTACGTGAAAATGTGACCGACATGACGAAAAGTGTTCAAAAATTACTTGAAAAAGACAAGACGGTTGTCAACGAAAATGCGAATAAAGACGCGACTGTATTTAATACGCAACGCGATTTAACGGCTGGAGCGGTTGCTAAAAGCTATGCGCTGAAATATATGCTGCCTAAACACGTATCAAACGCGCATTTAAAAGGAGATATTCATTTTCACGATTTGGATTACAGCCCGTACCACGCGATGACGAACTGCTGTTTAATTGACATTAAAGGAATGCTTGAAAAAGGGTTTACAATTGGGAATGCGAATGTGGAAAGTCCGAAGTCGATTCAAACTGCGACCGCGCAGATCGCGCAAATTATCGCGAATGTGGCGAGCTCACAATACGGCGGTTGCTCCGTCGACCGCATCGATGAAATTTTAGCGGGTTATGCTAAGCGCAACTATGCGAAACATGAAAAGGAAGCGGGCGAGTGGGTTGTTGCTTCCAAGCAAAAGGAATATGTTGAAGAAAAAACGCGCAAGGACATTTATGATGCCATGCAAAGTTTGGAATATGAAATCAACACGTTGTATACAAGCAATGGTCAAACGCCATTTGTCACGCTCGGTTTTGGTCTTGGGGAAGATTGGTTCGCACGCGAAATCCAAAAAGCGATTCTCACTGTTCGCCTTGGCGGAGTCGGCAAAGATAAGCACACGGCGATTTTTCCAAAACTTGTCTTTTCGTTAAAAAGAGGAACGAATTTGGAGGAAAACGACCCTAATTATGATATTAAACAACTGGCGTTACAATGTTCTGCCAAGCGTATGTATCCCGACGTTTTAAGTTTCGACACGCTAACGAAATTGACGGGGGACTTCAAAGTTCCGATGGGCTGTCGCTCGTTTTTGCCAGCGTGGAAGAACGAAAACGGCGAGTTTGTGAATGCCGGCCGAAATAATCTTGGCGTTGTCACGCTTAATGTTCCGCGAATCGCGATTCAAAGCGGCGGCGACCAGACGAAGTTTTGGGATATTTTCCATGCGCGCATGCAAACTGTAAAAGATGCCCTTTTATTCCGTTTAAATCGTGTCAGAGAGGCACGCCCAGAAAACGCGCCGATTTTATATAAATACGGGGCTTTCGGGAAGCGACTACAAGACGGCGATGCAGTTGACGAACTCTTTAACAAAGAGCGTTCCACCATTTCAATCGGCTACATTGGTCTTTATGAGGCGGCGACCGTTTTTTATGGTGGCGAGTGGGAAACGAATTCCGAAGCGAAAAACTTTACGCTCGACATCGTGAAAAGTTTGAAAGAATACGCGGACGAGTGGAAAGCAGAATACGGTTACTGGTTTAGCGTCTACTCTACACCAAGTGAAAGCTTGACCGACCGTTTCAATCGCCTAGACCGCGAAAAATATGGCGTTATTAAAGACATAACCGATAAGGAATACTATCAAAATTCATTCCATTTCGATGTGCGCAAAAAAATTACACCGTTTGAAAAAATTGATTTCGAAAAAGAATATCCAGAGTTTTGTTCAGGTGGCTTCATTCATTACTGTGAGTATCCAAAAATTGTACACAACACCAAAGCGTTAGAGGCTGTTTGGGACTATGCCTACGACCGAGTCGCTTATCTCGGAACAAATACGCCAATTGATAAATGTTATGAATGCGAATTTGAAGGTGAGTTTTCCCCAACAGAAGAAGGGTTTAAGTGCCCAGAGTGCGGAAACACAGATCCTGAAAAGGCGGACGTTGTGAAGCGAACTTGTGGCTATTTGGGCAATCCGATGAAGCGTCCGATGGTTCACGGGCGTCACGTGGAAATTTCGAAGCGTGTGAAACATATGGAGCTACGTGATGAATAATCCAGCGCCAAAAGAATGGCAATCTGAAAAACTAAGTCGCGGTTTTATCGCGGACTATAAAGCGTTTAATTTTGTGGACGGGGAGGGCGTCAGATGCAGTCTTTATGTATCTGGTTGCCCTTTTCATTGTGAAGGTTGCTATAATAAAGCCGCGCAGTCGTTTCAATACGGCGTGCCGTTTACAGAGGAACTTTTAGAAAAAATTGTCCGCGACGTTCGGCATGAGTCCGTGCAAGGTTTAACACTTCTCGGCGGAGAACCATTTCTAAACACGGAAACTTGTTTAACGGTTTGTAAAAAAATTCGCGAGGAGTTCGGCGACTCAAAAGATATTTGGTCATGGACCGGCTACACGTGGGAAGAAATGATGCAGGAATCAGAAGATAAACTCGAGCTACTTTCTTATGTCGATGTGCTCGTTGATGGCCGTTTCGAGCAAAAGCTTTTTGACCCCAATTTAGCTTTCCGCGGTTCGAGCAATCAACGAATTATCAATGTAAAAAAATCAATGGCAAGTGGTAAAGTTGTTTTATATAAGTAAAAGCTTGGTCGCTATGACCAAGCTTTTTTCATGGTTAAAGATGACTTTTTACAAAAGTATTGCCATCTTCTCTTTTTAATAAATTCTGATTGACTAAGTTTATAAGAATTTTGTCCAAAGTTTTGCGCGAAACGCCACCATATTTGGACAACATTGTTTTTGTAATAAAACTAGGGATTTCAAAATAACCGTTTATTTCGGGAGCTTCCACTTTTTGACAGAAAGTTTGTAACGTATAAATGATGCGCTTATCAGTGGGAAGATCAAATTTCATGAGTTCAAAACAAAATGCCGAAGAATTTTCCGTAACTGCATTTAGCAGCCATTCCATATATTCGATTTTATTTGAAGCAAAGTTTAGAAAGAATTCTCGGTTTACAAAAGCAACTTGTGTTTCACTATCACTAATAAGACGTAATTGATCATGCACGCCCATTTTATAGGGAGATTGGTGGATAACATTACCTGGAACAAAGAATTGTAAAATTTGAAAGGTCTTATTTTCCAAATGGAAACAACCCTCCAAAATAATGACTATATGTGTATCCATTTTTTGAATCTCAAGCGTCTGATTTCTCTGTATTGTCTCGAATGCTACGTGTGAAGGATACACCTTGCTTTGATTCAAATCCTCAACCATACTGAGCAGCTCGCTATGATTCATAATATCGTCATCTCCCAACAATTTATACTATCATAATAACAGAAAAAAGTGAAGAATGACTGTTTATTGCATTATAATTAATAAAATTTTAAATGAAATCTTTATGAAGGGACTTTTACAAAAAACCTTTTATTTTCGATTCGTACAAGCTCTTTTTGCATTAACGACTCTAAAATTTTATCAAGTTGTTTACGTGAAATATTCCCATATTTCGCGAGTTTAACCTTATTTATAAAAGAAGGTACAGCGAAATAGTCATTTTTTCGAGTCGTGTTTAACTTTTCACATAAATATTGTAATGTATAAACAACCCTACCTTCTGTAGAAAAGTCATATTTAATAAGCTCATTGTACAAGTTCATATTGTTAAGTAAAGTCATCTCAAGTAGCCATTCCATATAAGAAGGTTTATTCGTTGCGAAGTTTAGAAAATATTCCCGGTTAACAAAAGTAATCTCAACATCTGTATCGCAGACTAAAAATAGATTTTTTTCTAAATTTAAACCTGCCACTTGTTGGTTAATGACGTCACCTTTTGAGAAAAAATGAAGAATCTGTGCATTTTTATTTTCCATATGCACAGTCCCTTCATGAACCACAATGAATTCATTTAAAAAGCGTTTCCCATCAATGATTGAGTTTTTAACTAATTTTTCAAAATTTATCCATGAGTTATCAAGTTTATTAGAGTTTAAGTCTTCTAAAATCTCTTTAGTTCTGTCGGTAAACAATTCAATCAGCTCCTTTTTTTTATTATCATAACAAGAATGAAACGAATGAATATGTGGAATTTACACATTTTTTTGCTGTTTTTTGTTTAAATTTAGTCAAATGTTTTATGAAATCATGCTTACAAAATAATGATTAAGGGAATGGAGAGAAGAATAACTTTTTAGAGGAGTTGACACATATGAAAGAGAACGCGACAAGAGAAGAAATGAACGAGCAGTTTATCGAAGATCAATTTTTTGAATCGGGGCACACGGGCTTAAAAGTTCGCCAAATACTCATCACGATTTTAGCATGGCTAGTCTTTTTTCTGCCATTCGGCTTAGTGTTGTTTCCCATTTTATTTTTAAAGGAACGCGTCATTATTTTTGCCGCTTTTGAAACAGCCATTCGGATTTTTCGAATACTTGACATCTTTTTATTAGTAGCCATTATTTTTATTGTCATTTATTTCTTATTTCTCACACACAAAACGAATAAAAATTTCGAAGAACGCTTGCAAAAAGAAATTACATACGATGAATTTGAATCAAATACACGAGAAGCTACATTAGAAGCATTTTTTACAGAGCGATTTGGGGATAAAGCAGAACGGGAGGCCGCAAAATTTGTGTCCATACCTGAAGAAAAAAATATCGATGAAACTACAATCCGTGATTTATACAAAGAAAAAGGGGTAGAACTCAAATGAATTTAAGTCTTTTTCATACAGGAAATACCGTTTTAGATATGACAATGACCATCTTTTTTGTTATTTTGCTTACTTATCCTATTTTAGGAGGACTTGCTTGGTTTTTCGGAGCGTTTTGTTATTCTTATTTGTTCAAATATAGGCAAGAAACTTGGACAAATATTCCGCCAGAAGTAGAACCATTTATAACCATTATGGTTCCAGCACATAATGAAGAAATCGTTATCGAGGATACAATCGAATATTTAATGAACAAAATAAACTACGAAAATTATGAAGTGCTTGTAACAGACGACGGTTCCACAGACACAACGCCAGAAATTTTAGCACGGCTAATGGCTAAGTACCCCAACTTACGCGTCGTCAGAATCGAAAAAAACAAAGGGAAGGCACACGCATTTAACATTGGCACAAGCTTTGCGAAAGGCGAACTCATTTTAAGCAATGATGCTGACACAGTTCCTGAACCGGATGCTTTATGGAAATACGTCAATTATTTTATCCGTGAAGACGGAAGAAACATCGCCGCCGTGACCTCCAATATGGACGTGCAAAATCGTTCAACACTCGTTGGGAAGTCTCAAACCGTCGAATTTTCAAGCATCGTCGGCATTATTAAACGGACCCAAAGCAGCGTTTTTGGTGTTATCTATGCCTATAGCGGGGCAAACACAATGTACCGAAAAGCCGCTCTAATGGACGTTGGCATGTTTCGCCAAGACCGCGCTACAGAAGACATTAGCATCGCTTGGGATCACCAAATGAATGGCTGGCTATCGATTTTCGCCGCCGATATTATCTTTTTCATGGAAGTGCCCGAAACCTTAAACATGCTTTACAAACAACGCAAACGCTGGGCAAAAGGTGGGACAGAAGTGTGGCTGACAAACTTCAAAAAGGTAGTGTCCCACCCGTTTCAAAATCTCGGCCGAACATCCCTATTTATTGACCAAACGCTAAGCATCTTGTGGACCTTCTTCTTTTGGATTTCGAGTATCATTTTTGTCGCTCGCTTCATCTATTTACTGTACATCTGGGACATCCCGCAAATCTGGCTCATGCTCGCTGTCGCTTTCGTCTTTGTTTGCTTCGAAATGATAGCCGGCGCTCTCCAATTGTTCGCCGCCCTACTAATTGATGACCGCGGGAAGAAAATGAAATACTTTATGTTTGCACCGCTTTATTTACTGTTCTACTGGATTATGAACGCTGTGACCATTTTAATGACATTCGTTCCAGCAGTGAAGACTATTTTAGGATTTGGCACAGGCGTCTGGACTAGCCCGGAAAGACGTCAAAAATAATAAAAAAGTAGGCAAGACCACGACCATGGTCTTGCCTACTTTTTTATTATGTTCTTTATAGTGAGCCTGTAATCCAAAGGCCGAATTGTGATAGAATGGCGCTGCCTAAGTAGGTTCCGATGAAAACAAAAACCGCAACGATGCCAATTTTCCAAGAAGTTTTGGAGAGGTCAACGAGATGGTCGGCAACGGAAATGCCTGCAAATGCTAAAATTGGCGTTGTAATGGATAGGAAATCAACGGCTGAAATAGCAGTTACAAAGAAGTCTGAGATTAGGCAGAAAATGAGTGATACTAGCGATACCCAACCGAGGACGGGGAAGTTACGCAAGAAGCCAACTGGCACTCTTTTCATTACATCAGATATGATAATACCTAGGAAAGCAAATAACCATAAAACGGCTAGCCCAATTAGGGTGTTTGTTACGATTGGCGTACCGTCAGGGTTTTTCCATAATTTAATTCCTTGCGTAAATAAAATAAGTGCTACGCTAAGTAAAAGGATTAAGCCCATTTTGATATATTTTTTACCAAGAGTTTCATTTTGCATGTTGTTTGCCTCCTCGAGTTAAGGTGCGGTACATAAATCTTTGAAGCGGAACAGCGAGGAAGACCATGGTATATGTTCCTAAGAAACTGGTCAAGAGCTGGCTGGCTGCTGCATAAGATAGTATGGTTGAGCTTTGTTCAGGAACTTGGGCTGCGAGCGTGGAGGACGCGGCTGTCATCATGCTAGCGGATCCAACGCCTGAACTCATGGCTAGTGCTCGAACGTCAAAGCCTAGAGAAAGCAAGAATGGTGCAAAAATACTAAAGAAGATAGCGCCGAATAAGGTTCCAATTAAATAGATGGATAATACGCCGCGTCCTTCTGCTGAATTTAGCGTGTATTTTTCCGAGATGTAGGCCAGTTCGCCTTCGCGACCGAGTCCTAGTGTTGCTCCGATTGCTTCGCGGCGCAACCCGAGCATGATGGCTACTGGGAGACCGAGCAGAACGGTACCTAGGTTCCCTAATTCTTGCAAGAGGAATACCCAGCCGATGCTTAGGATTTCTTTAATGTGCGGGGCTACATCGGCGCCGTATCGCGCCATTAGTGGTAACATAATAATGATTAAATATTGACCGGAAAAGCCAACATTTTCTTTGCTATAAATTTTCTTCAAGATGCCTTTTCGGAAAAATGGAATACCGAAAATCATTCCGATGGCAACGGCAAAAACAAGTGGCAAGACAGTGACAGTTACTGTGCCGAATTGGAGTGTCTTAATTCCAATCATTTCTGCGATTGTAATAATGATGAGCACAGTTGCGATTAAATAAATAAACCCTTTTTTCATGTTTTCCTCCCTAGTCTGTGATTGATTGGATTAGTTTTTCATATTCATTGTAGCTACGTTTATAAAGTTTCGTCGTGTCTAATTGCCCGTTCATTTCCTCGAACACTTGGCTCACAAAACGCGGGAATTGTTCCAACACAAAGCGGTCGTCTATCATGCGGAAATCATCGCCGTGAATGGCACCTGTGAAGCCACCATAGCTGATTTGAATGCACGGGAACATAAAGGCTAAATCGCCAATGTCACCAGCAGCTGCAATTCCGCCGCGGTCATCAATTAGGCCCGTGATTTCTTCATTTTTATCAAAAGCGTGTTTGACAAATGAATTTAAATAAGTGTCTTGAACGAAAGGCAAGTAGCCCATTTGTGTTTCTGTTTTGACATTTCCTGATAAGGCTGCCGCACTATGTTCTGCAGCGAGGTCAAGCTTTTTAGCAGTTTCCTGCATGTATTCAATAGACTTGGTACGTAAATCGGTTCCCACAGTAACGCGGTTTGGAATCACGTTTGTCGACATGTTGCTATTCATCAAAATTGGATTAAAACGTACAAGCTGATCATCGCGAACTTGCTGTCTGAGTAGCCCGAGTGCGACGTTGAACATTGTGGACATGCTATAGGCATTTACGCCGCTGAACGGGTCGAAACCAGCATGTGTTGCTTTTCCTTCAAAGTGATAACGTTTATAAAGAAAGCCGGCTAAATCGCAACCAATTTCGATGGTCGGCTCATCAAATGTTTCCCCAATTGAATGCACGCAAACACCAAAATCAATATCGTCAAACACGCCAAGTTTCATCGCTTCCGGCTTGCCGCCGTAGTAGGTAATCGTTCCTTCTTGTCGTAAAGTTTCGCGGTAGTCAAGATCTAAATATTCTTCTGCTGGAATAAAAACAAAGGCGATGTTGAAATCATAGTTTTTATAGGCAGCTGTTTCAATGAAATAGGCATACAGCGAAAGAGCTGTCGTTATCTGTGTGAAATGCCCACAATTATGCGCGGCGCCAGTCTCTTTGTCGGCACAAAAGTGAGTAGGTGCGTACACAGCGTCTAGTTCAGCGATAAAAGCCATTGTAATAGGCTTATCTTTTGAAAGGTATGTTTTGATACCCGTAGTGCTAAAATAATCCAATTCAATTTGATTATTCTTACTTTTCAGAAATTCCTCAACCGATTGTTTCGTTTTCCACTCTTTGTATCCTAATTCGGGGTTGTTGAAAATCTGATTAGCAATTTTCTGCATTTCGTCAAACTGCTCTTTGAAAAACATCTTTATCCTCCTAACCTTTTTAATCTACTTCTTATGATAAAGACAATAAAAAGTGAAGTCAACCCTATTTTAAAGAAAAATACGAATGATTTGTTTGAATTTCCATTTTTTATACGTATATAAGTCTGTAATGGCACTAAAAAGCCACCCCCGTGACTGGAGGTGGCTTTATAAATGATTATTTTGCTTGTTCTTCGACGCTTTTGTTAGTATCGTAGTTTTTCTTAATATACTGGTCGATGAATTTCGTTACCTGACTACCTTTCAGTTCAGTGAGGTCAGGAATTTGATCCACATCAAGTTTAACATCGTCTAAACCATAATCCGGTAAGTCTTGCTCAATACTTTGAACGGTGCTTTTAGGCATCGGGGATCCGGATATTGTAACCGTAAGAACATGTTTATCCTCGTTATAACTTTGATCCAAAACAACATAATCCGAAAATTCATTCGTAACAAATTGGTTAATAGACGATTTTTCCATACTATCTTGGACAAGTATAGAAGCAGAAAAAATACTTGGAATAATAATGAAAAGCGATAAAATAATTAAAAAGATATTGATGCGCCGTGTGTGTTTGCTATTCTTCGCTGTATGTAAGGGAAAGCGCATAAATCTAATGCCGATAAATGTGGCTATCATAATGAAAGCACAATTAATAATAAAGAGGTAAGAGGCACCTAAGAAATACGAAAAATTCAGCGTAGCGATGGCGTACCCAATTGTACAAACTGGCGGCATTAACGCCGTTGCAATGGCTACCCCGGGAACGATATTTGTACTCGTCTTTTTAGAAGCCCCGATAATTCCAGCAACGCCACCTGCAAAAGCGATAATTACATCCCAAATCGTTGGGGCAGTTCTTGCGATTAGTTCATCACTAGCATAGGTTATCGGCGAAATCGTGAAGTAAAGAGTGGCCACTACTAGGCTCACTAATACCTCAACGAGTAGTAACAGTGCTGCTTTTTTGACGATATAAAAATCAAGGACGGAAAGTCCGTACCCTACACCTAAAATAGGCGTCATAAGCGGGGAGATTAGCATCGCCCCAATGATAACGGGAATAGAGTTCATATTTAATCCGATGGAAGCAATTAAGATAGCGCACATTAAGATGACAGAGTCGCTAATTTTAATTGTTAAGTCAGAATTAATTTTTTCCCTAAATTCTTGTGCATTATAACTTGTACTGGCCATAATTTCTCCTTATGAATAAAATGAGTTTGGTGACTTAATTTTAACCCGTAATAAAAAAAGCGGCAAATTTTTATTCCTGTGGTTTCTGCCATAAGCGGTATAGCTCAACGATATGAGCAACGATAATCAAAAGAAAAGATATAACCGTCCCAATGATAAGCATGCTCTCGTAGCTTTTCACTTTAGTCAGCCATTCCGAAAGCATCGTGAAAACACTTGTATGTTTGTCAATTTTCTTAGAAACTTCTTTGATTTTCTGAATGGACTTTTGCGGGTCATCCATGATGCGGGTAAGCGCGTCCTCAATTTCCTGTGAGTTGTGCGATAAAATCGTTTTTTTAGCGTTAACGACATTTGTATGTATATCTTGATACGTATGCAGCGATTGCACGGTAAATAAAATCATAAATGAAAACAGGGAAACTAACAATAAGCTGTAACCACTCGTAATGGCAACGCTCGTACGCGTCCAGCCTTCCTTTTTCTTCGCTTTAAACATCACAATAATGATTAAAATTGGAACGGCGATAATCAAAAGTAATTCGATAACGATGAAAATAATGGTGCTCTTTAAAGCCGCCACCACTTGATGTAAGAAAAAGCTAAGCAAATCCCTCCCTGCCAGCAGGTTAATAACATTCGATACTGAAAAATCAAAATGCCCCGAAACCATATTCCAAATTATCTCTCTTTGAAAAAGCAAGGCTAAAAAAGTGAGCGCAATAAAAAACAAACTGGTGATTAACACAATTTTTCTTTCCTTAATCATCTAAAATTCCCCCTTTTTCTCTATCATATACTTTCTTTCCCCGATTTGTATATGTATAATCACCTAGTATGTAAAAAGAACATAATCAGAGACTGATTATGTTCTTTTTGACGATTATTAATCCAATGAATAGTAGCTTAAAACAACTTCCGCAACAGATTTTGCGGCAACTAGAAGCGCATCTTCATCAATATCAAATTTCGGATGGTGATTGAAATAAGCGTGCTCTGTATTTTTAGGTTTAGCACCAATGTAGAAAAATACGCCGGGAATTTTTTCCAAATAGTAAGCAAAATCTTCTGAACCAGAAAGCATGTCATATTCGGAAACAGCCGTTAAATACTCACCAATGCCTTTTTGTAAACTTGCAACAACTTGATCAGTAACTTTTGGGTCATTGTAAAGAGGTGGGTAGTCATTGGTATAAGTTAATTCTACTGTAACGCCAAACATCGCTTCGATGCCGGAGACAATGCGGTGGATTTCAGTATCGATTTTTTCACGTGTTTCGTTGTTCATGTAGCGGACGTCGCCTTCCAATTCGACGGAGTCTTTGATGACATTAAAGCTTCCTTTCCCGTCGAAAGAGCCAATTGTAACGACGCCTGTATCAAAAGGATTAAGACGTCTGCTAATTACGGTTTGTACGGCTGTTACAAAGTGTGCGCCTGCTACGATGGCATCATTTGCCATATGCGGCGAGGAGCCGTGTCCGCCAGTACCTTGGATGCGCAACTTAAAGTAAGTGCGACCAGCCATTGAATAGCCGCTATGATAGTAAACTTCGCCAGATTCGCCGAATGGGAATACGTGAATGCCGTAAATTTGGTCCACATCATCTAGGATACCTGACTCAACGACGCTTTTAGCTCCGCCTGGCGGTGTTTCTTCCGCATGTTGATGGACAATTTTAATCGTTCCGGGAATGTTTTCTTTAAGCTCAATCAGGCAGTCGGCAAGAATGAGCAAATAGGCGGTATGACCATCATGACCGCAGGCGTGCATGACACCCGGGTTTTTGGATTTAAATGGCAGGTTTGTTTCTTCTTCAACGGGAAGGGCATCAAAATCGGCACGTAGCGCAATGGTTTTACCAGGTTTGCCACCTTTAATTGTGACGACGACAGCATGACCATTGCCGACCTCAGTTGCGACTTCTACATCTTTCCCTTTATAAAAATTTTGAATGAATTTTGCGGTTTCTACTTCGTGAAAAGATAGTTCTGGATGCTCATGTAAATGACGTCTAATTTGAATCATTTCGTCTTTTCGTTCTTCGAGCATTTTCATTAATTGATTACGCATTTTAAAGCCTCCTTATTCGTTTGTAGCGCTTACTACTTTAGATTTTTCCGCTTTTGGTGTAGTGACGACAACAGAAATGAGTGAAATCAAACAAAATGCGACATTCGCGATTAAACCAACCATTGCTGCTAAATCAACATTCCCAGATGCTGCAATCACACCATAAATAGTAGCTGAAATGGCTACGCCGAATGAACCACCGAGGGAGCTTGCCATTTTGTAAATTCCAGATGCTACACCAACTTTATCTTCGGGTGCATTTGAAACGGCTGTATCAGTGGACGGTGTTGCATACATACCAAGTCCTATTCCGAACAAAGCGAATCCGATGAATACAAGGATTGTATAAAGAGCACCAGGAATAAATGTAAGTGCCATTAACGCGATTCCAACGGCTGTAATAGCTGAACCCATAATCATTGGTTTTCGGGCACCAATTCGTTGAAGGATTTTTTCACCGATGCGAATCATTCCGAGAACGCAAACGAGGTAACCGATGGAAAGCAAACCAGATTGGAAGGCTGTAAAGCCGCGTCCGACTTGCACATAAGTGTTTGCGACAACGAGCGTTCCAGCCGCTGCATTTAACAAGAAATTAGAAAGAGTTGCGCCAGTGTAAGCCTTATTTTTAAACAAAGAAAAGTCAATAAAGCCATTTGCTTGGCGAAGCTCTGTGCGGAAAAATAGTCCAGCAGAAAGAAGGAAAACAACGAGCATAATGATTGTTGTTGGGCTTGTCCAGCCGAATGTTGCGCCGCGTGTAATAATAAGGTTTAAACAAACCATTGCGATGACGAAAAGAATTAGTCCAAATGTATCAAATTTTGCTTTCGTTGTTTGCACAACTTTGCTTTCAGGTGTTCCTTTAATTAATAACATGCCTAAAAGTGCGAATGCGATTGAGAAAACGAAGATCCAGCGCCAGCCCATATAAGTGGCGATAAGTCCACCAGCAAATGAACAAATACCTGATCCACCCCAAGAGCCGATTGACCAGTAGCTAAGCGCTCTTTGTCTTTCTGTTCCTTCAAAATAAGTTTTCATCAAGGCAAGTGTTGCAGGCATAATACATGCAGCAGAAAGTCCTTGGATAATCCGACCAATAATGAGTAATGTCGCTCCTTGAGTAACGATAAGTAGAAGCGAGCCAATAATGCTTAAAATAAGTCCAATATAAGTTAATTTCATGCGGCCAAACTTATCCGCCATGCCACCAGCGACTACGATGAAAATACCAGAAAATAGTGCAGTTAAGCTGATTGCGACGCTAAGTAAGTCTGACGAAATACCGAGGTCATCTTGCACAGCTGGTACGATGTTAACCATCGATTGTGCAAAAAGCCAAAATGTGATAACACCAAATACGATGCCGACGATAAGTTTATTTGTTCCTTTATATGCGTTTGTTGCCATTAGTTATTCTCTCCTTTTAAATAATCCAGTACACAAGCGCCCATCGCTTTTGAAGCAATAAGTAAGGCGTCTTCATTAATATCAAATTTAGGGTGGTGATGCGGATAAAAATGTCCATCCGCCGGCATCGCGCCAACATAGAAAAATACGCTAGGCCGTTCTTTCGCATAATAAGCGAAGTCTTCAGAAGGTGGTTGCGGTTCACAACGCACCACATCTGTGATTTCAGGGATGTCTGAGCTTTGAAGTGAGTTGACAACAAATTCGGTCAAAGCTTCATCGTTGTTTAAAACGGGATAATCATTTTTGTAATCTAGTTCACAAGTCACGCCGAACATCGCTTCAATTCCGCGCACAATGCGTTTGATTTCCTTTTCGATCGTTTGGCGTGTGTCCTCCGACATCGAGCGCACATCACCTTCAAGAGTAACCGCGTCTTTAATCACGTTGAAGCTTCCTTTTCCGTCGAATGAACCAATTGTGATGGAACCAACATCGAACGGATTTAAGCGACGACTAATGACCGTTTGAACAGCCACAACGAATTCGCTTGCCGCCACAATCGCATCATTTGCGAGGTGAGGTGAGGAACCATGTCCGCCTTGACCTTGCACTTTCAATTTGAAATAAGAACGTCCAGTTTGAATCGCACCTTCGCGGTAGAAGACTTCGCCAGTTTTCATCGTTGACATGACGTGAATACCAAGAACATTATCAACACCATCTAAAGCACCATCTTGAATCATTTGAATCGCACCGCCAGGAGGTGTTTCTTCTGCGTGTTGATGTAAAATGACGATTTTGCCTGTTAGTTGTTCCTTCATTTCAATCAATGTTTCAGCTAGGACTAACATATATGCAGTATGACCATCATGGCCACAAGCGTGCATAACACCAGGGTTTTTAGATGCAAACGGTAACCCAGTTTCTTCTTGAATAGGTAACGCGTCAAAGTCTGCACGAATCGCAAGCGTTTTACCCGGCTTTCCAGTGTCAATCGTTACAACAACACCGTTTCCGCCAACATGAGTCCGCACGTCACAGTCCATATCTTTATAAAAATCCGCAACGTATTTTGCTGTGTTTTCTTCTTGAAAAGAAAGTTCAGGATTTTCATGCAAGTAGCGGCGGATTTCAATCATACGAGATTGTTTTTCGTTTAATTTTTTGAATAACTCTTCTTTCACCGTAAAAACCTCCAATTTATTGTACTGATACTGGCCAGAACATCAGTAATTGTCGATGCATCTTTATTATAAAAAAATAAAAATCAAAAGAAGGGTGTTTTTTTGCTTATTTTTAGCTTGAAAATTTCCTTTTTTAAAAAGTGATTTTATTGATGTCAAAAATTCGACGTTGAACGCAAGAAAAAAGCTTAACGTTTCCGTTAAGCTTAAATCGTATGCCGAAATTCATAAAAATGAATCGCATTAATATCTAAATAGGCGTAAAATGACCAATCATCTGTAATCGTCTCATCACTAACCGTTAACGTAGGCTGCGAGGCATCCACAATGTAATCTAAAATTTCTTCATCTAAACCGTGCTTACTATTTAACTGCCAGTATTTAGAATATAAAGCGCCATTATCGCGATCAAATTGCCATTTGCAAACTTGATATTCTCCCGGTTCAAGCCCCAACATGCGAACATGAACTTCTTTTCGCTCTTCTTTTAAAAATTTTTCTTCTACTGAAAAGCGCGGATTCATCGTCGCACAGTTCATCAAAATAAGCTGATAGCCGTCCACATGCCGCGTCATAATAAAATCTTTTCCCTCCGCAACAACAACACCTTTAAGCCGCTTCAGAAATTTCACTGCATAAAACGCTGGTCGCTTCCCGTTGAAAAAATGAAACATTTCGAGCCCGTCAAGACTAATATTTAGCTGACTGCCATCCTCCTCGTGAAGCTCCGTATTAATCCAAAAACCAAGAGCATCCACTTCTGGGGCTAAATCAAGCATGGTTTTTAGGACGAGCGCACCACGGAAAAAAGTACCATTCGTGTACCGCGTATTTCCCGTGAGTGTATTCCAATTAACGAGCATAAGCGGCTTATGAATTTGGTGATGCTTCAAATAAGCTTTCAGTTTTAGCGTTTTAGTCAAACAATAATCTTCCGTAATCAAAAAATCTTCTTTTGAAAAATCAACCGCTTCATTTTGATTCGCGTTATAGGTAATGAAATCAATTTGATCCGCCGCCTCTAAAAACCAAGTATGGCGCACAGGAACCGCATTTTGCGAAAGCGAAAACGGAACAAAAGTGCCCACTTGAATGGCGGATAGGCGCGACTTAATGATTTGCTGGAGCTTCAAATATACACGCTTCAATTCATTTTTATCCGCAAAGGTCAGTTTAGGATTGAAAAACATAAAGTGCCACTGCGAAACAAATTCTCGGCCGAAAACTTGGATAGAGTGTCGCAAAAAGTGATCAAGACGTTCAAAAACATCATGTTCATTTTCGGAGATATCTTGATACTCAAGCCGAATAAAAAGTTGCAAACGATGCTGTTTTAAAAATGAAATCGCCACATCTGCATTTGCATAAGGAGAAGATGTAGGAACTAATTCGTCCGTTTCAGCCTCAGGCAGAAAAGTGCTTCCTTTAAATAAATGGCGAATGCCGATATAATTGACGCCGAGCTCATCGCGTGACGTTAAAATTTGTTTTTGCACATTTTCCTTCAAAACTTCCTTTAACTCTCCAATGGTTAGGATATGCATATTTTGGGTTAAAGCTCGTGCTGCCTTGTCCGCAATTGCTATTTTCTTCTTTTCAAACGGTGCTTCATTTAATTCATTGCCAGATTCAATGTTGTGATATAGACGAGCAAGTTTAATGAGAATATCGGATGTTGGCACAATTTGCTCAATCGCACGATTTTGCTGGCTTTCTTGTTTTTGCTCGAGGGGACTCAATTCGCGGTGGTGCTGCGTTCTGTACTCACTAGGCGGCGAATGGAAGTACTGTTTAAATGCTTCTGAGAAATGTTTTTGACTCGAGAAGCCATTTTTAAGCGCAATTTCGGTAATACTCTCTGTCGAATAGAGCAAGTTTTCACGCGCATGCTTCAATCTAACTTCCGTCAAGTATTGCAAAAAGCCGACGCCAGTTGTTTTCTTGAAATAACGAGATAAATAAGCCTCACTTAAATATTCCTTTTGAGCAAAATCATGAAGGGACAAGGCCTCATCAAAATGTTCTTCTACCTCTCTAATGATTCGCGAGATGCGCTTATCATTCATTTCCTTTTTAGCAAAAGAAGGGTTTTCCTTTTTTAAAAAACGAGTTAAAACGAGCAAGATTTGAAGTAATGCAGTTTGCGCGTCTAGCTTGTTGGCTTGTCTTTGATTCGTTGAGGCGATTAAAAGTTCACTGATAGACTTTCGGAGGGAACTGACAATTTGTTCTCTCCCGGGATCGATTTCCTTAGTGAAAAAGTTAAATGAATGCCGGAAATAATCGGCATAATATTGTGTGAAAAAAGTATCGGAAATCGTCAAATAAATAATTAAATGCTGATTTTCTCCTTGAATCGTGTAAAATGTATGGCGATCAAGGACTAATATATCGCCTTCTTCCAAATGAAAGTGCCGCTCTGAAATTTTGACTGTGACTTTTCCTGAAATTGCGAAAATTAATGTGGTCCCATGTGAAATTTCCGAAGTAGGTTGCTTAATGTGTTGGATTGCAATTTCGTACTCTTTTATGCGTGCCATCCTTCTTCACTCCTTTTCGATACTTTCATCTTAGCATCATATTTACTAAAATGTGTAGTTTATACAAAAAAATAAAAAAGTATTTAGCGCTCATTGTTAGGAATAGCAATGATTTCCTAGTTTTTATGAAATGAAATGGCTACAAAATATCCACAGATTTACGCAAGGCATAATAGTATACTTAGAATATCATGCTGTAGTATTCTCGTTCACAAATGAAGAAGCGATAACAAACTTAGCCATATAGCATGAGTGGCACGCGAAATTAGCGGAAACTAATTTTGCGCAGATAACCTTTAGTGAATTCACTAAAGGTTATTTTAGTATATAGAAACAGCCACTTAAAAAATAAGTGGCTGTTTCTACATGGTTCTATACAAGCTAAAGAGATTACTATTAGTATAGTGGAATTTTCTTTATTTGTCTGTGGACAAAATGAGGCAAATAACTGATTTTTTTAACTTTAAATGGGCATTTTACACATTTTGTTGCGAGGGATACCAAAATTTTATAGAAAACCAATTTGTACTATGATAAAGAAATAGTAAAGAAATAAATCTTTACTTGTAAACATAAAGGAGAGATCATAAGTGGAAACAACCATTATACCCGAAATAAAAGTACACAACGTTAAAGATTTTGGCGCAGTTGGAAATGGCCTAGCAGATGATACAAAAGCAATCCAAGACGCGATTGATGCGCTGTATGAATATCCTGTAAAGAAAGCCGATAAAACAGTTTTATCCAGAGCTGAAACAGAGGAAATGACAAAAGAAGGCGGGATAGTTTATTTTCCGGCTGGTAGTTATAAAATCTCAAAGACTATTTTTGTAGATAAAGCGGGAGTTAACTTACAAGGGGATTCTTCGCTATCAAGTCAAATCATCCCTTCTGGTGAGATGGTGAATAATGAACTGATTTTTGACAAAGAAAAAGAGGACCAACCGATTTTTGATTTTGCTTATTTTAATGGCGAGAAGCGAACTGGGGAACGTTCTTTTATTCGAAATATTGGCATGTCTCATTTAACTTTTGACTTGAGATACGTAAATAACGTCACAACAATCCGAATTATTCGCCCGTATGATTTATGCAAATTTAAAAACCTGTTTTTCTTTAATATTCGCGGGACTGCCATTCAGGCAATTAGTGATACATCAGCAAAGCTATTTAATGGCAAACGAGTTGTTGGGCAGGGATTGATTCTTGAAGACATTCATATTGATAATAGTGGCTCAACACAAGATTATTTGAAACTCAAAAGGGACAAAGGGAGAGTGGAGGATGCGACGGGGACCTTCATTCATTTAGAAAATATTAACGAAAGTAGCTTAACAAACGTAAAGATTTTGGCTTGTGGAGTGCAGGCAGACGCAAATACAGGTCTTGCCATTAAAACAGCAGACAATAAAACGATCCAGGCGTTTGCTAATCGAATCGGAATCCTTTTGGAAGGGTGCCATGGTGTTACAATCAAAGAAAGTTCATTGGGCTTTTTCGATAATGCAGCGATTAAACTCCAAAGAGGCACAAACGGCGCGCAAATTGAAAATGCCTACACATTTATTCAACATAATACTTTTGAAGAAAACAAGAAAGCGCACATTCAAATTGATGGCGGCGCTGAACCTTTAGCCGTAAAAGGGGTTGGAAAAACATTTATTTCAGACAATCGCTTTTTAGGAAAAGTAAGTCCCGAATATGCATATGAAATCGATAATTGTAATCTTGTAACGATTCGTGATCGTGCTAATGTTAAGGTGGGACAACTAGCGTTCAATACAATTATTGAAGCTGGCGAAGTAAATGCAATTGAAGTAGCTGGAACTAGCTTTCAATCAAAACCAAGAATAACAGATAATGGCTACAGAACAGTAATCATGGGAAAAGAGAATGTTTTGAGCGAGCAAAAAACGAGCTATTCGGATGCCTATTCCTTTAAAACACGATTGCTGGCAGAACGACTCACAATTCCAGTTGTTAAAAAACAAGATTTGTATCGTTATAATGAAGTTGTAGTAGAAGGGGATATTGCACTTTTAAAAGAAGATGGTAAACCGGAAACGAAGTTAATTGTCCTTAGAACCATTCAAAATGGACAATTAGTGTGGGTGGATATGAAGGATAATGTGATTGATGTGAGTCAAATAACGGAAGCGACTGTATCGGGAACAGAAGTTAAGGGGAAATTCATAGGGGGCATTACGCAACTTAGAATAACAGAAATATTATCTGATGGAGCGGAACGACCACAAGAAACAGGCGGTACAATTGAGTCAAGCGGACGATTTTCATTGCAATACACCGAAATCACAGCTAATTGTACGCACTTGAAAATTGAAGGTTTTGATGAAAGAGGGTTTAGCGTAGCCGAATTTATGCTTCATTTACCGCCGCAATTAGCAACGCGACTAATTGTGTCGCCGCTATATAAACGAGATGCAGCCTCATTTATTACAGGAACATATTGGAATATTGCGTCACTTCGTTTTGTTGCTCGTAATATAACGACGGGAGAAGAGCAAATCTATGCTGGCGGGGATTTAAAAGCAGATGGCACATTTACGTATTATGCGCGTGATAAAGTGAGAGAAAATCTTGAAACAATGAAATACATCCTAAACGGTTTAGATTCAGAAAATAGAGTCGTCGTAAGCGTCAATGTTATGACAGGCGAAAATTTATTGTAAGCATAAAAAGAAGCAGAAAATTAATTCTGCTTCTTTTTCAATGTTTATTTTGCGTTCACTGGAATATAGATTGTAAATTTGTCTTCGCGTAAATCTTCCAAGTTAAAGTTTCCGGCAAGGTCGTATTTACCGCCTTGCATCACTTCGCCGTAAGTTTGACCGATAAAATTGTCAATGGCAGTGCGTTCAGTTTCTTCGGATACGAATTTTGCATAGTCGCCTTCAGGAATTTCAAAGGAAATCACACCATTACCTTCACCAGATTTTGCAACGATGTAATTTTGTTTGCCATCGATGGACGCATTAATACCAACATAATTTTTTGCATCGTCCGCGTACTTTTCGTAGGCAGCAGTCTTAATTTCGCTCATTTTTCCAAAACCTTCTTGTGGATTAAAATTAGGAATTTCAACTTTTTCTCCGGAAAATACTTCTTTTTCTAAGTGTACAATTTCAAATGACATAACTTTTTCCCTCCAAAAATAAATTTAATTTTGTTATGATGTAACTATAACACGCTAATGTTGACAACTGTATGTCATCATTTGAAAAAGGAGTAAAAAAATGAAAATTGAGCGGCTAATTGGCATTATTATGTTGCTTTTACAACGTGAAATTGTTAGCGCAAATGAAATGGCAAAAATGTTCGAAGTATCAAAACGTACGATTTACCGCGACATGGAAACACTTTCGATGGCGAAAATTCCGATTTATACGATGCCAGGCGTGAACGGTGGAATTGGAATTATGCCAACTTATAAAGTAGACAAACGTTTACTTACTACGGAAGATTTAACGACAATTGTCACAAGTTTGAATGGATTTGAACAATTATTTTCTTCAACAGATATTAAGCGAACGCTTTTGAAAATGAAAAATATGTTGCGGTCTGATGATGAAATTAGTGATCATCTTATTTCGCTGGATTTTTCAAATGTAACAACGAAAAAAGAAATAAATGAACACGTTGAGGAGCTACATTTGGCGATAAAAAAACATCAATATGTTGCCGTGACATATAGCGACCGAGATGGGAATGAAACGAAGCGAAAAATAGAACCATACCATTTGCTTTTCCGAAATCGTTATTGGTATTTACAAGGCTATAGCACAGAGCGGGAAGACTTTCGGACGTTTAAATTATCGCGAATGATTCACTTAGAAACCCTTGCGGATACTTTTACGCCGCGCGAATTTGTGGTCAGACCATTTAACCCAAAACCGCAATTTTCACCTTTTGAAATGGAAGAAGTAGACTTGCTCCTTGACCGTACTGGACGGGAACAAATTGTGGAGCGCGCAAATGTTCTGGAAATAAAAGCACTCGATGAAACGTATTTTCAAGCCAAGGTTATTCTACCTGATCATGAAGTTGGCTACCGCTTTCTTTTAAACCTAGGAACACATGCAACGATAAAAAGTCAAAATGAATTTTACGATAACTTTATAGCCTATTTGGAAGCCATTCAACTAAAATACCAATAAAAACCAAAGCCCCTATCATGGATTTGATAGGGGCTTTGGCGGTTTTAAGGAAGAATATATAAAATAGGTGTAAAACCTATGATTTAGATGATGCATTTATTGTATCGTCTTAAAATGAAAAAATAATGAAAATAAATGAAGAAATTATATAAAAAAGAGGCTGGGACATAAATAAAAAAAACAAGTGAAAATCCAGTAAATCCATTTTAAAAAATGGTATAGTTACTGGATCTTTACTTGCCTATTTTCTCTTTTTGTGTGAGCTTAGAAATATAATTCTGGGCGGCGGTCTTCGAAAATGGACATCGATTGACGCGCCGCACTGATTTCAGCCAAATCAATTGTGCTGTAGAAATTTTCTTCAGTTTCTCCCGCTAAAAGGAGGATTTCCCCGTGCGGATTGATGACCATAGAATGGCCGTTAAATTGGTTGTTTGGATCTTTGCCGACACGGTTTACGGCCACGACGAACGCTTGATTTTCGATTGCCCGTGCGACGAGCAATTTTTCCCACTGGGAAATGCGCACATCTGGCCACTGGGCAACAACAAAAATAACTTCTGCGCCTCTTGCGGTATGGTGCCGCATCCATTCGGGGAAGCGAATATCATAACAGATGAAGCCGGCTGTTTTTGTGCCGTTTAGCATGAAGAGGTTGGCATCATTCCCAGGCTCCAAATAGAGATGTTCGTCCATTAGCTTGAAAGGGTGGACCTTTTTATAAGAAGAAAGAAAATCACCTTGATTATCAAAAGCGTACATAATATTTGTGAATTTCCCGTCCGTTTTGATGGCAACGGAACCGCCAATAATCGTAATATTTTGCTCTCTCGCAAGCTCAGATAAAAAGTTTTTCGTCCGCTCGCCGTGACGGTCTGCGTATATCTCAAGCTCGCTCAAACAATAGCCCGTATTCCACATTTCGGGTAAAACGGCAATCTCAGCACCGCTTCTTGCCGCCTCGGTTACTGTTTGCCGGACCCGTTTGAAATTCGCATCTGGATCCTTAAACGTAACGTCAATTTGGCAAAGCGCAAGCTTCCACATATTTTATTCCCCCAGTTTTCAGTCTTTCTTTAATCGTCTTGCTAGGAAATTTCCAAGTGATTGCAAGGTTTGTACGATGATAATTAAAATAATAATGGTCGCGTACATAATGGTTGGTTCAAAGCGCTGGAATCCGTATTGATAGGCAATGGTTCCAAGTCCGCCGGCGCCAACTAGTCCTGCCATCGCGGTGGCTCCAATTAGACCAATTGTAGCGATTGTCAGGCCAAGCACGATGCCTGAACGCGCCTCGCGAAGCACAACATTTAAAATGATTTTTGACGTAGAAATTCCCATCGCCTGATACGCTTCAATGACACCGCGGTCGACTTCAAGTAAAGCAGATTCCATCAGCCGAGCGATATATGGCGCTGTGAAAACGACAAGCGGCAAAATAACGCCCTTTACGCCAATTGTAGTGCCCACGATAATTTTTGTAAATGGCAAAATTAAAAAAAGTAAAATAATAAATGGCAGCGAACGTAAAATATTAATAATCCAGTTTAAAATCGTGTAAGCCGTTTTATTCTCAGCTTGCCCATCTTTTCGTGTTAAAACAAGTAAAATACCAAGTGGCAGACCGACCAAAATGGAGATGACGAGCGTGATGCTTGTCATTGTAAGGGTTTCTAGAAATCCAGTCCAAAGGGTGTCGCCCCATTCGTTAAAAAAATCAACCATTTTGTTGCACCTCCGAAACGACTACGCCTTGTTCGCGCAAGTACTCAATTGCTTTGTTATATTCGGCCTCATCACCTTTTAAATGGACTAAAAGTTTGCCAAGGGTATCATTTTTCAGGTGATCAATTCCCCCCGCCAAAATGCTCGGCAGGCAATCAAATTTCCGGGATACAAGCGCAAGGGCAGGCTCATCAGAACCTTCGCCAATGAAATGGAGTGAAACCAATTTACCTGTTTGCTTATATTTTTCTAACACATCGGCTGGAATTTCAAAACTAGCCTCTGAGCCAACAAAACGTTTGGTAGTCGGGTGTTTTGGCTTCGTGAATACATCTAAAACAGTGCCTTCTTCAACAATTTGCCCGTTTTCCATCACAGCAACGCGGTCACAAATGCGCTGAATGACATCGAGTTCATGCGTAATAAGGAAAATCGTAATGCCGAGTTCGCGGTTGATTTTAAGTAGCAAATTTAAAATGGCTTCGGTCGTTTCAGGATCAAGCGCACTCGTCGCCTCATCACTAAGTAAAATTTCAGGTTCATGAGCAAGCGCTCTCGCAATGGCAACACGCTGCTTTTGACCGCCAGAAAGTTGAGCTGGGAAATTTTCTTTTTTATCCGTAAGCCCAACAATTTCTAAGTATTTTTCAACACGTGCTGTAATCTCATCGCTTTTTAAACCTTCAAGTTTAAGCGGTAGCGCGATATTTTCATATACAGTGGCCGTTTTAAGTAGATTGTAGCCTTGAAAAATCATTCCGATTTTACGTCTCGCGAAACGCAAGTTTTTCGCCGAAAGTTGTGCGAGATTGTCGTTTGCAATATGCACAGTACCTTCAGTTGGCTGTTCTAAAAAATTAATGCAACGAACAAGCGTACTTTTTCCAGCGCCGCTATAACCCACAACACCGTAAATCTCACCTTTTTGGACGGAAAGCGAAACGTCCTTCACCGCCTGAACGCTTCGCCCGTTAACATTAAAAGTCTTGCTGACATGTTCTAGTTTAATCATGGTTACATCTCCCTAAAATGCAGGTACAACAGACCCATTAAATTCTTTTTCAATGAAGCTTTTAATTTCATCAGAATGGTAATATTTTTTAAGTGTATCGACAACTTCATCATCTTTATTTTCAGTTCTTACGACAAAAACATTTGGATACGGATTGTCTTTCGTTGGTTCATGGAAAATCGCATCATCATTAATGGTGAGTCCAGCGCCCATCGCAAAATTGGTGTTGATGGCAGCTGCTTTTACTTCACCAAGTTGCGCTGGAATTTGCGAAGCTTCAAGTTCGATGATTTCTAAATCGAGCGGGTTTTCCGCGATATCTTTTTTCGTTGCTTTTTCTTCCACGCCGTCTTTCAACTTAATGACACCAGCGTCTTCAAAAAGTTTTAAGCCACGATATTCGTTCGAAGGATCATTTGGAACCGCAATTTTATCCCCCTTCTTAAGCTCTTTGATGTCTTTAATATCTTTGGAATAAATGCCCATTGGGAAAGCAACCGTCTTAAAGACTTGGTCGATTTTGTAGCCTTTATCTTTTTTCTGTGCATCTAAAAACGGAATCGTTTGGTAGTTATTCGCGTCTAAATCCCCATCGTTTAGCGCAGTGTTTGGCGTGTTATAATCGTCAAACGTTTTAATTGTGATGTCCAGCCCGTCTTTTTTAGCTAACTTTTTCACTTCCTCCGCAATTTGTTGGTGAGGTCCACCCGTTACGCCAATTGTAATCTTTTCCGTGCTTAGCGTTTCGGATTTCCCGCCACCACATGCAGAAAGTGCAAGTAGTGCCGCGCCAGTAAATGCAATCAAAATTCCTTTAGTTCTCTTTTTCATTAAAAATTCCTCCCTAAATGTGTCTAAATTTAAATTTTTATAAACATTCTAGTTTGAGAGTGTGGACACAGCGTTTCGCCTTGTATTTATGTACTAAAAAAGTTTTTAGCACATAAATAAACCCCTCTACCATCAGAATAGAGAAGTTGAATGTGTTGCCTATTCGAACTCCTCTCATCTACCAAAATGGCTATACCATTTTGCTGGAATTAGCACCTTCACTTCAAAAAGTTAGGTTGCCGGGCGTCATCGGGCCAGTCCCTCAGCCTCTCTCGATAAGAGAACTACATTATAAAAACTTGTTACGTAAAAATATACCGATTTTTAAGGTGATTGTCAATGCTTTTTTAATGTTTTTTATTTCTAGACTAGACAAAATTGCTAGAAAACTTTAAGATATTTAACAATGAAACATAAAACGGGAGGCGTACGAAATGAGATTTTCTAAAAAGCTCGAAAATTTGCCAGAGCAATTTTTTTCAAAATTAGTACAAAATGTAAATCGCAAAATTGCAGAAGGGCATGATGTCATCAATTTGGGACAAGGAAATCCAGATCAGCCTACGCCGCAAAACATCGTAGAAGCACTAAAAAATGCCGCAGATGATGTGCAAAACCACAAGTATTCTTTGTTTCGCGGCAAGGCAGAACTGAAAGAGGCGGCTGCCAATTTTTACAAAGAAGAGTACGGGGTGACTTTGGATCCTGAAAAGGAAGTGGCGATTTTGTTTGGGACGAAGACGGGGCTTGTGGAGCTGCCGATGTGTCTGCTTGACCCCGGCGAAAAAATGCTCTTGCCTGACCCTGGCTACCCAGATTACTTGTCTGGCGCGGTTTTAGCGGACGCCGAGTATACATTAATGCCTCTTTTGGAGGAAAATCAATTTCTACCGGATTATGCTCTGATAGATGAGGCGACGCGGTCAGATGCGAAGTTGATGTATTTAAATTATCCGAACAATCCAACGGGCGCCATCGCTACAGAGAAGTTTTTCGAAGACACCGTCTCGTTTGCTAAGGAAAATGAGATTGCCGTCGTGCATGATTTCGCTTACGGGGCTATCGGTTTCGGCGCCAAACCAATTAGTTTCCTCCAAACAGAAGGGGCGAAGGATGTCGGAATTGAGCTATACACACTATCCAAAACATACAATATGGCCGGCTGGCGAATTGGTTTCGCTGTCGGGAATGAAACGATGATTGAAGCCATCAATTTAATCCAAGACCATCTGTATGTGAGTCTTTTCCCTGCCATTCAGGATGCGGGGATTGAAGCGCTTAGAGGCTCCCAGGAAGCTGTCAGAAAGCAAAATGAGCGTTACGAAAGTCGAAAAAATGCCTTTTTAGACGCGTGTTCGGAAATCGGCTGGGAAGCAGTCATTCCAAGGGGCTCGTTTTTTGCTTGGATGAAAGTGCCCGAAAACTTCACGAGCACAAGCTTTACAGAGCATTTGCTCGAAAAAGCTAATGTGGCGGTGGCCGATGGAAGTGGCTTCGGCGAGTGCGGAGAAGGTTACGTCCGAGTGGGCCTTCTAATGGACGAGGAGCGACTTAGGGAAGCAGTAAGCCGCATTGGGAAATTAGATTTATTTAAAGCAACGACTTATAGCCTCTAAAAAATAGTTGACGATTTTTGGCAAGCATGGTTTAATGGTGAAGTGCCCTTTTTAAGGTGCTCACTTGGTTCCGTGGTGTAGGGGTTAACATGCCTGCCTGTCACGCAGGAGATCGCGGGTTCAAATCCCGTCGGGACCGTTTGAATTTTAAAAAGTTTGTAGACTTTGTCGTCTGCAAACTTTTTTTATTACCCTGACAAACTGTTGTCAGAGCCCGGTGCTATACTGGAGCTGAAAGGGAGGTAATAAAAATGAATTATCAAGTTAGCCATTTTGAAGAAATAAAAGTGACTGGAGAACACGTGCACATTAGTAATGATGACCCGAATATGAGTGAGAAATTTACGGAACTTTGGCAAGGGTTTTATCAAAATCATGCTACAATGGATATGGAAACAAAAGTATACGGTGTGTATTTTAATTTTGAAGGTGATTATGAAAAACCGACTTCCTTATCGTATGACGTGCTGGCAGGTGTAGCTACGGCAGACGGGGAGGTCACAATTCAAAATGGAAAATATGCCCGCTTTACAGTGGTTGGAAATCCAATGACGGCGCCAGCAGCACTTTGGCAGGAAATTTGGCAGACGCAATTGGAGCGCACTTGCGTGACGGATTTTGAATTATATTATCCCAATCCAGATATTGAAAAAACGCGGATTGAAATTTATATTGGAATAAAATAAACACGCTATTTTAAACGAGAGGGGAAAGCCGTTCATGCGTTTTAGTCGAATGTTAGCCATTGTGTTGCTGTTAGTCAGCAAACGGAAAGTGACAGTTCAAACTTTGGCCGATTTTTTTGAAGTATCAGAACGAACCATTTATCGCGATTTGGAAGCACTAGATTATGCTGGTATACCGATAATTTCGACACCGGGGTTTAATGGTGGGATTAGCATTATGGAGAACTACTATTTGGATAAACAATTGTTTTCCTCGCTCGATTTTAAATACATGCTGCTTTCGCTTTATCGGTTGAATATTGAAAATGACCCAAATAAAACGGCAATTATTGAAAAGCTACAATTGCTGTTCGATGCCGAAGAATTACAACAAATTGAACAGCATGCACATCAAGTTGTGGTGGATTTTTCGTCTTGGCAAGGCACCAAAACGGATGACGCGAAATTTATGCGCATCCAAGAAGCTATAAAAAGCAATCACCAACTAATGTTCACATACACCAAATTAGATGGGCATAAGAAGCAACGCATGATTGAATCCTATCAATTGCTTTTCAAAAGTGGCCGCTGGTATTTAAGTGGTACAGAAGAAGGCGCTCCAAAATTGTTTTTGCTAGACCGAATCAAACACATCGAACTAGGTCAACCATTTAATCCTAATCTAGCGTATTATGAACGCGATTTCATTTGGCAAAAGCAGAATATGCTTGAATTTGTGTTGCGAATTGATCGCTCGATTTTTCATATTTTTGAAAGCTGGCATCAAGTGGAAATTATAGAAGAAGCGGAGCCATTTTTACGGCTGAAAATTATTGCCGAACATAATGCTTGGCTGGAAACATTTATTTTAGGCCTCGGCAGCGCCTGCATCGTGGAAAGCCCAGCTTCACTACGCGCCCTAGTAAGCGCGCAAATTTCGGACATGTATAAAAATTATAAAGGAGATGATAATAGTGGCGAGACCAACAACTAAAGCAGATCTTATACAAGCCTCAAACGAAAAGTATCAACAACTCATACATATGTTAGAGGAAATGCCAAATGAAGTGAAGTTAGCCGCGTTTCAGTTGGCCGACATAAATAAAAAAGAAGCACACTGGAATAGGGATAAAAATATCCGCGATGTCCTCATTCACTTGTATGAATGGCAAAAATTACTTTTAGATTGGGTAGAGGTCAATTTAAAGGGGGAGAAAAAGCAATTTTTGCTGGAAGGCTATAACTGGAAAACTTACGGCGCAATGAACATCGTTTTTTTGGAAAAGCATCAGCAAACAGCATACCCGGCAGCGCTACGCTTATTGCAGGAAAGTCATGGCCAAGTTATGCAACTTGTTGAGCAATTTTCTAACGATGATTTGTTTAAAAAAGGGGTTTTTACTTGGAGCGGTGGAAGCACGCTTGGCAGCTATTTCGTTTCGGCGACGTCAAGCCATTATGAGTGGGCACTTAAAAAAATAGCTTATTTCAAGAAGCGACTGTAAACGATATGTTTGCAGTTGTTTTTTTGTTACGGGAAAAATCTTCATATTTAAAATGGACTATGCTAGCTGTAATAATTCAGATAATTTTCGAACTGTGCTATAATAAAATTATGGTCTTCTATTTGTATAGAAGTGAACAAGCTAAAGACGCCGTCGGAAGCGTCCAGGGAGAAGGACTTCCGCACCACAGTCTTAATGATAAACAATTTTTAGGAGAATGCCGGCAGAACCGGAAAAATCCAATTATGGGAGGACTGTTTGAAAAATGGCAGAAAAGAAAATTTTAGTAGTAGATGACGAAAAACCAATTGCAGACATTGTTAAATTTAATTTAAATAAAGAAGGTTTCGATGTATATTGTGCCTATGACGGAGACGAAGCTATTGAGCTTGTTGAGGAAGTACAACCAGATTTAATTTTGCTCGACATCATGCTTCCGGGCCGCGATGGCATTGAAGTTTGTCGTGAAGTGCGCAAAAAATACGATATGCCCATCATCATGGTTACCGCAAAAGATTCCGAAATCGATAAAGTGCTCGGCCTCGAGCTAGGCGCCGACGACTACGTGACGAAACCGTTTAGTAATCGTGAACTTATCGCACGGGTTAAAGCGAATTTGCGCCGTCATAGCCAAATTAGCTCGCAATCCGCTGAAGAAGAAGAAAATAGCGAAATCGAAATTGGCTCCCTCGTCATTCATCCAGACGCATACGTGGCATCTAAACGCGGCGAAACCATCGAGTTAACGCACCGCGAATTTGAACTTCTTCACTATTTAGCGAAACATATGGGCCAAGTTATGACGCGCGAACATTTGCTTCAAACTGTTTGGGGCTATGATTATTTCGGCGATGTCCGTACAGTTGACGTAACCGTAAGACGTCTGCGTGAAAAAATCGAAGACAATCCAAGCCACCCAGCATGGCTCGTTACACGCCGCGGCGTGGGCTATTATTTGCGAAACCCAGAGCAGGAGTAGCAGCAGAGGCATTTTAAATAAATCTTGTAGGTATAGTGATGGCGCTATTTGAATGGCTACTGCAATATTTTACGGGATTTACAAACTTATAAAGAAATTGATATGGGAATCAAAATATAGATAATTGTACGAAGCACGTCATTTATTTTACTAATAAATGATGTGTTTTTTTGTAAGCGTGAATTATGGTATAATACAAGAATTAAGAAGAAACTAAATTGCGATTTGCCATAGATAGAAACATCAATTTAACCCTGAACAGGAGTAGACGTGTTTTATGCATAAAATGAAGTTTTTCCAGTCGGTGCAATTCCGGTTGGTGATGATTTACTTGTTGCTTATTTTAGTTGCTATGCAAGTCATTGGCGCTTATTTCGTGCGCGAACTAGAGGGGCAGCTTGAAAAGAACTTTCAAGATTCTATCAAAAATAGTATGACATTACTGGATTATAACGTGCGGGAGGAGATTTTAAAGAACGGCGATAATAGTGCGCAGATGCAGACGGATATTCGTGAACTTTTGGTCGATTATGCGCGCAACAATTCGAGTTTGCTCGAGGTGCGCATTGTTGATGAGCGTGGCAAAATTCTCGGGACGTCCAACATGGACAATCAGGGGATTGTAGGCCAAAAATCAACCACGCCTTTAGTCAAAAGAGCTCTGTCGCTTGGCACTTCAGAAGAAAAAATTTATATGGACGAGTCAAACGACAATAAACGTGTTTGGGTCACGGTTTCTCCAATCAAAAATAAAAATACGGTGATTGGGGCTATTTATCTTGTCGCGAATATTGAGTCCGTCTACTCGCAGGTGGACTCGATTACGAACATTTTTATTACCGGGACGCTGATTGCGATGGTCATAACGGCTGTTCTCGGGGTGCTCTTGTCGCGGACGATAACGAAGCCGATTATTGATATGAAACGACAAGCTTACGCTATGGCGAGAGGGAATTATACTCGGAAAGTAAAAGTATACGGACTTGATGAAATTGGTGAGCTTGCGCAAAGCTTTAACTCGCTGACAAAACGGGTTCAGGAAGCCCAAGCCATGACCGAAGGGGAAAGACGCAAATTGTCTTCCGTACTTTCGTATATGACAGACGGGGTTATCGCAACTGATCGCCGCGGCAAAGTCATTTTAATTAACTCACCAGCGGAAAAAATGCTTCGCGTTGCCCATGAAACCGCAAATGGACAGCCACTTACAGAAGTCCTCGGCATTCAAGATGAGTATGCTTTTGAAGATTTGATGGATATGACCGAGCCGCTTACGATGGACCGTAGTACAGCAGAACGCTATGTTCTCCGCGCCAATTTATCAGTCATTCAACGTGAAACAGGGTTTGTAAATGGTGTGATTGCGGTTTTACATGACATTACAGATCAAGAGAAAGTTGACCAAGAACGTCGCGACTTCGTATCAAACGTGTCACACGAACTTCGCACGCCTTTAACCAGTATGCATAGTTATCTCGAAGCACTTAGTGACGGGGCGTGGGAGGATAAGGAGGTCGCGCCGCATTTCCTTGAAGTGACGCAAAATGAAACAGAGCGAATGATTCGCCTTGTCAATGACCTTTTGAAATTATCGCGTATGGACGGCGGCAGAGAACATCTGGATAAAAGTTTTGTGAATTTTACGGACTTCTTTAATCATATTATCGATCGTTTTGAAATGATGAAAAAAGAATCGATTAAATTTAAACGCTATATTCCGCGCGTGCCGGTTATCATTGAAATTGATGAAGATAAAGTGATGCAAGTGCTGGACAATATTATTTCCAATGCGAATAAATATTCACCGGACGGCGGTCAAATCTCCTTTTTCTTGAAAAAAATGGACGATAAAATCGAAGTAAGTATTAGCGATGAGGGACTTGGAATTCCGGAAGCTGATTTAGACAAAGTGTTTGATAGGTTCTTCCGGGTGGATAAAGCGAGATCGAGAGAAATGGGAGGAACAGGGCTAGGACTGGCTATTGCGCGCGAAGTAATTGAGGCGCATGGTGGTCGTATTTGGGCTGAAAGTAATAAGCGCAAAGGTACGACAGTCAAGTTCACCTTGCCATATAGCGATTTGCCGGAGGATGATTGGGAATGAAGACAAATGCATATTTAAGAGGCGCTATCCTCACCGTACTCGTTATTTTTAGTATCGTGCTCAGCTATTTTATTTGGAAAGGCCAGCCAGATTACGAAACGATTGATGTGAAAGAAGTGGAAAAAACAACAATTGATAAGCAGAAAACCGCTGCCCAAGTTTTTAAACCGATGATGATTCAAGTCAATAAAAACGATACACATTTTCAAACGAACAATGGCACTTATGTGAACGAGCTAGCCGCAGATGGGCGCAACTTTAGTTTTTCAGAAGTCGTTCTTTCGGGGAAAAAACGGAGTGAGGAGTACGACCGTATTATTCACCAAAACGGAGCGATTGAGCTTATTTACCCAAATAACATCCCATTTTCGATTTTTGCGCAAGTCTTCCAAGTTGAAGGTAAGAAGCTTGATAATGCTTCATTCAATCGGATTATTTTTGACACAAATAAAACGGACACCGGCTTATATACCGTTTATTTTACAAATGATTATGAAGATACGATTTACCAAAGTTCTCTTCAAGAAAAGGATATTGAGAGCGTTCGAAATATTGTTGAAGAAGCAAACAAGGAAGACGTATTTAATGAAGTCCCAGAAGTAAGACCGAGCAAGCATTCCATCTTCCTTTCAAACGAACGAATAAAAATGAGCAGTGAAAAATATATTATCGATTCAATGGATATCAATTTGTTTACGAAGGCGCTGTTCCAAGATGTTGGTTCTGTTAAAAATGAAGATAATTCTTATACAAATGGCTCAAGCAAAATCGTGCTGGATACAACGAATAAGGTGTTGGAATATATTAATCCAGCACAAGAAGTAACAACAAATACTGAAACAATTTCGAAACGAGATAGCCGCATTCAAGATAGTTTTAACTTTATTAATGAACATGCAGGCTGGACGGACAACTATTATTATACTGGCTACTATGCCCAGTCTGGAACGGTAAACTTCGGTTTATTCGTGAACAATTTGCAAGTTTTAAATTCAGCAGGTATGTCGCAAATTTATGTCACGGAAGGACAAGAGGCAGTATATAAATATAGCCGACCATTCTTTAAATTAGACTATCCAATTCCGCGCGAAAGCGAAGAAGTGACGCTACCATCTTCACTATCTGTCTACAAGAATTTGGAAAGCAATCCTAATATTGATATTCGCTCATTGCAAATGATTACACTCGGTTATGAAATGTCATGGGTAGAAGATAAAGGACTTAACCGAATTGTAGAACTAAGACCGACATGGATATTCAAATACAACGGGCAATGGTTCGTTTCTGATATGAAGGAGAGTGAGTAAAGTTGGATTGGAGAAAAACAGAAATTATTTTTATTATCGCCTTCCTATTACTCGATATTTTCCTTGTGGTGATGTTTTTAAATAAACAAGCAACCAATGATCCTGATAAACTTGGAAACGACACGCTTCAAGACCATTTAAAAACAGATAACATCAGCTATCCAAAACTGTCTTCAAAACCGGTTATGGGGGAAATTTTCACAGCTACCCAAGACGCGTTTTCTGCGAAGGACGTTGCGAGCTTAAAAGATCAAAATGTTTTTCTTGTGAATAATGCCAGTGAAATTTCGTCTACATTAAAAACACCGATTCCCGCTGACAAGGACAAAGAAACACCTGAACTTGCCAGTTTTGTCAAAGAAAAGGTGTACAAAGGTTCGTCCTATAAATTTTGGAAATATGATAAAGAGGAAAATAAGCTAATCTACAATCAAGTGATAAAAGGAGATATGGTCCTCTTTGATAGCGGCGGGCAAATTACTTTTAAATTGAATAATGCCGACGAGGCAGTATCATACACGCAAACGTATCTTGGAAAACAAGATGATTTGCAAGAAAAAACCAATTTAATGTCTTCGATGGATGCCTTAGAAGCGATTTATCAACATGGCGACTTAAAAACGGATAGCGACATTGTGAAAGCAACGTTTGGCTACTATACAACGGTACAATTATCGAGCGGCGATGTTTATTTCCCAGTCTGGTGTTTTGAGGTAAAACATAAAGGTACGACGACGTACTTTTTAATCAATGCCAAAGATGAACAAGTTATCAATTTAAATGAATCGCGCGCGCAAAACCCAGAAGAAACGTCCATGAGCGAATCAATCCAAATGTCACCAGAAACAATGATGGGCAACTAGGCATAAAACGAAAATCAATCCACATTCGGGTTGATTTTTGTTTTCTTTTGTAAAAAATAAGGTTAAAATAAGGATATGTCAGGGGGTACGAATGTAATGATGAAGAGTCAACTGTTAGCAGGAACTGGTGCGGCGCAATTAAAGTTTAGTATTCTCGCAAGTGGGAGTTCTGGCAATGCCACACTTATTGAAACAGACGACCAAAAAATATTAGTCGATTGTGGTTTAAGCGGTAAGAAAATGGAAGGTCTTTTTAAACAAATTGACCGGGATATTAGCGAAGTGGACGCAATTTTAATTACGCATGAGCACTCGGACCATATTAAAGGTTTAGGTGTTTTGGCGAGAAAATATAAACTCCCTATTTACGCAAATGAGAAAACTTGGCGTGCAATGGATAATATGATTGGCGAGGTAAGCTCGGATCAAAAATTTCAATTTGATATGGAAACTGTAAAAAGTTTTGGGCACTTGCAAGTAGAATCATTTGGAGTCTCGCATGATGCGGCTGAGCCCATGTTTTACATATTTCATAACGGGAATAAAAAGTTTGTTATGATTACGGACACGGGCTATGTGAGCGACCGAATGAAGGGGCACATCAAAAATGCTGATGCCTATTTATTTGAAAGTAATCATGATGTCGAAATGCTTCGTATGGGGCGTTATCCGTGGAATGTGAAGCGTCGAATTTTAGGCGATGAAGGGCACGTTTCGAACGAAGATGCAGGAATCGCGATGAGTGAAGTCATTGGCGATCAAACAAAGCGAATTTATCTTGGACATTTAAGCAAGGATAACAATATGAAAGATTTAGCTAGAATGAGTGTGGCACAAACGCTTGCAAGTGAAGGCATTGTGGTCGGAAATCAGATAGAATTATTTGACACAGATCCAGAAATTCCGACGAGCATTTTCGCATTGTAAAGCTGAGAAGGGACGTAAAGCGAATGAGTACGTCTCTTTTTTCTTAAAAATTTAAAGTAATTTCATGAATTTTTCATAATTCTCTTGTAAGATAAGTCTATAGATGAATTTTTATGCGGAAAGGGATGGTTAATTTTGGAAAACGAGAAAAATGAGTTTGACAAAACAGTAAGCGATGATGCGAATCAATCGCCAGAAACAACAAAGGAACAAAAAACAGAAGAAACGTTACATAGTCCGCACAGACAAGAACCAGTTTCTGAGCCGATTTCGGAAGGTGTAACAGACGAAGGGCAAGTTTTCGCGGGGGCGACGCGTGAACAAGCCGAAGCAAGCATGACGAACGCTTTTTTTGAAGAAGCCTCCGATACTTCTGAAAAAAACAACACAGTTCCCCCAGTACCACCTGTTCCCCCAACACGTTCAAGTGGCGGTGACGGCGGTAGTGAGCCACCAAAGAAAAACGGTGGTAAGCACTTTTTAGGTTATTTCCTAACAGGCCTAATTGGCGTTCTAGTAGGCGGTCTGATTATCTTTTTCGCCGTTAGCGGCTTAGGTGATTCCTCAAACGATTCGTCATCTGGATCAAGTTCAAACACGGGAAAAGTAGAAAAAGTTTCGTATGAAAATACAACCAACATTACAAAAGCAGTCGAGAAAGTACAAGACGCTGTTGTAAGTGTTTTAAACTATCAAGCAACAAGTTCACTTGACGGTTCCACAACTTCTGAGGAGGAAGCCTCTTCTGGCTCAGGCGTTGTTTACAAAAAATCAAACGGCAAAGCATATGTCGTGACGAATAATCACGTAGTCGAAGGCGCCAATAAACTTGAAGTGACTTTCTCTAGTGGGAAAAAATCATCCGCCAAGTTAATCGGAACTGACGAATGGAACGACCTTGCAGTACTAGAAATCAGCGATGAAAATGTGAGCACCATAGCTGAATTCGGCAATTCAGATTCCCTTAAAGTCGGAGAAACTGCCATCGCAATTGGTAGCCCACTAGGTACTGAATTCTCCGGTTCCGTTACAGAAGGGATTATTTCCGGCTTAAATCGCGCTGTTCCAGTGGATACAAATGGTGATGGTCAAGAAGACTGGGAAGCAGAAGTTATTCAAACTGATGCAGCTATCAACCCAGGTAACAGTGGTGGAGCTTTAATTAACTTAGAAGGCCAAGTGATTGGTATTAATTCCATGAAGATTTCCACAGAAAATGTAGAGGGAATTGGATTTGCGATTCCGATTAACACAGTTGAACCTATTATCGAACAACTTGAAACAAAAGGTGAAGTAACTCGTCCTTCGCTAGGCGTAACACTCCGCGACGTGGATACAATTCCAGAACAGCAACAACAAAACATTCTGAAATTGCCTGAAGGTGTCGATTACGGCGCAATGGTTCAACAAGTCGTTAGCGGCTCTGCTGCGGATAAAGCTGGTTTGAAACAATACGATGTAATTGTAGAAATGAACGGTAAGAAAGTAACCAACTCAATGACGTTGCGTCAAATTCTTTACAGCAATGATGTTGAAATAGGTCAAAAGATGAACGTGAAGTATTACCGTGACGGTAAGAAAGAATCCACAAACGTTACGTTAGAATCAGCTACATCATCCAAACAATAAATATAAAATGCGACTCCTCGGAGTCGTATTTTTTTGTGGATAAGTTGTGGATTTCCAAAAGTCAAGCAATCAATATTTAGGAGAGAACATATTTTCTTGCACTAAATATAGAAGGGAGTTGTGGATATGTGGATAATTTTTGTGGATAACCTGTTAGTAAACCGTGAATAAGCTGTGGGAAATCGAAAATACTGACAATTTAAGTATAAAAAGTTGCTTTTCGAACAAAAAATTGAATCAAATTTCATTTTTGCCCAACTTTCATAGTAAGATATACCTTTTTGTGAAAAACAACTATAAAAACGCTCATTTATCCACAGTTTCATTTGCTAACAAATTCCAAATTGCTTCTGCCACAAGGTTTTTGCGAGTATTATGATCATGTGGATAACCTGTGGATAGTGAATTTCACTAAAAGTATATCTTGTAGGGAATGTTTGTTCTTATACAAAATATAGATGCGTCTGTGGATATGTGGATACTTTCTGTGGATAAAACTTGTGTATAAGTGCCATTTTCTTGTGGAAAAGAAATTTGTGTGCGAATTTAGGTCAAAAGCACGTATCAGTTAATTTTATGGTATGATAAACGGAGAAAATGCAATTTTGAGGTGGATACATGAAAATCCAAATTATTACAGTAGGAAAATTAAAAGAGAAGTATTTAGTGCAAGGCATTCAAGAATACTTAAAGCGTTTAGGTCCATATGCGAATGTAAGTGTTGTAGAAGTCCCAGATGAAAAGGCGCCAGAAATGTTAAGTGAAGCTGAAATGTTACAAGTAAAGGAAAAAGAAGCAGAACGAATTTTAACAAAAATTTCTGCGGATACATACGTTTTTGCGCTGGCAATTGCTGGCAAACAAAAATCGAGCGAGGATTTTGCTGACGGACTTCATCACCTCATGACATATGGGAAAAGTAAAATTGCGTTTATCATTGGCGGCTCACTTGGCTTAAGCGATAGTGTTTTAAAACGCGCCGATGAACAAATTTCGTTTGGCAAATTGACACTACCGCATCAACTCATGCGTCTAGTTTTAGTCGAGCAAATTTATCGTGCATTTAAAATTATGCGCGGGGAGCCGTACCATAAATAACAAATGAAGGAGTGCATCATGAAAAAATTAGCATCATGATTGTTGTTGGCGTGTTACTTATTGGCGGGGGTTTAGGCGTGCTGGCGTATTGGAATCTTTGGCCGTTTCAAGGTGATAAAATTGCGGGGGTGCCAAACGGAGCTTTAATCAAAAAAGATAAGGAATCGATTGATACGCTAGATCTTCTTTTGGCGGCTAGCGGAAAGGTTGCCTTTAATACGGAGGGCGAGCGGGTTCAAGTGTACCTCGATGTGTATGAAAAAGCGGAGCGCGTGAGCCATCAAAAAGTTGTAGAAATTGCGCGCGAAGAAAAAAGTCCGATAAACGGGGAACTTGTTTGGGGCGCAGTTGGTTTTGATGTGATGAAACCAGAAGAGCTTCGCGTTAAAATCCTCGCGAACGGGGCGGAATCACAAAAAAAAGTGCCGTTATCTGCAGAGTTGTTCTATAAATTTGAACACGCAGGAAGTGCTACAGAGCCTTTTGAGGGTGGAAAAATAGAGCCCGGCAAACGTTATGTTCTTCAGTACTGGGGTTTCTCAGAAAAAGGCCTACGAATTGTTGATGACTTATTTGCGGAAGAGGCGCTTAGCGAGATGGATCAGTCGATTATTTTGTATGTGATGTTCAAATAGCAAAAAAACAGGGCAATCGGCCCTGTTTTTTTGTGCTATAAATTATCTCGCTGTGATTTTTTCGGACGGATAAATAGACCGAGTCGCTCTTGTTCTTTTGAAAGGGAAATGTAGAGCGAGATCATCATGAGAATAATGATGACCGAAAACGGGAATGCGACAATAATTGCTGCGTTTTGTAAGCCTTGCAGTCCACCAGAGAATAAAAGCGTGCTTGCGATGCCGGCTTGTAAAATGCCCCATACTAATTTAATTTGGAAACTTGGATTTAGTGAGCCATTTGTCGTTTGAATCCCGAGTACAAACGTTGCTGAATCCGCCGAAGTCACAAAGAAAACAGCAATGAGGATAATCGCGATAATCGATAAAATGGAGCCTAGTGGCAGCTCATTTAATACGCCGAATAAAACTTGTTCCGTTGGTAATTTTTGCAAGCTTGGCACAACCGTGCGCTGAATGTTAATGGCTGTACCGCCAAATACCGCGAACCAGAGTGCGCTCACAATTGTTGGTAGCAAGATGACGCCCATTAGAAATTCGCGAATTGTGCGCCCTTTGGAAATACGGGCGATGAAAAAGCCGACAAATGGCGACCAGGACATCCACCACGCCCAGTAAAAAATCGTCCAACTGTTAATCCATTCGCGGCCAGCTGGATTGCCCGGCTCCGTTCGAAAACTCATCTGCACAAAATTTTGCAAATACTCTCCAAAACCATTCATAAATTCATTCAAAATCTTCACCGTTGGACCCAAAAAGAGCGTCAGCACAAGAAGCAGAGCCGCAATATAAAGATTGAGATTACTCAAAATCTGGATGCCTTTGTTTAAACCGCTAGCCGCGGAAATCATGAATAGGATTGTCACAATGATGATAATAATCATTTGAATGGTGAAATTGATCGGAATATCGAAAAGATACGCAAGTCCGCCATTAATTTGTTGGGCGCCGAGCCCTAAAGTTGTCGCCACACCAATGACTGTCGCGAAAACGGCGATGATGTCTACGATATGCCCAATCGTTCCTGACGACCGGTGACCTAGGATAGGGTAGAGGGTTGCGCTAATTAAACCCGGTGCTTTCTTCCTAAATTTAAAATAAGCAAGAGCTAGGGCTACGACCGCATAAATGGCCCATGCAGAAATCCCCCAGTGAAAGAAAGTATAGCGTAGCGATTCCTGTAGCGCGATTTGTGTTTCAGTTTCGCCGCTTGGTGAGCTGACCGCAAAATGAGAAAGCGGTTCTGCTGCACCCCAAAAAACGAGGCCAATCCCCATGCCTGCGCTAAAAAGCATGGCAAACCATGATGTATTGCTGTACTCTGGCTTTTCGCCTGGTTTCCCTAAACGTATGGCGCCAATGGGGCTTAAAATTAAGAAAATACAAAAAGCCACGATAATGGCGACAACAAGCAAATAATACCAGCCGAACGTACTTGTTAAAAATTGTTGAATGTTGGCTGTTGCTGTTTCAAAGCCTTGTGGGAAAAATACGCCGAGTAAAACGGCGAGAAGGATAAGTATAACGGAGCACCAAAAAACCATCCCAATTTTTTTCATAACATCCTCCTTTTCGTTCTACTTAGTATTCATTATACCTTTTTTGTGAATGAAAACCTAATCTCCTAAAGAAAGTTCAGTTTGTCTTTGCAATCTTTGTTTTAACAACCTAATGAACGTGCTTGGTGCAGTGACTCGGAGCATAGGACCGAAAGAAAGAATTTGAATAAGCAGTTCATTTTCAGTTGGCACAGGATAAGAAATCACTAGCTCATAAGTTTTGTCATCAATCCGTTTCGTTGTTTTTTGATAGCTTGCAAAGTGTAACATAGCGCGCTCTAGGGCATTTCGCCGATTATAAAGTGTGCAGTGAATCGTTTTAGTGACAGGCTTTGGAGTCGTTTGCTCACGCGCGTTTTCTGCCATTAAAGTGGCCGAATGAATTTGCTTCACATTTAAAATATAGGCTGTGCCATTTTGCACAGATTTAGCATGAAGACGAAAACGATCATTTTTTTGAGAAAACTCCAGAATTTGTGGGCTAAAAACCCCAGTTAGCTGATTTTTCCGAGCATTCTCATACTCCAAATAAACTTGCTTATTCGTTTGAATCGCCTCTAAGATGACCTTAAAACAGCGAATGTAGTTGGAATCTGTATACATATCGCCATCTGCGAATTGATCAAAATAAAAAATATCCTGGGAAGAAAATAATGGGGGCACGTCTTTTAAATGATTTTGCCATTCAAGTTGTTCTTCCGGTGTTAAAAATAGAGCCATGCGTGCATCTTCTAAAATGGTTTTCAAAAACCGTTTTTCAAGCTCACGATAAACAGGTGGAATTGCGGGCAATTTAGGCGTGAAAGTTTGCTCCTTTTTATGTAGCAAATCCCAATTTCCTTCCTGTAATAACTGCGGTTCGAGATGGAAAAGTGTTTCGTTGTAGCCTAAATCTTGAATAATCGCCCGAATTTCATCAGCAGAAAGTGGACGATTTTGCATCAATATTTGATTGACAATAAAATAATACGTGCCATAAATTTCGCTAAAAATGGGCATTTCACTCTTCCTCCTCATAAAAGGCGTTCATTTCGTCAATTTCTTTAAAGAATGCTTGCACGAAACCTCGTTTACTAGCTTCCATCTTAACAATTCGCCCGATAAAGGTTCGTAAAAATGGTTTGATACCCGTCAAATCAAACAGCTCAATCTCATATTCAAAAAGTTGCGGCCCAATTTTCGTGAGTTTTCCAGAACGTCCCTCACGTTTAATCCGTTCAATAAGGTATTCATCGCGTTTTTCATCGATTTGAAGCTGCATCGCCAATCTGTCTTTCTCACAATTCCCAGTCATATTGCTCCAAAAATACGGCTGACATGCATCAAATTCTGCTACGATATGATCGAAATCTTCCGAATGACCTAACAGCTTTACAGAAGCAAGATGTTCTAGGCGGAAAGTAGTGAAAAAACGACTTTGCTTCATTCGCCCAATGACGTAACACCGCCCAGTTTGCGAGCTGACTAGTAGTTTTATCGGTAAAAATGGTTTTGAAATGACATTTTCATGACCGAAACGGTGGATTTCAACGTACTTTTTCGACTGAATGGCCGCAAGTAAATCAAACTCAATTTGTTCATCTAAAGTATGAACAGGATAGAAATGTTTAAATTGAAACGGCGAAGCGGGGACAAATTGCTGCACGTTTAAAATATACGCGCCTAGCACCCCAATTGGCAGCACTTCCTTGAAAAATTGAATGGCCGTTAAAAATCCATTTGAAAGTTTTGGAAAATCAGCAAGCTTATAATAGTTCACTTTTTTTTGTTTGGTTTGCTCGAAAATTCCTAATTTGACATATTCCGATAGTTTTTTTCGAACAGTGCCCTCTTCGATTAGTTTTTCCGCGTCAAGGATGCCGAGTATTTCTTGCAAGTTTTTGGTGCCGAGTGTGAGTGCATCAATGAGCATGAAATGCAAGAAAATATCATTCTTCGTAAAGGATTTTGCTTTCCATACCGAGAAAAAAGGGTTTTCGCTTAAAGAATTGGTGTTAATTGCAAGGCGGACGACTTTTTTCGTGCCACTTACTTCCGTTTCAATGTAATTATGGAAGTAGCTTTCAATGCGTCGGCGCTCGGTATCGTAGCTGCGAATGCTTTTTTGCCCAAATTCTTCGCGTGTTTTAAAGCCGTAGATGTAGAAATCGCGGGCGTAAGTGCGCACCGTATTCATATTTTTGATTAGTTCTTGGAATTCTTTTGCCACAAAAATCTTCTCCTCTCTCTTTCAGATTAACATTGCGCACCTTTTTTTAAAAGATAAAATCATGACTTTTTTCTATACTAAAGATATCGATTAGTGAAGGAGTGCAAGAATATGTTTGTCAACTACGAAAAAAAAGCGAACAGAAAACCTATTAAAATATGGCTTGAAAGCGCGTCTGATATTGAGGCAGGCTGTTTAGAACAAGCGAAAGAAGTTGCTCGTTTGCCTTTCGTGTTCAAATGGCTTGCGCTTATGCCGGATACGCATTTTGGGAAAGGAATGCCGATTGGCGGGGTTTTGGCGACGAAAGATGTGATTGTGCCTTACGCGGTTGGAATGGATATTGGGTGCGGGATGTGTTTTATTGAAACGAATATTTTAGCACGCGATGTGCGCGAAATTATGCCGCAACTTGTTCAAACGACGCTTAAAAAAATTCCGGTTGGAAAAGGGAAGCACAGCGAGAAGCAAATTTCCGAGCAACTGGATGGAGCAGAAAAAATGACGTTTTATGAGGCGCTTCCAAATGTGCGCGAAACAATTGAATATGCGTACTATCAAATTGGAACGCTAGGCGGTGGGAATCATTTCATTGAATTCCAAGAAGATGAAAAAGGCTATTTATGTATTATGCTCCATTCTGGAAGCCGCCATCTTGGTGCCGCAATTTGTACGCATTTTGATAAAATTGCGCAAGAAGCGAACCAAAAATGGTACAGTAATTTGTCGGCAGAAAACGCGCTTTCCTTCTTACCAATTGATTCCGAAGAAGGGCGCGCCTATATTGAATGGATGAACTTCGCGCTTGATTACGCGTATTTAAACCGCGAAACAATGTTGAACCGAACGATGGAAATCACGCGTGAAATTGTGCAGCGAGAATTAAATCAAACGGTCGAATTTAAAGGGCGGATTAATTGCCACCACAACTATGCTTCGCTTGAAACGCATTACGACGAACAAGTGTATGTTCACCGAAAAGGCGCGACAAGTGCTAAAAACGGCGAACTAGGTATAATTCCAGGCGCAATGGGCTCAAAAAGCTACATTACAATGGGACTAGGGAGTAAAGAAAGCTTCCATTCGTCCTCACACGGCGCCGGCAGAAATTACTCCAGAACACGAGCAAAAGCGAATTTCCCAGCTAAAGAAGTGTTGGCAGATTTAGAAAACCAACAAGTGACACTTGGGAAAACCAATTTAAAAGATGTAGCTGAAGAAAGCCGCTACGCGTATAAAGACATTGACCAAGTGATGCAAAACCAAAAAGACCTCGTCACAATCGTGAAAACATTACACACACTAGGGGTCATAAAAGGGTAAAAACAAGCTGGCTCCAGATAGACTTCCTTCTTAACCTCAATTAGTCTATTGCATTTCCAGCTACCGAAATTTGGAGGCTCTTGGCGGACTTCCTTCTATGGGAACTAGTTCGCCTCTTTTCCTCCGTATAAAAAGGAGAAACAACATGTATGAATTAACAATTCGACGTCAAAACGGAATTTATTTACCTCAAATAAAAAATAGTGAGGTCACTACAAAAAAATTAGAACAGTTTCTAACAAAAGCTGCGCAATTAGGCTATTCTGTTTCAATCGAGCTAATAGAAGGCCTTTCTAATGAACATTTAGAAGGGATCTTGGCAGCGATGTATGAAATAAAAGGCGTGAAAAATCATAAAGCATTCCATAAAAATTTCCCAAAACAAGTGGCGGAAATGGACGATTTGGAACTTTACGGGAAAGCCGTTTTGCATTATGCGACGTTCGGTTCCTATTTGCCAAATGATAAAGAAGAAACGCGTGCAGCACTAAACGGGGTCTACAAGTTGCAAGAAATCAAATGTGTCAGTGAAGCGGACATGATAAAGCTCACCAACCAACTGATTCATAGTAAGGAAGCGTTCAGTGGGCATGATAAAGCCGATTTGAAAATTTTACTTAGAAATTTTGGTGGGAAAGCTCAATTTGAAAATGTGACACAAAAAGAAAATTTGGCTTTTCTAATTAAAATGTGTCTTAAATACCAGTTGGACACGGCAGCTTTGATGGCGGAAATGAAAACGGCAACGGATGTACTTCGCTTTGCGGTTAGCTTGTCAGACGGCGATACATCGCTTGCTGAACCCACTCGCTTTATTACCTTCAAAAGACCAATGCGCCGTTTAATGCTGGAAAATCTTAATGAAACAGCCAATTTAACGGAGGATATGCGCCGACACAAACGGGCGTTCATTCGCCTTGGTGAGAAATTGCACCCTTCTGAATATCGGAACGTATATCCGCACGCAGCGGCGGGATTTGATGTGATACGAAATAATGAAAAAGTCATTACGTTTAATCGGAAAGTAGAGTGTGCCCTTGCTGAATCTAATTTGGCGGAAGCAATCTCGCTTTTAAAATCCCGCCCAGGCGAATTTGCGCGCCGTTTCGATTATCTGCTTAGAATTTTTTTCGATGAAGCGGAACAAAACCAGCTGTTTCACGCATTTAAGCAAGTGGCAACTCGCACGTCGGTGCCGATTTTGCTTAACATGCGCAGCCATTTTGAAAGCCGTACGAAAAATCAGGCGGCGCGTATTTTTTTCCCAAAAGGTCAAAAAGCAAAAGTTTTTGTGACGGAAGAAACACGTGTCAAAATCGCCATGCAGACGGCTTTGCGTGTCATTCAAATTTGCGACGATGCGTTAGTTTCGCAGTTTGCGCAAAAAGATTATTTGGGAAAAGTCTTTGTTGATGAGGAGTTGAAAAACTACACGGTTCCGTTTGCGAATCGTTCCACGAATAAAAGTTTGAAGCAATTTGCCCGTGGTTCAAGAATCAAACTGAATTTTGAGGAGCATCCGATTTTGCGTTTGTTTATTTACTGGAAAGGTGGCATGGTGGATATTGATTCGTCGGTAATGCTTTTTGATGAAAATTATAGTCAAGTGTCTTACTGTTCGTATTATGAATTGCGAGATGCGGCGCATACAATGACGCATAGTGGTGATATTACGTCTGCGCCAGATGGGGCTTCCGAATTTATTGATATAAAACTGAAAAGAGCTCAGGAAATTGGCGCGAAATATGCAGCGATATCTATCAATAGTTTTTCAAGAATCCCGTATTCGGAATTAGAGGAATGCTTTGTCGGATTGATGAACCGAACGGATAGCGAGTCAGGTGAGATTTTCGAACCGAAAACGGTGTCGCAAAAATTTGACTTAACATCTATACAGATGGCGGTCATGCCATTTATTGTTGACTTGGAAGCACAAGAGCTCGTTTGGTGTGATTTAGGTTTGGGGCATGAGGAGGGAGCGCCAAACAATATCCATACGCATTTAACGGGGATTGAGGCAATCACTTATGCTATGACGACACTTAAAAAGCCAACGCTCTATGATTTGTTTTGCTTGCACGGGAAGGCTCGCGGCGAACTCGTTTTAAACCGAGAAGAAGCTGATGTTATTTTTGGAGCGGGCGGCAATGTGGAAGCGAGCGATTTCGAAAAAATTATGGGTGAATTTATCTAGCGGCATCGAAAAATATGGGTGCTGCTAGTCTTATTTTGTTATACTAAAAAGAAAAAGGAGAACATCATGGCAATTATTCAATTGAAAAGCACAAATCCGGCATTTTCATTTCTGATTAAGAAAAATCCAGCTTCTGGTATGGTTTTTCGGGGCATTCGAAAAGGCATTGCGACAGGCTGGTTTAGCGCTGAAGGGACATACCACGTCTTTTTTCAAGATGCGCAAAACACAATTTCTTTTAAGGGGAAAAATGAACCGGATTTTGATTACTTAAACCTATCGAAATATACGAGCCCATTTGCTTATTTGCAGATGACAAATGACTTTTTTAGGAGTGTTTATACGAAAGAAAACGATCAAGATACACGAGGTTTTAAAAATCGTCTTGTTTTTTCAATGATTTATGCGCGAAAAGAACATTATTTGCGATTTTTTAAACAACATTTTGAGAACTATGATTTTACGGTTGTGAAGAAGACAGAGAATTATTATGAAGTGGCAATTGAAACCGAGGAAACACTAGGCGACTTATTAAAGTTAGCTAATGTATTTTGCTTGTTCCTAGCGATGAATAGTAAAGAGTCCATCCAAGTGGAGGATAGTTTAATTCAAAAATACATTCAGTTCCTCATCGATTTAGATGTGCCTTATTTTATTCGTTATTTATTCGCGCAAAACTTCCTTTTTCGTCCGAAAACGTTTCAAAAATTTAAAAAACAATTGGAAGCGACTGAAAAATACGATATCGAGTTGCAATTTGGTGGCACACACTTGCAGCGTCGTAACGCCATTTTAGCGCGGCTTGATTTTTCCAATTCCATTGTGGATATTGGTTGTGGGGAAGGCTTTTATGCGATTCCATTTGCGAAAAAGCTAGCCGACACGGATTTTTATTACGCGATTGATATTGATACCGAATTGCTAAGGCACGTTGAAAAGCGGGCGAGCCGCGAGGAAATTGAAAATATCGGTACGTACGAATCATTCGAACATTTTTTAGAAAATGCGCCGACTGAAAAAGTGGATGTTCTGCTTACGGAAGTGATTGAGCATATGCCGATAAAGCAGGCTGACAAATTGGTGACGCAAGTTTTAAATAGTACAGATTTCGAACATTTTATTGTGACGACGCCTAATCGGGATTTCAATGCGTTTTATGAACTGGAAGATGCGTTCCGCCATACGGACCATAAATTCGAAAGTTCTGCTGAAGAATTTCAAGATTGGCTTCGCGAAATTGTCGGGCGGTCTAACCGTTTTGAAGTGGATTTTTTTCAAATAGGGGATAAAGTGAACGGTATTAGTACGTCGAGCGGTGCAATTATTTATAGAAAAGAGGTGGAATAGATGGAGCTTAGGACGAGTTTACATACGATTTTTTTGATGATTGGACCGAGTGAGTGTGGGAAAACGACATTTGCGAAGGAATTTTTGATGCCGGCACTCCGTAAAGATGTACCGGAGAAGAACTATTTTATGAACATCAGCTATCTTTCTTCAGATGAAATTCGCCAAGATTTACTGGGGCATGCGCATGACAAATATGCGAGAGTCATGCTCGAGAGCAGTGAGCAAGCTTTTTCTCTTTTGTATGAAAAGCTGAGACTTGCGACATCGTTTCCGATTCAATCCGATTTCGTCGTTATTGATTCAACGGGACTTTCCGATAAATTTCGCGAGCAAATAAGAAAAATTGCCGTAGAAAATCATTACAATGTGGAAGTAGTGCTGTTTGATTATAAAAATCGCGCTGATTATTTTCGAACGGAACGAAGTAAAACTATTATTTCGAACCATATTACACGTTTGCGGCGTGAGGTATTACCCGTTTTACGACGCGAAAATTATCAGGCTGTTCACCGGGTAAGATTTCCGGTGCAGAAACTAGATGTGGCGATTTCAAATTATGAGGAAATGCTTGGTACGCTTCTTCCGCCAGACGAAACCTACACGTTTATCGGGGATGTTCATGAGTGTAAAACGAGCCTTATCTCGCTTTTGAAAAAATATAATTTCGTTTTTGATGCGGATGAAATGATTGTCGAAAAACCAAGTCACGAATTTATTTTGCTTGGCGACTTTATCGACAAGGGGAAAAATACGCGCGCGATGGTCGAGTTTCTTTATAAAAATAAAACGCATTTTCGCATTGTTTTAGGTAATCATGAAAATTTTGTGCATAAATATATTGAAAAGAAAATTCAAGGTGCGGACGAAACACTCGTAAGAGACTATTTTGATTCAATTCCTGTACTCTCTTCAGATGCAGAACTTTATGCGAAATTTGTTGAACTTGTTTTACAGGCGCAGCCGTTTTATCGTGTCATTGGAGAAAGACAACCAAGCTTTTACGCAACTCATGCGCCGTGTAAAACGAAATTCCTAGGCAAGCTCGACGATGAATCAAAACGGCAGATGCGCAACTTCCGTTTATTCCGAGATGAAAATATTGAAGAGCAGTTGTCGTTTTTGAGAGATGAGGCGAAATCGATTCACCCGTACCACTTTTTCGGTCACATCGCTTCAAATCAGGCTTTTCGCATAAAAAATAATATTCATGTTGATACGGGATGTGTGCAGGGTGGCTCGCTGACGGGTGTGACGCTGAACTATCGTTTGTCGTATCAGTCCGTACAAAGCGACAACGCAGAAACCGAGCAACTGCCTACTTTGTTTAAACGCCAAAAACAAGTGTCGGAAGCTGAACTAACAACGGCAGATGCGAAGCGTTTAGCGTACGTGGCAGAGGAAAAAATTAATTTCATTTCAGGAACAATTGCGCCCGCTGAAAGTGATGCAGAGAAAAATGAACTTGAGTCGTTAGACAAAGCGCTTGATTATTTCCGCTCTAAAGACTGCTGCGAAATTACGTTACAGCCTAAATACATGGGCTCCCGTTGCAATATTTATTTGCACAAAAACAGTAAAAAAAGCTACGCGGTTAGCCGTAACGGCTTTAAAATCCGCGACGAACGTCTAAATGATTTATTCGCTACGCTAAAAACGCGGTTTAATGATATTTTTGAAAAAAACGATTTATCATGGCTCATTTTGGACGGCGAACTCATGCCATGGCACATTCTCGGACAAGGTTTAATTGATGAGAAATACACACCAATTAGTGTCGCGCAACATACCGAATTGGATATTTTGGCTGAAGCAGGATATGATGTAGCCTTTCAGGCGGTGATTCAGAAAATGGAAGCAACCGATTTTGAATACGACCAAGTGAAAATGAGTAAAAAAAATCTCATTGAAAAATATGGAAGTGGTGACTATCAAACGTTTAAAAATGCCCTAGTTTTAAAAAATAATTATGTTGCGACGGAAAGTCTGAAAAAAGCCGCAGAAAAATTTGATGAACAATTAAAATTATACGGCTCACCTGAAGAAATGACATTCAAACCATTTTCTATTTTAAAGATGGTTCAAAATGATGGTACCGAAAAACGTTGGGCAGGAACAACTTCAGAAATGTATGCTGTGCTATCAGACGACTCTTTTGTCACGATTAATCTCCAAAATGAGGATGCCTCACAAATTGCGGCAGACTACTTTAAAACCATTACTTTCGACCAAAAAATGGAAGGTATTGTAATAAAGCCAGAAAAGCAAGTGGAAAATGTAGCTCCCGCAATGAAAGTGCGCAATGAGGACTATTTACACTTAATTTACGGCTACGACTATCATTTTGAAGGAAAATATGCCAAATTAATACGCAACAAAAAAGTTAAACAAAAGCTTCGAACATCGATTTCGGAATATAAGTACGGTGAAGAAATGCTCGATGTGCCGCTAGCAGAAATTTCGGAGCACAATGACGTTTATAAAGCGGCCGCTATTAATATGTTGTTTGAAACGATGAAGGAAGCGGAGATTGATCCGCGGTTGTAGTTTATGAAGCGTAACGAGAAGTTACGCTTTTTTGCTTTTAATTAAGCAATTAAAAGCAAAAGGATTTTGTGTGATTCAAAAATTAATAAAAAATTTGATTTGACCTGCAAAATGGAAGTTTTTTGTTATAATAAATATAAAATGAAAATGTGAGGGCTTAAAAAAATATGAAAAAAAAAATCAATGTTGTTGGGGCAGCAATTATAAAAGAAAATAAAGTATTGTGTGCGAGAAGAAAGAAAGATAAATCTTTAGGCGGTTTGTGGGAATTCCCAGGTGGAAAGATAGAGGAAAATGAATTGCCTAGAGATGCGTTAAAGAGAGAGATAATGGAAGAAATGAATGTAGATTTAGAGATAGGTGAAGAAATTTGTTCGAGTACTTATTCATATGACTTTGGTGATGTTAATTTAACAGTATTTTATTCAAAAATAATTAGTGGAGAAATGAAATTAAATGACCATGACAAAATTGTATGGTTAGATAGAGATGAACTGAATTTAATTGATTGGGCACCAGCAGATTTGGAAGCAGTGGCTAGAATTAAAGGATAACATCTATTTGAAGGAGATTCCTAAATGAATATAAATGAAGCTTTAAAAGAATCGATTCAATCCAGCCTAATTGATGGCCAAGATTACATACAAAATAGACTATCGCCTAGATTGGTGATAAATAATCAAAAAGCTGATGAAACAGTTCTAGAAGTTCTTCAGTCTGAATTAAAAGTGTGTAAAAATTTTTCATTTACAATTGCTTTCATTTCTTATGCAGGGTTAGCGGCACTAAAAACAGTACTATATGACTTAGCAATTAAGGGTGTAAAAGGCAGAATCATTACTTCAAATTATCTTGCATTTAATAGTCCAAAGATGTATAGAGAACTTTTGAAAATTAAGAATTTAGAAGTGAGAATTTCTGATTCGGAAGGTTTCCATTCAAAGGGGTATATATTTGATCATGGGAATTACCAATCTATTATGATAGGCAGTTCAAATTTAACAAGGTCAGCATTAATGACAAATTATGAATGGAACTTTAAGATTAGTTCGAATGAAAACGGAAAAGTTGTTGAACAAATAAATGGACAATTTGAAGATGAATGGAAAAGCGCGGTTAATTTAACTCCTGACTTGATTAATCAATATGAGAAAAAGTTTTTAGAAATGAAAAAAATAGAGGCTGAGGTATTAGGTAAAATAAAAGTTGAAAAGTCAGAAGTGACTATTGCACCTAATAGTATGCAAAAAGTTGCACTTGTTGAGTTAGAGACTTTACGAAATCAGGGAGAAAAGAAAGCTTTAGTAATTTCTGCAACAGGAACAGGAAAAACGTATCTAGCTGCTTTTGACGTTCAAAATGTTAAGCCAAAGCGTTTTTTATTCATTGTCCATAGAGAGCAAATATTGTTAAAAGCTTTGGAATGTTTTAAGGATATTATTGGTGGAGATGAGAGAGATTACGGCATATTAACGGGTAATCAACGTGATTATACGGCTAAATATCTTTTTTCTACTGTGCAAACAATATCTAAGGAAGAAGTTAGAACCTACTACGGAAAAGAATACTTTGATTATATTATCATTGATGAGTCACATAGGGCTGCAGCAAACTCATATTTAGATATTGTAAACTATTTTAACCCTAAATTTCTTTTAGGAATGACGGCAACTCCCGAGCGTACTGATGAATTGAATATTTATGATTTATTTGATTTCAATGTAGCCTATGAAATCCGTTTACAAGAAGCATTGGAAGCTGATATGCTAGTTCCATTTTATTATTTTGGGGTAGTTGATTATGAAAAAGATGGTGTAGTAGTGGATGATAATACAAAGCTGAAAAATTTAATTGAATCAGAGAGAGTTGAGCATATAATTGAAAAGATTAATTATTATGGATTTGATGGGGATAAAGTACATGGTTTAATTTTCTGTAGTCTAAAAGAGGAAGCAAGGTCACTGGCAGAAGAATTAACGGCAAGAGGACTAAAGACTAAAGCTTTAACAGGTGAAGATAGCATTAAAACACGAGAAAAAGTAATTTGTGAGTTAGAAGAGGGACAAATAGATTATATTGTAACAGTTGATTTGTTTAGTGAGGGAATAGATATCCCTTGTATTAATCAGATAATAATGTTACGCCATACAAAATCTAGCATTGTTTTTATCCAACAACTTGGTAGAGGGTTAAGAAAGTATCCAGAGAAAGAATTTCTTACAGTAATAGATTTTATTGGAAATTACAAAAATAATTTCTTAATCCCAATAGCTTTGAATGGAGATAAGTCTCTAAATAAAGGAAATCTCAAAGATTATTTGAGCAAAACAGTACTCTCGGGAGTATCTGTTATCAATTTTGAGAGAATTGCAGAAGCTCGAGTTTATGAAGCTATAACGGTAGCAACATTAGATTCAATGAAAGAACTCAAAGAATTATTTTTAGATCTAAAATATAGGTTAAATCGAGTACCTCTACTCAAAGATTTTATTGAGAATGATTCTATAGACCCAATCATAATTGCGAGTAAGAAAAAGAATTATTATGCCTTTTTAAAAACTATGAAAGAGAATTTTTATGTTGAGAGTGAAGGTGAGGAAATCTTAAACTTCTTGACACAAGAGCTCTTAACAGGTAAAAGAACGCATGAATTAATAGTGCTAAAATACTTAATAGAATATAGCTTTATACCTAAGCAAGAAATTAGTTCATTATTGCAGAGTCGAGGGATTGCCTATGATGAGGCTGTTATCTCTAGTGTAATATCTGTGTTAACATTCGAGTTTTTCAAATCAGATAATAAAAATCCATATAGACATATTTCTTTGCTTAAAAATGATAGTGAGAAGTTAGAACTATCGGATACAATGGTAGCGCTAATGAAAGGTGATTCAAGTTTTCGCATTCTAGTAGATGATATTATTGAAACAGGACTTTGCAGAGGGCAACGATACAAAAATGGTGGCAGTTTCTCACTTTATGAACGCTATACAAGAAAAGATTTCTGTAGATTAATGAATTGGAGTAAAGATGAGTCATCAACTATTTACGGATATAGGATAAAGCATAATACCTGTCCAATCTTTGTGACGTATGAAAAAGATGCCATAGATTATAAATATAAAGATACATTAATTGCTCCTGATGTATTAAGTTGGTACTCTAAAACGCAACGAAACTTAAACTCCAAAGATATTATGCAGTTTAGAAATATTGAAAAAGAAAACCTTGAAATGCATTTGTTTATAAAAAAAGATGAATCTGATAAAAGTGAATTCTATTATTTAGGAAAATGTAGTCCAATTAAAGATAGTTTTAAGGAAGAAATTCATGATGATAAGCCCATCGTTAATATGTTGTTGAAATTGGAGAATGAGATAGAGCCGTCACTATATCATTCGTTAACAAGGAATTTATAATTAGAAGTCAGGAGGCTCTCCAAATGCAACTAAAATCCATTCGCACCCACCCCGAAATCCTCCGCCCAGCAATTGAGTATTTCCAATCAAAATGGGCCGATGAGGATACTAGCACGATTTATGAGGATTGTCTAACGCATGCGATGCAGACAGAAAGCCCGCTGCCGCAATGGTTCTTGCTCTATGATGGGGAGCAGATTATCGGCTGCGCCGGTCTTATCACGAATGACTTTATTAGCCGAATGGATTTGTACCCGTGGCTATGTGCACTGTATATCGAAGAAACTTATCGGGGTAGAAATTACGCCAAGCTTCTCATCGATCATACGAAAGAAGTGGCGAAACAATTAGGATTTCCTAAAATCTATCTTTGCACGAATTTAATTGGCTACTATGAAAAACAGCAGTTTCGCTATATTGGTGATGGTTATCATCCGTGGGGTGAAAAATCGCGAATTTATGAAAGCGAAAATTTATAAAAATGACTCCCTAAACGTAGGGAGTCATTTTTTTTGGCGTCGTCTAATAATTAGCCCAACAACAATAACAAGAATAGAAAATAAAATGCTGTATGGAACAATTTTCGGACGGTAGCTAAGCGCAATTTGATGTTTTCCTTCCGGGACTGAAATGCTTGTGAAATTGCCCATTACTTGGCTAGTTGTTGTGTTTTTTCCGTCAATTTTAATTTGCCAAGCTTTATCGTACGGAATGGATAAAAAGAGCTCTTTTTTGCCTTTTGGCGCGGTGACAGTGCCACTCAAATGGTCGCCATTTTCTTCCGTTAATTGAAGCGCTCCGGAGTTTACATGATGGGTGAGATTTTGAAAGCGGGCCTCGTCCAGAGTATAAAATGCCATTTTCTCAGTTGAAAATCGTTTTTTCGGTTTAAACATAACCGAGATTTTTTCACCTTTTTTAAAGAAACCAAGATTATAAAGCTGATTAGAGTTAATCGCGATGTTTGTTTGATGCAATTTGCCGTTTACGTAGAGTTCATCAGTTGCGCGAAATTCCGCATTAGGCAGGTACATGAGCACATCGCCGCTTGTACGCGTGACGATTTCTTCTGTTGTTTTCACTAAATAAGGCTCTTTGTTAGGTAAAATACCTTGAAGAACAGACTCCAAATTTGAAAAAACAGCGCCGTCACGTAATTTTATGTTGCCGTCAGCGATGAAAAAGCCAGAACCAACTGCTTCCGCATTTTGAACAGCATGTAAAGCATCGTTTTGATAGGAAATTTGGTAGCGCACATTGAGCAATAAGTTCATTGCAGGATTTGCATCGACATAACTATAGCGCCGTTCATTTTTCGAATAAAGACCTAAATTTTTGAGCGTTTCAAGTGTTTGTTTATTTAATGTTGATGTGTAAGCGGAAGTGCCCGCGTAATGGAACGAAATCGCATCATTATAGCCATTATAAACATCAACATAACCTAATTTAGCGCCTGGAATTTTAGTTTGAACCCTGAAAAGTTCATCGCCTGGATTAAGTTTATTCATAAAGGAAGCTATATTTTTTGAGAAAGTTGAAAAAGTATGTTGCTTACCAAAATCTACATCTTGAAGACCCATTCGATAATTGCTGCCTAATTCAAAGAAAAGGAGAAGTGCGAGAAAAACAAGGAGCCAATTGGCTTTTTTTCGTGCCCATAGTAGTAGCAAAAGAACATAAATGCCAATAAAAACAACTGACGCTAGTAAACTCCACACTTGTTGTGCTTCAAAAAATGGTTCTTGCTTGAAAACGAGATTTTGAAAGCCCAGCCCGATTTCTCCAGCAATAAGAATGCCGATAAATATTCCAGCTGCCCGAAAAAGATAAACCGATTCGAAAGATTTCCTGAAATGAAGAAAACCTTTATAGGCAAATGCGATAATTAGAAAGCTAAATATAAAAGACTGACGGTACGGAAAGCCAGCAGGCGCCTGAAACATATGCCAAATTGTGTTGAAAAGTTCGATGATAAATGTAGCAAAAATCGCGAGAAATAAGTAAGCACCAATTAATTTTTCTCGTTTAGGAATGCTGCGGATTAAAAAATACATGATGAAAAATAAAGTGATCAATATTCCTGAATAAATGGTAGGTAAGTGATCAAGCCGCGAATCAAACCGAATTGTCCCTACTCCGAATTGCGACAAGAAAGAAACAAAGAACTTTGGATAAGGTAAAAGTGTACTAAACGCAAAGTTAGTTTTTTCCGTATTCAGCATCCCTAAAATAGACGGGATTAAAATAAAACTCGTCGCTAAACCAGCAAAAAGCGAACAAAAAACAAATTTTTTCCCTCGTGAAAGCAGTGTGCGAAAGCGCCAGTCCTCCCGTTTTTTATAGCGGATTGCGTACAAATAAAGGCTGTAAATAACCGCAAAAAGGCATACCATGTAACCTAAATAATAATTTGTTACGATGGTAAGAAAAAGTGCTATCACGTACATAGTCCCGCGGTTCAAAAGCCAAATTTTCTCCAGCCCTAAAACAACAAAAGGCAGCAAAACCAGTGCATCCAGCCACATATAATTCACACCATAGGCAATGGTAAAACCGCAAAAACTATACGCTGTAGAGAATAACCATATGGAATAACTGGTCGTTTTGTAGTGTTTAGCTAAATAATAACTCATGGAAAAGCCCATCGCACTAATTTTTAAAATCATCATCCAAGATAGCGCAATCGGCATATTCGCCTCGTTGAACATGAGGCTAATCAGATTGAAAGGGCTTGCCAAATAGTAGCCACTAAGCGATAAAACAGAATCTCCAATACCATTTGAAAAAGAATAAAGACTAAATCCATCTGTAAAAAAATTATGAAATAAGTGCAAAAATTGCATGTACTGTGAACCAATGTCACTCACTAAAAATGCTTGATCTCCAAAGGGCACAATGTGCAGCGAATAAAAAACGATACAACAAATGCCGAATGGAATACAAAAGCTCCCGCTGTAAAAAATTATTTTTTTCATGACACACCTCGTATAAATTTTTAAAATCTGTGAGAAGTTACATTCATCTCATTTTTATAGTTTGCTCAACATATTACATTTTTACCACGTTTTAAAAAATGTAATCTTGTAGTTCTGCATTTTTGTTATAATAAAAATAAAAGGGGCGGATTGAAAATGAGTGATGTGATGAAAGAAATTAATGATTTTCGCGAAGAGCGCGATTGGCGCAAGTTTCATAAGCCTAAGGATTTAGCGCTTTCGGTGTCGATTGAAGCAGCAGAGCTACTCGAAAATTTCCAGTGGAAAACGAGCGAGGAAGCTATTCAAGCAAACATGGGAAATATTCGTGATGAGATTGCAGATGTTTTAATTTATAGCTACATGTTGGCAGCTGATTTAAATTTAAATATTGAGGAACTAATTTTAGCCAAATTGGAGAAGAATAAAGCAAAATATCCTATAGAAAAAAGCAAGGTTTCCCGTCAAAAATATACGGAATTAAACTAAAAAGGAGAAACAGTGATGAAACTAACAAAATGGAGTTACTTTTTGCATGCATTTTTGAAATTGTTAGCGATAATTTACGCGGGTACATTAATCGTAAGCGGAACGATGTTGCTAAAGGGGGGAGAAGTTAGTTTTAACGATTTTCCTGATGAAAATAGCCCTTTTAGCTTTACTATGTCTTCTTCAGTTGCGGCAGAAAAAACAAATGTAGCACTTGAAGCTGGTATCGGCTTTTTTGTTGCCGTTATCGCTTTAATATTCCTAGTTGGTGCATTATGGCTAGCAAGTGAAATTTTTAGAAGCTTTTCAAAAGGGAAAACACCGTTTCGTGAGAGAAACGTCAAGCGTATTAAGAAAATCGCAACATTAACGCTCTGTTACGCCATTATCCCACAAGTTTTATATTCCCTTTTACATACGATTTTTATCCCCGGCTATTATTTTTCCTTGTCAATCGGAATCACATTCCTATTAGCGATTGCATTTTTCATTTTGGCAGAAGTTTTCGTGTACGGAAACAATGTGGAAAAAAGTTTGAAAGACAAATTGCTTCAGGAGAAATCAGACTCGCAAAACTAGGCGTATCTGTTAATTTACAGGCGTTCCTTGATGAAAATATAATTTCCAGTGCCCATTTTGATATTTCCAAATGCTGCTACGCAAGCTTGTTTCATTTGTTGTATGATTTAGTAGCGTATAAGTTGGTAGTTGGCTTTTTTGCCCTAATGAATGCGATTCAAACTCTAAAATTTCATATTGATCAGCCGGCAATGAGGCATTTAAATAATCTTTTTTTTGCGTTTTATTTCCAGATTTACCAAACTCCAAGTAATTTTCGTCTAACAGATTTAAGATTTCAGTCATAGTTGAACGATTTTCGGCGTTTAAATGCGTCATTTCAAGTTCATAAAAGTTGCATTCTTGCATAGGCATCATTATTTTCCTTTCTAAAACCCAGATTTTAAGCCCATTATAGCACTTTCTAAATGAATCTTCCTAGACTTTCCTTGCCACTTTAGGTAAAATAGGAATGTCAGTTTATAAAAAAGTAAATTACCGGATGGTGAAATAAAAATGACAGATAAACCTGTTAAAATCAGACTGAAACATGTCACAAAACAATATGATTTACTTAAAAATAAAACAGAAAAGATTACTGCGGCGCTTTTAAATAAAAAAACCGATAGTTTTTGGGCTCTCCGTGATGTAAGTATCGAAATCCGTGACGGCGAAACAGTGGGACTTATCGGAATTAACGGTTCTGGGAAATCAACCATTTCAAGTATTATTTCGGGCGTTATCGTGCCGACTTCTGGTGAAGTAGAAATTAATGGTGAGGCATCTTTAATTGCGATTCAAGTAGGTCTTAAAGGTCCTCTTACTGGAATTGAAAATATTCGTTTGAAACTCCTTATGCACGGCATGACGAATAAAGAAATTGAAGCGCAAATTCCGTCCATTATTGACTTTGCGGACATTGGAGATTTCATCAACCAACCCATTAAAAACTATTCGAGTGGTATGAAATCGCGTCTTGGCTTTGCCATTTCGGTCCATTTAGACCCGGATATTCTCGTTATTGATGAAGCGTTATCCGTCGGGGACCAAACGTTTTATCAAAAATGTGTTGATAAAATCAATGAATTTAAAGCTCGTGGGAAAACGATTATTTTTGTCAGCCATTCTATTACACAAGTGAAAAACTTATGTGATCGTATTGTGTGGATGCATTATGGTCGTATTCGCGAAGATGGCGATAAGGAAACCGTTTCGGAGTCCTATATCAATTTTGTTAATTGGTATAACAGCATTACCAAAGAGGCAAAGAAAAAATATATCGAGGATCGTCGCGAGGAACAAAAAATTGGCCTAGGTCTTTCCGAGGAACGCAAAAAGCCAAATCAAAAAACAATTTCAAAAACAAACGTATTTATTGCGTGTTTTATTGCCGCACTCACGATTTTCTTCGGCTATTTAGTTGCAAGTGGCACATCATTCATCGGCTTGTTCGCCGACGGTACACCACAAACGCAGATTACTAGCCAAGCAGATGCAAACGAAAAAGTACCAATTCAAAACGCTTGAGCAAATTTCAAATAAACGAAAAGGATATAACCTAGCTACCGAGCAGGTTACATCCTTTTTTTAGAATACGGCTTTTGAAGTCTGTTAATTATTGATTTCATCATTATGATAACACATTTATTAAAAATAAAGTAACATAAATCAAAGCTTTCAGAACAAATAGAGGTAATCTATTAAAAAATAATCAATGTTAAATGTGAGTTTCTTTTTTTGGAGATGAATTTGGATTGTTCTGTACGATGAAAATGGTTGGTTATTAATAGGATTATTTGCAAAATGCTAATATTTTGGACACGATATTTTATTATCTGTATATGGTATAATAATGTTATTATGAGTACATAATATTTATTTGATTTAAAAGAGGAGGAATAAAAGTGTCCGAAATAATAGTAAGCCGTTTGAGCGTTGTGGATGAACACGTTATTAATTTTCGAGATGTTATGGCTTCTTTTGAAAAAAATTGGTTTTTTGATACGGATCAACGGACTACTTTAAAAGGAAATGAAAAGATTAAGATGATTTATAGGCAAGAAATTAATTGTATATCTAGTTTGATGGATATGTTACAAAAAGATATTGCGAATATTCAGCATGTAGCGGAGAAATTTGAAGAGATGGACAAAAAATTGCAACAAAGTTATACAACTTTAAACTGAGAAGGAGTGATATGGGTGAGCGGGACATCCCCAGAAGAACTTACACAACAATTATTTCGCTTGGAAGAAGCGAAATATGAAGTTGAACAAGAGCAACGTCAATTAGAGAAAATAGAAGAACTATTTGATGAACATATTTATCAAAAAGACTCCCTTTTTAATGAAATTCAAGAAACTTGGCGAGTTGGTGAAATAGCATATCAAACAAATGAAAGAGTATTACAGCTGAAAAACAAACAACAATTAATTATGGAAGATATCATTCAAGCTCGAGAAGAGGTACACTCGACTAATCAAAAATTAGAAAAACAAATAGATAAATTAGAGCGGCAGCGAAAAAAAGCATGGGATGGCGGGATGGTACCATGAGTGTTAATATGTTTTTAGAAGATGCAATGGGACAGGGTTCGGAAATAGAAAAAATGTGTATGGAACAAATTGATTTGTTGGGAGAAATAAAAACTTTGATAAATCGATTTGTGATTGAAGAGAGATTAAAAGGAAAAACTTATGAGTCAGCAAAGAATTATTTTAAAGATGGCTATTTGCCACTCATTAATGGCATTATTATGGTAGCAGAAAATTTAAGTAAGGCTGCACAAAAATTACCTAACCAATATGAGGCTGATGTTGACACAAATTCACTACAAGAAGATGTTTTGCGAAGCCAAATTTCGCGGCTCGGAAACTTGATAGATTTTGCTCAACACTTAACGATAATAGCGCCTCAAAATTTTCTTGGGAAAGGCTTTATTGGACTAGAAGAGCACTATCAGAATCAGCAACAAGCACAAAAAGAGAAGCTAGACAAATTACTTGCGTTTAATCCTCGCTCAGCCACTCTTTTTACAGAAATAGAAAGTCTTTTAGCTTTTGTTGAAAGCGGTTTGAAAGAAATGGGAAGTGGGAAAGGATTTGACGCATCGACTGGAATATTTAGTTTGGATTCTTTGAATATGGACTGGGCCAATGATTTAGTGAGCAAATGGTCTGCACGCGAAAATATGGATAAGCTGGATGGTGTCTACAATGATTACCCCTTGTATGGTGGTGATCAATCTAGTCCATTAGCAGATTTTTATAATGGAAAACAAAAGATTATTGATATATTGCACAAGTATTACCCGAATATGACACAAAAAGAAATGACTGATTATCTGAAAAAACTAGAAAATGAAGGTTGTGGCTATGTAGCTCTTGTTAATGGATTTTTAAAGCAATATGAGGGAAGTGAAAAAGAGTTTGAGAAAGAGTTTGGATTTCCTTTATATTCAACTGAGAATGGAGAAAAGAAAATTAATTTTAATTTTCTTTTAGTAGATTTATATGCTTCACAAGATAACCATAACCCTAAAGAATTTTTATGGTGGAAGTGGGGAGATACTTTTGACGAAAATGAAGATGAGTCAGACACTGTTGGAGCTGGAACAAATCAAGAAAGTCGCGAACATAGACTCACACAATATTTAGAGGACCACAATATTAATGTTGATTTTAAAAATAATATTACGCCATCTGTTTCAAATTATGATAAATATAAAAATGACGGGGAACTTATACTTTCAGTTAATCCAATTATTTTTGAAGATAAAGAAGGTAAAAATGCATATACTGCTGAAGGTGGACATGCAATTAGTATTACTGGAAAAACAGATGACGGCCGTTTAGTTGTATCTTCATGGGGGGAGAAATTTTATGTTGATCCTAAAGATTATAATGATGCAAATAACTTCAATATGCAGTTGGTTAAATATGCGTAAGAAAATAGCTTTAATCATGATAAGTTTATTATTTGTAACAGGGTGTACGAATATTGATGGGAGTGAGTCACAAATGAAAGATATTAAAGATATTTCAGCTTCAATCTATCCAACCGCTGATTTTAATTTAAAAGAAGCATCTGAAAAGGGTATAGGAACGGAGAGCGAATATAAGGAAGCACAAAATATTTATCTATTTTTCTTTAGTGAATATTTGAATTCTATCTATGATTTTAAGCAAGTTGATGCTACATTAAATGCTAAAGGTTTTAAACCAGTAAAGAAAAAAAACTATTATCAACAGAATAGTCAGTTGGAATCAGAGTATATCTATATTAGAAATAATGCACATCCAGAGAGGCTAACGCAGAAAGATATTGAGTATTTAATTACTACTGGTAAGAAATCTGGAGATGAGCATGCTAAATCTATTGTAAAGAATACAAATGTTGATGTTATGTCAATTCAACTGAACGATAGTAGTGAAAAGTATAGAACTTCGTATGAAAGAAGCAATTCAAAAGAAGGAATTGTTAGTAACGATGCACTTGTTCTCTATGTTAGCTATGAGGATATAAAAGAAGATGATAATGAGTATGTCAAAAATGGAAATCAGGAAGCTCAAGTAGTAAAAAATGACGTCATTCTATCAGTTGAAAGTGCATTGAAAGATTTGCCAAATGATGTGGAAGTGTTTAACACGTCTTGGTAATGTAAGAGTGTATGGAACATAAAGGTTTTGTTTCATAAAAATAAACAAGCATAAATCCAGTAAAAGCCATTTTTTAAGATGGTGTTATTACAAGATTTATGCTTGTTTTTCTTAATGCTCTAACTTCGCTAAATCAAGTAGCATTTTACTTCGCTTTCAACTCTTCCTCTAGGCGTAAGCGTTGGACTTTCATTGTGGCTGTGCGAGGAATGTCGTCGTAAGCCATGATGATTGGTTCGTTTATGTGCGGGAGGTCGGTTAGTTCGTTAAACCAGGCGTCCCAGTTCATTTCGTGGTTGGCGCATACTGAAATAATCGGCTGCGGACTGCCGTCTTTGCCGCGAATGATGACAACTTCATCGAGAAAATCGAGGGAATCTAGCAGTTTGTCCTCAATTGCGAGGGTGCTTTCGATATTTTCAACGAGGTCGACTTGGCGGTCAAGGAGGTATAGGGCGCCGGTTTCATTTTTTACGCCGTAATCGCCGCTGTCCCACCATAAGCCGTACGTATTTTCAGTGAAGCGCGCGTCTTCTTTAAAATAGGTAAGGGCTCTTCCTTTTGAAAGCATGTGGATATTACCGGGCGTGCCGTTTGGAACGGGCTCACCTTTATCATTTACGATTCGAACTTCAGTTAAACCCTTCATTCCGTAACCCATGTTACGGGCGTCGAGGTTTTGCAGGCTTTTTTTTGTATGGAAACGCAAAATCATTGGCCCGCACTCGCTTTGACCGTAAACTTGCATGAAAACTGGCCGTTTTTCAGAAGATGTGTTTAAGAAAGTGGCCATGGTTTCTTTGTTGATGGCGTCAAAGGTGGAGTGATAGTATTTGATGGACTTGAAAATTTCCGGTTTTTCGCGAGCGAGTGAAACCCACTGCACGAAATTATTCGGGTGTGTTTCGACGATTTTCGGCTGGAATTTGTTGAAAAGTCGTTCGATGCTCGTTTTTGTTGGATTTGCAATTGGAAGTAGCGGGAAGCCTTGTGACATCAAGGATGAAATGCCGATGTTAAAGCGCGAATGAACGGGCGAAATATGAAAAGCGGCTAATTCTTTTTCGCGAATAAGGCTTAAAATATTGCGCTGCCATTTGGTGCGCCAACCCATGGAGTTTGCGCTGTGGGCAATTAATTTCGGGATGCCAGTTGTGCCGGACGTGTGCGTCATGTAGGAAATCATATCTTTTGGGAGTTCTTCTTGCTCAGCGATTTTTTCTACAGCGAAGCTTGCTAGTTCCTCGGCGCAAATGAGTTGGCCTGTGCTCAAATTGGAGATTGCACGGGCTTTGTCAGCCGTTGCTGCATCGAAAAGTAAGAAGGGCAAATCTAAGCGTTCTGCTAAAATTTCCATTGTAGTAGTGGGAAGGTGTGGCGAAATCATTGCGGGGACTGCCCCGAGGTAACTTGCGGCCACGGCGAACAAGTAGGTATCAAATTTTGCGGATTTGTAAATGATGATTTTGTCTGCTTTCTTGACGCCCGCCTTTTTTAACTGTGTGGCTTTCTGCACAATCGCATCTAAACAGCCAGCATACGTCGTTTCTAGACCAAGTTCGGCAAATCCGGCGAGCGTTTCATCAAAGAAAATGGGCACATCAGGGAAGCGCTCAGCGGATTCTTTAAAATTGGTAAATAAATTTAGTGGAACATAGGGATTATTCATACAAGTAACTCCTTTAGTTAAGATGAGTTTATTATACCACCAAATACTTAATCTTTTTGGTTTAAACTTCGCATGAATTCACCGTGTGTTTTCCAACTTAAAATAACACTACTGTCGATTTTGTTTAAAACATCATACAAGTAGCTGAAAATTTTCAATTCGTTACGCACATTCGGGTTGATGCAAGATAAAAGGACGTTTTGTACGGTTTCTCCTTCAATTTGGACAGCATGTTTTAAATGGACGAAGATACCAAGAAACGGTGTGCCGCGATTTGTTGTGCAGTGCGGGACAGCCAAATGGTTAATCACCAAATTGTTTTCTTTTGATTCCCGACTCACAATTTTTTCGCGTTCGCCAGCCGATAAAATCCCTTTTTGCACAAGAAAAGCCGTTAAGTCTTGAATGACCGTTTGCCAACATGCGTTTTTTTCGTTGTGGAACTCGGTTTCGGTCGTCTTCGGGAAATAATCTTCCAAATGCCGCTCAATATCAATTTTTTCGAGCAAGTCGCGAATGGCTCGTAAATCGGTTTCCGTCATGATTTGCCGGATTGTATAACTTTCGGTTGCTAGTTGCGGCGCGGCGCCGTCTTGATTGTTTAAAACCAGTTTAATCGCGCAATTTTGAACCAAACTTTGCAGTTCGGCGAGATTCATCGCCAGTTTAACGTTCACTTCTGGAATCGCGCGCTCAATCGCCTGCTTATTAATGTTTGCAATCGCATATTGACTAGAAAAAAGCACGAGTTCAATCGGCGCGGTCTTAACACGGTCCATCGCGCAAGAAAAATACAGCCCAATCAAATCAATCTCATAAATTTGGACAGAGAAAGTTTGCCTCACAAGACTAATAAAATGAATGCTAAGGTCAAAAGCAAGCGGATAAAGCGCCTTAATATTCGCGATATTATGAAGCTTCCGGTCCGCAAGAATAATCGGATAGGCAACGCTTCGCTTCAGATGACTCGCAAGACTCGTCGCCAGTTCGATATCGTAAAAAGGCGCCCCGTGCTCCTCGCAAGTAAGTTGCAATAAATCTAAAATCTTTTCGGTTGAAAGCGATGCAATCAGTTTATTTTGCTCAGAAAGAAAAGTTTGCACCATACTACCGATATTATGGGCACAAGAAATACCAGATTGTTCTAAAATGCCGTTTATTTTTGTGTCAGGAAGATCGGTTTCATAACGCAGCGCATAAATGGCCAAACAAATACTTGCAATTTGGGCAGAGTGGGCGTGTTCATAATGAAACGCGTGGCGCTCACTGCGTATATTTTCTGTCAATCGCTCAAAAATAGTAGGCGCCAAACCAAGTTTTGTTAAAAAGAAAGCTGGTTTCTGCAAAATCAAATTGGCGAGCAGTGTAATTTTGCGGGACTTAGGCTCATCTAAAAAGTGACCATAATTTTTTTTCGACAGGATCGAAAGCCGTTTCGCGTAGCTTTGTTTCAACGACGCCATTTTATCAGTTAGCATCGGTTTTGATAAAAATAAGGTTTCAGATAAGTCATCGAGCGTGACAAAATCGCGTGTTGCTAGCTCAAACAAAAGGAGTTCCGCATCGCTTGCCGTGCGCTTGAAAAGCTGATTAAAGCTATCTTCGTTTGAAATGATAAGCGCGTAGCCGTTTTCAACCGAAGTAATTTTCGCCACTAAAATGAGTTCGTCATTCAACGCATGAATGTCGCGTAAAATCGTTCTTTTTGATGCCGATAATTGCTTGGCAAGCTCTGGACCAGTTTGATTTTGATGTAATAGTAGTTGGATCAGGTTCATTTGCCGCTCGTTCAAAGTTGTTCACCTCCTAATTTAAAGCTTTTTTCATGCGCGAAAGTCCATCTAGAAGTTTGCTTTCCGGGCAGGCGACATTTAGGCGGAGGAAGCCACTGGCTCCGTAAGTCGCGCCTGACATGACGGCCACTTTTCCTTTTGTGACAAGCGCTTCTTGAATGGCGGCATCCGTCAAATTGAGGGACCTCGCGTCTAGCCAAGCAAGATACGTGGCTTCGGGTTTCAAAAATGCGATGCCTGGTAACTCGGCCGAAAAGAAATCGCGCACGAGGTTCATGTTTTTATCCAAATAAATGAGCAGTTCATCGACGTAGTCGGCCCCCTCATTATACCCCGCGATTAGCGCGTGCATGCCGAGAATGCTGACCGAAGAAAGCGCATCACGCCCCTTTAAAATGCGCAAAAAATTTTCCCGCAAATTTTCATCTGGAACGAGCAAATAGGAGCCAATCAGCCCCGGCGTATTCATCGTTTTACTTGCGGACGAACAAATCGCAACCCGCTCCGTGCCAAGGCTTAGAACCGGCGTATAGGCAGAGCCTGGATACACGATGTCCATATGAATATCGTCCGAAATCAGAAAAACATCGTATGCCTTACAAAGTGCCATAATTTTTAAAAGCTCTTCTTTTGAGAAAACGCGCCCAGTTGGGTTGTGCGGATTTGTTAATAATAACACTTTAGCCGTTTGAAGTCCCTGTTCAAGTGAGTGAAAGTCAATTGTATAACGTCCGTTTTCAAGATGCAATGGATTCAAGACAAGTTCACGATTTTGCTCCTTAATGATGTTGAAAAAAGCATCATAAAGCGGAGAGAAAACGACGATTTTATCATGCGGACGACTGTTCAGTTCAATTAAAACGGAAATGGCGTAACACACAGTCGGACTATAAAGCACCCAATCCTCTTCAAAATTGGCATTAAAACGCGTTTTATACCAACCAGTGATACTCGATTTAAAGGCGTGATGGTTCCATCTCGAATAGCCAAAAATACCGTGCGAAACGCGTTCGCTAACGGCTCGAATAACAGGTTCCGGCGCTTTGAAATCCGTATCTGAAATGGAAAACGGCAATAAGCCTTCCTCCCCAAAGCGGTCCTGAATATAGTCCCACTGCGTACAAAACGTATTTCTCCGGTCAATAACTTGGTCGAAATGATAGGTCATTTTAAAATCCCTTTCTACTATGCAAGGAAGCTTAATTTTTAAGCTTCCTTGTTTTTGTATTAAAACTGACTAATTTCCGTATGGACTGACGTGCTATATGTGTTTACAAAGGAAGAAACGAGTTGCTTGGTCGCATTGTAATCGCAGCAGGAAATCATACTTGAATTTGCGTGTAAATAACGAGTTGGCAAAGTGAAGGCAATGACCGGGCGCCCGGAAGCCATCACGTTGTAGCGCCCGCCATCAGTTGCGCCCGTTTTCAGCGTGCAAAATTGCAAAGGAATATCCAGTTTTCCTGCTAACATTTTAAAAGCCTTTGTCAGTTTTTTGTGTGCCAAGTAGCGTTTATCGAAAAGCGGAATGCCAGCACCGCCGCCTAGTTTTAGCGGGAAATGAATCGGGTTGATGTTCGGCGTGTCACCTGCTACGAGCGTGTCTAAAATAATGGCGATGTCAGGCTCGATTTTTTGAACCGAAGTTTGTGCCCCGCGCAGGCCGACTTCTTCTTGCACCGTCGCCACGCCGTAAAGCGTCGCATTCGCATTATCAAATGCCTTGAAAATTTCCACCATGAGCGCACATCCCGCCCGATTATCGAGCGCTTTTCCGAGAATTTTATCGTCTGAAAGAGCAGCAAAATTCGCTTCTGGTGTCACAAAATCCCCGATGTTAACCCCTCTTTTTAGAACGGCTTCATAAGAATCTGCGCCAATATCAATAAACATTTCAGAAATAGCAGCAGGTTTTTGTTTCTCGCTTTCAGATAATGCATGCGGGGCAACCGACCCGATAATCCCTAAAACCTTTGCCCCGTCTTCCGTACGAATTTCAACGCGGTGATTCAGTAAGCTTTGACTCCAAAACGAACCAACCGTGTCAAAATAAATGAAACCATCTGCTGTAATATGTTTCACGATAAAGCCAACTTCATCCATGTGCGCAACGACCGCAATTTTAGGGCCGCTAGAACCTTTTCGCGCAATAAAGCTGCCTAAACCATCGTAACTAATTTCATCGGCCACACTTCCTAGTTCTTCCTTTAAAATTTGTCGCACTTCTTCTTCGTCGCCGCTTACGCTAGATGCCTTCACCAGTCGTTTCAGTAAGTCTTTCTTCATTTTTTAATTTCGCCTCTTTCCGTTTTAACCAAATCGATTTTAACGTAATAATCAAGAAAATATTTAGCGCGAGTCCAATGAATAGCGCCAGATAGAACCAATACCAAGGAGACATAAGTCCAATTAGCGGGTCGAAAATTCCAATTCCTGGTGCTAAACGTTCAACACCAAACATAATCGTTAGAACGCCAGCAATTCCGCCACTAATTGTGTTCGCCGTAATCATCGGCAGCGGCGCGGCAAGCGCATAAGGAATTGCTGGTTCTGTTGCAACGGTAGCCCCAACAATTATCGAGCTGATGGCAGCGCCTTTTTCTTGTTTTGTAAACAGGCGCGGGGCAATAAATGTAGCGATACCAGCGGCCATTGGTGGCATAAGTGCCACAACACCAACAATTGCGTACCAATCGTAAATCCCTTTATCCAGAAGAGCGAAGCAGAAGAACCAGGCTGTTTTATTAATCGGACCGCCCATATCAAAGGCAAGCATAGCGCCAACAAGGAAGGCCGCGGCAAATTTCATCGATGACGGAATCGTGTTCAAGAAATGAAGCATGCCGTCCATCATACCACCCATCAAAGGCCCAAGAACGTAGTAGGTTAAAATTCCAAAAACAAATAACGTGACAAAAGGGATAATCATCGAACCTAGGAGCGGCTGAAGTGCCTTGCCTAGTTTCACTTTACGGAAGTATTTCACAAAATAACCAACGCCAAGTCCGAGGACAACGGCACCAAGGAAACCAGCGCCTGATTGTGTGCCGAGCATCGTGTTATCATTCGCCAAATAAGTTACCAAGAAAGCAGGCGCAAATGCCGGCTTATCGCCAATTGAACTCGCAATATAAGCGCCCATAATTGGAATCATAAATTTAAAGCCAAGATAACCAATGGACTCAACAATCCAAGTGAATGACGGATCGCCGTTTGTCATATCAGTATACGGCATGCCAAATTGCACGAGCATATTAGCAATTGCAACAAGTAAACCACCGCCAATAACAAACGGAAGTGCTGCTGAAACGCCAGCCATCAGATGACCCATAACAGAACCAGATGGCGTTTCCTGTTTGCCCATTTTAACCGCTTGATCGCTGCCAAATGTCGTTGCTTTGGCACCCAAATCATCAAAAAGCGTTTCAATTTGTTTAAGCGCTTCAGAAACCTTAATTTCAACTACTTTTTTCCCAGCAAAACGGAAATAGTCATCTTCGCTAATCGTGCGTCCTAGCGCCAAAATGACGTAATCCGCCGCTTTAATTTCCGCCGGCGTCAAGTGGTTTTCGACCCCGCTCGCACCTTGCGTTTCCACTTTAATCGTATGCCCAAGCGATACCGCTTTTCGCTCCAGCGCCTCAGCGACCATATACGTGTGGGCGATGCCAGCAGGACAATTCGTGATAGCTACAATTTTCAACCTAAACCTCTCCTTTTTTAAGAAATTACTGAACGAATGAGACTTAAAATTTGATGCTCTTCACCCGTTTTTAATGCGCTTACAAAATCAGGGTCAACCAATTTGCGGCTAAGCTTTGACAACAGTTTTAAATGTTCCTCGCCGCCATTTGCAGGTACCATCAAGCAAATAAAACAAAATACTGGCGCACCGTCCAGTGCCTGCCATTCAATTTGTTCTGTGCTTCTAAAAAATAAGATACCAACTTCATTCACGGCGTCTGACTTGGCGTGGGGAATCGCAACGCCACCGCCAAATCCAGTGGTCGACTCTTGTTCACGCTTACATAAATCTTCAAAAAACAATTTCGTATCGCTTACTTTGCCCGTTTGATGCGCGACCTCGGCAATTTTTCCTAAAATTTCGTTTTTCGTTTTTCCTTCCAACTGTAAATCAATTCCATTTTCCGCCATAATGGGCATCACAATCACTCCAATTTCTATCGTTTGGGATCCTAGTTTTATTATAAGAGGAATGGTATTTTGAAAACAGCAAATTTTTGTCACTAGGAGGGTGACATTTTGTGATATAATGGCTTGCGAAGTAGTAGAAAGAAGGACGAAATATGAAAAAAAGCATGATGTTACGCGTGATTGAACTGGCAACGAAAGTCGCTAATGTGAAGAAAATTTGGAATTTGGAAGGCGAGCAGTTAAAAAAAGCGATTGCGAAAAAGCAAAAACAGCCGGCCGTACCGACAAAACTTGCTAAACGTTTTAATGTGTCCAAACATGAAATTGGCGCACATTCCTATTTTGAAATCACGCCAGAAACTAAAACGGAACAAACCATTATCTATTTAGCTGGCGGCGGCTTCATTTTGCCGATAACGTCCATGCATTACGAATTCATCGAACAAATTGCACTTGAAACAGGTGCTAGGTTAGTGGTACCAAATTATCCGCTCGCGCCTGATTACCATGTTGACGATGTGATGCGCTTTTTGAAGGAAGTCTATTTGAAATATCCGGGAGATGTGTCGCTCGTAGGAGACTCGGCAGGCGGAGCCATCGCGCTGTCATTTGTCCAGTTTTTGAAGCTAGAAAACCTAGCTTTACCCAAAAAAGTGGTTGGAATCTCCCCGTTCATGAATTTTTGCCTGGATAATCCGGCCATTTTTGAGGTGGAGCAGCGCGATAATGTGGTCGGGACGACGGCGCTAAAAGAGATTCGCACGTGGTACGCGAACGGCCGAGACTACACGGACAGCCTAGTGAGCCCGTTCTTTGGCGATTTTTCAGGCATCCCTGAAATTTTAATTCTCTCAAGCACGCGCGACATCACAAACCCTGACACCCATCTTTTTTTTGAAAAGGGACTTCCAAATGTGACATATTACGAGGCAGGCGAGCTTCCCCACATTTATCCGCTTTTCGAAATCCCAGAGTCCGAGGAAGCTAGGCGGTTGATTTTTGAGATGTTAAAAATGGTATAATAAAGAGGATAAATTTTGTGAGGAGGAGAGAGAGAAATGATTGGACCAAACCCAAATGAGCTTTATCCAAATCCTGACATTCGCTCGGTTGCGTTTATTAAAAACTGTGTGACGAATCCGTCTATTATTGTGGGGGATTATACGTATTATGACGATCCAGACGGGCCAGAAAATTTTGAGGCGCATGTGGAACATTTATATGATTTTCTCGGGGATAAATTGATAATCGGGAAATTCTGTGCGATTGCAAAAGGTATTACGTTTATTATGAACGGGGCGAATCATCGGATGGCTTCTGCCACAACATATCCGTTCAACATTATGGGCGGCGGCTTTGAGAAGGTGACGCCAAAATTAACGGATTTGCCATATAAAGGTGATACTGTTGTTGGAAATGATGTCTGGATTGGGCAAAATGTGACGGTAATGCCAGGCGTTCAAATTGGCGACGGAGCCATCATCGCAGCGAATTCGGTGGTCACTAAAAACGTGGGGGCGTATGAAATCTACGGCGGGAATCCCGCACGGAAAATAAAAGACCGCTTTTCTAAAGAGATAACACTTTGTTTAAAAGAACTCGCCTGGTGGGACTTCCCGAACGACAAGTTGGCGCGAAACTTAGAGATATTGTGCGATACTGACTTGACGCTTGAAAAACTCAAAGGGATAAAGTGAGGTGTGGGCTTCTACTCCTTATCAAGACATAAAGAAGAGGTAGTAGAGCTATTTGAATAAAAAAATATACTAAGATTAGTAGACAGAACCACGTGCACAGGTTCCCCTACTAGTCTTAGTATTTATTTTGTTAATCAATTTCTTCATCAAGCGTATATTCAGCAGGGGTAGTATCTATATGGGCTAGATTGGAAAATAGTTTATCGCCTAATTCTATATACTTAAAATCCATTAAATAGCCTTCTTTAGTACTCACTTTAACTGCCTGATAGTTTCTTTTAGATGTTTCAAACTCTATATTTTTATCAATATCTCCATTATAAATGACAATGTGATACGTACCATCTTTTTCTTGTTTATCGATAATGTTCCAAAAACCAGTGGACGACATCCCATGGCTTAAAATAGAGGTATTTATAGAAAAATAAATTCCTAGTATTGTAATCCCCATTAATACTACTCCACTAAATAGATGGCGGCCCTTAGCGAGATTAATAAAAATATTCAAGCCTAAAAATAGAAGGACAACATCTGAAAGTATTATTACAGCTAGGAACCAGCCATAAAAATCGTTCTCAAAGTACAAGAATGTATACAAGGAGGCGATTGAAATACTACAAATAAATAGTAAAATGACAGCAAAATAAGTTATCTTTTTCTTCATAAATTAGAATCTCCAATAAAATTAATTTGTTATATTTTTAGATTGTTCACTACTTTTATCATAGTTGCTAAAGCTTTATAAGGAATGGTTTTTATGTTATATATCTTCTTCACTAGAAATGTCAGTTGTTTGCGTAGTTATATGGTCTAAGTTTGAAAAAATGTTCCCGTTGATTTTTATATATTTAAAAGCTAACAAATAGCCTTTTCTATCACTCACATCAACAGAGTTATACTCTTTTTCATCTACTCGAAATTTTAAATATGTGTCTAAATCTAAGTAGTAAAGTTCTAAATAATATTGATCATTTACTTTTTCTTTACCTGCAATATTATAAAAACCTGTAACGATGCTCCCATCCCAATTAGAGATTTTTAGGGCAAAACCTATACTAAATACCACTACTAGACATGCGATTAGAGCGCTAAAGAAATGACGGGTTTTTAGTAGCTTAATTATGAGTAATGCTCCTAAAAATAGTAATACAATGTTGCTACTAATAATACTAATCAAAAACAGAGTTGAAAAATCTTTTTCGAAATATAAATATATAAAAGCTGAGGAGGATGCTAGGGCTACTGTTAATAAAAGAGCAAGCAAGAAGTAAATTATGTTTTTCATAGAATTTATTCTCCTAAATTTAGTTAGTGATATTTTGGATTTTCTCAGCACTTTGACCATTGCGAGTTCCGCAGAAATTCTAAGAAGTAATAGTAATAATAAAATAATAGGTGTAAAAAAATTAATGACTGATGCTGAGAAAATAATAAATTAATTTTTGTCTCGGAAATAAAAATAGAAAAACATAAAACCTTAATATCCCATGAAAAATGGAGTATTATGGCTCTATGCTTGTTTATTGATACCTTAACTTTTACAAATCCACATTATGATAAACTTTTTGTACGTCTTCTAAATCTTCAAGCGCATCAATTAGTTTTTCAAATTTCTCTAAATCATCGCCTTCTAGGGTGACTTCACTTTGGGGAAGCATTTCAATTTCGGCAACAGTAAATTCTTCGATGCCAGAAGCTTTAAGCGCTTCTTGGACGTTGTGGAATTCAGTTGGTTCAGCGTAAATAATGGCTTGACCATCTTCATCAATAATATCGCGTACGTCGACGTCTTGTTCCATTAAAAGTTCAAGTAGTTCTTCGGCATCTTTATTTTCCACGCCAAAAACAGCTGTGTTATCGAACATGTAAGCGACAGCACCGCTCACACCCATGTTTCCACCGTTCTTGTTGTATGCCGCGCGAACATCAGACGCGGTACGGTTGACGTTATTAGTGAGTGCATCCACGATGACCATGGATCCGTTTGGTCCAAAACCTTCGTATCTAAGTTCGGAGTAAGTTTCATCGCCTGTCCCTTTTGCCTTCTCGATAGCGCGGTCAATAATATGTTTTGGCACGTTGTAAGTTTTCGCGCGTTCAATAACGAAACGCAGCTTTTGGTTGGCATGAGGATCTGGTTCGCCTTGTTTTGCAGCGACATATATTTCAATCCCAAATTTTGCATAAATTCGACTGTTATTTGTATCTTTTGAAGCTTTTTTTTCCTTAATATTTGCCCATTTACGGCCCATAAGAACACTCTCTTTCCATATTTACGTTAAAAACACTAATTTTATTATATCGGGTTAACAGCGATTTGTTAAGCAGAAAATGAAAAAGCGCTGTGAAATTGTGAGTATTTGAGCTATAATAGAAGAAATGAATGGAGGAATGTGTTTAAAATGTCAAATTTGCCAAATTGCCCAGAATGTAAATCAGAGTACACTTACGAGGACCGTGGACTTTTTATTTGTCCAGAATGTGGTCATGAGTGGAGCGCGGAGGCGACAGCTACGGCTGACACAGAGCTCGTTGTGCGCGATGCAAACGGGAACCTGCTAACAGATGGTGACACGGTTTCAGTCATTAAAGATTTAAAAGTAAAAGGAAGCTCTTCTGCTTTGAAAATCGGGACGAAAGTTAAAAACATTCGATTAGTCGAAGGCGACCATAACATTGACTGTAAAATTGATGGCTTTGGTGCCATGAAATTAAAATCAGAATTCGTGAAGAAAATATAAAAAACAGCGGAAATTCAATTTGAATTTCCGCTGTTTTTTTAGTTGCTTTTTTCAGTAACCGCAATGAAAAGATCCGCATCCTGTTTCATAAACACATTTTCACCGTGGTGGAAAATATTTATTTCAGTAGACGAAAAGCCAGTTTCCTGCAATAAATTGCTAAGTTCAGAAGCAACAAAACCATTATGAACTTTTGGATGAAAGACGGCCTCGTTTTTATCAAAGTCGACAATGATTAAACGCCCAGAAGCATTCAAACTGTCGTAAAGGCGTTGTAAAATTAATTTCGTATCAGGAATATGTAGCAAAACTAATGAAACGATGATGATATCTACTTTTTCAGCCAAGCGTTCTTTCGTTAAATCAGCTACTTCCGCTTTTGCGTTTGAAATTGAGCGTTTCGCGATTTTTTCCTGAATGATTTCCACCATGTTTAGGGACGAATCAACAAGCAAAATGTCCTTCACTAAATCCGTAAGTGCTAAGCCAACAAGCCCCGTACCACTGCCATAATCTAACATATTCTTGTCATGCGCATCTGGTAATTTCGTACGAATTTGCGCCGAAATCACTTGTGCAAGCTCGATTCGGTCAGGAGAATCATATTTTTTCGCCATACCCTCAAAAACATTATTTTCCATTATACTTATCCTCCTAAAAAACAAAAACATGGTTTATAATCCCCAAATTAGGGCAAACCATGAATGTTCCGTATCTCTATTTCTATTATACCAGATAAAAAATTAGAATTATAGACTGTTTATTGTATTTTTTGCTTGCTATAATAAGTCTACTTTGAAAGAGGAGGAGATCAAATGGGTTCATTTGTTTATGATTTTCAGGAGATTGACCAAACGAAATTCTCTTTAGTGGGAGGAAAAGCAGCGAATTTAGGTGAGCTTAGGAAAATCCAAGCTATCCGCGTCCCAGCAGGTTTTTGCGTTACAACAGATGCCTTCCAAAAAATGATGGAGAGTTCAAGTGACATTCAACATGTGCTCACCCAATTGGCGGCTTTAGAAATCGGTCAACAAACGGCGATTCGCGAAGTTGCGCAAAAAATCCGTCATGCCATTTTAACTCAAGCGATACCAAATGAAGTAGCAGATGAAATCAAATCCGTCCTCCGAAGCTACGGAACTGATTTTGCCTATGCAGTGCGTTCGAGCGCGACAGCAGAAGACCTTTCGGGGGCGTCATTTGCAGGGCAACAAGATACATTTTTGAATATCAAGGGCGAAGATGGCATTTTAGCGCACGTTCAGAAGTGTTGGGCGTCGCTTTACAATGAACGGGCCATTATTTACCGGCTGCAAAATGGGTTTTCGGGCGAGCCTAAACTCGCGGTTGCCATTCAAAAACTCGTGCCGGCTGAGGCAGCAGGCGTGCTATTTACAGCGGATCCGCTTTCGGGGGATCGAACGGTCACGACGGTGGACGCAAGTTTTGGTTTAGGCGAAGGCCTTGTTTCTGGGCAAGTTCAGGCGGACGTTTATAAGACAAAAAACGGCAAGGTAACCTCTCGGCTGGTGGCGCAAAAAGAGGTCGCTTTTTTTACTCAGGGAGAAAAAGGGGTTTTGAAGCAGGCGCTTAGCGAGGAGAGGCGCGCCCAGCAAGTGCTCTCGAATGAACAAATTTTGGAGCTGACGAACGTGGGGCGTGAAATCGAGCGAAATTTTGGCTACCCGGTTGATGTGGAGTGGTGCTTATTTAACGGCAAGTTTTATGTCGTGCAAGCCCGTCCGATTACGACGCTTTACCCGCTACCGGCAAATGATGAGGCGGTTAAGCGAATTTATTTGTCAGTTGGGCACCAGCAAATGATGACCGAACCGCTCTTGCCACTTGGCATGTCTGTTTATGTGCAGACGTCTTTTGGCGAGCGATTTCAAGCGGGTGGCCGTCTGTTCGTTGATGTGTTGCCAAGGCTCGTTTCGCCTGAAAGCCGCTATGCTATTTTAGAAACGTTCGGTTCTGAGCCGCTAACGAAAGATGCGCTGACAACGATTTTAAAACGCGGCAATTTTGTTGAAACAGCAGACGAATTTGATGAAGCGAGAATTACAGAAAACAAAGTGAAAAAACTAGCATCTGTGCCAGAAACGATAAATCTCGACCCGCAAATTGTGCCTACCATCGTACAAAATCGTGAAAATGTGCTAAATGAGTTAAAACATGAGATTAAAACGTTAACTGGCGCCGAACTCATTCAGTTCATTCAAAATGATATAGCCAAATTAAAAAGCTTTTTGTCGGATAAACAAACGATTAGCGCCATCATGGCCTCCATGGATTCTGCCGCATGGCTAAACGAGAAAATGCAGGACTGGCTAGGCGAAATAAATGCCGCAGATGTTCTCTCACAGTCACTTCCAGACAACATCACGTCCGAAATGGGCCTCGCACTGCTTGACGTTGCCGACACACTCCGCCCGTATCCCGAAAACATCGCCTACTTGGAAAGCGTAAAAGACAATCAATTCTTAAAAGAGCTCCCTCGTTTTAAAGGAGGAGAAGAAGTACGCGCTGCCTTACTCGACTACCTACAAGCGTATGGTATGCGCTGTGTCGGCGAAATTGATTTAACGAAACCACGCTGGAGTGAGGAACCAGAAATACTTGTCCCAATGATTTTAAGCAACATTAAAAATTTCAGCCAAGGTGCTCGCAAAGAAAAATTTGATGCCGGTCTAACGGAAGCGTCAAACAAACGGAGCGAACTATTAGAACGCCTCATGGAGCTCGAAGACGGGGAAACAAAAGCGGCTGAAACTAGTCAGGTCATTCAGGCGCTCCGAACGTTCAGCGGTTTCCGCGAGTATCCAAAATATGTCATGATCACGCATTATTTTGTCTACAAACAAGCGCTTTTAAAAGAAGCAGAAACCCTGCAAATTGCTGGCCTCATCGAGCAACCAGAGGATATTTATTACCTCACGCTTGCTGAATTAGAAGAAGTATTCCAAACGCAAACCGCCAATGCCGAGCTTATCCAAAAACGAAAAGCCGAGTATGACTTGTATCAAACCCTAACACCGCCTAGAGTCATGACGTCAGACGGCGAAATTGTGACAGGAGAATATAAAACGGACGACCTTCCAAAAGGCGCCATTCCAGGGCTTGCCGTTTCTTCTGGTGTTGCCGAAGGACGCGCCCGAGTGATTACCAAAATAGAAGACGCCGCACTCGAACCGGGAGACATTCTCGTAACCACTTTTACCGACCCAAGTTTTACGCCGTTATTTCTTGGGATTAAAGGTTTAGTGACAGAAGTCGGCGGCTTGATGACACACGGCGCCGTCATTGCACGCGAATATGGCCTCCCGGCAGTTGTAGGCGTAGACGGCGCAACCAGCCAAATCAAAGACGGCCAAATGATCCGCGTAAATGGCACGAAAGGTTATATTGAGATTTTGTAGATGTCATTAACTGAGGTGAAAAAAATATGGAGATAGCCGACTATTTATATGGAAATTTTGAGGTTGAACAAGTGGTGGTTGAGCTAATGGAGTCAGCCCCCGTTCAAAGATTAAAAGAAATCCACCAAGGAGGCGCGAGCTATATTGTAAATCCTTCATGGAATGTAAATCGCTACGACCATTCTGTTGGAGTAATGCTCCTCATTAAAAAGTTGGGCGGGTCTCTTGAGGAACAAATTGCAGGACTTCTCCATGATATTTCGCATACAGCTTTTTCGCATGTAATTGATATGAGCTTGAAGCTGATAGATGAAAGTTATCATGAAAAGATATTTGAAGATATTGTACTGCGTTCAGAAATTCCCAAAATCCTAAAAAAATATGGGATAAACTTATCAACTATTTTAAACGGCAATTGGCTTCTTTTAGACAAAAAACTTCCCTTTTTAAGTGTAGATAGAATTGATTATACATTGCGAGACATGTATGAGTATGGCTTCATTACGCTTGATGAAAGTCATTCCTTTTTAAAAAAATTGGTTTTAATGGATGATCAAATTGTTGTGACATCTTTAAAAAGTGCAGAATGGTTTGTTGAAATTTATAAGAGAGAAGTGATAGATTTCTTTTATCATCCATTAAACATTTATGGATACGAACGACTATCTTCTGCCTTAAACCTCGCTCTTGAAAAAATATTATAAAGTGGGAAGACTTATTAAAAACAGATGATGAGGTGCTCGAAATCTTAAAATCATCTAAGAACCAAGAGCTTAGCGAGTGCATACGCGAGTTATATGCCAAAGTAGTCGTCAGAAAATCAGAACAATCATTTGATATCCATAAGAAGCTAAAGTGGCGCTACGTTGATCCGCTTGTGAGAATAGCTGGAAAGATAGAGTGTGCGTCTAAATACTCTATCAAAATTAGAAAGCTGAACGAGAAAATCAAAAAAATCTCTCAAAACGGGGTTTATTTAAAAGTGAGCGAATTTGAATAAACAACTCAATTTGACAAAAGACATTTCCTGTCTCGTCTTTACAAAACTATCCGAAAGGGCTAAAATAAAAGGGCGAACGTACGTTTTTGGAGGTCGTCAAATGAATAGCGAGTTGCAGCAAAAACTCAAAACTTTGCCAGAGTCGCCAGGTTGCTACATGTATCGCGACAAAAAAGGCGAAATTTTATATATTGGAAAATCAAAAAACTTAAAAAAACGTGTAAAATCCTATTTTACAAAAACGCAAATTGGGAAAACAAAACGTTTAGTTCACCATATCCACGATTTTGAACTTATTCTTACAGACACCGAACAAGAGGCACTTCTGCTTGAAATGACGCTCATCATGAAATATCAGCCGCCCTATAACGTTATGTTGAAAGAAGAAATCCGCTATCTCTACATTAAAATCACAAACGAAAAAAACCCGCATCTTGAGCTCACAAAAGACATCGAAAAAGACGGTGCCCATTACTTTGGACCATACGCAAGCCGTTACATGGCAACAGAAACCCTTGAATTGCTACAAAAACTTTACCCCCTCTGTTATTGTTCAGGAAAGCGAGGCCGACCATGTTTTTACTATCATTTAGGCATGTGTATTGGCCCTTGTGCTAGAAATGTGAGTCAAGAAGAGTATACAAGGCAAATCAAAAAGATTAGGCACTTTTTAAACGGCGGACAAACAGAAGTCAAACGGGAAATGAAAATGCGTATGGCAAGCCAAATGGAGGCGCTCGAATTTGAACGAGCCAAAGAAACAAATGAACTTTTAAGCGTGTTAGAACGCCTTACCGAAAAACAAAAAGTAATCACCCGCGATTTTGGCCACCGCGACGTAGCCAATTTTGTCGCCGGAGAAGCGGCTCTCGCCGTTCAAGTTTTCTTCGTTCGAAATGGCGCCATCGTTGGCCGAACCGCAAAAGTATTTGAGTATACAACGGACCTCGAAGAAATGGTCGAAAGCTACCTCGTCACATTTTATTCGCATCCCAACCATTTAAAACCAAAAGAACTACTCATCCCAGAACAACTAAACGCGAAATTATTAGCAGAAACGCTCGAAATCAAAGTCCGCACGCCTAAAAAAGGCGAAAAGAAAGCACTATTAAATCTTGTTTATGAAAATGCCAAAAGCGCGTTAGATGCGCATTATAAAATGCTTGAATATGCTGAACAGTAATGGTGTTTACAAATGGCATATTTACGCGTAAACTAAGTGAGTGAATTAGAGAGGGAGAAGGAAAAAAATTGATTGCTTTTTACTTACTAGCCGGTATTCTAGCTGGCATGATGCTGCCCGTTCAAACATCTGTAAACACGCGATTAAAAGGGTACACACAATCACCGTTCATCGCATCATTCGTTTCATTTGCAGTCGGCAGCACCGTTTTACTTATTATTTCATTAATTACATTTCGTGATTATAGTGTGTTTAGCGAGGCCATCGCTACAAGCCCATGGTGGATTTGGTTTGGCGGCGGTGTGCTCGGCATCATTTTCTTAACGAATAACATTTTACTTTTACCAAAATTAGGCGCGGCATTAACCGTTATGGTGACCGTTTGTGGACAAATGATTATGGCAATTTTAATCGACCAGTTCGGCTGGTTCAATTTGCCTGTCCATGAACTAAACCCCGAACGACTCATTGGAGTGTTACTCATGTTTTTCGGCGTCTTTTTGATGCAAAGATTTTAGGGAGGGATTCATTTGGTTAAACAAGCTCCAAAAACAGTATTTTTATTCATGATGATGGGCTTTTTCGCTGGAATGATGTCGCCCGTTCAAACGTCCATCAACGGAAAACTTCGCGAAGCCGTCGGGTCTCCGTTTGTCGCTTCGCTAATCTCGTTTTCAGTCGGAACAATCGCGCTTTTCATCATTTGCCTTGTCGTTGAGAAAAGAGTCACTTTTAAACTTCGCGGTGTCGGAAAAGTACCGTGGTGGATTTTCACAGGCGGCCTAATGGGCGTTTTCTTCATCACGTCTAATATCCTGCTTCTGCCAGTGCTCGGCTCCGCAATGGTTGTTGTTCTCGCGATTTGTGGTCAAATGCTCATCGCTCTTTTAATTGACCATTTCGGCTGGTTCGGAGTTATCCGCCATCCGATTAATCGCTACCGTGTTTTAGGGGTTCTTATTATGCTGATAGGCGTTATTCTAATTCAAAAATTCTGATTTAAAAAGGTATAAAATAACGAAAAAAAGTGAGAAATTTATTTTTCTCGCTTTTTTTGCTGTTTGAAGTTTAGTTGTGTCATTTTGTCACAGAATTTACAAAAAATCAATTGGAAAATCTATTTTTATAGCCATTTTCAATAGATTTTAAGTGTTACTATGAAAAAGTATAGAATATCAATTTGTTTTAGAAGAGGAGGATTGACGAAAAAATTAGATATCTATAGACGGGAAGCGATTTAGTAGAAAAGAGTTTAGGGATTAGAACCCTAATGTAAATTTTCTATCTTTTATTATGTTCAAAAAACAATTAAGAAGGAGAATTGACAATTTGAAGATCAAAAAATCAAAGTTGAAAAAAATTGCACTTAGTACAGTGGCAGCAACTGTTTTTGCGTCGACTATTGCGACATCGATACCGTTTAATGTAGTAACGGCAGATGCAGCTAATGCTGGCGTAAATAATCTTAAAGCCAATTTGGAAGCAGGTAGCGGAAATCTTGTGGATGCAAGTTTCAGCAGTAAACTAAAGTGGTATCCTATCTATTGGATTGGTGTACCAAATACAGGTAATTTAACAAGGCCTGGTTGGGGAACATCTCAAGATGGTTGGGAATATACGTGGAATAATGATAATTATGCCGCTAAATTCTCTGGGAATGGAATAGGTCAAATACGTGCTAATCAAACACAACCTTACGCTACATCTTTTGGGATAGGTCAAGGTTTCGACACGGTGGCAGGACATAACTATCGAATTCAATATAGAGTTACGCCAACTGGGGGAACTGGAAAAGTAGAGGTGGCTGTTAATAATGGGGACAATTATTTCCCGAATGTAACCGATCGCGATGCACTCTACTCTCATCATAACAGTCCTTATGGCTTTGCAAATGCTGACGGTCAATTAACAACTGGTACATTTACAGCACTTTCAGACAAGTCTCACGTTATGTTTGAAACAACGAATGGGACCATTCAAATGAGCGATTTTAGCATTGTCGATTTAGATGCAGAAATTGCGCCGACAACGATTAATGCACTAACAACAGATTCTGTAAAAGCAGAAGGAACAGCTGAGCCAAATGCAAAGATTGTGTTTAAAGATCAAAATAACAATCAAATTGCAAGTGGCGATGTAGCCGCTAATGGTACGTACAGTGTAACTATTCCGAAGCAAGCCGCAGGAACGGTTGTAACGGCAACTGCGACAGCAGAGAATGATAAAACAGCAAGTGCAAATACAACAGTTACCCAAGGCAATATTGCACGAACAGTCATCAATCCTTTAACAACGGATTCAATAAAAGCAGAAGGAACAGCTGAACCAGGTGCAAGCATTGTGTTTAAAGATCAAAACAACAATCAAATTGCAACTGGTACTGTAACCGCAAGTGGTACGTACAGTGTAACCATTCCGAAGCAAGTGGTGGGAACAACTGTAACGGCAACGGCAACAAAAGGTGGTAAGACAGAAAGCGATTCTACAATTGTTACACAAGGGAATCTTGTGCAAACAACTATTGGCGCGTTAACGACTAATTCTACTCTTGCAGAAGGAACTGCCCAACCCAACGCAGATATTACGATTAAAGTTGGTGGAAATACAATTGCAACAGGTAGGGTTTCCGCTGATGGTAATTACAGCTTAGGTATTCCAAAACAAGCCGTAGGAACAATCGTTACCGCAACAGCTACATTAGCTGGCAAAACGTCGAGTGCGAATACGACCGTCACACAAGGAGCTATTGCGCAAACCACAATTAATTCCTTAACAACAGATTCAATAAAAGCAGAAGGAACCGCTGAACCAAATGCGGCTATTGTGATTAAAGATCAAAATAATAACCAACTGGCTAATGGTCAAGTGGCTTCTGATGGCACGTATAGCTTGACGATTTCAAAACAAGCCGTAGGAACAATTGTAACGGCAACGGCAACAAAAGATAGCCAAACATCGAGTGCGAATACAACCGTTTCACAAGGGAACCTTGCGCAAACAACGATTAATGCGTTAACAACGGATTCGATAAAAGCACAAGGAACAGCTGAACCTAACTCGAATGTAGTGATTAAAGTAGGTTCGAGTACAATTGGGACGGGACAAGCGGGTTCTGATGGTCGCTATGACATTACCATTCCGAAACAAACAGTCGGAACAGTTGTAACGGCAACCGCGACAATTGGCGAGAAAACATCGAGTGCCAACACAACCGTCACTCAAGGTAGTATCGCGAAAACAACGATTAACCCATTGAACACAGATTCTGTGAAAGCAGAAGGTACTGCAGAACCAAATGCGCCGATTGTGTTTAAAGATCAAAATAACAATCAAATTGCAAGTGGAACAGTAGGTTCTGATGGTATTTATAGTGTGACGATTCCGAAACAATTGGTTGGAACGATTGTCACAGCGACAGCAACTAAAAATGGAAAAACAGAGAGTGCCGTTGCGGTCGTTACTAATGATCGTATTGCGCAAACTACCATTAACCCATTAAATACTGAATCCGTAACGGCTTCAGGGGCTGGTGAGCCAAACGCAACAATCGTTCTAAAAGATCAAGATAACAACCAAATTGCAAGTGGAAGAATTGGTTCTGATGGAATTTACACGGTGACGATTCAACCACAAGCAGCTGGAACAGTTGTAACAGCAACCGCGACATCGAATGGTAAGACATCAAGTGCAAATACAACAGTCATCAATGATCGTATTGCGCAAACTACCATTAATTCGTTAACAACGGATTCTGTAAAAGCAGAAGGAACGGCTGAGCCAAACGCGAATATTGTGATTAAAGACCAAAACAATACGCAACTGGCAAGTGGAAAAGTAGGCTCTGATGGGAAATACAGCTTGACGATTCCACAACAAAGTATGGGAACAGTTGTCACAGCTACTGCAACAGCGAACGGAAAAACATCGAGTGCAAATACGACCGTAACAGCGGGCGCAACAATTGCACAAACGACGATTGATCCATTAACAACAACATCAACGATTGCACAAGGAACTGCGGAACCGAATGCAAGCATGGTGATTAAAGCAGGTACGACAACGATTGCCCAAGGAGCTGCAGGTTCTGACGGACGTTATAGTTTCACTATCCCTGTACAAGCAGAAGGGACAATGGTAACGGCGACAGCCACTGCAAATGGAAAAACATCGAGTGCCTCTACTGAAGTTACGCGTGAACATACGGGAACCGTAACGGTGAAAGAAGACTTCTATGTGGGCTATGACAGTCGCATTCAAGCCGAAGTAACAGGGGATATTACAAAAGTGTATCTCGAAGTAGATGGTGTTAGAAAATCAACCATTCCTGTTACAGGAAGCTTTGAATATTATGCAAAAGGCGTGATAACAAATACGAATCAAGTCGCGTATTTAGTTGGTCTTGATGCATCCAATCAAGAATTAGACCGGAAACGTGTGACGGTGAAAGATGGCGACTTAAAAGTTGGAACGATTACACCGAATACCTTTGTTGTTGGTGGTGCAGATTCTTATGTACGCGGAACATACACAGGTTCTGTTGTCAAAGTAGGACTTGTTGTAAATGGGACGCCTCTTACGAAGATTCCAGTTGGAACAGATGGTACCTTCCAATATTATGCACGTACAGCTATCACAAATGCAGCAACAGATGAAGTCTATGCGATTGGTTATAACTCAGAAAATCTTGAAATTGCAAGAACAAGAGTACCACTAGTTGCTACTATTGCAGATACAACGATTAATGCATTAACAACGGATTCCGTAAAAGCAGAAGGAACAGCGGAACCAAATGCGGATATTGTGATTAAAGACCAAAACAATACGCAAATCGGGAGTGGAAAAGTAGGTTCTGATGGAAACTACAGCATTACGATTCCAAAACAAGCCGTTGGAACAGTTGTCACGGCAGCTGTAACGAAGAACGGCCAAACGAAGAGTGCGGATACAACAGTCACGCAAGGAAATCTTGCGTCGACAACGATTAATGCGTTAACAACGGATTCTGTAAAAGCAGAAGGAACCGCGGAACCAAATGCATCAATTGCAATAAAAGTCGGTCAAACGACGATTGCAACGGGTACATCTAATGCAAGTGGAGCCTACAGCATTACGATTCCAAAACAAACAGTTGGAACAGTTGTCGAATCAACGGCAACAAAAAATGGCAAAACATCAAATACGGCAACCACAACAGTTACTCAAGGAGCGATTGCCGCAACGACAATTAACAGTCTAACAACCGATTCCGTGAAAGCAGAAGGAACGGCTGAACCAAACGCGGATATGACAATTAAAGTCGGTCAAACAACAATTGCAACAGGAAAAGCAGATGCTAGTGGTCATTACAGCATTACGATTCCAAAACAAGCAGTTGGAACAGTTGTGGAAGCAACGGCAACAAAAAATGGTGTAACATCGAATACGGCAACCACAACGGTAACGCAAGGAGACCTTGCGCCGACAACGATTAATGCGTTAACAACGGACTCTGTGAAAGCAGAAGGAACAGCAGAGCCAAATGCATCAATTACAATAAAAGCCGGCCAAACGACGATTGCAACGGGTACATCTAATGCAAGTGGAGCCTATAGCATTACGATTCCGAAACAAACTGCTGGTACGATTGTAACGGCAACCGCAACGAAGAATGGCAAATCAGCAAGTGCGAACACAACGGTTACCCAAGGCAATATTGCGCCAACAACGATTGGTGCCTTGACAACGGATTCTACAGTAGCCGAAGGAACAGCCGAGCCGAATGCAACGATTGTGATTAAAGATCAAAATAACAATCAGTTAGCAAGTGGTCGTGTAGCGTCAGATGGTACGTACCTTCTCTTAATTCCGAAACAAGCAGTTGGAACGGTTGTAACTGCAACAGCAAGTGCAAGTGGAAAAACAGAGAGTGCAAGTACTACGGTTACTCAAGGTAATATTGCGCCGACAACAATTGGTGCTTTGACAACGGACTCTACATCAGTAGCAGGAACAGCAGAGCCAAATGCAACGATTGTGATTAAAGATCAAGATGATAATCAATTAGCAAGTGGTCGTGTAGCGTCAGATGGCACGTACCTTCTAGTGATTCCAAAACAAGTTGTTGGAACTGTAGTAACGGCAACAGCAAGTGCAAGTGGAAAAACAGCAAGTGCGAGTACAACAGTTACCCAAGGCAATATTGCCCCAACAACGATTAATGCATTAACAACAGATTCAGTGAAAGCGGAAGGAACCGCAGAGCCGAATGCAACAATTGTAATTAAAGACCAAAATGATAATCAAATTGCAAGCGGCCGAGTAACATCAGACGGTACGTATAGTATTACGATTCCAAAACAAGCATTTGGAACAGTCGTAACCGCGACAGCAAGTGCAAATGGAAAAACAGCAAGTGCGAATACAACGGTTACTCAAGGTAACCTTGCACCAACGACAATTAATAGCTTAACGACAGATTCTGTGAAAGCAGAAGGAACAGCAGAACCAAACGCAGATATGGCTATTAAAGTAGGTAACACTACGATTGCAACAGGAAAAGTGGATGCGAATGGAAACTACAGCATCACCATTCCAAAACAAGCGGCTGGAGTAGTTGTGACAGCTGATGCAACGAAAAATAGTAAGTCAGCGAGTGCAAACACAACCGTTATTCAAGGAGATATTGCGCCGACAACAATTGGTGCTTTGACAACGGACTCTACATCAGTAGCAGGAACCGCAGAGCCAAATGCAACGATTGTGATTAAAGATCAAAATGATAATCAAATTGCAAGTGGCCGAGTAGCATCAGATGGTACGTATCTTCTCTTAATTCCAAAACAAGTTGTTGGAACTGTGGTAACGGCAACGGCAAGTGCGAGTGGAAAAACAGCAAGTGCGAGTACAACCGTCACACAAGGTAATATTGCTGCAACAACAATTAATCCACTTACAACAGATTCTGTGAAAGCAGAAGGAACCGCAGAACCGAACGCAACGATTGTATTTAAAGATCAAAACAACAACCAAATTGCAAGTGGTGTTGTTCAAGCGAACGGCACATATAGCATTACGATTCCAAAACAAGCAGTCAATACGGTTGTAACGGCAACCGCAACGAAGAATGGTAAATCTTCAAGTGCGAATACAACCGTCACCCAAGGTAATATTGCACCAACGACGATTAACTCACTTACAACGGATTCTGTGAAAGCAGAAGGAACCGCAGAACCAAACGCAACGATTGTGATTAAAGATCAAAACAACAACCAAATTGCAAGTGGAACGGTAGCTTCTGATGGAACGTATATGTTAACTATTCCAAAACAAGCATTTGGAACGGTCGTAACGGCAAGTGCAACAGCGAAAGGCAAAACAGAAAGTGCGAATACTACGGTTGCACAAGGTAATATTGCGCCAACGACAATTAATGCCTTAGATT
>NZ_FYBQ01000006.1 GCF_900186125.1 Listeria goaensis | reverse complement strand
AAGACCAACAAGCTCTACAGAAGAGGTGGCGCACATGAGTCGGATTGCGATTGCCGAAGTGGAGGATCTTCTAGAAAAACTGAAGAAGTCCAATACGGAGGCGAGTAGGTGGCTAACGGACTTTCAACAAGCGGTAATCGCCTATACGAATGAATCCCGCGTGTCAGGAGAAGCCGTCGACCGGTCGAAAGCGTATTATGAAGTAAGTTACGTGCCGCTTGTGGAAACGATTCTACAAGCGATGACGATGAGCTCCTCGCGCAGTACATACAAGATTTTTATAGTCAAGTGGACGCCACGCCAGATATGTTCATCAATGCCGAGCGGCTACAAGACGTCATGGAGGACGTGCGGCGATTAGAGCGGGAAAAAGAGCGCATTACGCAGTCGATGAGCGGTGGCATGGGTACGACGCGGCAAGGTCAGCACCTACAGTATTCGATGCGACTTTACGAAGCCATCGAGGCTGAAAAAGTGCTGGAGAAATACATCGCGTTTGAACAAAGCCACACGACTTTTTTCGCCCCGTTTAGCGAGCTTGTCCGCGCCGTGCAACGAGCGGTGGATGCGCTGCAAAATCAGGTGCAATTCAACGCAGAAACCGGCCTGTACAGTGTCGCGAAAACCTTTGCGCCAGCGATGAAAAGTTTACAGAAATCGCTGAATGAAGCACGCGGGATTGATCCGAAACTCGACGCCCAGTTGGAAGAGTACCTCCTCTTCAAGGTGGCGTACAAAGATTCCAGTGGAAAAGAACAAGCGATGTGGATTTTGGAGAAAGACGGGGTACGTGTCCCGAACAGCGAACTCGAAGCGTATTTAAAACGAACCGCTGACTACCAAGATGAGGATAAATATACTATACTAACGTTAGAAGAGTTAAACGAGAAAATCATGAAAGCCTGGCAAGATAAGACGTATTACATGGACGGAAAAGTGTATTCAGGTGCGGCAGGGAGCATCTTACAAGCTTCTGCGTATGTGGAGGACTGGGAAGGCCAACTAGCCGAATCCGGCATTATGTCGGCATTATCAGGCGTAGGCCTAGGCGCTGCGATAGCTCGTGGGAGTAAGACGTATAAGGGTGGTAGTGGGGCTAAGAAGGCTTCAAAAACTAAAGTAAAAGAAACGGCTGAAGCTCCTAAAAAAGGTGGAGAAACCGTTGCTGGGCATGCATTACAGAAACATGCCGGTAGAAATCCAGATATTTGGGGGAAAGTAAAGGGGAATTCTGAAGAAATAAATAAAGATGCTATGAAGCATTTGGAGGAAATATTAAATGCTCCTGGAGATTTTAAAGTTGTCAAAACGGAAAAAGGGATTTCATTTTTAGAAAAACAATTACTTGATGGACGTGGCGTGAGGTTAAATATGGATGGCTCATTCAAAGGTTTTATAGATTGAAAAAAACAATAACAGGAGATGTATTATAAAATGGAAGATTTAGAATTAATTTTTGGATATATTAGAGTGTCAGATATAGAGGGAATTTTCAATTGGATGTCCTTTAACAAAAAAAATATTGAGTCCTCGCATTTTTTTATAAATGGAGAAGATAAAGAATACCAAGATATTTCTAGTTTTAGTGATTATTTTAAAAATCAAGGAACCTGTAATATTTTGATTAAGGAACTTGATTTAGGTGTTGTTGTAAAGAAATCTATTATTGTTATTTCTTTTGATGAAGTTTATGGGGATTTGACATTGAATTTTTCAGAAGATGATTGGGGAACTGACGAAAAAACAAGTGATGAAAAAGTACGACTTCTATCTGAAAAGTTGGATTTAGTTAAACAGAATATTCACTATACCTCGATATTATTTGGTTATGAACCTGCTGAAGATGAGGATATGCAATTAATAAACTTGAAAAATTAGGAAGAAAGAAGTTTTAGAGTGGATTAGAAGGAGTTAACGGAGAAAATGGAAGAAACCGTGACAGATACAATAAATAATTGGAATTCAATCGATTGTAGTACGTGATTTGTTTAAGAAGAGATTGAGGTAATTAGTTTGTAATAGATTGAACAATGTTATGAACCATGAAAAAACGAGAAACAAATCCTAACACAGGAAAAGTTTCTCGTTTTTTATTCCTATCTTGAGCTAACTGAATATCCATGTCAAAAGTAGAAGCGGTCAATACTAAAAAAGGTATTGTCGGAGGTCATAATATGGATGACTTCAATAAGGCATTAAAAAATCAAGGGTTTAATCCCGAAGACTTGATTGTTTCCAAAAAACCACACCCAACTATTGATGGCATTTATGAAGTTGAATATAAAATACCTAGAAAAGATATGGCGGGCAAGGTCATAGAGCCAGTGTCGTATAAAAATATTAAGGATCCAAAAACAATTTATGATTCTGCTAAAATTAGTGACGAGAAAATATATAAGTGGGGACAAGAAGCAATGCAAAATGGGGAAATTAATGGAAGACTTGTTGAAGGAACAGCATCGAATGGTTTGAAATTCAGAGGGGATTTGGATGAAGCTGGTGAAATAGCAAACTTTTTTCCCTATTCTTGATTAATTGAACTATAATAATTTAGGAGGAAAACAAATGAGTGAAGGTTATCAAATTGTTGGCAATAAAACTGATATTGATAGAATAGTATCAACCTATTTCAACTTCATTAATGGTAATTATTTGAAAACAGCATTAGAATGTTTTGCAAATAAAAAAGGATATGGGCAAGAAATAGTTTTTGTTTCTTTTAAGGATGACTTAGACGACTATGATATGGTTCAACTACCTAAACCGCTAGATGATAAACATGTTTTAGTTGAATTAGGCTCTCCAGCTGTTGAAGTAGACCAAATAGCGTATTTAGACTTCAAAAATTTTTATAGTTATTTAGAAGAGAATGTAAAAACTGAAATAGAAAAAAATTCAGGAGAAGGTGAATTAATAGAGCTATTAAAACAAGTTAAGAGCAGTTTAGACATATAGTTTTTGCAACCCTATCACTTGATTGCCAGTTAAATGAATGACAGAGAGTATACGCTCACGAATCAAGTTGCCAATAGCTAACAAAAGATAACTCTATCTGTTGTACAGAAATTTAATATTGAAAAAGAAGCGATTCAGTTTTTTCGTTTCTTTTTCTACTTTTATAACTTGGTTTTTAGACCTTAGAAAGCTAGTGGGTCTAACAGGTATAATTTGGGATGATATTAAAAGCACACAACTTCCAAGAGAAGGAACTACAATCCCTAAATCTTTTGAAATAAATGCTAATGGACAAAAACTTACCAAACAACAATGGTTAAGGAGTTTTCAATGTGCTGTAGAACAAGCTGCTCCTATAGAAATAAAAAAGAGCATGTTATGTTAAACTAAAAAGTGGAACGATGGTTATTTAATCTGCTCCATTTCCAAGGGAGGTAGTGGGGCTACAAAAACAAAAGGGAAGATTGATACTTCTCTAAAAACTTTTGAATCACTTACAAAAGACGAACAAAGAGTGGTACAAGGATTGGTGGATGAAGGTAGGAACGTCAAACTTATACCTGAACAACCAAATGTGCAGAAAACTTACGACTTTTTAGTGGACGGGGTACCACACGAACTAAAAACGCTTAATGGGAAAAATATTAATACTCTTGTCACAAAAGTTGGAAAAGCATTAGACCAGTTAGATAATTCAGGAAACATAATTTACGACATCTCTAAAGCTGATTTTACACCTGCACAAATGAAAGAAATAAATGCGAGATTAACTGGCAGGTATGGAGAAGACATCATGAAAAAAATTATGTTTATAAAATAAGGAGCGAAGAAGATGAAAGTTAGATGTAGTTGTAGTAACTTGATGCATGATGAAGATTCCTCAACGTGTACAACGTATGGAATTTGTCCAGATGAAAAATATTATGAGCTGCTAGAGAAAGATTTAAAAACTGTAGAAGAATTTGTAGATGGATTAGTTTTTTCCACACCGGTATGGGAGTGTAAAGTATGTGGACGTCTATATTTTTTTAAACCTGGTAAAATAGATGTTTATAAGCTTGAAAAAGAGATTCTGGATGGTGAATAAAATTTGAACAAATAAAAGAGGGTAGCTTGTATTAGCTGTCCTCTTTATTAATCTCATCCCATTAATTCTCAAAAATGTCATCTAAGGCAGTTAAAAGTTCTTCCTTACTTTGCCTGTATGCGAGCTCATGCTTATCTGTGAACTCTGTATGATTTATGGGAGTGTAAAGTATGTGGACGTCTAAACCTGGTAAAAAAAGTAGTTTTTAAGAGGAGTTAAAAACATGCAATGGATTATTTTAATTGGCGATGAGAACTTTAATCTTGAGGTAGTAAAGGCAATTAAATATGATAAGAAAAATAAAATGGCGGATGTAGATAGAAATAGAATAGTTGTAGACTTTGGAGAAGAACATATTTTTTATGATTATGTTGAAAATCTATTGGAAGAGTATGAAGAGGAGGAGAAGAAAAATATTCCCTATAGTCACCCACATTTTATTATACTGACCTATTCTTCAGTCTCATTACTAAAGGAAATTTTTTCACAAAAGAATTTTTTGAATGATATTTATGTGGATGATGATTATGGGAGGATTATGAAAATCGAAGAATTTAAAGACGTTTTATGTAATAGTTGATGGATTCGTATAAATATGTTGCAAGCAGGGGTTATTGATTTAATTGTCACAATGACTAAAAAAGAGAAACAACTCCTAAAACAGGAAATGTTTCTCTTTTTTATCCCCACATTCACTTTTCAGCAACTTTTGTCGTGGTTAAACTGCTTAAATACGCGTAAAGTAAGCCGTCTGATTTGCGGAGTGATAAATTGGTTTGCTCGTGGAATTTGTCAATGCGATATTGAATCGTGTTGCGGTGCATGAAAAGGGCTTTAGCCGTCATGCTGATGTTTCCTTGGTTTTCAAATAGGGTGGCAATCAATGGGAGCAGCGAGTCGTCTTTTTCAAAGGCAGCGTTTAGTTCTGCGGAAAGAGTGCTCGAAAGAAGTGGGCGCGCAAAATGTTTCAAGCTAGCTGATTCAACCGTTTGGACAAGCGCCTTGTCTTGCAAATCGAATAGGCGGCGCTCTTCGTTAAAGGCATCGCGCATGGACAAATGTTTTTTGTGGAACAGGCCGACGAAAAAATGTACAGGGAAATAAAAATCGGCTTCCAGCGTCGTCGCAACAGCCGCAAGTTCGTCCTCACCTAAGATTGAGCCTTCAATTTTCTCAGCGATGACACCGTACGTGCCAAGTTCGATCATTTCTGCTTTTTTGTTGAAAAAACTAAGTAAGGCTTTTTTCCACTCGGAAAATTCTTTTTTTGTGTAAGTTTCTTTCCGAATGTGGAATTGAACGAAGCGATAGCGCGAAGAACTTTCGGTTAGCGGCACCGCTTTTTGGGTGAATAAAAGGTCATACCAAAGTTGACTTTCCGCCGACTTAAAAGCCGGTTTGGGTGCATCAAAAAGCAGATTTAAAAAGGCCGCATCATTTTCTGCCACTTCATGTTTGGCAATAGTAAAATAATAAGGCTCTTCAAAGAAAGATAAGACGGTTTCATCAGTTGAAATTGGTTTTTTGGATACTTGTAAACTTGGGAATTTTTCCTTTAACTGGTAGATGTTCAAAGCGATTGCCCCCACGTGTTTTTAATTTTATTGTGACAAATTGCGTGCGACAAGTCAACCGCAAAATTAGTTGACCAGTCAACTAATTTTTGATACGCTAATTAGGCTGGTATTTAATTTTCAGAATGTAAGGAGCGGCTTCAATTGGGGGGAAACCACGAAATTGTAACGAAATCGATGTCAATCATTCACCGAGCTGAGCACACGTACAAAGAGGCGAAACTGGAGGAAACGGGTCTACGCGTTTCGCAGCTCCGCTATTTATGGACGCTATATCAGGAAGACGGGATGTCACAAGAGCAACTGCGGCAACGGTTTATGACGGATAAGGCGAATGTAACGCGGCACATTAAACAGCTTGAGAAACTAGGTGTGATTCGGCGCGAATGTGACGCCCGCGATAAGCGAATGCAACGTGTTTTTTTGACGGAAAAAGGTCACAGCATGAAAGACTTGATTGCGGAAGTGACGGATACGTGGAGCGATATTTTAACCCAAGGCTTCTCGAAAAAAGAAAAAGATGATGTGTTGCGTCTCCTTGTGCAGATGGCGGACAATGCAACGCGTTTTGCGGAAGGGAGTTTAAAGAATGAAAGAACAAAGTAAACGGCTTGGTGTAGAGGGAATTGGCTCCCTGATGGCACGCCTTTCGATTCCTGCTTTTGTGGGCATGTTTGTGATGGGCATGTACAACATTGTTGATACGATTTTTGTTTCATATGGCGTTGGCTCAGACGGCGTTGCGGCGCTTTCGATTGCCTTCCCAGTGCAGATGATTTTAATGGCCATGGCGGCGATGTTCGGTATCGGGGGAGCCTCGATTATTTCGCGGTCGCTAGGCGCGGGCGAACAAGTTCGGGCGAATCAAATTTTCCATCAAGTCATTTGGTTGGTCATTTTGTCGAGTATTTTTATTGCCATTGTTACCTTTATTTTTATTGACCCGCTAATTACGATTTTCGGTGCACCGGCAGAAATCCACGGCATGACAAAGGACTTTCTATCACTCATTTTACTAGGCGCGGCTTTTCAGACGTTCGCGATGGCGATGAACAACATTGTTCGCTCGGAAGGAAATGCCAAAACGGCGATGCTGACGATGATTATTTCAGCGGTGCTAAATATGATTTTAAATCCGGTTTTCATTATGGGATTAGGCATGGGGGTGCGCGGTTCCGCGCTCGCAACAGTCATTGCCCAAGCCGTAGGCGCGGTTTGGCTCTTCATCTACTTTTTATCCGGAAAAAGCACGTTATCTCTTAGCGGTTTTAAATTCCGTCTGGACGGCAAACTGAGTCTGCGCATTATGGCAATTGGCTTCCCGTCTTTCATCATGATGTCCGCGGGGAGCGTTGTGACCATCGCCGTGAACTGGATGTTGCAACTTTTCGGCGGAACACTGGCGATTGCGGTTTATGGTGTCGCCAACCGAATTGCGAGCTTCGTCATCATGCCGATAAACGGTATCACACAAGGCATGCAACCCATCGTCGGCTTCAACTACGGATCGCGCCAACTTGACCGCGTTATCCGCGCCGTAAAACTGGGCATGATTGTTGCAACGTTGTTATCGCTCATCGCGTGGGGCATTGTGGAACTTTTCCCAAGTGAACTCGTGCGCATTTTTTCAAGTGAACCAGAGATGATTTCGGAGGGAACGAATGCCCTGCGGCTCATGCTTCTTGCCGCCCCAACGATTGGCTTTCAAATTGTGTGCGGTGGACTCTATCAGGCGCTAGGTCAAGCGCGCATTTCATTTGTTATTTCTCTTATGCGCCAAATCATTTGCCTTGTCCCACTACTGCTTATTTTGCCCCAATTTTTCGGGCTGATGGGCGTCTGGTACGCCTTCCCAATTGCTGACGTCATCGCCTTTTCCGTCTGCTTCTTCATCTTAACAAAAACATGGCGCCGGATGTTTAAAAATCCGGATATGGTGTGATGGGTTTAAAGAGCAAATATAGAAAATGCACAAATATATTCTGACAAAGAAGCTATCTTGAAAACCTACGCTCGCATCACAGAAGAAAATAACCCCAATTAACACAGCCTAAAAACTACCGATTTCGGTAGTTTTTTTATTGGCGGAACCAGCGTTTAGTGCGCATTGTTTTAGGGAATTTTAAGGTGAGGCAAGTTAAAATGACGGTGTTAATGTGGCCTGGTTATGAGGAGGGAATTTAATGGATTGGTACAAATTGCCACTTGGTGAAATTTTTGAAAAAATGAGGGCAAATGAAGCGGGACTTGCGAATTCGGAGCGCGGCAGGCGCCTCGCTGAAAATGGGTCCAATATTTTAAGCAAAGGGAAAGAGGACAGCGAACTAAAAAAGTTTTTGAAGCATTTCAATGATTTGTTAATTTATGTGCTGATTGTCGCGGGTGTTTTGAAGGGCGTCGTTGGCTCGTACATTGAAATGGTGATTATTTTCGTCGTCGTGATTATTAACGCGATTATCGGCTACTCGCAGGAACGGAAGGCGACGAACTCGCTAAATAGTTTGACGAATATGTTGAGTGAAGAAGCTACTATTCTTTCGGAAAATCAAAAAGAAATCGTTCCTGCTGAATCTTTAGTTGCCGGTGATGTCGTTTTGCTAGGCCCTGGTGATATTATCCCAGCCGATTTACGTATTATTGAGGCGTACAATTTAGTTGTGGAAGAAGCGATTTTGACGGGAGAATCAACTCCGGTCACGAAAAATAGTGATGTTATCGCTCGCAACGCGGATTTAGGTGACCGTCTGAACATGGTGTTTTCCGGCACGCTTGTTGGAAGTGGTTCTGGGAAAGGGATTGTGACGGAAACGGGCGATAATACGGAGCTCGGGAAAATCAGTCGTAATTTGAAGGAAATGGAAAATACGGAAACGCCGCTCATTAAAAAAATGAAACAGCTTAACAAGCAAGTTTTCTACATTTTATCGGCTCTGATTGTATTTTTACTTTTTTATAGTATTTTCTATCATGATTTTTCCATGAATGAACTAGTGTCGGCTCTAATCGCGCTAGCAGTATCCGCGGTGCCGGAGGGCTTGCCGGCTGTTCTTTCAATTATTTTATCCCTCGGAGTTACGCGTATGGCGAAAGAAAAGGCTATCATCAAAAAGATGCCTGCGGTCGAAACGCTTGGTAGCATGAACGTCATTTGTTCGGATAAAACGGGGACGCTGACGAAAAATGAAATGAGCGTCGTTGCGGTGATAACAAAAGATGAAGTGAGCGACCATACGGAAAAACCGATTGAACTGCGTGATGAAAGCTTGGCGTTTAGGCGGCTCGTTGAGATTGCGCTTTATTGTAACGATACGAAAATTGACTATCATGACGGAAAACGTGAAGTGATTGGGAATCCGACGGAAGGAGCGCTGTTAGAGCTTGCAAATCGCGCTAATTTGAGTCAGGAAAATCATTTGCTCTACAAAATCCCGTTTGATTCTCTTTATAAATATATGGCGGTTCTTGTTACAATTGAAGGTGAAAACTACATTTATTTGAAAGGCGCGCCAGACGTGATTTTAAATCTGGCGAAGTTTCAAGTGGAAGGCGAATCGAGTACGCCGCTTGATCTGGGCTACTGGAATGGTCGCATTAGCGAATTTGCTAGCAAAGGACAACGTGTTTTAGCGGCTGCCTACAAGAAAGTCTCAAGCGAGAAGGAACACCTGACGCACGAAGACTTACAAGACGGTATGATTTTTGCAGGATTATACGGTATTATTGACCCGCCGAAGAAGGAAGCTATCCGTGCAGTTGGCGTATGCCGTGAAGCAGGAATTAGCGTGAAAATGATTACCGGCGACCATAAAGATACTGCGATTGCGATTGCTGAGGAAATCGGCATTGAAAACTATAACAATGCTTTAGTTGGAAGTGAAATTGAAGGGCTTTCTGACGCGGAGCTGCGCAAAGTTGTGGAGGACCATGATGTGTTTGCGCGAACGACGCCAGAGCATAAACTTCGCCTCGTGACGGCGATTCAAGAAAACGGTCACATTGTTGGCATGACCGGTGACGGAGTAAATGATGCGCCGGCGCTGAAAAAAGCAGATATCGGGATTGCGATGGGGATTAAAGGCACGCAAGTTACGAAGGACGCGTCTGATATGGTGCTTGCTGACGATAATTTCGCGACCATTGTTGGAGCTGTGAAAGAAGGGCGTCGGGTTTACGACAACCTCAAAAAGACGATTTATTTCGCGCTGCCAACTGCTTTTGCGCAAGGCTTGCTCGTTGTTGTTTCCCTACTTGCCAACATGCCACTGCCGCTCACATCCGTTCAAATTTTATGGCTTAACATGGTGACAACCATTACACTTTCCTTTGCGCTAGGCTTCGAACCATACGCGAATGACCTTATGAAAAGGGAGCCTCGTGACCCGAAAGAAAATATCCTAGACAGCTATGCAATTATCCGCGTCGCCTATGTCTCCGTTTTAATCGCAGTCCTAGGTTTTGCCGTGGAAGCCTACTTGCGTGGAACAGGCGTCGATACGGCCACGATACAGACGACCTTGCTCCAAACTATCGTATTTGGTCAAGCCTTCTACATGATAAATTGCCGCGAACTAATGAAATTCCCAATTGACGGCGGCATTCTAAAAAATAATGTCCTTTGGGGCTCACTCGGCATTTTACTTGTCCTTCAAGCTATTGTGATTTACGTTCCCGTTTTCCACACTATCATGGAAACAACGTCACTAAATCTCGCGCAACTCGGAATTTCTTTACTTGCCGGCTTTGGAGTGTTTGCTATCGTAGAAATCGAGAAATTTGTTTATCGATTGGTTAAAAAATAAAAATTTCATAGGACTATTAAAAGAAGCTCCTCAAAATCAGCATTATCGATTTTGAGGGGTTTTTCTAATTGAAAATTTTAAAAAAGAGACATTTTTACCCATTTTAAAGCTAGTTATCGATGAAACGTACACAATTTATCTATATATTTCTTTAGTGTTACGTGATATAATATATTTGTAATGAAAAAGAAATAAAAGAATTTTGTTTTTAATATAAAAGTCCCAAAGGAGGAGCGAAGGAAATGAGAAAAAGTGTGAAGTTGGTTTATGGAGTTCTTATATTGTCAATTGGATTGGTGTTACCTACGTCAGCGTTTGCGAGTGAAACGGGTAACGAACAAGTTGTAGAAGAATCTGTTCAAAGTATTTCAGAAAGCCTTGCGGCGGATGAAAATCAAGCTGTACAGGCAACAAATGAAGAGGCTAGCGCAGAAGAAACAGAAGTTGTTCAGCCAAAACAAGTGACAGAACCACTTGCTACTGCTAAAACAGATGTGGAGATTGAAATTAATACGCCCGTTACACCACTGGATTTCGTAACTGTTAAAAGTGGAGTCTCACTAAGTTATAAAACAGAGCCAGACGTCGCATCAACTGGAAATAAGTCAGTTACCATTATCGCAACTGATGGCGTTACAACAGAAGAAATTGTAGTGAATTATGAAGTATGGGATGATACACCACGCTTTGGAATGTATTACGGGGCCCCAATTTTTGATTTTGATAAATCAGATGCACTTAATATTTACGGTCAAACAGTCCCGAACGCGCTTGTGGTTGCATTCTTTAAAATCGAAAATGGCTTTGATGCAACTGCTTGGGCTGATAAGTATGGCAATTTTCATATTAAATTGAAGGAACCACTTAAAAATCATGAAGCGATTCAGGTTTCCAGCATGACCCTTTTTGATGACCAAAAAAGCGAGGTAACAGAATATATCTATACAGAAAAATTGGAAGCTCCAAAACAAACAAATAAACCCATTGTAGGAAAAGTAAAGGTTGATAAAATGACAAAAGGAACGGCTAATAATGCTACAGAAATTTTGCCAAAAACAGGTGATGCCAATACTTCAAGAGGTATTATAGCAGTTGGAGCATTAACTACATTACTGGCCACTATTTACCTAAGAAAACGTGGCTAAATTGAGAAAGGCGTAAGCGATTACGCCTTTTTGTTATTTCTGAATAAAAACGATATTTTGAAAGCTTTTTCATTGAATAATAGATAAAAAATTCACCATTTGTCTATATGTTTCATAAAAGTTACATGGTATACTAAAAATGTGTATATTTGAAATAAAAATGAAACAAAGGGAAGACTTTATTTTAATGAGCACAATAAAATAAAAGGGAGATTGATTATGAAGAAAAGTGTAAAACTAGGTTATGGCGTCTTAGCTTTATCAGTAGGTCTTGCATTACCAACAGTAGCATTTGCAAGTGAAACGGATACTTCAAACGGTGAAGTTGATCAAGTATTAACAGAAGTATCTGAGCAAAATCCAGCAGATGTTATTCAATCCAATCCAGAAGAAACGGGAACAGAAGATGTAACGAAAGAACAAGTAATTGAAGCACCATCAGAAACAGCAAAAACTGAAAAACCAGCTCTACAAACAACAGATGAAGCGAACACAGCGAATTTAACAGCAACACCGCTTGCGACAGCTAAGTCTGGAGTCAAAGTTGAAGTGAATGCGACGACAACACCGGGTTATTTTGTAACAGCTGAAAATGGTGTAGCTCTTAGCTTTAAAGTGAAACCAAATGTTTCTTCTATTGGAAACAAATCAGTTGCCGTTATTGCGACAGATGGTACAACAACAGAAGAAATCACAGTAAACTATGTTGTCCAAGATACACAAAAGCCTACTATTGAGCTTATGGATGCAGATGTTTATCTTGAGTTAGGTGATGACTTCTGGTATGCGGATGATTTTGTTCTGGTTAATGACAATTCAGATGATTATGAAGTCTTCTTTGCAGATGGTCGTGAGGCACTTGACACATCTAAAGTTGGGGTGTTCAACACAGTGATTGTGGCTCGTGATGCAGCTGGAAATGAAGCGCGTGTCACGATGACATATCATGTTGTTGATCTTAATTCAGATATTAGTGAAGAAGCATCATATGCTGCTCCAAAGATGGATACAATTAAATCAACTGCAAGTGATATTTACGGAAAAACTCGTCCTTACGCATATGTCGGAGTAATAGCTGAAGATAGTGTTACGGTTCTAGGCACAAGTTATGCTGATGTGAATGGGAATTTCCATGTGCATCTTGGAACACCATTAAAGAAAAACCAAACTATCTATATCATGAGTGTAGATATGCATACTTTTGAATACAGCGATGTTGCAGAATATAGATACACTGGCACTGGTGTGGTAGTGAAGGAAGTAAATAAACCGGCTGTAACAAAAACTGTAACAGATAAAACCGTAGTTAAAGCAAAAGATCCTGTTGTGAAAAGTTTGCCAAAAACAGGTGATACCACTACAGGCGGAGCTGTAGCAGTAGGTGCAATCGCTACATTATTGGCTGCAGTTTATTTGAGAAAACGTAGTTAAGTTGTGCGAGAGAAAAGGCTGGAACATAAATCCCAGTAACAAATAAAGCACCTGACATTTTGATGAATCAAAATGTCAGGTGCTTCTTTTTTAGACATAAAAAAACTGCCATTACAATAAAAAGTACCGAAACTTCATGTAATAAGCCAAAAATTAGCAAGCAGTGAAACTAAATAGAGTTATGTAATGAGTGCGAAAACAAGATATTGTGGTAGTGAATTAGGTGTCATTTATGCTTAGCTAATCAATATTTTCTAGCCTCTTTTTTCTATGAATAAAAAGGAAGTTGGTGAAATGTCATTTATTTATTGAAATTATGAATTTGTAAAACTCGAAATTTTTCTTCCTAAATATAGGGAATAAAATTATACAGTTATAATGGGAAAATTGCACTACAAAATAGAGTTAATTTTGCAGTGTAGAAATTTATCTTGATTGTGAAAAAATAGTACAAATGATGAACGGAATTCAGTTTAAGATAAAGTTGTAAAGGGCATTCGTAAGGGAATTTCCATTAAATGGAAATTCTAAACTTAAAAAAAGAAAATTTCTCACAAAAAAGAATAACGTTCAAATATTTGTCAAATTTTCTGTGTATAAAGAATCAAATTTAAAACAAAATTTACTTTTATATTAGATATAATTTCTGTAAGGAGGTGAGAATGTTGCTGAAAGGTTTAGACTATCATAACCTTTACGATGAGAAAGCTGTAACGGAAGATTTTAGTCAGGCAAAACTACTCGACTTATTGCTAAATGATAATATTTACCCGATTAAGCGAAAGAAAATGCTCATTAAGAAAAATGAATTGAATTATTTAATAGAAAATGATGATGAACTCGTCTTTGCTCTCGAAACAGGAGTTGCGGCTGTGTATAACATGAATATCATCATTGACTTTGTTGGTCCAGAAGAATTCATTGGTTTGCATGAAAATTCACTTTCAGGGGTAAATGATACCTTTTTTCAATCGATATCGAATGATATGCAAGTTTGGAAATTTAGCAAAAGCGATGTTCTCGGAAAGGTAATAAGTACACAAGAAGGCTATTTATATCATTATAACTATCTGAAAAGTATTCTAAATCGATACCTGAAAAAGATTATTTCACAAAACTTAACGAATGCGACGAAAACATTGCAGCTCATACAATTTTTAACAAATCGTTTTGGTGAGGAGTTAGGTGAGGATATCGCTATTCCGAAAATTTTTACGCGTAGAGTTATGGCAAATTATTTAGGAATTAGTCAAACAACCTTGAGCACCATTTTAGCAGAGTTGCAAGAACGGAAAATCATCAGGATAAAAGGGAATCATATTCTACTTAAAAATAGATTTTAATAAGGCATCGCATTTAAGGAGGTGACGGTAAAAAGTAAGGCAAGGGTAAAGCAGTTTACATTATTTATTTTCAGGAGGAAACGGTAAACATGACAAAAGAAAGAAAAGCAATCAATGTTCTTGATGTGAAAGCGCTTAAGAAAGGCTTGATTATCGGAATTAGTGCGCTCACTATTGGGAGCCAAGTGTTAAGTGTTGTTCCAGTTACTGCATCTGCAGCGGATGAAGGGGTATCTGTAAAAGCTGGGAATGGTATTAGTGTAAGCAATTACGCTGATTTTAAAGCAGCGATGGCTAATGCTGCCATTGACGAAATTAATTTAACTGGTGATATTGAATTCCCGTCTACTACAAACTCGGATTCAGATGTTCGTGTCACTCATAGTGTGACTGTAAATGGTAACGGTCATACAATTAATGTTTATAAGAATACAATGGATGGCATGCACGATGGTGCAAAGACAGTGACATTTAATAATGTGAACTTTGTTGCCAACGAAAAAGATGGTTACCATTCATACTATGGAGTTGTAAAAACTAGCGTAGAAGGCTACACAATCAATTTTAATAATGTGAATTATAATGGTCCGCAAGCAGTCTACAATACGAACGGAACATTAAATATTTCAGGAACAACCAACCTTACATCTACGGATGGACAAGAAAATATGGAAGTTCAAAATGTAAACTTTAAAGCAGGATCGAAAGTTGTAATGACAACACCTTCAGCAAACAGTATCACAGCTTATGGCCCTTCAAATGTTGTTTTTGAAACGGGTTCAGTTGTAACTGTAAATGGTGGGCATAAGTCACTTTACATAAGTGGCGAGGGTTCAGTGATCATTCAAAATGGGGCTAAAGCATATCTGAATGGAGATTACGGTGTTGAAATGTCTTCTGCTGACTTTATTTTAGAGAGTGGCGGAGAGGCTGTATTACAACATCGTACTGGTAAAGTAGACTGGCATCAGCTTTATGCTAAAAATATTACCATCTCAAAAGACTCTATTTTTAAAGTAACAAGTTCTCCAGTAAGTTCTAAAGCAATCAAAATTAATGGCGGGACTTTAAATTTAAGCGGTGCAGCATCGTATGATATTCGCAACTTAAATCCAAATGGTAATGCACTTTATTCCGATTGGACATCCACATTAAACTTCACAGATCAAACTGTAGGTGTATGGTTAAAATCTAACACAAGTGATGTGCCTTCGCTTTCATGGGAAAACTTAACAGCAACAAGTAAGCTTTCTGGAACTTCATCCAATTCAAACCAATCTACTAACAGTAATTATGTAGCAAATTTTGATGCTTCTAAATATAACCGTATCGCTGGGGAAAATATTAAAGCACCAGACTTAACGGTCAATGCAGTAGGCGATAAAGATACTGTTGTTACTGGTACAACAACACCAGGAGCTTCAGTAAAAGCGGTTGTAAACGGTAAAACGATTACTGGGACTGTAGATGCAAATGGAAACTATAGGATTCCAACAGGTAAACAACCGGCTGGAACATCTATCGCAGTAACAGCAAATATCCAAAATAAAGAAACATCACAAACGGTAATTGTTAAAGACGTAACAGCGCCAAATGCGCCAGTTGTTAACCCAATTACCGAAGAAGATACAGTTCTTACTGGTACGGGTGAAAAAGATGCGACAGTTAATGTGAAACTTGCAGATGGTACTGAAAAAACAGGTACTGTAGATGCGAATGGTAACTTCTCAATTGTAATTCCTGCACAACCAGGCGACTCTAAAATTGAGGTTTCCTTAACAGATGCAGCTGGTAATACGAGTGGTAAAACTATTGTAACGGTTGAATCAACTGTTGTTCCTAATGCGCCACAAGTAAACCAAGTAACTGAAGATGATGTAGTTGTAAGCGGAACTGGTGAAGCAGGTAATACTGTTACAGTTAAACTTCCAACAGGTCAAATCAGCACGAACGTTGTAAAAGCGGATGGCACTTTTGAAGTGTTTATTCCAAAACAAGCAGCAGGTTCAGTTCTTGAAGTGACACAAACAAACAGTAAAAGTAAGACATCTGATCCGACTAGCGTGACGGTTAAAGATGTGACACCACCAAATGCACCGACAGTTAACAAAGTAACAGATCAAGATACACGTGTAACTGGTAAAGGTGAAGCAAATGCAACAGTACATGTGAAACTTCCAAATGGTACGGTTGTAGATGGTAAAGTAAATGCTAATGGTTTTTGGGCTGTTACTGTTCCAAAACAAGCAGCAAATGCAATCATCAGTGTTACTTTAGAAGATGCAGCAGGTAATGTAAGTCAGGCGACGACGACAAAAGTTGTTGATGAAACGGCTCCTGATGCGCCAAAAGTGAATGCTATCAATGATATTGACACAAGAGTGACAGGAACAGGTGAAAAAGGTGCTAAAGTAACTGTAGAACTTGCTGATGGCACAGAAAAAACTGGCACAGTAGATGCAAATGGTAATTTCTCTGTAGTGATTCCAGCACAAGTTGGCGGATCTATCGTTGTTGTGAAATTAACAGATGCAACAGGTAATGTGAGTGAGCCAACGACAGTAACAGTAACTGGTTTACCACAACCAGTTATTAATCCGGTTACCATCGCAGATACTTCGATTACTGGTACAGTGGATACTTCGAAATACAATGTTTCAAAAGTAAAACTAATTGTAAATGGTGCAGATAAAGCGATTCTGCCGTTAGCAACTGACGGTTCTTTCTCTTACTATACTGGAAACTTATCAGTTGGAACAGAACTTGAAGTTCAATATATTGGACCAAATGGAACCTATTTAACAGACGCAGCCCATGTAGGTAAGGCAACTGTATCTGCTGGTGATATTGTTGACTCTTCCTTAGTGTTAAACAAAATGACCGTTGCTGATAAAAATGTAACAGGCACAACTTTACCAAATCATCGTGTGCGTTTAAGCATTAATGGTGTTGCGAAAACAGTATTAACAGCCGATGCGGCAGGTAACTATAGTTATTTAAGCAACAATTTGGCGAAAGGTACAGTTGTGAAAGCAGAACTTCTTATTGGTTCAGCAACAGCACTTACAAAAACGATTACTGTAACAGACGAAGATGTTGATCCAAGCAGTTTAGTTGTAAATGGTATGACCATTGCAGATACGACATTAACAGGTAAAGCGACTCCGAATGTTCAATTACGTATTAATGTTAACGGAGCGGCTAAAGCGGTTATTCGTTCTGATGCAAATGGCGACTTCACATACACAACAGGTAATCTTCCAGCAGGAACAGAAGTAAAAGTTGAAATGCGTAATGCAGCAACAGGCGTTTATGATGTTTCTAAAACTATCGTTGTTTCTGGTGAAGCACCTGGGCTTAACTTAAGCTTAGATGATGTAACTTCGGCTTACACATCTGTAACTGGTTCTGCTCCAAGTGGATACACAGTGCGTATTAGTGTAAATGGAGTTATCAAAGGAAATGCTGTAGCAAATACAAGCGGGCAATATACTTATAACACAGGTCGTCTAAATGAAGGTGACGTTGTGAAAGCTGAATTACGTGTAGGGAATGTATACGCGCTTTCAGTTGAGAAAACAGTTACACAAGACAATACACCAAGTACAGAATTCACATTAAATCCAGCTGCTGCGACGGATCGTACGATTACAGGTTCTGCTCCAGCAAACAGTACAGTCCGTATTAGTTTAAACGGTGTGACTAAAGCACTTACAACAGCGGATGCGACTGGGCAATATAGCTACCTAATTGGTGCGCTTAAAACTGGTGATGTGATTAAGGTAGAACTTAAAAACAGTACAACTGGTAAGTATGACAAGTTTTTAGAAACAACGGTGGTAGATGAAACGGCAACTGGTAAAATTTCTATCAATGCGCTTACTGATAATGACAGAACAGTTTCTGGTAAAACAACACCACTTTCTAAAGTTAGAATTAGTTTGAATGGTGCGGCTAAAGCAGTAACAACTTCAGATGCAGACGGTAACTATAGCTACCTAGTTGGTGCTTTAAAAGTTGGCGATGTTGTCAAAGTTGAATTACAAGAAAGCGGTGTTTACGGCTCATCTAAACAAGTTACTGTAACAGCAGGTGATACTGAAACGAAAGCTATCACGATTGAGCAAATGACGGAGTTGGATAAAACACTTAAAGGGGTTACTGAAACGCCTAATAGTCGAGTACGTATTTACATTAACGGAGTAGTGAAAGCAATTACAACTTCGGATGCAACTGGTAATTACAGCTACTTGGTTGGAAAAGTGGCGGTTGGTGACGTTCTTAAAGTAGAACTTCTAAACGGCTCAGCGGTTGTCGCTACAAAAGAAATGACAGTTAAAGCGAGCGATGGTAGTGGCGGATCAGGCGGCGGCGGAACTGAAGTTGGAACTGTCGTATTAAATGCTGCGACTGCAGCTGACAAAACAGTTACTGGTACAGCTCCAGCGGGCGCGAAAATTCGTCTAAGTTTAAATGGTACGGCAAAAGCGATTACAACGGTTAATGCATCAGGGGATTTCTCTTACCTTATGGGTAAATTGAATGCTGGTGACGTTGTAAAAGCTGAAATTTATGCTGGTTCAAGCTATGTGTTTGGGGCAGAGATTACAATTGGTTAAGAAATAACTTGGATGGGAGAGGCGTCACTAATTTGTGGCACCTCGCCCATTTTAATAAAAGTAAGGGGATTTACACATGAAAAAATTAGTACTAACTGGTGCGATTATCATGCTATTTGTGGCGCTTGTGGGCTGCTCAGATGCGGCGGATACGAAAAAAAGTAGCGAAAAATTGGAGAAGAAAACCGTTGAAAAAGTGGATCCAAAAGAGACGTACGGATTTAAAGATATTGTGGATGTAAACGGCTTGCGCATTGAATTTACGAAAGCTCAATCTTTAGAGTCAGATGGCAAAGCAAATAGTGTTTTAAAGCTAAGTTTTGACTTATCTAATCCGACCGCTGATAAAAAAGGTTTCACAGCAATTAATTTAATGGTGAAGAATAAAGAAGGCGAACAGTTGGACGTTTATCCTGGCGAGAACTACGGCAAGGAAATTGAACCGGGAAATAGCGATAAGGGTGCCGGGTACTTCAAGGTTAAAGGAAATGGTCCTTTCACCGTGAAATATACAGATCCAGACAACGAAAAGCTCGTTGCGACGTGGAAACTTGAGGTTGAAAAATAAAAGGAGATTAGGTACATTGGAAAACTTTCTTGCAAAAAATAAACGAATTCTTATTGTGGGTGCGGGCGAACTTGGTATGAATGTACTTTCGTCATGTGTGCGAGATTTTAGAGGGCAAGAGGCGATTATTGGTTTTTTAGATGATAACAAAACGAAGCAACATTCTGTTTACAAAGGTTGTCCGGTTCTAGGCGGGCTAAATCAATTACGCGAGGTTATAAAGCGCTTTGATATTCAGACTGTGCTTATCGCAATTTCAGATTTAGAGATCGAAAAACGAGATATGATCGTTCGAGACTGTGCCCATTTTGGAGTTTCTGTGAAAGCCATTCCGGGTGTTAGGGAGCTCATTACACAAAGTCATTCGATCCACATACTGGAAGACATCACGATGCAAGAGTTGCTTGGCCGTTCGCAAGTCAAGTTAGACCAACTGCCACTCTTTTCTCAAATAAAAGGAAAGACGGTTTTAATTACTGGTGCGGGCGGCTCAATTGGTTCAGAACTTTGCAAGCAATTGCTCGCGTTTTCGCCAGAAAGATTGATTTTGCTTGGCCATGGTGAAAATAGCATTTATAAGCTCATGATGAAGCTGGGGAGTCAAGTTGTGGTGCCGATTATTGCGGACATTCAAGATAGGAATGCGCTAGCTGATATTTTTGATATGTATAAACCCGATATTGTTTACCATGCTGCGGCGCATAAACATGTTCCGTTAATGGAACGCTCGTTGAAAAGTGCATTTAAAAATAATTTTTTAGGTACAAAAAATGTTGCGGATATGTGCGATGTTTATGGAGTAGAAACGTGCGTTATGATATCGACTGATAAGGCGGTTAATCCGGTAAATAATATGGGGAAAACAAAACGGCTTGCTGAAATGTATATTCAACTCATGGCGAAGCAGTCAAACTGTAATTTTTCAGTGGTGCGGTTTGGAAATGTTCTTGGCAGTCGGGGGAGTGTTATTCCGCTTTTTAAAAAGCAAATTAAAGCGGGTGGCCCGGTAACGGTGACACATCATGAGATGACACGCTATTTTATGACGATTCCGGAAGCTTCATCGCTTGTTTTACAGGCGGGGTCGCTTGCTAAAAGTGGCGAAATTTATGTTTTAGATATGGGTGAACCTGTTAAAATTATGGATTTAGCGCAAAATATCATTCGACTTTCGGGCTACAGCTTACAAGAAATTGAAATCGTGGAGTCGGGAATTCGCCCGGGTGAGAAACTACATGAAGAACTTTTAGGCGAAGATGAGATTTACCAAGAGCAAGTTTCGGAAAAAATTCATGTTGGGAAGACGGTTCCGTTTGATGCGGCTGAGCTTCTGCACCTCGCTGAGTTTTATCGCGATTTGTCGGTACAGGAATTGCTTGAAGCGATTAATAGACTGACAACGAAGGTACCAGAACGGATATGAGGAGCGAGTGAACAGATGAAATTTTTATTTGCGTATGATCATAAATTTTTCCAGGATGATTCAGATGTGCTATCTAAAACGGCATTTCCGTATGCGGCATGGGATAGATATTTGGAACATGCAGACACGCTTTTGATTGCTTGTCGGTTGTTCCCTTTAACGGAGGCGCGAAATCATTATAGCGTTTCGAGTGGCGCTAATGTGTCGTTTACGAATATTCCGAATCCTAGTAGTCTCGCTTACTTTTTGCCGAATAATCTTGCTGAAAAAGCGATGCGGGAAGCTGTTCAATCAGTTGATGCGGTTATTGCGCGCGTTCCATCACAAATTGGCTTTTTGGCGGTGCGGGTAGCGAAAGCGCTGAACAAACCATACGCGGTGGAAGTTGTTGGTGACCCGAAAGAAAGTTATCGTCTGCACGGCAGTTTGAAAGCGAAATGTTATGCGCCATTTGCGGCTAGAACGATGCGGCAAACGGTTTGGCATGCGCCATTTGCCCTTTATATTACGGAAAATGAATTGCAGAAGCTTTACCCGTCAAAGGGAATTCAAGCGGCTTGTTCTAATACTGAACTACCTGATTTTTCAGACGACTTAATTATCGAGGCAAGAAAACATCGGGATTTAACTAAAAAAGTGGTTTTTGGGATGATTGGTTCACTTGACTCTCATTATAAAGGACTGGATGTGGCGATTTGCGCGCTTAAGCGAAGCAAGGCACATCTTCCTCCGTTTGAATTCCGCGTGTTAGGTAGCGGTGTGAGCTCGAAGTGGACGGCTATCGCGGAGGAAAACGGTCTGAAAAATGAGGTTGTTTTTTGCGGAACAAAGCCAGCAGATGAAGTCTTTGACTGGCTAGCTGAAATTGATATTTATCTTCAACCTAGTCGGACGGAAGGGCAAGGTCGATCGGTTATTGAAGCGATGGCTATGGGGTGCCCGGTCATTACGTCGGACGTTGGAGGCATGAAAGAATTAACGGAAAGTTCGATGCGCTTTCAAAGCGAAGATGATGCTGGGCTTGCAGAAATTATTCAACGTGTGGCGCGAAATCAGGTGCTGTACAAAACGCAAATCGACCGTAATTATGCGGAAGCAAAGCGATTTTCAAAAAATATTTTAGCGCAAAAAAGAAGAAAACATTATCAAAAATTTATCGACTGGATTGAGGGAAACGAAAATGAATGAATTAAAACTTGGAGTTTTAGGGCTCGGTTATGTAGGTTTGCCGGTTGCGGTAGCTTTTGGGAAAGAAATGCCAGTTATTGGCGTAGATGTTAATAAAAAACGGATTGAAACACTTCTGGCGAAATGTGATGAAACTGGGGAAGTAACAGCGGAAGATTTGTTTTTGGCAAATATTGATTTTACAAGCAATCCTGAGCGTCTGAGAGAGTGTAACTTTATTATTGTGGCGGTACCTACACCGATTAATGAAAGTAATCAACCCGATATGACGATTTTGCACAAAGCGTCGGAATCGATTGGTCAACATATCCAAAAAGGAACGATAGTTGTATTTGAATCGACCGTTTACCCAGGTGCGACGGAAGATGAGTGCGCGCCAATTATCGAAGCAAATTCTGGCCTAGTTGCAGGCGAAGATTTCTTCATTGGCTACTCGCCAGAGCGAATCAATCCGGGTGACAAAACCCACACCTTTACTACGGTGAAAAAAGTCGTATCTGGACAAAATGAAGAGATTACAAACATTGTGGCGGACGTCTACGCTTCTGTTGTGAAAGCAGGTGTGTACAAAGCATCTTCTATTAAGGTGGCTGAGGCGGCGAAAGTTATTGAAAACACGCAACGCGATTTAAATATCGCTCTAATGAATGAGCTGTCGCGCATCTTCCATGCGCTTGAAATTGATACGCAAGAAGTATTAGAGGCCGCGGGAACAAAATGGAATTTCTTGAAATTTGAGCCGGGTCTTGTTGGTGGACACTGCATTGGCGTTGATCCGTATTATTTAGCACATAAAGCGGAATCAGTTGGATACCACCCGGAAGTTATCCTTGCTGGACGTCGCGTTAACGATAGCATGGCGCAGTTTGTTGGTCAGTCAATTATAAAAGATTTACTCAAACAAAATAAACACCTTGGCAGTTTAAAAATAGCGGTTCTAGGCCTGACATTTAAGGAGAACGTGCCGGATATTCGAAATTCGAAAGTGATCGATTTAATTCGCGAACTGAAAGAATACGGGCTGGACGTACTTGCGTTTGATCCGCTTGCAGACGCAGATGAAATTTATGAAGAATACGCGCTTGAAATGGCACGTTACGACCAGTTGCAAAATTCAGATGTGGTCATTTTGGCGGTTCCGCATGAAGAATTTTTAGTTGAGAACGGCTCATTAGTGCGCGGTTTTCTAAAAACAGATGGTGTGCTTGTCGATTTGAAAAAAACGCTAAAAAAAGATGCGCAGTATAGCTGGAGCCTATAATGACGAGGATACTCATTGCGGTGACGGCAGATATTAGTGTGCGTCTTCTGACTGGCCAACTTGATTATTTAGCAAAACGCGGTTTCGACGTCCACCTTGTTGTTTCAAGAGGCGAAAATTCGGAGGCGCTCAAGCGAAATGGTACCATCACAGTGCATCAAGTGGATATGGCACGCGACATTTCACTCAAGCAAGACATTTCGGCGCTTTTCCAAATGATTCGCGTTTTTCGGAAAGTCCGTCCTGATATTTCAAATGTTGGCACGCCAAAAGCAGGTTTACTTGGCAGCATTGCGGCGTTTCTGACGAGGACAAAACAGCGGATCTATACACTCCGCGGCTTGCGAATTGAAACAGAAACGGGATTCAAACGTACCATCTTGAAATGGATGGAGCAGCTCACAATGCGACTTGCGACACATATAATCGCCATCAGCCCGAGCCTCGTCACGGCATGCGAAGAACTCGGCCTGAAGGGCACAAACAAAATGACCGTTTTAGGGGAAGGAAGCAGTAACGGACTCGATATTGCTCTTTTTGAGGAAAAAAGACAAGAAACTGTACCTGCACCGTTTCCAAATGATCATTTCGTCATCGGTTTTACTGGGCGTATCACGAAAGACAAGGGCGTGGAAGAGCTACTTGAAGCCTTTGGCACGTTTAGTGAGATGAACTTGCTACTTGTCGGCGGACTTGATGAACACCACGGCTTAAAGCCTGAAACCGTCGATTTAATTCAGCGTCACCCGCGGATTCATATGACTGGTTTTATTGCAAATCCGGCGCCATTTTACAATTTTATGGATGTGTTTGTGATTCCGTCTTACCGTGAAGGCTTCTCAAATGTGTGCTTGGAGGCGGCAGCCGCCGAACTAGCGGTCATCGGAACGAATGTGACGGGCATTAAAGACGCTGTCGTGGATGGTCAGACGGGTCTTTTAGTTGAACCGTATTCTAGTGTGGCCATTCAGTCGGCGATTACGACGTTTTGGCGGGAAGAAAACTTGCGTAAAGTATACGCTTTAAATGGAAAAAATAGAGTGTTAGAGCATTTCCAATCTGAGCAAATTTGGGCGGAAATGGCGGCGTTTTATGAGAAGGGGGAAGGAAATCATGTATGGTTACGTGAAGCGCGGAATTGATATTGTCGGGGCAACTTGTTTGCTTGTTTTGTGTTTGATACCGCTTCTAGTAATTGGCGGCGTGCTGTTTGCGACTCAAAAGCAAATTTTATTTCGGCAACAGCGCGCTGGAAAAGGGGAACGTGTTTTTTTGATTTACAAATTTCAGACGATGACGAATGCCAGAAATCTAAATGGGGATTTATTGCCGGACGAAGAGCGCGTAACGCGTTTTGGGCGCTTTTTGCGGCAAACTAGTTTAGATGAGCTGCCGCAGTTTTTCAACATTTTAAAAGGCGATATGAGCTTCATTGGGCCGCGCCCGCTGCTCGTTTCGTATTTGCCACTTTACTCTGAGGAAGAAAAAAAGCGGCACCTTGTGACGCCTGGCTTAACTGGGCTTGCGCAAGTGAACGGGCGCAATGCGATTAGTTGGCAAGAAAAATTTCGACTAGACGTGTTATACGTTGAGCGCTTTTCATTTCGCCAAGACATCACCCTATTTTTCCAAACGTTTAAAAAGGTTTTAGGTAGCGAAGGCATAAGTCGCGCTGGATATGTGACGACACCACCGTTTGAAGGACATAAAAAGTAAGCAAAGGAGAAGGTAACATGAAGAAAACTCCACTTTCGATTCCCCATATGAGCGGGCACGAAATGGCATATTTAGAGGCGGCGTTTGACACGAACTGGATTGCTCCGGTGGGGCCAAATGTAGACTTGTTTGAGCAGAAAGTGCGTGACTATACGAGTGCGCGTTTTAGTACAGCGACTAGCTCGGGAACGGCGGCTATTCATTTAGCGTTGATTCTACTTGGCGTTCAAACGGGGGATACGGTTTTTTGCCCGAGTTTTACATTTTCCGCTTCGGCCAATCCGATTTGTTACCAAGGGGCTGTGCCTGTTTTTATCGATTCGGAGCTCGATACGTGGAATATGTCGCCTGCTGCGCTTGAAAAAGCCTTGCGAGCAGCTGAGAAGGAAAATAAATTGCCAAAAGCGATTATCGTCGTGCATCTTTACGGGCAACCTGCGAAAATGGGCAAAATTTTGGCGCTTGCTAACCAATTTGAGATTCCGGTTATTGAAGACGCCGCCGAATCACTTGGATCAACGTACCGCGGTGAGCATACGGGAACGATGGGTGACATCGGCATTTATTCGTTTAACGGAAATAAAATCATTACAACATCAGGCGGCGGCATGCTCGTGTCACAAAATGAAGCGTATGTAACCGAAGCGAAGTTTTTAGCCGAGCAAGCAAAAGAAACCGCTCCTTACTATCAACACGAAAAAATAGGCTACAACTATCGCCTAAGCAATATTTCTGCTGGAATCGGTTGCGGTCAGATGGAAGTTCTACAAGAACGCGTGGAACAAAAACGTGCGATTTATGCGCGCTACAAGGAAGCCTTTTTGCCTTACCCGCAAATTTCATTCCAAACAGAAATACCGTACACTAGGACGAATCGCTGGCTAACGACCATTCAAATGGACGATTTAAATCCGCTTAAGCTAAAAGAGCAGCTAGACGCACAAGGAATTGAAGGACGTTTACTTTGGAAGCCGCTTCATTTTCAACCCGTATTCCAAGGTGCACAATTCTACAAAGGAAATGACGAACAAATAAGCAATGCGGAATACCTATTCCAGACCGGATTTTGTTTGCCTTCAGCCACACAAATGACACCCGAAGAACAAACGCGCGTTAGCGAATCTGTTTTAGCCCACCTTAAGGAACAACATCATGTCACTATCTAAAAAACAACTTGCAGAATTTCTAGGCATGCTCATCGTCATCGTGGCCACTTTGGTCAGCTTCATTTTCACCAGTTTAAATACGCGCGAACCCGGCTACGAATTGTTGCCGCTACTCCCGCTTTGCTATACAGTGACAGGTTGCGTTCTCGTTCGCTCACTGCTGTATGATTTTAAAATGTTCAATTTTATTTTTATGGGACTGAGTTTTTTGCGCTACGTCGTTTTACCATTTTTTATCGTCTATGCCGATTATTACGGTGGCCGCTCACCAGTTCCGCCGACAGCGCGCAGCTACGACCTCGGTTTAAAACTCATGCTGTATGAACTTTTCGCCGTGACGCTCGCCATCATCATTTTTGACTATGTGCGGAAGCGACGGAAAATGAGAAATCCAGTGGCAAAACTCGAACTAAAGCGAAGCCCGTCCATTTTCTTTTATGTGCTTTTTTCCATAGGAGCCTTTGCACTTGTTCTTGTAACGCCTGGCGCGCTTTCTGGGGTGTCGTTCCTTATCCCAACCGACCGCGTTGTTGGCGTGTTGAAGGAAATACCGCTCTCAGCAGCGCTCGCGCTGTACATGTTTATCATTGCGAAACAAATTGTGGCGCTGTTACTCATGTGGCGTTTTTTCAAAAAGTACGAAGCTACGGGGAAAAAAAGCTACGTTTATTTTGCCGTCATCGTCATGATTATTAATATCGGCATTTTCGCGGGCACAAATCGAACGGACATCATCGTCTGTACAGTGACATCACTATTCATTTTCAAAAAGTTTTTCCCAGAGTACTTCAAAAAAATTGCGATTCTCGTGGTCGCGGGCATGACGTTCGTCGTGGTGCTCCTAGCGTCCGTCCGCCAAATTGTTTCCGTTTCAGGAGATGCGAGCGGACTAATTGATTTCACGGATACACTACAAGTTTACCTTGGCGGCCCGTACAACGTTGCGATGGCCATCGAAATGAAAAACATGTTTAAAGAAGCGAGTCATCTCTCCGTCTTGTTTTACGATATATTCCGCCCAATGATAGGTGTCAATATATTCATAAAAAACTTGCCGATTGATTTTTCCGTCCTGTACTACAACGAACGATACTTTTTCAAAGATAACATTTCACAAATTTTACCGATGATTGGACAAGGGAATTTGTACTTCGGCTATGTGTTTGCGCCAGCCATCACCGTCAGTTTTGTTGGGCTCGCCTATTTTTTTCAAGCAAAAATGGAACGTTCTGGTAACCTCGAACTCGTCTATTTCTTAACGCTTGCAACATCTAGAATGGGCTTTCTGCTCGGGCAAAACACGATGAACATGGTCAACGATATGAGCTATAATTTAGTGCTTTTCCTCATCATCTATCTGTTAAACAAAAAAATTATTTATAAAAAACGAAGGATCTCACTATATGAATAAAAAAGCGAAACGCATCGGTTATTTTTTCTTGTATGAAATACCGATTCACCTAATCAATTTAATAACTGCTCTTATGCCAAATGCCACACCAACTGTCGCATTACGCGGATTTTTAATGCGTCCGTTTTTCAAAAAATGCGGCAAAGGCTTTCGAATCGCGAGCGGCGTAACAATCAATCGTCCGGATCAAATTGAAATCGGCAACCATGTGTACATCGCCCATCAAGCGTGGCTTAACGGAGCTGGAGGATTAAAAATTGACAGCGGCGTCCGAATTGGCCCGATGGCGGTCATCGTCACCTCGAAACACGAATTTAAAGACGGCAAAATGACGGACGGCTACATTCCAGCGCCCGTTCACATCCATTCAGGGTGTTGGCTCGCGAGCCATGTGGTCATTACGGACGGCGTCGAAATTGGCGAAGACTCGCTGGTGTCGGCTGGAGCAGTCGTCACAAAGTCAGCCCCTGCTGGGAGTAAACTTGGCGGAGTGCCCGCTAAGCCAATTGGTAGGGCAGAAAAATGATCAGAGCCGTCCGAAATATTGCGGCAAATGCTTACGGCGTTACGATGATAAAAAAGGGCATCGTCATTGTGACCGGGCTACTTTCGATGATTTTCCTCACCCGTTTTTTAGGCCCAGAATTAAAAGGCGAATACAGCTACCTGTTTAATTTAGTAACCATCGGAACGACCGTCCTAAACCTCGGAATTTCGCTCGTCTACCCCGAATATAAGCGGCGGGAGCGAAATTACCGCAACGTGTTTATTACGCTGTCGCTCCTTCAATACGCGGTTTACATGGCGTTTTCTATGCTCTTTCTTTTTTTGTCGGGAAATGTGGATTACGGCCTTGTCGCGGTGCTCATTTCGGTCAGCATTTTGAATTTGCAACTCTCGCAACTCAATTTGGTGGAGGACATTCGGTCGCATAGCGTCATCACGATTATTGGTGCCATCTCAAACCTCATTTTTACCCTAATTATTTTTTGTTTTTTTAAAAGTGATGTTAGTGTGGCGCTCATTGTTTTCCTGCTGAAAAATACGATTTTGATTGTCTTTACAATACGCGCGCTTGCGCACAAATTCCATTTTGATGGCTCAAAAAAAGATTTCAAAGGCATTTTAATTGCGGGAATCTTGCCGATGTTAACGACTTTTCTAACCTCGATTAATTACCGAGCAGACATCGTTTTACTAGGGTTTATGAATGTGTCTTTTTACGATATTGGGCTTTATAGTACTGGTGTTCAGCTCGCCGAATATTCGTGGATGATTCCAGATATTTTTAAAGAAGTGATGCTTCATAAAAATGCGCGGCGAGATGATTTAAAGGGTTTGCTATTTTCGCTCCGAATGGCGACAACTTCAGTACTTGTATTCATCGTGATTATGGTCATTTTTGGGAAATGGATTATTTGGCTCCTTTTCGGGGCAAGCTTTACGGGCGCATACGGGATTACGGTTTTAATGTTCTTGGCCGTACCGTTTATCGTCTACACGAAAATTATTAGTACATTGTTTATCGCAAACGGGAAATGGCGATTTTACTTTGTTACATTACTGATTGCCGTTATTTTAAACATTGCGCTTAATTTTGCCTTTGTACCTTTCTTTGGGACGATTGGTTCTGCGTTAGCATCAATTGTGTCTTATAGCGTTTCAGGCGGGATTTTCCTAATCTGGCTGCTTAAAAACACAGAAGCAAAATGGTATGAAGTCATCATGATTAATAAAACAGATATCGTGCAAATGATGCATTTGATAAAAGGAGAAAAGAAATAGTGGATTCTATAGATGTAAAAAGCGTGCTACAAATTATTAAACGAAATAGTTGGCTCATCATTGGTCTTACGATTATCTCAGTTCTTATCGCTGGGATTATAACATTTTTTGTCATTCCAAAAGGGTACAGTGCCACTACGCAAATTTTAGTTACACAAGCTGGTGAAAGCGATGTTGCCCAAAGTTCGGAAGTTCAAGCGAATATTCAAATGGTGAACACGTATGCCGTTATTTTAAAAAATACGGATTTATTAAAAGAGGTTGCGAAAGATTTTCCGGTGTATTCAGCAAAAGATATTGCCTCACGTATGACCGTTTCAAGTGATTCCAATTCGCAAGTTTTAAATTTGACGATTAAAGATGACAATCCCTACGTTGCGGTTAGTTTGGCTAACAATTTGGCGGCAGAATTTCAGAAACGTGCGCAGAAATTAATTAAGACAAATGAAGTCTCGATTTTATCCAAAGCCGATATTGAAGAAAGTAAAAATCCGACAAGTCCTAACCATATGATTCATCTTGCAATCGGTGTTGTCGTGGGCTTATTTCTTGCTTTCTTAGTTATTGTTTTGAAGGAAATTTTTGACAGTTCGATTAAAACGGAGGCAGATGTGGAGAAACTTTTAGGGCTGCCGATATTAGGTGTTGTCAATCATGTGGATAGGGGAGGTGCGAAACGATGAACTTTAAACAAAAATCTTTTGGTGGTCGGAAAATTCTTTTGAATGCGGAAAATGCGAGTTCTGTTTTTGCGGAACAAATCCGTGCGATTAGAACGAACACACAATTTTCTTCAGCTGAAACGCTTAAATCACTTGTTGTGACTTCTCCCGAACCAAGTACAGGGAAATCGTTTATTTCTGCTAATTTAGCGCTGTCATTTGCTGATCAAGGCTATCAGGTTTTGCTTGTGGATACGGATTTAAGGCGTCCGGCTGTACACAAATATTTGCATTTAATTAACACGACAGGGGTCAGTAACTTTTTAACTGGTCAAGAGTTATTAGAAGATTGCATTCGAGAAACAGCGCATGAAAATTTATATGCGATAACGAGTGGCGTTATTCCGCCTAATCCAGCAGAACTATTGTCCTCGTCGCGAATGAAACAATTTGTACAGACGATTTCTAGCATGTTTGACATGGTCATTTTTGATGCTCCTCCTGTTTTACCGGTTGTTGATCCACTACTCATTGCTAATTTAGTTGATGGCGTGATTTTTAATTTGCGGAGTGGCTACTCGGAAGGACAAGCGGCGGTTAAATCGCTTGAAAAAATTAAACAGGCTGGGGGCCGTGTAATCGGTGCAGTTTTAAACGATAAAAAAGCGACTGGGACAAAATATGAAGAAGCCTATTATGGTTTGGCTGAAACAAACTAAGAGGAAGTGAAACGCGCTTTGAGAAAGAAAAGAAGGATGAGAAAACGGATAATTTGGTGGAGTGTTAGTGTGTTACTGTTATCCGTTCTAATTTATGCTGGCTATTTTGCTTACTCCTCGTCAAGCATGTTCCAGAAAATCTATACTGAAACTGGAATTCCTGAAAAAGATGCGAATCAGGGGGAAACGGCAGCAAAACTTACTGTCGGCAAACCTTTTTCTATCTTGTTACTCGGAACGGACGCTAGGACGCATGACGTGGGGCGAACGGATACGATGATTTATATGACGGTGAACCCAACGAAAAAAGAAGTTATACTAACAAGTATCCCGCGTGATACCCGCGTTTTTATTCCTAAAAAAAATAAAGAAGACAAAATTAACCACGCTTATGCGTTTGGCGGCGTGCCGCTTTCGATTCAAACAACGGAGCAGTTTCTCGATGCACCCGTCGACTTTTTTATAAAAATTAATATGGAAGGTTTCCGTGACCTGGTCGATGCAGTGGGTGGTGTTACGGTTAATAATGATAAAAACATTAGTATCGGCGAAAAAAGCTTTTCAAAGGGTGAAGTCCACCTAGATGGAAAAGATGCACTGACATACGTTCGAATCCGTAAAACGGACGTCGAAGGAGACTTCGGTCGCCAAAAGCGCCAGCAGCAAGTCATTTTAGCTATCGCGGACAAAATAGCGTCGGCTGAAACGATTGTAAACTTTGATAAAATTTTCGAAGCAACTGGGGTTAATATGGAAACCAATTTGACGTTTCGCAATTTACGTGACATCTTAGCGAATTACCAAGATGCCGGCGAAAATATTGTCCACATGGCCATTCCTGGTGTTGGCGCGAAAATAGATGGCATTTATTATTATCAAGTTTCAAATAAGGCGGAGCTGCAAGCCGAAATTAAATCTGCCTTGAGCTACAAATAACCGCATTCGAGCTCGAATGCGGTTATTTGTTTGAAATGATTTTAGCTGGAACGCCAGCAGCAACTAAACGGGCTGGTATATTCTTCGTTACCACACTACCCGCTCCAATAGTGGCCTTTTCCCCAACAGTAATGAGAGGGATAAACGTGCTATTCGCACCGACTAGCGTGCCTTGGCCAACTTTACAGCCGCCTGTTAAAACGGAACCCGGTCCAATATGGCTGAAATCGGCTAGCTTTGTATCATGTTCGATGATGGCGCCAGAATTCACTATCACATGATTTCCCACATGGGCATTTAGCTGGACAATTGCACGGGCCATAATAAGGCTCCCAACGCCAATTTGATCCGGGCTTTCCACGATGGCGGTAGGGTGTATGAGTGATGCAAAGGTGTTCTGATTTTTAGCCAGCGCCCGGGCTATTTTTTCTCGCGCCGCGTTCTCACCGATGGCTATAAAAAATGAAGCATCAGCGCGTTTTTTGTCTAAGTACGGCGTAAGCGGGCGGTAGTAGATGTTATCAATACATATATCCGTTTGGAATTTATCATCCCAAATTTCGGTTAGCTGATAATGATTAAGCTCTTTTACAAGATGTTGAACGAGTTTGCTATGTCCCCCGTCTCCGATTATGATTATATTCTTCATTAAAATGGCCTCCCATCTAAGTCTCTTTCATTATATCCCAATCACGCTTAAAAAGTGATGCATTTTTGTGGGATAATTGGGCTAAATTTGTATATTCTATAAAAATATGTCATAAAAGCGACAGCGTATTTTGAAACGTTTCGATTCCGCTCGCAGTTTTGAATGCATAAAAATAAGGTGGTTAACGTAGACCAGACTTGTTCTGAGTAACGAATCATAAGCGAATATGTTATAATCAAAGAAAAAATAGTAGGGAAGAATGATTTTATGGCAAATGGTAGTATTATCAATCTTATTACTGGCATACTGGACTCGCTACCTAATTCGGAGCAGAAAATTGGGCGGACGATTTTAGAGGATCCCAATTTTGCGGTTAAAGCTTCTGTGCAAAGCCTCGCTGAAAAGGCAAATGCAAGTGCGGCGGCGGTGATACGCTTTTCTAAATCGCTTAACTTGGATAGTTTTCCGGAACTCAAGCGGCAGTTATCAATGGAACTCGCGTTGCCGAAAAAAGCAGGATATTATGATATTGAACCAGATGAGTCGTTTGATTCGATACGCGAAAAACTGGTTTCGAATATGATTCAAACGACACAAGATACGGCTAGTCAATTGAGAGAGGAAGCAATTGTTAGGGTTTGCGCCGAGATGGAACAAGCGGAAACAATTTATGCGTACGGCGTTGGGGCGTCATGGCTCATTGCAGAAGATATTGCGCAAAAATGGTTACGTGCTGGCAAAAATGTCTTTTTATCACAAGACCCACATGTTCTAGCAATGGCACTTTCTGCGGGCAACCCGAATAGTATTTTAATTGCGATCTCAAATAGTGGAGAAACATCAGAAGTTTTACAGCTTGCCAAGGAGGCAAAACGAAGCGGCTTGAAAGTCGTCAGTTTAACACGTTTTGGCAACAATAAACTAAAAACCATTGCGGATTTTGTGTTGGAAACATCACGCGCACCAGAAGCCGAACTACGGAGCACTGCAACAAGCTCCAGACAGGCGCAACTTTTGGTCGTTGACATTTTGTTTTATTATTTTGCCTCAAAACGCTACGAGGACATGATAACGCATATCAAAAAATCACGGGAAGCGACAAACCGCTTTCGGGAATAAAACGAGTACGCGCACACCCTTTTAACTGGATTAGAAGGGCCTTTTGCGCGAAAGGAGAATTGAATGAGCATTTATTTCTACGGCTGTGTTTCGCTTGACGGATACTTGGCAGATGCAAACAATCGCCTAGACTGGCTGCATCAAACGGGTGCTCCGGAGGAAACCAATTACGCCGAGTTTTATAGCCAAATGGACATGATGATTATGGGGAAAAAGACATACGATGAAATTGTGGGTATTGCAGGCATTGAATCGCTTTATGCGCCAACGCAAAATTACGTTTTTACCCATGAAAAAGAACTTGCTATAAAAAGTTTTCAGCAAGTTGAGGGTGATGTGGCGGATTTTGTGCGGCAGCTTCCGGCGGATAAAAACGTTTGGATTGTCGGAGGAAACAGCATTTTGGCCCCGCTTTTGAATGAGAATATGGTGGATAAATTGTACGTCCAAGTGGCGCCTGTTTTGCTTGGGAAAGGAATCCCATTATTTACGCAAGATGAAGATGTGAAGCGCTTTAAATTAACTGGTGTTGCTCAATATGGACAATTTGCTGAAATGATATTTGAAAAGTAATAATTAAATGAGCACTGCTTGCAAAAATCCCGTAATACGATTTTTGTAAGCAGTTTTTTTGTGGAAAATATTCACAATTATGCGATTCCATAACCCTTTTTTTGAAATTTGTCAATGTTTTTTTTTGAATGAAAGGGTCGTAAAAAAAGTAATTCCTCATAAATAGTATACAGACTTACTTAGGTGTTCCTTGCTATACTGTTTTATAAATCCTAACTTCTTTAAATGGGAAGTTAATTTAGGGGAGTGAGTATCATGGAAATTTAAAATATTCATAATTCTGAAAGATATATCACGACTTATTTTATTAGTTCAAAAAGGAGATATGGCATGAAAAAAATATTATCATCACTAGTTGTTGCAATGCTAGTTTTATTAACATTATCAAATGCGCTTTTACCTGTAACGGCAAAAGCGGAAACAGGGGTAACGCTTGAAGTAAGTACTGAAAAGGAACTTAGGGATGCGTTAAATAACGACTTAGTTAGCAAAGTTATACTACAAAATGATTTGGTACTAAATGATTATACAAATTATGTCATTAAACATGATGTGACAATCGAAGGGGCTAATCATAAAGTAACGCTTAATAATAGCAGTTTTGCGAGTGATTTATCGAGCGCCGCAAGCGTTATTTTCTCAAATATCAATTTTTCGTCAAATTCACAAACCATTTTCAAAACAAGCGTTGTAAATTATGCTGTTACACTTGAAAATGTCACTTTGAATGGTGGCGCAGCTATTTCTAATACGAATGGTGTCACCTATATAAAAGGAAACAATACATTTACAACTTCAGGAACAACTGATGTTTTTAATGTAAAAAACCTTATTTTTGACTCTACTTCAACAACAACAATCAAAAATACAGGAGATGCAAATGCTGTTCAAGTATACTCCTCCGGTAACGTACAGTTAGGTGCAGGTGCTAAATTATCTATTGATACAATGGGGATCGGTATATATTTAAATGGTCCACAACAGACATTTACAGTTGGTGATTCGTCAGAACTTGATGTTGTGAGTAGGTATGCAAGCATTAAAGGTGTAGAAGCAACTGTTAACATCGGTGCTTCTAGTAAAGTGAAATTAAATTATCAAAAAGCAGTAATGTCATCAGATTCGCGAATTTATGTCAATCAATTAACGATGACAAAAAGTACCTCATTTGAAGCTATTTCTGCGCCGATAAGCTTATATGCTGTCCAAATTTCGCCAGCAGGGAAATTGACAATGGATAGTGTCGCTTATTTTGATTTTAGAAATGAAAACTCCACTGGTTTAGCGCTTTACATGGAGGGTAACGGTGGCGTATTCTCGACTACCAATCAAAATATTGCTGCTTGGGAAAAAGGAACTGACATTCTCGGCACGCCAAAATATACGTGGAGAAATTTAACATCTATAACAGATCTTTATGGAAATGTTAGCAATGTTTCCATCACAAATGTACCAGCGTATAAAACAGAATTTAAAAATCAAAATTTTGAAAGACTTTCAAACGGATCCATCACAAATGATAAACCTGTAATTAATGCGAATGATCAAACATTAAAAGTAGGCGATACATTTGATCCAATCGCTGGTGTAACAGCAACAGACACAGAAGATGGCGACTTAACAAGTGCAATTGAAGTAACAGCGAACAATGTCGATACAACAAAAGCAGGAACTTATCAAGTTACGTACAAAGTAACAGATAGCGACGGCAATGAAGCAACTAAAACGATTACGGTTACAGTCACAACAAATGATATCCCAGTCATCACAGCAGCGGATAAAACGCTAAAAGTAGGCGATGCATTTGATCCGAAAACTGGTGTGACAGCGAGCGACACAGAAGATGGCGACTTAACAAGTGCAATTGAAATTACTGCGAACAATGTTGATACAACAAAAGCAGGCACTTATCAAGTTACGTACAAAGTAACAGATAGCGACGGCAATGAAGCAACTAAAACGATTACGGTTACAGTCACAACAAATGATAGCCCAGTCATCACAGCAGCGGATAAAACGCTAAAGGTAGGCGATGCATTTGATCCGAAAACTGGTGTAACAGCGAGCGACACAGAAGATGGTGACTTAACAAGTGCAATTGAAGTGGCAGCGAACAATGTCGATACAACAAAAGCAGGCACTTATCAAGTTACGTACAAAGTAACAGATAGCGATGGCAATGAAGCAACTAAAACGATTACGGTCACAGTTGAAAAAGTGACCGAAGGAACTATCCTAGCCAATGATTATACTATTGGTACGAGTAACTATGTGGAAGGAACTTATACAGGAGATGTAGCAAAAATTAAATTAATCGTAAATGTTGAAGAAAAGCAAACCATTGCGGTAACAGGTAATGCATATCGATACTATGCGAATGATAAAATCGCAAGCGTAGACGATGAAGTATACGCAGTCGCACTTGATGCAGCTGGTAAAGAATTAGACCGCGTAAAAGTTAATATCCTGAAACCAACTGAAGGCACAATTACAGCGAAAGATTACACAATTGGCACGAGCAATTATGTGGAAGGTACTTATACGGGCGATGTAGCAAAAGTAAAACTAATTGTAAATGGTGAAGAAAAACAAACGATTACGGTAACTGGAAACGCATATCGTTATTACGCAAAAGACAAGATTTTAAATGCGGGTGATGAAGTATATGCAGTTGCACTCGATGCAAGCGGCAAAGAACTAGATCGTACAAAAGTCAATATTAAAGAGCCAACTTCCGGAACGATTACAGCAAAAGACTATTTATTAGGTACTAATAGTTATGTGGAAGGAACTTATACAGGCGACGTAGCAAAAATTAAATTAATCGTAAATAGTGAAGAAAAACAAGCTATCACGGTAACTGGAAATACGTATAAATACTATGCGAAAAATTTAATTACAAGCGTAACAGATGTCGTGTATGTAGTCGCACTTGATGCAAATGGCAAAGAGTTAGACCGTGCACTTGTTAATGTTAGGGAAGAGGCAACTGCTGGGGAAATTACAGCAAAAGATTTTGTAAAAGGTACTGAAAACTATGTAAGTGGAACATACACAGGAGACATTACTAAAATTAGTATCACTGTTAATGGGCAAGAATATACAAGAATACCTGTTTCAGGTGGCACTTTCAATTACTATGCGAATGATAAAATTTTAAAAGTAAGTGATCAAGTTATTGTTAAAGGCTATGACGACAAAGGTAATTTACTAGACAGTAAAGCAATTACTGTTAAATCAGCAGCCGATACGACTGGAGAAATTTTATTAGACTCATATAAATTGGGGTCTGAAACGTATATTACAGGAACATACACAGGAGACATCGTGAAAATCCGTGTAACAAAAGGAGATCAAACTTATTCAACAATTCCTGCGATAGGCGGCGTACTAAAATATTACGCAAAGAATATTGTAACTTCAGCGACGGACGTAGTAATGGTTGAAGGATTGAATTCGGAAGGTAAAGTAGTTAGCACTAAGCAATTGAATATTTACACAACAGACGGGACAATTACAGCGAATTCATTTCAGCTTGGTACAGATATCCGTGTTACAGGAACATATACTGGGGACGTGAAACGTGTAGCTTTAGAGGTTAACGGTGTAGTTCAAAAAGCTATTCCAGTTGCTGACAATAAATATGAGTATTATGCGAAAAATCTAATCACAAGTTCAAATGATACGGTATATGCGATTGCTTATGATTCTCTAGGTAAAGAATTAAATCGTGTACCAGTGAGTGTTGCAGATAAACCACCTGTGACTGGAAGCATTGCACTCGAAGAATTTAAAGTCGGCAAAGATAAATATGTAGAAGGTACGTATACTGGTGATGTTAGTCGAGTTGAACTGGTTGTTAATGGAGTAGTACAATCGAGAATCCCAGCAACAGGAAATGTCATCAAATATTATGCTGCTACATTAATAAATAGTGTAGATGATGAAGTCAAAATGATAGGATATGCAGCTGATGGTACGCAAGTTGCTGAGGTGGATCTTGTTCTAGGAGAAGTAACAGGAACAATCACAGCAAATAGCTATAAAATTACAGGTGACTACTTAGAGGGCACGTACACTGGCGAAGTTACTCGTGTTTCTGTAGAAGTTAATGGAACAGAACTGCAAACGATTCCTGTTGCAGCTGACAATACGTATAAATATTATCTTAAAGGAAAAGTAACAAGCTTGACTGACGAGGTAAAAGTATATGGGAAAGACGACTTAGGAAATATATTGTCGGAAGATGATGTTCAGTTAACAGAATAAAAATTAAATGTAAGTAATGTATTCGAACGTCTGAGTAAAAAAAGGCGTTCGAATACAATTGCTTATAAAAGATGCTTTGATTAGTAAAGCAAGGAGCGATTTTTAAATGAAGAAGAGTTTGAGAGGAACGTTAGTGCTTTTGGCAATTGCTACCGTAATAATTTCGGCGGCTTGTAGCAATGATTCGACTAAAGAAAAAAAGACATCAGAAAATAAAAATTATGTTTCAAAAACAGTGAACAATATGAACATGAAAATTAATTCGATTGATACGACAGAAAACGCTAAAGGCAATCAAAATATGGTGGAAATCAATATGCTTATTACGAATAAAGATTCTGGGGAAGTGAGCATTGGCGCTGGGGATTTTGAAATTAGAACAGACGATAAGACGTATACCGTATATCCAAAAGGCAATAATTTTGGGGATGTCATTGCTCAAGGGAAAAAATTGACCGGTAGCGCCTTCTTTGAGTTGCCGAAATCGGTTAAAAAAGCTGAACTTGTTTATGTTCAAAATAAAAAAGAAGCGGCAAATTGGGATATTGAAATTCCAAGCGCCAAATAATATGGAGGCGAGCTTGTGGAAATAACAGTTTTAGGATTAGGCTACATTGGATTGCCAACTGCAATTATGTTTGCCAACCATAATCAAAAAGTTTTAGGCATTGATGTTAATCCGAAAGTGGTTAATATGTTACAAAAAGGGCAGGTGCATATTGAGGAGCCAGGGTTACAAGGAGCACTTAATCAAGCGATGGAACAGGGGAATTTTCGTGTCGGGACGTGCGCGGAAGCATCAGATGTTTTTATTATCGCTGTGCCTACCCCAAATAACGATGATTTGCTAAAATCATGCAATTTAGACTACGTTTTATCCGCGGTGGAGATGACTTTACCTTGTTTGAAAAAAGGAAATACGGTGATTGTCGAATCAACTATTGCGCCGCGCACGATGGAAGACCATGTCAAACCTGTGATTGAAAATGCGGGATTTACAGTCGGGGAAGATATTTTTCTTGTCCATTGTCCAGAACGTGTACTTCCAGGGCAGGTGATTCATGAGCTGGTGTATAACAATCGCATTATTGGCGGTATGACAGAAGACTGTACATCTAAAGGAAAGGAAATTTATAGTGTTTTTGTAAAAGGAGAATTGCTTGAGACGAGTGCATCCGCTGCGGAAATGTCTAAATTGATGGAAAACACATATCGTGATGTTAATATTGCGCTTGCAAATGAACTCGTTAAAGTGTGTGACCATATTAATATTGATGCGCTTGAAGTCATTAAGCTTGCGAATAAACATCCACGTGTGAATTTGCACTCCCCAGGACCTGGTGTTGGCGGCCATTGTTTAGCAGTTGACCCGTACTTTATTGCGGCGGAAGCGCCAGATGAATCGCTACTCATTCAAACTGCAAGAGGAATCAATACTTCTATGCCAGAATTTGTAATTGAAAAAGTAAAGCTTGCTTTGGAAGGCAAAATAAATCCTAAAATTACTGTGATGGGTCTTACGTATAAAGGTGATATTGATGATATTCGTGAGAGTCCAGCAGTCGAAATTTATAAAAAACTAGTGGCTAGTTCAGGCTACCGCGTTACCGCGTATGAACCGCATATTGAAGCGGATTTTATTGAGCCGAGTTTGGATGTGGCATTAGAAGACGCAGACTTGGTGCTAGTTTTAGCTGATCATAGTGCATTTAAGAACTTAGGGGATGCAGATTTTTCCAAAACGAATCAAGCGATTGTCATGGATACTAAAAATATTTTAGAGCTTTATAAAAATGAAAAGAACTATTTTAATTTAGGAAATCTTTTTGAATTAAAAAATCATTTGGCGAGGGTCTAAAAACTTTAGGGGAAAAAGCTTATTATGAAAAAAATATTGGTCATTACCCAAAATTTCCCTCCAGAAATCGGAAGTGCGGCTAATCGAATGAGAGGGATTTGTCATTATTTAAATGATGTAGCGAACGTAACGGTTTGGACAACTGAACCACATTACCCACAAAAAGAACTCTACAAGCAAAAAGATTTTTGGCAAGACGCCCCAAAAGGTTTGAAAATCGAACGTATTCAAACGAAGAGTAAGAGGTTCGAAAAAAACTTTTTCCGTCGGTTGTTGCTTTATGTGGAAGTTCTATTTCGTTTTTACAAAATGATTTTAGCTGAAAAAGAAACGTATGATGTGGTTTTTGTCACGTCTCCCCCGCTTTCGATACCGCTGATTGGGCTTTTGGCCAAACGAAAATTTAAGGCGAAATTTGTCGTTGATATTCGCGATTTATGGCCAGAAACTTTAAGTGCTTTAAAAGGAATTTCCCCAAAAATTATACGTTATTTAAATTACCGAGTGGAGAGGCTTATTTACTGGAAAGCCGATAAGTTAATTGTGAACAGCGAAGGGTTTACGGAATACATTCAAAAAATTATTAAAGACAAGGAAAAAATCCATTTTCTTCCAAACGGACTTACAAGCTCTGAACTTGCGCTAGTTCCCACTTTTTCAAGGCTAGAAAAGGTAACAGTTGTTTACACTGGAAATATGGGGATTGCTCAAGATATAGAGAGTTTGTTTCGCTTAGCGGAGGACTTTCAAGAAAATAGGAACGTGCGCTTTTTGTTAATTGGTTATGGAAAGCATTACACAGAAATTCGGCAAAAAGTTTTAGATAAAGGCTTGGAAAATATTGTGATTAAACCGCCAGAGTCAAGGCGTAAAGTGTGGGAAAGGTTGCAAAATGCAGATATTGCTTATATTGGATTAAAGGAACATCCGATTTTTGAAACCGTCATACCGGGTAAGCTGATTGACTATATGGGTGCATCTTTGCCAATTATTGGCATTACATCTGGATATTCGAAAAAAATTATTGAAAAAGCAGAAGCGGGACTTGTTTTTAACAAAAATGATTATGCGAATATGAAAAATAACCTCACACAGCTTATTGAAGATGCGCATCTGCGCCAATATTACGGGCGAAATGGCAATGAATACGCACAACAAAATTTCAATTGGCAAGTAAATAAAAATTTATTGTATAAAATAATTTTTGAGGATTAGCGATGAAAAAAAGAGTGACGATGTTTGTTTGGAATGAATTTACAAATGATGCAAGAGTACTAAGAGAATGTACCGCGCTACAAGACGCCGGCTATTTCGTTTGCCTGATCGCCTTAAAAGGAAGCCAGCCAGCAATTGAAAAGCACTCAGAAAATTTCTGCATTCGGCGCATAAAATACGAACTGACATTTTTGCATAAAATTTGGATATATTTAGCTACGTTATGCATCGCGTATGTAGCCCCACCAATTGGGGTTTTATTGTTGTTATTTTGTGTCCTCTTATTTGAAACAAAAGCTCGATTTTTAGTGCGGAAACTGGTTTTGATACTAAAAATGACAGTTTTAGGTTTCGCGCTTCAAACGGATATTTATCATGCCAATGATTTGAATACACTATTTCAAGGCGTTTTTTGTGCGAAAGTTAAGCGGAAGAAACTCATTTTTGATTCGCATGAAGTAAATACAAGTCGTTCTGGCTACGATTCTAAAATTTATCACATCATCGAAAAATGGTTGATTCACTTCCCAGACTGTGTAATTCATGAAAATGAGACGCGGGCAAAATATATTCGACGCATTTACGGATTTACACCAGAAGTGATTTATAATTACCCTTTTTTTGAAGAAAATCGAGACAAAGTGGCGCTTCATGAGCGGCTTCAAATACCAGAAAACGAACTGCTACTGCTTTATCAAGGTGGTTTGCAAATTGGACGTGGCTTAGAAAATTTATTAGCGGCTGCCCCGTACATCGAACGTGGAACAATCGTTTTTATTGGCGACGGGAAGCTGAAATATAAACTAATGGAGATTACAAAGCAACAAGGTTTAACAAATCGGGTGAAATTTTTAGACAAAGTGCCCGTACAAGAGCTACCAAGTTATACGCGAAATGCGTATGTAGGCTTTCAACTGTTAAATAATACTTGCTTTAATCACTTTTCAGCGGCTTCCAATAAGCTTTTTGAATATATGATGGCTGGGGTTCCAGTTATTGCATGTTCGTTTCCAGAAATGAAAAAAGTTATTAGGCGAGAAAAAATAGGTATTCTTGTCGATTCTAAAAATCCAGTTTCTATTGCAGCAGCTGTCAATGATGTACTGAGAAATCCGAATTTGCAGCATGAGATGAGCGAAAATGCATTAGCGGCTAGGAAGCGTTACAACTGGGACAATGAAAAAGTAAAATTTTTGGCGCTTTATCAGAAAATATGTGAGGGTGAGGGAGAAGATGGGCAAAAAGAGCGAAATAAATGAGTCGTTAACTGGACTAGAGCAAGCGACGCATATTCATGAAGAGATTTCGCTTAGGTCAGAAAATCAGCATTTGGTAAATAAAATTCAAGCGAAAAACGAACAACTAAAACGACTTCAAGCAGAAAACCAGCAATTACTAGAAGAATTAGACATGTTCAGAAAGAAAGTCAATCAAGAAATGAATTTTAGTGAAGAATGGAAAGAAAAACAGGCGGAACTAAGCGATTATAAACGCAAAACTTTTGAACTGCTCGAACAGCAAAAAAATGGGATTATAACTTTAAAAACGGAAGTTCAAGCAGTCATTAAGGAACGAGACGACGCGAAATCAGCGCTTTTAAAAAAAGAAAAATTGCTACAAGATTTAACAGTGAAGCATTATAAAATGATGAACACAAAAACAATGAAATGGACTGGGAAATATTGGAATTTACGAAAGAAGATTCAATTGAAAAGCAAATAGAAGATGTGTATCAAGCAATCAATCATTTTCAAACAACAGTTATCGGAGATATTCAGCCGAAACTCGTTACAGATAAACATTTCCGCGATGCTACAAACTGGTGGTATGTTGAAAAAGAAGGACTTCACGCCTACATGTTTGAAGATGATCTCTGCTTTGCAAACGGCGATGACCGCGCAAATTATACTTCATTTATGGAAAACAATGTAGCTTTTTCAAGGTTTCCAACGCATCTCATTCGAGTTTTACCAGGCGAAACGTTAGCAATTCAAATAGACGCTGAAATTTCACAAGGATTATCAGTAAAGCTGGCAATCGCTGAATATAACGATACCGAAAAAGAAATCACAACATTAATACCAATCGAGAAGGAGCAGTTTTTGACAGTGGGAAAAAATACGAAATACCTTCGCTTTGCACTCAAAATCACTGGAAAAGGCATTGTTCGGATAAAAAAAGCGGTTGTGGAGAGAGTTTTTGAAAAGAAACAAGAAAAAATAGTTATCACAAACCCAATTGAACAAGCACAAACACTGCATGACATAAAAGTTGCCTGCATTATCGACGAGTTTACAATGTCAAATTTTCAAGAAGAAGTAGAATTAATTACCTTTACACCTGACAACTGGGAAAAAGTGCTTAATGAGCATACGCCGCATTTCTTGTTTGTGGAATCTGCTTGGCACGGTAATGGTGGCGCTTGGGAATATCAAGTCGGAAAATACGCCAATGTAAGTCGTGAAACGCTATTTGATTTACTAAAGTGGTGCCGAAAAAGGGATATTCCAACCATATTTTGGAACAAGGAAGACCCGATTCACTTTGACAAATTTATCGATACCGCGAAACGATTTGATTATATTTATACGACAGACGAGAACAAAATACCGGCATATAAAAAGCAAGCGAAGCATGAGCGAGTTTTTGCGTTACCTTTCGCGGCACAACCGAAAAAGCATAACCCAATCCAACTGGCTACTCCTCGGGAAAACAAAATTTGTTTCGCAGGTTCTTACTACGCAAACCGCCATCCTGAAAGGCGCCAAGTTATGGATGAAATGTTAGCGTTTAGTCAGGAATTTGGATTAGCCATTTATGACCGGAATTTTGACCGACCAGAACCAGAATTTCGTTTTCCAGACAAATTTAGAAAAGATGTTTTAGGCAGTTTGAAATATGAAGAAATTGATAAAGCCTATAAAGGATACCGTTTTATGCTCAATGTAAACAGTGTGACTCATTCGCCGACCATGTTTTCACGCCGCGTGTTTGAAGGTTTGGCATCCGGAACACCAATTTTAAGCAGTTACTCAGAAGGTATTCAGCAGCTTTTTGGAAATATTGTGATGATTTCTGAGGAGCCAAACCAATTGCGCGCCCAGATGCGTGCCGTCACTAAAGACAAACGCGCCTACTACAAAAAATCACTGCAAGGAATTCGCGAAATTTATGAAAAACACACCTATCAACACCGCTTAAACTTTCTTTTGGAAAATATGGGAATTCATTTACCAGTTTTAACAAAATCAGTGTGCGTTATGGCCACAGTCAAATCGGAAGAAGAAATAAAAGCCGTTATAGACACATTTGAAAGGCAAAGTTATCCAAATAAGAAGCTTGCTTTATTTGTTTACAGTGTTGAAGATTTTCCGGATATCAATGCGATTTTAAATCACTATCAAACCGAAATTATATCTTGTTATTTATTCCCTTACATGGAAAATTATACGGATTTTGAAAAATTATTTGCTACGGATTTTATGACCTATTTTGCGCATAATCATTTTTACGGCAGACATTATTTAAAAGATCTCATGCTTGCTTCGCTTTACACGGATGCGGATTTCATTGGGAAAGCTTCATTTTACCGGGCGAATAATAAGCAGCTAGAAATTTATCAGGAAAACGCCGACTATATTTTTGTCCATGAGCTACTTCCATCCCGCACTATTGTGCGCACAAATTACCATTTTCGTAAAAATATGAAAAGTTTACTTGAAAGTTTTATTCAAGATGAGAATTTAGAAAGTTACGCTCGTTTCGGGGCGAAAATGTTTAGCGCGGATTGCTTTAACTTTGTGGAAAAAGGGGCGAATGAGAAAGCGCTGTTGCTTAATCAGGTAGAAATATAGGAGGCTTTAAATGAGTCAGTTACGCATTTTGTTATATGGAGATATTGATTTAAATTTTATGGACGGTTCGGCAGTTTGGTTAACTTCAATGGCGCGCATGCTCGCTTTAAGTCCGAATATAAAGGTAGACTTACTTTTAAAAGCGAAAGAACAAAATTCACATTTAACGAGCGCGCTAAAGAAGACGCAAAACATTTATTTGATTCAACCTTTTAAAAATAAGAGTCTGCCGACAACGAATTCGCGGCTTTCAACCAGGGAAGCCGTTCAAATTATGAAGCAACTTCATAAGGAAAACCAGTATGATTTAGTCATTGTTCGAGGTTTCAATTTGGTGCGCGAAATTATGGAGCATGATGTCTTCCAATCGATTACCGTGCCTTATCTCACCGATTTTAAACATGATGAACGGTCTACTAAAGAAGAACGCGCGGACTTGTTGCGAGTCTACGAGCATTTTGATTTTCTTTTTTTACAGACGAAAGAAACGAAGGAGGCTTTCAAAAGGCTAATTCAAGTTGATGGGAACAAAATTCAGCTTTTATATCCGATGATTCCTGATTTTGAAACGATTCCTAGTTTTGAGAACAAACATTTTAGGCTTATTTACAGTGGTAAGTTTCATGAGGATTGGCATACGGAAGAAATTATTTCGGTGACAAAAAAATTAGCTGAGCGAGATAAACGAATTCATACACAAGTTGTAGGCGATAAATTTCAAGACCGTCTTAGAGAGCGGGAAAACCAACTTAGAATAAAAAAAGATTTGCAAGAGGTGCCGGCAATCGACTGGGTTGGTGCCGTTTCTAGGGAAGAGTGTCAACGCCTAATCGGAGAAGCGGACATTGGCATCGCTTGGAGAAGTGCCGCGCTTGATAATGATGATAGCGTAGAGTTATCGAGCAAGTTGCTTGAATACGGGCGACTCGGAAAGCCAGCACTAGTGAGGCGCACTAAAATGCACGAAGATTTGCTCGGACGTGATTACCCACTTTTTGTTGAAACGGAAGCGGACGTCATTGAAAAAACCAGAGCTGCTTTACGTGACGAAGCACTTTACGCGAAAGCTGCTGCGCAAATTTATAATGCGAGCAAGGCGTTCACCTTTAAAGCAGCCTACAACCGCTTGCGCAGCTTCATTTGGTCATTCAAAAAGGCGCCCACAAAAATAGTGTTCGCAGGTCATGACTTGAAATTTGCTACAATGTTCATCGATTCTTTTAAAGAGAACCCTGCTTTTGAAGTAAAACTAGATGTGTTTTCTTCGCATGAAAAGCATGATGAAAAACATAGCCAAGCATGCCTTGAATGGGCCGATATTGTTTTTTGTGAGTGGGGACTAGGAAACCTCGTCTGGTATGCCGAACATAAAAAAGAACATCAGACGCTAATTGCCCGCCTTCATTTCCAAGAAAAAGATTTGAAGTTTCTCCATCTTGTTGACAGTTCAAAAGTGGACCAATTTATCGTCATCACACCTTATATGCTTGAAGAATTTCATGCGATTTTTCAAATTCCACGCCATAAAATGAGCTACATTGATAATTTAATTGATGCTGACAAACTAGATTTACCTAAACAGCCGAATAGTAAATTTCAGCTCGGTATATGCGGGATTTTACCAGCGCGAAAAAGGGTGGACTTGGCGATTGACCTTTTTGAAGCGCTATGGCAAACAGATAAGCGCTATAAATTATTTATTAAAAGCAAGCGGCCTGACGAAGTGCCATGGCTGATGGCGCGCGAGAAAGAGCGGGAATACTATACCTCGGTGCTAAACCGAATTGAGCAAGCTACGTGGCGTGAAAATGTCATTTTTGATCCGCACGGAAATGATATCCCAGAATGGCTTCAGAAAATTGACTATTTGCTTTCGCCAAGTGATTATGAAGGCTCACACGTTTCAGTTTCTGAGGCGATGGCAAGTGGCGCTATACCTGTGATTCGTAATTGGAAGGGCGCTGACACGGTTTACCCAAGCCGTTATATTGTTTCGTCTAAAGCGGAAGCAGTGGCGGCTGTTCAAAAAGGAGAATGGCAAGCTACTGATGTAGAAAAAAGAAAGCAATTCGCACGACAAAAATTTGATCGTAAAGCAATTATTCAACAAATCGAAACACTATGTATAGAAATGGTTCAAAAACCGATTTAAGGAGACAAATATGAAAAAAAGGATGAGGAAAAAAGTGGAAAAGCAAGCTGACTTCATACAAAAAGTAGAAGTGTTCTTAATTGGCAACAGTTTACAAACAAAATGCCATATAAAAGCGAAAGAGCAACATCCCCCTTATAAATTTGCTTTTTATGTGTACAAAAAAGGTCGTTTAGAAGCCGTCGCTAAGTCGCAGTATACGAAATTTGATACAAATCAAGTTCAGTTAACCGAGGGCGGCGAATATTTTGTCAAAGTGTTTGTTAAGAACGATGAAACGAATGAAGTTACAACAAAAATAAGCCAACCAGTTCAAAAAACACTAATTGTAGATATTTAAAAGGGGCGCTTAAAATGCTACACGGAAAACACTTTCAAAATGGGAGCGATACACTTGTGATTGTCTTTCAAAACGCAGGGAAGCCATTAAATGATGCTATTCCAGCGATTTTTAATCAAGAAATAAACCAGGAACAAGTTGCGCTCATGCATGAACGTTACACGTGGATTAAATTTGCTGAACGTGTGAAGGCGGCGGATTATTTGTTCATAAAAGACCACTTTTCGAGTGTATACGGCTGGTATTTAATTGATTCTGGTAAATTTATTCACGAAAAGCTAAACGTGGAACTTACTAAATTTATCCAAAAATATCGTTATAAAAGAGTAATTGCGTTTGGTTCGAGTAAAGGCGGGACTGGTGCGCTGCTCTATGGCTTATTGAATCCACTGGTCACGGATGTTTTTTCGCTCGTGCCCCAAATCCACGTGGCGGACTATATTAATATTCTTTGCCCGACAGAGAAAAGCCTATTTTTTGCGGATAATACGATTTTTGAGGAGCAAGTCAACGAGGTATTTTATTCAGCGCCACTTTATGCCGAAATTTCACCAACAACGCTTTATTTTTATACGGGGCTAGAAGATATTCAGTTTTCCGCACTTTTAACTTATCGCCATTTTTTACAAGAAAAAGGCATTAAGAGCCAACTTTTTTTAAATAGGAGTAACGAACGGCATACACGGCTTGTTAATCAATATACCCCGTTTATTTTTGGTGTTTTAGAAGATATGATTTACCGTGAGACGAAAAGAACAAGTGAGCATGCTGTTCAAATTGGAGTGGACAGCTACATTTTGAAGGCGGATTAGAAAGGTGGGTGCTTGAAAATTGGAAATTAAGATGAGCGAACTGAAGTATGAGCAGGACGAGCTGCGATTGACATTCAAAATGAAGAAGCGAGAATTAGGAAAAAATTATGAGTATGCCTATTACATTTATCAAGACGGCCAAGTCATTGAACGGATTTGGTACGCGGATTTTGAGCAACAAGAGCAGCTCACATTTAAACCGATATATAGCGGCGGCTATCAAGTTCGTTTATTTATTCGGGAAAACGAGACGGTTATTTTTAATCAATTATCGAACATTTTATGGATTGATACGCTGCATAAGAAGCAAATTGAAACCACGCTAGCGGCGGAAAAAGTGTTCTTTAGCGACCACCCTGTTAAATATCTTTTTCAAGCTGGCAATAATGATGCGCACTACTTAGTACTTTCTTTTTCAGGACTCTATTCCACCGAGTTTCAAGGCGGGCCGCCCGTCTATAATCACATGCGCACACTTAAACCAGTCGCAGCACATAAATTATTTATTTTAGATTCCTATCAAAATCAATTTTGCTATTATGTCGGTTTTGGCGGCGAACAACAATTTGAACGGAGCGTCATAGCGCTCATTATGATGGTTGCTAACAAGTACGGCATACCGGCTGAAAATATTATTGCGACAGGCTCAAGTAAAGGCGGCGCCGCAGCGCTTTATTATAGCTTCAAATACCATTTCGGCAAGGCGATAATTGGTGCCCCGCAAGTCTATATCGCGAAATATTTGGAGCAGCGTGCGACTTCTGCATCTATGCAGGAACGGTTTAACCGTTTCCTCGGGCAAGACCCATTTTTTGGCAAACGTTTTTGGAATGGGCTAATTTTAAATCAAGCGCTTAAACAGCAATCGTTTCCCGAACTTCACTTCCATGTAGGAAAAGGCGATTTTCATTACTCCAAACACCTTCAGCCACTACTTAAACGGCTAGATGAGAAATCGGTTCCGTATAAGCTCGACCTCGGAGAGTACGAGAAACACAGCGATACCGGCATTTATTTCACGCCATTTTTGCTCAGGAAAGTTCAGGAAATCGTCATGAGGGAAGAGGAAAAACATTGAAATCTTTATTATCCTGGGGAAAAATTCAAGTTTCAAATTTAGACAAAGTCATTCTGATTGCCCGCTTTGACCAGAAAGCGACCCACCAAAATCACGTTTTCGGACTTCTTTGGGAATTTTTAAGTCCAGCCATTCAAATTATTATCTACTACCTAGTTTTTGGGATTCGTTTAAATGGTCAAACCGTCATACATTCAGATATTCCTTATATTTATTGGATGCTGACGGGGCTTATTCCGTGGTTTTACATAAGCTCAAGTATTGTTTCTGGTGCAGGATCGATTACACGAAATTTAAATTTAATTGCTAAAACGCATTTTCCGGTCGAAATTTTGCCAACAATTGCAGTTGTAAAAGGTTTAAATGGCTTTTTTGTCATGCAAAGTCTGTTTTTAGTTTTATTCATTAGCCAAGGTTTCTTGCCAACGCTTGAATGGCTCCAGCTCATTTATTATTTTCCTTGCATGTTGTTGTTTTTACTTGCGCTTTCCGTATTAACATCAGCAGTTACGGTCATTTTTCGCGATTTACAACTTTTTATTACGTCTGCTATGCGCTTATTATTTTTCATTTCAGGAGCAGTGGTCAATGTAGCCGCGCACCCAGACTCACTTTTTACCAAAATATTAACGTTGAATCCATTTGTTTACATTATCGAAGGTTTTCGCGATGCACTTCTTTCAAGAGGCTGGTTTTTTGATGAGCCTTTTCGGGCGGTGTACTTTTTTTCATTCGTACTCATTATTCTGCTGACGGGAATTTATATCACAAACAAATACCGAGCCAATTTTGTCGAGTACATGTAACAGAAGGAGGACGCCATGCGCAAGAGAAGAAAAACAAGAACTAAACGCTATCACTACCACTTTCCGCCAGATATTGCGGTTCAAGTTGACAATGTCTCCAAGCTATTTTCGTTAGACCAAAAAAAATGGTACCACTTCTCACTCCCGTTTTCCAAAAAAGAGGAAGTTTCCTATTTTCAAGCTTTAGAAAAAATCTCTTTTGAAATTAAAAAGGGAGAGTGCATAGGGCTAATTGGATTAAATGGATCTGGGAAATCAACATTAGCGAGCCTTATAGCCGGCCATTTAGCGCCAACAAATGGAACCATCAGACGAAACGGGGCTGTTTCCCTTTTAGCCATCAATTCTGGACTAAAACCCAATTTAACTGGCATTGAAAACATTCAATTAAAGTTGCTTTTGATGGATTTTAAGCAAGCTGAAATTAAAAAACGAATGCGGCAAATTACCGAGTTTGCCGAGCTGCACGATTTTATTCACCGTCCGTTAAAACAATATTCAAGTGGCATGCGTGCCAAACTAGGTTTCGCTATCGCCATTCAAACGAATCCTGAAATACTAATCATTGATGAGGCGCTCTCAGTTGGAGACCAAACGTTTTACCAAAAGTGTCTTAAAGAAATTGACCGCTTTAAAGAGGACGGTAAAACCATTTTTTTCGTGAGCCATGCAATCAGTCAAGTAAAGGAAATTTCGGACCGAGTGGCGTGGCTCCATTATGGTCAATTGAAAATGTTTGGAGAAAGCGAAGAAACCTGTTTAGAATACAGCAAATTTATTCATCATTTCAATAAAAAAACGCAATCTGAACGTCAAAAAGAGCAGCAAACAATGATGGCAGAGCAAAAGCGGAATATGAAACGGAAAAATGATGTTCAAGCGAATACTAAAATCTGGCACCGCATTGCAACTTTCACCATACTATTTATCATCTTAATTGGAAGTGCATGGAAAATTGTAACGGGATAAATGCCAATCTGCTTTTAAGTGAGTTTATTATAAGTTAAAGCGATAGAACCAAACTGGTTTTATCGCTTTTTTTAGCTCTTAAAGAAGCAAATAGAAAATTGGGGATAAGGGGACAAAAAATGTGAAAGTTTTCATAAAATCTTTACAGTATTTTAGTGGGATTTTTTCTACAATTGTAGAGGTAATGGAAAGGAGGGGGAAAAATGGCGAGTATTTGGGAATGGCTTACTAGCACGAAGCTTTTTGAAAATGGAGAGCTTAACTGGTCTGTACTTAAGGAATTATTCAATTTTCTTTTTTAAAGGAATTGAAACTTTGTTAAAGGAGGTGTAAGGACATGCAATTTTTTCTAGATCTTATTAAAGCTATTCAACAATTTAAAGTGGATGTTTTAAATTATATTGATAGTTTGTTCCAATAGTACAAAACAAGTACAATGTCAAGCGTTTTTTTTGGTTTTTGTATCTGTAAAACGTAAAATTGTTCACTTTCCTTCTACAGATTTACAGTACACAACAGTATAGAATGTTAATGTACAGGAGGTGAGCACGTATGCTTTGGTTACAAATGTTACAAGAAGTTTTAGCATATTTGAAAAAATTTGCTGATATGAATGCATAATTAAAAAAAAGGAAAAATTTTAAGGAGGTGAAAAAACATGGGATTCATTCAAGGATTTGTTGCTTGGGTTGGTTTAGCCGTTATGGGCATTAAATATGCTGTCGAAGGCATCTGGAATATTTTAGTATAATTTTAGCGGAGAGATAAGTGCAAATTGTGTACTTATCTCTTTCATTAATCAAAAGGGAGAAATGATATGTTATCGTTTTTTATTGCTTGGCTTGGTCTAGGAGTTGCAGGAATTAAAGAAACTCTAATTGCGTTAATCAACATTTTACTATAATTCTTACTAGAAATTGCACTTTTAAATATTAAACTCGAAGAAACTGTATACAAATTAATTTGTATACAGTTCTTTATCAGGGAGGAAAAATGAAGAGTCAAGAAAGTCATTACAGCTGGAAAAAATTTGGAAGTTTAATTTCACAAAAGACGGTTTCTAAGCCGCTGTTCGCTACTGCGATTGTTTTCTCTGTAATCTCAACAATTGTTTCGCTATTTGTACCACTTTTTGCTAAAAATTTTATTGATGGTTTCATGGGTAAAGATTTCGATTATAATATTGTTTTTTACTTACTTATTTTATTTGCTGTACAAGTAGTTTTAAGTGGTTTTGCGATTTATATGCTAAATTTAATCGGCTTGAAATTAGTTCTTGCAATACGAGATAAATTATGGAACAAAATTCTTTATTTACCCATTCGTTTTTTTGATAATACAAACTCTGGTGAATTTGTTAGTCGAATGATTAACGATACAGGGCTAATTAAGTCGCTTGTGTCAGACCAGTTTCCACAAATTATTAACGGCACAATTACGTTAGCCGGTACAATAACAATCTTACTTGTTATGGATGCAAAATTAACAGTTATTTTATTTATTGCTATCCCAGTTCTCATTTTGTTTGTAGCACCTTTAGGGAAGAAACTATTCGTTATTTCAAAAGGATTGCAAAAAGAGACGGCAGCATTCAGTTCGAAAATTTCGCAGGTTGTGGGCAATGTTCGTCTAGTGAAAGCAACGACTTCTGAAAATTTGGAAGTTAAAAATGGACATAATGACCTTATGAAACTATTTCATTTTGGGAATCGAGAAGCCAAAATTAATGCGATTATTAGTCCGATAACCGTGTTTGTCGTTATGGGAATTTTAATCGGTATTATTATTTATGGTGGTATTCGTGTCAATGCTGGAACACTAACGATTGGGACATTGATCGCCTTTTTAATATATGTTTTTCAACTTTTATCTCCAATTACTTCATTCGTGACATTTTTCTCTCAACTTCAAAAAGCAAAAGGGGCTACGGAGCGAATTTATGAGATTTTAAATGAAACGTCGGAAAACTTGACGATAGGAGACAGTGTTTCATTTTCTAATAAAAGCATCTCAGCTAAAAATTTATCATTCTCTTATGACGATGAAAATAAAGTGATTGACGATGTTTCTTTTGAAAGTAACCCGGGCGAAATGATTGCATTTGTTGGCCCAAGTGGCGCTGGTAAATCGACTATTTTTTCACTGCTTGAACGATTTTATCATCCGACTGAAGGCAATATTTTTATAGGTGAACATTCAATGAAGCACATTTCATTAGAATCTTGGCGTTCACAGTTTAGCTATGTTTTACAAGATAACTTATTGCTATCTGGTACGATTCGGGAAAATTTAGTTTATGGCTTAAAACATCAAGTAACAGATGGAGATTTGTGGCAGGCGCTTGAACTTGCTTACGCAGACAGTTTTGTTGATGCGTTGCCTAAAAAATTAGATGCTGAGGTCGGCGAAAATGGCGTGAAACTTTCAGGCGGGCAAAAGCAACGTATTACAATTGCAAGGGCATTTTTAAGTAAAGCACAAATTTTACTTTTAGATGAAGCTACCGCTAGCCTAGATGTGAGGACGGAGCAATATGTACAGAAATCATTACTGCAATTAATGAAGCGCAAAACGATTTTTGTTATTGCCCATCGCATTGATACAATTAAGCATTCCAATAAAATTATTTTTGTAGATAAAGGACGGGTAACTGGGCAGGGCACGCATGATGAGCTGATTAAAAGTCATGAGTTGTATGCTTCTTTTATTCAAACGCGCTTTATCAATGACGAAATAGATGAGGAGAAGGCATGAAAAAGAAATTATTTTGGACGCTTGGAATTATTGTTGTAATTATTATCGTCGTACTGGTAATAGGTGTTTATTTAAGCGGCAATAATTCAACCGATTTAGCCAAAAACAGTGATGTAACAACGAAAGTGAAAGAAAGTACGGTAGAAGTGAACGCAAACGGAACGGGTACGATTGTGCCGAAAAACGAACAATATCCGGATTATAACGATTTAGAGTTGAACCTGCAAATTGATGAGATGGATATTCCGCAAGTGAAAAAAGGACAAGAGGTGGAGATTGATGTTACGGCTTTTCCTGACGAAACTTATAACGGAACGGTCGAATCGATTTCTGAAAAAGGAAATGTAGAAAATAATGTGGCTGTGTTTACGGTGATGGTTACCTTGAAAGATACTACTAAGTTAAAGGCGGGGATGACGGTGTCGGGCTCGATTCTCGTGAACAAAAAAGAAAATGTGCTAAATATCCCGATTGAAGCGGTGCAAAAAAACAGTACCGGAAAATATTATGTGTTAGTGCCGAAAAAAAATAAAGAAAACCAAACGAAAAAAGTGAAGCAAGTTATCGAAACTGGTATCCGTAATGATAATATCATTGAAGTTAGGAAAGGCTTGCAAAAAGGCGAAGAAATATTATTACCTTCAACGTCTTCAAATTCTGAGTAAGCAGAGGGGAGAAATTGTTGTGTTAATTGATTTAAAACATATTTCTAAGTCCTATCAAATGGGAAATGAAACTTTGCAAGTGTTAGATGATATTACTTTTAGTGTAAAAAGTGGTGAATTTTTGACGATCACGGGGCAATCGGGTTCCGGAAAGTCGACACTCCTTAATATTATCGGCTGTCTAGATTTACCGGATAGTGGTGATTATTATTTGTCAGGTGAAAAACTTTTAGGTATGTCTGATAACAAATTGGCGGCAGTACGAAATAAGCAACTCGGCTTTATTTTCCAGCAATTTAATTTGCTTACGAATTTATCTGTTTTGGAAAATGTCGAGCTTCCTTTAATTTACCGGGGAATTGGGCGTTCTGAACGGATAGAAAGAGCGAAGCATTATATTTCGCAAGTTGGCCTGGCAGATAAATTTCATCACTTGCCTAATCAATTGTCTGGCGGACAACAACAGCGGGTGGCGATTGCACGAGCTCTAGTAGGTTCACCAGCAATTTTACTTGCCGACGAGCCCACTGGTTCCTTAGACTCTAAAAACGGTTGGGAAGTATTAAAGATGCTACAAACAATTAATCAAGAAGGTCGGACAATTATTATGATTACCCACGATAAAGAAATTGCAGATGAAGGTACAAGAACTTTAAAAATGCAGGACGGCAAGCTCATACAGGAGGTAGACGTATGCTGATTTTTCAAAGCTTGCAGATGGCTTTAAAACAAATTTTTGCTAGAAAGATGCGTTCTTTTCTGACGATGTTAGGAATAATTATTGGCGTAGCTTCTATTATTTTACTTGTTTCTCTTGGGAAAAGTGTTAGTTACGGAGTGAATCAGCAACTAGGTGATTTAGGTTCGAACTTAATTACGGTTTATAATAACTCCACAAGTAAAACTAACCAACTTGATTTAGAAGATGTTTCATCGTATGAGCAAATTGATGGTGTTTCGCATATTTCACCTGAAATTGATGGCAGTGCTAATGTATTAACTGATCAGGGGGGGAAAGTATTTAGTGTTGTCGGGACAAACGAACAATTTCAGCAAGTTCATAGCGTTAAGCTCGCTGAAGGAAGATTCCTGTCTGCGGTAGATATAGATAATAGCCAAAAAATCGCAGTAATTGGTCATGATATTGCCTCTGAAATATTTGGATTCGCTAACCCAATTAATCAAACGATAAAAATAAATGGTTTTAATTATCGTGTAGTGGGCGTTACTGAGAAAAGTGGTGAATCTTTGCTAGGTTCAACTGACAAAAAGATTATTATTCCTATTTCATCGGCGGAACGGCTTCTTAAAACACAAACGATAAATACGATTTATTTACAAGCGAATTCGCCTGAAAAAGTTAATTTTGTCATTAGCATTTTAAAAAGTCGTTTAGCACTAAAATTTAAAGATGAAACTAAAAATAGTGATAGTCCTGTTTTCCAAATTGTGAATCAAAAAGAAATTTTAGATACGTTTAACACGATAAATACGCTACTTACTAATACGCTAGGTGCTATTGCTGCCATTTCACTTATTGTAGGTGGCATTGGGATTATGAATATTATGCTCGTTTCTGTCCAAGAGCGGACGAAGGAAATTGGGATTCGCAAGGCATTAGGTGCAAAGCGCAGTACAATTTTGAGTCAATTTTTGATTGAGTCTGCTGTGATTAGCGTGACAGGTGGACTTATTGGGATTCTGATTGGAATTTCTGGCGCACTATTATTTGGTGCTGTTGCAGAGGTGCCGTCTGGAATTAGTATGGGCGTCATTAGTTTTGCCTTTATTTTTGCGCTTGTTATAGGTGTTGTTTTCGGTATTTCGCCAGCAAATAAAGCTGCTAAATGTAAACCTGTTGAAGCGTTAGCATCTATGTGAATTTGGACAACTATAGAAAAATAAAACTCATGTTTAAAACAAATAAAGAAGCTGTAGTAATCAATTGTGAATATTTATTAATAAAAATGTGAATAAACGTAAAATTTTTGTGTTTTTTACTCCGAAAATTAAGGTTAAGGTCACTAAATTATTCGATATGATTATTTGCAGGGAGGGATATTCTTTGTAACGAGGAGTGACTTGAGATGAAATTTTTTGAACTACAAGATTTATTGGAAGAAGATAATGTAATTATTGACTATATTTTAAATAAGTGCCCCCACACGATAAGATACATAAAAAAATATCAGCGCATTAAGTTTAAAGAAAATAAAATGTACATTCAGAAATCTGGTTATTTTCAAATCAATTATATAGATAATAAAGAGATGAAGAAAATTTCCTTTAAAAATGCTGTTTGGGTGGGACATTTTTATAATGCAAAAGAAAATTTTATTGTTGAGGCGTTAACGGAAGCTACTTTAATTGTTTTAGATATAGATGAAGTTTTTGACATGTTGGATCAAGATAATTTATTGTCACATCTATTTTTCCTCCTACTGGAGCAATTTAGAGCAGAAATTGATATGTTTGAAGTTCAATTTCAACTTCGCCCAAAAGAAAGGGTGGCACGATTTATTAAAATGGTGAGTGATAAGATGGAGTGGACGGCAGACCATACGAAAGAGCTACCAAGGTTCTTTTCTATGGACTTTATTGCTTCATGTTGTGGCTGTTCAAGAAAAATCGTATCGAAAGCGTTGAATGAGCTTGCAGAAGAAGGGGCAATTAATATCTCGAGTAAACCATGGGTAGTGTTAAATGTGGAAAAATTAGAAAAATATTCCAACGATGACTTGCCGCTTGTGACCTCTTCAGAGTAATCTTCAGACGTAAGGAAGCTATTAATAAGGAGGCAGATATGACGAAAAATTTGCGAAATGTAATGAGCATACTTCTTTTAGTAAGTGTGACCATAATAACAGGTTGCGGGGAGCAAGCTACTTCTAATAAACCGGTCAAAGATGAGGAGCAGAGGCAGACGATGAAAAAAGAAAATGTAACAGAAAATAATTCTGAAGAGCAAAGTGCTGAAAAAGTAGAACAAATCAAGCAAATGCTAAAAGAGGGTCTACGTGATGGCGCTGATGTTAGTTATCAAGATAAACAATTTACTGTGATGATGACAAATGATAAATTAAAAGAATCGCTCAATAAAATTAAAGAAAATCCAGCTGATAAAAAATGGAAAAAGTTAATTAAAGCGTTTGAATTATTATCAAAACAAATTGAAACTAATTTAGCAAAAGGCTACACGATAAGATTGGCTGATCCAGAAGATATAAATAAAACAATGTTAACAATACTTGATGGGAAAGTGACATACGATTTTTCAAAAGAATAAGCTAGTTCAGGCTGATGACAAACGGTAAGCTTTGAAGTTCTTGCCACTGGTGCGGCAATTCCAAAGAATCTCACTATTTGTCAGCAGCCTGATTTTCTGTGAATATAGAGTTTTCCTTCCAGCCAAACTAAGCCGAGCCTAGTTTAGCTTTTTTGTTTCTGAGCTAGGCGTAATTTTATTTTTTGACCGCCTGTTATAAACGAAAGGCATTCATGATAGCGTTCATCGATTTGGCCGATTACATTGATTTTTTCGTTTGCAGGTAAATCAAATTTGGCAATATCAATTTCACCAGCGTAACGGCCGTAGTTTTGATTATCCATTGTGATGGCGCCACGTTTTCTTGGGGAAGTATTCTTCGGTGCGGGGGCTAAATTGCTAAGGGAGATGCGGCTTTCTTCAAGGCGGATTAAATCGCGGGCCTCGTCCATTCGGTTTTGGTCGCCGCGCTCTAAATGCGCACGAATTTCGGCAGGGACTTCGTCAGCTAGGATGCCAAGGAGGGACACTGTTTGGTGCTTTGAAAGCTCACGCCAAAATTCAAGATGGGTCGAATCAAGCGCGGGGTCGCCCACGTAAACATCATCGATTCCAAGGGAGAATAGTTCGAGTGTCGCCGCATATGGGGGCTTGTAGCGGTGCTTTTCAAGCGTCGGCAAGCCTTCGAAAAGCGGGTGGCGTTTCGCCGCGTCACCGGGTACAAAAGCGGAAATCCGCATCCCATTTTTCTTCAAAAACGTATTTTTCTCTTGAAAAAAAGCATCGCTAAGACCAGTTTCAGGCTTCGGGTAATAGTTGTGGAATGCTTCGATTTGTTTCATGTTGGCACCTTGTGCGTTTAGTTTGTCCAAAAGATCTTGGTCAATCGTGCTGGCATTTAAGTAAATGGCAATTTTGTGTGACATGGTGGCTACGGGGTGTGCGCCGATTCCGTAATCAATCCGCAAACCAGTGACGCCAAAGTCGCGAATTTGTTCGGCGGTTTCAAATTGCAGCCCAATTTTATGTAAAGCGTTTTCAGAAATGTCTAAAATGAGCTTCATTTGGTGTGCACGTGCGAGTTTCCCAAGTTCGGCCAGGCGTTCTCGGTAATCAATTTTGCTTTCCTCAGGGATATGTAGTGAGCTAAAAATTGTCGAAAAGCCGTTTGTGTGTGCTTGTGTAACAAATTCTGATGTATTTTCGGTATCTTGTAAATAAATACTAATTCCTAACATATTTTCCCTCCGTTCTAATACGTTCAGTATACTTGTTTTGAAACAAAATTTCAAATGTATGTTTTAAAAATAAAATAAAGTATTGAAATTTTATTTCAGAACGATTATAATCAATTTGTGAGGAGTGATACTATGTTAGAAAATTTGTCTACAGAAAAACGAAATGAGAAAACGCTCAATTTAGATGAGCTTGATGTAAATGAAGTTTTGGCGATTATGAATGAAGAAGATAGTAAAGTGGCGGCGAGTATTAAGCCAGCTTTGCCTCAGATTGCTAAAATTGTAAGGGGTACCATTAATAGCTTTAATCTTGGTGGTCGCCTAATTTACATGGGTGCTGGAACGAGCGGACGCCTAGGTGTACTTGATGCTGTAGAATGTGTGCCAACGTTTGGCGTGCCGAAAGAGCAAGTGGTGGGACTAATTGCTGGCGGCGAAAAAGCGTTTGTGGAAGCGGTAGAAGGTGCTGAAGATTCTATTCAACTTGGCGAGGATGATTTGAAAGCGATTTCGCTTACGAAAAATGATATCGTTGTTGGGATTGCTGCAAGCGGAAGAACGCCGTATGTGATTGGGGGACTCAATTATGCGCGTAGTGTAGGGGCTGTTACTGCTGCGATTTCGTGTAATCAAGACGCAGCGATTTCAAAACATGCGGATATTGCGGTAGAAGTTGTACCGGGTGCGGAAGTTTTAACAGGCTCGACGCGACTTAAAGCTGGGACGGCGCAGAAGCTTATTTTAAACATGATTTCAACGGCTGCTATGGTCGGTGTTGGGAAAGTTTACGGCAACTTGATGGTTGACGTATTGCCAACGAACGAAAAATTGGAAGAGCGTTCGAAACGTATCATTATGGAAGCGACGGAATGCACGTATGAGGAAGCAAGTGAAGTATACTTAGGAGCAGATAAACATGTGAAAACAGCGATTGTCATGCTTCTCACAAACTCAACCAAAGAAGATGCAGAACAAAAACTCGTAGCTTCGAATGGTTTTGTAAGAAAAACAATTTAGGGAGTGAGTCAGATGTCAAAAGAAGCAGAAATTGGTAAAAAGATTTTTGAAAATGTAGGTGGCATGGACAATGTATCGCGAATCGCACACTGTATGACGCGTGTTCGCTTAGGCATTAGAAATCCAGAAGAAGTAAATCTCGAAGATTTGAAAAAAGTACCCGGCGTTTTAGGTGTTGTAGAAGACGACACGCTTCAAATTATCGTCGGGCCGGGAGTCGTTAACAAAGTGGCTGCCGCAATGGCCGAAGATGCCGGTGTTAAAATTGGCGAAATGATTAATGAAAACTTAGACGGCGCTAAAAAATCTGGTAAAGAGTTAGTAGAAGAAAAAGCGGCCGCAACAAAAGCGAACATGAAAGCGAAACAAAATAATACGTCTGGTTTTAAACGTTTATTGAAATCGATTTCAAATATTTTTGTACCGCTAATTCCAGGTTTTGTCGGTGCCGGACTTATCGCCGGAATTGCCGCGATTCTAGCAAATAACATTGTCGCTGGGAACTTAGATGCCGGCACATGGACACAGTACGTTGATATTTTAAGCGTTATTAATAAAGGTATTTTTGCATTCTTATCTATTTATGTTGGGATAAACACAGCGAACGAGTTCGGCGGTACTCCCGTTCTAGGTGGGGGAATTGCTGGTGTGACAATGCTCATGGGACTTGCAGAAGGTCATGTCATTACAAATATTTTCACAGGTGACCCTGTTGTAGCAGGACAAGGCGGAATTATCGGCGTATTATTCGCCGTCTGGTTAATGTGTGTACTTGAAAAAGCATTGCGTAAAGTGATTCCGAATGCGATTGATATTATTGTGACACCGACCATCGTCTTACTCGTTATTGGTCTTATAACAATCTTCGTCATCATGCCAATTGCTGGGCTAATTTCAGAAGGATTAGTATCTAGTATCAATTGGACAATCGAAGTTGGCGGCGTATTTGCCGGATTTATACTAGGAACATTGTTCTTGCCAATGGTCATGCTTGGTCTTCACCAAGTGTTAACCCCGATTCATGTTGAAATGATTGCTCAAACAGGTGCAACATTGCTACTTCCAATCCTTGCAATGGCAGGCGGCGGACAAGTTGGGGCATCCGTTGCACTTTGGATTCGTTGCCGCAAAAATAAACCTCTCGTTAATATGATTAAAGGGGGATTACCAGTAGGAGTTTTAGGAATTGGCGAACCCCTTATCTACGGGGTAACAGTACCACTTGGACGCCCGTTCATTACAGCCTGTCTAGGCGGCGGTATCGGCGGTGCCGTAATTGGTGCGTTTGGTAACGTAGGTGCCATCGCAATTGGACCATCAGGTGTCGCGCTTATTCCACTTATTGCAAATAATATGTGGGGAGCATATTGCATCGGCCTACTTTCAGCCTACATTGGCGGTTTCATTTTAACTTATTTCTTTGGAACGCCAAAAGATGCTATGGAAGCAGTAGAAGAATAAATTTGAAAGCCTTGCGTTCACGCCGAATCGAACGCAAGGTTTTTTTGACCAAAAAGAGTCTGGATGTTAGTTATTTGTTCACTTTTGTTGAAAAATAGGGTAAGGTAGCTTTGAGGAAATTGCATTTTAACGTCAATTTGTGTGAAAAAGGTGAGGAATATGAACAAGTTGTTAGAAGAGGCGCTAGGGGATAGAGAAAATGGTAATTTGAAGAAGTCGAATCAGTTGCTGCTAAAGTTACTTGAAACCGAGCCAGAAAATCCATACGTTTTATACCAAGTTGCTTGGAGTTTTGATGTTTTAGAAAAAGAAGGAGAGGCAATTGCTTTTTACGAAAAAGCGATTCAAAATGGCTTAAGTGGAGCAGATTTAGCTGAGGCGTATTTAGGTTTAGGCAGTACTTATCGTGCGCTAGGGAAATATGATGTCGCGGAAGAGGTCATTCGAAAGGGCAGGCAACAATTTCCAAATAACTATGCGCTCAGCGTTTTTTATGCGATGGTGCTACACAATTTAGAAAGGCATTCTGAGAGTGCGGAAATTCTGCTTCATTTATTGGCCGAAACGTCGAGTGATGAAGCCATTATTGCGTATAAAAAGGCGATTGTTTTTTATGCGGATAAACTAGATAGAGTATGGAAATGATAATTTTTTTACGTTAAAAATTCCTTTTTGTAAAAAAATGAGTTAAAGTAAGTAGGAAAGGGGGCTTTTGCCAATGAAAGACTATCCAATTCCAGCTAGTATTATGTATAAAGCTTTGCGCTTATCCCCGTCTTCCGTCATCATCGCAGATCCTCAAATTTCTGGGACACCGTTTATTTTTGTGAATCAGTCTTTTGAAAAATTAACCGGGTACTCAAAAGAAGAAATAATTGGTAAAAACGGGGCTTATTTACAAGGAGCAGATACGAATCCTGAAGCTTTAAACCGAATTTCTGAAGCGATTAAAAATAAAGTGAGCGTTACGGAAATTGTGAAAAACTATAAAAAAAATGGTGAACCCTTCTATAATGAATTGACGATTCAACCCATTTGGGACGAAAATGAGCATCTTTATTATTTCGGCACGCAAAAAGATGTCACAGATATTGTTCGTCTGCGTGAGGAAGTTCAGCGCCATGAAGAAATTATTGAACTATTAAAACCGCCGACTATTTTATTAAGTAAACAAATTGCGATTCTTCCAGTGAGTGGATATGTTCGCGAAGAAAGTTTCGATTTATTATGTGAGAAAAGCAGTCAATGGCTGTACGATAAAGAAGTGGAAACGTTGCTGTTTGACTTTACAGGCACGCAAAAAGGTTATGATGGCTTTATTCAAGCGATTCACGCTTTTTGCAAGCAATTGCAACTTTTGGGCATTCAAGTGATTGTGACTGGACTTAATTCGGAGTTGGTGCAAGAATGGTCCTCTAATCAGGCTTGGCGCAAGGAAGTGAAATTCTATGCTACGGTTTATCAGGCGCTGCGCGAATTACAATTTGAAATGAAATAAAAGAAGCCGTCGGGATATATCCCGACGGCTTCTTTTTGTTTGGTTTATTGCTTGCGACGCAATGCGTAAACGGCTGTGCCAGTTAGGATTAGGCCGATAAGCGATGCAATTCCGACAAGGTCACCTGTTTCTGGCAGCTTGCTAGGTTTGCTTGCTGCATTTGCGCCCGTTTGGACGGTGTTTTTGTCGCCAGATGGGTTTTTGTCAGGGGTTACAGTTGGGGTGGTTCCATCTGGGCTTGGGTTTTCGGGCGTAGGTGTTATGGCGCCGTCACCAGGGTCTGTTGCTGCGGCAGCTACGGTCACGCTAAACGGTGTGCTGTAGCCAGATGTGTCTGTCACGACTACAGAAAGCGTATCGCGAGCTTTGAGGCCGAGTGCTGACACGTCAATTTGGAAGGCGCCATTTGCGTCCGCTGTCGCCGTCAAATCGTTTGCCGCACGTAGGTTTGCGTTACCGCCTTTTTGGACGGAGACAGTTGCCCCCGGAAGCGTCACGCCAGAAAAAGTTTTATCCTTTTCAGCCAAAGTGTTGAATTTTGTTGCCTTTTTTATAGCAGAAATGGCATCTTCTTCGAGTTGCGCTGCTGTTTTGTATGTCTTACGGCCTTCTTTTTCGGCAGTAATGACTTTTCCTTCTGCCGTTTGATTTTTAATGTAGTTGATAAATGTTTCGGTGTCGGGGTCAATCGCTGAAACAAGTTGCCCTTTTGTGAAAGCTTGGAACCCGTCACCCCCGCCGTAGAGGAAGTCGTTAATGATGACGGTGTATTCTTTGTTCGGGTCAAGTGGCGAGCCGTCGTCTGTTGTCGCGCTTACAACGCGGTAAACTTGGTCTAGGTCAGCATTATCCGTGTACGTATATTTTAATCCCGAAATCTGAAGGAAATATTTTTCGCCGTTGCCATACTGCTGGTTGAGTGCTTCAAGAATGGTGGCGCCATTTAATTTGACGACTTGCAAAATATTTCCGAATGGTTGAACGGCTTGAGCCGCACCCCACGTGATTTCATTGTTGCCTGTTGTGATAAGGTCAGCGCGAATGCCGCCATTATTTGTCATCGCGAAATCGGCATCAACGCCGGCTTTTTTCGCCATGTAGCGCTGGGCATCGGTAATTAAATTGCCGAGTGCAGATTCTTTCGTATCAATTGCTGCGCCCTCCAAATTGGTTTCACGGGAAATGGTCCCGTTTGCAGTATGCCCAATTGGTTCGGTGATGGTGGACGCAATTCGGTCAGCAGCATCTTGAGTAATGGCTGCAACCGTCGCATCAGGCGTGCCCGTGCGGTAATTGTACTCGATTTTTGCGTTTGGTGTGCTAACAAAATCGCCCGTCGCCGGATCAAGTTCACCTGTTACATTTGAAAAGGCCTTGCCGTTGTTATAGCTTTGTACGATGCGTGTTTTCCCAACAACGCCGTTCGTGTATTGATGGTTATGCCCTGCGAGAACGATGTCGACTGAGTTGTTAGCATCCTTCTGGTTCACCGCTTCCATCATCGCTGCCGCGTCGCCTGACACAGTCTGATCCGTTTGATTCGTCGGATTTCCTGACGTAAGCGCTGGAACGTGAGAGAGCACGACAATCGCATTCACGCCTTGATCCCGCAATACTTTGGAATATTTTACGACTGTGTCAGCTTCGTTTAGGAAGTCGTAGTCTTTTATGTAGTCGGCTAAAACAAGATTAGGAATTTCGGTCGTCACGATGCCGATGAAGCCAACTTTTACGCCGCCAATTTCTTCAATCACATAGGGACTAAATCCTTCTGCGACTGTGTCGGTTCCCTTGTTAACCACGTTCGCGGCAACAATTTGCATGTCGCTTTTAACACGCGGATAATTTTCAACAATCGGTCCGAATTTATTAGTGGAAACGCCGTCTAAAATCCGTTTGTATTCAGGGAGCCCTTCGTCAAATTCGTGATTTCCCAGTGTGCCAATTTTGAAGTTCATTTCATTTAAAACTTTCATCGTCGGCTCATCTTGAAGTAAGCCAGAAACCGCCGGACTAGCGCCCACCATGTCTCCAGCTTGAACACGAAGCGAGTTCACAGCTGATGCGCCCGGGTTATCCGCGATAAAACTAGCTTCCGCCTTATCAAGATTGGCCGAAAGATAATCTGCGCCCCCAATTGCTGCCCCGTTCACATCTTTTGAGGTCGTATTCAGCGCCCCGTGAAAGTCATTCACGCCAAGAAGTTGAATAGGTACAGTTGTTTCTGCCGCATGGGCATTTGTAGTTGCAACTGGTAAGCTAAAACTAAGTGTTAAGCCTGCTGCGAGTAAAACGTGTGATACTTTTCTCATTATTTTTTTCACAATCATACTCTCCCTTTTCCGCACTAGGCGATTTGTAAGCGCTAACTAAAAATGCGCTTAAATTTATTTTATCAAAGCAAAATCAAACCAACAACCGTAAAATGTATCATTTACGTCAATTTTTTGTTATTTGTTTTATAAAATCAGCTTTTAGAGTAGAATAGAACCGAAAGGAAGCGATGAAGTGGAGATTTCAACGAATGAAATTGTGAAAGCCGTGCGAAATGAAAAGTATTTAGTTTACTATCAGCCCAAAGTTGAGGCCACGACTGAAAAAATCGTTGGCTTCGAAGCTTTAGTTCGCCTGCAAACAGAAAAAGGCATTTTGACCCCAATTGATTTTTTCAGAGAAGTGGCGAAGCAAAAGGCCGAAAGAACCATGCAAAATTTCGTTATAAACACTGTTATGAAACAAATTGATGCTTTTGAAGGAAAATATACGATTTCGGTCAATGTTATTTCCAGTGATGTTATCGACGATGCTTACATGGATGCGCTCTATGACCGGATTAGGCTGACCATGAAACACCCCGGGGCACTTAATCTCGAAATTGTCGAACGCACAGAAATCACCCACCTCACCGAAGCATGCCACAACTTAATGAAAATTAAGTCGCTCGGCCCAACAGTTAGCCTCGATGATTTCGGCAAAGGCTACAGCTCCCTCACCTATTTGCGCGCCTTACCAGTTGACTTCATTAAAATCGATCCAAGCTTCATCTCTCTGATTAAAACGAACGAGCGCCAGCGAATTATCATGCGTGCGATTGTCAATCTAAGCCACGACCTAGGCTGCCCAATTATCGCCGAAGGAATCGAAACCGAAGCGGAAATTGCCATTTTACGTGAAATGGGCGTCGATTATTTCCAAGGGTATTATTACGGGCGACCGATGCCAATTAAGAAGTATATGAAAAAGAACTAACCTACGATAGATTAGTTCCTAATTTTTTTCAATCTGAAGAGGTCATTTGTCCTCTTTTTTTTCTTGTGAAAGTTCATATAAGTTTTGATTAAGCATGATAATATTTCTAAAAGTTAGGATGCGATTTATAAAAGCTATCCGAACTTGTTTATATTCAGGACCATCTCGTGGAAGCGTAATATTAGTTAATAAAATATCTCCATGATTACTTTCTGACGCATCAAGAAATTCAATGTTATAGCTATCTTTAAATACAGTTGAAATTCTTTCTTTTAAACGCAAGTTAACAAGGAAGGGTAAATCAGTGGAGATTTTTATTTTAATTAAGGGTTCAAAAGAAGTTTGGGCATTTAGAAGACTAAACAGCAGACCGTATTTTGAAATCAAATAATTTTCTTCTTGAAAAAGAGAAAAATTTGTTTCTGTGCGTAGTTCTTTAATCAACTCTTGAATATTGCTTTTCAAGTGAGTTAGGATAGGGTTGCCGAAAGGAGAATCAATGATAATAGAGTAGTCATAGCCATTTAAATCTGTTGAAAAATTATGGAAGATATGTGCAAAGAGGTGATAGGAAAAGGCATTTAGTAAAAATACCTTGTGCAATTCTTCAGGCACGGGCGCAATATATTTTTGTAACTTTTCCTCAAGTTTTTCAGTAGCCCTATAGACTACGGTATTATTTTTTTTATTCTCTTCAAAATTTTTCTCAAGGAACTTAATAATTTGAATATTTTCGCTTTGAATGATAAGTAAGAAAAATAAAAATGCAATTTCCCCAGGATGGCTCTCGCTAAATGAAGCAAAAGGAGATATCAATGTTTTAAAATGAGTAAAACTTTCATTATTTTGAATTAATTCGTGCCAAGATTCCTTACACTCAATAAAATGATTATTTCTTCTCCGAATGATGCCAATTGCAAGCAAGAAAACGAGCTGTCTTTTTTGAATGGGCGTAACGTTTAAGTCTGAATGAGTGAGGATATTTTCTGCGATGTATTCCATGCGTTGTTCGCTGACCCCTTCAAATGGCCATCCTTCACCAGCGTAAATTTTCCAGAGGGCCATGTTTAAAAATAATCTAATTTGTGTTTCTTCTCCTGTTAATATTGCGTCACTCCGCGATAAATCAAGTCCAAGAGGTTGAATGGAAGTTCTGAATTTATTAAGTTGACGCCGAACAGTTGCGTCACTAACAAAGTGCTCCATAGCGAAGTTTGATGCAGAGGTATAATCTTCATTGTAAATAGCTGTAAACAAATTAAAACCAATAGTTTCTTCAACCAAAAAAATAAGAAACTTTCGAGGGTTGGCATCAGCGCGCTTAGTAACGAACCTAGCACCTTTTCCTTTTGAAAAAAAGACTTCCATATAATCTGTTCCAAAAGCTTCCATATCACTAATCAGTCGCTTAAGGATTTTTAGTGTTTGTGTAGTGTTAAGTTTTGAAAGCTCGCTAATTTCTTCAGTAGTAAACCAACGATTTTCACTTCGAAGGATTCTTAGCACAGCTAATTCACTTTCCACAGTCTGGTCGAATATCTCAATACCGATTTTCATAAATTAATCACTCCTCCCTAATATTGTGTTTACCCACTAAAAGTAGGAATGAAATGTATCTTCCTGTTTTAATTGAAATTTTGCAAAAAGCATGGTTTGAAAAATGGAAATCTGATTACGGTTTAAACATAAAGCTTGTAGAATAAACTATAGACAAACGGAAAAGAGGGTAGAGATATGTTTAAAAATTATAGTTTATTTGTACAGGAGATTCATGATATAGACAAAGATGAAATTATCATGTATGAGCTGCTTTTAAGAAAATTCGAAAAAGGAAGATGGGGATTTCCAGAAGTAATTTTCCAACAGGAATTTATGGAAACAAAGTATTCGTTTTTTGTGGAGTGGTTTCAAAATGAAGTCGAAAAAGCACTGAAAAATTTAAACTTCGCCCCAGTCTCCATAAATATCAATTCTACACAATTTTTTTATATTGAAACTTTACAAATGTTGGAACGGTTACGTAAATACTCCGATAATATAACAATTGAAATCACTGAAGATTTAATGCTAATACCTGAGCATAAACATCACCTTACATTGAAAGAAATTGATGCCTATTTATACGGCAAAATCTCCTCTTTAAAATCTATGGGATATAAGATTTTGCTGGACGATGTTAGTTGCGGCATTAATAGTCTTGAGCGAGCTACTTATTATACACCAGTTGTTGATGGATTTAAGTTTTCAGTGCGTAATCTTAAACTATCTACGGCTAAATTATTTGTAGAGGCATGGCAAAATTTTGCCGTGCAAAGCAAAAAGCAATTCATATTAGAAAATATTGAGGATTTTAGTATGTCAGAAGAATTCCAAAGCATCGGTTTGAACTTGCAGCAGGGATATTTCCTGGATAAGCCGGCCAATCTTCACGAATGTGTTTCATAAAAAGATTTTAGCATCGCTAAAATCTTTTTTTTTTACATTATTCATTCTGATGCGAGAAACCAAATTCCGTCTTTTAAAAAGCGTAATCTTGGCTCCTAATTGTATTGAAACTTTAATAGAATAACATTGATTCTATTAATATATAGGATTGTAATTGATGAAAGTTAAATTACAAAAAGGAGATGAATAATGTGAGTAAGAAAATAGCAATGATAGTGATAGCGTGTCTTGTTATGTTTTCTACGTTTCTTTCAGGGACTGGTATCGCAGCGCAGAATGATACAGAAGCTGATTTCCAGAATAAAGTGGGAAATATAGGGATTTCATTAGATGTTAATGATCCGATTGGTAGTCAAGAGCAAGTAAACTTACAAGTAACATTAAGTGCGGATGCAGGAGCGATTGTAGATGAAAATGGTCTTATTGCAGTATCGATACCTAGAGAAATATTTTCGGCAGGTGATGTGGAGGACTTACATTCAGAGGAAGGTGCCTTTGAATTTGTTAGTTTAGAAAACCCTTCAGCAAGCGATTCGGATTATATGGTAGTTTATGTTAGACCTAACCCAGAATTTAGTGAAAATGGTGCATGGTCTGCCTCGTTTAATATAGTTTTCCAAGCTCCGTTGATGAGGCCAGATACGACAATTAACCCAGAGCAAACATTTAAAGTAGAATATAATGGGCAAGAGGTTTCTAAAACAGTTTCTATTAAGCCAAGTGAAGGCGGAGAACCGTCTCCATTTGAGAAATGGTGGAAAGGGTCTGTCGATTCGAACGGTGTGGGATTACTTAATACGACGCAATCACGTTATAACACATATCATTTAGCAGTGAATCCTTTTCAGACTGCTGAATTAAACAATGTTACAGTTAATGATACAATCCCGCAAGGTTTGCAGGTGGATCCAAATCCACGATTAACAGATGGGGTTATTGCAACGGATTCATCAACTGTAGATGGTATTAGGATTATTCGTGTTAATGAGGATGATTCAAGAACATACGTAACGAGCCAATTTAAAGATAATATTTCATTTAATGCAAACACTCAAGAATTAAAAGTCACATTTAATCATGTTGGTATGGCTGACTCATATTTGATTGAATACAAAGTTAATGTCACTGAAAATCTAGATATTTATAAGAACACAGCTACGCTTACTAGTGATGAAGTCACAAAATCAGATACAGTTTTAGCTAGACTTAATGGGAATGATAATTTTAATAAAGTCCTAAATAAATCTGTGGATAAAACAGTAGTAACTAAGAACGATACAAAACTTACCTATACATTGACACTCGCTTCTATTACAGGAACAATCAAAGCAGGACAAACGTTCACGGATAAATTAGATGATCGTTTAGTGTATGTTGGGATTACGGAGAATAGTGAGATGTTTGAAATTACAGAGCAAGATAACCTCCTAACACTAACTGTAAAGGAAGATATTCCAATTGGTGAACGCCAAAGTGTAAGTTTTGAAGTTAATACCTCTGCTTTAAATCCAGGTGATAGTGTATCTAATACGGGACAAATAAATCTAAATGGAATTAATTATAATTCAAATACAGTAACCACAAAGAAAATTGATGGAACAGTCATCTTGAAGAAAGTCGGAGAAACTGGCAACCTTCTTGCAGGAGCAAAATTCAACTTGTTTAATAGCGATAATCAGCTTATCCAAACTGGTATAACAAATGAAAATGGAGAATTAACTTTTCTTGATTTATTGCCAGGAAACTATTATTTAGTTGAAACAGAGGCGCCGGATGGCTACGAGCTAGATAGTACACCTATCAATTTTGAGGTGACAAATAATAGCATTACCCCTATAGAATTACAAAAGGAAAATAAATTAATAAAAGGGGCACTTAAGGTCATTAAGCAAGACGGAGCTACTGGTGAAAAATTAAAAGGTGCAGAATTTAAACTGGAATCTGAAAGCGGAGAGGTTTATACAGGAACAACTGATGAGAATGGAGAATATCTATTTGAAAACCTCTTGCCAGGAAATTATGAATTGATAGAAACTAAAGCGCCTGATAACTATGTATTGGATGAATCTGCACATAATGTGACTATTAGTAGTGAGAAAAGTGAAACGGTTGAAATCACTATTGATAATACAGAAATGCTCGGATCCGTTCAACTAACTAAAAAAGATAGCCGGAATAAAAAAGAATTGAGTGATGTAAGCTTTAACTTAGTGGACGAACAGGGCAATGTGGTACAAGAGAACCTAGTAACAAATGAACTTGGCCAAATTTTTGTAGAGAATCTAAAGCTAGGCAAATATTCATTTATTGAAACTGAGGCAAAAGATGGATACATTTTAAATAGTGAGCCTGTTGAGTTTGAAATTACGAAAGACAATTACGATACGACAATAGAACTTATTAAGCTGAATGATGAGATGTTAGGTACAGTTCAGCTTGAGAAGCTCGATAAGGATACAAAAGAAGCATTAAGTAAAACACATTTTAAACTGTTGGATGCGGACGGAAGAGTTGTAATTAGTAATCTCGTTACAGATAATGATGGGAAAATTCAAGTTAAAAATCTGGCTCTAGGCAAATATTCATTTATTGAAACAGAGGCAAAAGATGGATATATTCTTAATAGTGAACCTGTTGATTTCGAAATTACAGAAAGTAACTATGAGACTGTTATTGAATTAGTCAAGTACAATGAAAAAGACTTAGGAACTAAAGAACCGTCTAAGCCAGGGAAACCAGATGAATCAGGGAATAATAAGCTTCCGAGCACAGGAGATTGGATTGGATTTTCAGTCATTCTTGGTGCAATCTTAATTGCCATAGCTATCCAAATTATTAAGAGAAAACGTGCGTAAAAACAGTAAGCCTGAATAAGGCTTACTGTTTTTTTATAAAAATCCCCCCTTTCTAAACTTAAAAAAAGGGGGGGAAGTAATTATTTCTTATTGATAAGGGCTTTATATTTTCGCTCATTCATTTCCATTGCTTCGTTTGTAAAATAAACATTTTCAACGCGGGTTTCAGGAAATACACGAAGCCATCGTTTAGTTATTGTTTCTTCATCAAACAAATCTTTTTCTATAATTGTTCGAGTGAAAAGACGTTCTGGCTGGCTAGGGAGAGTGAACTGAATTTTATAAATGAATCGTTCATCCCAAGGGTTAATAAAAGTCATTTTTTTACTCCTTCTATAATATTCTTCCAGATTTTATTATAAAACAGCAAGATGTCTAGAAAATGTCAAAAAGACAATTATAGGAGTTGTTTTTTTGATTTTAGTTCAGTTTTTCTAAAGCGGAATTGATTAGAGTTAAATCACGGGGCGCTAGTTTACGATGAATAGAAACAATTTTTGAGTGGACATGATGATTTATCAATCTTTCAAGTGGAATATTCGTTAAAATCAAGTCAGCTTCTTCGTCACTTTCAACCTCAATAAAACGCAAATTAAATTTATTTACAAATGCCGCTTTTAGTTCGTGAATGATACTTTTGTTCATAATATATGACATATCTGTTTCAAGCCGCACCTTAATTTCACGTTCGAAAATATGTAAGGATGAAAATAAATTTAAAAGAAGGGCATATTTAGGTGCTAAATATTTCTTTTCAAGAAAAATAGAGTCATGACTTTCTTCGTATAATGTATCAAGTAGATAATCGATTTTATTTTTCAAATTAACTAACTTATTTTGCGTATAAGGTAAGAACTTAGAACCACTGATTCCTGTTGAAAAATTAGTTGTGAGACTTGCGAATAAATGGTCGGAAAAGGCAGTTAACGTAAATAATCTCTTTTTAGCATTGGGAATGGGGGAAAATTCAGCCTCAAACTTTTCAATGAAAAGTTTATTTGCTCGAAACAAGCGGGAGTTGTTTACATGATTGGTTCTATAATTTGATAGAAGCAAAGGTGTGATTTGGGGTGTCTTACTTTGGATAATCATCAAGAAGTAAAGAAAAGCGATTTCTCCATCGTGTAATTTAATAGTAGGTGTGAATTCTGAAATATGCTTTTTGAAGAGGGAATAGCCGCTATTGTTTGTTAGAAGCTCCTCCCAACTAGGATTAAAAGGAATATAATGCCCATTCCGGCGTCTTATAGTACCAATAGCAAGGAAATAGATAATTTGCTGCTTCTGTACAAGATTTAATTCAAGATTTATTTTTTGTAGCAGTCTAGTTACTACATATTGTAAATGTTTCTCATCAACTTGTGAGAACGGCCATGCTTTTCCCGCAAACAGTCTCCAAAATGCCATATTCATAAAGAAACGGATTTGAATTTCGTCACCAATAACATTAACTTCGCTTCGAGTAAAAGAGAGGTGATAGGGCGTAATAGCTTCACGCATCTTTGTTATCTGCCTTCTAACGGTAGTTTCGCTCAGGAAATTTTCGTACGCAAATTTTTTAGTTGAAATAAATGTCTCAGTAAAAATACTGTAAAATAGCTTGTACATCGTTGTATTTGAAGTTAAATAGATTAGAAAAAGCCCAAAATCTATATTGCTCTCTTGTATCTCAAGATAGACTCCGCGTCCTTTTGATATATGTAGTTGAATTCGATTGTTGTTAAAGTCTGCAAGATTATCTTTCAGAAGAGAGATAGATTTAAGTATTAAAGCAGGTGTTTTTTCTAACTTTGCGGCAAGCTCTTCCGTAGTAAACCACCTATCTTCCTTTCTAAGAATTTCCAATAGATTCCATTCAAGTTCGATATTCGCGTCAAATAAATCTAATCCAATTAGCATGTTAAATCCCCCTCGTGAAATATTAGCTGTATCATGTATTAAAACATAGTGAGTAAGTGGGAAAAAACAAAATTCGAGAAATAAAAAGTGCCTTTTTGTTTGTTTTGATATTTTTTTTATGGTAATGACAAAGGCTTCAAATTAGATTTATAAACCTTAGTAAAATTTTTTACGCAAAAAGTTGCTTTTAATATTTGATTTTTTGATTTTTTAGAGACTAGATTTAGAATTATACTAATAAACGTTGAGTCGCCAATTGGTTATTGCTGCAGCAAATGGAAACTCAAGCACTAAGTCATTTTACTGACTCAAAAAATAAGTTTACATCTAAGAGTTCTCAAAAAGAAAGATTCGGTAATTATTGCATCTTGACTATATAACTTCAAGACGATATATCTTGGGAGTTAATTGGACAAATGATTGCTGACAAAAAACTTACATTCAAAGGAGAAGAATTAATGAAAAAAGGTTTAATCAAAGGGACTGCAATTCTCTTAGTTGCAGGTCAAGTTATCACAACAGCATTGCCATTAGCTGCGAGCGCAGAGGAAGTTCTAGATGAAAATATCCAAGTAACAGCGGATAAAGAAGCAACAGCAAATGACGGCATTCAAGTCTCTGAAGGATCTACTAGCGAAAAAGAAACATCAGCAGAAGACAATAAAGCAACAGCTACTGAGTCAAATGAGAAAAGCCAAGCTATAAAAAATGAAGAAGCAACAGAAGAAGATGAAAATAATGCATCATCACGTTCAGCAAGTCTTTACTATGCAGCAAGCTTTGATGGAGCTAGAAACATCGGAAAAACTAGTTTAAATGGTAATTATTTAAACCTACACACAGCTGCATGGACTGCTTTTTCAGATTCATTAGCTACTGAACGTATTAGAATGCACAATGAAATCACTTTAGATCCAGCATTCTACGAATTCTTCGATAGTGACGATTGGTATGACTATTTAGTTTATGATGGTACAGAAGGTTCTGATAGTCCTCAAATGAGTTCGATTTCTAGAACAACAACGATTGATGAGGGTTGGTTACTTTGGAATCGTGAAAGATATTCAACACAAAATGTAAACTATTATATTATTGAAAGTGGTCAACTTAAAGAAGTGAAACACAACACGCAAAAGCATTACACATATTTGAATTCTTGGAAAGACAAAGAATATGATGATGCAATAGTTTACAATAAAGACAATAAAACATTAATTTACCGTACAGCAAATTATGATGGAACTTTTTCTGCTCTATGGAATACACTAGACTTAAGATTTGATATTCAAAAATGGCAACAAGATACTGGAAAACAAATTGAAAAGAAAAACAAATATAAATTCTTAGTTAAAGGTTATGAAACTAAGAAGGATAGATTATCGTCTAGTCTTTTGAGCGGTGGTTCATTACTTCCAATTAAGAGTAAAACTATCTCTTGGGATAACCGTCCAGGTGCTAACGAAGGAGATATGATTCAAACAACTCTTAATGATTTGACAACTACTTCTACAAAAGCAACTGGTACAGCTGAACCAAATGCAGATATTGAAATTAAAGTAGGCGACAAAGTTATCGGTTCTGGAAAAGTTGATAGTAATGGTAATTTCAGTATTGATATTCCTACACAAGAAGTAGGAACAGTAGTAGAAGCTGTAGCAACTTTAGGTGATCAATCATCAAGCGATACTACAATCGTTACTGAAGAAGTAGTAAATTTAGAAAAACCAACTATTGATGATTATATTGTGAATGATGGATTTGTTACAGGTACAGCTCCAGAAGGCGCAACAGAAATTTGGATTTATGATTCTGCTGATACTTCAGGAAATCCAATTAATAAAGTACCAGTTAACGAAGACGGCACATATAGTGCATATGTAAACAATAGCGATAAAATGCATAATGTAGGGAATGTATTTACGGTTGTAGCAAAAGCAGGTTCAAGTGAAAGCTCTGAAAACTCTGTTGTATTACCAAGAAAACTTGGTGCGCCAACTATCAATCCGTATCTTGTAAATGCAGGTTATGTAAAAGGTACAGCTCCAAAAGGTGCAACTACAATTACTGTATATGACCACGAAGGTAAAAAAATCCGTGAAGTTCCAGTTAATGAAGACGGAACATACTCCGTATATGTCAATGATAATGAATTAATGCATACAGTGGGTAACTATTTCACAGTTGAAGCATCTGATGGACACGGTGGAAAAGGCTCTAATCGTGATACGGTAAGAGAACGTAAAAATCTTGCAAAACCAACAATTGATCCTTATTATGTTGGGACAGGCACTGTGACAGGTACTGCTGTTGGTGCGCAATATGTAACTGCATACGACAAAGATAATCAATTCATCAAACAAGTTCCAGTGAAAGCAGACGGAACATATGCAATTTATGTGAACGACAATAAAAATATGAATGTTATTGGTAATGCCTTTAAAGTAGTTGCTAAAGATGAAAACTGGACTACAAGTGAAGCAACAAGCACAGTTTTAGGTGAAGAAGTAGTGTTGAAACCATTAGATTATACTATTGGTGAAGGCTTAGTTACAGGTAGTTATGAAGGTACTGGTGTAACGAAGATTGAGCTAATTGTCGATGGTCAACGTAGAAATGGTCAAGTAAACACTGCGGATAAAACGTTTGAAATCTGGGCACAAGACATTGTAACAAGTGTTGATCAAGATGTGTATGTTTTGACAACAGTAGGTGGCATTGAGTATAAACAAAAAGTTAATGTTATCCAAAAATCGACAATTACTGCTAAAGATTTCGTAGCAACAGCGAATGAAGGCTGTGTTATTGGTTCATTTGATGGTGGAATCCAAAAAGTAGTATTGTTCGTAGATGGCAAAGAAACACGTAACGGTCAGGTTGATCTACAAAATGGTACATTCAAAGTTTATGCGGCAGATTATACAGGGCGTAAACTTGAAGTGTCTGGACAAACTTCAAATGGTAAAGAATTAGCTCGTGCAACAGTTAAAGAAACAAAATAATTTATAATAGAATCCCTTCTTCTTTCTAAAAGAAGAAGGGAGGATATTTTTAATGAGTGAGGAAGGAATAAAATGAAAAAAGTTTTAAAATTTTTATTTACAACAATGGTAGTAGCGATGCTAGCAGTGACAGTAGTAGGATGCAGTTCTACTAATAATAGCAGTGATTCAGCAACTGATAAAACAGCTGATGCAAAAACAACTTCTACAAGCAAAAAGACTACAGAAAAAAGCGCTTCAGAATTAAATAAAACAAAAGTTATGCAAGACATTGAAATGACGCCTAAGAAATTTACTTACAAACAAGATGATACTTTTAATGAAAAAGGTAAAAAGTTAACAGTTATCGAAATGAATATCAAAAATAAAACGAACATGAGCTTTGGTGTTGGTGCAGGGGACTTCTATTTACAAACTGGAAGTGGCGATAAAATCAAGACTTACGGCTACCACGATAGCTTTGGAGAAATGATTGAAGCAGGTAAAGAATTAACTGGTAATGCATACTTTGCAATCCCTGAAAATCAAACAGATAACTATACACTAGTATATAGCCCCATCAACAATGATAATAATGTGAAAATCGAATGGAAGTTGGGCTCAGTTTCTAAATAAAAAGGGAAGGGAAAAATGAATGGTTAAAGAAAATAAAGTAATGATGTTCAGTTCGGTTCATGTTTGGAATGATACGCGGATTTTTTATAAAGAAGCACTATCTTTAGCAAAAGCTGGATTTGAAGTTGATTTCTTTGCAATTGATAATGGGATGCAATTGCAAACATATCCGGGAATTAATATTCATGTTTTACCAGAAAGCAAATCGAAATTATCACGTGTTTTTAGGTGGCGTAGGCTGTATAAAGCGGCGAAGCAATCTGATGCTAAATATTATCACATCCATGATCCCGAACTGCTCATACTTTTTCCAAAGTTAAAGAAAGTTAAACCCATGGGTTCAAAGTTCATTTATGATATGCATGAAAACTTCCCTAAAGATATTGAAACAAAAAGCTGGATACCTGCTTTTTTGAGAAAGCCTTTAAAAAAGCTGGTTTTAGGCATGGAAAAATATACCATGAGCTACTGTGATCATATCATTTTAGCTGAAGCATCTTATCGTGATGACTACGTTCATCTAGAAGAGAGGCGTGTCACTTCTGTTTATAACTTTCCGGTGTATGTTGAGCGGATAGGAAAAAAGATTGGTATAAAGCCGTTTACATTGATTTATGTAGGAAGTATAACCGCTGAGCGAGGAATTTGGGAGATGTTAAAACTTATGAATGCTTTGGAAAATGGATCTCCAAGCAAGTATCGTTTGGAGTTATTGGGTCCAATAACTAAAAGTCTACAGATGGAAATTAAAGAATATTTAAAAAAATGCAATTTAGAAAAAGTAGTAACGTTGTATGGTCGAGTTCCCTATCCAGAGATTTGGAAAGCATACAGTACAGCTGATTTAGGACTATGCCTATTACATGACATTCCGAATCATAGAAATTCGATGGCAACAAAATTATATGAATATATGGCAGCTTCCTTACCGATTTTGGCTACTAATTTGCCAGACTGGGAAAGTTTTATAGAAAAACATCAATGCGGAGAAACTAGTTCACCGTTCAATATTAAAAAACTAGTGAACATTGTAGAAAAACGAGCTGAAAATAGAGAAAAATATTTGCAAGAAGGTTTGAATGGCCGTCATGCTTATGAGATGAACTATAACTGGGAGATGGAAGCGAAAAAATTATTGGTAAATGTTTATCAATATAAAGAGATGGAGAATTAAGAAAATGATACATGTAAAATCGATTAATCAGTTCTTCGACAGTTTAAAAAAATTGTGGTTCTGGTTTATTATCATCCCCCTAGTTTTAGTTGCTTTAACATTTTTAACTACGCATTTTTTAGTGAAACCTACTTATTCAACTTCTACACAATTATTAGCTACACCAGCAAATACTGAAAATGCATCTCAAACGTCAGATAATGTAAGATCCTCTATTCAGTTAGCTGATACGTATAGCACAACAATTGCGAGTAGTCGTACATTGCAAGAAGTCATTAAGATGAATAAATGGGATATCTCTACTGCGGAATTAGCAGATAAAATCACTATTAAAAGTAATACAAATTCATTGGTTTACACAATTAGTGTTACTGATGGTGATCCAAAAGTGGCTCAAAAAATTGCAAATGGTATAGCCGAAGTTGCGCAGAAAGATTTTCCAAAGCTTTTTAATGGTACTAATATCATCATCTTAGAAAAAGCTGATACAGCGCAAACCGTTACTAATGTCACTAAATATATTTTGGCAGCTGGGCTCGGTTTAGGTTTAGCCGTTGTCGTAGTTTTACTTCAAATTAGTTATGACAGTGTCATCCGCCATAAAGAAGCCTTAACGGATTTAGAAATAACTTTCCTTGGGGATATACCGTATATAGAAGGGATAGATAACTAATGTTCAACCAAAAAATTAAACTACATCCTATAAATCCAAAAGGTGACCTAAATGTTTTTAAGCCTAAAGAGAAATTATTGCTTTATAAACGGGGAGAGAAGACGTTTGAGGCCGAAAAGATTCGGGCTATTCAAGTAAGTTTACAACTCTCGTTTTTAGCTCAAAAAAAGCATAAACGCATAATGTTTACTTCTGCTAACAAAGGTGAAGGAAAGACTTTTTGTATAAGTAATATAGCCCAAGAAATAGCAAGACAAGGGAAAAAAGTACTCCTAATGGATATGGATTTGCATAGACCTCGTCTGACACGTCAACTATCATTTGATAGAAATAATGGACTGATGACGGTTATGCAAAATCCTGATTTGCTAAGCCAAAGTATTTTTGACATTGAAGATGATTTTCATTTTATGCCAACAGGTCCTTTGCCTCCTAATCCGCTTGAAATTATAAGTTCAGAGGGTTTTAGAGGGTTACTGGAAAAACTTGACGATATGTATGACATTATTTTAATTGATACACCTCCTATTCGTGTTCTAGCTGATGGCCGGATTATCGCCTCTCTCTGCGATGGTGTAGTATTCGTAGTGCGAGAGGGCGTTACGAAAATTGGAGAAATTGAAGAAATTAAAGCATATGTAGATAGTTCAGGAACGCCATTAATTGGAGCGATATTAAACGGTCACCAATATAACAAGAAAGATAAAAGCACCTATGCTTACTACTAATTTATGGAAAAATAAATTTCATTTAATGCTGTTGCTATTTATTATCGCAGCAATTGTAATTTTAGAGATTTGTATTTTCATGCCATATGGATATTTAATTTCGCTGTTATTTTTACTTGTTATTCCTGTGGTTTTCAAAATCAATTATGACAAAATAACAAATGTTTTAAGTTTTGTTATATTATTTGCTGGTTTTTTTGGGTCTTATTTAGGGATCCCCGGTAGTGAGAATATTTTTTTGTTTCGACTTCTAATTCCTGTACACTTTATCTTATTTTGTGTGACGCAAAAAAAAGATTGGCAACGATTGAAATATGTAAAATGGTTTTTTATAGCCTTTGTATTGTTTCTTTCGGGCATGACAATTACGCTGTTTTGGACACCAGATATGAGTTTAAGTATTCGGTACTTATATTTTACGTTTGAGTGGTTGTATGTCATCTTTCTCTGTGTGTATTACATTAATGATACTAAAAGGTTCCATCTGTTTAGTAACTTGTTAACAATTGTCTACATTGGTATTTTAGGTTTGGGAATCTTTGAAGTATTAACAGGAATTCATTTATCGCGTTCCGGAAGCTACTATTATGAAACTACAACCAGTCAATTTCAACCTACAGGATTTTTACTAAATACAAATGATTTTGCCTCCGAAATCACAATACTATTACCATTCGTAATTTTCACCCTCACGCGGATTAAAATGAGTTGGCTACGAATTACATCCATTGTTTTAGTGTCGTCGCTTGCACTATATCTTGTCATTATGACCTATTCACGACTTTCAATGGTAATTATTTTAGCTGAACTATTTATTTTCTTGCTTGCATGGTCGAAAGTGTGGTCACTAATAAGCATTTATGTTGGGTTAATGGCAGGGATGTTGTTACTTACATTCTCTCGCTCTGACTTTATTAGTAAGATTATATCTATCATTTCGAAAGCTTTTAATGAAAAAGGAGGGTCAACAAGCGACCGCATGGAGATGTATAAATTATCTTGGAAATTAATAAAGGAATCGAAATTCAATGGCATGGGGGCAGGGATTCTGCCAGTAAAACTAGACTATTACATGTATGGCTATGAACGGTGGGAAGACAATTATTTTTCAGCGCATAACTACTGGTTAGAGGCTTTGGCAAACGGTGGGTTGCTTACATTCATTCCTTTACTTATATTTTTCGGGCTTATTCTTTTTTATGGTGTAAAGTATATTTTAGAAAATGGCTTTAATCTAGTGGGTATTGTTGTTCTATTAGTCTTAATGAGCTTTTTCTCAGCAAGTATTGGACTCAGTAATTCAATTGATAAGCGTCACCTTAGTTTGGGAATCGGTCTTGCTATAAGCATGCTGAATATTTATTACTTTAATAAAGGAGAATCAGATTTTGGTACTAGTTAGTATTATTATGCCGGCACACAATGCAGAAGAACATATCGAGTCTTCCATAAATAGCGTCATGCTCCAAACCTATCAAAATTTTGAGTTATTAGTTATTGATGATTGTTCACAAGATCAAACAGTAAATCTTGTGAGGGGCTACCAAGACGAACGAGTGAAGGTAATTGAATTGAAAGAAAATGTTGGTGTAGCAGCCGCAAGAAACCAGGGGCTTAAACAAGCTTTAGGAAAATATGTCGCTTTTTTAGATAGTGATGACTTGTGGAAAGTTGATAAGTTGGAGAAACAAATTCAATTTATGGAAGATAGGGAACTAGCACTTAGCTATACAGCTTATGAAGTGATGGATGCTGCGGGTGAAAAGGTCACCGGGCGTGTGACTATTCCAGAGAACATTTCGTACAGACAACTACTCAAGAATACGATTATTGGTTGTCTTACGGTGATTATTGATATAGAGAAAACAGGAAAAATAGAAATGCCAAATTTAGGGGGAGCGGAAGATACTGCAACATGGCTTTCTATATTAAGAGAAGGTCATAAAGTGGCAGGACTTACAGAATCGCTTGCCTATTACCGAAAAGGTAACACCTCTTCTCTGTCAAATAACAAATTACACATGGCTAAACAAATTTGGTTAGTTTATAGAGAGAATCAAAAATTATCTTTTTTACAATCGTTAATTTATTTTCCTTGTTACGTATGGAATGGATTTTTTAAGCATTTGCGTACAGGGGGATCAGTGAAAACAATAAGATAGGAAGGGATTTCATGGCATATAAAACAGTTGAGCACTTAAGTAATTTAAAACAAAAAGAAAAAAGATTATTAGATGTATGCTTGTCACTTATTGGGCTTATAGTCTTATCACCGTTTTTCTTATTTACTGCCATACTTGTAAAATTTGATTCACCAAAAGAGAAGGTGATTTTTACTCAAACTCGAGCAGGTAAATTTGAACAACCATTTCAAATCTATAAATTCCGCTCTATGCGTAGCGATGCTATAGTTAGCCCTAAACAGAGCACTATTTATGATTGGGAGAACGGGGTTCCAGATGACTTTGTTTTTAAGTCTATTTCAGGAGATCAACCTAATGTTTCTAAAATAGGTGCGTTCATTCGTAAATTTAGTTTAGATGAACTTCCACAACTCTGGAATGTTCTAAGAGGTGAGATGAGCATAGTGGGACCAAGACCCGAAATATTGGATATAACGAAATGCTATTCTCCTAGTCAAAAGAAAAGGCTAGCAGTACAGCCAGGAATAACGGGATGGGCTCAAGTCAACGGACGCAGCAATATGAATCATGGTCAAAAGATGAAGTTAGATTATTATTATGTAGAAAAATTTAGTATGAAGCTGGATTTATTGATTATTTTTCTCACCATAAAACAGGTTCTAATTGGTAAGGACGCAGTATAAAAAATGAATAAAAAAATAACCGTTAATTATATTTTCGTTTTGCTTTATCAAACGTTACTCATTATTACACCCATATTTACCATGCCCTATGTTATCCGAGTATTACAACCAGAAAATATAGGTATAGAAGCTTATGTAGGTTCAGTAGTGCAGCTTTTTATTGCGTTTGCTTCGCTAGGCATTGGTGACTATGGAAGGAAAGAAATTGCCGCCGTTATAGATAAACGTAACCTGAAAACAGAATTTTTCAGTTTATACACAATACAATTTGTGTTTTCAACATTAGTACTAGTTGTTTATCTGGTCTTTGCGTTTTTAAGTACAAGCTATACACAATTATTTTTGATAAACAGTCTAACGATTCTGGCGTATGTATTAGATGTGACATGGTTCTTTACGGGGCAAGAAAATATGAAAAACATTATGATTCGTAATATGGTTGTCCGCATTGTGTCGATTATAGGAATTTTTATGCTAGTGAAAGAACCAGACGATTTATCAATATATATTCTTATCAATGCTTTATCTTTATTGCTGGGACAATTAGTTACGTGGATTCCACTTTTAAAACAATTACGAGGTTTCAGTATTAGCTTTCAATTAGTAAAAAAACATATTTTTCCTATATTAATTTTTGCTGTTGTTCCAATTCTAACACTCATTCCGACAGCGTTAAATAAAGTTATTCTAGGTAATGTTGCCGCTGAAGTAGATGTAGGGTTTTACAACCAATCATTCAAGCTAATTACGTTGTTCGTTGTCTTTGTAACAGCTCTTTCAACTGTAATGAGCCCGCGAATGGTTAAACAATACAATTCTAGGAGCAGAGAAAGCTTTGAAAGTTCATTTTATTTTTCTGTTCAATATGTGTCATTCAGTACTTTACCTATCGTAACAGGATTAATTGCGATAGCCCCGTCCTTTATACCTTGGTTTTTAGGTCAAGATTTTCAGGCCTCAGTCATTAATTTACAAATACTAGCTCCGAGTTTATTCTTTTCTGGCTTGGCAGGGGTTTTTGGGATTCAAGTACTTATCACTTCGGGGAAAAATAAAGCCTATACGAGTTCCGTATTAATTGCTTCTGTGTGCAGCTTTATCACGAACCTTATTTTGATTCCTCACTTGAAAAGCATAGGAACATCTATTGCTTATCTTATATTTACAATGGTGTTGTGTATACTACAGGCTTATTTTGCTAGATCATTTTTCGATGTAAAACAGACAATCAAGAAAATGAGGCCGTATGTATTGGCAAGTGGAGTTGCGTTTTTAGGAGAGATAGCCATTTCGTACTTCCGAATAGGATTAATGTATACAATGGTTTTGCAAGTTGTTGTAGGCATAGTTGTTTATGGTGCATTTTTAATTTTAAAGAAAGATTCCTTTGTTGAAAAGATAAAGCAAATTATTGTTGCGAGACAAGGAATGCGTCGATACAAAAGAAAGGAGTCTTAATATGTTTAATTTTAATAGTATCCAAAACATGCATAATCTTTTAAGGAAGAAAGAAGAACTGCTACAGGAAATATCTGGAGAAAAGATTGTTGTAGCTGGTGGAAGCAGTGTTTTATATAGTTTCAACACAGATGAAATTACTGAGGTTCTTGGGAAAGAAGTTATCAATTTTGGAGTTAATGTTGGGCTAGGATTTTCATATTTAGCCGAGTACATGGAGAAACATTTAAAAGAAGGAGATAGAGTGATTTTACCACTTGAGTTCAATCAATATACAAACCCTCCATATTATGTTTTTGGTTTCGGTATTGATATGTTTCTAGAAAAACAAATCCGTAGAAGACGAAAAAGATACAAGCAGAAATGGAAATTATTTTTACTATCTTTAAAACATGCATATAGTTCTTCAAATCCTGAAAAGATGGCTCGTCGAAAGCAAGCGAAATTTGGCAGAACAGGATGCTATCTAGAGTTAGATTCACAAATTTGTGAACCAGATAAGAAAAAACAAATTGCTTTTCCGAGCCACTATACCAGAACTGCAGCTATAGATGAAATTTTAAAGTTTATTGAAAGAATGGAAAAAAATAAAGTGAGTGTAACAATTCTGCCACCTGCTTTCTTCGCAAATGAAATTAATGAGAGCTATTTAGAACAACTCTATACGGAATTTAAAATATATTTACCAACAGGATTTAATTTTGAACTATTTCGTTTAGAGAAAGAAGAGGTATATGACTCGGTGTACCATGCTAATTCCAAAGGACAAAAGAGAGTAACAAACGCTTTAATTCACTTATTGGGAAAGGAACTAAAATGATATGTTATCCATTTTAAAAGAAAAATTTTTAAGTAAAGATGCAAAAGTTGCCATCGTGGGGCTTGGTTATGTGGGATTGCCACTTGCAATGGCTTTCTCTAGGAAAGGCTTCCAAACAATTGGGTTTGACATTAGCGAAAACAAAATTAATACCTTGCAAAAAGGTGAGTCTGATATTGCAGATATCAGTGATGAGGTGCTTAGAAAAGAATTGGCAAGCAATTTTAGTGTGACAAATGATGCCATAGCAATTAGTGCCGCGGATGCCATCATCATCTGTGTTCCTACGCCATTAACTGAAACAATGGAACCAGATATGAGTTACATTACAAATTCAATGGAAATTATTAAAGCACATGCCAAAAAAGGAGTCTTAGTATCGCTTGAAAGCACAACTTATCCAGGAACCACAAGAGAATTTATTTGCAAAACAATGGTAGATTGCGGCTTTGTTTTGGGAAAAGACTTCTTCGCTAGTTATTCCCCTGAACGTGTTGATCCAGGTAATAAAAAATATGACACATTAAACACACCTAAAGTAGTTGGTGGTGTGGACGAACCTTCAAAAGAACTTGGAGAAATCTTATATAGTCAAGTTATTGAGACGGTAGTTCCTGTTAACTCAGCGGAAGTTGCTGAAATGAGTAAGCTTCTTGAGAATACTTTCCGAAGTATCAATATTGCTTTTATTAATGAAATGGCTCTCTTAGCTGAAAAAATGGATATAGATATTTGGGAAACAATTGAGGCAGCTAGCAGTAAACCATTTGGTTTCATGAAGTTTACTCCTGGTCCTGGTATTGGAGGACATTGTATCCCTCTTGATCCTATGTATTTATCTTGGAAGGCTAAATCAAAAAATTTCTATAGTCGTTTTATCGAATTAGCTCATGAGACAAACCATCTAATGCCTGAAAAAATGGTAGAGCATGCTGCTGTTGCTTTAAATAAACACCAAAAAGCTATTAATGGGTCACGTATATTACTTGTTGGTATGGCTTACAAGGAAAATAGTAATGATTTGCGTGAATCTCCTGGATTGCATATTTACGAGGAGTTAAAAAAACAAGGTGCTCAAGTAGACTTTTGTGATCCTGAAGCGCCAGCTTTTCAAGATGTAAATGGAGACATCAAACATTCAATTAACCTAGAATATGGCACTTTTAATAACTACGATTTGGTTGTCTTATTAACCGGGCATAACATTTTTGATATGGAAGCCATTGGACAAAACAGTAGATTAATATTAGATACGAAGAATCTATTGAAAGATGGATTCGAAAATAAGAAAGTATCTTATGGAAAAATGGAAGAAAGAAAGTATTTGACCTATGAAAAATAAAAAGGTGCTGTTTTTTGTCACTGAATTTCCAACGTTATCAGAAACCTTTATTTTAAATCAAATAACAGGAGCAATTGATTTAGGCTGTGAGGTGCAAATTTTAGCCCTGAAACAGGGGAACATAGAGAAAGTGCATGCTGATGTCCAGAATTATAAATTACTAGAAAAAGTGACGTATTTGAATATTCCGAGCTCCAAAAAGGAACGGTTGAAACTAACTTTAAAAGGGATATTTACTAAACCTGCCATTGCTTTAAAAGGTTTAAACCGAAAAAGATACGGTAAAATTGTTTGGACGCTCGCACCGACTATATGCATGCAAAAAGTTCGTGCTTCAGCAGACTTAATTGTGTCCCATTACGGGAACGTCGGACTCATTGCGAGTATATTGCAAGACACCGGTTTTTTGAAGGGAGAGCAGGTGACGTTTTTCCATGGCTACGATTTAACCCGTACAATAAATCAAAAAGGTAAACAGTATTATAAATTCTTGTTCAAAACAAATACAAAATTATTACCCATAAGCATTTACTGGCGGCAACAGCTAATTAAGTTGGGCGCAAATAAAGAAAAAATTCAAGTACATCATATGGGAATTGATACTAAAACATTTGATTTTTATCCAGCAGTAGAAACTTATTCGGATGTTCGTTTGTTAATTGTTGCACGCCTTACACCTAAGAAAGGTATAGCAGATGCTATTAAAACAGTAAAAATTTTAAAAGCAAAAGGTATGGATGTTGTACTGAATATTTTAGGAGATGGCGATGAACGATTTGTATTAAAAGAGTTAGCTGAGAAATTAGATGTTATGGAGAATGTTAGATTTCATGGATTTAAGGAACAAAAGGCGGTCAAAGAGATGTTCATGCACAGTGATATTTTTCTTTTACCAAGCATTACAGCACCTGATGGCGATATGGAAGGGATACCTGTTTCGTTAATGGAAGCGATGGCACAGGGTAAACCAGTCATTTCAACAGTTCATAGCGGAATACCGGAACTCATTGATGATAAGAAATCAGGGTTCTTAGTTCCTGAAAATAGTCCTGAAGAAATTGCGAATGCTATTATTTGCTACACTGAACTTGATGAGCAAAAGAAATTAGATATGCTTACTGAGGCAAGAAAAAAAGTTGAAACTGAATTTAATATTCACATGTTAAATGAAAAACTATTTTAAAAATATGAGGTGGAAAATGGATAATTTATCACAGAAAGAGCAATTAGATATTTTAAACCAATACTTCCTATCAACCGCTGAAGCGATGGAGATATTAGCTATATCTAGACAAAGTTTTTATTCGCTTATAAATAGAAATAAAATTACAAAGATAAAAAAAGGTGGGGCAGTATTGTTTTTTAGAGATGAAATTTTAGGGAGAGCTGAGAATCAAGTTATACTCAGGAAAAAATATCGCCCTTATGACCGTAAATATTAATCAAGGAGGAGTTATTATGCAAAACACTATCTTAGTAACAGGTGGAGCAGGATTTATTGGAAGCCATTTAGTTCAAGAGTTAGTTAAAGAAAACAAAGTTGTTGTAGTGGATAATTTAAGCACAGGAAAGCTCGAAAATTTACCAAGTGAAGCTGTTTTTTGGGAAGGGGACGTATGTGATCTTCAGACTATCGAAATCTTATTTGAACAATACACTTTTGACTATGTCTATCATCTAGCTGCTATTGCAAGTGTGGCAGAAACAGTCAATCGTCCAATATCTTCTCATTATGTTAATACAGACAGTACAATTTTCTTATTAGAAGCATGTCGAAATCAAGAGGAACCAATCAAAAAATTTGTATTTGCCTCTTCGGCAGCAGTGTACGGGGCAGAACCTACTTTACCTAAAACAGAAACATCGGCCATTGATCCATTAACGCCATATGGCATAGATAAATATAGTTCGGAAAAATATGCCGTATCGTATGGGAAATTATTCAATCTCAATGTATCTGTAGCTAGATTCTTTAATGTCTATGGTCCTAGGCAAAATCCAAGCTCCCCTTATTCAGGTGTATTATCTATAATGGCGAATACAGCTATGCAACTAAAAGAAGGAGTGAAGACGAATTTTAATGTATATGGAGACGGGGAACAAGTTAGAGATTTTGTTTATGTAAAAGATGTTGTACAAGGGTTGAGACTTCTTGGGGAGAAAGAAAGTAGTAATGGTGAAGTATTCAATATTGCTTCTGGCGAAAAATATACATTAAATGAAGTTTTAGAAGTGTTTGAGAAACTGATTCATGTTGAAATTCCAAGAGAATATTATCCTGCTAGAAATGGTGATATTAAGTACTCTTTTGCCACGATTGCCAAGATTAAAACTTTAGGGTATGTACCTAAGTTCAGTATTCTACAAGGTTTGGAAGCATACTTGGATACAGAATTAAGTGTCTTAGTGTAATTAATCAGAAATGAGAATATCTTAAAAGCAATCAAATGGAGGAGAAATTTTTGAAGAAACATATATATTTTCTTGATTCTTTGAGGGGAATAGCAGCAGTAACAGTTGTCTTAGCACATTTTGCAGAAACCTATAGTACAAATCCGATTTTCAAAGAATTATTTGAACCGCTTGGAAGGAGTGCGGTGATTCTATTTTTTGTCTTAAGTGGAATCGCATTAAGTTTAAGTTTAGAAAAAATGAATGAGCTAAGATTTAGGACTTATTTTTCATATCTAATCAAACGATTTTGTAGAATTTACATCCCGTTTTTTGTCATTATTTTATTAGCAGAGGTTATTTTTGCAATCCTTCAACCAGAAGGGATTAGTGGTCTATCGGCTTGGTTCAATAATGTTGGGAGCCGGTACAATGATATGCATACAGTAGTTTCCAACTTATTGATGCTGGGACAAGATGTGGATAAAATTGATCCAGTTATTTGGTCGCTTATCATTGAGTTGCGAATTTCTATTATTTTTCCAGTGCTATACATTTTTGTGAAGAGAAATAATATTTATGTATCAATGGTGGCACTATTTGCCTCATTCTTTATAGGGCTAGCTCTTCTCATGTTGCTAAATTCTAAATTATTAATTGGAGCGACGGTATTTAATGTAGGATTCTTTATTGCTGGAATTTTATTAAGCTTACATTGGCAAAATATAATGGCGTTTAGTGCAAGAGTTAAAATTTTTCTTTTGAGTTTAGCAATAATCCTCTACTTGCATGTTAGCATATTTAATTTGCTCGGGGTTACACAGAAACAGGCTATTTCTGATGTTGTGATAGGAGTTGCTTGCGTTACAATTTTACTTCTATGTTATCAAACGGAGAGGGCGCAAAAGTATCTGGAGAACAAAGTCTTTTTATGGTTAGGAAAAATATCGTTTAGTGTATATCTAGTACATTGTGTAGTGTTCATACCAGCTATCTATATATTGACTTCTTTCGGAGTATCAATAGGGTTCATACAATTAATTAGCGTGCCATTTATTCTAGGAGTGGCGACTATTTATTATCAGCTTATTGAAAAGCAGTCCATTCATATAGGACGTTATTTGAGTAACAATCTGAAATCAGGTAAAGAAGAATATGTAGTTCATAATGGATAGCAAAAAAGGCAGCTTTGAGTGATATGCCCGCTAAGATTAGACTCTTAGGGGCATATCATTCGTAAGCAATGCCTTTTTTACTGCATCAAATTATTCGTTGCGTCTTTCACGACAACGTCATGGGCGCCGCCTTCTACGATGGAAGTCGCCGAAACGAGCGTGATTTTAGCTTTTTGCTGAAGTTCGGGAATGTTTAGGGCGCCGCAATTGCACATGGTTGAGCGGACTTTGTTCAAGCTGATTTCCACGTTGTCTTTTAGCGAGCCGGCATACGGCACGTAGGAGTCTACGCCTTCTTCAAAGGACAATTTTTTGTCGCCACCCATGTCATAACGTTGCCAGTTGCGCGCGCGGTTAGCGCCTTCGCCCCAGTATTCTTTCATGTAGGTGCCGTTTAAATTGACTTTGTTAGTTGGGCTTTCGTCAAAACGAGAGAAGTAGCGGCCTAGCATGATGAAGTCGGCACCCATCGCGAGCGCGAGCGTCATGTGGTAATCGTAAACGATGCCGCCGTCAGAACAAATCGGAATGTAAATGCCGGTTTCCTCGAAATATTCGTCGCGTGCTTTGGCTACATCGATTACCGCGGTTGCTTGGCCGCGGCCAATGCCTTTTTGTTCGCGCGTAATGCAGATGGAGCCGCCGCCCACACCGACTTTGACAAAATCGGCGCCAGCTTCTGCGAGAAATCTGAAGCCGTCACGGTCAACGACATTTCCAGCGCCCACTTTTACGGAATCGCCGTATTTGTCGCGGATAAAATCAAGCGTCAGTTTTTGCCATTCGGAGAAACCTTCCGAAGAATCGATACATAAAATGTCGGCGCCAGCTTCTACTAGAGCGGGCACTCTTTCCTCATAGTCGCGCGTATTAATCCCCGCACCGACCACATAACGCTTGTTTTCATCCAAAAGTTCTAGTGTATTTTCTTTGTTCGAGTCATAATCTTTGCGGAAAACGAAGTAGGCGAGGTGATTCGTTTCATCTACGAGTGGAAGGGCGTTCAGCTTGTTATCCCAAATGATGTTGTTTGCTTCTTTCAAACTCGTCGTGTGGCTTGCCGTAATTAATTTTTCAAACGGCGTCATGAAATCGCGTACGAGCTCCGTTTTATCCATGCGCGTTACGCGGTAATCCCGGCTTGTGACAACGCCTAGTAGCTTTCCGTGAGCGGTGCCATCTTCTGTGACCGCCATCGTGGAGTGACCGCTTGCTTCTTTCAAATCCAAAACGTCCTGTAAAGTTTGGTCAGGGCGAATATTCGAATCGCTAATGACAAAACCAGCTTTGTGATTTTTGACGCGCGATACCATGCGAGCCTCACTTTCAATGGATTGTGAACCGTATATAAACGAAACGCCACCTTCTTTAGCGAGAGCAATCCCCATGTTGTCGTCTGAAACAGCTTGCATGATTGCCGAAACGAGCGGAATATTCATCGTAATCGCAGAAGTTTCTCCGCGCTTGAATTTCACAATCGGAGTCTTCAAACTCACTTCTTTCGGCACACACTCCTTAGAGGAATAGCCAGGGACAAGCAAAAATTCACTAAATGTACGAGATGGTTCGTTAAAATAAAATGCCAATGCGAACACTCCTTTAAATGATATTATAAAATACTTTAATTATTTCAAGAAGTGGGTGGAAAGTCAACGCCTAAAATAGATTTAATCAAAATGAAATGTTTTTTCCAATTGTTCGCGCAGAAAATTAAAAGAAATGCCCGCTCGGGGCATTTCTTTTAATTTGCCACTTTCACGAATTTATAACTATACGGTGATCCGAAAGCGTGTTTTTGAACGCCAGTAATCTTTTTGTTTTGCAAAACCGCCGTTTGATGTTGATAAAGAGGGAGAATGGCCGCGTCCTCGTCTAAAAGTACTTTCTCCGAAGCCACAAAAGCATTCCAGCGTTTTAACGGTTCATTCGCCAGTTCCGCATCCGTCGAACGCACAAGTTTATCATATTTCTCGCTATGGTAACTCATCGAATTGTTGTAGTAATCCGATAAAAACAAACTGCTGTACGTCCATGGGTCTTTAAAATCGGGCATCCAAGCGGCTAGAGATAAATCGTAATCGCCTGTACGCGTGAGTTCTGACGCAGCTTTTGCTGGCATCGTTTTCACTTGAATCGTAAGACCAGGCAGGCTCGTTTCAAGCTGGTCTTTCAAGAATGCAAAAATCGTTTTTGTTGTATCTTGGTCATCGCCAAGCAGCTCCAGCGTAATTTTATCCGTCCCAAGCTCAGTCTGCGCCTTCTTAAAGTAGCTTTTCGAACTCGCTAGGTCATACACTAAATGGTCTCCGCTATCCGTTCTAAAATCGGCGCCCGTTTCTGGGTTTTGGACAAAATCTTTCGGCATCAAGCCATTTGCAGGGAATGAACCATCGCCGAGGACATCATTTGTGAGCAGTTCCTTGTTGATGGCTAGGTTAAGCGCGTGCCGCAAATTGTTATTCGCAAGCGGAGTCGCTTTGCCGTCGCGCTTTTGATTGAGCTTCAAATAGCTAATGAGCGCATCTTTTTCGCTAACAAAATCGTCGCGGTCTTTAAATTGCTTCGCATATTCACCAGAAAGTGGCGCGCGATCAGCGCTATTCGTTTCATACAAATTTACCCCAGCATTAATATCTTTCGCCACATTCACGTGAATTTCATCGACCGCCACGTTTTTCTTATCCCAGTAATGGTCATTTTTCGCGTAAGTCCAGCTTTTGCTCGTGTTCCCGTCCCACTCCTTCATTACAAAAGGCCCGTTGTAGAGCGTATGCGCCGCATCAGTTCCGTATTTATCACCCGTTTTTTCAACAAAAGATTCTTTTTGGGGGAAAAATGTCTCAAATGAGAGCAGTGAAATAAAATAAGGAACCGGCTTTTTAAGCTTTATTTGCAAAGTGTGGTCGTCCACCGCAGTAGCTGCCAGTTCTGTTGGCGCAAGCTTCCCGTCATTGATTTCTGCCGCGTTTAATATCGAGTCTTTAAAAAGCGCGGCGTACCCGGGAGCCGTTTTTGGATCAACTGCGCGCTGCCACGCATAAACAAAATCGCGCGCCGTAATGACTGACCCGTCTGACCATTTCGCATCGTCTTTTAGTTTAATCGTATAAGTCATTTGGTCGTCGCTAATTTCTGGCATTTCAGCTGCCACGCCTGGTACAAAATTATCTTTTTCATCCAATGTATATAAACCTTCAAAAACTTGATTTTGTGCGGTAAAACTCGTAAAGTCTTCTTCGTTTGTCGTATTTAGCGTCAAAAGTTCACTTGTTTCAAGAAAATTGACTTTTTTAGTCGCTGTTTCATTCGCCGAACTATTTCCGCAAGCTGCAAGCACCAAAAATGATAAAATCGAAAAAATGGCAATCCCTTTTTTTATGTGAATCATGCGTGACCCTCCTATTTTCATATGGTTTATTAATTATAAGTATTCCGACAAGATAAGTCAACATTAGTTTCTTGAAAATGAATTTGTTTTTGTGAGAACATACATTCTATGGTATTCTGTAATAGAGTGAGGGGTGACGATGATGGAAACAGTAAGGATATCTGTTCGAAAGCTTGTTGAATTTCTGTTGAAATCAGGAAGCATTGACAGTCGTGGTATGGGCGCTGAACGCGCACAACTTGGAACAAAAGTACATCAAGAGCTGCAAAACAGTGCGGGTGAAAACTATCAAAAAGAAGTGCCACTTCAAATCGAATATGTGTATCAAGATATCCTTTTTAAAGTTGATGGCCGAGCTGACGGGATTATTGCTGAGTCAACAATTGATGAAATCAAGTCAACCTACACGCCGTTTGGGGAAATTGCAGAAGATGGTCAGGAAGTTCATTGGGCGCAGTTGATATGCTACGGTTATTTTTATGCGAAACAAGAAGAAAAAGCAACTCTCACTTTACAATTAACCTATTATCATTTAGATGAAAAACAAGTAACGCGTTTTGAACGCACGATGAGTTTTGCGGAAATGGAAGCCTTTTTTCAAGATTTAATCGCCGAATACGCGGTTTGGACGAAACTTCGCCTTGATTTTGAAGCCAAAAGAAACGCTTCGCTACAAAAATTGCAATTTCCTTTTGAAAAATATCGTAAAGGTCAGCGTGAACTTTCCATTGCGGTCTACCGGACAATTAGCAATCAGGATAAATTGTTTTGCGAAGCTCCAACTGGAATTGGTAAAACGATGTCCACTATTTTCCCAACTTTAAAAGCAATGGGCGAGAAAAAGGTGGATAAAATTTTTTATTTAACAGCTAAAACAATTACACGCCAAGTGGCAGAAGATGCCGTGGAAGGTTTAAGAAGGCAAGACATAAATTTGCGTACTGTCACGATTACAGCAAAAGATAAAATTTGCTTTTTAGATGAACGCCGCTGTGAACCAGCTTTTTGCCAATATGCTAATGGCTATTACAGCCGCGTAAATGATGCCATGATGAACCTCGTGCGAAATGAGCAAACTATTTCCCGGGAAATAATTGAAAAATATGGGCGCAAACATGTCGTTTGCCCGTTTGAATTATCATTAGATATCGCCATCTTTTGTGATATGATTATTTGTGACTACAACTATTTGTTTGATCCAACAGTATATTTAAGACGTTTCTTCTTAGAAAACAAAGGAAACTATGCGTTTTTGATTGATGAGGCACATAATTTAGTGGAACGTGCAAAAACCATGTATTCAGCGGAACTTTCCAAACAGCTCATTTTAAATGTGAAAAAAAGTTTATCCAAATCAGATAAAGCAATTTATACGGCGGTAAACGAATTAAATCGCGATCTCATTCAATTTCGCAAGCTGTGTGATGAAAAAACGCGTATTTTTATTCAAAAAGAACCCGCGACCGAATTTAATCAACATGTCAGTGATTTTGTGGACGCTACTAAAGAATGGCTACCTATGAATGCCGCAGCAAACAATTATGACGAAGTATTAGAATTGTTTTTTGAAGCAACACATTATCTGAAAATGACGGAGTTTTACGCTGAAAATTACAATACACTAATAGAAACTAGCCGAGATACGCGCATTAAGCAAATTTGTATTGATCCCGCAGAAATTTTACGTGGAAAAATGGATTTAGGTGTTGCCAGCATTTTGTTTTCTGGGACGTTAAATCCGTTGGGGTACTACAGTGACGTGCTTGGCGGGGAAGAAGACACAACCAAATTGACGTTTCCATCTCCTTTTTCACCCCAAAAATTAAAAATCATTTCCCCGACGTTTGTTCGCACGCGCTACCATGTTCGGGCGTCTAGCTACGAGCGGATTGTGGATTGCATCGCGGCGCTTCGTAAGGCAAAAGCAGGGAATTATATGATGTTTTTCCCGTCCTATGCTTATATGGAGGCTGTTTATGAAGCGTTTATCGCGCGCTTTCCTGATGTTGCGGTAATCAAACAAGCCACAAATATGGCTGAAATGGAGCGAGAAACCTTTTTAGCGGAGTTTCAAGAACAGCGCGAAATGCTAGGATTTGCGATATTAGGCGGAATTTTTTCAGAAGGTGTGGATTTAAAAGGCGCGCGTTTAATCGGCGTCGGCGTTGTCGGAGTTGGCCTCGCACAACCGTCTGAAGAGCAAAACCTCGTGCGAGACTACTACCAAATGAAGTTGAACCAAGGCTTCTATTACGCCTATCAAATCCCCGGATTAAATAAAGTCCTTCAAGCGGCAGGGCGCGTCATTAGAAGTGAAGGGGACAAAGGTGTCGTGCTCCTACTTGATGACCGCTTTCAAGAAGCCAGATACCGAAAGGAATTCCCGGCCCACTGGCAGCATATTTGTTTTGCCACAAATCAAAATCAGTTGGAAAATGAACTAACCCATTTTTGGAAAAAACAGGAGGAAAATCATGATTAAATTAGTCGCAATCGACATTGATGGAACACTTTTAAATGATGAGCATGAAATAACAGAAGGCGTCAAAAAGGCGATTTTAGCTTTACGTGAAAAGAAGGTCAAAGTAGTTTTATGTACAGGTCGCCCGCTTTCTGGAATTGAAAAAAGCCTGAAAGAACTTGATTTGTTCCATTCAGGCGATGTAGCCATTACAATGAATGGCGCTGTTACGCTAGCGACCGAAACGCGTGAAGTCATTGTGGAAACAACACTTGAAAAAGCTGATTTGCAGCGTATCTTTTATTTTTGCGCCCCGTTTCAAGCGCATGTCACCTATTTTGATACGACTAACATGTATGTGCCGCATGAAGAAATTTCGATTTTAACTTGCCAAGATTCGCTACTCCTAAATACGGCACTTTACTACCAACCCGTTGAAAAGGCGGCAAACGACATTCAAATCCCTAAAATTATGTTACTCGACGAACCCGAAAAAATCGTTGAAGTGATGCAAAACTTACCAGCGGAGTTGAAGAACGATTATTATATCGTGCGCAGTGTCCCTTACAACCTCGAATTTCTTCATAAAAATGTTAGTAAAGGCGAGGCACTAAAAGCACTTTCGGCTAAACTTGGTATAGATGCGCGTGAAGTTTTATGTCTCGGCGATGCTGAAAATGATATCACGATGATGGAATTTGCCGGAACCGCTGTAGCGATGGGGAATGCCACACAACATGTTAAGCAATTAGCGACATTCGTTACAAAATCCAACAATGAAGATGGCGTTCGGCACGCACTAGAAAAATTCATTTAAACGCACATTTTGGTTGGTGCAAATCATTTAGTATACTTGTATCTTTTAGGCAATTGCCCTTTAAACGAGGTGGATTTAATCATGAGTTTTTTTATCGGGGTAAAAGTATTGGAGTCTTCACGCAAGAAAATGGATTTCGGTGCAATGCCATTTTTCTGACGTGTAGTGATTGTGTTTTTATAGAAGGTAGCAGAATCAATGGTTGATCTGCCTTTAAACGCGAACAGTTTTTGGTAGGTTGCCAGATTTTGCAGAATGATTTTGTTATTGGTAAACGAAAAAGTTTTCACATTTCCAAAAGGGAACACATCAAAATTGCTCGGTGCGGTGTCAAGATTGAACGAATTATCGCGAATATATAGCCTTGTAACAAGTGCTCGCTCTCGTCCTGGACGCCACGTAATGGCACTAGGGCGACTTTTTTTAGTAGCCAGATTTGTGACAACAGAATTGTAAGCAAAGTCTATTGATTGCACGCTATTGTCAACGGCCAAAAATTTATTCCGAACATTCGTCGCCTGATTACTTTTGATGTTAAACGTGCCGCCTGAAATAACAATGCCCTCATCTGCCGAGTTTAGGAAAACGTTGCTGTAAATGTCTGCTCGTCCAATAGTAAGCAAATAAAGCGCGTTATCAACAATTTGTTCAAAGCGATTTCCCTTTATAAGAAAAGAATTGACACCAGTACTCATCGCAACAACCGCCTGATTAACCTTGTAAAATTTGTTGTTCAAAAGCTTAAATTGATTACTAGAATTGCCTTGAATGGTTACCGAGCGGTTCAAGTCACCATCTCGATTTGAATATTCAAAACCATTGTTAATAAAATTGTTTCGCTCTATCGTTACATTTTTGGAGTTCTCAAGTAAAACCGAACTATCCGTTTTATAATACCCATATTTTTTTGAATAGCCCGTAAATGTATTGTTAGATAAATTTAAGTTTTGGACTTTCGAGAAATAAAGGCTACCTCGACCTCGTTTAGCCAAATCAAACGTAATATTTTTAATCGTAATATTTTGTTTGCCAGTTGCATATGAGATGAGGTAAGGCGTTTTATTTCGTCCCGTCCCGTTAAAATTTGCTTTAATTTCAGAACCAGCAGCATGCCCAATCAAATTCACTTGCACGTTCGTGATGGGTTTGTCCACCGTATACACAGCCTCTTTTTTACTTTTTAAATAAATCGTTCCCGTTTTCCCTGTTATAACAGATTCAAGTGGAATGGTTGACCTCGCGAACGCATTTTTGCTTGGAAATGCCGCAAAAATACAAATCGTCAGAAGACTGACAAGGAAGATCGTGACATAGAAAATCCCATTTTTTCTCACTGAAAGCTCCTCCTTATTTCGAATTTGAATGTGAACTATCCAACACATTCTTTAAACCATACCCGTTTTTAGGAAAGCTAGTTTAAGCGTTTTTCGAATGAAAGGCGCTGTTCTCAGGCGATTACCGCGATTTAGTAGAGCTTGTAAGGAGGATTTAAGCGAAATGAAAAAACCATGAAACATTTGCTCCATGATTTTTAAACCTTATCTTTTAGAACTTCCTTTAGCGAATGATAGGCAGGAATGTCGACGCTTTGGTTAAGCTGTATCATTTGCTGCGCCATTTTTGGGGTGATGCCTGATAAAACGAGCTCGATGCCAAGTAGTTTTAAAACGCTAGCTAGGTTAAACAGCATTTTGACGAGTGTAGTTTCGAAAGTGGTGATGGCCGATAAATCGATGCATAAGTAATCAACATTTAGCTGGCTACAACGCGTTGTTGTGGTTTCCATCAACTGTTCAGCACGTTCATGGTCGACGCGGCCAACTAAAGGTAAGATGGCGATATGGTCGGTAATGGAAATAATCGGCGTGCTAATTTCTGCAATTAAATGTTGTTGCGCGTTTAGGTGTTGCATGATTTGTGTGAAATATAAGTCGGTGAATTGTTCGTTAATCGCATCAAAGGCAAAGTTTATCGATTGAATTGCTTCTGAGTATTGCGCTTTCGAAATCGAATCGGTGGCAATCGCAAATTTCCCCGTCCATTTTAGAAATTGATACCGCAGTTTATCCAAAGTCATAAGCACTTCGGGTAGTGGAACTTCGTTTTCCATGCGACGCTTGTACATGTGGTCGAGCCATTTTGTAAGCGAATTTTCGAATTGGCTTTTATCCGGGTTAAAAAAATCAATAATCAAATTGGCAGTTTGTTTACTATCTGCGCGTAATTCCTCTTTGTAAAGCGGTTCGTACACGAAACTTGTGTACGGTTTTTTCATGGAGTAGATGGAATCAAGCCAGTCGGAAATCATATCAGCAGTGTGCGTGCGCAAAAAATCAGTAATGCCTTTTTGCGATTCTTGCATAGGTGATGCCCCCTTTGAATAGCCGCTTTTCTTCTTCCTTATTCTATTCCGAAAATAGTGTCTTGTCTATCGTATTTGGGAAAAATTTAACTTTTTTTAGGAAAATAAAAAAATCACGCGAATTTTTGTCTGTCATGTTATAATAGGAAAGAATGAACTTGAAAGGGAGTTTTTTGTGGGACTACAAGAGGAATTACGCACTTTGCAGCCTGTTGTTATGGATCTTTTTACGCAATCAGTAGCCTCTAACCGCTTGTCGCATGGCTACTTATTTGCTGGGGCAAGAGGCACTGAAAAAAAACAAATGGCGCTTTGGCTCGCAAAAAGTTTATTTTGTTTAGAGCAGACAAAAGAGTCACTTGTTTGCGGGAAATGTGTCAATTGTACCCGAATCGAAAATCATAACCATCCAGACGTTCACTTTTTAAAACCTGACGGATTAAGCATTAAAATCGACCAAGTTCGTGAGCTGAAAATGGAGCTTACGAAACGAGGTATGGAATCCGACAAGAAAGTACTTATTATTGAAGAAGCCGATAAAATGACGCTTCAATCGGCAAACAGTCTTCTTAAATTTATTGAAGAACCAGAGCCGGGCATGCTCCTTTTATTTTTAACCGAAAATCAAAGCCAAATTTTACCGACTATTGCTTCGCGTTTGCAGCCCGTCCAATTTAAAGAATTGAACTTTAATCAGCTGGTCGAGCGACTTGTTGCTACGGGAATTGCGGAACAGAAAGCACGAATATACGCAAGTTTAACCGGAAGTATCGACGAAGCCATGCACTTTGAAGAAGATGAATTTTTCGCAGATGCAAGAAGTGCCGCCGTAAAATTATATGAAGGTTTGTATCATTCGGGCCCAAATCCACTTATTTTTATTCAGGAAACATGGATGCCGTTATTTAAGGAAAAAGAGAATCTTAAAATCGGGCTAGATTTGTTCATGCTTCTGCTCCGGGATGTGCTACATATGGCGCTTTCTCCGGAATATCAACTGATTTGTGTGGGACAAAAAGACATGCTAAAAAACGATGCACTTAAATTTTCGTTAACGAAAATTACCCTTGATATCGAACTAATTTTGAGTGCTAAAACAAAACTGGATTCAAATATGAATCCGCAACTTTTAATGGAGCAACTTGTATTAAAAGTTCAGGGAGGTCATTCAATTGATTAAAATTGTTGGTGTCAGATTTAAAGACGCTGGTAAAATATACTATTTTTCGCCTGGCGATTTAGACATTGCTGAGGATCAGGGCGTTATTGTAGAAAATGCGCAGGGGATTGAATTTGGGCGCGCCGTCATTGAACCTAGGTTTGTCGACGAAGAAGATGTGGTCTTACCACTTAAAAATGTTGTGCGAATCGCAACGAAGGCAGACTATAAATGCGTAGCAGAAAACCGTGAATCTTGTAGTGAAGCGCTCAGTCTTTGCGCAGAAAAAATTATGGAACACAAAATTGATATGAACCTAGTCGATGTTGATTATACGTTTGACCGAAATAAAATCATTTTTTATTTTACAGCAGAAGGTCGTGTGGATTTCCGTGAGCTCGTGAAAGATCTAGCTTCCGTATTCAGAACACGTATCGAGTTGCGGCAAATTGGTGTGCGAGATGAAGCCAAATTGCTTGGCGGAATCGGACCATGTGGACGCATGCTTTGTTGTTCCACTTTCCTAGGTGATTTCGAACCCGTATCAATTAAAATGGCGAAAGACCAAAATTTATCGCTTAACCCTACAAAAATTTCAGGTTTATGTGGACGCTTAATGTGCTGTTTGAAATATGAAAACGATGAATATGAAGTTGCAAAACGAGAAATGCCAGATGTCGGAACGGTCATCACAACGCCAGAAGGAACTGAAGCGAAAGTAACAGGCATCAACTTGTTACAACGTCTTTTGCAGGTACGCATGCCTGAAGAAGAAACGATTCTTGAATACGCATTAGATGAAATCCGTCCGTTTAACTCATTTCTAGCAAAGTCTTGAGGTGAAAATAATGGAGAAAAAAGCACTTTTTGATTCAGTAAGCAACATGGAAGAACAAATTGGTGAGCTTTATCAACAGCTTGGCGAACTCAAAACGAGCTTAGCCCAAATGATTGAAGAAAATAACCGCCTAGAATTCGAAAATGATCTTTTGCGAAAGCGCCAAGGAGAGTCGAGCGAAAAATTGCAAGACTTACATGAAAAAGGCGTCATGGCAAAAGAACGCAAAGAAGCGATGCAACAAATGATTGAACAAAACGCCGGCCACGAAAATTTAGTGAAGCTTTATAAAGAAGGTTTTCACGTCTGCAACGTTCACTTCGGCAGCCCGCGCGGCAATGACGAAGATTGCTTGTTTTGCCTATCATTATTAAATAAAAAGTAAACATGGCCTTTCTCTCGGAAAACGGGGAGAGGCCTTTTCTAAGGAGATGAAACGATTGTTAAGAGATGACGAACGACTTGATTATTTACTTGCAGAAGAAATGCGGATTATTCAGAGTCCATCTGTCTTTTCGTTTTCTCTTGACGCCGTTTTGCTGGCCCATTTTACATACATTCCCCGAAAAAAAGGCGATATCGTGGACCTTTGCAGCGGAAATGGCATTATTCCTCTCCTTCTTAGCAAGCACACGGAAGTTCCCATCACGGCTGTTGAGATTCAACCACGACTAGCCGACATGGCGCGCCGAAGTGTTTCATACAACCAATTAGCTGCCCAAATTACCATTTTAGAAGCGGATCTTCGTGAGGTCACAAAAACGCTTGGTAAGGAAAAACATCAAATTGTGACATGCAATCCGCCGTATTTCAACACGCCCCCATCTAGCAAGGTGAACGCCAATGAGCACTATAAAATTGCGCGCCATGAAGTCATGTGTACCCTTGAAGACACCGTCCGAGTGAGCGCAGAGCTTCTCAGACAAGGCGGCAAAGCAAGCTTTGTTCACCGTCCTGACCGCCTCGTTGACATCATGGATTTTATGCGCAAATATCGCTTGGAACCAAAGCGCGTGCAATTTGTTCACCCTCACCTAGACCGCGACGCCAATATGGTTCTTGTTGAAGGGATAAAGGATGCGAAATCAGGCGTGCGCTACTTGCCACCCATTTTTGTGCACGAACAAAACGGCGACTACACCCCACTTTTAAAGGAGATTCTATATGGCGAAGGCAAGTGAACATTTTTTCTACGTATTAAAATGTAACGACGACACGTTCTACGGCGGCTATACGACTGATGTTTTGCGCCGCGAAGCCGAACATAATGCCGGCATTCGCTGTAAATACACCAAAACGAGGCGTCCCGTCAAGGTTATTCACACGGAGAAATTTTTAACCAGAAGCGAGGCCACCAAAGCGGAAGCTGCGTTTAAAAAGTTGTCGCGGAAGCAGAAGGAAATTTATTTGAAGGAGGGGGAAACGGGTGAAATCACAGAAGAGTTTTGAACGAGAGGCCGGCGCGCTTTATTTGGTCCCGACACCAATTGGCAACTTGGAGGATATGACTTTCCGTGCGATTCGCATGCTTAGTGACGCCGATTTAATTGCTGCGGAGGATACGCGAAACACGATTAAACTGCTTAACCATTTTGATATCCACACAAAAATGGTGAGCTACCATCAATACAGTGAGCTTGGTCGCCAAAATGAACTGGTCAAACAAATTGCAGGCGGCATGAAAATCGCGCTCGTAAGTGACGCCGGAATGCCGTCCATTTCCGATCCCGGCCACGAACTTGTTGCGGCGTGCCTTGCCGAAAATTTGACAGTCATTCCACTCCCCGGAGCAAACGCCGCTTTAACCGCACTCATCGCGTCAGGCCTTGCCCCGCAGCCGTTTTATTTCTATGGTTTCCTGCCGCGACAAAATAAAGAGCGAAAAGAAGCACTCCTTGAACTATCCGAACGCCGCGAAACATGGATTTTATACGAATCCCCACATCGCCTCAAAGAAACGCTCAAAGCGATGGCGAAAATCACGGGTGAATCGCGCAAAATCACGCTCTGTCGCGAACTCACGAAACGCTACGAAGAATTTCTCCGCGGCACAATTTCGGAAGCACTCACTTGGGCTGAAAACGAGAACGTCCGTGGCGAATTTTGTCTAATTATCGAAGGAAACGAAAATCCCACGTCAACAACCGCCGCCTGGTGGACCAACCTAACCATTAAAGCGCACGTTGAAAGTGTGATGGCACAAAATGATCTATCCTCAAAAGAAGCAATTAAAATAGTCATGAAAGAACGCGAACTCCCAAAACGTGAAGTTTATGGGGCGTATCATGAGCTGGATCAAAAGAGTGATTGATATGGACAATTTCAAAAGAGATTAGAAAACTTGCTGTCAAGCAGCAACGTAAAAATCCCCAGCAACTCTTGATTTGCTGGGGATTTGTTTTGTGTTTATCATTCATTGAGTATGGCGTGAAACGTTTTTTCTGCCGAACTTTTTGTTTGAATCACAAGTTTTTCAACATTATTTTCCAGATAAATGACTTCAATGACCCTTCCCGGTTGGATTTGGTCGAGTGCTTCATTAAACACCGTTTTTTCAACAGTAACGAGCTTTGTTGTGTGATCTTTTAGCGCTACTTCCAGGTCTAGAGAAACGGTTACTTTGGCGTCAGACATGCTGTTTAGAGGTCGCATTCCAGTTACTGTAGCATAACTTTTGACACCCTCTCTACCAATTTTAACGGCTTCCGCATCCATGAATCCTTGTTTTATCCCGAATTCTTCAAATAAATGTTGTGTTTCATCTTGTGAAAGCGTTGGGTCGCCATTTTTAGGAAGTCCGACTTTTCGCGCATCATTTGTTACAACTTGGATTGGAGCGCCAATTTGTAAGGCTGCTAATTGTGTCAGGGGAACAATGGTTGTCACCTGTCCTTGGAAATTTTCGCCAGAGCGTTTGACGACATCTAATTGGATTTCGACTTGTGGCTGTTCGTTCACGTAAGTTCCTGTTTGGGTGAAGTTACGAATGATGCCTAATGCGGCTTCCCCGTTTTTCACCTTTGCGCTTTTGAGTCCGAAAAGGGAAAGTAGTGTGGAACAAACGATTAATGCAATACCGCCGTAAATTCCAATTTTGAATAGAGAACTTTCAACGGTGACACTTAAGTCATCGTTACTCAAAAAGAATATATAAATCATTGTTCCGACAATTGACAGAGATCCAAGTGTTGATAATAAACGAGATAATTTTTTCATTTTTATTCTCCTAACCTTCTTTTAGTAAATAGACAATTTTTTTATACATATCTGAAGACTTTTTATATTGCCTTTTTTTCTCGGCGCAAATGCCAAGGGTTTCATATAGCGGGACTAGTCGCTCGATAATCGGGTTCTCTTCAAAATACATTATGCAGGATTCTGCTTCTTCTTCCGCGAGTTGATAGTCACCGTTTGAAATAGCAAGCATCGCTTTGTAAAATCGCAATGCATAACCTTGGTCGCTATTTTTAGGAAGTTTTTCGAGTTCTTCAATCAGTATATCAAGCCTATCGAATTGTTTTCCTAATAAGGCGATATCGGCCCTGTAGATTTTTATTAATGTAAAAAATGTTTCTTCGACTTCTGAAGAGTGTTGTAAAAACGTATTAAAACGTTCGCTTTCTGACTCAGCCTCAACCAACTTTCCTGTTTTAATAAGCATGACGATGCGATTGTTAAAAATGGTAATGAGATAAGTTCCTTTTATTGTTAAATCCAAATGAGCTACATTTTCTTCGGCTTTCGATAGACTAATCAATGCTTCCTCGGAAAAACCTAAATAAAAATAATAGTTGCTTTGTAAAACATAAAAGCTTGGGAGATGATAATTTAAGTTCTTTAGTTGAATTTTTTGCATTGCCTCATCTAAACTCTTCTTTGCCACCTCAAATTTTCTCAGTGTAAGCAGAATTTCAACTTCTATTTTTTTTACGGCAAGCCAAGGCTCGACATCTTCCGTAAGAAGTGGGAGCAGTAACTTACAATAGCTATAGGCGAGTTCAAAATCATTTTTCGACCTAAAAACTTGGATTTTATAAAAGTAAAAAGCTTTTTTTAACGGGCTTGGAAGGTCTTTGATATCGTCGTCCGAAAACTCTTTTAAATAAAAGTTTAAATAGTTTTTATGTAAAAAAGCATAATTTTTGTTATCCCCGATTGATTGATAATAACAAGCTGCCATAAGTTTAGAAGTTAATTCAATCACAAGTGGGTTGGAACAGTTCGGAAGTGTGGTGACATATGTTTCATCAATATCAATGAAAACAATCATCTGGTTTACGATATCATTTGCGCCTTGCAATATATGGTTAGATATATCTTCGGCTTTAAGCAGATAATCTGCGGGTACCTCAAGTTTTTCAGCGAATTTAGATGCTAAATCTTCAGCGAGGATATAACGCCCTTTTAAAATATTTGAAAAATGGGGTAAAGTGATTAGTCCGCTTACAAGTTCTTTTCGTGACATCCCTTTTTTGTCGAGTAAAAAATTAATTCTTTCTTTGAGCATTGTCCTCCTCCTTGTTGAGTCATTTGCTAGCGATATGTATACTTTAACATATTAAAAAACACAAATATAGTTGCTGAAAGCAATACAAAAATATTTCTTGATAGAAGCTATGAAGCGTATTTCTTTAAATTTTGTATTGTAACAATTAACTAATTAAGACAAAATATGACGAGATTCTGCTGCAAAAGCAGAATTTTTTCAAATATAAATGCAAGGTTAGGGCTGGTTTTCGTTAAATAATACACTAATATTTATCAGGAAATAGCGTATTAATCTATAATACACTTCGAGAAATTTAATTTTTAAAATTCGACGGATGAGCGGTATACAATGCCATCCGCTTTGATACACTATATTTGGCACGAAACTTGCAATACATTAAATGGATGCTCTTCGTTAAAAAGGGAGTGCATTTAGATTTTTAAGATAGACAAAAACGGAATCACACATTAAATCTGCCTAGACATTTGACTGTCTATTTTAAACAAAATATTTCACTTAGGAGGTAAAAGAATGGTAGGAATTATCCTTGCAACCCATGGAGAGTTTGCTTCTGGCGTCTTGCAATCTGGTACGATGATTTTTGGAGAGCAAGAAAATGTTCAAGCGATTACGCTGATGCCAAATGAAGGCCCTGACGATGTAAGAGCAAAGATGGAAGCTGCGATTGCAACGTTTGATAACCAAGATCAAGTATTGATTTTAGTTGATCTTTGGGGAGGCACTCCGTTTAATCAAGCGAACAACTTGTTTGAAGCGCATGCTGATTCGTGGGCAATTGTAGCCGGTCTTAACTTACCAATGCTCATCGAAGCCTTTGCATCACGCTTCACTATGGAATCTGCGCAAGAAATTGCGGCGCATATTATTGGGAGCGGCAAAGAAGGAATTCGAGTGAAACCGGAAGAACTAGAACCAGCAGAAGCTGCACCTGTAGCAGCGGAACAAGCAGCAGGCCCGATGGCACCGGGAACTGTTGTTGGAGATGGGAAAATAAAATTTGTTTTAGCACGTGTTGACTCTCGTTTGTTACACGGACAAGTGGCAACAGCTTGGACAAAATCAACGCAACCGAATCGCATCATTGTTGTATCGGATGCTGTTTCGAAAGATGATTTGCGTAAGAAGTTAATTGAACAAGCAGCACCACCAGGCGTTAAAGCAAATGTTATTCCAGTTGACAAAATGATTGAAATCTCAAAAGATACACGTTTTGGGAATACAAAAGCACTTTTATTATTTGAAAATCCAGAAGATGTGTTAAGAGCTGTTGAAGGTGGCGTAGACATTAAGGAAGTAAATGTTGGCTCTATGGCACATTCTGTCGGCAAAGTGGTAGTAAGCAAAGTACTTTCAATGGGACCAGAAGATGTGGCAGCTTTCGATAAGCTAAAAGAAAAAGGTATTAAATTCGATGTTCGTAAAGTTCCAAACGATTCTAGCGCGAACATGGAGGACATCATCAAAAAAGCAAAAGCAGAATTAAAAGGGTAAGCGAATAAATTCAAAAATAGGAGGTACATTATGACTATTATATCAATGATTTTAGTAATAATCGTTGCATTTATAGCGGGTATTGAAGGGATTCTGGATGAATTTCAATTCCATCAACCTTTAGTAGCATGTACATTAATTGGTTTAGTAACAGGGAACTTAACTGCCTGTATCATCCTCGGTGGTACGCTTCAAATGATCGCACTTGGATGGGCAAATATCGGAGCAGCGGTTGCACCGGATGCGGCACTGGCGTCAGTAGCATCAGCAATTATTTTAGTTTTAGGTGGACAAGGTGTAGCAGGTATTCCGTCCGCAATCGCAATTGCAATTCCACTTGCAGTAGCAGGTCTTTTCTTAACAATGATCGTTCGTACTTTAGCCGTTCCAATCGTTCATATGATGGATAGAGCAGCTGAAAAAGGGCATATGCGAGAAGTTGAATGGTTACACATTTCAGCAATCTGTATGCAAGGTTTACGTATCGCAATTCCAGCAGCGGCGCTATTATTTATCCCAGCAGCCACTGTACAAAATTTCCTAGAATCAATGCCAGCATGGTTAACAGATGGTATGGCAATCGGTGGGGGAATGGTAGTAGCCGTTGGTTATGCACTTGTAATCAACATGATGGCGACAAAAGAAGTATGGCCTTTCTTCGTTATTGGTTTTGTTGTAGCAGCAATTTCCGAGTTAACATTAATCGCACTAGGTGCATTAGGTGTTGCATTAGCGCTTATTTACTTACAACTTTCTAAAATGAGCGGTGGAAACTCTAACGGCGGTGGAAAAGGTAACTCAAGTGATCCGCTCGGGGATATATTAAACGACTATTAAGCCTAAAAAAGGAGGAGAATAAAAATGGCAGAAAAAGTTGAATTAACGAAACGAGACCGCCTGAAAGTAGCATGGCGCTCTACGTTTATTCAAGGTTCTTGGAACTATGAACGTATGCAAAATGGTGGCTGGGTATTCTCAATGCTTCCAGCGATTAAAAAATTATATAAATCTAAAGATGACCGTTCTGAAGCGATGAAACGTCACTTGGAATTCTTTAACACGCACCCCTACATTGCCTCACCAATTCTCGGTGTAACGCTTGCGCTAGAAGAAGAACGCGCAAACGGAGCAGAAGTTGATGATGTTGCAATTCAAGGGGTAAAAGTTGGTATGATGGGACCGCTTGCTGGCGTTGGGGATCCGGTATTCTGGTTCACACTACGTCCAATGTTAGGCGCTTTAGGTGCTTCTCTTGCTCTTAGCGGAAACATTCTTGGCCCAATTATCTTTTTCGTTGCTTGGAATATTATTCGTTGGGGCTTCATGTGGTACACACAAGAGTTTGCTTACAAAGCAGGTTCTAAAATTACTGATGACCTTTCTGGTGGACTTCTTCAAGACATTACAAAAGGTGCTTCGATACTCGGTATGTTCGTGCTCGCCGCCCTGGTACAAAGGTGGGTAAACATTCAGTTCGCGCCAATCATCTCTAAAGTTAAACTTGATGAAGGAGCTTATATTGATTGGAACCACCTGCCAGCAGGCGCTCAAGGGATTAAAACAGCTCTTGAACAACAAAATGCCGGCTTAGCACTTTCTGAAATAAAAGTTACGACGTTACAAAATAACTTAGATAGTTTAATTCCAGGACTTGCTGCCTTAGCACTTACATTCTTATGTATGTGGTTGCTTAAGAAAAAAATCAGTCCAATTATTATCATTCTTGGCTTATTCGTAGTAGGTGTAGTTGGACACGTTATCGGACTCTTCTAAAAAGGAAACAGTTAAAGTGGTTGGTTCCCGCCAACCACTTTCTGCTTAATTTTTTGGTATAATGAATGTCAAAGTAAAAAGAAATGGAGCGGATATATTTGGTTCAGTCGATAAATACGAAGGTAGATTTAACAATAGATGCTACTGCTTTTACGGGGCTCACGGATTACGGAAAAATCATGATAGGCGATAAGGGTTTTGAATTTTTTAATTCAAGAGACGTGCGCAAGTTTATTCAAATTCCGTGGGAAGAAGTCGACCAAGTCATTGTTTCAGTTATGCTAAAAGGGAAGTGGATTCCCCGCTATGCTATTAAAACGAAGCAAAATGGCACGTACACTTTTTCTTCTAAAAAGCCAAAAGACGCCTTACGAGCAATACGCGTATACGTCGATCCGGCCAATATGACGCCCTCTATCAGCTTCTTTGATGTTGTAAAAAGTGCTTCTAAAAACATATTTCGTAAGTTTAAGAAAAAGTAATTTGAAAAAGGAGCTTGGATACCCAAGCTCCTTTTTCATGTATCAAACTGACGTTTAATTTCTGCAATCAATTGATTCGCCCCGTCTTTACTTAACGTTAGCTTGCCGTCCAAAAAATGCTTATTCTCCGAAGAAATCGTCCCCGTTACATCGCATTCAAGTCCAGCAATATACTTTTTGAAAATGATGGCATTATCATCAATAAAAATCTCCATCGGATCATGGACATTTATATTAAGTGTGCGCCTAATTTCAATTGGAATAACAACACGCCCTAAATCATCAATTTTTCGAACAATTCCAGTGGACTTCATTGGATTACACCTTCCTTTTATTCCAAATATTCTTCTAGACTTTACCCCTCTTTAAGTAAAAGTATACCTGGTGGGGCAATTTTAATTTGAATAAAAATACTTGACTTTCCAAAACGACAAATGTATTATAAGGAAAAACGACAATTGTAGAAAGAGGTGTACACATGAAAAAATTGCCAGATTCTGAATTTGAAGTTATGCAAGCTGTATGGAAACTAGCAGGGGCGGTTTCAACGAACGAAATCATCGCTGAACTAGCCGACGACAAGGACTGGAAGCCCCAAACCGTGTTAACTTTATTAACGCGTTTAGTGGAAAAGGAGTTTTTAGAAAGCAGCAAAAATGGGCGTGAACGTCGCTTTTCGCCAATCGTTTCGGAAGAAGAATATTTACAAGTCGAAACGAAAAATTTTATGAAGAAACACTACAATAACTCTATCACACAGTTAGTTAATACATTATATGATGGAAAAGATTTGACACATGATGATATTAATGAATTAAAAGACTGGCTAAACAAGGAAGGATAAACAGCATGGAAAAATTTTTATCACAGCTTTTTGAGATTTCACTTGCCATGTCCTTTATAATTCTCGCTTTTATTGCCTTTAATTATTTTTTCGCAAAAAAATATGCAGCAAAGTGGCGTTATGTTATTTGGATAATCATTTTAATAGGACTTCTCATCCCTTTTCGACCAACATTCGATTTTTCACTGACGAATAATAATCCGCCGCTTGAACGTATTGAAACTGCTCAAGAAGCTTCTGTGTTAGAATCAGAAACTTCCGCGGATAATACGGTTGCAGTTCAAAGCGATGCGGAACGAAATAGCGTACTGGATATTTCAATGATTTTATTTGTTATCTGGTTAACTGGTGCGCTGCTATTTCTAGCCTACACACTCTGGAGCCACATTAAATTTTCCAGATTGGTTAAAAGATGGAGCAGTCCCGTAAGAGATGCAGCAATACTTACTGTTTTAGAACAAGAAAAAGAACGTTTGAATCTGTTACATAAAAAAGTCGCAGTTTATACGTGCAAAATGGAAATTAGTCCCATGTTCATTCATTTGCTGCGCCCAACGATTTTAATACCAAATAAAACAATTTCGGAAGATGAACTCGCTTTTATTTTCCGACATGAGCTCGTCCATTTTAAACGAAAAGATCTTTGGGTGAGATACGCGATGCTTATGATAAATGCGATTTATTGGTTTAATCCGGTGATTTATTTTATGGCGAAAGCACTTCAAAATGATTGCGAAGAATCGTGTGATGAAAAAGTAGTCCGCGGGCTTGATCGCTCCGGCAGAATAGAATATGGTGAAACGATTATTGGCGTTATTGGAAGAGGAAAAACACTGAATACTAAACTATCAACGAACTTTTATGGAGGAAAAAAAACAATGAAAAAAAGACTAACAACGATTATGGATACGAGTAAGAAAAAAGTAGGAGTAGCACTATTAGTATCGGTTCTTACCATTAGTGGAATTGCAGTTTCAGGAAGCATTTGGTTAAACGGAAGTGATTCACATGCGGAAGCAGCCGCGGATATTACGGCGAGTCAGGCTAAAAAAATTGCGCTTAAGGAAACTGGCGGCGGTAAAGTCGTGAAGTATAACCTTGATACTGAAAATGGTAGAAAAGTTTATGAAATTGAAATTGTTAAAGGAAATACGAAATATAGTATAGACATCGGTGCAGCCGATTCACGCATTTATAGTTATGAAGAAAAGCAAATCAATTCTGGGACGACTTCAACAAATAAAAAAGAAATTACAGCAGCAGAGGCTGAACAAATTGCCCTCAAGAAAGCTGGTGGCGGCAAAGTTACATCTTCTAAAGTAGCTGATGAAAACAATAAAAAAGTTTATGAAATTGAGATTTTAAATGGCAATGTCAAACATGATGTTGAAGTTGGCGCGCTTGATTCTAAAATTTACAAGTATGAAAAAGAAACGGTTAACACGTCTGGACAAGCAAGTCCCAAAACAGGTTCAGAAAACAATACGACAAATAAATCTACATCAGGAACAACTGGCATTTCGCTTGCACAAGCCCAACAAATCGCGCTTGCTAAAACGGGCGGTGGCCGAGTAGTTAATGCTTATACGGATTACGATGATGGACGTAAAGAGTACGATTTTAAAATTGTTAATGGCAACACGGAATATGAAGTTGAAATCGGTGCAGCTGATTCGAAAGTTTACAAGTTCGAAAAAGAAACTATCCGCACTTCAGGCAGTGGCAGTCAGGCGCAAACGAAGTCAAATGGAACGCCAAGCCAAACGGCAGAAATTTCTCTTTCTAAAGCCCAACAAATCGCGCTCGGCAGAACGGGCGGCGGGCGTGTAATCACGAGTGAGGTAGACTACGAGAATGGCCGTAAAGAATATGAATTTGAAATTGTTAAAGGAAACATGGAATATGATGTAACAGTTGGTGCGGCAGACTCTAAAATTTATAACTTTGATCAAGAGACCGTAGACGGCGACGATGACTAATCGTTAAATAGGACAAAAACCAGAAATTCTTCCGAGAAGAATCTCTGGTTTTTTTGTTGCGTGCTATCATTCGAAATAAGTATCCGTTATAATAAGAAGAAGTACAAAATTCGGGTTAAAAGGGGGAGCAAAAGTTTGAACATTTTGATTGCATTAATTCCAGCGGTTTTATGGGGGATTATGCCGCTTGTCATTACGAAGGTCGGGGGAACAGCACGCCAACAAACAATGGGAGTCACACTTGGTGCGTTCGTCTTTGCGTTAATTGTATTTGTATTCAGACAACCTGACTACACCGTTCAAACGCTTGTCGTAAGTTTTTTTACAGGGTGTTTATGGTCTGTTGGTCAAATGTTTCAGTTGCAGTCTTTTAAAGTTATTGGTGTTTCAAAGGCGATGCCGATCTCAACAGGCATGCAACTTGTAGGTACAACGCTTTGCGGCGTACTTTTATTTCATGAGTGGGACACGACGCTACGTCTCGTTCTAGGTTTTTCGGCGCTCGTTCTAATTGTTGGAGGAATTTATCTGACTTCTTATGCCGAGCATCAAACGGACGCGGATAAATCGGTTAGTCGCGGTTTAATGCTTCTAACAATTTCATCGCTTGGCTACATCGGTTATGTGGTTATCATTCAAGGGTTCCATATTAATGGTTTTGATGCAATTTTACCGCAGGCTGCTGGTATGGTGGTGTCTGCTTTTGTGATGACATACAATGGGAAAGAAAAGCGCTTCACGAAGCGGACATGGCTTATTATGATTCCGGGCATGATTTGGGCGGGCGGAAATCTAGCAATGCTCTATGCAAACGGGCTTGTTGGCGTCGCAACTGGATTCTCTCTATCACAACTTGGCGTCGTAATCTCGACACTAGGCGGCATTTTACTTTTAGGAGAAAAGAAAACGAAAAAAGAAATGGCGTTCGTCATTGTCGGCGTAATACTCGTTGTAATCGGCGGCGTTCTAATTGGTGTCACAAAAGGTATCTAAAAATCTGCATCTGAATGTGCTATAATATAACGGAATCGTTTAGAATTTTAGGAGGGGAAAGGGTTGCCGAAAGAAAAAAATACATTTTATATTACAACGCCCATTTATTATCCAAGTGGAAAAGCGCACATCGGGCATGCGTACACAACCGTTGCAGGAGATGCGATGGCGCGTTATAAACGCTTAAAAGGATTTGACGTTTTTTACTTAACAGGCACAGACGAACACGGGCAAAAAATCCAAGCGAAAGCCGAAGAACAAGGGATTTCAGAACAAGCCTATGTGGATGAAATCGCCAGCGGTTTTAAAGGGCTGTGGGAAAAACTAGAAATTACCAATACGGATTTTATTCGCACCACTGAATCGCGCCACAAAATGGGCGTGGAGAAAATCTTCCAAAAATTAGTAGATCAAGGCGACATCTATTTAGGCGAATATGAAGGTTGGTATTCCGTATCTGATGAAGAATATTTCACAGAAACCCAGCTTGAAGAAGTTTACCGTGATGAAAACGGCAAAGTCATTGGCGGAAAAGCCCCAAGCGGGAATGAAGTGGAGCTCGTTAAAGAAGAATCCTATTTCTTCCGCATGAGCAAATACGCGGACCGTTTAGTGGACTACTACAATTCGCATCCTGAATTCATTTTGCCAGAATCACGTAAAAATGAAATGCTTAAAAATTTTATCGAACCAGGCCTTGAAGACTTAGCTGTTTCTCGCACGACGTTCGATTGGGGAATTAAAGTACCAGGGAATCCGAAACACGTGGTATACGTTTGGATTGACGCGCTTTCCAATTATATTACGGCACTCGGGTACGGCTCGAATGATGACGCGAAATTCCAGAAATACTGGCCAGCTGACGTACATATTGTCGGAAAAGAAATCGTGCGTTTCCATACAATTTACTGGCCAATCATTTTGATGGCGCTCGATTTACCGCTTCCAAAAATGATTTTCGGGCATGGCTGGATTTTGATGAAAGACGGCAAAATGTCCAAATCAAAAGGAAATGTCGTGGATCCATATATGCTCATTGACCGCTACGGACTAGATGCCGTGCGCTATTATTTGCTCCGTGAAGTCCCGTTCGGCTCAGACGGTTTATTCACCCCGGAAGATTTTGTCGACCGCATCAATTACGACCTCGCGAACGACTTGGGGAACCTTTTAAACCGCACAATTGCGATGATTAACAAATATTTTGATGGCGAAATTCCTAGCTATTCTGGGAAAATTACCGAGTTTGATGAACCGCTTCTTGCATTCAAGGACGCGGTCGTCAAAGAATATGAGGCAAACATGGACCACATGCAGTTTTCAGTTGCGCTGCGCGAACTTTGGTCTTATGTGTCACGAACGAATAAATATATCGATGAAACCGCGCCTTGGGTTTTAGCGAAAGACGAATCAAAACGGGCGGAACTAGGCAGCGTCATGGTGCATCTTGCGGAAAGCTTGCGCATCATTGCCGTATTATTAAAACCATTTTTAACAAAAGCGCCTGAATCCATCTTAGAACAACTCGGCTTAGACAAAAACCAAGATTTCGACTCACTTGTTGGCTTTGGCCACATTCCAGCCGGCACAAAAGTAGTCGCAAAAGGCACGCCAATCTTCCCACGCCTAGATGCAGCGGAAGAAGTAACATATATCCAAGAACAAATGAAAGCGACGCAACCAATCACCGCCGCTGAAGAAAGAGAAGCCGAAATCACACCGTTTGAAACCCCAGAAATCGGCATCGAAGACTTCGACAAACTCGATTTACGCGTAGCTGAAGTGAAACAAGTGGAAAAAGTAAAAAAAGCCGACAAATTGTTGTGCTTTAAGCTTGATTTAGGCGAAGGCGAACTCCGCCAAGTACTATCCGGCATTGCCCAGTTTTATGCACCAGAAGACTTAATCGGTAAAAAAGTCATTGTCGTAGCCAACCTTAAGCCAGTTAAACTCCGCGGCCTAATGAGCGAAGGCATGATCTTATCCGGCGAGTCAGGCGGCAAACTAAGCGTCATTGAAGCCCCAAGCGGCCTACCAAACGGCGCGAAAGTGAAGTAAACAGTAAAACCCCCGAGTTCAAACTGAACTCGGGGGTTTTTTAATCATTTATTCGGCGGCGCAATCCCTTTCACAAGAAGCTCCGTCCATTCCTCCGTATAAGGCAAAATACGCTCATAAATTGCTGGGCTCGAAATGCCTTCGACGAGTGCCTGAAAATAAAGAATTAAGAACTCATCTGAATATTTCAAGTCCACTTTTCCCTCTTTCCGCCCACGGTGAAATAAATCCAGCATCATATTAAAACTTTGCTTCGTGTACTCCTCCATAATGCGCGTCATGCCGTCGTCCTCTTTTTCAGTGAAATACACCATTAAATCCAAATAAAATTGCTTATTTACTTTGTCTAAAAAACGGATTTTATTTTGACTCATTGCAATGATGGTTTCTTCGAATGGTTTATTCTCCGCCATAATCGCCTTTGCCGATTCGCCCATTTCGTTTAAAAACGTATAGAACACCTCGTGGATGATATTTTCCTTGCTACCAAAATATTTAAAAATGGTCGTTTTGCCGACGTTTGCTGATTTTACGATATCATCGACAGTTAAGTTTTTAACGCCAGCTTCTGTATTCATTAATTTGAAAGCCGCTTCCAAAACGCTTTTTTTCTTTTCTTCCGTGCGTTTTTCGAAACCATTCATGATAATCCCTACTTTCTCAAAAGTCTAAAGTCTATTTTAAAGTTCATAATTATTTTCTCTTCTATTATATATAAACCTTGTAGAAACTTCAATAAAAAAATAGTTCATAAAATTATTGACTTATCCATGAAATGGGTCTATTATAGGACTCATAAATATTATTTAGTTTTAAATAAAGTTAAATATCTTTAGTTAAGAACGATATTGTAATTTATAGTTCTTAATTAAAAAGTTTTAAACTCTAGTTTAAAAGGGAATGAGAACATTAATAAAACGCGTCAAAAAAGGAGTCTAGTGTTATGACTGAAATTATGAAAGTGCGAGGATTGCAAAAAAAATTCGGAAAATTCCAAGCGTTAGAAGATGTTACATTTACTGTTGGTGCTGGTGAGGTCGTTGGTTTTATCGGACCAAATGGTGCTGGGAAGTCGACAACAATTCGCACAATACTTGGAATCATTAAACGGGATGCAGGTGATGTTACCGTTTTTGATTTAGATGTTTGGAAGGATAGTCTTGAAATTCATAAGCGTATTTCATACGTACCAGGCGATGTAGCGCTTTGGGGCAGCTTGACGGGCGGAGAGATTATTGATTTGTTTATGAAACTTCACGGCGGCGGCGATAAAGCGAAACGTGATCATTTAATCAAACGTTTTGAACTTGACCCTAAGAAAAAAGCGAAGAGCTATTCGAAGGGAAATCGTCAAAAAGTTGGCTTGATTGCTGCGCTTTCGGTTGAGTCCGATTTGTATATTTTTGATGAGCCAACTTCTGGACTGGATCCGCTCATGGAGTCGGTTTTCCAAGATGAAGTGGAAAAAATTAAGCATGCAGGAAAAGCGATTCTGCTTTCCTCTCATATTTTGAGCGAGGTAGAACGTTTAGCTGATAAAGTCGTAATTATTCGGCAAGGGAATATTGTGGAAACTGGTACGCTTGATGAATTACGTCATTTAACGCGTTCAACAATTACGGTTGTAACAGAAGGCGACGCAGGCGAACTTGCGAATGTGGAAGGCGTACATGATTTTGCGCAACACGAAAATAAAGCCACATTTTCTGCCGACAACCAACATATTAATACGATTTTATTAGCGGCTTCTAAGCTCGGTGTCAAAAAATTTGAATCCGTACCTCCTACGCTTGAAGATCTATTCATGCGTCACTATGAAGGTTAGGCGATGGGACTGGAGGGGAATCTAATGAAAGAAAAATTTGCTCGCTGGCATATTTTATTTCTACAATATGCCAAACGCGATTATAAGAAAATTATATTTTGGGTAGTAGGTCTAGGCGCTTTTTCTGGGGCTTACGTTCCAGCGTTTGAAGAAATCGCAAAAGGATCAGGCTTAATTGGTATGTATGAAACGATGCAAAATCCGGCGATGATCTCGATGGTCGGACCAACACCTGTTTCCAGTGCGGCCGATTATACGCTTGGTGCGATGTACTCGAATGAAATGCTCCTTTTCTGTGGCTTATTTGCAATGATCGTTTCGGCACTGCACGTTGTTGGGCACACGAGAAAAGAAGAAGATTTAGGTTTAACTGAACTTGTGCGCTCGTTCCAAGTTGGTCGTCAATCCAATTCGCTTGCGGTCATTCTGGAAACGATGGTAATCAATGTCCTACTAGGCGCGTTTATCGCCATCATGATGGCAAGTTTTGGCGCAACAAGTATTACGCTGGGCGGTTCGATGCTATTTGGGGCATCAATTGCTGCGGCTGGCTTAATCGGGGCAGTTATCGCCTTGGTGATGGCGCAAATTATGCCGAATTCATCAAGCGCGACAGGCGCTTCGCTCGGAATTGTAGGTCTGTTGTATATTTTGCGTGCTGGAACGGATGTCGCCAATGTCGATTTGTCCATGCTAAATCCAATGGGGTGGACATACTTAACCTACCCTTTTACCGAAAATAATGTTTTGCCGCTTTTATATGCTTTGATTTTCAGTGTGGTGATGATTGTCATCGCGTTTGCGCTTGAACAAAAGCGCGATATGGGTGCAGGTTATTTGCCAGAGCGGGAAGGACGCGCTACGGCGAAAAAATCTTTGCTTTCTGTACCAGGATTATTTTTCAAAATTAATAAAGGCGTGATTATCGGCTGGCTGATTGCATTTGCTGTTATGGGCGCAGCGTACGGCTCGATTTACGGCGATATGCAGTCGTTCCTTGAAAGTAACGACGTGTTGAAACAAATGTTTACGCAAACGGGCGTTTCGATTGAAGAATCTTTCACGGCAACGATTATGATGGTGTTAGTGAGCCTCGTTGCGATTCTGCCGATTGCGATTATTAATAAACTTTTTGTGGAAGAAAGCCGGCTTCGCTTAAGTCAACTTTATTCGACGAAGGTAACCCGCAGTAAATTGTACTGGACATCGGTTTCGCTGGCCATCTTGTCGGCGGTAGCCGGAATTTTACTCGCCGTTAGCAGCCTAGGGGGTACAGCCATTTCTGTGATGAAAAATAATTCAACAATGGATATGGGTGACTTTTTAGCAAGCGGCTTTAATTTTTTGCCTGCCGTACTATTTTTCATCGGTCTTGCTGCATTTGTATTCGGCTTTGCGCCTAAACTTGGCAAACTGGTCTATGTTTACCTTGGCTATTCATTTGCGCTCAACTATTTCAGCGGAATTTTAGACTTGCCAGACTGGTTTTTAAAAACGGCGATTCAAAGTTTTATCCCACAAATGCCTATGGAAAGTTTCGACGCCCCAACGTTTGTGACTATAACAATCATCGGTTGCGCGTTAATTATCCTTGGCTACTTCGGCTATAAGAAACGCGATTTAATTGAAGGTGCCTAAAAGAAGGTGAGCTAGCTCACCTTCTTTTTTTATATTATAATAGAAGAAAGATGAATTTTGGAGGAGTAAAAATGCTTTTTGATACGCATGTACATTTAAATGATGACGCGTTTAATGATGATTTAGAAGAAGTGATTAAACGTGCGAAGGAAAATGATGTTATAAAGATGGCGGTTGTCGGTTTTAATCGCAAAACAATTGAACGCGCGCTTGAACTGGCGGATAAATATGAGTTTATTTATTTGATTTTAGGGTGGCACCCTACAGATGCAATTGATTTCACAGATGCGGATTTAGATTGGCTGCGGGAACTTACGAAGCATCCTAAGATGGTGGCGCTAGGCGAAATGGGGCTTGATTATCATTGGGACACGTCGCCGAAGGAAGTTCAATTTGAGGTTTTTCGCAAACAAATTCGGTTGGCGAGGGAAGTCAAGATGCCCATCGTCATTCATAACCGCGAAGCAACGGATGACATTATCCAAATTTTAAAAGAAGAAAAAGCAGAAGAAGTCGGCGGCATTATGCATTGCTTCGGTGAAACGGTGGAGGTCATGGAGGCGTGCCTTGCGATGAATTTTTATATTTCTTTCGGTGGGACAGTCACTTTTAAAAATGCGAAGTTGCCAAAAATTGCGGCGGAAGCTATACCAATTGATCGGATTTTAATCGAAACTGATGCGCCTTATCTCGCTCCACACCCCAATCGAGGCAAAAGAAATGAACCCGCTTACGTCAAGTTGGTTGCCGAAAAAATCGCCGAATTGAAAGAAATGAAATATGAAGACATTGCTACGGCAACAACGAATAACGCCCAAAAGCTATTTCGAATAGACTTTTAATTGTTACATTCCTGTAATAAAAGCGGCTGTCTGTAATGCATTCTTAAGTTTGTTGGATACAAGGGGGATGGATTAGTCCAAACCCCCTGATTTTATGCCTAAGTCTTGAGTCGTAGTTTTTTGACATCTAATTGACATAAAGTCTAATTTTGTCAAAATGAACATTTTCAAGTGGCTTTATATCAATGTTTTTGATGATATATTGAGAAAATGTGAACAAAGAATTGGTAAAATTGACAGTTCTTTCCTCCCTTGTATATAATCACTAGCGAGTAGAAAGGGGAGAAATATATGACCATGGAAAACAGCAGTAACGTAGACCAACCATCAAAATGGAAATTACCTATTTTGATTGCAGGATTTGTTATTGTAGTAGCACTGGTTTTTTATTTCGTTTTCGAAGGAACAAAAAACGATATCACCATTTTAAATGCAGGTGAAAAAATTGAAGCAAAGACACATGCAGCTACAGTTGGTGAAGCTTTAGATGAATCAGGAATTAAATTAGGTGCACACGACGAAGTGTCACCATCTAAAAATACAAAAATTAAAGATGGCATGGAAATTAAGTTTTCTAACGCTAATCAAGTGAATATTACTGATAACGGTAATGAAACAAAAGTGTGGAGTACAAAGGCGACTGTAGAAGAGTTGCTTAAGGATGAAAATATCACAACTCGTCCTCATGATGTTGTTAATGTGGCACTTGATACGAAATTGAAAGACGGTTTAAACATAAAAATCGACCGTGCGATTAATTTGGTATTACAAAATGGTGCTCAAAAAGAACAAGTTTGGTCCACAAAAGCAAATGTTGGTGACCTTTTAGAAGAGAAGAACATTAAGCTTCAAAAAGATGACCGCGTTTCGCCAGCTAAACATACAGCTTTAAAAGAAAATATGGCAATTTTGGTTACATACGTAGATAAAAAGGCAGAAGAAAAGACCGAAAAAATTAATTTTGATACAGTATATCAAAACGATGCTAGTCTTGAAAAAGGTGAAACAAAAGTTGTTTCTGCCGGTAAACAAGGCTCTAAAAAAGTAAAATATGAAGTTGTTTTAGAAAATGGTAAAGAAAAAGCACGTAAACGCATCAGTGAATCAGTTGTTACAAAAAGTGAAAATCAAGTTGTTGCACGTGGAACAAAAGCCGTCCAAACGGTTTCTGTAAGTCATTCAAGCAAGTCGAAAGCGTCGAACGTGAATCGTTCTTCTCAGGCGTCTGCTCCAAGTGGCGGTAAAACTTTCACAATGCAATCAACAGCTTATACAGGTGGCGGAAGAACTGCGACAGGTATTAATTTAAGTGCGAACCCGGGCTTAAAAGTTGTTGCGGTTGATCCAAGCGTCATTCCACTAGGCTCAAAAGTTTGGGTTGAAGGATACGGCGTTGCGATTGCTGGGGACACAGGTGGAGCAATTAAAGGGAATATCGTTGACGTTTATTTCCCAGACCATGGCTCTTGTGTAAACTGGGGACGCAGAACTGTTACTGTACGTGTTTTATAATTAAGTATATCGAGCGAAGCCTAGCGAAATAGGCTTCGCTTTTTTTGTGGGCTGTGGTATGATAACTTTATTGATTTGAAAAAGGACGTTAAAAATGGAGAAACCAATTATTCAAGAAATTATCGTTGTGGAAGGCCGGGACGACACGTCGGCGCTTGGTCGGGCAGTCATTGCCGACACCATTGAAACAGGCGGTTCAGCAATTAATCAAAGCATCTTAGAGGAGATTAAACACGCCAAAGAAAAACGCGGTGTCATTATTTTTACAGATCCTGATTTTCCGGGAGAAAAAATTAGAAAAACCATTGAGGCGTATGTTCCGGGATGCAAACACGCGTTTATTGCGCGCAAGGATGCACTGCCGAAATATGGCCGGGGACTTGGCGTGGAGCACGCCAGTGTTGAAGTTATTCAAAACGCGCTTTTAAGCTATCACTCGCGTGCGGAAATTGCGGCTGAAACGCTAGTGCCACGCGAAAAAATTATCGCCTCAGGGCTCTTATTTGGCGCCGGTGCGAAACAGCGTCGCACGAAATTAGGGGACATTTTGCGAATTGGTTATACGAACGGCAAACAACTTGAGGTGCGTCTAAAAATGTTCGGCATCACAGAACTGGAATTCGATGAAGCACTAGAAGCCGTTTTACAGGAGGAAAAGAATGAGTAAAGATATTGCAACGCCTATTCGGACGACTGAAATTTTAAAAAAATACGGTTTTTTGTTCAAGAAAAGTCTCGGGCAAAATTTCTTGATTGACCCGAATATTTTGCGGCGAATTGTTGGGACGGCTGATGTTACGAGTGAAACAAATGTCATCGAAATTGGCCCGGGCATTGGGGCTCTGACGGAACATTTGGCGCGTTCTGCGAAACAAGTAGTTGCTTTTGAAATTGACCAAAGGCTACTACCTATTCTTGCGGATACGCTTTCGCCGTATGAAAATATTAAAATTGTTCACTCTGATATTTTAAAAGCGGATGTGCTTAACGTAATGCGTGAGCAGTTTGAAAATCCAGATGCGCCACTCAGAATAGTTGCGAATCTCCCGTATTATGTGACCACGCCAATTATATTGCAGCTTTTGCATGAAAAAGTTCCTGCCAAATCAATGACGTTCATGCTACAAAAAGAGGTCGCGGAACGCATTAGCGCGAATCCAGGAACAAAAAGCTACGGCAGTTTATCGATTGCAATTCAGTTTTACATGGAAGCGGAACTGGCCTTCATTGTGCCGAAAACGGTCTTCATGCCGCAACCGAATGTGGATTCAGCAGTTATTCATTTGGTGAAGCGCGAAAAGCCGGCTGCTGAAGTGAACGATGAAATTTTCTTTTTTGAAGTGACTCGCGCGGCTTTTGCTCAAAGACGTAAAACGCTTTGGAATAATTTAGCGTCCAAATTTCCAAAATTAAAGGAACGAAAAGCTGAATTAGAAGCGCGATTTTCGGAAATAAATATCGATTTATCAAGACGCGGAGAAACATTCAGCATTGCTGAATTTGCTAAAATAAGTAATGAATTACAACTTTTCATAAAAAATGATTAATTTTTTATAAGAAAAGATATATTGTTGTTGACATTGTACCATTTCATTGATAAAATATTCTGTTATTGATTTTCCTCTTGCTTTATGCTATAATTTTATTTAGTGAGGTGGAAAATAATGCCAAAAACCATTGCAAGCATTAAAAAAAGCCTAGACGAGAGACTAGGTAAAGCTTTAACATTGAAAGCAAACGGAGGCCGTAAAAAAACGATTGAACGTTGCGGTGTTTTAGCAGAAACCTATCCATCCGTTTTCATTGTTGAACTAAATCAAGATGAAAACAACTTTGAAAGAGTGTCCTACAGCTACACAGACATTCTAACAGACGCAGTCGAACTTGAGTTCACAGACGACAAGACAGAAGTCGCATTATAATGAAGAGCAAGCCGAACCAGTGGTTCGGCTTTTTGCTTGGACTCTTAGGAAGCGTAGTTTGCTTCCATAGAGTCCAAGTATGAACGTATTCATCCGAGCACAAAAGCCCCCTTAATAATCAAATTAGCTTCCATAGCCCCTAATCCCAAGCATAAACCCTCCTCATTTCCTTCCCCCCCCCTCCTCAATTCACCCAATCGCACAGCCATCTCACAATTCAAACTACATATTTTTCCGCGCATATGATAAAATAAACGGAGAGATTTTAGAAGGATGTACGGAGGCCGAAAAAATGAAAATAACGATAAAGGCGCCAGCAAAAATCAATTTATCACTCGATGCCCTATATAAACGCGAAGATGGTTATCACGAAGTGGAAATGGTTATGACGACGATTGATTTATCGGACAGTTTGCAGCTAGAACTTCTTTCCGAGGACCGAATTGAATTAGACGTAAAAGCGCACTTTATTCCTGACGACAAGCGTAACTTAGTGTATCAAGCGGCACAGCTTTTAAAAGATAGGTATCAAGTGGAACAGGGAGTTAGAATTACTCTCGATAAGCAGATCCCAGTTTCTGCAGGACTAGCAGGGGGGAGCACAGATGCGGCAGCTACCTTGAAAGGGTTAAACAAACTTTGGAACTTAGGGCTTTCTTTAGAAAAATTAGCCGATTTAAGTGCCGAGATTGGCTCGGACATTGCGTTTTGTCTTTACGGCGGGACAGCGCTTGCTACAGGGCGCGGTGAGCTAATTGAGCGGCTTAAGCGCATGCCCGGGTGCTGGATTATTTTGGCAAAACCGAATATTGGCGTTTCAACCCCGTCTGTTTACAAGGAACTACGGGTGCAGGAAGTGGCGCATCCCGATACGAAAAAAATGCTCGCGGCGATTGCGACGAGCGATTTAGATGGCATTTGTGCGGCCATGGGAAATGTGCTAGAAAGTGTTACGTTAGAAAAAAATAGTCAAGTGAAGCAATTGAAAGAAAAAATGCTTGAATTCGGTGCTGATGCAGCAATGATGAGTGGTAGCGGACCAACAGTGTTTGCGATTGTGAAGCAGCATTCGCGCGCGAAACGAGTGTACAACGGATTAAGAGGCTTTTGCGATGAAGTATACATGGTTAGACCATGGTCATATGACGAATAAAATAGAGGAGGATAACGATGAAACTCATTTTTAATGCTGATGATTTCGGAATGACAAAAGGGGCTGTGTACGGCACGTTAGACGCCTATAAGAACGGTGTTGTGCGTTCGACAACAATGCTTGCAAACGGCCACGCGTTTGATCTTGCGGTTCAAATGGCGAAGGAAAACCCGGGGCTTGATATCGGGGTACATCTTGCGCTTACGTTCGGAAGTCCGGTTTTGAAGGATTTGAAGACGCTCGTAAATTATGAGGGCAAGTTTTATCGGAACATCGATGAGCTGACACAAAACGCACCGGATTTTAGCCTAGAAGAAGTGGAACGCGAATTCACGGCGCAAATCGAAAAAATCAAGGCGGCGGGCATCCCGTTCACGCACTTTGACGTGCATCACCTGCTTGAACCGCATATTTACGAAGTAGAGCATCGTTTGGCAGAAAAATATGGGGTTAGCGTGCGTAGAAGCCTGCCAGACGTGGACTACAAACGATTGAAAACTCCAGACCTATTTTTAAATGATTTCTACGGCGAAGGAGTCACCATGACCACCATTCGCAAAATTGTTGAAGCTTACAAACATACCGACCAAGTCGTTGAAATCATGACGCACCCAGCGTTTATGGATGAGGAATTATTAGGACTATCATCGTATTCGGACATTCGCATGAAAGAAGTGACGCTACTTACATCAAAAGAACTGCAAAATTATTTAGCGCAAGAGAATGTTACGCTAGCTAGTTTTAGGGATTTGTAATAGCTCTTTTAAGTTGTCAAGAATTGCGAAGTCTTTTATAATAAAGAAAAATACGTACAAAGATTTTGATTTTTGATTTAATATACGGAGTTAAAAGGGAGAGAGATTATGAAAATTCGGCGTAGTGAACGTTTAATCGATATGACAGAGTTTCTATTATCGCATCCGCGCAAGTTAGTTCCACTTACGATGTTTGCTGAACGTTACAGCTCGGCGAAATCGTCTATTAGCGAGGACTTAGTTATTATTAAAAAGACGTTTGAAGACCGCGGAATTGGTACGCTTGAAACCGTTCCAGGAGCGGCAGGCGGCGTACGTTATATTTCTATTGCTGGAAATGCAGATGTGCTTGATTTTGTTCAAACGTTATGTAACCGCATTGCTGAGCCGAATCGCCTTTTGCCAGGCGGCTATTTATATTTATCGGATCTTTTAGGTGAACCAGTAACGCTAAAAGCAATTGGTAAAATTTTGGCGACTAAATTTAATGACCAACCGATCGATGCGATTATGACTGTTGCGACAAAAGGTATTCCAATTGCGCAGGCTGTTGCCGAACATTTAAGCGTACCGTTCGTTATCGTACGCCGTGATAGCAAGGTGACGGAAGGCTCAACGGTAAGCATCAATTATGTATCCGGCTCAACAAAACGAATTGAAAAAATGGAATTGTCAAAGCGCAGTCTTGCAGAAGGCTCAAACGTTTTAGTCGTAGATGATTTCATGAAAGCAGGCGGAACGGTTAACGGAATGAAAAACTTGCTTGAAGAATTCAATGCGAAATTGGTTGGTATCGCTGTTCTAGTTGAATCAGAATACGCAGAAGAACGCCTAATTGATGACTACGTATCGCTTGTTAAAATTAAAAATGTCAATGTAAAAGAAAAACAAATTGAAGTCGTGGAAGGCAATTATTTCACGGTTAAATAGATGAACTAGAGAAGTCTTATAGCAGGACTTCTTTTTTTGTGCCCGCACATTTTAACTTGAATGCTTCATAAAGCGCACGTTTTTTCCAGAAAGAAATCAGTCTGGGGCTGTACGTTGTTTGTGTGATTTTGTGGTAGAATGTATGAATATTGTAGAATTACATAGTTTGAAGAGGAGGAAAAAAATTGAAAAAATGGATTATCGCAATTATTGTCATCGTAGTGATTGGTGGTGGCGTAATTTGGTTTTTAAATAAAGGTGGCGAAAAGAAATCGGCTGATACGAGCGACTTTGTAACAACAAAAGTGAAGCAAGGTGACATGAAAATTAATGCAACCGGGACAGGTGCGATTGTGCCGCAAAATAAACAGTTCCCTGATTATGATGAACTAGAGTTTCAGGCGCAAATGGATGAACTCGATATCCCGAATATTAAAGTAGATCAGGCTGTTACGGTGAGCGTTACCGCACTTCCTGACAAAACTTTCAAAGGAAAAGTTAAAACGATTGCTGATCAGGGGCAAGCCCAAAACGGCGTATCCTCCTTCCCCGTTACGATTTCTTTAGAGAATACGGATGGGTTGAAATCAGGAATGACTGCAGACGCTTCGATTTTAGTGAACGAGAAGAAAGATGCACTCTACGTGCCAATTGAGGCCGTTCAAAAAGATGACGATAACCGTTATTATGTGATGGTACCGAAGAAAGAAAAAGAAGGACGCACGAAAAAAGAAAAACAATTTGTTGAAACAGGATTGCATAACGAAGATAATATCGAAATTACGAAAGGCCTGAAAAAAGGTGATACGGTTATCTTACCTTCCCAAAAATCCACGACAACAGAAGGCGGCTTTTAATCAAGCGGAAAAGGAGGGAACAAGACATGCATCCACTTATTGAGATGAAAAATATCACCAAAAGTTATACACTTGGTGGCGAAACCTTTAAAGCGCTTGATGATGTGACTTTATCCGTTGATGAAGGTGATTTTGTCACCATCGTAGGGCCGTCTGGTTCTGGGAAATCAACGCTTATGAATATGATTGGTTGTCTAGACGTGCCGGATTCCGGCAGCTACGAGCTCGACGGAGTTGATGTTTATCGTTTAAACGATAATAAACTTTCTGAAATACGCAATAAAAAAATCGGGTTTATTTTTCAGCAATTTAATTTACTGACAAAGCTTTCCGCGCTTGAGAATGTCGAGTTGCCACTTGTTTATGGCGGTTACGGATCTTCTACGCGGGAAAAAATGGCGATGGACTGCTTAAACCGAGTCGGCCTTGCTGACAAAAAACGCAACCTGCCAACGCAATTGTCTGGCGGACAACAACAACGGGTAGCAATTGCGCGCGCTTTAGCAACCGAACCGTCGATTCTACTCGCAGACGAACCTACCGGCGCGCTTGATTCCAAAACGGGCAAGGAAGTCATGGGCATCTTGCAATCCTTAAACGCAGCCGGAAACACCATTGTTATGATTACCCATGATTTAGAACTCGCAAAATACGGCACGAAAAGCATTCGCATTCAAGACGGCCGTCTGTATAAAGAGGAGGTAAGCAAATGACAATCCTCCAAAGTATGAAAATGGCATTCAAGCAACTTAAAACGAGCAAGCTACGCTCCTTTTTAACCATGCTAGGTATTATTATTGGGGTTGCATCAGTGATTCTGCTCGTTTCGCTTGGAAAAGGCGTCACGCAAGAGGTTAACAGCCAAATGGGTGACCTCGGCTCGAACTTAGTTACGGTCATGAACAATTCCATGAACCCGAACGATAAAATTTCCTATGATGATGCGATGAAATATCAAAGCATCGATGGGGTTAAAAGTGTATCACCTGAACTATCTGGTCAAGTTAATGCCGCTTATGATTACCAAAATAAAAATATAAAAGTTATCGGTACAAATGACCAATATAAGGGCGCACGTAGTTTAGAACTTGAAAGTGGCCGCTTTTTACTGCCGATTGATGTTGAATACGGCCAAAAAGTAGCAGTGTTAGGCCCAAGCGTGGCTAGCGATTTATTCGGCTTTTCTGACCCAGTTGGGAAAACAATCCGTTTAAATGGCCTGCCATATAAAGTGGTCGGCGTCTTAAAAGAAAAAGGTGCATCTATGATGGGCTCAAGTGATGATCAAGTTTTCATTCCTATCATGGCCGCACAACGAATGTTGAAAGATACGAATGTACGCACGATTTATGTGGAAACAGATTCCGCGGATTCCGTTGATTTCGTTGTGAACACACTTGAATCACGACTTTCTATCCAGCTGAACGATAATGCAGAGGATACCTCCTCGCAATTAGGACCGAAGTATCAAGTTATTAATCAACAAGAGATTTTAAATGCCTTTAATACGATTAGTAACACACTTACTACCGCTTTAGGTGCTATCGCCGCCATTTCGTTAGTAGTGGGTGGAATCGGTATTATGAACATTATGCTCGTTTCCGTTAGTGAACGAACGCGTGAAATTGGAATAAGAAAAGCTTTAGGAGCGAAAAAGCGCGCTATTTTAACACAGTTCTTAATCGAATCTGTTGTTATTAGTGTAGTGGGCGGTGTTATCGGGATAATAATTGGCGTCAGTGGCGCAGTCATTTTTGGCAGCGTGGCGAATATTCCTTCCGGTGTAACGGCCGGCACAATTATATTCTCCTTCGTATTCTCGCTTTGCATAGGCGTTATCTTTGGTATCGCGCCAGCAAATAAGGCTGCTAAACTTCGACCTATTGATGCGCTCAGATCAGAATAAATTAAAAAAACACTTGGCCGGTAATCTAAAACGATTATCGGTCAGGTGTTTTTTTGAAAGTTGTAAAAATACCTATCGAAAAAGTATAAAAATATACGAAATGCTGTCTTGTCATCTATTTTTAATATGTTTGTTACACAATGAAAGTAAATGAGGTCTTAAATACTAAGTGGAAAAGTGGGTATTAGTGTATATCCCTTTGTTATCAATGGTTTCAAGGTTTCATTTTGTAGTGGGTTTGAATGAAAAATTATTTTATTTATGAATTTTTATAGAAATATTTTTGGTTTTAAATTGTGCACGAATTGATGGTGAGTTTTACTTTTAGAATATTTAAGAAATCGGAAACGCGGTTAAATTAGTGTGTCGCAACGATTTTGGTATACTTAATTAAAATTTTTTTAAAACAATTCGATTTGTCAATAACGATTAGTGAGATAGCTTGAATTTTTGAATCGAATTCACAAAGTTGTCAAATTTTCATTTTTTTATTATTATATGTATAGGGAAAATAGAGGTGCCTGGTGAAGAAGTGAAATCTCGATTTTCTTGGTTAGCTTTCCGTGAGACTTTAAGGCTTCGGAAAAAGTATGACAACTAGAATTAAGGTGGTGAAGAAAATGGAAATTACAGATGTGAGATTACGACGTGTTGAAACAGATGGAAGAATGAGAGCAATTTCTTCAATCACGATTGATGGTGAATTTGTTGTTCACGATATTCGTGTCATCGATGGCAACGATGGGCTTTTTGTCGCAATGCCAAGTAAGCGAACTCCAGATGGAGAGTTCCGGGATGTCGCGCATCCAATCAATTCAGATACACGTGCGAAAATACAGGAAGCTGTACTCGCTGCGTATGAAGTGGCTGATGAACCAGCTGTATCTGAAACAACTTCTGCTGATGCAGAATAACAAAAATCCCTGGAAATTAGGAGCTAGTGAGTGAAACGGACAGAGAGGGATACCTGAATCTGATACCGCAAGCGAACCATCCTTGTTGTAAAGGGGCAAATGGGATAAGGAGTGACGGAAATGCAAGTAACAGATGTGAGATTACGTCGAGTTGAAACTGATGGAAGAATGAGAGCAATTGCCTCAATCACTTTAGATGAGGAGTTCGTCGTACATGATATTCGTGTTATTGACGGAAACAATGGACTTTTTGTCGCAATGCCAAGTAAACGTGGTGTTGACGGAGAATTCCGTGACATTGCCCACCCAATCAACTCTGATACGCGTGGAAAAATTCAAGACGTTGTTCTAGCTGAATATGAACGCGTTGGTGAAGAAGAAGCGAGCGAAGTATCAGAAGAAACCGAATCAGTTTCTGCTGAATAAAATGAATTTAATCACCCGAGCTACTCGTTAAGAGTAGCTCTTTTTTGATTCGTAAAACTATGCTATACTAGTTTTAGACAACTTTTTGAAAAGGAGCTTTATAAAGTGAGTGATTTTACAAAGGTAGCACAACTGATAAGTTTACTTAAAAACAACTCATTTAAGGGACAAATCTCCCCTTTTTTAGAAATACTACTTTACCAGAAAAATGGTAAGGTTTTTTTGCGTCGCGTGTAACCTTGAAAAAAAGTAGGTTTTACGGTATCATTCAATATGGAAGAATAGTGGTAATTGGAGGTCTTTTTATATGACGAATCAATATGCAGTCGTGCTTGCAGCGGGACAAGGCACACGTATGAAATCTAAGCTTTATAAAGTGTTGCACCCAGTTTGTGGAAAGCCGATGGTTGAACATGTTGTGGATCAAATTGCGCAACTAGATATGAAAAAAATAGTTACAATTGTTGGGCACGGAGCAGAAGATGTTCGTGAACATTTAAAGGATAAAAGTGAATTTGTTAAGCAAGAAGAACAATTAGGAACAGCGCATGCCGTTTTGCAAGCAAAGGCTTTACTTGCCGATCTTGACGGTGTAACCATCGTTGTGTGCGGGGATACACCGCTTATTGAAAGTTCGACAATGGGGGCGCTTATCAAGTATCATTCGGAAAAACGTGCGAAAGCGACAATCTTAACAACGCGATTAGAAGATCCAACTGGTTATGGTCGCATTTTGCGTGATGATTTAGGAATTGTTGAACGCATTGTAGAACATAAAGACGCTACTGAAAAAGAACAACGCGTCCAAGAAATTAATACAGGAACATATTGTTTTGATAATCGCTCGCTTTTTGATGCGCTTTCTAAAGTTTCCAACCACAATGCGCAAGGTGAATACTACTTGCCAGATGTGATTAAGATTCTAAAAGATGCAGATGAAGTGGTGGCTGCTTATCGTATGGAAAACTTTGAAGAGTCACTCGGTGTAAACGACCGCGTCGCTTTGGCAGAGGCAAGTAGATTGATGAGAAATCGCATCAATGAACGACACATGCGTGCAGGCGTAACACTCGTTGATCCTTCCAGCACTTATATTGATGTAGATGTTGAAATTGGTCAAGACACAGTCATTGAAGCGAATGTTATGCTGCGTGGGAAAACAAAAATCGGCGAAGATTGCTTAATCTCTAGCGGTTGCGACTTTGACAATGCAACAATAGGAAATCGCACCGTTATTCGCTCTTCTGCCATTGAAGATAGCAAAGTTGGCGATGATGTTCAAATCGGGCCGTACGCGCATTTGCGCCCAGAAACAGACGTGCATAACAACGTCAAAATTGGCAACTACGTAGAAACTAAAAAAGCAACTGTTGGGGAAAATACGAAATTACCGCACTTCATTTATATGGGTGATGCCGAAATCGGCAAGAACGTTAATGTAGGCTGTGGTTCGATTTCCGTCAACTACGATGGCTTCAATAAATTTAAAACGAAAATTGGCGACAATGTATTTGTAGGTTGCAACTCCAATTTGATTGCGCCAATTACAGTCGGCGATGATGCTTATATTGCGGCGGGTTCAACACTGACTAGTGATGTGCCAGATGGTTCACTTGCAGTCGGACGTGCACGCCAAGTAAATAAAGAAGGCTACGCTAAAAAGATCGTAGATAAGTTTAATAAATAATTTTTTCAACCTTTTTTGAAGAAATATCATTTATATAAAAATTTGTGGAGGCTGATTATGTCAAACGATTATTTTGATCCAAAGTTGAAAATTTTCTCGTTGAATTCAAACCGTGCACTAGCGGAAGAAATTGCGAAGGAAGTAGGAATTGAGCTAGGTAAATCGAGTGTAACTCATTTTAGTGATGGCGAAATTCAAATTAACATTGAAGAAAGTATTCGTGGTTGCCATGTGTATGTTGTTCAGTCGACAAGCTACCCAGTTAACCAGAATTTAATGGAACTTTTGATCATGATTGATGCGCTAAAACGAGCTTCAGCAGCTACAATTAATATTGTAATGCCGTACTATGGCTACGCGCGCCAAGATCGTAAAGCAAGAAGCCGTGAACCAATTACGGCGAAATTAGTTGCCAATTTAATTGAAACAGCGGGTGCAACACGAATGATTACGCTAGATATGCATGCACCGCAAATCCAAGGTTTCTTCGATATTCCAATCGACCATTTAAATGCCGTGCGCTTACTTAGCAACTATTTTAGTGAGCAAGGCTTGACAGGCGATGATATTGTTGTTGTTTCTCCTGACCACGGAGGTGTAACACGTGCGCGTAAAATGGCAGATCGCCTAAAAGCGCCAATCGCAATTATTGATAAACGCCGTCCTCGCCCGAACGTTGCCGAAGTAATGAACATCGTCGGAAAAGTAGATGGCAAAGTATGTATTCTAATTGATGACATTATTGATACAGCAGGTACAATTACACTTGCTGCAAACGCACTTCGTGAAAACGGAGCAACACGCGTATTTGCAAGTTGTACGCACCCTGTTTTATCTGGCCCAGCAATGGACCGAATTCAAGATTCACCAATCGAGAAATTAGTCGTAACAAATTCTATCGATCTTGCAAAAGATAAATGGATTGATAAAATGGAGCAGTTATCTGTTGCAGCTCTTTTAGGCGAAGCAATCGTTCGTGTTCATGAAAACGAATCTGTAAGCTCGCTTTTTGAATAAAATGCAGTGAGAATGAGCAGAGTCTAATCTTTAGATTCTGCTCTACTGTTATCAGGAGTGTTTTTTTATGGCAGAAAAGCAAGTTTTAATTCCGCGGTGGCAAAAATTGCTTCAACAACTATACGCAAAAATGGATTTTATGAGCGGAGAAGAACTCGCTTCTAGCCTGCAGGTGAACTCGCGAACAATTCGGAGTGACGTTAAAACGATAAACGCCATTTTTTTAGTTGATGGAAACAAAATCGAGGCTGTGCGCGGAAAAGGGTATCGACTTGAACTTCAAGATGAAACCGCTTTCCTTGGTTGGCTTGCGCCGTTTAAAGAGGAACGTTTTAATTTGCACGTCATTCCGACGCTCGCCGAAGATCGAGTCGCCTACATCATTCGCTATTTGCTTCTCCAAAACGGCTTTACAAAGCTTGACACGCTCGCCGAAGAGTTGTACGTCAGCAAGTCGACCATTAATTCCGACATTTTGGACGTGAAGCGGAAGCTTGCGGAACATCATTTAACGCTTTCGAAAAGAGCCAGCTACGGGGTGAAAATTGAGGGTTCCGAGGTGAATATTCGATTTTGTTTCTCGAAATATCTGTTAAGTGATTCTGTAAGCCTACTTGTGAGCGAGGAGGAACAGACTTTCTTTGGTGAAATTGATCTGCGGAAAATCCAGACGATTATTTTGGCGAGCCTTGAACAATATAAAGTGCAAATGACCGATATGGCGATTAAAAATTTGATTATCCACGTCGCAATTGCTGTGCGCCGTATTAAAGGTGCGCAATATGTTCACCAAGGTGACCTTCAAGATTTGGAATTTAATATTCAAGAACTGCGCGCTTCGCAAAAAATCATTCGCGAAATTGAAACGCTTGAATCCATCAAGTTCCCAGAAAGCGAACTGACCTATATTTTGCTACATGTATGTTCGAAGCACGTTTTGCAAAGTTATAATGGTTACCGAGAAATCATCATCGTGAATAAAATGCTTGAGGAAATCAAACGCCAATACGGGTATGATTTTTCAGCGCATCAGCAATTTATAGCGAATTTAGCTTTGCACTTAAAGCCCGCAGTGAACCGGATTAAGTTTAATATGAATATTCATAATCCGTATCTTGAAAATATTAAAACGAATTACCCGCTCGCTTTTGAGTTAGGACTTGTCGCCCGAGAAGTTTTAGCACTCGAATTGGACCAGCCCATCAGCGAATCAGAAGTCGGCTATTTAGCGATTCATTTCCTATACGCGTTAAGCGATGCTTCGAAAGAACGAAAAAAACGCGTTTTACTCGTTTGCGCGTCCGGCATAGGCACAGCGAAATTATTAGAATCGAAAATCCAAAAAATATTTGCCGAAGAAATTGACATAATTGGCAGCTACTCACTGTACGAATATAAGACCGGCAACTGGCAAGCCGACTTTGTCATCTCGACCGTTCCGCTTGGCGACGCATTAGGCGAATACGTTCAGGTGACGCCGTTTTTATCCGAAATAGATATCCGCAACATTCAAAAGCGCCTCCCGAGTATAACTAGCAAAAATAACTTCGAGCAGTTCTTTTCCGCGAACTACTTTGAAATTTTGGAAGAAAAGTACAGTAAAGATCAGGTCCTAACATTGCTCGCGCAAAAATTCGAAGAGACGAGCAGCGACCAGAAAGCCTTCCTAGAGTCCGTCAAAGAACGTGAAGATATCGTGGCAACATACTTAGGAAATGGCCTAGCCGTACCGCATCCCATATTTGCCGAAGTAAGCGAAACTAAAATTGCCGTTTGTATCGCTAGAGAGCCCGTAGTGTGGAATGAAGATGGCGATGTGGCACAAATTATTTTCATGCTGGCGATTAAAAATAAGGAACAAGAACACCTTTCGCAAGTATACGAAATGATAAGCCAAGTCGTTGAAACGCCAAAGCTCGCGAAGGAAATAAAAAAAGCGACGAACTTCAATGAGTTTATCCAAATTTTAGCGCGACTGGAAACATGAGGGTGAAAAATGGCTCTCATGTTTTTTTGATTTCCGCTACTTGCCAGAGGTTGCGGAAAAAGACTGCATTTATTTCCAATAAAGAAAGCGCTATATTTAAGTTATAGGAGGGAATGCACATGAAAAAATTCATTGAAAAATTAACATGGCTATCACAAAAATTAGGCAATCAAATACACTTGAAATCAATGCGAGATGCTTTTGCCACAATTCTTCCATTTATTATGTTATCCGGTTTTATGGTTTTAATTAATAATGTCATCATTAAGCCAGACGGTTTTATGTCCAATATTATTAGTTCCGCCACCTTAACCAAATGGCAAGAGCTTGGAACGAGTATCGTGAACGGGACGCTAGGCATCATCACCTTGCTCATCGGCGCGTCGGTTTCATACTTTTTGGCACAAAATCGGAAATTTGAAAATCCATTTGCGCCAGCGCTACAAACCATTGCTCTTATCGTTATTTTTATTCCACTCATGACTTCGGTTGTACCAGTTGGCGCAAAAGAAGCCGTTGAAGTTTCTGGCGTTATTCCGACAGCGCTTACAGGTTCTGCAGGCATGTTTGTCGGGATTGTCACGGCGCTACTCTCGACAGAAGTTTTTATTCGACTTTCAAAGAGCGAGAAAATGAAAATTCGCATTTCGGGGGAAAGCGTACCGCCAGCAGTTATTAAATCGTTTAACGTTTTAATTCCAACAATGCTTACAGTATTATTATTCGCATTTATTTCGTTCATCGTTAACTTAATCTTTAGCTTAGATTTATATTCCATTATTAGCGCTGTCATTCAACAACCACTAACGTTCTTAGTGACAAGCGTACCTGGTTTCCTTACCTTAATGCTGATTTCGCAAATGTTATATTCCATTGGGATTGCAGGAAGCGGTATACTAGGCCCCATTATGGACCCCGTTTTACTCGCGAATATGCAAGAAAATATGACGGCATTTGCAGACGGCACAACAATTCCGCATATCATCAATACAACTTTCCGTGATATTTTCGGCGTCATGGGTGGCGGTGGTAACACAATTGCGCTGCTTATCGCCATCTTCATTTGGAGCAAACGAAAAGATTACCGCGAAATTGCCGGATTATCCGCTGCGCCGGGAATATTCAACATTAATGAACCAGTTGTTTTCGGTCTGCCGATAGTGTACAACCTGAGTTTGATGATTCCGTTTATCTTATCAACTCCGCTTTGTCTATTACTTGCTTACATCGCAACAAGTATCGGCATGATTTCCAAAGTCGTTGTACTCGTACCGTGGACGACACCACCAGTCATATCTGGCTTTTTAGCAACAGGTGGCGACTGGCGAGCGGCTGTTTTTCAAGTCTTCCTAATAGGTGTCTGTATCTTGCTATACCTACCATTCCTAAAAGCAAATGATAATTTAAAAGCGTAGGAGCTGATTTTGATGAAAAAATTGATGTTAATGTGTAACGCTGGAATGTCTACGAGCGTTTTAGTTAAAAAAATGCAAAAAAGTGCTGCTGAGCAAGGTATTGAAATTGAGATTTGGGCGATTTCGGAAACGGATTTTGAAAAAAATTGGCGCCATGCAGATGCGATTTTGCTTGGCCCGCAAGTAAGCTATATGAAAGACAAAGTTGCTGAAACCGTGGGTGACAAACCAGTGGACGTCATCGCAATTGTCGACTACGGTCGAATGAATGGCGAAAAAGTTCTAGAACAAGGACTTGGACTGTTAGCAAAATAATGCCAGAAAGGAGTGTTTCATGTGGCGACACAACCGATTTCTGAACGAGTGGAAGAACTTTTGCAAAAAATGACATTACAAGAAAAATGCGGACAACTAAATCAGCGCTTATATGGCTGGGAAACTTTCGCTTGGAATGAAAACGCTGAACTTGAATTGACGGATAAGTTTAAAGACGAAGTTGAAAGATTTGGTGGCATAGGCGCGTTGTATGGCTTATTTCGGGCAGATCCGTGGTCGAAAATGGACGAATCAACGGGGATTCCCCGCGCACAGTCCGCGAAGGCCGCAAATTTACTTCAAAAATATGTAATGGAAAACACGCGTCTTGGTATTCCAATGCTTCTTTCAGAAGAAGTGCCACATGGGCACCAGGCGGTCGAAAGTGAGTCGTATCCGGTCAATCTCGCGAAAGGGGCTTCATTTAATAAGGGGCTTCAAAAACGGACGGCGAGAGCCGTGGGGGAGGAAATTGCCTCGAAAGGCGTCCATCTAGCTTTAGCCTCAGCGCTTGATGTTTTACGTGACCCGAGATGGGGGCGTTCGGAGGAGTGTTTTGGCGAGGATCCGTATTTGGCGGGTGAGATGACGGAGGCGCTTGTTTCGGGCATGCAGGAAAATCAGCGAATTGCTGTCGTGCTGAAACACTTTGCGGCGCAAGGTGAGCCGGTTGGCGGGCACAATTCGGGGCCGGTTTCAATTGGGGAGCGCGAACTTAGAGAGATATTTTTACCGCCGATGGTTGCTGGGAAAGCGGCAAAGGGCGTCATGGCAGCGTACAATGAAATCGACGGCATCCCTTGTCATGCGAACGAGGCGCTCTTGACGGATATTTTGCGAACGGAAATTGGGTTTTCGGGTGTCGTTATGGCAGATGGCTGCGCACTCGACCGACTTTTGATGCTTGGTGGCACTGAAGAGGCGGCCGCTAAAATGGCGCTTTCAGCCGGGGTGGATTTAAGTTTGTGGGACGAAGTTTACCCGCACATTGAATCGGCTTTTCAACATGGTCTTTTGGAAGAAAAAATAATCGACCGAGCTGTGCGGCGGGTTCTCACCCTGAAATTTGAACTTGGCCTGTTTGACAATCCTTACGTAGATGAGGCAGTTCCGGAAGTTGATTTTCGGGAGATAAATTTGGAGGCAGCCAGAGAAAGTGTTTGCTTGCTGGAAAACCGAAATCAAACGCTGCCTTTTTCAAAAAAAGTAAAAAATATTGCGGTCATCGGCCCGAACGCGGATGCGCTTTACAATCAGCTTGGCGATTATACGGCGCCGCAAAAAGCTGGGCGCGGTGTGACCGTTCTAGCTGGCATGCGGCAGGTGGCGCCTGATGATGTGGTGATTACGCATGAAAAAGGTGCTGAAATTCGCGAACGACTTCCAGAGAGTTTAAACCGCGCGCAAGAAGCTGCGGCGAATGCCGATCACATTGTGCTTGTGCTGGGCGGTTCAAGCGCGCGAAATTTCGATATGGAATTTCTGAAAAACGGCGCGGTTAGCTCAAAGGGGCCGAACATGGACGCTGGCGAAAACGTCGATGTGGCAAGCCTGGAACTCCCGGAATGTCAGATGGAGCTGTACCGAAAGATGCGCGAACTACACATTCCGCTCACCGTTGTTATCATTGCCGGTCGACCAAATGCAATCGCTGAAATCGCGGAAACTACAGACGCGCTACTCATGTCGTTTTATCCGGGCGCGCAAGGCGGCGTAGCAATCGCGGAAACGCTATTCGGACACAACAATCCGTCGGCAAAACTGCCTGTTAGCATTCCGCGCCAAACGGGGCAACTGCCCGTGTACTACAACCAAAAGGACGTCGTCTACCAAGAAAACTACTTTGACGAAAGCGGCGCCGCACTATACCCATTCGGCTACGGAAAAAGCTACAGCACGTTTGAATATCAGTCGTTAACCACTGAAACATCAATTCTTTCTGTAGAAAAACTTGAACAAGGCGAGACTTTTATTTTGAAAGTAGGCGTAGCAAACGTTTCAGCGCGCACTGGAAAAGAAGTCATCCAACTATACGTGCATGGCAGGACTGGTAGTATCACAAGGCGCAAACGCGAATTGAAAGCCTTTTGCAAAATGGAACTAAAAGCTAATGAACATCAAACGATGTGCTTTAAAATTGGAAAAAAAGAACTTGAAGTTTGGTCTAGTCAGAAAAAATACCAACTTGAACCCGGGAAAGTCGATATTTTCATTGGAAACGGCCGGGAAACTTTTTTAGAAACAGTGATAGAGATTGAGGAGGCTTAACTCATGGAAGGGATGGAATTAGCGTCGTTTGAAATTATTAGTTCAGTCGGCGCAGCTAGAAGTTGTATTATTGAAGCCATGCAGCTAGCGAGGCAGGGGAAGTTTAAAATCGCCTACGGGAAAATCGATGAGGCGAATCGCTATTTAAGTGATGGGCACAAGAAGCATGTTGAACTCATTCAAAAAGAATCTGAAGGCGACGAAGTGCCTGTTTCCATTCTTTTTATGCATGCAGAAGACCAATTTATGACCACATACTCATTGCGCGATGTTGCGTATGAAATGATTGCAATATGGGAAGAACTCAAATCAGAAAAAGTTTAAGCTATAGTTAGATTTTATTCTGTAAAAATAAAGAAGCATACATCTAGTGATAATGCCATCTTGGATAATGGTTTTCATTAGATGTATGCTTGTTTTTACGCTTAATAATCTTGAACTTCAATCACAACCGCAGTGCCAGATGCTGTGACCATCAGCATACCATTGTCAGCGCCGAGTACCTCATAATCGATGTCTACGCCGATAATCGCATTCGCTCCAAGTTGTTCAGCGCGGTTTTCCATTTCGCGAATCGCTTCTTCACGCGCCGCAATTAATTCGTCCTCATAGCCTTGCGAACGACCGCCGAAGAAATTCCGCAAACCAGCACCGATATCTTTGACGAAATTCACGCCTGTAATGACTTCACCGAATACAATTTTCTTATACTCGACGATTTTTTGCCCTTCAATATTTGGAGATGTTGTTGTAATCATATGTCAGCCTCCTTTATTTTTCTTTAGTGTACCTCGTTTTAAAAAGAAAATCAAAGAAGCTAGGAAAGTGATTCCTAGCTTCTTTACGTGGGTGTTGTTCAATTAAATTTCTTTCATTGCGTCACTTAAAACTTTTTTAAGTGTTTCAGCTGAGTTGCGCATTTGTTCTTTTTCTACGTCATTTAGTTTCATTTCAACAATGTGGCGCACGCCTTGGCGGTTAACGACCGCTGGAGCACCAATGTAGATATCGTTTAAGCCGTAGTGGCCATCTAAATAGACAGAAAGTGGCAAAATTGCGTTTTCGTTGTTTAAAATCGCTTTGGAAATACGTGCTAGAGCTGCTGCAATACCATAGAAAGTTGCGCCTTTTTTATTGATAATTTCATAGGCTGCATCACGCACGCTGATGAAAATCGTATCCATCGCACCTTGTTCATTTTCTGAAATCCATTCTGTGATAGGAAGTCCGCCGACAGTTGTGTGGCTCCACGCTGGGAACTCTGTGTCACCATGTTCGCCTAAAATGTACCCGTGTACATTACGCGCATCTACTTTTAAATAATCAGCAATAGACATACGGAAACGAGCAGTATCAAGACTTGTGCCAGAACCGATGACGCGTTCTTTAGGAAGTCCAGAGAATTTCCAAGTCGCATAAGTAAGGATATCAACTGGATTTGAGGCAATTAAGAAAATCCCGTCAAAGCCACTTGCCATAACTTCATCGACAATCCCTTTCATAATTTTTATATTACGATTAACAAGATCAAGACGTGTTTCGCCTGGTTTTTGAGCTGTACCAGCTGTGACAACTACTAAATCTGCATCGTGGCAATCGCTATAATTAGCGGAATAGATTTTTTTAGGTGCGGAAAAAGGAACAGCATGACTTAAATCGATAGCATCTCCGATAGTTCTGTCCTTATCGATATCGATAATACCGAATTCTTGGCCGATATTTAAATTTACACAAGCAAATGCGTAACTTGAACCAACAGCTCCATCACCGACTAAAATTATTTTTTGGTGGTCTTTCATAATTAAATTTCCTCCTTAGCAAACTTTTTACTAATACAGTATAACACTTTATTACACATTGTGAAACCCTGAACGTCCTTAATTTGGAAATTTGTACTAATAAATTTATGAAAACGCTGTAATACAGTTTGAAAGCTCTTCCATTCCAAATATTTCTATAATTAACGCAGTAATTTTTTGAGAAATACATCGGATTGCGCTAAAATTGAAGTATGATAACTAAATTTCACGCTAGTTTCTGTTTACCTTTTATGAAAGAAAATAAACCTTGTTTGCCGAAAAACTTGGTTTAAGGCGACTTTCTAATTGTTTTAACTTTTACTACTAGGGTAAAGATAGTTATTGTAGAATACAAAATGAATGAGTGGAGTGAATTTTTTATGGCAACTAATTTAGAAGTTCAAAAAAGAGATACGAAACAACATTCGCAAGTGACAGAAATCCGTGTGGCAGGTCGTATTCCAGGTATTATTTACGGTTATCAATCTGAGAATATTACGATTTCAGTTGATTCCCTTGAGTTAATTAAAACGATTCGAGAACATGGGCGTAATGCAGTATTCTCAGTAACTATTGATGGAAAAAAATTAAATGTTCTTTTACACGAATACCAAATAGATCCACTAAAAGACGAACTAATCCATGTCGATTTCTTAGCCGTGAACATGAGCGAAGAAGTTGAAGCAGATGTGCGTATTGATTTAGTAGGAGAATCTTCTGGGGTTAAAGAAGGCGGCGTCTTGCAACAAGTCCTTTATGAAGTGACGGTTGCCGCAACGCCAGATAAGCTTCCAGAAGCAATTGAAGTAGATATTACAAAATTAGCGATTGGTGACTCACTTGCAGTGGGTGATATTCCTAAAAATACCGATTTTGAAATTAAAACAGACGTGGAAGAAGCTGTAGTAACTGTTGCTGCACCACGTACCGAAGTTGAAACAACAGCCGGTGAAGAAGTTGCCGAACCAGAAGCAGCTCACGGGTCAGCAGAAGAGCCAGTTGAATAAATAAGAAAAAGCGCAAGGTTTTTGTTTTGAAAACCTTGCGCTTCATTTTTGTTTACGGAAATGAAGTAAGGGTTTAGAATGCAAACAGCGAATAAGTAATTTAAATGGGGTAAAGCTCATCAATAGAAGAAAGTATAGAATCACCAGATGAATTCTTGCTTAAAGGCTGCTCAACTTAATTGTTGAGTTTTTTTATTTTATAGAAGTTAATATCAGGCATTGCAATGTCTATCTGCCCTTTTTTAGTTAACTGATATTTACATTCTGTTATATGAAAAACTTTCAAAACTCTAAATCGCATGTTATAATTTAGGCAATAACTTTCTAGTGAAACCAGTTCATTTATGAAGTGGTTTTCGTGTGCATAGGAGAATAAATGGATGAAGATGATTGTTGGACTGGGAAATCCAGGAAAAAAATATGAACGAACAAGGCACAATGTTGGGTTCATGGTAGTTGATGAACTTAGCTATCGTTTTAGTGCGCCTTGGAAAAGTTCGAAATTTAATGGCATGGTGAGTCAGCTCGTAATAAACGGCGAGAAAGTGTTGCTCGTAAAACCGCTGACGTTTATGAATGTATCTGGTGAGTGTGTTCGTCCGCTTATGGATTATTATCAAATTGATATAGAAGATTTAATCGTTGTATATGATGATTTGGATTTGCCAGTTGGGAAAATCAGGCTGCGGCAAAAAGGCAGTGCAGGTGGACATAACGGGATGCGTTCGTTGATTCAACATTTAAAAACACAAGATTTTAACCGAATTCGTGTAGGGATTGACCGACCGCCAAAAGGTGAAATCATTCATTACGTGCTCGGGGATTTTCAAAAAATAGAACAACCAGATATAATTGCGGCCATAAAAAAAAGCGCAGATGCCATTGAAGATGCGACTAAAATGTCGTTTCTAGATGTAATGAATCGCTATAACTAAGCGTGCTGAGCTAGTAAAAGTCTAGCTTATGCGTGCTTAGTTGCTCGTGTTGGGAAGAAGGAATTTTCTGACAAATAAGCAATTGAAGATGGGAAGAGGAGAGGTTGACTTTGAAAGGTTTAAAACAATTAATTTTTGAACAAAAAGAAATCCGCCAAATCATTAGTGCGGTTAACGATAAAAAAGAATCACAACTCGTAACAGGATTATCGGGTTCATCGCGCGCACTTTTTGCGAGCGTACTCGAAGGAGCGACACAAAAACAAACGTTGCTCGTCACACATAATTTGTATCACGCGCAAAAATTGTACGATGATTTGCTCACATTAATCGACTTTGACCGCCTATTTTTATACCCGGCAGACGAACTCATTTCCTCCGAACTAAGCGTATCAAGCCCCGAACTTCGCGGTCAGCGCGTAGAAGCACTCGACTTTCTTCTTTCGGAAAAACCGGGAATTTTAGTTGTCCCTGTAGCAGGGCTTCGAAAAATACTTCCGCCCGTTTCGTTATGGAAAAAATACAACCTGCAAATTGTTCAAGGTGAGGAAATTGATCCCGAACAGTTAAAAGAAAGCCTCGTGACAATGGGCTATACAATGAGTGGTATGGTCAATACGCCCGGAGAATTCAGCATTCGCGGTGGCATTATCGATGTCTATCCAATCACAGAAGAATTCCCCGTGCGCATTGAACTTTTTGATACAGAAATTGATTCGCTTCGCTATTTCGATGTTGAAACGCAGCGTTCGCATCAGAAACTTGCTGAATTTCGCATCTTGCCCGCAACGGAAATTTTGCTTGAGCAAGCTTATTTCCCAGATATTGTGACGCGCCTTGAAAAAGGTCTTGCTGCAACGTTAAAAAACATGAAAAACGAAGAAGACAAGCAAGGCTTAATGGAAAATATCGAAACGGATTTGGAACTGCTTCGTTCGGGAATAAAGCCGGATATGTTCTTTAAATATATTGGACTAGCCTACCCAGATCCCGCCTCGCTCCTTGACTATGCCGCACAAGATATGCTTTTCGTTTTAGACGAGTATGGACGCATTCAAGAAACCGACGAACGTTTAGAAAAAGAAGAAGCAGAATGGCATACGGAAACGCTCAGCCGGCTAGAAACCGTGCGCGATGTCAAATTGGGCCACCATTTTAAAGAGCTTATGGAAAGCGTGCGGACGCCGAAAATTTATTTGACGTTATTCCAAAAAGCACATAGCGCCATGCGCGTTTCGCAAACAACCAATTTAGTTTATAAACAAATGCAACAATTTCACGGACAAATGTCTGTTTTAAAAACGGAATTAGATAGCTGGCACAAAAATAATTATGCGGTCGTCATTTTGGCGCCTTCCATAGAACGGGCAACTAAAATGCAACAGACTTTGGCAGATTATGACATGGAAAGTGTCATTTTAACGCGCGAAGAAGATGTGCCAAAATACGGCGCTGTCCAATTTGTCATCGGTACCTTCCAAAACGGCTTTGAATTACCGCTTGCAAAAGTGGTCATCATTAGCGAAACAGAACTTTTTAATAAAAAGACAAAAAAAGTTAAAAAACGCCAGAAACTTTCAAATGCTGAACGAATTCAAAGTTATTCGGAACTTAAAGTTGGTGATTATGTCGTTCACGTCAACCACGGTATCGCACGCTATGTCGGCATGGAAACCCTTGAAATTAGCGGTGTTCATAAGGATTATTTGCTACTGGTTTACCAAGGTGAAGACAAATTATTTATCCCTGTGGAACAGCTCGATTTAGTCCAAAAATATGTAGGGGCTGAGGGGAAAGCACCGAAATTAAATAAGCTTGGCGGTTCAGAGTGGAAGCGCGTCAAAACAAAAGTGAAGGCGTCTGTGCAAGATATTGCGGATGATTTGATTAAGCTTTACGCAGAACGTGAGGCGGAGAAAGGCTTTGCGTTTAGTCCGGATAGCGATATGCAGCGCGAATTTGAGGATTCATTTCCGTATCAACCAACTGAAGACCAAATTCGTTCGATTCGGGAAATTAAGCATGACATGGAACGCATTCGCCCGATGGACCGGCTTCTCGTTGGAGATGTTGGTTACGGGAAAACGGAAGTTGCGCTTCGTGCGGCGTTTAAGGCGGTCATGGACGGCAAGCAAGTCGCATTTTTAGTACCGACGACCATTTTGGCGCAGCAACATTTTGAAACGATGAAAGAACGCTTCCAAGGTTTTCCAATTAATATTGGGCTATTAAGCCGTTTTAGAACGCGGAAACAACAAAACGAAACAATTTCCGGTTTGGCGTCTGGAACGGTGGACATTGTCGTCGGGACGCATCGCCTTCTTTCGAAAGACGTAAAATATCGCGACCTCGGCTTCCTAATTGTCGACGAGGAACAACGCTTTGGTGTGACGCACAAGGAAAAAATCAAACAAATCCGGTCTAAAATTGATGTTTTAACCTTGACGGCGACGCCGATTCCGCGGACGTTACACATGTCCATGCTCGGCGTGCGTGATTTGTCTGTCATTGAAACGCCACCGGCAAATAGATTTCCTGTGCAAACGTATGTTACAGAACAAAATAACGTTTTAGTTCGCGAGGCAATTGAGCGGGAACTAGCACGTGAGGGACAAGTGTATTATTTATATAATCGAGTCGAATCGATTTTGCAAAAAGCAGATGAAATTTCCATGCTCGTTCCAGATGCACGTGTGGCTGTAGCGCACGGTCAAATGACAGAATCCGAGTTAGAATCGGTCATCTTAAGCTTCCTTGAAGGGGAGTATGACGTGTTAGTGACGACGACGATTATTGAAACGGGCGTGGATATTCCAAACGTGAATACGCTGTTTGTTCAAAACGCCGATCATATGGGGCTCTCGCAGCTCTACCAATTACGTGGTCGGGTTGGGCGTTGGAACCGCATCGCCTATGCTTACTTTATGTATCAAAAGGATAAAATTCTACGTGAGGAAGCTGAAAAACGACTTCAAGCGATTAAGGAATTTACTGAACTAGGCTCTGGATTTAAAATTGCGATGCGCGATTTGTCTATCCGCGGCGCGGGTAATATACTAGGAGCGCAGCAACATGGCTTTATTGATTCAGTCGGATTTGACCTTTATTCGCAAATGCTTAAAGAAGCGATTGAAGCGCGCCGGCCGAAGGAAGAACAAGAACCCGTTGCACCAGTTGAAATCGACATTCAAGTTGATGCTTACATTCCAGAATATTATATTACGGACAGCAGACAGAAAATCGAAATGTATAAACGCTTCCGAAATGTCCTAGATGTGGAAGAACTTGAATCGCTGAAAAGCGATATGATGGATCGTTTTGGGGAATATCCAGAAGAAGTGGAGTACTTATTTACGGTGACAGAACTTCGTGTGCATGCGCTTCTTGTTGGTGTAGAGCTAATCAAGGAAGAAGCGAAAAAAATCACGATTCTCTTCTCGGAAAAAGGAACGGGAAATATTCGCGGCGACAAAGTGATGGAAGTGATTTCGGAATACGGGAGAAATGTTGGTGTTGGCATGGAAGGGACTTGCCTAAAACTCACGATGAATGTGCAAAACAAGAGTTTGCAGGAATGGCTGTATGCGGTGAAAGCCATCATCGAAAACTTGAAAACCGCTTTAAAAGAGCCGAGTGAGGTTGAAAACTAAAGGGGAAATGTAGCAGAAAGGCGGCATAGTATGTCAGAACGCTCGATTAAAAACTTAATGCGCGGCGCAATGTGGCTCACAATTGCCTCGCTAATTTCCAAAATTCTAAGCGCCATTTATCGTGTACCGTTCCAAAACATGGTCGGCGATGTCGGTTTTTATATTTTTCAACAAGTTTATCCGTTTTACGGGATTGCGATGACTTTTGCGCTAGGCGGCTTCCCAGTTGTCATTTCGAAAATGATGGCCGAAGCTGAAGGAAACACGAGGCGCCAACAAATTATTTTGCAATCCATTTACCGGACACTCCGAGTAGTGAGCATCTTACTGTTTCTATTTCTATTTGCCTTCGCGTACAGCATCGCAAATATGATGGGCGACTTGCAACTTGCACCGCTCATTCAAACCGTAAGTTTTGTTTTCCTGCTCACACCGCAACTCGCTTTTTTGCGCGGCTATTTCCAAGGCCAAGATGACATGATACCAACCGCCGTTTCACAAACCATCGAACAGCTCATTCGCGTCGGCATCATCATCGTCGGCGCATGGCTCGCAGTCAAAAGCGGCCAAAGCCTCTACACAGCAGGCAGTATGGCCATGAGCGGCGCCTTTTTCGGCGGACTTGCTGCCGTCTTAATATTAAGGCATTTTCATAAGAAAAGACTTTCCGAAGGTGGCTTAAAAGTTTGGGGAAGCTTCCCGAGCAAAACTGAAAAGCGAGGAATTGCTAAGGCGTTTCTCATTCAAAGTCTAGCCATTTGTACAGTTAGCGCCATGCTAATTATTTTCCAACTGCTCGATTCCTTTCAAGTCTATCGCCTAATGATTGAAGGTGGCATTCCAGATTTAGTAGCTAAATCGCTTAAAGGGGTATACGATAGAGGGCAGCCCATTTTACAGCTCGGTCTAGTCCTTTCAACCGGCCTTGCGCTTGCGCTTGTACCAATGATCACCGCGGCACGAGTGAGCGGCGAACGCAAAAAATTGGAACGCTCCGTGCTTCTCGGCATGAAACTCACACTCATTTTATCCGCCGCAGAAACAGTCGGACTTATCGTCATCATGCGCCCGCTAAACCAGATGCTCTTTGAAACGAGCGACGGCACGCTAGTCTTGCAGCTTTTTATGCCCGCCGTCTTTTTGAGCTCGCTTATCATTATGACAAGCAGCATTTTGCAAGGCTTCGGCAAGATTTCCGTTCCCGCAGTGGCCGTTTTAATTGGGGCAATAACAAAATGTGCAGCGAACGCATTTCTTGTCCCCCGTTACGCCACGCTCGGCGCGTCTTTAGCCACGTGTAGCGGTCTCTTTGTTATTTTAGTGGTTTGTTATTTTGCACTAAAGCAGAATGCCGACGTGCCATTTTTCGAACGGCAGACCATCTTCAATTTATGCGGCGCCCTTCTTGTGATGTGTGTGTTCCCAGTGTTGTGGGAGTGGCTTGCGCCCGCCGTAACAAGAACAGGCAGCGCCGTACAAGCAGTCCTAAGTGTAGCACTTGGCGGCGGCGTATTTTTAATCTTCGCGCTCCGCTACAAACTGCTCACTGCTCGTGATTTCACATACCTACCATTTGGCGCCAGATTATTATGGCTCAGTCAAAAGGTAGTAAAAAATAAATAAAGAGGTGTAAAAAAATGCGTTTAGATAAATTTTTAAAAGTTTCTAGATTAATAAAACGCCGTACAGTTGCAAAAGAAGTAGCTGAAAAAGGGCGAATTGCAATTAACGGAGTTGTTGCCAAACCAGGTACAAATGTAAAAGTAGGTGACGAGCTTGTTATTCGCTTTGGTCCAAAAACGGTGACAGCGAAAATCGACCGTTTAGAAGAAAATGCCAGAAAAGAAGCAGCTGCAGAAATGTATACGATTATAAGCGAAACGCGAAATGATGCTGAATAAAAAAAGCCCAAACCAAGTCGTTAATTGGTTTGGGCTTCTTTTTGTTTTGTAAAAGATGAGCGGACGTTTGTTATTGAAGAAAAGTCTTCATCTTCTTGCTCATATATAAGTGTATCGTCTAATAATTTGAACGTCGCTGAAATGTTTTCTTTTGTAAACTCGATATAATATTTATCATTTTTTTCGGTTTCTGTTATTTGACTTATATTTTTATTTTTTTTAAGACTATTTAAATGAGTAGGGATGCTCCCTCTATCGGAAGCGGTTTTATATGAATAGATTTTAAGTACTTTTACTTCGCCTGTTAACTCATATCCCTCTTTATCTTGGCGAGGTTTCGTCTGATACTTCGTGATAGTTGTTTCAACCATATTCTTAACCGTATGCTTCACTTCCCCGTTGGAAGAAATTTCGATATGTGTTTTGACATGGCTACCTTTCGCATCATAAGTCATAGGCTCCTCGTCGTCAAGAGTTACGGTCGATTCTTCAATATTCCAAGTCCCTACATACTGTTTGTCGATTTTGCTCCCACAACCACTGAGAAGTGCAAGGATTAAAATAAATAGAGTGCTAAAAATAAATTTTTTCATATAGTAATTCTCCTAAGTTAGTAAAGTTATTTTGTGAAAATGGAGGTACTTTTTGCATTTCCGTAATTTTTATTGAATTGAGTTTGGACAAGGGTCTTGTTTTTAAATTTTAAATTAATTCGGATGCCCGTAGAAAATTTTTGGGTATATTCGATACGGTACTCGCCATTTTTTTCTTTCCCCGAAACATCGCTAAGCTCTTCTGATGATTTCAAATCGGCAAGTGTACTTTTCGCAAATTCTTTATCTAAATCCGTTTTGTAAGGTAGGGTAATACTTTTTTTATAATCGCCCGTTAACCGATATTTTCCTTTTTCGTCCACAGGCTCAAGCTTATAGTCAGCTGTTGATTTGACATCACCATTGATGGTTTTTTCTTCGACTTTACCATTAGCGGAAATTTTTATATGGCCAACGGGTGTAATACTTCCTTTCCTTTCTTTACCATCGATAAGCAGAGTGAAATTTTTTAGCGACCACTTGCCAGCGTGTGCATCATCAACTACGTTACCGCAACCTCCGAGTAAAGTTAAAGGTAAAACAATTAACAAGCTAAAAATCATTTTTTTCATGTTGTATACTCCTTTTTATGTTTTGACAATTATCGTTTTAGTTTAACATAAAAAATTAACCAATGGGAAAAGAATTTTAAGCCTACGTAGTCATTGTTTTTTCAACGGTTTTTATTTTTGTAAAAAAATAGTCGATTTCACGGATACCAATAGACAAACAGAAAAAAAATTGTTATTATTTTAGATAGGAGAATCTTTTTACTTGACTAGGAGGTGCGATAGATGAAGAATGAAAAAAATGTGACGCGTATGCAGAATCGCTATATTAAAGACACGCAAACGTTGAAGAAAATTAAAAATCGTCGTCGCGTTGCCTTAGCTAGAAGGCTTACAGGCCTTGTAGTTGTTTTAGTCATTGTTTTCGGTGCGTTATTTTTCACTTATACAAAACAAGCATTATTGTTACAAGAGAAAAAAACTGAAAAAGTAAAAACAGAGCAAAAGCTCGCTGATTCAAAAAAGGAAGAAAAAGCTTTGAAGAGTCAAATCAATAAATTGCATGATGATGATTATATTGCGAAACTAGCTAGAAGCGAGTATTATCTTTCGAAGGAAGGCGAGATTATTTTTAATACGCCAACTGGAGATGATGAGAAAAAAACATCGTCAAATTAGTAGAGCAAACTATTTTGACATGGCTTTAAATAACGTTATAATAAATGTTGTAAAGAGTGATTTTTAAGGAGGAAGCTTTTTTTTATGTCGATCGAAGTAGGCAACAAGTTGCAAGGGAAAGTTACTGGGATTACTAATTTTGGAGCGTTTGTGGAGCTTGAAGGTGGCAAAACAGGTCTGGTCCATATTAGTGAGGTTGCAGATAATTATGTGAAAGATATTAATGATATTTTGACTGTTGGGGATGAAGTTACCGTTAAAATTATGAATGTTTCTGATGACGGGAAAATTGGTCTTTCAATTCGTAAAGCTGTAGATCGTCCAGAGCGTCCAGAACGCAATTACGATAAGAAGCCTAAATTCAATAAGAAGCCGGTAAGAAGTGCGAAGCCAGCGGAGAATTTTGAAGATATCATGGCTCAATTTTTAAAAGATAGTGAAGATCGTCTATCGACAATTAAACGTCAAACAGAATCAAAACGTGGTGGTCGTGGCGCTCGTCGCGGCTAAACCGATTATAGAAATAAATTAGGATGGGTGAAGCCCATCCTTGTTTTCTCATATAAAGATGGAAGAAAGGTCTTTTTTCATGGATGATTTTTTAAGACGTGTTGAAAATGAAATAGTGAAATATGACCTAATCCGGCCAAATGAAAAGTTGCTTGTCGCAGTTTCAGGTGGTCCGGATTCTTTGGCGTTGCTGCATTTCCTAATGAATCGCCAAGGCGCAAACAATCTAGTTGTTCTCCACGTGAATCATTTGCTTCGCGCTGAGTCAGACGAGGAAGCGGATTTCGTTCGCAGCTTTGCGGAGAGGCACAATCTTGCTTTTATCCAAAAGAAAGTAGACGTTCAGAGCTTGGCGGTTTCTGAAAAAAGAGGGATTGAAGAGACGGCGCGTCTTGTGAGGTATCGTTTTTTTGAGGAGTCGATGCTGGAGTCGGGGATTCAGAAAATTGCGCTTGCGCACCATGCTGATGATCAAATTGAAACGATTTTGATGCGTCTTGTTCGCGGAAGTTCAGGTACGGGGCTTTCTGGAATCCGTCCTATGCGTATGCTGGGTGAAGGTCATGTTATTCGTCCGTTTCTTTCCGTTTCGAAAAAAGATATTTTAGCCTATACGTCGGAACATAAGCTTCCATTTGTTGTCGATGCATCTAATGAAATGGATAATTTTACGCGGAATCGTTTTAGAAAACATATTGTTCCGCTACTTGAAAAGGAAAACGTTGGCATTGCTGAGCATTTTAAAAATTTTTCGGATGAAACGTGGGAGGATTTTCACTTTTTAGATGAAATGGCACTGTCCGAATTTGAGAAAATTGCTGTAAAAGAAGAGGGCTTTGTTAAAATAGAGCGAAATGCAGTAGAAAATATGGCGAATCCTTTACAACGGCGCATAATTCATTTACTATTAAAATATCTGTATAATAATGATATTCAAGATATTTCAAAGCGTCATATAGAAGCAATTTATGGTGTTATTCATGGAAATAATCCTTCTGCCACACTCAATTTGCCAAAAAACGTCATCTTTAGGCGTACATATGACCAACTAGAAGCATTTTTCTATAAAGAAGAGGTAAAGAAGGAATTTTATTATCAGATAGCTCCGAATGATCGGATTGAAATGTTAGACGGTTCTGTTTTTAAAATGCGACAAAAAAGCTCTGTCGTTCAAACAGCAGGCCTAAATGGCATTATTATAGATGCTGAGGCCGTTTCCTTACCCCTTGTTATTCGTAATCGCCTTCCGGGTGACAGAATGACACTCAAAGGGACTGGCGGGACGAAAAAATTAAAAGACATTTTTATCGATGCTAAAATCCCTAAATTCTTACGAGATACGATTCCTGTTGTAACAGATGATAATGGGAAAGTTTTGTGGGTGCCAGGTGTTAAGGAATCCTGTTATGTTGTAAAACCAAGTCGCGAAAAAAAGCAATTTATTATGAGGTATAGCAAGAATTTAGGAGGAAAGAAAAGCATGCATAACGATATTCAAAAGGTGCTAATTAGTGAAGAGGAAATTCAAAAGAAGATTCGTGAGCTTGGTGTTGAGTTAACGACAGAATATGAGGGACGTAATCCGCTAGTTATTGGCGTGTTAAAAGGTGCAACGCCGTTTATGACAGATTTAATTAAACGAGTCGACACCTACTTAGAAATGGATTTCATGGACGTTTCAAGTTACGGAAATGGCATGGTTTCGTCTGGTGAAGTCAAAATCATTAAAGATTTAAATACATCTGTTGAAGGACGAGATGTTTTAATTGTAGAAGATATTATTGATAGCGGACGTACACTTAGTTATTTAGTAGACTTGATTAAGTATCGAAAAGCAAAATCGGTGAAGCTCGTAACGTTACTCGATAAACCAGAAGGCCGAAATGTTGATATTGATGCCGACTATGTTGGGTTTATTGTCCCAAATGAATTTGTCGTTGGGTACGGACTTGATTTTGCTGAAAGATATCGTAACTTACCGTATATTGGTGTTTTAAAACCGGAAATTTATTCGGAGTGATAAAATTTCACTTTTGCCACGCTTTTTTGCTAAAATGTAAAGTATAAGTAAAAAGGTTGATAAAGTAAGTAGAAATTTTGCGAAACATGCAAATTAGTAGGCAACACGCCAGCGTTATGCTATTATTAATCTTAGTTTTTTAGCTCATAATACCTATTGGGGAATGACTTTACTAATAAATGAATCTTCGTGAGAGAAATTGAATTTCGGATGTGTTTTTTCGGAAAAATAGGGAAAAGTTTGTTGTTTCCTTGAAGCCAATTTTAAAAGTATAATCCAGGCTCTTACGTGGGAGGAGGTACGGAATGAACAGATTTTTTAGAAATGCAATATTTTATGTCATAATATTCCTAGTCATCATTGGAATTGTAGCTTCCTTTAACAATAATAAAGAGGCAGCCAAGGATATTAGTTATTCAGAGTTTATGACGAAACTGGAGGACGGGGATGTAAAATCATTTACTATCCAACCTGATCGCAGTGTTTATACAATTGAAGGTGAATTTAAATCTTCAGATAAATCATCAGAGGATGATAAGAAAGTATTAGGCCAAAATAAAAGTGATACGGCCTTCACAACTTATGCGCTTAGTAGTGATACGCTATTAACGGATATGCAAAAAGAAGCAGATAGCAATAAAACTAAATGGGAAGTTGTCCCAGCTAAACAAAATAATGGATGGGTTACCTTCCTTTCTTCCATTATTCCGTTCCTAATTATCATTATCCTGTTCTTCTTCTTAATGAGCCAGTCACAAGGTGGTGGCGGTGGTAAAGTGATGAGCTTTGGTAAGAGCAAAGCAAAACTTTACAATGACGATAAGAAGAAAGTGCGATTTACAGATGTTGCAGGAGCAGATGAGGAGAAACAAGAACTTGTTGAAGTGGTTGAGTTCTTGAAAGATCCGCGTAAATTTGCTGATTTAGGTGCACGTATTCCAAAAGGTGTGCTTTTAGTCGGACCACCGGGAACAGGTAAAACGTTACTTGCCCGTGCTGTAGCAGGAGAAGCGGGTGTGCCATTCTTCTCAATCAGTGGTTCTGACTTTGTAGAAATGTTTGTTGGTGTCGGTGCGAGCCGTGTTCGTGATTTGTTCGAAAATGCGAAGAAAAATGCGCCATGTATTATCTTTATCGATGAAATTGATGCTGTAGGTCGTCAGCGTGGTGCTGGCATGGGCGGTGGTCACGATGAACGTGAACAAACGCTTAACCAATTGCTCGTTGAAATGGATGGTTTCGGTGGTAATGAAGGTATTATCATTATCGCAGCAACGAACCGTGCAGATGTACTTGACCCAGCCCTTCTTCGTCCAGGCCGTTTTGACCGTCAAATTATGGTTGACCGCCCAGACGTAAAAGGCCGTGAAGCAGTATTACGCGTACACGCTAGAAACAAACCTTTAGCCAAAAGTGTTGATTTAAAAGCGATTGCGCAACGTACGCCTGGTTTCTCCGGGGCAGACCTAGAAAACTTACTAAATGAAGCGGCATTAGTTGCTGCTCGTGCTGATAAAAAGCAAATTGATATGAGTGATTTAGACGAAGCGAGCGACCGCGTTATTGCTGGTCCTGCTAAGAAAAATCGCGTTATTTCTAAAAAAGAACGCCGCACAGTTGCTTACCACGAAAGTGGACATACAGTTGTTGGTATGGTGCTTGATGAAGCCGAAACAGTTCATAAAGTAACCATTGTTCCACGTGGACAAGCCGGCGGTTACGCTGTCATGCTTCCGAAAGAAGACCGCTTCTTAATGACGAAAGCAGAACTTCTTGACCGAATTACGGGCTTGCTTGGTGGACGTGTTGCTGAAGAAATTACGTTCGGTGAAGTTACAACAGGCGCAAGTAATGACTTTGAACGCGCAACAGAAATTGCACGCCGCATGGTAACAGAATGGGGTATGAGTGATAAAATTGGACCGCTTCAATTCACATCAGGAAACGGTCAAGTGTTCATGGGTCGCGACTTCGGGAGCGATAAAGGATTCTCTGATAAGATTGCTTATGAAATTGACACAGAAGTTCAAAGCCTTATTCGCTACTGTTACGACCGCGCCAAAAATATTCTTTTAGAACATAAAGAGCAACATGTTCTAATCGCGGAAACACTTCTTGAAGTGGAAACGCTAGATGCTCGCCAAATTCGTTCGCTATTTGATGACGGTGTAATGCCTCCAGATGCGGATACATTAACGGTTGAAGAATATCCTTCCGAAAAAGATGATGAAGAACCAAAATCTTTTGATGAAGAAAAAGCGGAATTGAAGCACGAAGAAGCAACTGAAGAGAAAACGCAAGAAACGACATCAGAAGAAGCTGAAAGTGCAGAAGAAAAACCACAAGATAAAAAAGACAACGAATAATAATAGAAAGGACTAAGCATACGTGCTTAGTCCTTTCTTAGAACAAAAACGAGGTGTGAAAGCAATGATTTTAGTCATCGACGTAGGAAATACAAATTGCACGTTTGGGGTTTATGACGGTGAGGAGTTGAAGCGGACTTTTCGGATTGCGACAGATAAGGCGAGGACGGCAGATGAATTAGGGATGCTCGTATTAAGCTTTTTAAACCATGAAAAAATATTACCAGAACAAGTGACGGACGTTGTGATTTGTTCGGTAGTGCCACCCGTTATGCATGCTGTTCAAACGATGAGCACACGCTATTTTCAAGTTGAACCGCTCGTTGTCGGGCCAGGGATTAAAACGGGTTTGAATTTAAAAGTGGAAAATCCGCGGGAACTGGGCGCCGACAGAATTGTGAATGCGGTCGCGGCTCTTGAAGAATACAAAAGCCCGATTATTATTGTTGATTTTGGCACAGCCACAACATTTTGCTACATTGACGAAAAAGGCACCTATCAAGGCGGAGCAATTGCACCAGGCATCATGACGGCGACGGAAGCACTTTACAATCACGCCGCAAAACTACCTCGGGTGGATATAAAAGCTTCGCAAAACGTAATTGGCAAGACGACAGTGACCTCTATGCAGGCCGGCATTTTTTATGGCTTCATCGGCCAATGTGAAGGGATTATTTCGGTGATGAAAAAAGAAGCCGGAACAAACCCAATTGTTGTCGCGACTGGTGGTTTGGCGCGTCTGATTACTGAGAAATCGACACTTGTCGATGTGGTGGATCCCTTTTTAACCTTAAAAGGATTGTACGTATTATATAAGCGAAATAAAGGAGAAAAGAAATGAACGATTATTTAGTGAAAGCTTTAGCATATGATGGTCGCGTGCGAATTTATGCAGCGATTACAACAGAAACAGTTAGCGAAGGGCAAAGGCGCCATGATACGTGGCCGGTAGCTTCCGCTGCGCTTGGCCGTACGATGACAGCGACGCTCTTTTTAGGTGCGATGCAAAAAGAAAATCAGAAAATCACAGCAAAAATTGAAGGAAATGGCCCAATCGGCGCAATTATTGCGGATAGTAATACGCAAGGTGGGGTCCGCGGTTACGTCACTAATCCGCACGTCAATTTTGCGGATTTAAATGAAGCCGGGAAACTAGATGTGCGCCGCGGCGTTGGGACAGAAGGAACGCTTTCTATTGTAAAAGACTTAGGTTTTGGCGAAAATTTTACTGGCCAAATTCCAATTGTATCAGGGGAAATTGCTGAGGACTTCACGTATTATTTGGCAAACTCCGAACAAATCAACTCATCTGTAGGTGTAGGCGTCCTTGTTAATCCTGATACGACAATCAAAGCGGCCGGCGGTTTTATGCTGCAACTTCTGCCAGGTGCTGATGACGCGCTAATTACCGAAATCGAAAAGAATTTGGCGAAATGCCCAACTGTTTCGCGCATGATTGATAGCGGGGAAACGCCAGAAAGTATCATCGCGCTTCTTGCGGGTGGTGCTGAAAAAGTAAAAATTTTAGAAACGATTCCTGTCCGTTTTGAATGCAACTGTTCAAAAGAGCGCTTTAAAACAGCGATTATTTCATTAGGCAAAGACGAAATTCGTGCAATGATTGATGAAGAACACGGGGCGGAAACGGAATGCCATTTTTGCCGAAACCATTACCATTTTTCGGAAGAAGAGTTGGAAAGTTTATATGAAGAAGCGAAATAAAAAATCATCCGCGTTATGCGGATGATTTTTTATTTAATCACTCGTCGCCACCATTCTTACCATAAAAATACATTAGAAAGCTGTTTCAAACGATAAAGATTCCCAATCGATTTTTAAAATTGACAAAACAACTCGGAATTAGGTAAAGTAAAAGAAAAGCTATTTGGAGGAGTGTTGAAATGAAAATTGCGAATTCAATTACAGAATTAATTGGAAATACCCCTATTGTAAAGTTAAATCGCTTACCGGAAAAAGGTAGTGCGGACGTTTATGTGAAGTTAGAATTTCAAAATCCAGGTGGGAGCGTGAAAGATCGCATTGCAAATGCTATGATTGAAGCAGCTGAAAAAGAAGGTGTCTTGAAGCCTGGTGATACAATCATTGAGCCGACAAGTGGAAACACAGGAATTGGTCTTGCGATGGTAGCAGCTGCAAAAGGGTACCATGCAATTTTCGTTATGCCAGATACAATGAGCCTTGAAAGACGTAAACTTCTTCAAGCATACGGTGCAGAACTTGTGCTCACAAAAGGTGCAGACGGTATGAAAGGGGCCATTCAAAAAGCAGATGAACTTGCTAAAGAACATGGTTATTTTATCCCGCAACAATTTCACAACCCTGCAAACCCACAGGTTCATGAAAAAACGACTGGTCCAGAGATTGTCGAAGCTTTCGGTAAAGATGGGCTTGACGCGTTCATTTCCGGCGTAGGAACTGGTGGTACTGTTACTGGTGCAGGACACGTGTTACGAAAAAATTATCCGGATATTAAAATCTATGCTTTAGAACCAGAAGAATCGCCTGTATTAAGTGGTGGTGCTCCTTCGCCGCATAAAATCCAAGGCATTGGGGCTGGATTTGTTCCAGATACACTGGATACAAAAGTATATGATGGTGTCCTTAAAGTGGCTAGTGAAGATGCTCTAGTTACCGCGCGTGAAGTTGCGAAAAAAGAAGGGATTTTAGTTGGGATTTCTTCTGGAGCGACAATTAAAGCTGCTTTAGACCTTGCTAAGGAGCTTGGCGAAGGAAAAAAAGTGCTTGCAGTTGTGGCGAGCAACGGTGAACGCTATTTAAGCACTGCGTTATATAATTTTGATGAGTAATAGATAATAGAAGGAGATGAGTGTCGTCACTCATCTCTTTTTATGTATAGAAATAAAATTCTAATCTTTTTCTAATCTTCTACACAGTAGAAACACTTTTTTTGCGCGTATGATGCATTTATAAGCTAACAACAAACAAAACATTTTCATTTCTTTCCCTTTTTAGAATGAAAATCCAAAACTCCCTTTTGGACCAATGCGGTTTACTCCCTTTTTTCCGCATTGGTTTTTGTTTGCGTAAAATGAAAAAAAGAAAATGAAACTCTTAACAAACTTTCATTTTCCTCACAGAAGATTTTAGGGAAATCTGTTTATTATATAGTTATAAGCTAACAACAAACAAAACATTTTCATTTTCCCCTTTTAAATGAAAATCCCAAAACTCCCTTTTTTAGCCAGTGTGGTTACTCCCTTTTCCACACTGGTTTTTTATGTCTAAAAGAAAACGTATATTCGCAAAGATTTTGAAATCTGTTAAAATATAGTTGTATAAGAATTGTCATTGTGACACCCAAATACCCTAACTGGTCAGAGCTAGGGTATTTTTTATGGGTTCAGAAGTTTGTTGTCGTCTAAATTCCATTACGCCGACCTTCTAATATGTGTTTGAAAAGCGTAATTACGCAACCAACTACAATCGGCGCAATTAAACTGGTATATAGAATTGCCATGTGTGCACCTGCCCTCTAACGAAATTCGTCAAAGGTAGACGATCATTTTATTATACCTTTTCATTCAAGAGGTGGCTATAGAATCATTGATAAAGCTAGATTTGGCGAAGTTTTACTATCTTTATGAAATAAAAAATAGAATGAGAAGAAAAAAATTGATTTCTTAATGAACTTTCATTTTTCTCACAGTAGATTTTAGGGAAATCTGTTTATTATATAGTCATAAGCTAACAACAACAAAACATTTTCATTTCTCCCCTTTAAATGAAAATCCCAAAACTCCCTTTTTGACCAACGTGGTTTACTCCCTTTTCCACGTTGGTTTTTTATGTGCTTTAAAACAAAAGAGGCTGATATGAGCTATTTTGATGCTATAATAATGAAGAGAGGTGAGGCTATTGGTTAAAAAATGGGAAAAGTCACAAACCAGTCTAGTGATGGGGATTTTAAATATTACACCAGATTCATTTTCAGATGGTGGCGCATATATGGTCGTGCAGGAAGCTGTTTTACATGCTGAAAAGATGGTGCGAGATGGTGCTAGTATTATTGATGTTGGTGGTGTTTCCACTCGCCCGGGACATTCGGAGGTTTCGATTCATGAGGAAACAAACCGTGTTATTCCTGTTATTAAAGCTCTACGCAAGGCGCTGCCAAATATATATTTATCCATTGATACATGGCGCAGTGAGGTGGCGGAAGCAGCAGTGCTCGCTGGTGCCGATCTGTTAAATGATCAATGGGGCGCGAAAAAAGATTCTAAAATGGCGGCAATTGCTGCTAAATATGATATTCCGATTTGTTTGATGCATAACCGAATGGACCGGGATTATGAAAATTTTATGGAAGAAGTGAAGGCTGACCTAGAAGAAAGTGTTGCAATTTGTCGGCGGGCTGGCGTTAAAGATGAACATATTATTTTAGATCCGGGATTTGGATTTGCAAAATCGGTTGAGCAAAATTTGGAAGTCCTACGCCGCATTGACGAAATTGTCGCGCTAGGCTTTGAAGTTTTACTTGGAACGAGCCGTAAGTCAACAATCGGTCAAGTTTTAAACCTAGAAACAAACGATCGTATTGAAGGCACGGGAGCAACCGTCGTGTACGGTCTGGCGAAAGGCTGTCGTATTGTTCGTGTTCACGATGTGCTTGAAATAGCAAGAATGGTTAGAATGACAGATGCTATTATGGGACATATTGCTTTAAAAAACGAAAAAGGGTGAGAAAATGGATAAAATCTACTTAAATGAACTAAATTTCTATGGTTATCATGGTGTTTTGCCGCAAGAAAACCAGTTGGGGCAAGTTTTTCAAGTGTCTCTGGTGCTTCATTTATCGACGAAAGAAGCAGGGCGGACGGATAGCGTTGAGGATACGGTAAGTTATGCGGACGTTTACGAAACGGTGAAGGAAATTACTGAGGCGCGAGAGTTCAAATTGATTGAAGCACTTGCGGAAACAATTGCTACGGAAGTTTTGCGAGATTATGCAAAGCTTGAAGCCGTCACAGTGAAAGTCATTAAACCGAATCCGCCAATTCCGGGCCATTATCATTCTGTTGCGGTTGAAATTTATCGTGAGCGGAGTGTGGACTAAATGGCGCAAGCATTTTTATCTCTCGGTTCTAACATTGGTGAAAAGTTGGAAAATCTCACGCAAGCGGTTAAATTGCTGGCAGAAAATCCGAACATCACTGTTGAAAAAGTTTCCAGTGTTTACCAAACGGAGCCAGTTGGTTATGAGGATCAGGATATATTTTTTAACATTGCCGTTCAAATCGAGACAAGCCTCGCGCCAGAAGCGCTTCTCGATACATGTTTAAATGTTGAAAAGGAACTCGGTCGCGTGCGCTTGTTTAAATGGGGACCGCGGCTCATCGATGTAGATGTTTTGCTCTATGATGACATTCAAATCGATACCGAAAAACTCAAAATTCCACACCCTTTTATGCAGGAAAGAGCCTTTGTGATGTTGCCTCTTTCAGAAATTGCGGAGGAAGTCGCCAAAACTTACTTAGTTGAAAAATTAATCGAAAATCAAGGGATAAAACGGACAAATTTTCATCTAAAGTGGTAAAAAAAGCACTTGCGAAACTTTTAAACTGTGTTAACATAACACTAGCGTATGAAAAAGGAAAGAGGAAGGGGCTTTAAAAGCATGTTTCAAATTGGTGATGTGGAGATTAAAAACCGTGTAGTCGTTGCTCCGATGGCCGGAATATCAAACTCCGCTTTTAGACTTACAGTGAAAGAATTTGGTGCTGGCCTAGTGTGCTGCGAAATGATTAGCGGCAAAGGCATTGAGTACCGCAACCAAAAAACGATTGATATGCTCTATATAGATGAAAAAGAAAAGCCGTTAAGCTTACAAATTTTTGGCGGTGAGAAGGAAACGCTTGTGGAAGCTGCGAAATTTGTTGCAGAAAATACGACGGCGGACATTATCGACATTAACATGGGCTGTCCAGTTAATAAAATTATTAAATGTGAAGCGGGCGCCAAATGGTTGCTTGACCCGAACAAAGTGCACGATATGGTAAAAGCAGTCGTGGCGGCAATTGACAAGCCAGTTACCGTGAAAATGCGTATTGGCTGGGATGATGAGCATGTTTTTGCTGTAGAAAATGCCTTGGCTGCTGAAAGCGCTGGTGCCGCAGCAATTGCGATGCACGGGCGGACGCGTGTACAAATGTACGAAGGTGTCGCAAATTGGGATATCTTGCGCGATGTAAAAAAGGCTATCAAAATTCCGTTTATGGGAAACGGCGATGTGAAAACGCCAGAAGATGCCAAACGAATGCTTGAAGAAACGGGTGCTGACGGTGTCATGATTGGTCGTGCTGCACTTGGGAACCCGTGGATGATTTATCGTACGGTGAAATATTTGGAGACGGGCGAACTTATGCCAGAACCAGAACCGCGCGAAAAAATTGAAACGGCCTTGCTCCACTTAGACCGCTTAATCGCACTTAAAGGTGAAAATATTGCGGTTCGTGAGTTTCGTCAACATGCCGCTTACTATTTAAAAGGCGCGCGTGGGAGCACTCGAGCAAAAGTTGCGGTGAATCAAGCGACTGAAAAGGCAGAAATGGAAAAAATTCTACTTGATTTCGTTAATCAATATGAAGAGAAAAACCTGATTAAACCGTCTTAAATTCACTTTTAAAAGTTGGCACGCAAATTTGTGTCAACTTTTTCTATAATTAGGGTGGAAAAATAGTATATAAAAAGCGTATAATGAAATCATCTGTTTATAATGAAAAGAATAGGAGTGTCATGATATGACTCACGAAAACCACGAAGAATTAAATGATCAGTTAATCGTTCGCCGTGAAAAAGTTGATACTTTGCGGAATATCGGTGTAGATCCCTTTGGTGAAAAATTTGTCCGTTCCATTAGCCCGGAAGAAATGGAAGTAAAATACAAGGACAAATCAAAGGAAGACTTAGAAGAAGCAAATATCGAAGTTTCTGTCGCGGGACGAATCATGACAAAACGCGTAAAAGGGAAGGTTGGCTTCACGCACATTCAGGATCGTTTCCACCAAGTTCAAATATACATCCGCAAAGATAATATCGGTGAGGAAAAATACGATGTCTTTAAACTAGCGGATCTAGGCGATATCATTGGCATTAAAGGAACTGTTTTCCGCACAAACACTGGGGAACTTTCGGTTAAAGCAACGGATTTTATGATGCTGACAAAAGCGCTTCGCCCGCTTCCAGATAAATACCACGGCTTAAAAGATGTGGAGCAAAGATACCGTCAACGTTATTTAGATCTCATTACCAACGAAGAAAGCCAAAAGCGTTTTGTTATGCGTAGCAAAATCTTAAAATATACACGCGACTATTTAGATGATAACGGTTATTTAGAAGTCGAGACGCCGGTGTTGCACACTGTTGCCGGCGGAGCAGCCGCAAAACCATTTACAACGCACCACAACGCGCTTGACATGGACTTGTATTTGCGTATCGCACTAGAACTCCATTTAAAACGCCTTATCGTAGGAGGTATGGACAAAGTCTACGAAATCGGCCGAGTTTTCCGCAACGAAGGAATTTCAACTCGCCATAACCCAGAATTCACAATGCTTGAATCCTATGCTGCATATGAGGATTTTGAAGATGTGATGGACTTAGTCGAAGGGCTCGTATCCTACGTAGCGGAAAAAACTACAGGTGGAACAACGGTAACTTACGGCGAACACGAAGTAAAACTAGCACCAGGCTGGACGCGAATCCACATGGCAGACGCTGTCAAAGAATATGCAGGTGTTGATTTATGGAATGTCACAACTGAAGAAGCTCGCGAACTTGCGAAAAAACACAATGTCGAAATCACAGAACACATGACATATGGCCATATTCTAAACGAATTTTTCGAGACTTTCGTCGAAGAAAAGCTCATTCAACCAACATTCGTATACGGACACCCAGTTGAAATCTCTCCTCTGGCTAAAATGAGTAAAACTGACAGTCGTTTCACCGACCGTTTTGAACTCTTCATTGTTGGACGCGAACACGCAAATGCCTTTTCGGAGCTAAACGACCCAATTGACCAACGCTCCCGTTTTGAATCCCAACTAATCGAACGCGAACAAGGAAATGACGAAGCACACGAAATGGACGAGGACTTCCTAGTAGCGCTTGAACAAGGCTTGCCCCCAACCGGCGGCTTAGGGATAGGCATGGACCGTTTGATTATGCTGCTTACAAATGCGCCATCAATTAGAGATGTATTGCTGTTCCCTACGATGAAACATAGAGACTAATAAAAAGCGTGTAGCATTTATAAATTGCTACACGCTTTTTTAAAAGTTAAACGGAGGATAATTTTCTGTAAAAAAACAATTTTTCCTAAGAGAAAAAACTTTTGTAAATATGCTTGCAAAGCCTTTTGAAACATGGTATATTTATAAACGTTCCAGCCAAATGTGTGGAGGTTGAAAAAGTTTTTTAGAAATAAAAAAAGTATTGACTTTACATACTGACTGGTGTAAGATATAAGAGTTGCTGAAAGAAGCAATGTGACCTTTGAAAACTGAACAAAACGAAGATGAAAAAGCGATGAAACAGATGTTTCACCAATCAATTCATAGGACAGGAAACAAAAAGATGTTTCCAAAAAAAGTAAGAAACAAGCTAGCAAAGTCAATTTGTGACGCTAAGGAAACTTATTCACGGTGTTGAATAAGTATTCAAATTCGATTTATTTTAAAGAGAGTTTGATCCTGGCTCAGGACGAACGCTG
>NZ_FYBQ01000007.1 GCF_900186125.1 Listeria goaensis | reverse complement strand
GTTGAGCTTTCTCTACAGCTACACCTAACAACTCCGCATTGACTTTGGCCGTCTTCGAGTCATCCACTTGAGCACTAAAATCATTCAAATAGCGTTCCAGAAGTGCTTCACTCGTATCTAAAATTTCGAGCAAACTCCCGCCTACCGTCTGATACGTTTCGCGAAAATAATACTGGGAAGCTTGAATCGCTTGCCCGTCTAAGAAATAATCCACCGAATAACGAAAGGCGCTTGCTTGTACCGCTTGAATACGAGCACGCATGGTGGCATTGGCCTTTTGTAAGGCTTCTTGAAAGGCACGTACTTCGGCAATACTAATCCGGCTCATGAGGACAACGCCTTTCGAAGCTCGGCTTGCGTATGGTGCTTACTTCTTGTCTCCCTTAACTCGCTTATGAATGTACGCAATTGGTTTTTGCTAATTCGGATTTTAATCATATCCATTCACCTCTTTGTTGTCTAATAATTACATGGTTCAGTATAACACAAAGGAATATAAGAGGGAATTGTGCACGAAATCGCTAATTTTACAACTAAAACAAATACATTCATTGCAAAGCAAACCCTAGACAAATCCTTTGCCTAGGGTCTAAAATTTTTTTAGTTAAACCAACCTTTAACTCCGTCAGATACGTATGTTCCTACACCTTGGAAGAAACCGCCGACTGCATGCATGCTTTGCGTGAACCAGCCTGCTTCTTCGACATTTGCATTTGTGATAACTGGAACGGTTAACACGTCTGTGCCGTCAACATAGCCTAGCTTATCACCATCTTTAAGAGTAATGGACATCGTTCCTACGTTGGTACCTTTTTTGACTGGCGCATCAATTGACTTTTCTTTTAATGTTACTTTGTTGTCTAATTTGGCATCACCAGTTGAAATGGGAACAACGAGATTGGCATTTTCTCCAGTTACAAGGCCAACTGTATCTTCTTTCCCTTTCACGACATCAATCGTTTTAGGGTCTTTCACTGCAGTTCCTGCTTTTGCTACTTCTTGAACTTTAAAATTATTGAAAGCATAATCGAGCATTTTGTTTGTTTCGTCAAAGCGCGCACTGTTGTGCTGACCTGCGCCAGTTCCGCCATTTGCATGGAGAATGACTGTGATGACGCGCATACCATTTTGTTCAGCCGTTGCAGTTAAGCACATTCCCGCATAATCAGTCGTACCCGTTTTAAGACCATCAACGCCTGTGCGGCCGTAAATCAGGCCTGGCAGAAGCCAGTTCCAGTTTGTCATTGCGATACGGTCGGACGTTCCCGGTCGGAAATCCTTCTTCGTAATGCTCGCCGTTTTCAGAACTTCTGGATAGTCATCGACGAGATGTTTCGCTAGTTTTGCCATGCCACGCGCGGTCATCTGGTTTTCATCTTTATTCGTCCCAACTTGTTCCATACCTTTTAGATCTTCATTGTTTAACCCAGTAGAATTGACGAACTTGTGGTCGCCAAGTTTTAGCTCATTCGCTTTCTTATTCATCATTTCAACAAACTTACCTTCGGAACCGGCGATTTTTTCCGAGAGTGCAATAGCCGCACCGTTTGCGGAATAAATGGCTATCGCCTCATATAACTCTTGGACGGTGTATTCTTCGCCGAGGCGGAGTGGCACGTTTGATAATGACGTGTCTTGTGAAATTTTGTGAGCGTACTCTGAAATCGTGACTTTATCGTCCCATTTTATTTTTCCATCATGAATTTGCTCAAGGAGAATGTATTCGTCCATCATTTTCGTCATGGACGCAATACCTAATAATTTATCGGCATCTTTCGAATATAAGATTTTTCCAGTACTTTCCTCAATCGCAATGGCTGCACTCGCATTCACGTTTGGTGCATCTGCCGCCTGCGCTAAACTCGGGCTCATAAATAGTCCACTAATTGCAATCGTTCCAGCCATTAAAACAGCGCCGATTTTTTTTGTAAATTTCTTCACTCTACCTTCTCCTTTATAAAACCACTGGCACGCGCCAGTTTTCTCTAAAATTAAAAACATAACCATTTTATTTTACCATGAATACGGAATACCGTACACCAACTATAGACTTATCTATTTTTTTATTATCGGCAAAATGACACAGGACGGATGTTCCGCATCATGAAAAATAACTTGGTTTGCGGGGATGCTCGTCGCCGTGTCAATAAAGCTTCCACCAGTGTTTGGATTCGGATCAAAACGCGGGAAGTTGCTTGAGGAAATTTCCACGCGAATCTGATGCCCTGGAAGAAACACATTACTAACTGCCCACAGATCAATCGTATATTTTAAAATGTGGTTTGCAACGTCATTTTGATGCACACTGGACGCACGAATGATTCCATCGGTCAAATTGAATGCCGTTCCGTCTGGCGCAACGTCCACCAGTTTGGCCGTAAAATCGGTGTTCACCGCATCCGTTTTCGCATACAATTCCACAACAATCGGCCCTGTCACTTCAAGTGGCTCCTCCACCGAAGCGGACGTGTAGCACAAAACATCTTCGCGAAGTTCAAGCGCCGCCTGATCTTTCGGTCCATCAACTTGAAGCCCCTTGTGGAGCGTACCACCGCCATTCGATGGCACCGGATTTTCAGGATTATACGTGTAAAAATCTTGCGTTTGATTCCCCTCCGGAAGCTTTGTGTGCAGCCTGCCGTCGCCATTTCGCGTGTTCGCCGACCCTTCGCTTGCCAAATAAAACGGCGTGAAGTGCGTATTCTCAAGCGGCCAATTTTTCGCCGACCGCCATTCATTCGCCCCCATCGCAAAATATTCAACCGCTGGACGCGGCGCCTCATCTCTGCCCTTCAAATGATGATCAAACCACGCAAGATGCAATTTATGCATACTCGGCCCGCTAAATTTATTCGCCGCCGACCCAAAATCCCGATTTCCAATGTACTGTGTGAAATTCGCATGCGTCCATGGCCCAATAATCAGTTTATCCCCCAAACCACGTTCATGCCCATTTTTAAAATTCGCAATCGTTTTATCCAAAAAGCAGTCGTACCAGCCCGCAATATGTAGCCCCGGCACATTCACACGCGCATAATGATCCCGCACCGTAATCCCGCGCCAGTGCGCATCATCTGGCCGAAGTGAGAGCAATTCCGAAAAATAATTCATCGCACCCGTTCGCACAATTGGTGGCCACTCCACATACGGCTTAAAGTCATACCAAGAATCAATGTCGTCTAAGTCACGCAATACATCTTGCAGACGCTCACTCCGTTTTGATGACTCTTCCCGTGCAATCATATTTGGAAGCATCGACTCCAAATTCCATGTTTCCCACATGCCGAGTTCGAGCGCACCGTCATGGTCATTAAACACGTCTGTCATACTATTTTGCGCCATCACAGGTGCAATCGCTTTTAGTTCAGGTGCTCCGCTAATCGCAGCAAGCATTTGCGTATAACCGTAGTAAGACAGGCCAAACATGCCTACCACGCCGTTTGCATATGGCAGGTTAGCAGCCCATTTAATCGTGTCAAACCCGTCACTTTCCTCCGCCACATATGGCACAAATTTTCCAGAAGAAGAATAACGACCACGCACATCTTGCACAATAACCACGTAGCCCGCCTCCGCCAAAATTTCCGCCCGCATAAAGTTCAAACCGTACTCCTTGCTATAAGGTAGCCGCGTTAGTAAAACCGGGTAAGTGCCTTTTTCTGGGCGATAAATATCCGCCATAAGTGTAACCCCGTCACGTGTTTCCATAGCTACATTTCGTTCTAAAACAATCCGTCTCGATTCCATTTTAAAACCACCTCTCCACCTTATTTTTTCGTAAATTGGAAGAGAAGTCAAAAAAGAGGCTTCCTAATTTGCAGGAAACCCCCATTGTAATGATTTACTTCTATTTAGATACTTTAACGCTTTCCTTATTTTCCTTCTTCTTTTTTCGCCATAGAAGAAGCATTCCGAGTGTCAATAAGATAAACCCTAGCACTACCGTTTTGGTCGATGCAGTATCTCCCGATTTCGGAAGTGTTTTAGTTGGCTCAGATAATTTCAAAAGTTCCGCTTGTACAATGACTTCGCGAGTAAATTCCGCCACATTCCCGTCCGAATCCGTTACTTTATAAAAAACTTGGTACGTATCTGGGTAATTTGTATTTACGTTATTCGAAATAATTTCAATCTTAGCTGTCAAGTTGCCGTCCTCTTTATCTTGCGCTGTTAGATAGACAAACGGGTCAAACAACTCACCTTGTTTTAAAGTTATCGTCTCCTGCCCCGTTATAACCGGCGCCTCAGTGACAATTACTGTACGTATAAAGAACGCTTTATTTCCATCGCTATCCGTCACTTCGTAGCTTACTTCATACGTATCTGATTTACTCGTATCGACGTTGTTGCTTGTAATCTCAACTTGGCTTGTAATGTCTCCATCTTCTTCATCCGTCGCGTTTATCGTACTCATTGGATCAAATTTCGCATTTGGATTTAAACGCGTTTTAGCTTCCCCAGTTATTAGCGGCATTTCTGTAACCAAAACCGTGCGGGTAAATACAGCTTTATTCCCGTCACTATCCGTCACCTCGTAGCTCACTTGATACGTGTCTGGTTTGCTCGTATCAACATTATTACTTGTAATCTCAACTTGACTCGTCACTTCCCCGTCTTCTTTATCCGATGCCCCGATTGTACTCATTGGATCAAATTCCGCATTCGGATTTAAGCGCGTTTCCATCTCCCCTGTTATTAGTGGGGCTGCTGTCACAATAACTGTACGAATGAAAGTCGCTTTATTTCCATCACTATCCGCGACCTCGTAGCTTACTTCATATGTATCAGATTTACTCGTATCAACAGGGTTGTTCGTTACAACAACACGACTCGTTATATCTCCGTCCTCTTTGTCAGCCGCTCGAATCGTGCTCATCGGATCAAATTCCACATTCGGGTTTAAGCGTGTTTCGCGCTCACCCGTTATCGCTGGAATATCTTTTACAATAATCGTGCGGTTAAAAGTCGCTTTATTCCCGTCACTGTCTGTAACTTCATAGCTTGCTGCGTATCTGCCTGATTGGCTCGTATCAACCGAATTGCTCGTTACACGAACATGAGCTGTAATATCCCCGTCCTCTTTATCCGTCGCACGAATTGTACTCATTGGGTCAAACAGAGCATTCAGTTGTATAACCGTTTCCGCTTCCCCCGTGAGGACAGGTCGTTCATCGGTTCTCACCGCAATCGCATCATCAACTGCGTCTGCATTGTAACTTTCTTCCTCAAAGTTTTCATCACTATAGGTTGCTGCTGTATCAGGGCTCGCAGCAGATGTTTCACTGCTCCCAGTTAACGGAATGGTTACATTCACAGTAGCATTTTTTGCAATACTATCTGTTTTAAAAGTAAGCGTGCGCGTCGCTTCATTATAACTTTCCTGACTAACCCTCGTATTCGCGGACGTTAATCTTCCAGTTGTGTAGGATAACTCATTCGGAATCCGAACAGAAAATTGATTGTTAACAGCTGTCATCCCACCTATATTTTTAGCTTCCAATTGATAATCCGCACTCTGACCAATTTTTATACTATCCAAAGAAAATTGACCCTTCACTTGAAGTTCAGACGGCGTTGTAAACTGGACGTTATCTAAATAGTTTCCTCTACTCGTAAACTCACCCGTATTACTGACCGCACGAAATTGAAAGCGCGTTGTTGTTTGGCCCTCAGGAATTGTATAGCTACCTTTATATTCTCCCCAGCCACTATTCCCATCAGTCATTCTTACTTGTTCAATTAGTGCCCCACCAGGCGCACCAAATTCAGCAATAGCAATATCTGCCTTTTGTCTACCCATGTGATAGACTTGCCAACGAATTTTTGTCCCTGGTGTTGTTGAAATATCTTGATAAAGCGCTGAATTCTCATGTGCATTTAGTTCGGCCCATTGCGTGCCACTTTGTGCATGAAAAGTTTGCTGAATAATCGTATCAATAAAACCTGTCTTCAATAACTCAATTTGATTGTCGCTAGCTGTTGTTTGCCACCCTGGTACAAGCGATGCGTCAAACCAGTTCCAGTTTTCCGCACTGTTAAAAGATGGATTCTCAAAATCACCATTTTGAAGCGTATTAACTGCTGCATCATTTTGAACGTTTGAATGACTTACTGCCGTATCCGCATCTACTTGCATATCTAGCTTTCCTTTGATAATAGGCGAAATGATTAAGCCTGTCACAAGAGTCAAAACAGCAATGATTCTCATCTTTTTTTTGCCGATTTTTTTATTTTTCATTCAATCAAACCCCTTTTTGTTGAATTTTTTAAATTTTACAAATTATCTAACGATAAATTTGTATTTACAATATACACATATTTAAAAATAAGTGACAACCTTTATCTTTATATAAATCGAATCAAAAAACCTATTTTCACTTTTTTGTCAATTTTCAAAGACAAATAACTACATTTTGGACCTATCATACAAAAAAAACAAACCAGAAATTCTCCTTCTGGTTTGTTTCAACGTAAACTAATTTTGACTTTCTCGTTCAGCACTTTGATCAATTGCACGGAACATCTGATTGTAACGCTCTTCGTCTTCTTGATTATCCCGTACTACTTTTGCAACTGTGAAGGCAGATGAAATTAAACCAACAGCTCCCATCAAGTAATATCCTTTTACCATTAACGGTTCTTTTAACGTAATTAACCCAATTACCATCAATGCTAAAAATGTAACAAATGATCCCCAAGCCAACAATACAAAAGCTGGTGAATTTCGATAAGCTTTTCTCTTCATAGATAGTCTCCTTTTTTATAAATCTGTTTACTTATTCACTATATCATACCATTGTATGATTATTTGTGACAATTTTTCGACACTTATTCTTTTAAACATAAGAATTTTCCCGATTCCAGTTACTTATCCAGCAACCGCGTCTTGCATGTCTTCACTATTACATAAAACTACTTTGTTTCTCCCCGTATGTTTAGCCTCATAGAGCGCTTTATCTGCATATTGATAAAGCTTATTAAGTTGTTTTCTACTTTTTCCACCCGATGCGATACCGATTGAAATCGTTGTTCGAATTGTTTCGCTTGAGCTAAGTATAATAGGATGCTCTTGAATAGCTAATCGAATTTCTTCACCTATTTCATGGGCTTTTTCACTAGGCGCGTTTGGCAGTAGGTAGCAAAATTCTTCCCCGCCGACTCGGAAGAGATTTTCAGGCATCTCCACTTTTGTTTTCATCGTTTGAGCAATTGATTGGAGTACGCGGTCACCAGATGCGTGCCCATACGTATCGTTAACTTTCTTAAAAAAATCAATGTCCATAATAAAAATGGCGAGCTCCTGAATTTTCGGGTTCTTCGCAAGCTCTTTTGTACGGCTGCTGAAAGCTCTCACATTGTACAGCCCCGTTAAAAAGTCCACATACGCGTACTCAACCTCTTCGCGGAGTAAGCGTCGCGTCGTGAGCATATCATTGATAATAAAATTAATGCTAAATAGCGCTACGAATGAAACTACGAAGATACTCCCGCCAATAAAAAACACAAATGGCTGATATCCGTAATAAAGAAACAACGTAGCCGTATAAATCGTCACCCCTATTGTGTTTAAAAGGAGAAAGGACTGGATTTGGTGCAATTTGCTTTTCCTAAGCTTCACCGCAATAAAAATAAGCGGGAGTGCCACGGTTAACGTGCAAAACACCCCAAATAGCGTAGCTTCGTTTAGTCCTCCACCAATAAAAATACGAATGCCACAAGCAACCAGGGCGGCAAGGAGCGCAGGGGAAGCGCCAATATAATACGCTAATAGCATAAAAACAATAAAACGTAAATCAACTTGAATACCACTTGGTAACTTAATCGCGAAAAACATCAAAGCAAAGTTCGTCACAGAAGCCGCCATAACAATATAACAACGTGTTTTCCAAGTAAGACTCAACTTTTTTTCATTTGGAATTATCTTATTGATGATGTAGCAACCAGTAATCACAATGAAAACGTTGGTCAGAGACGCCATAATAACTTCTATTAACATATACATTCCTTTCCATGATAAATTCGTCTACTTTATTTTAACAATTTAAGCAAAGAATGTAAAATTAATCACAAAAAGGCGGTTTTGCCATTCAAATCTTATTTAACCTAACTTCCAACTCTTTAACCCAATTTGTAATGGCGTCATAAAACAAGACAAACTCAAAATCAGACATATTATAATGAACTATATATTGATTATCACGTAAGCAAATCATAATCGAAGAACGTATTTGTTCCTCCAAAGCATCTTTTTGAATGTCTTCACGATAAAATACCCAGTGTGTGGCTGTTGGGATTGGCTCCGTTTTCTTCTTTAAGTCTTCTGCAATGAGTCTACAAATTGTTTCTTCTAGTCCCTCTTCCTCTATGCTTGAAAAGTGCCCGTACCAAAGCGTACGACTGCATTCCTCACCTGAAGAGTGGCTCTCATCATAAAATTGTTTCATCTGCTTCAGCTCCTTTATACCTCTTAATTAAATCCTCAAGAAATTGCGTTTGATTATCAGACAACCTCTTTATTATAACTAGCAAAATCGAATGTTCCACGTGAAACATTCGATTCCTTCAACTACTTATCTAACTTCAATTTAGCTAAAGCCTCTGCCATAGGATTGTTAAATGGCTCATCTTCTTGTTTATTCTGCTGTTTCATATATTTCGCAACATCTTTTTTAGAAACATTTTTATTTTTTTCTTTGCCACGACGATCATTAAAGGCACTCAGTTTTTCACGATAGCCACACGTACCACAAACAAAAATTTGTTTATCTCCTTGCCCTTTTAGCTCTAGTTTTTTATGGCAATTGGGGCAGCGCGCATTGGTTGCACGCGATAGGGATTCGCGGTGCCCGCATTCTCGGTCTTGGCAAACTAGCATTGTGCCGCGCTTACCTTTGACCTTCAGCATTAACTTACCGCAGTCTGGGCATTTTTGCGAGGTGACATTATCATGCTTAAATTTGCGATCGTTTTGCTTGATTTCTAAAACGGCTTTTTTAGCATAGTCGCGCATTTCGCTCGTGAATTTTTGTTCGTTCAGTTTTCCAGATGCAATTTGCGATAGCTTTTGCTCCCAAACAGCCGTTAATTCTGGGGATTTCAAATCAGACGGAACTAAGTCCAGCAATTGGCGTCCTTTTGATGTAATTTGAATTTCTTTCCCGTGTTTTTCCAAAGAAAAGCTGTTGAAAAGTTTTTCAATGATGTCTGCGCGTGTTGCTACTGTGCCAAGCCCCCCCGTTTCACCAAGCGTTTTTGCTAAACTCTTATCGGAAGTCGCCATATACTTGCTTGGATTTTCCATTGCCGAAAGCAGTGTGGCTTCATTGAATCTTGCTGGCGGCTTGGTTTTTCCAGAACGAATTTGAACCTGTCTGACAGGAATTTTATCGCCGACTTTCATTTTGGTTACCGTATCAGCTTCATCGTTCCGCCCAGCTATCGCCTTCCAACCAAGTGATTTAACTACTTTTCCTTTTAAAGAAAAGGCGACATCTTCCATCTTAGCTTCTACGCTCGTTTCCTCGTACACATAAGGCTCGGAAAGCACGGCTAGAAAGCGCGTTACAACTAGGTCATAAATTTTCCGTTCTTTGTCCGATAAATCGCCAAGTGACACAGTTTCTTCAGTCGGAATAATCGCATGGTGGTCACTAACTTTGCGGTTATCAACAAAAGATTTATTCGCTTTTATTCCTTTTTGGATAATGCTGCGCGCAAATTTCGCATATTCGCCGACACCGCAACCTTCAAGACGCTCTTTCAAAGTAGGTACGATATCATCAGAAAGATAGCGCGAATCTGTACGTGGATAAGTCAGCACTTTATGACGCTCATATAAATTTTGCATTAAGTTTAATGTTTCTTTCGCAGAGAAATCATAGCGCTGGTTCGCATCACGTTGCAGTTCTGTTAAATCATACAGCCCCGGCGAAAAACTCTTTTTCTCTTTCACATCGACACTCGTCACATGCAAATCAGCACCACGCAATTTTTTCAGAAGCGTTTCAATTCGCTCCTTATCAAAAACTTGCCCCTCTTTCCAAGTAAAAGTCCCATTTTCTGTAACGGCTTCGAGCGTATAGTGTTCTCTTGGCTTAAATTTTTGAATTTCTTCCTCACGAGCGGCAATCATTGCGAGCGTAGGCGTTTGAACCCGACCACAAGACAGCTGCGCGTTAAATTTCGTCGTCAATGCGCGTGTTGCATTAATCCCAACAACCCAGTCCGCAACCGAACGGGCAACTGCCGAATGATATAGGTTTTCATAGTTCTTTCCGGGCTTTAAATTTTTGAAGCCTTCCCGAATTGCCTTGTCCGTCACAGACGAAATCCACAGGCGCTTAACAGGTTTGCGCACTTTTGCATAATCAAGCACCCAGCGCGCAACTAGTTCGCCTTCGCGTCCCGCATCCGTCGCAATGACAACTTCCGAAACATCCTTTCTAAGCAAAAGTTTCTTCACCGTTTCGTATTGACGGCGTGTTTCTTTAATTGGCACTAACTTCATTTTTTCGGGTAAAATCGGGAGATCTGCCATATCCCAGCTCTTAAATTTCGCGTCGTACATCTCAGGATCCGCCAGCGTAATGAGGTGCCCAAGAGCCCACGTCACAATATATTTGTCGCCTTCTAAAAAGCCGTTCTTGCCATTTCCGCGCGCATTTAAAACGCGACCAATATCTTTACCAACTGAAGGCTTTTCAGCTAGCACTACTGTTTTTGTCATTCTACATTCACTCCAGTTTGTTCATTTTGTAAAAGCGTTAAAAATTCAAAGCCATATTTTTCCATCTTCACCGCTCCAACACCTTTAATTTTCAGCATATCCACTTCATTTTGCGGCATAAATTGACACATTTCACGCAGCGTTTCATCCGAAAAGATAATGTATGGTGGGACCTTGTCGCGTACGGAAAGCTCTCGTCGTTTCTCACGTAACAATTCGAATAGCGTTTGGTCCACATCAAGAACAACACGCGTCGCCTGTTTCGCTTCTTTTCGCATCACAATTAGTTCCGATTTCAGCACTTGAACGGCTTTTTCCGTCAAATAAAGCGAAGGAAATTGTCCGTCTGCCGGTTGTAAATATTTTTCCGCTGTCAAATAGTCGATGAGTTGCAAAACGTCTTTTTGTGACATGCCTTTCATTAAACCGTGCGTACTAAGCTGATCAAAACGCCATTGCTTCACTTTTTGGTCATTCGATCCGGTTAAAACTTTGGCCACAAGCACCTTTCCGAATCGCTCGCCCATACGTTTCACACAAGAAAATACTTGCTGTGCTTGAATCGTAATATCTTTTTCCTCACGTGTATCTAAACAATTACTACATTTCCCGCAGTTTTCCTCGTCCTCACCGAAATACTGAACGATATATTTTTGCAAACAAATCTCTGTGTATCCGTAACCCGACATTTGTCGCAGCTTGCGGTATTCGTTCTCTTTCCGTTCATCCGGGAGCTCCGATTGCTCAATCAAAAACTGCTGAATGTGCGTATCCTGCGGCGAAAACAGTAAAATACAGTCACTCGGCACACCGTCACGTCCCGCACGTCCTGCTTCCTGATAGTACGCCTCCATGTTGCGCGGAATGTTGTAATGCAAAACAAAGCGCACATTCGATTTATTGATGCCCATGCCGAATGCATTTGTTGCTACAATCACTCTTTTTTCGTCAAAAAGGAAAGCAGTTTGTGTTTCGTCGCGCTCCGTATCATTCATGCCCCCGTGATATTTTCCGGACGAAACCCCGTTTTTATTCAAAAACTCCGCAATCCGTTCGACTTCCTTACGCGTAGCCGCATATACAATGCCCGATTCGGTATTATTTTGTGCCAAATAATCGAGCAAATACTTATCCTTGTCTTGCCCTTTTACGACTTGAAAAGCTAAATTATCTCTAGAAAATCCCGTTTTGATAACATGCTCATTTTGAATGCCGAGCAATTTGCAAATATCCTTTGAAACGTCTGGCGTTGCTGTAGCCGTCAAAGCGACAATCAGCGGCCTTACAGCCATATCATTCAAATAATCGCACAGCTTCAAATAGCTTGGCCGAAAATCGTGTCCCCACTGTGAAATACAGTGCGCCTCATCAATTGCAAAAAGCGAAATTTCCGTTTCATCTAAAAGGCTTTGAAATTGTGGCGTGTCTAGTCGTTCGGGTGCAATATACAGCATTTTGAGGTTCCCTGTCCGCGCCAAATTAAGTCTTTCATTCACTTCTCGAATGGATAATGTGCTATTAATAAACGTCGCCGAAATTCCCGCTGCATGAAGCGCATCGACCTGATCTTTCATGAGCGAAATAAGTGGCGACACCACAATTGTAAGCCCCTCAAAAACAAGTGCCGGAATTTGATAACATAGCGATTTCCCGCCGCCCGTCGGCATAATCGCAAGCGTGTCTTGCCGATTTAAAAGCTGTCGAATCGCTTCTTTTTGCCCCGAACGAAATGACGCATAACCAAAGCTCTTTTGTAAAATCTCTTCTGCCTGTTTGAGCACCATATACGCCTCCTTTTCCGAATTTAGTCTATTTAAAAGTGTACCACAAAACGCGCAAAATGAATAATCGCTCACCAAACGCAAAATTCCATTTTGACCTGCAATTTAGGCATGAAAAAAACACCCAAATATGGTAATTTGAGTGTTTCTATACATTATACGCTGTAATTAGGTGCTTCTTTTTGTAATTTGCATATCGTTGTGGGTGGCTTTCGCGAAGATTGACACAACAGTAGCCATGCTAGAACGAATTCCCCAAATTAACTGAAACTGCACATCATAAACAGAGCCTTTAGCCAGAACACGCCCTTCCATATTCACATGAAATTCAAGTTTTCAAAGTCGACATAAAAAAACCAACGTGGAAAAGGGAGGGAACCACGTTGGTTAAAAAGGGAGTTTTGGAATTTTCATTTGGGGGAAATGAAAATCATTTGTTGTTAGCTTATGGTTATATTTTAACTGCACTCTACTAAAATCTACCGTGAAAAAAATGAAAGTTTGTTAAGAAAAACACGTTTCCCGGTAAAGCTGTTATATTTTGTCATCTCTTGGTGGCTAAATCAAGTGGTTTTTCCAAACTTATTATTGCAGACTGATTCTTTCTTGTAAATATACTTTTTCAATCCATAAAAAAACCAGTGTGGAAAAGGGAGGAACCACACTGGTCAAAAAAGGGAGTTTTGGGATTTTCATTTAAAAGGGGAAAATGAAAATGTTTGTTGTTAGCTTATGACTATATATTACCGAGAAATCCCTAAAATCCACTGTGAAAAAAATGAAAATTCACTAAGAAAATGATTTATTTCTTTTCATTCAGGAAGCGAATCGCAATTTGTTTATACACATCAATCATTTCCAAATAATTCGCGATGCTGACATATTCATTCACTTGATGCGGCGTTTCGTTCCCTGGTCCAAAAATAATTGTCGCAAATTCTTTTTTTGATTTTGTGAATTCCGCAGCATCTGTCGTTCCTGAAATCCCAAGAAGCGGCATTTTCTTTCCGATAAGCTCTTGCGCCACATCTTGCGCGACTTGAACGAGTTCGGAGTCGGCTTCACTAAACACGGGTTGCTTATCATAATCCCACTTTAATTCCAACTGAACTTGCTCTTGTCCATTTAACTGTTCTACAATTTCAGCAAATTTTTGCTTCACTTCCTCATTGCTAACTTCTGGAATAGTTCGGATATTCCCTTGCATGTATGCTTGCTCAGGAATGCTATTCACTTGATTACCGCCTTCAATAATGGTGACATTATGGATAAATTTTCCTAAAATTGCATTTTCCTTCTGTATAGAGTGAACATAACTTTCTATTGCACGATAACAAAGCATCAAATTGTCAATTGCGTTAATTCCAAATTCAGGTGTCGAACTATGCGCATTTTTTCCAAAAGAAACAATCTTATAATTCATCGATCCTTTGTGCGCATAGACAATATTATGCCCGCTCGGCTCACCGATAATTAAACCATCTAAATTATCAGCATACCCTTCGTCAGTAAGCTGCTTAGCGCCTAGCTCCCCTACTTCCTCACCAACAGTCGCAAGCAATTTGATTTCTCCGTCTAACGAAATCTTCTCTTCGGCAAGTTCAATCATCGCAATAATAAGCGCCGCCAGCCCAGATTTCATATCCGTTGCCCCGCGACCGTATAGCTGATCATTTCGTTCAGTTCCTTCAAAAGGGGGCGTGTCCCAATCCGCCAAGTTCCCCGCATCAACCACATCCATGTGACCCGAGAAACCTAATACGCGACCATTTGGGTTCCCAATACGACTTATTAAATTCGCTCGCTTTTCAGCAAACATCACTTTTTGAGATTGAATCCCATGGCGACTCAAAACCGCAGCTAAATAGTCTGCCACAGCCTCTTCGTTTCCATTCGTAGAATCAATGCTTACAATGTCTTTCAAGATTTGTATTTTTTCTTGTCGCTCCATGTCCCATCCTTCTTTCACCTAGATTTACTCTTCCTTCTATTCCCTAAATTCATTACTTTTACGCACAAAAAAACCAACGTGGAAAAAGGGAGGAAACCACGTTGGTCAAAAAAGGGAGTTTTGGGATTTTCATTTTGGGGAAATGAAAATGTTTTGTTTGTTGTTAGCTTATGACTATATATTATCCAGATTTCCCTAAATTCTGCTGTGAATAATATGAAAGTTCCCTAAGAATTCCATTTTTTTATTTTAATAAACCTTTTTCTCGTAACTTAATATCATATAATTGATAATTTTCTACATCAAAACATACAAAACAAATTTCCTCTAAGGACGTTTCAGGTTCTGCAGATAGCCATTCGGAAACTGTATCTATTGCAACTTCAGCAGCCAGTTCTTTCGGGAATTGATAAATACCCGTTGAGATATTGGGAAACGCAATACTTTTTAGCTCTTTATATGCCGCGATATCAAGCGATTTCCAGTAGCAAGAAGCTAATAAATTCGGCTCGCGTTTATCTCCACCCTGCCAAATAGGTCCAACTGTATGAATAACGTATTTTGCCGGCAATTGGAATCCTTCGGTAATGACTGCCTCACCCGTTGTACAGCTTCCAATTTTTTGCGCAATCTTCTTACAAGCCGAAAGCAATTCGGGGCCTGCTGCTTGATGTATGGCACCATCTACGCCGCCACCGCCAAGGAGTGTGTTGTTTGCGGCATTTACAATTGCATCGGTCGTCTGTTCTGTAATGTCACCTTGTACTAAACGTATTTTCATAGAAAAGCACCTCCTCCCTCTATTTTAAAGCATAGAAAGAGAAAGTGCATTTTTTAAAGACGATTAATATCTTTTATAATCCATGGCTTCGGTCGAACGTGTAAAATATCATCTTGCACAAGTCGGCCAAGTGTTAGCGCAACAAACTCACGTGTTGCAGTCGAATACTTTGCTAAAATGGGTTGAGTAATCTCTGAAGGCAAAATAATTTGACCTTGTTCATCTTCTCTGCCAAGTTCTAGTCCAATTTGAGCAATACAAGCACGAATTCTTTCTTCTTTAGACAAAGTATTTTTGACTAAATGCTCCATCGCCATCTGCAAAAGTCGCTCCTTCTGATTTAAAAAAAAGCGCGAATCAATTCCAGCACGTGCTAAAATGCGAGTTAAGAAAGAATGATTAATTTCCCAACATGCCCCACTTGTCAAAGACTTGATATTTACTTGAGTTGTTGAGTCGAATTGCATAAGTGCATCTGGGGCAAAAAAAGCACTTTCAGTTAAAAATTTCAATGTTAATTCTTGTTGTTCCATCTCTTCAAAACTAAGGTTTAACATCATTGTTCCGGCAACTAGAAAATATACTTTTCCATCTGGATTTGATTCAGTAAAAATGGTTTGACCCTTTTTAAAAAGAATCATTTTAGCATGCTTATTAAAGTCTTTCTCACGTTTACAAAGGGTTAATATTTCATCTTCCGAAATCTGAGTGGCTTGATTCTCTCTATTATACATCATAAAAAACTCCTCTTTGTCGTTTCTCTCAACTAAAATCATAATCCACTTCTACTAATTTTGTTAAACCTTTTTTTGTAAAATTAATATATAAATTAACAAGTTTCACAAAAAAGTCACAAAAAATATCTTATTTTTGTTAAAATATAACTTTTTCAGAAAACCAGGAAAAATTTCCATCAAAATTGTTTAATATTTTATTATGCAAATAAAGTGTCCGTGAACAAGTTTCGTCAATAAAATATCGATCATGTGATATCACAATTAATGTTCCTTTAAATTGACGAATTGCTTCCTCAAGCACTTCGCGCGATGCAATATCCAAATGATTCGTTGGCTCATCTAAAATAAGCGTGTTGACTGGCTGATTGATGAACTTGGCTAATCTAAGTCGCATACGCTCTCCCCCGCTTAGTTGCTCTACTTTTTGAAAGACCATTTCCTGATAGAACATAAAATTCGCCAACATGTTTCGTGCTTCTCCTTCTGGCACGTGAACCTCCTTACGAAATGCTTCAAGCACGGTTTCCTTGCCCGACATTTCGTCCATTTGTTGCGATAAATAAGCGATTTTCACATTACTCCCAACCTTCACACGCCCTTTGCTCGGTGCCTCCTCTCCTAAAATCATCCGCAGAAGCGTTGACTTACCGGCACCGTTATCGCCAATAATCGCAACACGCTCCCCCTCACGAATATGCAAATTAACATCTTCAAACAAAACCCGGTCATGAAATGATTTTGTCACTTCATCAAACAAGACAACATCTTCCCCGCTTCGTTTCGCCTCTTCAAACTGCAACTGCATTTCCTTTTGACTTAAAGCAGGACGTTTTACTTTTTCCATTCGCTCAAGCGCTCGTTCCATACTCTTGGCTCGCCTAAAGAAGTTATCATTTGGCGGGTTGGCTTGTATTGCCCATTCTCTAAGTTGCTTAATTGCTTGCTTCATCTTTTTAATTTTTTTCTGTTGGTCTTTATATGCTTGAAATTCTCTTAAAATCCGTTCTTCACGCTCTTTTAAATAGCCAGAAAAATTAGTATGGTACGTGATGAGTTCCTGGTTTTCCAATTCAATCATTTTTGAAACAATTTCATCCAAGAAATATCGATCATGTGACACAACTAAGATGGCACCTTTATAGCGCTGTAAAAATTGCGTCAACCATGTCACTGCTTTTAAATCCAAATGATTCGTCGGTTCATCAAGTAAAATCAAATCGTTTTTTTGCAATAAAAGTGCTCCTAAAGCTGTTTTCGTCTTCTCGCCACCACTTAAATCTTTAAATTTTTCCGCTTGTAAAGAACTGATACCCAGGCCATTCATTACTTTCGCAATTTCCGAATCCATTTCATAACCGCCTTGTTCCGCAAATGATGCAAGTAAATCGCCATATCGATCCATAATTTTAGTCGAGGCATCCATCTCCATTTGTTTTTCCAAGTTCTCCATTTGCGAAGCCATTTCAAGCAGATTAGAAAAACTGCTTTTTAAAACATCATAGACTGTCACATCAGCTGTTTTTTCTTGGAATTGATTCAACATACCGATTCGCAGACCTTTTTTTCGAGTCACATTTCCACTATTAATGCTTTCCAATTCTGCAATAATTTTTAATATCGTACTTTTACCTTCACCATTTCGTCCAATGAGACCAACTCGTTCACCTTCCATGATTTGCATGGAAATATTGTTTAAAATGTTATCACCCGCAAAGCTTTTACTTACTTGATTTAAATCTATAATTTTCATCTTTCTTCCTCCTTCACACGCTGAAAAGAGGCATGAATGTTTCACGTGAAACATTTTTTGTACGCAAAAAAAAACACCAGACAAGCGCCTGGTGCCTTCCCATTTATTCAAAATGAGATCCATGCTTCTCTTCAAATTCCATCTATGCATTTACTGAAAACTGGGCATACTTGTCCCCTGTAAATGCGAAAATGGAAAAAAGCGCACGAACAATATATAAGAATTCAACTAAACTTGCTTGTGCCTTTGAAAGAAACATCGATCTCACCTCACTTTTAATTTATTTCTTACAGAATAACTTGATTTTGGCATTTTGTCAATGAAACATGTTGTTTCAGTTTTGAAACTTTTACCAATCACATGAAACAATGACCAGAAAGGCATGAAACTATTTACGTTTAGAAATAAATCGCTTACATTGAGAATAACAAGTTTAATGACGGAGGTGTCAAAATGGAACATAAAAATCTAAAGCCCTTTCCAGAAGATTTCTTATGGGGTTCTGCATCTGCAGCCTATCAAGTTGAAGGAGCTTGGAATACAGACGGAAAAGGCCCATCAGTATGGGATAATTTTGTAAGAATACCCGGAAAAACATATAAAGGAACAAATGGAGATGTCGCTGTTGACCACTACCATCGCTACAAAGAAGACGTTAAATTGATGGCTGAACAAGGATTGCGCGCCTATCGTTTCTCCGTTTCTTGGAGCCGTGTAATTCCGCATGGCAACGGGGCGGTTAATGAAGCTGGCTTGCAATTTTATGAAAATCTCATTGATGAACTGATTTCTTGTGGGATAGAACCAATTGTAACGCTCTATCATTGGGATATCCCACAAGGTATTCAAGACGAATACGGCGGCTTTGAATCTCGGCGTATTATTCAAGACTTTACGGATTACGCGGAGGTGCTATTTAAACGCTTCGGCGACCGTGTGAAACACTGGGTGACCCTAAACGAGCAAAATGTATTTATCACGCACGGATATCAATTGGAGTATCACCCTCCTGGGATTTCGGACTTAAAACGCATGTATGAAGCAAATCATATCGCCAATTTAGCGAATGCTTCCGCGATTAATAAATATCGCGAACTTGGCCTGGATGGGAAAATTGGACCTAGTTTTGCTTATGGACCAAGCTACTCGATTGATGCAAATCCAAAAAACGTTTTAGCTGCCCTTGATAATGAAGAACTAAGTGCCTATTTTTGGATGGATGTTTATACGTTTGGCGAATATCCTATTGCCGCTTGGAACTGGCTGGTAGAAAATGATCTTGCACCTACGATACAGCCAGGGGATATGGAGCTCTTAAAACGTGGTCGCCCAGACTTTATGGGTGTCAACTACTACCGCACTATGACCAATGCTTTCAACCCAAGAGATGGTGTTGGGGCTGGGAAAATGAACACGACGGGCAAGAAAGGCACTACGGAGGAAAGCGGGATCCCGGGAGTTTCGAAGCACGTGAACAATCCACATTTAGAGAAAACGAATTGGGACTGGGACATTGATCCGACCGGGCTTCGAATTGGGCTTAGACGTATCACGAGTCGTTATCGCTTGCCGATTATGATTACCGAAAATGGGCTTGGTGAATACGATTCGCTAACAGAAAACAAGGAGATTCACGATGAATACCGTATTGATTACATTCGTAACCATCTATATGCAATTCAAGAAGCAATCACAGATGGCGTCGAAATGATTGGTTATTGTACGTGGAGCTTCACAGATTTACTTAGCTGGTTAAACGGCTACCAGAAACGCTATGGTTTTGTTTATGTAGACCGCGATGAAACCGACGAAAAAGAGCTTGCACGTTACAAAAAAGATAGTTATTTTTGGTATAAAGATACGATTGAAGAAAATGGGCGCAATATTGAACGAGAAATGAAAAAATGAGTGCTACTCCTCCGCCCTTTTCGCAGGGCGGAGAAAAAACAGGAGGTTTACTATGAAACAAATTTTACTTGTTTGTGCAGCAGGAATGTCCACCAGTTTGCTAGTTGAAAAAATGAAAGCGCACGCAAAAGAGATTGGGGAGGATGTTGCGATTGAAGCGCTCTCGATTTCTGAAGCAAGCAATAAAATAAATGATGTCGATATCGTCATGCTTGGCCCACAAGTTCGCTATCAGGAGAAGCAGATTAAGGAAATGGCTGCTGGCCGAATACCTGTAACCGTTATTGATATGATTGATTATGGTAAAATGAACGGTGCTGCAGTCTTAACGAAGGCGCTTGCTGCAATTCACTAAAAATTAAATGATTTTTAAAATGGGAGGTTTTTTAAATGAGTATGATGACCAAATTTGAGCATGGTATGGAGCGCTTTTTAGTTCCCGTGGCAAACAAGCTAAATTCACAACGCCACATTGCAGCCATTCGTGATGCATTCATTTTAGTTTTCCCTTTAATTATGGCTGGTTCAATCATTATTTTACTTAACTTTGCAGTCCTATCTCCAGACGGATTTATCGCTAAAATTTTATTTCTTGGTAAGATTTTTCCCAATTTAGCGGAAGCACAAGCCGTCTTTGCTCCTATTTTACAGGGCTCCACCAACATAATGGCCATTTTGATTGTTTTTTTAGTGGCACGAAACTTGGCAATCTTTTTTAAACAAGATGAGCTCTTATGTGGTCTTACAGCTATTGGGGCATTCTTCATAATCTATACGCCGTACACGATGGTTGAGGAACAAGCTTACTTAACTATCAAATTCTTAGGTGCCCAAGGGCTTTTCGTCGCTCTAATTGTTGGTCTTATTACTGGGGAAGTTTTCAGTCGGTTAGCACGTAACGAGCGGTTAGCAATTAAAATGCCGCCCCAAGTGCCGCCAGCGGTTTCACGCTCGTTTAGAGTGCTTGTACCGGTTATTATTGTCATGATTCTCTTCTCTGTTTTAAATTACCTTATTTCGCTGATTGCTCCAGCGGGACTTCACGATTTGGTGTATAAAGTCATTCAATCACCACTTAAAGATATGGGGACAAATGTTTACTCCGTCTTAATTCTTGGCTTTATTTCGAACTTGCTTTGGATTCTTGGTATTCATGGTCCAAATACAGTTGCTGCGATTCGTGATACCATTTTCACTGAACCAAACTTAGCAAACTTATCTTACGTTTCGGAACATGGATCGGCTTGGGGCGCACCATACCCGGCAACTTGGGCTGGCTTAAATGATGCTTTTTCTAACTACGGCGGCTCTGGAATGACGCTTGGTCTTTTAATCGCCATCTTCATTGCCTCTCGCCGCGCTGATCATCGTGATATTGCCAAGCTTTCTATTGCGCCCGGGCTTTTCAATATTAACGAGCCTGTCATTTTCGGGCTACCAATTGTATTAAACCCGATTATGTTTATTCCTTTTATCGTCGTACCGGCAGTCACTACACTAGTTGGGTATTTCTTTGTAGCAACGAAAATCATTCCACCGATTGCTTATCAAGTGCCTTGGACAACTCCAGGCCCGCTGATTCCTTTCCTCGGAACAGGTGGAAACTGGCTAGCTCTACTGGTTGGACTACTCTGCCTGGCCATCGCAACTGTCATTTATTTACCATTTGTTATTATTTCGAATAAAGTAGCCGCGTCTGATGCTGCAATGGACGCTAAAGCAACCGAATCGGCTGAGAAAACAAAGCCCGAAGTTGTAAATGAATAATTAAATCGCGCGCACCAAAAAAGAAAGTTCTCAAGAAGGAGAACTTTCTTTTTTAGGCATGTTCTTGATTATATGTACGTTTTGCCATCGATTCTAGCAAAAACAACACAGGAATTTGAGTCGTAATATTTGTCCGGTCAACCATTTCTGGCGTCACAAAGTACGGAATATTTACATCTGAAAGCCCTGCAAGCGTGTTCTTTGTTGTGTTCGTAATGCTAATAATTTTACTGCCATACTCGCGCATGTTCTGCGCCTGCAAAATGACTTGATCTGTTTCACCAGATACCGATAAAATAATCATAACAGCATTCTCAAACTGCTCTCCAGGATTGGGGTAAAAGGGGTCTTTAATATAAAAGGTTCTTTTTTTCAAGTTGGAGAAATAACGGGAGCCATATTCTGCTAGAATCCCTGATGTCCCTATCCCGAAAAACACAACCAGGCTTGCTTGCTGAATCATGCTAACTGCAGCATCCAATTGCTTGTCATAGTCACGATTTAACGTCCGCTCAAAAAACTCTTCCAAAACCTCAACTGTATCCGCTGTTTTCCTCTTACTATTTGATTTAGCTTCTTGTTTTAATTGAACTTTAAATTCTGAAAAGCCGTCAAATCCAAGTTTTCGTGTAAAACGAACAATTGAAGCTGGCGAAACATGTGTCGCTTCTGAAAGTTCTCTCACTCGCATAAACATAACTTTATCCCGATTTTCCATAATAAAACGGTATAGATGTTGTTCTGTTTCCGTAAATTGCTTAATAATTTCATAGGAAAACATCATATTCCCCCCGATTTGTCATGATTATTTCCCGGGAAATAATCATAGGAAGCAGGTTGATTTCAACCTGCTTCCTTCTTATTTTATAATGATGGAATGTTTTTCTTTCTTTTAATGTACCATCTAAGTGCTAGAATGGCAGCTCCGGCAATGACCATGACCGTTGGATCTAACGCAACGTTAATTGCTGGTGGAACTGTAATTTGAACAATCGTCATAATGAACATCCACAGTGCGATAACTAGGACGGCCATTAATATGTAGCGAAGTGTTCCACCTTTTCTTCCTGCACGCATTTCTGTTGCATAACGGCGTAAAATAATCATGGCGAAACCACCTATAATACCCGTTATAAGGAGAACAGCTAATCCTAAAGTTTGTCCTTGGAAATAAGCACTCAATCCTGAAATAAGCATCATTGCGCCCAGAACGAGTAAGCCTCCGTCTAAACCAAGCCACCATTTGCTTGTATTTGGTGCCGCTTCAGCACGTGCTGCTTTAACCGTTAAAGAAGTGACATATTCTGTCGGTGTTAAGTCAAACAATTTGCGGGCCGTTACGCCTTGTTTTTGTTCCGCCAAGATTTTTTCTGTCATTTCAATAAGAATACTTTCTTGCTGTACTTCTGGGTAACCCGTCTGACGTAAATGTTTTTCAACTTCTTGTACATATTGCAAGTTCTTTTTTGTGAGCTTTTCTTTTTGCTCGGCTAAAGAAATGTTTGTCGTTTCAGTAGTCACTAAATTAATTCCTCCTAATTTTCAAGCTGAATTCTTTTCCTACAAACTCTATTATACCTAAACTTTTTCTAAAACGCGATATTATTTCAACTTGATTTTGCCATTTGGAAATACGCATTATAGCGCCGAACAATCCATATTGCTGCGAAAAAGGCAATGAAAAGGACGACAATTGCAATACTGAGATAAAGGGACAAGGAAATACCACTTTCTACATTGCCATCCGTAGCATTGGCAACAAATAAACCTGAACTGAGCGCGAAAAAGAAATACACAATCCATTTCACCCAGCCAAACGCGAACAATTGGCCATTGCGTTCCAATTTTTGGTTATTAAATAGCCAAATGGCGAAAATAACACATGCAATCATTAGTGCAAAGAAAAACCAAAGCGGGCCGACTGATTTTAACTGCATATCAAACGGCGAGAAGACTTTCAAATAGTCCTCACGTAAAATGAGCGATGACATATCTAATTCACCCTTATTGCGATTTAAAATCATATACATTTTGTCTAGGCTGGCGATAAGCAACACTGGGAAGAGAAGCGCACCAACACCTATTAAAACGCTCGCAACTGGCGAAGCAATACATAAGCCGATAATGACGGCTACTAAGAAAATTAAAATAAAACTTAGGTAGGCTCCTAAAATGTCGTGAAGCAATTTCGTTTTTTCCCAGTCAAGATATTCGGCTGGTATTTTAGCCTGAAAGTAAAGCATTCCCGCCCCTAAAGAACTGAGGAGACCGACTGTAATTGCGCTGATGCCTAGCAACATTTTGACCGATATAACGTGGCGTCTTTTGTATGGCAACATGGCGGTAAAGCGATTTTTGCGTGTGAACCGCTCAAAGGCAACGATAAATAATCCAAGAGCAAAGACAGCAATCTTAATGATGTCAAAGAAAATCGATCCTGTAAATGATATGTAATAAGGACTTATATCCTCATATTTTGGGTTTACCAACTCTGGAAATAGTGGATTCAAATAAACAATCGTTAAATTCGTTTTAATTTCTTCTTTGGAAAGCTGCAAATCGGGGTCACTTTCCTGTTCTTTTTGGAAACTTTCAGAATGATAATAGTCGCGCGTATCTGCCCACGTATTCGCATCCGTCATCAGCCCGCCAAAAATCCCGATAAAAAACATGATAACAAGAAGAACTAAAATCCATCTAGCGCTTTGCCACTCCTTGTACCACAATCCTTTTGAAAACATATTTTTTCCTCCTTATAACTCTAAGTACGAAATCTTTTCTTCTGCTAAATAAAAGGTGAAAATGTCCTCCATCGTCATGGTCATTTCCTCCAAGAGAAGGACTTGTTCTCGTTTTAAGCGCTCTAAAAAATCCTCTTTATCTTGTGATACGTAAATCGTAAAGATTCGTCCATTCCGGTAAAGCAGTTTCGCTTCCTGCTTAACAAAATCCGGCACACCTTTTGTTTTAAAAGCGACTTGAATTTTCATTGTCTGCTGCCTAAATTCTTCCAAATACAAATCCAGTTCAAGCGATGCGCCTTTTAGAAGTAAAACACGGTCAGCAATTTCGTCAAGCTCGTCTAGGCGATGCGAGGCGACTATAACGCTTGTATGTTTCTCCTTCGCCTGCTCTAAAATAAAATTCAAAATGTCACGTTTAATCATGACGTCAAGCCCTTCCATCGGCTCATCTAAAAGTAAATATTTCACATTTAAGGAAAAAGCTAAAATCATAAAGAATAACGCTTTCCTACCTTTTGAAAAAGAAATGATTTTGGTGTCCATCTTCATGTCAAAACGTTCCATTAGCTCTTGAAAATAAAATTCATCGAAATCCGTATAAATTGAGCGGTATAGTTTTACAATCGTCTTGACATTATGAGAGTTAAAATAATTCATACTATCTTCTAAAAAGAAGATTTCTCGCTTTAAAGCTGGCTTATTTAAAATATTCTCGCCATCAATTGTGACTTTTCCTTCATCTGGCAAAAAAATCCCTATTATCGTGCTGAATAAAGTTGTTTTTCCGACACCATTTCGTCCGATAAGCGCTGTAATTTCACCCGGCTTTAACTCAAAAGAAATATTTTGTAACACAATGTTGTTATCAATAACTTTTTTGATGTTTTCTACGCGCATAATATCCCATTCCTTCCAAAAATATACTCACCCATTTATTATACATGAAAGCAGTGTAACTATTAAAGTATTTCACAAACCAATTGTTATACTATTCACTCGCTTTGTTGTAATATTGAGTATGAAAATAAACGCGCCTGAGGTGAAAACATGATTAACTTAGATTCACAGTACATTTCTTTTATTAAAAAAAACCCTCTTTTAGCTAAACAACTTTTTTCGGGACATTTCGGATTGGAAAAGGAAAACTTACGCGTGACGCCTAGTGGGCATCTAGCGCTAACCAAGCATCCCTCTATTTTTGGACCAAAAGAAGAAAATCCATATATTAAAACCGATTTTTCGGAAAGCCAAGTTGAAATGATTACGCCTGTCTGCGATTCTGTGGAGGATGTTTATAATGCGATTACAAATTTGCATAATATTGTTTCGCTGGCGCTTCCTGAAAATGAGCAGCTTTGGCCAAACAGCAACCCTGCCCTTATTCCGGCCGAGGAGGACATTCCGATTGCCGAATACCAGACAAAGGATCATCCAAATCGCCTTTACCGCGAACATTTAGCGGTGGAGTACGGCAAGAAAATCCAGCTTTTATCTGGCATTCATTACAATTTCTCTTTTTCTGATGATTTTTTGAAAGAGCTTTTTCAAGCGTTTCGCAAGGAAAATGAGACGTTTCAGGCTTTTAAAAATCAGATTTACTTAAAAGTGGCCAAATATTTTATGAAAAATCGCTGGTTATTGATTTACTTAACGGGCGGCGGCCCTGCCTATATGGACGGCTTTACGACCGTTCCTGATGCTGTGAAAACTGCGGATAATGCGAGTATTATAAAAGACGGCATTTCCTTACGAAACAGCTCTGCGGGCTATAAAAACAAAGATTCCTTGCATATTGATTATGATTCTTTTGATGGCTACATTTCCTCAATTGCTAGCCACATTGAAAATGGTCGAATTAATAGTATGCGTGAATTTTACAATCCTATTCGGTTAAAAAATAGCCATACCGACCAAACGCTTGAAAGCCTAGCTGAACAAGGCGTTGAATATATTGAAATTCGCGCAATCGATTTAAATCCACTTGAGAAAAATGGGATTTCCAAGGAAACTTTGCATTTTATTCATCTGTTCTTAATTACTGGTTTGCTTTCTGAAAATAATCGACTTTGCCCTGATAATCAGCAGATATCTGATGATAATGAGGAGAAAATTGCACTTTTCGGCCTTGCACAACCACCTATTATGGGTTGTGACCATGTGGAAACTCCATTTTTAGAGGCTGGTTTGCTAGAATTAAACAAAATGTCGACGTTCCTTTCAGAGCTTGTCCCAGACGATAAGGAGCTGCAAGACGTCATTTCACTTCAAAAAGAACGTCTGGCTAACCCTGCAGAAACGATTTCCGCCCAAATTGCGACAAAAATTAAAGAGCTCGGCTATTTAAACTTTCATTTAAATGTCGCTAAGGAATCACTAGAAGAAGCAGATGCCGAAGCATACCGTTTTATCGGCGCGGAAGACATGGAACTTTCTACGCAAATTTTATGGAAATCTGCCTGGAAGAAAGGTTTAAAAGTCGACGTTTTAGACCGGTCGGAAAACTTTTTACGTCTGTCACTTGGTGATAAAAGCGAAATTGTGAAGCAAGCAACCAAGACGTCTAAGGATAATTATGTGACGGTACTTGTAATGGAAAATAAAGTGGTGACAAAACGCATTTTGGCTGAAAATGACATTCGTGTTCCGTTTGGGGAAAATCATACTGAGCTAGAGGATGCTCTTTTGAGCTATTCAAATTTCGCAGGAAAACAAATTGTGATTAAGCCTAAATCAACGAACTACGGTGTAGGCATCAGCATTTTTAAAAACTTTTTCACAAAAGAAGCTTTTGAAGAAGCTATCAAAATTGCGTTTAGCCATGACTCTGCGATTATGATTGAAGAATTCATTCCTGGCGATGAATATCGTTTTCTTGTAATGGGTGATGAAGTGGTGGCGGTGCTAAAACGAATTCCGGCTAACGTTGTTGGTGACGGAATTCACTCGATTCGCGAACTTGTGGAGGAGAAAAATTCGGATCCACTACGCGGGACAGATCATTTAAAGCCGCTCGAAAAAATCCAACAAGGGCCTGAAGAAACCTTGATGCTTTCGCAGCAGCAGTTGATGTGGGAGGATATACCGAATTTAAATCAAACGGTTTATCTCCGGGAAAACTCAAATATTAGCACTGGCGGTGATAGTATTAACGTCACTGATGAAATGGATTCTTACTATAAAGATTTGGCTGTTCGTGCGGCAAAAGTTGCCCATGCAAAGATTTGTGGTGTCGATATTATTGTGCCACCTAATCCAACTGACTATTTAAATGCAGCGATTATTGAGCTAAATTTCAATCCTGCTACTCATATGCATGCGTTTCCTTACAAAGGTGAACGTGTTGCGACAGGTGATAAAATTATCGATTATCTTTTTAAATAACCTTTTGGAGATAATTAGATTTTAAAAATAAAAAGCATGAAACCGGTAATCACGCCATTTTGAAATTGGCCCTACTGGTTGCATGCTTTTTATTTTGACCAGACTTTCTCATTTCACTTAAAACTCTAAAAGTTGGAATACGGACTGGGACTAGGGCTTTCCCCTCTTTTTAATGCCGTTTTTATTTTTGTATATAATTTTATTGATTTTCATTTTTTCGTATGATAATATATAAAAGAAAACAACACAAAAAAAGAGGAGGATTTACATGAACACTATTAAAAAAACTTTTTTCCCAGCACTTCTATTTTTAGCAATGGTTGCAGCAATTGTTTGGGTAGTACCTTCACAAGATGCTGAGGCAGCAGTTCCAGAAAATAATTTAACTTATCTTCTTACTTGGCAAGCGGCAACTGCCGAGATTGATCACTACACAATTTATAGAGATGGGCTGAAAATCGGATCCACTTTTGGAACTGGCTTCTATGATATGGGTCTTGCACATGGAACTACATATAAATATAGGATTGAAGCTACTTATAAAGATGGATCTGTGACCTATAGTCACGGTTATCCTCAAATCTACACAACACCTGGAACAAACGATTTGAAATTCCGCATATCTTGGAAATATTCAGGAGTCGGTTGTTACTTCAATGTGTTCCGTGATGGTATAAGAATCGCAACTACTGATGGTTTTACGTATACCGATCAAAACCTTACACCAGGAGAAACTTATACTTATAACCTACAAACTGTCGATAGAGCTGGAAATAAATCTGGAAAAACTGCTCCACTTTACTACACAGCTCCAAGTAATTAAAGCAGAGCCTATTCCTCTAAAAGTTTAGATTAAAAACTCTAACTTTTAGAGGTCTTTTTATTGTTTTAAATTTAAGTTACATATGGTTTAAGATTGTCTATAAAGAAAAACCCGACCGGCTAAATCCAGTCGAGTTTTAACTAAAATAGTAAGCTTTTGTTTCACGTGAAACACTTTATACGTTAAATCGGAAGTGGACAACGTCCCCATCTTGCATAAGGTATTCTTTTCCCTCCAGACGAACTTTCCCAGCCTCTTTAGCCGCTTGCTCTGAGCCGTATTCAACGAGTGCATCATATGCAACCACTTCGGCACGAATAAAGCCGCGCTCAAAGTCTGTATGGATAATTCCCGCACATTGCGGCGCCTTCATACCCTTACGGAAAGTCCATGCACGTACTTCTTGCACGCCAGCAGTGAAATACGTTGCTAATCCCAGTAATGAATATGCAGAACGAATTAATTTATCCAAGCCAGATTCTTCAATGCCAAGCGCTTCTAAAAATTCACGCTTATCTTCGTCTTCAAGTTCCGCAATTTCTTCCTCAGCGCGCGCGCATACTGCAATAACTTCTGAGCCTTCGCTAGCCGCGAATTCCTGCACTTTTTGCACATAAGGATTGCTAGACGGGTCAGCCACGTCTTCTTCACTCACATTCGCAACATAAAGAACAGGCTTTTTAGTTAAAAGGAAAAGGTTCTTGACGATTTTGTCTTCCTCTTCATTAAATTCCACTGCACGTGCTGGTTTATCGTTCTCAAAAGCATCTTTTAGCTTAGAAAGCACGTTAAATTCAGCGACAGCGTCCTTGTCTTTCTGCTTTGCAAGTTTCTCCACACGACCAATTCGCTTATCAACCGTTTCAAGGTCTGCTAAAATCAGCTCTAAATTGATTGTTGAAATATCGTCTAGCGGATCAACTCGGCCTTCAACGTGTGTAATATTTTCATCTTCAAAACAACGTGTCACATGACAAATTGCGTCCACTTGGCGAATGTGAGATAAAAATTTATTACCAAGCCCCTCACCTTTACTTGCTCCTTTTACAATCCCAGCAATATCGGTGAATTCAAACGTAGTTGGTACCGTCTTTTTAGGTTCTACAAGTTCAGTTAATTTATTTAAACGTTCATCAGGAACTTCTACAATTCCTACATTTGGATCAATTGTTGCGAAAGGATAATTGGCTGCTTCCGCCCCAGCTTTCGTAATTGCATTGAAAAGTGTAGATTTCCCTACATTGGGAAGCCCCACAATACCAGCTGTTAATGCCATGTTTAAATTGCTCCTTTGTTAGTTATTAACATACAAAACGAGTTAGTCTCGTTTATTTTCACTAAGTAACATTATAAAGGTTTTTCCCCTAAAATACCACCCTCCCATAAAAAAACAAGCCAGTTAAAACCGGCTCGTCAGTTTACTTTCATTTTAAATCTGTAATATGTTTTTCTAAATCAATACCTGTTCCGGCTGCAACTCGAGCTGCAAACTCGGGTTCAGCTTGATAGAAGTTGCGCAAGTTGCGCACTTTAATATCTTCACGGACAGTTTCCCAGTCATCAACAATATTTTTAACAAGCGCGTCACGCTCCGCTTCCGTATAACGATGCCACACTTCTTTCGCATGTCCAAAATTATTTTTCTTCTCCGCTTCAAGGCGGCCAGCAACATGACCTCGTATTTCTTGCTCTGGCTCAATATAAGTTGGATTTTCTTTTGGCTCCGTCTCATAACTATTTGGTTCAAAATTAATACCACTCGTCTGTTGTTTAAATGGCATTGCCCCATCACGTTGATTATTTTGCACAGGTGTTTTCGGGCTATTTATCGGCAATTGCAAATAATTTGGTCCCACACGGTGCCGCTGCGTATCTGAATACGAAAATAAACGACCTTGCAATAAGCGATCCTCCGACGGTAGCATACCTCTTACAAGCACTCCCGGATTAAATCCAACCGATTCCGTTTCCGCGAAAATATTTTCAGGGTTACGATTTAATTGGAGCGTTCCGACTAATTCATATGGGAAAACATCTTCAAACCAGTCTTTCGTAGCATCTAGTGGATTGAAATCAAATTTATCAAGGTCAGCTGGATCTAATACTTGCACATATAAATCCCACTCCGGATAATTACCTGCTTCAATGGCTTCATATAGGTCACGTGACGCATGGTTGAATTCTTTCGCCTGAATTTGAGAGGCTTGTTCGGTTGATAGATTGACAATCCCCGCTTTTGGTTGCCAACGCAATTTTACGTATACCGTTTTTCCTTCTTCGTTTATCCATTTAAACGCGTGTACACTTGAACCCCTAATTTCCCTATAAGAAGCAGGTGTTCCTTCGTCACTGAATAAGTATGTAATCATCGTAATCGCTTCTGGCGTCAAACTGATGAAGTCCCAATAACGGTTTGGGTCTTGAATATTTGTTCGCGGATCTGGCTTAAGCGAGTGGATTACATCTGGAAATTTAATAGCATCACGAATAAAGAAAACTGGTAAATTATTACCTACAAAATCATAGTTCCCTTCTTCTGTATAAAACTTAACTGAAAATCCGCGCGGGTCTCGAAGCGTTTCAGGAGAATGCAATCCGTGAATAACTGTTGAAAAACGAGCAAACACTTCGGTCTCCTGTCCTTCTTCTTGAAGAAAGTGCGCCATAGTATATTTTTTCATACTATTCTTAACAACAAATTTCCCGTGTGCGCCTGCTCCTCTCGCATGCACAACACGCTCTGGAACACGTTCTCTATCAAAATGGGCTAGTTTTTCAATTAATACATAATCCTCTAGCAAAGTAGGTCCTTTGAGTCCCGCAGTCATCGAGTTTTGATTATCACCAATCGGAACACCTTGATTTGTTGTCAAATCTTTTTTATCATTCATGTTTACCCCTCCATCTGTTTAAAATAATTATTAAATGATACTAATTATAGTGTAAGGTAGGCCATTTAATTATTCAACTATTTCAACTTAAAAAAAGAATCTAGATTCTAAGATCCAGATTCTTCAAATTTTGTAACTATTTTCTTCACTTTACGCTCAAACTCTCGTCTTGGCAGCATCACGCTATGCCCACAACCAACACACTTTATCCGAATATCCATTCCCATCCGAATAATTTGAAATTTATTTTCCCCACAAGGGTGAGGTTTTTTCATTTCAACAATATCGTTTAAACCAAAATCTAATTTATCCAAACTCACTCACCCTTCCAAGAACTCCTTTAATCCAAATCGATATCTAAAATATCTAAAATCCTGTTCAAATCGTCGTCCGACAAAAATTCGATTTCAATCTTTCCTTTTTTATCTCGGCGTTTAATATTAACTGCTGTTCCAAATTTACTCCGCAATCGATCTTCACTTTCGCGAATATAAGCTGGTATCTTCTTAGGCTTTAATGTTTCACGTGAAACATTCTCATTTGTTTCCGTAACTAGTTTCTCTAACTGTCTAACAGTCAAGCCATCTTTCACCGTTTTTTTCGCAAGCGGTAAAATGTTTTTCTTTGCTTTTAAACCTAGCAACGCCCGACTATGTCCAACTGATAACGAGCCATCTCGCAGCATATCTTGAACTTCATCTGGTAAAGTTAACAACCTGATAAAATTAGCAATATACGGACGACTTTTCCCAACACGTTCCGCTAATCTGGCTTGTGTTAATTTTAAATTCTCCATTAAAAATGCGTATGATTCGGCCTCTTCTAGCGGAGACAAGTCTTCACGTTGTAAGTTTTCTATAACGGAAAGCTCCATTAATTCAACATCGCTAAGTTGGCGTACAACAGCTGGTATTTCTTCTAAATTCGCCGCTTTGGAAGCTCTGAAACGTCGTTCACCTACTACAATTTGATACTTGTCATCAATTTGGCGTAAAATAATGGGCTGTAAAACACCGTGCGTCTTAATTGAATCCCGCAATTCATTGATGGCCTTCTTATCAAAATTCTTTCTTGGCTGAAATGGATTTGCTTCGATTTTCTGAGTTGCAACAAAAACAACTGCTTCTTCATTCGTATCCACTGTATTAAAAAGTGCATTTATACCTTTACCAAGGCCTTTAGCCATGCGAAATCACTTCCTTCGCTAGTTCTAAATAAACTTCTGCCCCTTTTGATTTTGCGTCGTATAGAAGAATCGGTTTCCCGTGGCTAGGCGCTTCACTAAGTCGAATATTTCTCGGAATGATTATATCAAACACTTTATTTTGGAAATATTTTTTAACTTCTTCAATGACTTGAAGACCTAAATTCGTTCGCGCATCTAGCATGGTTAGAAGTACTCCCTCAATTTGCAAATCTGCATTTAAATGCTTCTGTACAATTCGGATTGTATTTAACAACTGGCTAAGCCCTTCTAGCGCATAATATTCGCATTGAACTGGAATAAGCACAGAATCTGATGCAGTGAGCGCATTTAAAGTTAATAGTCCTAATGATGGTGGACAATCAATTATAATGTAATCGTACTCTTCTTTCAGCGTATCAATTGCTTTTTTAAGCCGGATTTCTCTAGAGATAGCTGGTACCAATTCCACTTCTGCCCCAGCAAGCTGAATAGTAGCCGGAACGACATCCAGATTATCTAATTCTGTCTTCTGTCTAACTTCTTGAATTGGAACATCATCAACGAGAACATTATAAACACAATTTGTAATCTCGCCTTTATTAATGCCCACTCCACTCGAAGCATTCCCTTGTGGATCAATGTCCACAAGCAAAACCTTCTTTCCTAAGAAAGCCAGGCTTGAACTCAAATTAACTGAAGATGTAGTCTTTCCTACACCACCCTTTTGATTTGCTAATGCAATAACTTTGGTCACTTTTTTCTCACCAACCCTTATCTACTTGCTGAAATATATATCTTCTTTTCTATTTTACCAAAACTTTTTGATTTCGTCTTATATTTCTTCAAAAAAATGTTTCACGTGAAACATTTTAACTGAATTCCATTGTTTTACAACACATAAAAAGACGCCACAAAGGGCGCCCTTAAAGGATTTATAGCATATTATTTCGCTGAGATTTCATTTAAATTAAATGTTGCCTTAACTTCCAGTGCCTGCCAAGCCTTTTGATACATACGCAAAGTCAAATCTGGATCTCCTGCTTCAATACGCTCGATAATTGTTGGCGATAAGTCTGATTTTAGCGCCATATCAAGTTGAGACCACTTCTTAGCAATTCGCTTGGCAAAAACAAATTGACCTAGTCTCGCAGAAAAACTATCTAAATAGTGAACGATACCTTCGTTTTCATACGCAAGTTCTTTTAAAGTGTTAAAATCATAGTCGCTCATACCAATGCTTAGCTCGGCCTTTACACGACTTAGGAAAATTCGTTTTGCTTCCTCACGATAAGCTCCCATGTTATCTGTAAATGGGTTCTTATCTTTGAAATATCCTTTAGCAAAACAGTAGTATGTTTCAGATTCTGAGAAGGCAGTAAAATAAATAAGGCGGCAGTTTTTATCTTTAAAATGAATTTTCATTTCTTGAATAGGTTGGTCGATGGACGTTTCAATACGCGTGCTTTGCAGGGAATACGCTTGGCTCTTCCCTATCGTAAGATGAATATCTGGTAAAATTTGCTTGCCAGTACTCATTTTTCTTGTTTCCGCTTGTTCCAATTGTAACAGCCCTTGAAGAAGTAACGTTGCCATCAAAGGTTCTTCAAGAATTAAGTTGCGTACAAAGTCATACGCTTGAAATTCACCTTGTTCGTCTTTTACAAAAACAATTTTAGCCATACACCTGCGCGGTTAACCCGCTCCCTCCTTTATCTCTTATCTGTTTTTTACATTTTCCTTTTTCTATACCCTAAAAAAAGAAAAACAATCCCTTGCAAGATTGCCTCTAGTTGTTTGCTGCATCGTACTTTTTCGCTTTTTTATACCAGCCATAAATATCACGTACGAGTAGGATAATATATACGAAAGCAACAATGTACATTAAATAACCTAATCCCATATTTAAAAATGCTCTTGCCGTGCTCACTTCAGACGCCGCACGACTCGTCATCATCGGGTACATAAAGAAAATAACCATGCGTTGCGGTTGCAAGCTCAAGATAGCCGTTGTAATAGAAGATACGAATGATGGTAAAATCATTGCCGCGCAACTAATTCCGATAATATGCCAAATAATTTTCACGATTTTCATAACAGATTCCTCCCTATGATTTATTTTTTGGAATCTGAATCGTAATCTCAAAAAATTCCTCGGATTCCTGCTCTTTAACTTCTAAGTCTAACCCACTTTTTTGAACCAGCTGAACAGATTCTTTAATCGTGTTAAGCGCAATGCGAACATCCTTACTGACAGCCCGAATTTGTGGCTTTTTAGGCTTAGGAGCTTCTTCTTTTTTTGTTAAAATTTCTTGAATAAGTTGGTCGGTTTGTTTCACATTAAAATTTTGCTTGATAATTTCGTTTAAAACCAATGTTTGCTGCGCCTCTGTTTCAAGAGCGAGAAGCGCACGCGCATGCCTCTCAGAAATATCTTTCACCAAAACCGCGTCCTGAACCTCTTTAGGCAACTTCAAAAGCCGTAGTTTATTCGCAATAGCCGATTGGCTCTTCCCAACTTGTTTGGCTAAATCGCCTTGCGTCACACTTTGCATATCAAGAAGCGCATCATACGCTTTCGCTTCCTCAATTGGCGTCAACTGTTCGCGCTGCAAATTTTCAATTAATGCAATCGCAGCCGTATCATCATCATTAAAATTCTGAATAATCGCAGGGATTTTTTCTAAATTTAAATGGCGCGCCGCACGATACCTTCTTTCTCCAGCAATAATTTCATAGCCGCCATCTTTTATTTCGCGCACTACGATGGGCTGAATTAAACCGTGAATTTGGATGGTTTCAGCCAATTCTTCAATTTTATCTTGATTAAAAACCGTTCGCGGTTGAAATTGGTTAGGTATAATGGAATCAATTGACAGCTCTTCAACATGTTTTTGCAAACTCATTTCTTCGGCTTCGTTATTCTCATTTTTATCCTTTTTTCCAAATAGTGAAAAAGCCATGCAGTTTCGTCCTTTCCAAGCTTCGTTCGCTCATTTTAAGTCCTACCTCTATTTTAGCAGAATGAAAAACATTACTCAATCGGTTGTTTATTCGGCGTTCCCGCCTTACGCGGATACTTATTCGGTGTTTCCTTTGTTTTTTCAATGACATATATATTTCGTTCGCTTCGCTCAACTGGAAGTTCAAACGCAAAATGATTCGTCACTTTTCCCCCAAAAAGAGAAATTGCCTTTGCAGCCACTTCGAGCTCCTGCTCCGCCTGCTGTGCCTTCATCGCAAGGAAAACTCCGCCTTTTTTCACAAGCGGTAAGCATAGCTCCGACAACACACTCATTCGCGCAACGGCACGAGCTGTTACGAGGTCAAACTGCGCCCGGTGTGCCTTGTTTTGGCCGAATGTTTCCGCACGGTCATGATAGAAATTCACATTTCCAAGTTGCATTTGTTCCGCCAAATGATTCAAAAATGTAATTCGTTTCGCGAGGGAATCGACAATGCTAACTTCAAGGTGTGGGAAGCAAATTTTAAGTGGAATGCTTGGAAAACCAGCGCCCGCCCCAACATCACAGACAGATTTAACATTTGTAAAATCTACAAAAAAAGCAGCCGAAATCGAATCATAGAAATGTTTCAAATACACGTCTTGTTTTTCAGTGATTGCTGTTAAATTCATCTTTTCATTCCATTCGACCAGCGTTTTATAGTAACAATCAAATTGATTCATTTGATCTTCATTTAAAAGAATGCCTTTTTCAGCAAGAGCAGCCTTAAATTGTTCTGGATTCATTTTCTTCCCCTTTTCCAATCATTTTCCATTTTATTTTATCATAACTCGGGCATTCTTGTTAGACTATACCAACAAAAAAAGCATTTAAATCGGAATCAGCCAAGCTAAAACCTGTTTAAATGCTTCTTAAGCTTATTTCACTTTCGCAATTTTTCCTTGTTCAATATAAACGAGCAAAATGGAAATATCTGCTGGGTTGACGCCGCTAATTCGGCTAGCTTGTGCGATGGAAAGTGGTCGAATTTTTTTGAGCTTTTCAACCGCTTCTGTCGCAAGTCCGAAAATCGCGTCATAATCAATATTTTCAGGGATTTTCTTGTCTTCCATGCGCTTCATTTTTTCAACTTGCTGATAGGACTTTTCGATGTAGCCTTCATATTTGATTTGAATTTCCACTTGTTCTGCAACATCCGGTGAAGCAATTGTTTCACGTGGAACAATTTGGATGATTTTTTCGTATGTCAATTCTGGACGGCGCAAGAAATCTGCGGCTAAAATACCATCTTTAAGTTCGGCGCTACCTAAACTGCGTAGCATCGCTTGGACTTCCTCAGTCGGCTTAATTCGCGTCTTTTGGAGGCGTTTGATTTCTGCTTCAATTTCGGCTTTCTTTTCTAGGAAGCGAGCGTAGCGAGCATCCGAAATCAAACCAATTTCATGTCCAATTTCCGTTAAGCGCAAATCCGCATTATCATGGCGTAGCAGTAAACGGTATTCTGCGCGAGAGGTCAATAGACGGTACGGTTCCTCCGTCCCCTTTGTAACCAAATCATCAATTAAAACACCAATATACGCCTCGTCGCGGCCTAGAATAATTGCGTCCTTGCCTTGCACCTTGCGGCAAGCGTTAATTCCCGCCATCAGGCCTTGACCGGCCGCTTCCTCATAACCACTCGTGCCGTTCAGTTGTCCGGCTGTAAACAAGCCCGGAATAAGTTTCGTTTCAAGCGATGGCCAGAGCTGGTCAGGCATCACCGCATCATATTCAATCGCGTAGCCCACACGCATCATTTCAACATTTTCAAGCCCCGGAATCGTCCGAAGCATTTTTTCTTGAACGTCTTCTGGCAAGCTCGTTGAAAGCCCTTGGACATAAACTTCTTCAGTGTTGCGACCTTCCGGTTCAAGGAAGATTTGATGGCGCGGCTTATCACTAAAACGCACGATTTTGTCTTCAATGGACGGGCAATAACGCGCGCCCGTTCCTTTTTTCGTGGCTGTAAACATTGGCGAGCGACTTAAATTTTCATTAATAATGGTATGTGTGCCTTCATTTGTGTAAGTGAGCCAACACGGCAATTGGTCAAGCACCATGCTAGTTGTTTCAAAGCTAAATGAACGCGGGTTTTCGTCTCCCGGTTGAATTTCTGCTTGCGAATAATCAATCGAACTTGATTTGACACGCGGAGGGGTGCCCGTTTTAAAACGTCTTAAAATGAAGCCTAATTCCTCCAAGTGTTCGGACAGCTTGACGGACGGTTGCTGATTGTTTGGACCACTGGAATATCTTAGTTCGCCGACAATAATTTCACCGCGCGAAAAAGTACCCGTCGTTAAAATGACAGCATCCGCCGTGTATTTTGCACCGCCATTTGTAATGACACCTTTGCAAACTCCGTCTTCGATGACTAGGCGATCAACGAGACCTTGCTTTAGCGTAATATTAGGCTCTTTTTCGATGGTGTGCTTCATTTCGTGCTGATAATCCCATTTGTCCGACTGTGCACGGAGCGCGCGCACTGCTGGGCCTTTTCCGGTGTTTAGCATGCGCATTTGCACATACGTTTTATCCGTGTTACGTCCCATTTCGCCGCCGAGCGCATCGATTTCGCGTACGACAACGCCTTTTGCGGGACCGCCGACAGACGGATTACACGGCATGAATGCCACCATATCCAAATTAATTGTGAGCATGAGCGTTTTTGCGCCCATACGCCCGCTAGCTAAGCCTGCTTCAACGCCTGCGTGGCCAGCTCCAACGACAATAACATCATATTGTCCTGCATCATAAATTTGCATCTATTTCACTCCTTATTTTCCAAGGCAAAACTGATTAAATAATTGATCTAATAATTCGTCCTGTACCGAGTCGCCTGTAATTTCGCCTAGCAAGTCCCAGGCGCGGGTCATATCAATTTGCACGATATCAACTGGCATGCCTGTTTCAACACCTAAAATGACAGCGTCTAGCGCGTCTGACGCCTGATGAAGCAAGGCGATGTGGCGCACGTTTGAAACATACGTCGCATCTCCAGCATCAATTTCGCCAGTGAAGAAGAGCGTTTTAATTGCTTCCTCAAGCTCCACAATGCCGCCGTCCGTTAACATGGATGTTTCTACGACTGGTTGCCCGCCTGCTAAACGCGTGACGCTAGCGATATCTATTTTGCGTTCTAAATCGGTTTTGTTTAACACGACAACAAAACGGGTTCCGCGTGCGGCTTCAAAAAGCGCCTCGTCCTCTTTCGTTAGCGGTTCATTTTGGTTCAAAACGAGCAACAGAAAATCGGCTTCTGCGAGAGCTTTTCGTGATCGTTCTACCCCGATTTTTTCTACAATATCCTCGGTTTCGCGAATGCCCGCCGTATCAATCAAGCGAAGCGGCACGCCGCGCACATTCACGTACTCTTCAATGATGTCACGCGTCGTTCCTGCGATGTCCGTGACAATCGCTTTATCTTCCTGAATGAGCTGATTCAAAAGCGATGATTTCCCCACATTTGGTCGGCCGATAATGGCCGTCGCAAGACCTTCTCGTAGAATTTTCCCCTGACTTGCGGTTTGAAGCAACTGGTTCACCGACGCTTTCACGAGGTGCGTTTTCTCGAGTAGCATTTTCACGGTCATTTCTTCCACGTCGTCGTATTCTGGGTAGTCGATGTTCACCTCGACTTGCGCTAGCGCGTCTAAAATTTCCTGTCTAAGGCTCCGTATTAAGCGCGACAAATTGCCGTCCATTTGCTTGAGCGCAATGCCCATCGCTCTGTCCGTTTTCGCTCGAATTAAGTCCATCACGGCTTCCGCTTGTGATAAATCAATTCTTCCGTTTAAAAAGGCGCGTTTTGTGAACTCTCCTGGTTCAGCTAGGCGAGCGCCACTTCTTAGTAGGAGCTGCAACACCTGATTCACCGATACGATGCCACCATGGCAATTGATCTCCACAACATCTTCACGTGTAAACGTCCGTGGCGCACGCATAACCGAGACCATCACCTCTTCAATTGTTTCGCCTTCTTCTTTTATATGACCATAATGAATGGTATGACTTTCTGCGTCACTAAGCCGTTTTTTGGCATAAAAAATACGATCCGCTACTGGAATCGCCTCATCACCGCTTAATCGAATAATTGCAATGGCACCCTCGCCTGGCGGTGTTGAGATCGCAGCAATAGTATCAAAATCCATTCTACCCCACCTTTCTCCGCAACAAAACGGATAAATTTAGTTTGAATAAATTTTCATTTGCACTCAACAGTTCGCTCTGCTTTCACCAAAGCTTGCTATTCACAAGTTATAAAATTTAATATCTACTATTTTAACTTATCCACATGTGAATAACAACCGTTTTTTTAAAATTAGACTGATGAAGATTATCATCAGTCTAATTTACTTTCTAGTTCGTGGACAAAAAGACCGCTTAATAGTTTAGGTTCAAACCATGTGGATTTTGGTGGCATAATTTCATTGGCGTCTGCCACGCTTAGTAGGTCATTCATTGTTGGCGGGTACATGGCGAAGGCAATAGAAAATTCGCCACTATCTACGCGTTTTTCTAGTTCGGAAAGGCCGCGAATGCCGCCAACAAAATCGATGCGGTCGTCACGTCTAATATCGCGGATGTCGAAAATCGGTGTGAGCACTTCATTTTGGAGAATCGAAACATCAAGGCTGCCGATGACATCATTCGGTATGCGACTTTTTTTGGCGGTTAAGCCGTACCAATTGCCGCCTGTGTAAAGTCCAATTTGTTTTGGCGCGCTTGGTTTAAACGGCGCAGATTGTTTTTCTGTGATGTCAAAACGCGCTTTTAGTTGGTCGAAGAAATCGGTCGGGATAGGTACATTTAAAACGCGATTGTAGTCGAGGATTTCGAGTTCTTCAGCCGGGAATAAGACAGCTAAAAAGAAATTGAATTCCGCGTCTGGCCCTTCATTCGGGTGCGCCTCCCTCCGTTTTAATCCTACCTTAACAGCCGATTCCGTGCGATGGTGGCCGTCCGCAATGTAAAGCGCCGGAATGGACGCGAATGCCGCCGAAATGCTTGCGACAATGTCCGCATCGTCAATATGCCAAACCTTGTGTGCCACATCGTGAAAGCTTGTAAAATCATAAATAGGGTCGTTTTCAGCCTTAAATTGCTGAATCACAGCATTGATTTCTGCTTTTCCACGGTACGTCAAAAAAATCGGACTCGTATTCGCATCACAAGTGTCAACATGACGAATCCGGTCGAGCTCCTTTTCCTCCCGCGTGAACTCATGCTTTTTAATCTTCCCAGAAATATAGTCGTCAATCGCCGTCGTTGCTGCAATCCCCGTCTGCGTGCGCCCATTCATCTCCAGTTCATAAATGTAAAAACCCGCACGAACATCTTTTTTCAACCATTCTTTTTGTAAAAACGCCCGTAAATTTTCTTTCGCTTTTAAGTAAACCATGTCATCATACGGCGATAATGATTTCTCAAGATCAATTTCCGCTTTATCAATATGTAAAAATGAATATTCATTCGCATCGCCTAGCACCCTTGCTTCTGCACTACTTAAAACATCGTATGGCAAGGACGCCATTTTATTCGCTACATTTTCATTCGGTCTTACTGCCTGAAACGGTCGTACATTCACCATTAGTTTTCCTCCTAAATTTGAAGAGCCTCAAGAAATTTCTCAAGGCTCCATTATTTCCCGGGAAATAATTTATACCGTAACGCCTAAAGGCTCGATAATTCGCACACGCAAAATGCCACCAACAGCTTCTAATTCAAGCTTGATTGCTTCTAAACTATTGGAATCATTTCGGTCCATATCGACTAGCGTATATGCATAATCGCCGCGGCTACGGTTCGTTAAATCCATAATGTTCATCGCATGATTCGCGACAATCGTCGTCACTTGTCCAACCATGTTCGGGATATTGCGGTGGCACACACCAATTCGCGGATGCCCGTTATAGGGCATATCAACCGCTGGATAGTTCACCGAATTTTTGATGCTACCTGTTTCTAAGAAATATTGTAATTCGCGGGACGCCATCAGCGCACAATTGGTTTCCGCTTCTTCCGTTGAAGCACCAAGGTGAGGTAGGACGCGAACTTTTTCCGTTTGAAGCAGCTGCTTGGTTGCAAAGTCAGTAATATACATGCGCAATTGATTGGCTTCTAGCGCCTCACAAATTGCGTCTTGATTCACAAGTTCCCCGCGGGAGAAGTTAAGCAACACGGCGTTTTGCTTTAATAAAAGCAAGGTTTCCGCATTGAACATTTCGCGCGTATTGTCGCGCAGCGGAACATGAACCGTAATATAGTCGCATGTCGCTAAAACTTCTTCAAGTGTGATGGCACGTTTGACGTCTTTTGAAATCTTCCATGCCGTGTCCACCGAAACATACGGGTCAAAGCCAACGACATCCATACCGAGCGCCACCGCATCATTGGCAACCAGTGCACCAATCGCGCCAAGTCCAATAATACCTAATTTTTTCCCATAAAGCTCCGTTCCAGAAAAAGCCTTTTTGCCCGCTTCTACTTTCGTTTCAACATCCTCGTCATCGATTCCTTGCACCCAAATGTTGCCCTCGATAATCGGCCGAGCCGCCATAAATAAACTCGCAAGCACTAACTCCTTCACCGCATTTGCATTGGCTCCAGGCGTATTAAATACGACAATACCGCGCTCCGAGCAGACTTCAAGCGGAATATTATTCACACCCGCACCAGCGCGCGCAATCGCCTTTAATGATTCCGGGAAATCATAATCGTGCAGACCATAACTTCTAAGTAAAATACCATCAGGGGACGCATTCGCATCAAGCACATATTTTTCCAAATCAAAAGTTCTTAACCCCTCATCGGCAATCGCATTTAACGTTTCAATATTAAACATGAACCTTTCCCCCTTCATGGCTACGTGCAAAATCCTTCATAAAAGCAACAAGCGCCTCAACGCCTTCAATTGGAAACGCATTGTACACGCTCGCCCGCATTCCGCCAACCGAACGATGCCCTTTTAAATTCACAAAACCTTTTTTTAGAGCCTCTTTTATAAACGCTTGATCTAGTTCTGCGTCACTGGTCGTAAAAGGAATATTTGTCAGCGAACGAACAGACGGCTCAACAGGTGAGCTAAATAGATTCGATTCATCGATATACGAATAAAGCAGACCTGCTTTTCGGCGATTCAAAGCCTCCATGCCGCTCACACCGCCTTGCGCCTTAATCCATTCGAATACTAGTTTCGCCACATATATCGCAAACGTAGGCGGCGTATTGTGCATCGACCCATCATCTGCCATCACCTGATAATCAAGCATAGAAGACAAGTTCTCCGCCCCCCCAATTAAATCCTCGCGAACAATGACAATCGTAAGTCCAGCTGGGCCGATATTTTTTTGCGCACCCGCATAAATAAGTCCAAAATCACGCACATCGTAGTGGCTCGCTAAAATATTCGATGACATATCCGCAACTAACGGCACATCACCCGTCTTAGGCACGTTAAATATCGCTGTTCCTTCAATCGTATTGTTTGCTGTAATATGCAAATAAGCTGCATCTTCAGACGGTGCAGGGATATTTGGAATATAGCTGAAATTTCTATCTTCAGATGACGCAATGACGGAAGTCGTAACATTCGGCAGCTTTTTAGCCTCTGAAATTGCCTTTTTCGACCAACTTCCTGTATTCACAAATTCTATTTTTTTGCCTTGCGCTAAATTTAAAGGCACCATCGCAAATTGTAAACTTGCACCGCCCTGTAAAAAAAGCACTTTGTAATTATCTGGAATATCCATTAACTCGCGAAGCAGCTGCTCGGCCGAATCAATAATTTCTTGAAAAAGTGCAGACCTATGGCTTAGCTCCATGACTGACATCCCTGATCCTTTATACGATAATAGTTCTTCTTGGACTTGCTTTAGTACTGGAACTGGCAAAGTTGCCGGTCCCGCTGAAAAATTATAGACACGCTCCACTCATCATCGCTCCTGTTCACAGTCATTTTACTAAAAAACGAATCACCAGTATTTCTTCTCAAAAGGTTACCAATCATTTGCGCCAACCGGTGAGACATGAGCCTTTTTTGTTTTTTTCGACAAGACACCTACTTTCGAAATTGTGAAGTTAGCCACAATTTTTTAAATTGCTTAAAAAAACTGTCTTTTTATACTTTTGTATATTATAGCAGAAGCTCTTTTGAATTTAAACAAAAAAATAGCAAACGACCATGATAGTCGCTTGCTATTTCCCTACATTAATTCAATATTCACTATATCGCTAAATTGAACGGCATAGATAATTCCAAGTACATCTTGCAGTAAAATCTCCTGCGTTACTTCATCTAATTCGAGAGGCACAAGCTCTAACGTGCGTACCCAGCCTAACCCGTGAAAAGCTTCCGGATCTTCAAATGGAGCCAAGTTTAAATGGGCTACGTCGGCCTCCTCAAAATATTGCAACCGCACCAGCCATTCTCGTTTTATGGCATCTTGAAGTGTAATAAGAAAACTTTCTTGTTCCACAACATCGCGCACTGGACGCACTTTTAAAGACGCTAGACTGGTATCAAATTCAATTTCTTTTAGCGGCAAAGCATAAACCATTATCATCACCTCTTCCTAATCCCATCATACGAACAAATGTTCTTTTTTGCAAGTTTTTTATTCTTACTTTTAAATTTTTTTCATTTAGAACCGCAACATAGATAGCGTTTACATGAACTTTTCTCGAAATTTTATAGTTGAAATTAAAAATATAGTTGCTATACTTATGTAAGTAGATAACATTTAAAAAGGAGTTTTAATCAATGACAAATACATTTTTAGATTCAATTAAAGTTCGCCGTTCCATCTATGCTTTAGACAAAAACGTCTCTTTATCACAAAACGAAATCGAGGACATCATCAAGGAAGCCGTTAAATTAAGCCCATCTTCTTTTAATTCCCAAAGTTCTCGTGCCGTTATTCTTTTTGGAGAAAGCCATGACAAGCTTTGGAATATGACGGAGGAAACGCTTCGCGGCATCGTTCCTGCTGAAAGCTTTGCGTCCACTGAAGAAAAAATCGCTTCATTCCGTGCTGGCTACGGCACCGTTTTATTCTTTGAAGATACAGAAGTTATCGAAGGCTTACAAGAAAACTTCGCTTTATACGCAGACAACTTCCCAATCTGGTCTGAACAATCAACTGGTATCGCGCAACATTCTGTATGGGTGGCACTTGCAAACGCTGGAATTGGCGCGTCCTTGCAACATTACAACCCCCTAATTGATGATGCTGTACAAGCTGAGTTCGACCTTCCAGCAAACTGGAACTTACGCGCACAAATGCCATTTGGTAACATTGTCGCTGAACCAGGTGAAAAAGAATTTATCGATGACGAAAAACGTTTCCGTACGTTTAAATAAAAAAAGAAGCCACATGTCGCTGAATGACATGTGGCTTTTTAAATGAAACTTTTTACGCGACTACGAAGCTCCTCGCAACTTACAATTCCCGCAATACTCCCTTTTATTTCACCATCCACAATTACGATGGAATTCGGAATCCCTTTCACTTGAAAACGCTCCGCAAGTGGTCTTTCTTTATCTATATTTACCTTCACAACTTGAATAAATTCGCCTTCCATCTCAGAAAATCGGTCTAGCGTTGGCCAAAAACATCGGCACGGTGCGCACCATTCCGCCCAAAAATTCAATAATATTCTCGGATGATTGGAAATTAATTCGTCAAGTTCCTCTTCTTTCGCATGTATAATCGCCATTTCCCTCACCTCTCGTTCAGATTATGCCAAAGTCCATTATGCGTCAAGCAAACGAGCTTAGGTGTTTACTTTTTAACACTTTTTACATATTTTTTTATCCCGATAAACCAGTAACTCATAATCGCAAGTGCAATTACACCAGCAGCAAAAAGCAAATCTGGGAGAAAAGCATGCTCAAAATTTCCTTTACCGCCGAGCGCGTAGACAACATTTGTGATCGTCAACTTTTCAGAAAAAAGGCTCCCTAGGAAAAGCAAGAACACCAATGTAATTTGATGTGCAATACTGCCTAATTTATTCCAACGACTTCGGAGCAACAAACTCGCGTCTTTCATCGCGTCCGACGAATGACTATACGCCTGCCGATTTAAAAACCGGCCCGTCATTGAAGAAAACATGCCTATAATGAAAACGCCAATTGAAATCGTCCATGGGAAAACCATACAGACTACCCCAATAGCTATTCCTATCGCGTATAGCTCCAAAATCGGGCGCTTTTTCCAAAATTTCTTAAACAACGGTTCAAATAGCAGTGAAAATATAATGCCGAAAAAATACACTAAATAAATTCTAAACATCATGTAATTGAAATTTTGCTCTGCTAAAGAGTAAAACGTCCCATATAAGAGGGCAAAACTAACGGCCATTCCTTGACCAAGTGAAAAATAGTGAACTAGCACGGATAGTTTTAAAACAGGACGGAAGCGAATAAGCGTCACGGTTAAGATGATAATCCCTACTAGGCAGGCTAGAACTGCAAGGGTTACTAGGCTTGCCAAATCAGTTGTTCGGACACCTTTTATAACGAAAATGATGGCTGAAAACACAAGAAAAATAATAAATGGGCGCATTAAAAAGCCGGTTTTTTCAATTCTCCCCACTTCATAATTTGGCAATTTGTAAACAAAATAGAAAGTCACAACTAAAAGTAGCGCATAAAATAAGAACGCCACCCATGGAAAAGTAAACTTCACGAGGAAGATTGCGGCACAAATTGCGACAAGGAGAACAGAAAGCGCAGCTAAGTAATTTTTATTGCTCATTTTTCTCCCATAAAAAAATCGCTCGTGATATTGCAAAGTAATGTAAAGTGGCAGAATCATACTGCTTGAAATCCCGATAAAAATGGCACCGATTTCAATCCAAAATGTTGCAAACGGGGCAAGCGTGGCAATTAGCGAACCGAATATGCCCATGCATAAAAGTAGCAATAAATGCTGTTTGGCGTTCATTCTTCTACCGAATGCGTTAAATAAAAATGTTCCTGTGTAATTAAACACGTAAAAAATAATAAGTGCGGCATAGCCGTTTAGCCAGCCTTCGTACTCATTTCCGACTAAAATAAATAGTAGATATGGCAAAAATGGCGCTGCATTCACAACCGCATACATATAAAACTTCCCTCTAGGGCTCATCCAATTCAACCTCCCTATTCCTTTTCAATCATACACTTTTTCTAGCGACTTTTCACACATTATTAGCCATGTTATAATGCAAAAAAAGACGTTTTTAGAAGGAGGAATTCAGTTGAAAGAAATCAATTCTTTTCTAATGTTCCAAAATAAAGCGGCTGAACAGGCGATACAGCTCTATTTAGAAACTTTTCGTGATGCGGAGATACTCTTCATAAATAAACATCCAAATGAAGCTGATGGCATCATGCTTGGGAAAATCAAAATCCATAATTTAGAAATTTTCATAAGCGATAGCAGCGTTAAACACGATTTTGATTTCACCCCATCTACTTCTTTTTTCATTAACTGTGAGGATTTAGAAGAACTCGAATCCTATCTTGCCCTACTTTCCGCAGATGGCAAAGTTTTAATGCCTCTAGATAACTACGGATTTAGCCAAAAATTCGCATGGGTATCAGACCGCTTTGGCATTTCATGGCAATTAAATCTACCATAATGTTTCACGTGAAACAATTTTTAAATCTCTCACAATAGGTTTGCGATGATAATTTTGTTTTCACCCATTTTTCGGCAAGCAAAAAGGAGCCTCCAATACGCGAGACTCCTTTTCATTTTATTCTAAACTAATTGAGGCCTAGGTTATTTATTCTTTTTAGGCTTTCTCCACATAATCACAATTATGAGGCCAACTATAAAAATAACACTTATTCCGATAATGATTGTCCAAAAGTTAAAGGTTGGCATTGTTTTCGTTTGAAAAACCATTTCGCTCTTACTTACTTGAGTTAATGAGAGTTTCTGTACTAAGTCTGCCGTTACAATGAGGCGATTTGTTGTTGCTGTTGGTTTGTCACAAGTAATAAGCGTAAGTGTAGGCTTTTCCGTTTGTTTCAACACATTTGTATTCGTTTCTGGAACTACTTTTACGTTTGAAATTTGGTAGCTGTATTGAAATGTGTCGTCTTGGAGATAAACCTTTTCTCCCTTTTTTGCATTCATAAGAGGACCAAAGAAAGCATTCTCTCGGTGAATATGATGGGCGGCTAAAACATAGTTACCCTCTCCCATTTTCCGGTCACTAACCACCGGAGCTGCACCTACATATAAATTTTCGTTTGTCATTTTTTGTAATATCGGTAGCTGGATATGGAGCTCCGGTATGCTAATTCCGCCAACAACATCCTCCGAATAGTTGTGCGTCGCTGATTTCGATATGCCTTTTACGGATGGTGGCTGTATATCTGCAGGCGTATTGCTCTTAGGAGCTTCTGTGCTCGCCTTATCTTCATTTGCTGCAAGTTCTTGACTTGTATACTGCGTTACATCATATTTAGTCGTCTGGTAAGTTAGGTATTCATTTTTCAGAAAAGGTATACTAAAAAGAAGAACACCAATCCAGATTAGCAAATAGCAAGTAATTCGGAATTTCATAACTTAGTGACTCCCTTATTTAAAACAGATTAATTCTGTATTTTTATCGATTTTTGTTGAGCTGTTTTTGTGCTTGAAATAACAAGTTCCAGACTATCTGCTTTTGCTGCTTTTGCAGGCATTTCAAAAACGAGTTGTCCTTCTTTACTTTCTCCCTTTGCTAAAGTACTCAAGAAAAAGACATCTTTCATTTTCCCGTCTTTATTTAAAGCGTTTGAAATTGTTGCGCTTTCAGATAATGGATATTCTTTTTTTGTTTTTGTATCTTTTATTTTAAATGTCAATAGGCTAGCCGGCTGCTCTTTATTAGCTTGATTGGTCATTTCAGCATCTAAGATGAGAAATGTTCCTGTTGCTTTCTTTTTCCACTCAGAAGTCCCGACTTGATCTGTCGTTTCTTGACTTAATACTTGTACTTTCATGTTGTCTACAACTGCACTAGTAGCTTCTTCTTTAAAATTAAACGCCCAGTAGCCTCCAAATCCAATCAAAACTACACTGACAACGATAATGAACAAATACCATTTATTACGTTTCTTCATTTTTGAATCTCTACTTTCTTTTTAAAATTGCGATGAAAAGTTGTTCGACATTTTGGACAGCTTACATTTTGCATTTTTTGTTGAATTGTAAAATGATAACCACACTTCTTACAATGAAAACTTACCTCTTTATTTTTTAAATAGGCTTGAATAATCGCTTCTTGTTCCTTTAGCGACTTCTTTTGAATCCTTGGATATGTTTCGGGCTCATTATTTTTCAATTTTTTATTTCCTTTCAAAAAATAGCTAGGCAAGACACTCTTGCCTAGCTATTGTTGTGTTAAGCGTTATTGTTACGTTTTCTGCGCGCTACAAGCGTAAGCGTGCCTAGTAGTACAAGTGCACCAGCAAGTATCCAAATCATGTTGTCGGTATCACCTGTATGAGGTAGATTACCAGCAGGATAATCAAGTGGTGGTGTTACTGTTGGTTTTTCCGAATAGATTGTTTTAGATGTTTCACCAAATGTTAGGCTCGCACTATTTGGAATACCCCCATTTTTAACAAATGGCGCTAATTCTTCGTTTGTCGCACTATCTTTGATTTTTGTCGTAATCGTCATTGTATACGTATGACCTGCTAGATACGAGAAGTCGCCATCTTTCTTCGCTAAGTCAAACGAAACGTTGTTTCCATCAATGTTTACTTGACCATTGCCTGTTACATCTGTTCCGTTTTCATCAACTACAGTAACATTTTGAATGTCTAGTAGGTCATTAACTGCATCGCTGATGTTAGCTTGTGCCCATGATGATGTTGTGTTTCCAAAGCTTGTTTTTACATGCCAGTCAAAGCTGTCATCGCGGTTTGCCAAGTCTAAGTGTTGTGTGTTCTCGACATCTTTATGAATCACTGGCTCCTCTGTTGGAGGAGTAACAGTTGGAATTTCAGAGTGAATCACTTCTCCAGCATTACCAAAGTGTAGATCCGCTTGGTTTGGAATTCCTCCTGAAGCAATATATGGTGCTAACTCTTCGTCTGTTGCACTATCTTTGATTTTTGTCGTAATCGTCATCGTGTACGTATGACCTGCTAAATACGTGAAATCGCCGTCTTTCATTGCTAAGTCAAACGAAATGTTGTTACCGTCAATGTTTACTTGACCATTGCCTGTTACATCTGTTCCGTTTTCATCAACTACAGTAACATTTTGAATGTCTAGTAAGTCGTTAATAGTATCGGTGATACTTGCTTCTGCCCATGTTGTTGTTGTGTTTCCAAAGCTTGTTTTTACATGCCAGTCAAAGCTGTCATCGCGGTTTGTTAAGTCTAGGTGTTGCACGTTTTCAACATCTTTATGAATCACTGGTTCCTCTGGCGGTGGAGTAACAGTTGGAATTTCAGAGTGAATCACTTCTCCGGCATCACCAAAGTGTAGATCCGCTTGGTTTGGAATTCCTCCTGAAGCAATATACGGTGCTAATTCTTCGTCTGTTGCACTATCTTTGATTTTTGTTGTAATCGTCATTGTATACGTATGACCTGCTAAATACGTGAAATCGCCATCTTTCATTGCTAAGTCAAACGAAATGTTGTTACCATCAATGTTTACTTGACCATTGCCTGTTACATCTGTTCCGTTTTCGTCAACTACAGTAACATTTTGAATGTCTAGTAAGTCGTTAATAGTATCGGTGATACTTGCTTCTGCCCATGATGTTGTTGTATTTCCAAAGCTTGTTTTTACATGCCAGTCAAAGCTGTCGTCACGATTTGTTAACTCTAGAGCTTGCGTGTCCTCGACATCTTTATGAATCACTGGTTCCTCTGGCGGTGGAGTAACAGTTGGAATTTCAGAGTGAATCACTTCTCCGGCATTACCAAAGTGTAGATCCGCTTGGTTTGGAATTCCTCCTGAAGCAATATATGGTGCTAATTCTTCGTCTGTTGCACTATCTTTAATTTTTGTCGTAACTGTCATCGTGTACGTATGACCTGCTAAATATGTGAAATCGCCATTTTTCATTGCTAAGTCAAACGAAATGTTGTTACCGTCAATGTTTACTTGACCATTGCTTGTTACGTCTGTTCCATTTTCATCAACTACAGTAACATTTTGAATGTCTAGTAAGTCGTTAATAGTATCGGTGATACTTGCTTCTGCCCATGATGTTGTTGTGTTTCCAAAAGTTGCATTTACATGCCAGTCAAAGCTGTCATCGCGGTTTGTTAAGTCTAGGTGTTGCACGTTTTCAACATCTTTATGAATCACTGGTTCCTCTGGCGGTGGAGTAACAGTTGGAATTTCAGAATGAATCACTTCTCCGGCATTACCAAAGTGTAGATCTGCTTGGTTTGGAATTCCTCCTGATGCGATATATGGTGCTAATTCTTCATCTGTCGCACTAGCTTTGATTTTGGTTGTAATTGTCATCGTGTACGTATGACCTGCTAAATACGTGAAATCACCATTTTTCATTGCTAAATCAAATGAAATGTTGTTGCCGTCAATGTTTACTTGACCATTGGCTGTTACATCTGTTCCGTTTTCATCTACGACGGTTACATTTTGAATGTCTAGTAAGTCATTGATTGTATCCGTAATACTTGCTTCTGTCCATGATGTTGTTGTATTTCCAAACTCTGCGTTCACATGCCAGTCAAAGCTGTCATCACGGTTTGTTAAATCTACATGTTGTGTGTTTTCCACATCTTTATGAATCACTGGTTCCTCCGGCGGAGGCGTCACAGTTGGAATTTCAGAGTGAATCACTTCTCCAGCATTACCAAAGTGTAAATCTGCTTGGTTTGGAATTCCTCCTGATGCGATATATGGTGCTAATTCTTCATCTGTTGCACTATCTTTGATTTTTGTCGTAATCGTCATCGTGTACGTATGACCTGCTAAATATGTGAAATCGCCATTTTGCGTTGCTAAGTCAAACGAAATGTTATTACCATCAATGTTTACTTGACCATTACTTGTTACGTCTGTTCCATTTTCATCAACTACAGTAACATTTTGAATGTCTAGTAAGTCGTTAATAGTATCGGTGATACTTGCTTCCGCCCATGTTGTTGTTGTGTTTCCAAAAGTTGCATTTACATGCCAGTCAAAGCTATCATCGCGGTTTGTTAAGTCAAGGTGTTGCACGTTTTCAACATCTTTATGAATCACTGGTTCTTCTGGCGGTGGAGTAACAGTTGGAATTTCAGAGTGAATCACTTCTCCAGCATTACCGAAGTGTAGATCCGCTTGGTTTGGAATTCCTCCTGAAGCAATATACGGTGCTAATTCTGCGTCTGTTGTGCTATCTTTAATTTTTGTCGTAACTGTCATCGTGTACGTATGACCTGCTAAATATGCGAAATCGCCATTTTGCGTTGCTAAGTCAAACGAAATGTTATTACCATCAATGTTTACTTGACCATTACTTGTTACGTCTGTTCCATTTTCATCAACTACAGTAACATTTTGAATATCTAGTAAGTCGTTAATGGTATCGGTGATACTTGCTTCTGTCCATGTTGATGTTGTGTTTCCAAAAGTTGCATTTACATGCCAGTCAAAGCTATCATCACGATTTGTTAAGTCTACATGTTGTGTATTCTCAACATCTTTATGAATGACTGGTTCCTCTGGCGGTGGAGTAACAGTTGGAATTTCAGAGTGAATCACTTCTCCGGCATCACCAAAGTGTAGATCCGCTTGGTTTGGAATTCCTCCTGAAGCAATATATGGTGCTAATTCTTCATCTGTTGCACTATCTTTGATTTTTGTCGTAATCGTCATCGTGTACGTATGACCTGCTAAATATGCGAAATCGCCATTTTGCGTTGCTAAGTCAAACGAAATGTTATTACCATCAATGTTTACTTGACCATTACTTGTTACGTCTGTTCCATTTTCATCAACTACAGTAACATTTTGAATATCTAGTAAGTCGTTAATGGTATCGGTGATACTTGCTTCTGTCCATGTTGATGTTGTGTTTCCAAAAGTTGCATTTACATGCCAGTCAAAGCTATCATCACGATTTGTTAAGTCTACATGTTGTGTATTCTCAACATCTTTATGAATGACTGGTTCCTCTGGCGGTGGAGTAACAGTTGGAATTTCAGAGTGAATCACTTCTCCGGCATCACCAAAGTGTAGATCCGCTTGGTTTGGAATTCCTCCTGAAGCAATATATGGTGCTAATTCTGCGTCTGTTGCGCTATCTTTAATTTTTGTCGTAACTGTCATCGTGTACGTATGACCTGCTAAATAATTAAAACTACCATCTTGCATCGCTAAGTCAAACGAAATGTTGTTACCGTCAATGTTTACTTGACCATTGCTTGTTACATCTGTTCCGTTTTCATCAACTACAGTAACATTTTGAATATCTAGTGAGTCGTTAATGGTATCGGTGATACTTGCTTCTGTCCATGTTGATGTTGTGTTTCCAAAAATTGCATTTACATGCCAGTCAAAGCTATCATCACGATTTGTTAAGTCTACATGTTGTGTGTTCTCAACATCTTTATGAATGACTGGTTCTTCCGGTACATCATTAACAACGACACCAACACGTTCAGGTTCAACAGCTTGTAGATTGTTAGAAGCATAAGCAAATGAATTCCATGCTGCACGAGTTTGTTCATCGATTGTTGGGTTTGTTAAACTTGCATCTAACACTGTTGGTGCTTGCATAGAGAAGTTTAACGCGATGTTATCACCAGTATTAAAGCTTGCATTATCAAGTAAAGTAATCTTAAAGCTGTGAATTTGACTCCAATCCATTACAGATGTTGCGTCCATCCAATTTGGTTGTTGCGCATCTATTGGATTTGTAATTGGAGTTGTTGTTTCTGGATAAAGAACGTTTTCTGTTAAATCATCTCTAGTCGGATTAGTAGCCGTACTATAAGTGATGGCTACTTTTCCAGCCCATTCAGCCGGAACTGTAATCGGACCCGTCATAATTGGTGTAAATTGGCTTCCCCGTTGTGTATTATCTGTAATACCTAAATCGCCAACAGAAGGAAGTACGTCCATTAATACCATTTGATTAACTTGGGTTTCTCCGTCATTTGTAAGATTAAGTTGATAATCAATTGTTCCACCTAATGAAGTATGACCAAATTTAGAAAACTCCGTATCTTGGTCGCCTTTAACAAGTTTAGAAGTCGTAATCTTATCTTCGCGAAGAATATAGTATTTATTACCTGAAACTACTAAGTTTTCATCTACATTACCATTGCCATTAATATCATTTGTATCTTGTACTTTAACAGAATTAGTAATAACATCCCCGGTTTGTGTTGGAACATCAAAATTAGCGTCTCCAACCGAACCATAGACCATTGGTGTTAAAGTAGATGGTGCATCTTCGGCAATATTAACAGCGAAGAAATAAGAAATGGATTTTCCAGGATATAAACTATCTTCATTCCATTTAACGTGAATTAGTTGTTGCCCCGTTCCATTGTAGTTGGAATCAACTATTTTAATAGTTCCCTCTTCGTTATTTCCATCAGTGGTAGCTGATCCCCACGCAAGCTGATCAGCCATTTGATACATAGGATTCGCTTCATCCACGGTAACCCCTTTTGGAAGCAACAACATCTCTTCTAATGGACTTCCTGCTTTTTCTACAGAAGAAGTGTCATTAGCTAATTGACCTTGAACAAAATTTCTTCCTGGTTGAACAATCCCGTTTTCTTGATTTACTATTTTGATAGAGCTACTAAGAATTGGAATCGAACCTGCTGGTTTTGGAACAATGGTTGCCGTTCTCTCGCCTGTCAGCGTCGAACTATCATTCATATCAGCATCATTATTCCAAGAAACTTGATTTCCTTCTGCATTGTAACCTGTCACATCATAAGAAACCGTGTTAGTAACTCCACCAGTGTATCCAGGTGTCACACTATAATACATATAAATCCAATTATTATATCCTGCTGGTCGATATTGATAGGAATACCGAATCTTACTAACATGCGTCCCATCAGCAATTCCATAATCATGTAATTTATATGTTCCTGGTCCAACACCTTGTGCTAGTAATTGTTCTTGCCCATTAATCGTGACATAGATATCCACTTTCGATTCTTTTGAAGGGTCAACAGAAACCGCATCAGGGGGAGCAGCATCCGGGTTATAATCACTAGGATTAATCACGAACTCACTTAAATTTAATGCATTATCAATATTATAATTCACTTCGTATTTATCATAATCCATTGTAGGACTATTTGTTAAATAGTTTGTTAAAGCAAGTAAAAATCCTAAACGAGCACTATCATATACACTTGGATTTGGATTAGCACTATCTCCGCCAACACCGCCTTCTGCATCCTTAGGACCATAATGCGATGGACTAATAAGCGTTCCAGATGGTGCTGGAACATCTCCACCAAATGGACCCGCATACGTCTTAGCGGTTGCATCCTTAGAAATCGCTTGATCACTGTAATCTACAGCTGAAACCGTAGCGGTATTCGTATAGGATGTTATCTCCGTTATGCCCGCATCATAAGTCGTACGGACTTCAATCGTTTTATTAAATAAGGAATCTCCGCTTGCTACTGCTTTTTGTGCATCAATCGTAGGTGCATCAAATTCCCATGTTACAGTTCGTGCTGCGCTATCATACACTCCGCCAGAATCATCACTAACATAAGTTAATCCCGCGGGAATCGTATCTACTACTTTAATTTTACTTCCTTCTTTAAAGTAAAGTAAGCCTGTGTCTTTTGCATCTGCATTAACTTTGATAGACCATACACCAGTATCGCCTTCTACTGCTGGATCACTACTTGCAGTACCATTTTTCAATGTTTCTACATATGCTTTTGAAACCGAAACACTTGATGAAGCTTTTGCTGTAACAGTTGCATCATCTGTTGCATTTCCAGTAAAATTATCAGCTGTGAAACTAGCCTTTGCAACGAACTGTGTTCCATCCGTTGTGACACCATTTTCAGTGTGTACCTTAATAATTACTTGCTCTGCTTGCCCAGCACTTAATGTATCAAAATGATACGTTAAACGATGTGCATTAGCATCATAGCTTGGAACAACATTGAAAATGGCCAACTCATTTAAATCCTGCGTAAATGAACCATTCGCTGGAAGATCAATAGTAATATTTGCATTTTGATATGTTATTTGACTTCCTGTTACTTTAAAGTTCAAAGCAAAAACAGTATCTTGCCCTGCTTGAACAGAAGCGTTCACTGGAGCAATATCAATATCAGCATTGACAGTCCCAGATTTAAGTGAAGGCGTTCCTAACGAGCTTTCTGCCGTAATTAGCAATGTGTTTGATGTGTGATCCACACCATCTATAGTTGTTTTACCGATAAGACCATAATTACCCGCTTTTTCAGCCTTCAATGTTAAATCAGCGGCGTTATCTTTTTTATCCTCATTCCAAGTAATCGTGATTTCTGATTTATCTTGGTTAAAAGTTGCAGTTTTAATGTTTGCTTTTAAGTTGTTGTCGGCAACTTTATCAAAGGAAATATCATTTGGGATTGCAATTGTTGCTGTATCACCACTTGTTTGGGAAATATGAACATCAAAATTAGAGCCCGTTTTAACGTTCTGATTTTCCGTTGATAATTTAAGCACTTGATCTTCTGTACCTGAGTTAGTGTTTGTTGCAGCTAAACTAACAATGGGAGATACAAGCGTTTGAATGATCAATAGCAAAATTGCAATGCCAGCAAATCCTTTTTTGAAATTTGGCATCTTTCTTCCCTTCCTTTGTAATCTATTAATTTGATAAACATCCTTTCTCTTACGAAATGTGGTTGCATATAATACCGTATGCCATTAGATTTTAGCATTACTAACTTCAAAACCTATGCGTAATTTACACATTTAAAAAAATTTTTGTGACTATTTTTAAAACATTAGTCAATCTCTATTAAACCATTGCTTTCACTATCCTAAAACAACTCTTTAATAAACGTTCTTTATTGTCACCACATGATTAACTAAATAACTTTTCCATGATTAAAATAAAACCACGGACAACGTAAAAATTACAGAAAATATTTGGCTTTATTTTATATCGCTGAAAAGAAAAATGTTATAAAATTTTAAACGCAATAAAAAACTTAAACTTTTGTTTCAATCACACCCTATCATATTATAATTGATAACTTTGAAACGCTTGTGTAGTTTACACATTTCAAATCTTGTTTGTGGCAATTCTTTAAAGTTCTACCTTATATCCTACTTCAGCATTATGATAAACAAAAATAAGCATAAACCTAGTAACTACCATCCTCAAAATGGCTTTATTACTAGATTTATGCTTTTAAATCTATTTATCTTGAAACGAACTCAAAAAATCAGCTTTTAGAAGCCTCTTGTCACTAGCGCTGCGACATTGCGAGCTGTCCGTTCAATATTTTCAGCCGCGTCATAGAGCGTTTCAGCAAGCGAAGCTACACGACCTATTGAAGGGAAAACAGCCGTAATACCTTTTGAATAAAGCTCCGAAACGTCTTCTGTCACACTACCACAGATGGCGATGACGGGCACGTTTTTGGGGGCACATTTTGCTACACCAAGCGGCGCTTTTCCTTGCGCGGTTTGACCGTCCATGCGCCCTTCGCCCACAATGATAAGATCAGCATCTTGGCAGACTTCTTGCATCTTTAAGCGAGCTAAGACGAATTCAATTCCAGCGTTTAGTTCCGCAGAAAGGAATTCGGCAAGTCCTGCACCCATTCCACCTCCCGCTCCGCTACCTGGTTCAGTTGGAATGCGGCCAAAATGGCGGGTATAAAAATCAGCGAGCATGGCATCAACGCGGGCAATTTCAGCTTGCGGCAACCCTTTTTGAGGTCCAAAAATGGCTGTCGCGCCGTTATCCCCACAAAGCGGACTCGCCACATCGCTTATGACGCGAATTTTGACGTTTTCAAGCGTCTTTGGAACACCTGTGCCATCAATTTGCGTGATGCGCGCTAGGTTTTCACCAATTGGTGCCACTTCATTTCCCGCAGCGTCTAGGAAGCGGTAGCCCATACCTGCTGCCATTCCAATTCCACCATCATTTGAGGCGCTACCGCCAACGCCGACTAGAATTTCTGTGGCGCCCAAATTTATCGCATGGCGAATGAGTTCCCCGACGCCAAATGTGCTCACTTTTAGAGGGTTGCGCATTTCACGCGGGATTAAGTCGAGCCCGCAAACTTCGGCCATTTCAATGAAAGCAGTGTGCTCTTTAAAAGCGTATGACACATTCCGCTTTCCTCCCAAAGGGCCAGTTACTTCGAGCTCCTGAACTTCCGCTTCGTACGCGTCAGAAAGCACCGCGAGCGTCCCTTCGCCGCCATCAGCTACTGGAAGCAAAACGTATTCTGCGTGTGGGAAAACCTGCGCAAAACCTGCGCGAATGCTTGCAGCCACTTCTTTCGCGGACAAACTCTCTTTAAATGAATCGGGCGCAATCACTACTTTCATGGCGCTACCTCCTAAAATTTTATTGTTAATGTTTGTTCTAACACATATTTTTTGCCTAAAACGGAAAGCTGCATCGGCACATCCGTTTGTTTTTCGATACGAAGCGCGCTTTTTGTGAGCGCAAAAGCCAATTGTTCTCCTAAATAGCAGAACTGAAAACGCAATTCATGCCAGCTATCCGGTAAATCCGGATTAACCGATAGGACGCCGTCGCGAATTTGAATGCCAGAAAAACCGTGAATCACCATGAGCCAAATGGCGCCAAGTGAGGCCGCGTGAATTCCGTCATCTGACGAGTGCGGATTATCGCCAAAATCAATGCGACAAGCCTCTTTGAAAAAGCGGTAACTAAGTTCGCGGTTGCCACACCACTGAGCTACAATGGCATGAATGGCTTTACTAAGCGATGAATCATGAATCGTTCGCGCCTCATAAAATGCTAAATTTTTTGCCATAACATTTTTTGGAAACAGCGCCGGGAATAAATAGAGCAGCATAACCACATCGGCCTGTTTTAAAATTTGCATTTCGTTGACTTCTGAACGCGCGTAGTCTAGCAAAATGCTTTGGCTACCTTGTTTTTTCTTATATTTTTCCAAAGAAATAACGGGCTTCTGTAAAAAAGTATCGTCTTGTGGAATGATACCCTCCGCGTTCGGTTTTGGCAAATGAAGTCCTTGCAAAAATTTTTCCGCCTGCGGTTTAAACGCTGGGTTCCATTTGGCGGCTTCCTGCACGTTAAAGTGCGCCATATAGTTCGTGTAGGCGTTATTATCAACGTGTTCCGTGTATTCATCAGGCCCAATGACGTCCCGAATAACGAGCTTGGCTCCCGCTTTTTCCGCGCGACTTAGCCAAAATTTCGCCGTTTCGAGGAGCAATTCAGCCCCGCAAGCGCGCATAAAAGCATCGTCTTTCGTCGCCGCGTAATAAGCCACCACCGCAAATGCAATATCCGCCACAATGTGGTGCTCCGCAAGCGCCGACGCAATTTTCTGCCGCTTCCCAGTTTGAATATTAATCGCCGCAAAAAGAGGCGTCTCCTCATCGCCACTAAAAGCACTTTCCCACGGGAATAAAGCTCCTTTGTAGCCGTTCTTACGCGCTTTTTCACGCGCTTTTTCAAGGCGGTGATAGCGGTAGAGCAGCAGGCTTTTGGCTTCACTTGGCTTTTTATGTAGCACAAAAGGTAAAATAAAGATTTCCGTGTCCCAAAAAACGTGCCCCTTGTAGCCCTCTCCGGTCAGCCCTTTCGCGCCGACACTAAGAGGCACCTCCCCATTTGGCGTCATAATTTCAAGATGGTACAGCGCAAATGAAACGAGCAATTGGTCATGCGCATCGTCCGCTTGAATTTGAATACCCGCAACTTGCCAAAATTCCTGCCATTTTGATGCTGATTCTGCCAAACAAGCATCATAATTTTCTGCTGGAATAGCAGCTATATCGATTTCAGCATCTGTGAAAATATGCGTCATTTTTTGAAGCGTTATCATTTTATTTTTCACTGCTTGATACGTTACTTTACCCGTTAATTGGCGATTTTTCGCAAAAAAAACAGCTTTTTCAGAAAGCGTTGAAATAATCGTCATGTTCGCTTGGCTTTCTGTTGTTTCATACGAAGCATACATGCGAGTTTCCCCCAAAACGCGCAGTTCCCGCTCAATTAATTGCTGTGTGCCAAAATTGGTTTGCTGCCCATCAATGCCCGTTTCAATTGTAATTAGAGCGTCGCCAGAAAGCGGTGTAATCGACACACGGCTCGCAATAAGCGACTTCGTTTGTTTGGACGCAAAACGGCGAAACTCCAATTGATAGGACTTGTTTTTCGGACTGCGCCACTCAATTTGGCGGACGAGTTCTCCTGTCGCCAAATCTAAGGATAGTTCAAATTGAGCGAGCTTTCCTAGCTGCATGGAGAACACTTCACCGTCCAGTGTAATTTTAAACCGCATCACATCAGGCAAGTTGACGAGTTCGGCGCTGACGCCGCCAGCAGGCTTATTGTAAAGTCCCGCTACATACATGCCGCGCACCTGCTCGGAGTAGTCCTCTTCAAACGCGCCGCGCACGCCTAGATTTCCATTTCCAACCGTAAAAAGAGTGCCATATTTATTTAAACATTCCATTTTAAATTCGCGTTCTGACCATCTCATAAATAGACACACTCTTCCTTCTCGGCGGACTCATAAAGTGCGGCAACAAGACGCTGGATGACATACCCTTGCTCGCCGGAAGCGACTTCACCCGTCCCTGAAAGAACTTTTTCAACAAAAGCCGCCATGCTTTCTGGATGACTATCTTTTTGATTAAAACGAGGTTCCCGGAGCATTTCTAGCTCGCCGTCCGTATCCGTATAAATTTCCGCTGGGTAGAGCGTTCCGCCCGCCCGATCCCCGAAAAACGCAACATCAAAAATCCGTTCTTCCTTCATATGCAAAGCAAAAGACGTTTCGAGTTCCAGCACACTCCCGTCCGCAAACTCAATCCAGCCGAGAAGCGCATCTTCCACCGTGAATTTTTCCGGATCCCAGCTGCCAAACGAGCCCGTCCGTTTTTTCGTACCAATTTTTTGGAAACTTTTTGCCATAACGCGCTTAACTTCCGGGAAATCAAGCACGTACATCGCCGTATCGAGCATGTGAATGCCAATATCAATCAGCGGCCCTCCGCCTTGAATTTCCTTGTTCGTAAACGTCCCCCAACCCGGCACGCCAGAACGCCGAAGCGCTCTAGCACGGGCAATATAAATGTCGCCAAAAAGCTTTTTCTCTTGTTTTAAAAACCGCGCTTCATCTGAAAAACGGTGGTGAAAATCATACGCGAGTACGAGCCCTCTTGATGCGGCTTCCTCAGCCATCGCGAGCGCCTCTTCAGGCGTCATCGCAGGTGGCTTCTCGCACATGACGTGCGCACCGTTTTGAAGCGCCAACATCACATTTTCAAAGTGGAAACGATTCGGCGTACAAATGCTCACCATATCCACTTTTTCATTTAAAAACAGCGATTTAGCATCCGAATATGCTGCTAAAAAGCCGTTTTGTTCCGCAAATTCCTCCGCACGCTTTAAATTCGGATCACAAACAGCCGCAAGAATAAGCTCCGGTCGCGTCTTATAATACTCAGCATGAACCGTTTCTGCCACTTGCCCTGCCCCAATTATCGCCACTCTCTTTTTCATCCCATTAACCCCTAACTACAAACAACTTTTAATATGTGCAAGCGCCTCTTTATAAGCCTGCTCTTCATTCTCACTGCGAATACGACATTCAAACGTCATATATCCATCGTAACCAAGCTCTTTTAGCGTATCGAAATGCTTTTTAAAATCAAGCGCCCCGCTGCCCGGCTGATACCGATGATTATCGGCAAGGTGAATGTGTTTCACATCTTTTTGATGCGCCGTCAGTGCCTCTGAAATACCGTCCTCTTCAATATTCATATGGTAAAAATCGGCGATAATTTTCACATTCGACAGCTCATTTTTATCAATATAATCTTGGGCATCTTGAAGCGTATTAATCATATGGTCCTGATAGCGGTTGAGCGGCTCAAGAAAAATCGTTGTACCCGTTTCGCCCGCTACCTTGTCAAGCTCAATTAGCGAAGCGCTGACCGCTGCAAAATCGCCTTCAGTAGAGCGCGGAGACGTCATTGGCGGGAGGCGATACGTGAACATGCCCCAGGCCGCCGGCACAACAATGCCTTTGCCGTTAACCTCCTTTAAAGCGCGTAAAATGGCTTTAATCTCTTCCAAACCTCGCAAACGTCTTTCTTCGATGAAATCGCCAATCCAGCCATCATAGCCGCCACACGCGGTTGAAACTGGCAGTCCGGTCGTCTTGATTGCCGCTTTTATTTCTTCTAGATTTTGAACAAGTTGCTTGCCGTCGATTTCAAAACCATCGAAGCCTAAATCTTTCACATACTGAAATTTTTCTTGAATATTTTCTGGAAAAAATGCTTGGTTTTGCGTTCCGATTTTCATCCTAATCTCTCCTTAAAAGTTAATGCCCATTTTAATGCTTTCATCTGGGTGCTGATCCACGTATTTCATGAAGCCAGCCGCGCTTTCAGAAAATGGAATGACCGGGTCAATGATATCCTCACAGTCCAAATAGCCGTTCATCAAAAGCTCAAAACACGTGTCTTCAATGCGTTTTCTGTCCCAGCGTGGATAATCTGGATTTGGTTCGCTTGCCGCACGGGAAAAGACAATTTTCGCGTTATTAAAATGAGCTTCGCGTCCTAAATTGAAGCCATCTGGAAACGGTTTGGCGAAAGCCACGTAGGAAATAATCCCACCGTATGCAATGCCGCGCAGTGCGCTTTGTAGCGCCGCCGAGTTGCCGCTTGTTTCAATAATCGAATCGGCGCCCAGTTTATTCGTCACTTTTTTGATTTCGAGGCCGACATCGACTTTTGTAGGGTCGAAAGTGAAATCGGCGCCATGTTTTTTAGCAATTTCTAGGCGATGTGCAATTGGGTCCACACCGATAACAATACTTGCACCCGCTTTTTTGGCAAGCTGGATAGCAATTTGTCCAATAGCGCCTAGACCTACAACGACGACAAAATCCCCTGCGCGAACATGTGCGTCGCGAACGCCGCTCATAGCAAATTGGGCAGGATCATAGCAAACAGCATTTTTATAACTACCGCCGGCTGGGATTTTACGCAACTTATAATTGTTCACGCCTTTTGCAATGACGGTTTCTCGAATTTGTCCGTAAGTGAGTACTTTATCCCCGACCGCATATTCGGTCACAGTTTCCCCAACCTCCGTAATTTCACCACAAATCATGTTACCAAGCGGCAAGTCGCCGAATTCAATGCCGCGTTTCGCCCCCTCGTCGCGCTTCACAAACATATTCCATTCTGCCGAAAATTCTTCATCAATAAAAGGACTAATCCCTCTAAAATCAACCACTTCCGTCCCATGTTTTGGTGAAGCAAATTCAACCTTTATTTTCACTTCATCTTTCTGAATAGCTACTTCTTCATATTCCACAAGCGCCGCCACACGCGGCTCTGTCGCAACTAATTTTTTCATCTAACAAACTTCCTTTCAATTCAATGTTTTACTAAGTCCTCGCTTTTTGGCAAAAAATACCGTTCAGCCTGCTAGCCTTTGACGCCGCCGTCAGTTAAATTCCCTTTAATAAAGCGCTCTGACAACGCGTACATAATCACAACTGGAAGCGCCGTAATAAGCGAGGCTGCCATCATTCGACCCCAAATGTAATCAGGCGTGCTAAAGAGCGTGTTCAGCCCAATTGGGAGGGTGAATTTCTCGGAACTCGATAGGAAAATCGAGGCGAATAAATAGTCGTTCCAAGCAACCATGAAACAGTACACGAACACGGAAATGATGCCAGAAACGGCAAGCGGAATAATAATCCGCAAGATAATTTGGAAGCGGTTTAGGCCGTCCATCATCGCGGCTTCCTCAATATCGTCCGGTATGGTGTCAAAATAGCTTTTCAACATGAAGACAGCTGTCGGCAAGGTTTGCACCACCATTGTAATGATTAGCGACGTTTCTGTGTCATACAAGCCTAAACTTGAAATAATTTTAAACAAAGGAACGATTAACAAAATTCCTGAAAACATGTACACGGTATAAAAGCTTGCGTTTATAGTGATGCGTCCTTTAAACCGCAGTTTGGACAATGCATACGCGCCTAATATCCCAAGAGCCACAGCGACCCCAGCCGCAACGAGTGACACAATTAAACTGTTTTTAAAGTAGGTTAAAAACGGGAAAATATCAGGATTAAAAATATCGATATAATGTTGCCACGTAAAATCCCGCGGGAAAATTGTTGGGCTCGTTGAAATGGCTTCTTTCGTCCCTTTGAACGATGTCATAAGCATAATGAAAAATGGGAAAAGGGAAACTATCAAAAAGGCAACCATGGTAATATAAAACGCGATTTTTTTCGTGCGTTTTGCTTTTTTGCTACTTACCGCCATTTAAATCCACCCGCTTTCTTGTAAAAATAATAACCACGAAAATAATGACAAAGAGGATAACTGAAATGGCCGCCGCTTTCCCTAAATCATTAAAGGCAAACGCCGTTTTATACAAGTAGACCCCTAAAATGTTGACTTTATTCGTAAGTAAGTACACATCGGTGAACATATAGAACATCCAAATCGCCCGAAGTGTCACAACCGTTGCTAAAACAGGCATAATCGCCGGCAAAGTAACAATTTTAAATTTCTGCCAAAAGTTCGCGCCGTCCATATCCGCCGCTTCGTAAAGCGAATTATCAATCGTTTGTAAAATGGCAAGAAACGAAATGAAAGCGTACGGGAAATAGCGCCAAATCGCGAAAAGCACGACTAAAAAGAAACTCGAAACAGGATTATCAAACCAAAGTGGCGCAGAATCAAAAATGTGCAGTAAATCGACCGTAAAATAGTTGACAATACCATATCCATTATTAAACATATATTTCCAAGCAAAAATTAGTGAAATCGACGGTGTCACATATGACAAAATGATGAGCGACCGCGCCGTTTTTCTAAATTTAAATTCACGGTTAAAGAAAATCGCAACAGCGAGCCCAAGCACCGTACTGCCCGCCACAACTAAAACCGTGTAGCCCACTGTCAGGCCAAGCGACTTATAAAATTCTGGATCCTTTAAAATGTCCAAATAATTCGTCAACCCAATAAATGTCGATTTCAAATTTGGATTGAGCGGCATATCTAGAAAACTAATATGAATGTTCGATAGCATCGGATAAAGTACGAGCGCCGCAAGCAAAACAAAACTTGGAGCCAGCAAAATCATCGCGAGCTTAAAATCGGATCGTTTATAAACTTTTGTCTTCATAATTCCCTCCTACCGAATAAACGGTTTACGCCTATTCTTGAAGCGGAACGGCACTCTTTTCTAAAATTTCGACCAAAAGAGTGCCATCCTTTTTTATTTCCCTGATGCATTTGATTCAGCTTTAGCTTGCGCCTCTTTTAAATCCTTCGAAGGACTGCCGCCGCCAACGGTTACATTGTTAACCATTTGAGCGATGATGCCCGAGCTCGTAATATCCCCCATCTTCGTGAAGTTTTTGCCGTCAACAAGTCCGAAAACTTGGATTTCGTCAAACGAAGCTGCAATTTCATTCGAAAGGTCGCCAAATGCTTGAACGACTTCATTATTTTTGTACGCGTCTTCTTTTAAAACGTCCTTATTAACCGGTTGCGCACCGCCTGGTGACATCAGTACCCAAGACGCCATATTTTTCGGTTCCGATAAGAATTCAACAAACGTACTTGCCGCTTCTTTTTGCGCCTCATCAAGCCCTGCCGAAATCGTTAAACCTGAAACCGTACCATAAACAGCTTTTTCTTTTTGTTCTGGAATCGCAAAACCGATGTTGCTCGCGTCGCCGTCTTCAAACACAGCGGGCAGAATATAAGTTGAGTAAATCGCCATTGGCGCCGTTTTATTCATAAAAGCATCTTTAATTTCCGTAACATCGTTCGAGCCTGGCATCGTGTACTGCGAAAGCTCTTTATAGTAAGAGAGCGCCTCATTCATCGGCTTCGTATCGATTGTAATATCGCCGTCAGCATTTAAAACATTCGCTTTGTTAGAAAGAGCAAACTGAGAGAAGGCTTGCTCACTCATTGTGCTTTCTGCTGTTGGCATTGCAATCCCATACTTTTTATTTTTTGCATCCGTAAAGTGTTCTGCAATTTTCAAAACATCGTCCCAGCTTTTTGGTTCCGAAAAACCAGCGTCTGAAAGAGCCTTTTTGTCGTACCAAATGCCTTGTACCCAGCCACTAATTGGTGCCGCAATATAGCTTTTGCCGTCCTCAGAACGAACTAAGTTGCGAGCTCCCTCGTAGTAGCTATCTTCCCCAACTGTTTCCATCACATTTTTAACCGCATCTTGGTCAATCAATTTATCCTTATCCATAACTTTCGCGAAATCTTGACTTACTTCCATGACAGCCGGAAGCTTGCCAGAACGCGCGAGCGTCACCACTTTTGTGTTATACGCATCTTCCTCAACCGGAATTTGCTTCACTTTAATGTTTTTATGTTCTTTTTCAAAATCGGCAATCAATTTGTTGATGACATCTAGGCGATCTTTTTCCACCGAAGAGTGCATAAATTCAATTGTAACCTTCTCATCACTCGCTTTAGACCCACCTCCGCAAGCCGTCAGTAACGCGCCCAAAACAAGCACAACAACAAGTAAAACTAAGCTTTTTCTTTTCATGATTTTTCCTCCTCATTTGGTTTTAACCAGTAAAATGCATATGGTTCTAATTCTAAGGTACCGCTCCCACGATACGATTTACCCGAAATAATATCGGTGTAATTCCCTTCCTCTAAATCAAAATGTACCGTTTTATTAGCTAAATTATGAATGACTATCATTTCACCCGTTGCATTCACACGTTTTAAAGCAAACAATTCTTCGCCGCCATCTAAAACTTCCATCGTAACGTCTGGGTGGAATAAAGGCTCATTTTTGCGTAGCGTCACGAGTTTTGTTAGCGCATCATACGTTTTATGGCGTAAACTTTCCGAATCCGCCAGTTCAGACGTAATTTCATCATAATGATATTTTTTACGATTAATCGAACGGTTATGTTTCGTTTTCTCTACGCCATCATAATCATTACGACTACCAAGCACACTTTGCACATAAATCGCCGGCACGCCTGGAATCGCAAGTAAGATGCTGTGCGCCACCAAAAAGCGCTTCAAACGCAAATCGTCCGCATCATTTATATGATTAAGCGCATCCATATACGTCACGTTCACCTCATAAGGACTTTTCGACCCGTCCGGATTTTCTTTATAAGAAACAAGCGCCCCCTCATCTTCAAGCAATTTCACAAGCGCCAAAATCTCTTCCTCTGGTACAATACCGCGAATCGGATTTAAACCAATGCCATCATGTGAAGCAAGAAAGTTAAAGTACGTTGTTTGTTTAAACGGCGTTTCAATCTCGCTTGCCCATGCCGAAAGCACTGACGCCTGCCCGCTTTTAACCGCATGGAGCACCAGTGGCGGCAACGGAAATTGATAAACCATTTGGGCTTCATCGTTATTTCCAAAATAACTAATATTATCGCGGTGTGGCACATTTGTTTCCGTAATTAAAACCGTACCTGGTTTTGCCGTATCCGCAATTAAACGGAACAATTTAATGATTTCATGCGTTTTCGGTAAATGAATTGAAGTCGTCCCCGGCTCCTTCCACATAAATCCTACCGCATCAAGCCGCACATAAGATGCCCCTTCTTCCAAGTAAGACAGCAAGACGTCCACCATTTTGTAAAGCACTTCTGGATTTTCAAAGTTCAAATCAATTTGATCGTCGCTAAAAGTGGTCCAAATATTCACTTTAGACCCATCTTTTTTCAAAAAAGGAGTTAAAAGTGGTGTCGCTCTCGGTCTAGTCACCTGACTTAAATCTGTATCCGCTGGCAAATCAATGAAAAACGCCTCATACTCCGGATTTCCCGCCAAATATCCCTTAAACCAATTGCTTTCCTTTGAAATATGATTGCACACGAAGTCGAACATCAGTCGCGTTTCGTCCGCGAGCGCCTGAATTTCCTGCCAATCGCCAAGCTCCGGATTCACTTTTTTATAATCAATAACCGAAAAGCCATCATCTGAAGAATAAGGATAAAACGGCAATATGTGCACCAGTTCAAACGAATTTTTCAAATATTTATCAAAAAACGTTTTAAATGTTGCCAGCTTCGCCTCGTCTTCCTTGAAAATTTGATCCCCGTATGTAATTAAAACAATATCCTTTTCGTCCCACTCCGCTTTACTATAAAGCGCTTTCTTTTTTGTTTCTAAAATACGCGCTTCAATTCTATCCGCAAGCTTCGGGACAACATCTGCATCATAAATGCGCGCCAAAATTTCTTGTAATTTTGCCATGATAACCTCCTTTTCGTGGTACCGCTCCCATAAAATGAATTATAAAATAGAAAGCGCTTTCTGTCAATTTATTTTTAAATTTTTTTACGAAAAGCTTTGGTATATCGTATTCTATTCTGCCGTGTTGGACAATTCCATTAAAATTGAGTAAGATACATTTAGAATCTTTTTTCATAAAACCGATACCATAAATAGAAAGGAAGATGGAATTGGCTGCCACGATATACGATATTGCGAAACATGCCGGTGTATCGAAATCAACGGTCTCACGTGTACTCAACAAACAAACGAATATTTCCGAAGAAGCACGCGAAAAAGTGCTCCGCGCCATTAAAGAATTAGATTATCAGCCTAGTAAACTCGCACGCGCACTAACTTCCTCAGGTTTTGATGCCATCATGGTCATTTCAAATCGCTCCACGAAAACAACATCAGGAAATCCATATTTTTCAGAAATCATTCATTCGATTTCAGTAGAAGCAGAACGGGAAAATTTTGATTTAATTTTGCAAACAGCCAAAAATAGTAAAGACGAGCTCCAGAAATGCCTTACAAAAATCCAAGAAAAGATGATAAAAGGCATTATCATGCTTAGTTCACCCGCAGACGAAACCTTTTTTGATAAAATTGACGCGTATAATATTCCTATCGTTGTTACGGGGAAAGTTGAAGGCGCTTACCGAAATATTTACTCCGTCGATACGGACAATTTTGGCGACAGCTACGCCCTAACCAAGTTTCTTATCCAAAACGGTCATAAAAAAATCGCCTGTATCCATGCCCCACTCGACTACCACGTTTCCGTTGACCGCCTAGCCGGCTTCAGAAACTGTCTATTCGACCATCAACTAGATATTCGTGCAAGCTGGATTATTGATAGCGGTTATCAAATTGAAGATAGCTACAAAGCCGCTGTACAATTAATGTCAAGCGACGATAAACCAACCGCCGTTTTCGCAACCGATGATATCAAAGTCATGAGCATTTACAAAATGGCGGCTGATCACGGATACAAAATTCCAGAAGATTTATCCGTCATCGGCTACAACGACAAAGTTGCATCAACCTTTTTGTCCCCCCCACTAACATCCATTGACATTCCCATTAATCGTCTGGGACAAAGTGCTACAAAACTTCTCTTTCAAATATTAAAAGGAGAACAAAACATTCCAAAAGAGACCATCATCTCCACCAATATGATTATAAGAGAATCCATTAAAGAGATTTAAATCAGGCCGAACAAAGTAGTTACTTTGTTCGGCCTGATTTATTTTAAGGAAGTATGTCTAGAATTCCAAGTAAAACTATCAATTCCATTTTAGTACCTTGCATTGAACAGTAGTTAGTGGTATACTATATTCGGGTAGTGAATAATAATCAGTACTGAGAAAATAAATATAGCAAAGAATGGAGGGCTTTTTATGGAAGTCAATCCGCAGTTTAAGAAAGGCGTCCTAGAATTGTGTTGTTTGTATTTGATTCGTTCCAAGGACCGCTACGGTTATGAACTCGCGCAACAAGTTTCCATATACATTGAAGTCGCAGAAGGTGCCATTTATCCGGTATTACGACGACTTGTAAAAGATGAATATTGTACCACTTATTTGAAAGAGTCCACCGAAGGACCCTCACGAAAATATTATCAATTAACATTAAAGGGTGAAATTTACTTGAATGAATTAATTTTTGAATGGAGTAACTTTACAAACAGCGTCACAAAATTAATGGAAAAGGAGGGAGTGCGAGATGAATAAAGAACTATTTTTAACCGAATTAGAAGAGCGACTAGCCTCACTAAATCCAGCTGATCGCGAAGAATTACTCGAAGATTACCGCGAACACTTTAGAAGTGGCGAAGCAGAAGGCAAAAGCGAAGAAGAAATCGTCCTAAGCCTCGGCACGCCAAAATCAATCGCCGAAGACATCTTCACACAACGCGAAGAACTACTTCAAGACCCTATGACTCCGCCAGAAACATACTACGTTCCAAGAAAGCCGACCACAAAAGAACGCACACCAGGCTTAAGAGTCATTTTGCTCATCGGTCTTATCTTCCTAGATTTAATTCTTTTAATTCCCATCGGCATTTCAATTTGGAGTTTTGTCATTTCACTTTGGATTTTAGTCGGTACGCTCGTTTTATCACCAGTGTTACTACTCGTTTCCCTCATGTTTGGACAAACACTCGAAATGTATCAAGGCTTTGCAAGTATTGCCATGACCGGCCTAGGCTTAATGCTATTACCAGTTATTCTTTGGTTTACAAACCTTGTTAAAAAACTAAGTGTTCTAGTCATTTCTTGGCATACTTACACGCTGAAAGGAGGACGTTAAAATGAGAAATACAAAATGGACTTGGCGCGTCTTCTTTGCCGGCTTAGCTTTACTTATCATCGGCGGAATTGGCTTTGCTTTCACATTTAATGGCAACGTGATTGAAAAAGGCGAAGCTTATAACAAAACATTTACACTGACAGATGACAAGGTTGAAAATATTACATTAAATATGGAACACGACAGTAATATTATTTTTAAGGAAAGTCAAAATGGCAAAAATTATGTAGAAGTATCTGGTCACTACACAAAAAGTGAAATCGAACAAATTAAAACGACAGAGGTGCAAAATGACGGCACCACGCTTAACCTTGAAGTTAAAAACAAAGAACCGTTTGTTGACTTTATGAAGATAAATATATATGGCAAACAAGAAATTACGATTTATTTAAACAAAGAACAAGCTCTTAAAGAACTTGTTGTAGAAGGAAATTCGTCGGATATGATGGTTTCTGACGGCAGCTTGCAGACGCTTAAAGTGAGCGCTTCTTCTGGTGAAATTCAGCTTGAACGCACAAATGCTGACCAAATCAGCGTAAACAATGACTCTGGCGACACCCGCTTAGTTGACCTCACTGGTGACACAAATGTGAAAGCTTCTTCCGGGGAAATCGAAGCCGCGCGAATTGATGGCGATTTAACGACTGAAACGACCTCAGGCGATATTGATGCCGAAAATGTAACAGGCAGCGCCATCAAATTGGTGAGCAATTCGGGTAGCATTTCTGCTGATAACTTCAGTGCGAAACAAATTTCGCTTGAAACAAATTCAGGTGATATTGAAGGCAGCCAGTTAGATGGAAAAGTTCACTCAACCAGTTCTTCTGGCTCAATTGAATTAGATGGACTCGGGGCAAGCGCTTCGGCCAAAACGAGCTCCGGCGATATTGAACTAGCCTTCAATCAGGAACCAAAAACGGTCACTGTAGATTCCAATTCGGGCGAGGTAAATGTAACGTTGCCGGCGGGAATTAAAGCCATTTACAATGTGCGCTCAGATTCTGGTGACATTAAAATGCCAAACAACTCGAAAAATGCATCTAGCGAAATAAACGCGGTCACCTCTTCTGGTGACATTAAAATAAGCGATTAAATTTAGCAAGCCAACACTTTGTTTTAACCAAAATAAAGGTGTTGGCTTTTTTGTTATTGACTTCTGCTGTTAAAATTCGTATCATTGGTTTATACGGTCCTGTAGCTCAGTTGGGAGAGTATCACCTTGACATGGTGGGGGTCGCTGGTTCGAGACCAGTCGGGACCATTTTGAAGCCTGTTTTCTACTCGTTAGAAAATGGGTTTTTATATTTATGCTATACTAAAATTAATGATTGTTTCACGTGAAACATTAAGGACGGGTTGTTATGGAAATTAAAACGTCAATTCATACTTTTTTCCTTTTAGTAGGTTTAAATCGCTTAGGGAAAGAAGTGTTTTTAGAGAAAATCATTTTGCCACAGTTGATTTTGGATTGCGAGGTACCACCCAAATTTGTGCATTTGGAACAAAACGCGGGTGATTTTGACCAAAAGTTGTTGGAAGCGATTCAGTATCCGGCAAATACGGAGTATGTTTTTGTGAGCGTGCCGCACTTGGCGGATGAGTTTTTGGATTATTTGAAGCGACATGCGCTGAAGAATCGATATTCGATTGAAATTTTTGACTTTGGGGATTCGAAATCGGCGTTCCACCATTTCAGTGACGCCAAGGTTCACCGTGTGGATTATCGTGAGAATTTGACGATTTCAAGCAATTACGAGGCGTACGCGACCTGTTTGCTGCCAGAAAATAAAACGTATCACATTATTGGAGATACGCATGAATGTGTAGCGGAGCTAAAAACCATGCTGGAAGACTTTGGATTCCAATTTGATGGATCTGACCGGGTTGCGGCTTGCCCGCCTGATGACCAGGCGTTTATTTTTTTAGGGGATTTTATTGATAAGGGCAAACAAACGCGGCAGATGGTCGAATTTCTCTTTGAAAATCAAAAGTATTTTTATTTTGTTCTCGGAAACCACGAAAGTTTCGTCTACAAATATATTCGCGGGGAAATTAAAGGGGCCAATCAAACAATTGTCGACACCTATTTCGACTCAATCCCCGTTTTGAAGGCCGATGCAGAATTACTTGCGAAATTTAACGCGCTTGTAGAAAATGCAAAACCTTTTTACGAATTAAAAGGGCGTTTTATCGCCACACATGCGCCTTGTAAAAATAAGTATTTAGGCAAAATGGACGAGAAATCGCTACGTAAAATGCGAAATTTCCATTTAAATCGCGATATGCCCATTCAGGATCAGCTGCTATTTTTGAAAAAAGAAGCTTCTGAAGAACTTCCATTCCATTTTTTCGGTCATGTCGCCTGCGCGAATGCATTTCGAATCCACAACAAAGTGCATCTCGATACTGGCTGTGTTCACGCAAATTTGCTTACAGCCGCAATCACTGACGGCACTACCGTGCAAATTCACTCCATCCCCTCACATCATCACACGACTTTAACTAAAAAACTACCACATTTATTCTAAACGTCAAAAGACTGATGACAAACGGTGAGATTCTAGGCAAAGCCGAGTACCGCACCGGAGCGTACTTGAGTACGTGAGGAGCGGAACGGAGGCTTTAACGACGAAGATTGCTGTTTGTCATCAGTCTTTTTCATGATTTTGCTGGTTTAATTACAATATAACGGTACGGGTCGCGCCCTTCCGAATGTGTTTCAACTTTGGTATTTTCGCTTAAAATAGCATGAATGATTTTGCGTTCAAATGATGGCATTGGTTCCAAATGTACTGCACGCCGTGTTTTAATTGCTTTATCACCCATTTTTTTAGCGAGTCCAGAAAGTGTTTCATAACGTCTTTCACGATAATCGCCAACATTAATGATAATGTTTTTAAATTGTTCGGTTTGTTTGTTAGCAATTAGTTGTGTTAAATATTGAAGCGAGTTTAAAGTTTGACCATGTTTTCCAATTAAAACGCCTAGGTTTTCTCCAGAAATTTGGATTTTGATGTCTTTTCCCTCTTCTTCCACGTCAATTGAGATTTTTGCACCCATTTTTTCAGCAATATCCAAAATATAGTCGGTCGCGATTTGCGTGCCGTTTTCTTTTTCAATTACTTTAACCATAGCCAGACGTGAACCTAATCCGAAAATACCCTTTTTCCCTTCGTCCATAACCTCGACATCAACTTGATTTTTTTCAAGTTTTAGTTCTTTAAGTGCATTTTGAACAGCTTCTTCTACAGTTTGTCCTTGCGCAGTTATATCTCTCACTTTCTTTTCTTACCTCCTTTTTTCGAAGCTTTCATGTTTGCAGCTTTCTTTTGAAGTCTTGCTTCCTCTGCTTCTGCCGCTTCACGCGCTTCTAGTTCGCGTTTATTTTTAAAAGGATTGTTTATTAAAAGTGTTTGGAATACGGTGAATACGTTACCGATAATCCAGTAAAGAGCCAGTGCTGATGGTAGCGTAATCCCCATGAATAAAATCATAACTGGCATGATATAAATAATCATCGCCATTGATTTATTTTGTTGTGTTTGTCCCATCATTGAAATTTTAGATGAGGCAAATGTTGTTAGGGCTGCTACAATTGGTAAAATGTAATAAGGATCTGGACTTCCGAGCGTCATCCATAAGAATGTATCTGTTTTAATTTCAGCAGTTCGGCTAATTGCTTGATAAAAGCCGATTAGAATAGGCATTTGAATCAAGAGTGGCAAACAACCCATCATTGGATTGATGTTATGCTCTTGGTATAAACGCATTGTTTCTTGTTGCAGTTTTTGTTTCGTTTCATTGTCTTTTGATGCATATTTTGCTTGAAGTTCTTTTAATTTTGGCTGAACATTCATCATTTCTTTTTGACTCTTAATTTGTTTAATCATAAGTGGCATAATGAGCAAACGAATTAAGATTGTAACAACAATAATTCCCATCGCGTAATTGCCACCGAATAAATCTGCAAACCAAGTAATCACCCAAGATAGAGGATAAACGATGTAATGACTCCAAAATCCTGTAGAGTCTTTTGTAATTGGGTCAGTTGAATACCCACACCCCGAAAGAACTGTCATAAGTAAAACGACTAAACTTGTAATAAACAGTTTTTTCTTCAGGTTCTTTTTCTTTTTCAAAAAGTATTACCTCCCATTCCGCCTTTTTTAAAATTCCCACTCATTTTGAATAGCTCTTTTTAGAACGTTTCATCGCCTTAGCAATTTTTAAAACGTGCTCTAAACTACTCTTTACTTCGTGAAAATCCATGTTGGCCGCCGGTTTTCTGGCGATAATAATATAATCATTTTGCGAATCAATTTCGTTCTCAAATTCATGAAAAGCTTGTCGTATGTAACGTTTAATACGATTTCGACAGACAGCGTTTCCAATTTTTTTACTAACGGATAAACCAATTCGAAAATGTTGTAAATCTTCTCTCTTTAATTTATACACGACAAATTGCCGGTTAGCAAATGACTTCCCTTTCTTAAAAACAAGCTGAAAATCATCATTTTTTTTGATCCGATACTCTTTTTTCATACAGACTCCTTTGGAATGTCCTACCTAAGTAAGAAAATACTTTAAACCTTCCAATAAAAAAACCACTGAGCCTTTTCAGTGGTCTACGCAGATAATACTTTTCTTCCTTTACGACGACGTGCTGCTAAAACTCTACGGCCGTTTTTAGAACTCATACGTGTACGGAAACCATGTACTTTTTTTCTTTTACGTTTACTTGGTTGATATGTTCTTTTCACTTTGTTACACCTCCCATAAATGGGTCCAATCGAATTAAATCTATTAGACAGTCTTAAATATTGTACGTAAATTAACTTTATTTGTCAATAGAGCTAGATAAACTCCGCACATAATCATACCATATTTTAAACATCAAAAAAACCCCTTTACTGCGATAAATTCAGATATTTTTTTCTCTCTGTTTTAAAATAGGGAATTTTTCGTTTGGAGACTTCCTCTAAATATTGAAGAAACTCACCAATTTTTTCATACTCTAGTGGGCATTCAAAATATAAATTTTTTTGAATCAAATAATTATCCATGTAATAGCTTGACTCATTAAATTTCAATAAATCTTCTATAAAATGAATAACTTTCGAAAATTTTGGCATCTCATCGACGTCTTCTATATCTGTGAAATGGAAGAAAAGAACATAAATATGATTTTTTTTAAGGCTTTCTTCAAATATTTTTGGTTCAATGCTACTTTTATAAAAAACAGTAAAATCTTTTAATACAGCTGGTTCCCTTTTATCATAAATGACTAAATAACCAAACGCTTTTTCTCTATTACTTTGTTCAGCAACTCGGTAAAATTCTAAATCTTTACTATTGATTAATCTCTGAAAATGCATGCTTGAACACAACCTTTTTGTCAAATTTACACTGTACTTTCATTCTACCATAGCTTTATATTTTTTGTTTAGTATGTGGATAAACTTAAACGTTCTTTTAAAATTATCCACATATTGCGATTTTTATTGTGGATAATTTGAATTGATTTTAAATTTTATTCAGATGGCTACTCACAAGTTATACACAATAACACATACTGTGGACAACTTTTTTTCACAGGTGGATAAGTTTGGGGAGCAATTTTGAAAGTCCTTGCTATTCAAGCATTTTTTTGATAATATATCAGGTGTTGAAGAGTAAAATAATTGGGGAAAACTAAACTTATCCACAGTATCGTTTTACATTGTGGATATTTTTTAAACAGTACCGGGATATCTTTATCCACTGTTTTTCTAGCTTGTGGATAAATAATAAAAAAAGAAGAGGGGGGAGTTTTTTGCAACCAATTGAAGATGTTTGGTCTGATGTGCTACAAATCGTCCAAAAAAATATGAGTAAACCAAGTTACGACACATGGATGAAATCAACGACTGCACATTCATTAGAAGATAATACATTTATTATCTCAGCTCCTAATAATTTCGTACGGGATTGGCTAGAAAAAAGTTATACGCAATTTATCGCAAATATTTTGCAAGAAGTAACCGGAACATTGTTTGAAGTTCGTTTTATTGATGGTGAACAAGATGAAAACTTTGATTATAAGCCCATCCCACCTAACCAAATTATGTTGGATGAAAATGATCCAGACAATGCCAAACATATGTTAAATCCTAGATACGTTTTTGATACATTTGTTATTGGCTCAGGAAATCGATTTGCTCATGCGGCTTCACTTGCTGTTGCCGAAGCGCCTGCAAAAGCCTATAATCCATTATTTATTTACGGGGGCGTAGGGCTTGGAAAAACCCATTTAATGCACGCCGTAGGTCATTACGTACAGCAACATAAAGAAAATGCCAAAGTTATGTATTTATCGAGCGAAAAATTTACAAATGAATTTATTAGTTCTATTAGGGATAATAAGACCGAAGAATTTCGAACAAAATATCGGAATGTCGACGTTTTATTAATCGATGATATTCAATTTTTAGCTGGTAAAGAAGGAACACAAGAAGAGTTCTTTCATACTTTCAATACACTTTATGATGAACAAAAACAAATTATTATTTCCAGTGATCGGCCGCCGAAAGAGATTCCAACATTAGAGGACCGACTTCGTTCTCGCTTTGAATGGGGACTCATTACAGACATTACTCCACCGGATCTTGAAACACGGATTGCTATTTTACGGAAAAAGGCAAAAGCAGATGGCCTTGACATTCCAAATGAAGTCATGCTTTATATTGCCAACCAAATTGATTCCAATATTCGGGAACTTGAAGGTGCACTCATTCGTGTAGTCGCGTACTCCTCTTTAGTCAATAAAGATATTACTGCTGGCCTTGCTGCGGAAGCTTTGAAAGACATTATTCCGAACTCAAAATCGACCGTTATAACGATTAGCAGTATTCAAGAAGCAGTTGGCGAATATTTCCATGTTAAATTAGAAGATTTTAAAGCAAAAAAACGAACGAAAAGTATTGCTTTTCCTAGACAAATTGCGATGTATCTATCCCGTGAACTTACAGACGCTTCACTTCCAAAAATTGGTGATGAATTCGGCGGGCGTGACCATACAACGGTTATTCATGCTCACGAAAAAATTACACAACTCTTGAAAAGTGATACAGCTTTAAAAAATGATATCGCTGAAATTGAAAAAAACTTACGTAAGAATGTTTAATTGAATTGTGGACATGTGGAAAACTTGAACTTACTTATACACAACTTATTAACATGTGGAAAACTTTTTATACGAAGTCCTTTTCTTACTTATCCACAAATCCACAGTGCCTATTACTATTACTACGATTTTTTATTAATTAATTAAAAGGTTTTACAAAAAATGATGATGGGGGATTTTTATGAAATTTGTTATTCAACGTGACCGCCTAGTTCTTGCTGTAAATGAAGTCACACGTGCTATCTCTTCCCGGACAACAATTCCAATTTTAACAGGGATAAAAATGATGGTGAATGATGAAGGTGTTACTTTAACAGGTAGCGATTCTGACATTTCAATCGAGGCATTTATCCCCTTAATTGAAAATGATGAAGTCGTTGTTGAAGTAGAATCATTCGGAGGCATCGTTTTACAATCTAAATATTTTGGAGATATTGTGCGACGCTTACCTGATGAAAATGTTGAAATAGAAGTTACAACAAATAATCAGACGACAATTCGTTCTGGACAAGCTTTTTTCACTTTAAATGGCTTAGATGTTTACGAATATCCGAAACTACCAGAAGTTTCAGATGGTAAAAAAATTCGGATTCCAATCAACGTACTTAAAAATATTATTCGTCAAACTGTTTTTGCGGTTTCCGCAATTGAAGTGCGACCTGTACTTACTGGTGTCAATTGGATTATTAAAAACAATACGCTAACGGCTGTTGCAACAGATAGCCACCGACTTGCGTTACGCGAAATTCCACTTGAAGCCGAAATTAATGAGGAGTACAACATTGTTATACCAGGAAAAAGTTTAGCTGAATTAAATAAAATTTTAGATGATGCGACGGAATCCATCGAAATGGTTCTCGCAAACAATCAAATTCTATTTAAATTAAAAGACTTACTTTTCTATTCTCGTCTTTTGGAAGGAAGCTATCCAGATACATCGCGCTTAATTCCAACTGATACAAAATCAGAGCTAGTCATTAATGCGAAAGCTTTCTTACAAGCAATTGATCGTGCTTCCCTACTGGCGCGTGAAAATCGAAATAATGTTATTAAATTGACGACACTTGAAAATGGACAAGTTGAAATTTCTTCTAACTCTCCAGAAGTCGGAAATGTTTCCGAAAAACTATTTAGCCACAGTTTTACAGGTGAAGAATTAAAAATTTCGTTTAATGGGAAATATATGATGGATGCGCTTCGTGCTTTTGAAGGTGATGATATTCAAATTTCCTTCGCTGGGACAATGCGCCCATTCGTCCTTCGTCCTCGCGATGCAGAAAATCCAAATGAAATTTTACAACTTATTACACCTGTTCGTACGTATTAATTAAAAGCCCGCCTGATTTGGTGGGTTTTCTTTTTGAAGAGGTGCTTACGTTTTGATGAAAGATATGACTAAAGGAAATCCAACAAAATTAATTTTTTATTTTGCCATGCCAATGCTACTTGGCAATCTAGTTCAGCAACTCTACATTATGATTGATGCGGTAATTGTAGGGAAATTTGTTAGCGTCGACGCCCTCGCAGCAGTTGGTGCAACCGGCGCTATTAATTTTTTTATGATTTCCCTCATCATCGGTTTAATGAGTGGAATTGCTGTTGTTGTGGCGCAATATTTTGGGTTTCAAGATTACAATAAATTGAAAGATGTCATTGCAACCGCTTCTATCGCAGTCGTTGTTGCGGGAATTTTCTTCACCATTGTGGGGGTGCTACTCGCGAAACCATTACTACTTCTACTGCGCACGCCAGAAAATATATTGAATGACGCTAATATTTTTCTAACTACCTTATTCATCGGCATCTTGCCAATGAGTTTATATAACGGAGTTTCGGCGATTTTACGTGCACTTGGAAATTCAATTACCCCACTCCTCTTTCTTATTTTTTCGTCACTTATGAACATCTTCCTCGACTTTGTTTTTGTTGTTTGGATGGATTATGGTGTGCAAGGCGCAGCTTGGGCGACTGTTTTATCACAAGTTATTGCCGCGATACTTTGCATTTACTACGCTTATAAACATGTTCCTTACATGCGCATTCAGCGAGATCGTTTTAAAATACATAAACCTCTTTTGCAGGAAATGATTCGTATAGGTTTGCCTTCAGGGCTTCAAGGGGCTTTCATCTCCATCGGGAATATGGCCATTCAAAGTTTAATCAATGGTTTCGGAGCGACTGTTGTTGCGGCCTATACTGCTGCCAGCCGAATTGATTCCCTCACCTACCAACCAGGCATTGCTTTCGGCGCTGCCTCTTCCACATTTGCCGCACAAAATGTTGGAGCTGGCAAACTGGACCGCGTAAAGAAAGGTTTTTGGTCGGGTATTAAAGTTGTCACCATAACAAGTTTAGTTATCACACTCATTGTGCAGCTTTTCGCGAAACAGTTTTTACTTCTTTTTGTAGACGGAAAAGAAAAAGAAGTGATTGAGATTGGTGTGAGTTATTTGCTTATTGTGTCTTTGTTTTATGTTGTTGTGGGGATTTTGTTTGTTGTACGTGAAACGCTTCGTGGTACTGGCGATGCCCTTGTGCCTCTAATGATGGGGATTTTTGAACTTGTTTCACGGCTTATTATTGGTTTTGCACTTTCTAAAGTTATGGGCTATGAAGGATTATGGTGGGCGACTCCAGTTGCTTGGGTTACGGCAACAATGCTTGGACTTTGGCGCTATAAGTCAGGTGCTTGGCAAAAAAAGGCTGTTATTCGAAAAAAATAGGAAAAATTTAAAAAACGTCACAGAAAGGCGTTTTTTTTAGTTTTTAAGAAAATAATATCCCCCCACTAGAAATAGTAAAAAAAGCCATAATTGAGTTATATGAAAATAAACTTTGTAATTATGGCTAAAGTTTAGTAAAATAGAAAGGTAGAGATAAAAAAGATTGGGTGTGAAAATTTGGCTAATGTAATAACAATCGATCGTGAATTTGTGACACTCGGGCAACTGCTACAAATGCTTGATGTTGTAAGTACAGGCGGTATGGCAAAAGCTTTTTTAAGCGAACATCCGATATATATCAATGGTGAGCAGGATAACAGACGCGGGAGAAAGCTGAGAAATGGCGATGTTGTACTTATTCCGGGAACTGGAAAAGTAAAAATTGAACAGGCGCTGTAATGGTGTAGAAAGATGCATTTAGAAAATATAGTCTTACGAAATTTTCGAAATTATGAAGAGTTAATGCTCGAATTTGATCCATCTGTTAATGTTTTTCTTGGCGAAAATGCGCAAGGAAAAACGAATTTGCTTGAAGCGATTTTAATTCTAGCGTTAGCAAAATCACATCGAACAACGAACGATAAAGATTTTATTAAATGGGATTCTGACGCAGCAAAAGTTGAAGGTCGCATCATGAAGCACGGTCAAAGCGTCCCTCTCGAACTCACTATTTCCCAAAAAGGTAAAAAAGCAAAGGTTAATCATTTGGAACAAAAAAAATTGAGCCAATATGTAGGAAACCTAAACGTGGTCATGTTTGCACCAGAAGATTTATCACTTGTAAAAGGTGCACCAGGCGTTAGACGTCGATTTTTAAATATGGAAATTGGTCAGATGCAACCCGTTTATTTGCACGATTTAAGTGTGTATCAGCGGATTTTACAGCAACGCAATCAATTTTTAAAGCTCGCCCAAATGAAGAAAAAATACGATGCGGTCATGTTGGATATTTTAACAGAGCAATTTGCGGAAGTGGCCGTTCGCCTAACTGAACGGCGTGATGCATTTATTCGAAAACTCGAAAGTTATGCGGCACCCATTCATCATGATATTTCACGGGGGCTTGAAACGCTTAAAATTAGTTATGAACCTTCAGTATCGCTAGTTGAAGAAGGAGATTCCATCTCAGCTTTACTCGAAAAAATGAAGACGATTCGGCAGAGAGAAATCGACCGAGGTGTAACGCTTATTGGACCACATCGGGATGATTCTCTATTTTATGTTAATGGGCAAAATGTTCAGGTTTTTGGCTCTCAAGGGCAGCAAAGAACAACGGCGCTATCTATTAAACTCGCTGAAATTGATTTGATTCATGAAGAAACAAACGAATACCCTTTACTCCTGTTGGATGATGTTTTAAGTGAACTTGATGATTTTAGGCAATCTCACTTATTAAATGCGATTGCGGGCAAAGTTCAAACTTTTGTTACGACAACGAGTGTCAGCGGAATTAATCATGAAACACTTACGAAAGCTACAACGTATATGGTTGAAAATGGCCACATTAAAAAATCCTGATTACTAGGTTGATATAATTTTAGAAATAAAGAAAGTGCGGTGGAACTTAAATGTCAGAAGAAAATATTTCAAATGTACAAGAAAATGCATCTGATTATAGTGATGATCAAATTCAAGTATTAGAAGGCTTAGAGGCGGTTAGAAAGCGTCCGGGTATGTATATCGGTTCAACAAGTCAACGCGGTTTGCATCACCTTGTTTGGGAGATTGTCGATAACGCAATTGATGAGGCACTCGCTGGATTTTGTACAGAAATTGAAATCACGATTGAAAGCGACAATAGTATTACAGTAAAAGATAATGGTCGTGGTATTCCAACTGGTATTAATGAAAAAGTTGGCCGTCCTACGGTAGAAGTTATTTTCACTGTTCTTCACGCTGGGGGTAAATTCGGCGGTGGCGGATATAAAGTTTCCGGCGGTTTGCACGGTGTTGGTGCATCAGTCGTCAACGCCCTTTCGACAAGTTTAGAAGTTTCCGTTCATCGTGACGGTGAAAAATTCTATCAGCGTTTTGAACGTGGGAATGTTGTGATGGATATGGAAAATCAAGGGAAAACCGATTACCGTGGAACAATTGTTCACTTCACACCAGACCCAGAAATTTTCACTGAAACTGTTGAATTTGATTATGAAACACTTCGTACGCGTACGCGCGAATTAGCATTTTTAAATCGCGGTTTAAAAATCTCCATTGAAGATAAACGTGCAGAACATGAAACGAAAAATGAATATCATTATGAAGGCGGAATTAAATCCTACGTGGAACATTTAAACCGCGCAAAAGAAGTCATTCACGAGGAACCGATTTACATTGAAGGTGAACGTGATGGCATTATGGTTGAAGTTTCCATGCAGTACAATACAGGCTTCTCAAGCTCGATTATTTCGTTTGCGAACAACATTCACACCTATGAAGGTGGAACACACGAATCCGGCTTTAAAACCGCATTAACGCGTGTTATTAACGATTATGCGAGACGAAATAAGCTGTTTAAAGACAGCGACGAAAACCTGTCTGGTGAAGATGTCCGCGAAGGTCTTACTGCAATTATTTCCGTTAAACATCCAGATCCACAATTTGAAGGGCAAACGAAGACGAAACTTGGTAACTCCGAAGCGCGTTCGATTACGGATAAACTGTTTTCAGAAGCACTTAACAAATTTATGATGGAAAACCCTGATGTGGGTAAAAAAATGGTTGAAAAAGGCGTAATGGCCGCTCGCGCCCGTCTAGCAGCTAAACGTGCTCGTGAAGTGGCGCGTAAGAAGAGTGGACTTGAAATTTCAAGCTTGCCTGGTAAACTGGCCGACTGCTCATCAAGAAACCCGGAAATTAGCGAACTTTACATCGTTGAGGGTGACTCTGCCGGCGGTTCTGCAAAACAAGGTCGTGATCGTTTATTCCAAGCAATTTTACCGATTCGTGGGAAAATTTTAAACGTAGAAAAAGCGCGTTTAGATAAAATTTTAGCTAACGAAGAAATTCGAACGATTTTTACAGCGATGGGAACTGGTTTTGGCGGTGATTTTGATGTATCCAAATCGAGATATCACAAACTTATTATTATGACCGATGCCGACGTAGATGGTGCGCACATTCGTACCCTTCTACTCACATTGTTCTACCGCTATATGCGCCCGCTTGTTGATGCTGGTTACATTTATATCGCTCAACCCCCTCTTTTCCAAATAAAGCACGGGAAGCAAGTGGAATATGTTTATTCCGATAAACAACTAGAAGACTACTTGGCAGATTTAGACGGCGAGAAATATAGCATTCAGCGTTATAAAGGTCTTGGGGAAATGAACCCTGAACAATTATGGGAAACAACGATGAATCCAGAAAATCGGACGTTGCTACAAGTAAGCATTAATGATGCTATTGATGCTGATGAAACGTTTGAGATGTTAATGGGTGACCGCGTTGAACCAAGACGTAAGTTTATTGAAGAGAATGCACAATACGTTAAAAATCTAGATATTTAAATTATTTCCCGGGAAATAATTTTGAATAAGCTTGACAAACGGAAAGGGAGGTTTCGCTTAAAATGGCAGAAACACCGAATCAAAGAATAACTGAAGTGAATCTAAATAAAGAAATGCGAACATCGTTTCTCGACTATGCGATGAGTGTTATCGTGGCACGTGCACTTCCTGATGTTCGAGACGGGTTAAAACCCGTTCATCGTCGTATTTTATATGCGATGAACGATTTAGGAATGACTTCTGATAAAGCGTATAAAAAATCGGCACGTATCGTCGGTGAAGTAATTGGTAAGTATCACCCGCATGGTGATACAGCTGTGTATTTTACAATGGTTCGTATGGCACAAGATTTTAGCTATCGTAACATGCTTGTAGACGGTCACGGGAACTTTGGATCTGTCGATGGTGATATGGCTGCGGCAATGCGTTATACAGAAGCACGTATGTCCAAAATTTCAATGGAACTTTTAAGAGATATTAATAAAGACACAATTGATTACGTCGATAATTATGATGGCTCTGAAAAAGAACCAGTCATTTTACCTGCGCGTTTCCCAAACTTATTAGTGAATGGTTCCTCAGGTATTGCGGTTGGAATGGCAACAAATATTCCGACTCATCATCTTGGTGAAGTAATTGACGGCGTATTAGCGCTTAGTCATGATCCAGAAATTACAATTCGTGATTTAATGGAACATATTCCAGGACCAGACTTCCCTACTGCTGGTATGATTATGGGACGCAGTGGTATTCGCCGCGCTTATGAAACTGGTCGCGGTTCTATCACCGTTCGTGCCCGCGTAGATATTGAAACGAAAAATAACGGGAAAGAAACAATTGTTATTACTGAACTTCCGTATCAAGTGAATAAAGCCCGCTTGATTGAGCGTATTGCGGAATTAGCGCGTGAAAAGAAAATTGACGGAATTACAGATTTAAATGACGAGTCCGACCGTTCTGGTATGCGAATTGTTATTGAAGTTCGTCGCGATATTAGCGCAAGTGTTATCGTTAATAATCTGTATAAGATGACAGCTTTACAAACAACATTCGGCATTAACATGTTAGCGCTCGTAGATAACCACCCTAAAGTTTTAAATTTAAAAGAAATTTTGTATTACTATTTAGAACATCAAAAGGTCGTTATTCGCCGTCGTACGGAATTTGAACTCCGTAAAGCGGAAGCTCGCGCCCACATTTTAGAAGGTTTACGTATTGCGCTAGATAATATTGATGCAGTTATTCAACTCATTCGTAGTTCTAAAACGACTGAAGCGGCAAAAGAAGGTTTAATGACGCAATTTAGTCTTTCTGATAAACAAGCGCAAGCCATTTTAGACATGCGTTTGCAACGCCTGACTGGTTTAGAACGCGAAAAAATTGAAGAAGAATATCAAAATCTAATCGCACTTATCAATGAATTAAAAGCGATTTTAGCTGATGAAGAACGTATTTTAGAAATTATTCGCGAAGAATTAGAAGAGATTAAATTGAAATATGCTGATAAACGCCGCACAGAAATCTTAACAGGTGACCTTGTCAGCATTGAAGACGAGGATTTAATCCCAGAAGAAGAAGTTGCTGTGACCTTAACAAAACGCGGCTATATCAAGCGTTTGCCACTTTCTACGTATCGCAGTCAGCGGCGCGGTGGGCGCGGTGTCCAAGGTATGTCTACGCATGAAGATGATTTTGTAGAACATCTTGTGGCGACGAGCACACATGATACGCTACTTTTCTTTACAAATACAGGAAAAGTTTACCGTGCGAAAGGTTATGAAATTCCAGAATATGGTCGTACGGCAAAAGGGATTCCAATCATTAACTTACTTGGAATTGAAAGCCAAGAGCAAGTGAATGCGGTTATTAATTTAAGCGAGTTTACAGATGATAGCTATCTATTCTTTACGACTAAACACGGTGTAGTTAAACGGACGACCCTTTCGCAATTTGCTAAAATTCGTCAAAGTGGTCTTCGCGCTGTTGAACTTCGTGAAAATGATGAACTTATTTCTGTTCAAATGACAGATGGCCAAAAGAATATGATTATCGCAACAAAAGATGGTCAATCAATTTATTTCCCAGAAAATAATATTCGTGTAATGGGACGTACGGCTGCCGGAGTTCGTGGTATTCGTCTTCGTTCCGGTGATGAAGTTATTGGAATGGAAATTTTGGAAGACGATGAAAAAGTGCTTGTTGTAACAGAAAATGGTTACGGGAAACAAACCGCAGCTGAGCAATATCCACTACGTAATCGCGGTGGTATGGGTGTCAAAACCGTTTCTATTACAGAGAAAAATGGTCGGTTAGTGGCAATGAAAACTGTAACTGGCGAAGAAGATATTATGCTTATGACCGTAAGCGGCGTATTGATTCGTTTTGAAGTTGATACCGTTTCTCAAACAGGACGGAGCGCTATGGGCGTTAAACTAATTCGTTTAGATGAAGACGAAAAAGTAGCCACAGTAGCGAAAGTTCCAAAAGAAGATGAAACGGAAGAAGATTTAGAAGAAGAGGATCCACAAGTGTTAAAAACAGAAGTTCCAGATGAGAGCTTTGAAGACGGTCCAAGCGAAGACTTGTAAAAAGTCAGTAAGTTCCAAGTGAGTTCAACTTACTTGGAACTTTTTCTGTGCGGATATTGAAAAAAAATTAATAAATGATTATGATATTCAGATAGTGGTTTGATTTATAATTCATTTGGAAAGCAGGAAAAAAGTATGCCAAAAAAGAAAGATGATGCTCAAAATATTGAAATTTGGGCGGATCTTGTTCATATAAAAGATTTAGTTTTAGCGACATTCATTTGTGTTGTTTTCACAATGGGCGGTTATTTTATCGCGCCTAATGAAGCACCGTTACCCCTATTTTTCGGCCTAGGTGGAGCGATTGTAGGTTTTATTATTTCGAGTTTTATTATTAAACCGAAGCGTACGCTAAAAGAAATTGATGAAACGGAGGATGTTGAAAAATGACCGTCCAACTTGTCATCGAAATGATTTTAGCGTCTGTTTTGGCGGCTGGTATTTACACGATTATCGGCATTGCGCCTGGAACTGATGAAACAGCCGTTCTGGCGCCTGTTACGCTTGCGCTCGTCCTTTTAGGCGTTTCGCCGATGGTTGTGCTCGCTTTTTTTGTTTCGGCAGTCGTAACACTCAATTTGACTGATGCGGTTCCTGTCGCCGTTGCAGGGACACCAGGCGGGGTCATGGCTTCGCCGATGGTTCCATATGGACTGACACTTAAAAAAGCAGGACAATCGGTTGTGGGGATTCGAAAAATGGCTTCAGGCGCGGCCATCGGGACGATTATCGCTGTTCCTGTTAGTTTAGGGCTAGCCACACTACTCGCCCCACTGTCCGAAGTTATTACCAAATATGCCGCGCCCGTCTTTTTTGTCGGGGCAATTTTCTTAGCGCTTATGAGTAAAAATAAAATACTCTCGATTTTGGCTATCTTACCCTTCGGTTTGCTAATTGAAGGCCTACGTTATTTGTACTGGGGAATTGGCGCCATTCCAGAAGGAAAAACCGTTACCATTTCCTTTTTCCTTGGAATTACCATTGGCCCAATGATTTTCAGTATCATTTCACTGCTCAATAAAGAATATCGCGATGCCCTTCCAAAGCACGCAAAACGGGAAATTACGATTGCAAATGTCGGGAGGCAAAAAGGTTTTCCTAACCCATTTAAAGTTCTAACAAAGCAAGAATCATGGGCAACAATTGGGACTTCGCTCGCTGGGTGCTTTACGTTTTTCATGAGTCCTGTCGGGATGACCGTTTTATTCGGAGAAGGTGTTGTAAGCCGTGTAAAAGACCCGATTAAAAAAGCTAAAATTGCGTTAGCAAGCATGGAAGGTTTGGCGCATTCCACTTATTTAGCAGGTCTTTTAATTCCATTAATTGCGCTCGGTGTGCCGCTTTCCCCCGTTGCAATTGGGCCGGCCAATCCGTTGTTTAATGCGCCGCCCGTCTTTACGCTCGATCATAACATGTATCACATTTTATCGATGTCGGAATTTACGGTTGCAACGATTATCGGTTCTGTAGTAGGACTTGGACTAACATATTATGTTATCATGAAGTATTCCCAACAAATTTGCCGTTTTGTATTTAAATACATTCCTCATGAAGCCATTTTGGGACTTTTCATTGCACTCGTGATGATGTTAAGTTACATGGACGGCGGTTTTATTAATATGGCGGGAGTTTTACTTGTAGCAATTGTATCAGGAGCTTTAAGCCGACTTGGTATTAATTTTGGTGTGCTCTTTATGACGCTTTACGCAGCGCCATGGATTGTTACAACGTTATTTTAATGTAGGAAGGAATGGAGCCGATTGGCGACTGGAAGTGCTACAGCAAAATTAATTTTATGTGGTGAACATGCTGTCGTTTACGGGGAACCAGCAATTTCAATCCCCTTCGCGCAAGCTGTCATTCAAACCGAAGTAATAAAAACTGAAAAAGAAACGAAATTTTCATCTGCTTTTTACACAGGTGATTTAAAAAATATGCCCGATTTTCTTGAGGGAATTAAACAAATGGTTGTCGCGATTTTGGACAAACTAGGTCAGGCCCCTGTTTTAATTCGCGTTTTAAGTGAAGTACCAATCGGCCGAGGACTCGGCTCAAGCGCGGCCGTATCGACTAGCATCGCTCGCGCACTGTACGCCTACTTTGAGCAAACAATTTCCGACAGCGAATTGCTCGAACTTGTCAATCAATCAGAAAAAATCGCCCACGGGAATCCAAGTGGCGTGGACGCGGTCACAGTTGTAACGGGCAAACCGATTTGGTTTGAAAAAAACAAGACGCTCGAGCCACTTCATTTTGAAAAGAAAATCTATTTAGTGGTGGCAGATACTGGTATTCCTAGTGAAACGCGCTCTGCCGTAAGTGATGTCGGACGCTTATTGCAAGAAAATCCAAAAAAATATCGGCCATTTATTGCCGAACTTGGAAATATTTCCCGGGAAATAAGAGGACAACTTGAAAATAATCCCGATTTGAAAATCATTGGGGCGGAGATGAACAAGGCGCAAAACCTTCTAGAACAGCTGACAGTGAGTGATTCGAGTCTGGAAAAATTAATCCGTGTCGCTTTACAAAACGGAGCTTTAGGTGCGAAGTTAACTGGCGGAGGCCGAGGCGGTTGCATGATTTCTTTAGTTGCGGGCGCAAAACAGGCGGAAAAAGTCGCGCAAGCTCTGAAAAATGCAGGCGCAGCACAAGAATGGATTTTTACGATTGGAGAAGGTAATCATGAAAGCAACAGCGATAGCTCACACGAATATAGCGCTCATTAAATATTGGGGCAAACGCGATGAAAAACTGATTTTACCCGCGAATAGTAGCTTATCGATTACTTTGGATAAATTTTATACCGAGACGACTGTGGAATGGCTAGAGGACGCAAAAAACGATTCGTTTAGCTTAAACGGCCAAGTGAAACAAGACGCGAAAGTGGCGCAATTTTTAAATGTGCTCCGTGCTGAATTTGATGTGCCTTACTTTGCAAAAATTGATTCGGTTAATCACGTTCCAACCGCCGCCGGACTCGCCTCATCCGCATCTGCATTTGCCGCTCTCGCAGTAGCGAGTTCAGCAGCGCTTGGTCGAAAGGATGACATGGCAAATTTATCTCGGCTCGCTAGGCGCGGTTCGGGTTCAGCGACCCGCTCATTATTTGGCGGCCTTGCGATTTGGCAAAAAGGCACACGTTCAGACGGCCGCGACTCGTTCGCAGTCCCATTTCATAGCAATTTAACGGAAAAAATTGCCGTTGTGGTGGCGGTTGTATCTGACGAAGAGAAAGCTATTTCAAGCCGCGATGGAATGAAGTCCACCGTTTTGACCTCGCCATTTTTTGGTGAATGGATTCAGACGGCGGAAGAAGATTTACGCAACATTAAAAACGCGTTTTTATCCGAAAATTTTGTAGAAGTTGGCGAAATTCTCGAACATAATGCAATGAAGATGCATGCGACAACTTTAGGCGCAAAGCCACCTTTCACATATTTCAGCTCTGTTTCAATTTCTGTCATGGAGGAAGTTCGAAAACTTCGTGCAGAAGGCATACCCGCTTATTTTACGATGGATGCTGGGCCCAATGTAAAGGTAATTTGTTTGCGAGAAAATGAAAATTTAGTAGCAGAGCGTATGCGAAAATTTGTTAAAGACGCTCATATTTGTCACGCTGGAGAGGGAGCAAAGGTGATTCGAGTTGACTAAAATTCAAGTGAAAGTTCCAGGAAAACTTTATATTGCGGGTGAATATGCGGTTGTGGAATCAGGTCACACGGCGGTTTTAACGGCTGTTGATAAATATATTACGCTGACGATTGAAGATGCTGCAAAAAACCAGCTGATTATTCCACATTACAATGATGCGGTTTCGTGGCCTCTAGGCGGGGAACTCAAAGCGGAGGGTGACCATTTTGCTTTTACAGCACTGGCAATTAATACGGCGACGGCTTATTTGAAAATCCGTAAAATCGCTCTTTCACCGATTAAAATTACAATTGAAACGGAACTTGTGAATGATGATGGTGTTAAATTTGGCTTAGGTTCTAGTGCCGCTGTTACAACGGCGATAATAACCGCTTTAATGGAAAAATTTGCGCCTGATACGGAAATGTTGACCAAGTTTAAAATGGCTGCCTTGTCGCACCTTGTTGTTCAAGGAAATGGTTCTTGTGGTGACATTGCATCGTGTTTATATGGCGGATTAATTGCGTACACGACATTTGATCAGGAGTGGGTCAAAATGCATTTGCCATACAAATCACTCGCTTGGTTTTTGGCAAATCCATGGCCGAAATTAAAAATTGAAAGACTACCTAATTTTGAAATGCCATTTTTAGTAGGTTGGACGGGAAATCCAGTCAGCACCGGCCGTTTAGTTGCGGAAATCCAACTTTTCAAAGAAGAGCAACCCGAAAAATATGCTGATTTCCTATTTCAATCCGAAGAAGCTGTTCAAAAGTTTTTATTGGGTATTAAAGAGCAAGACGTGAAAATAATGTTTGCGGCGCTTCGAAAAAACCGCGAGATTTTGCAGAAACTTGGTAATAGCGCAGGTGTTAGCATTGAAACGAGCTTGCTTTCGGAGCTTGCTAATGTGGCGGAAAGTTTTTCGGGTGTAGGAAAATCTTCTGGTTCAGGTGGCGGCGATTGCGGGATTGCGCTCATTCCAAATCAAGATTTAGCAGCAGAAGTGACTGCAAATTGGGTGGAAGTAGGTATAAAGCCTCTGCCATTTCAAGTTGGCGAAGTTCAGATTAAAAGTGTGGAATAAGTAGACTTGTTTTAGGGAATATCCTAGTAGCAAGTCTCTTTTTTTGTAGTTTGTGAAAAAAATCATATGCCAAGTTTTTGAACAAACAAGAAAAATCAGCTATAATGTAAAGCGAGTATGGATTTAAAGTTTTTTAATTACTTTAAAAGTTTGTGATATATTTAGAATGTGAAACTTAAAAAGGGATTTGAAAACAATTTTTTAGAAGTTGTATTTTTGCGCAAAAATACACACAAAAAACACACATCAAATGGAAAAGAGGGGATTCGGGTGTCGAAGCTACTAAAATCATTCCTACTAACCACGCTAGTTGCTGCTGTTGGCGTACTTGGCGGTTGTGGTGATTTAACAGTACTAGATCCAAAAGGGCCTGTAGCAAAAGGTCAAAGCGATTTGATTTTGTATTCCATTATTTTTATGCTTATTATCGTTTTGACAATTTTTGTATTGTTTACGATTATTCTTTTTAAATATCGTGAACGTAAAAACCCAAAAAATTATGAGCCGGATATGCACGGTAGCAGAAAATTGGAGATTTTATGGACGTTAATTCCAGTTGTCATTGTTATTGCGCTAGCTATTCCGACTGTAAAAACAATTTATGCGGGTGAGGAAGCACCAAAAGTTACTTCTCATAAAGACCCTGTTGTTATTTATGCGACAAGCGTTGACTGGAAATGGCTCTTTAGTTATCCAGAGGAAAGTATCGAAACGGTAAACTACGTACATATTCCAACTGATCGTCCCGTTTTATTTAAACTAACGTCTGTTGATACAATGACGAGTTTCTGGGTGCCGCAACTTGGTGGTCAGAAATACGCGATGACAGGTATGACGATGAATCTTTATCTGCAAGCAGATGAAGAAGGAACATTTAAAGGGAGAAATTCAAACTTTAACGGTGAAGGTTTCCACGAGCAACGCTTTAATGTGATTGCACAATCGGATGAGGATTTTGCGGCTTGGACTAAAAAAGCGCAGCAGTCACCGAAGCTGACGCAAGATGTTTACGATAAGCTTTTAATTCCAGGCGGTTCAAAAGAAAAAACATTCTCTGGAACACATTATGATTTTGTTGATCCAGCGGCCGATCCAGAATACGTTTTCTACGCGTATAAACGTTTTGGCTTTGAGCTAACAAATCCACATAATCCAAATGTAAAAGTGACTGTTTCAGATACACCATTATTACCGGCGCGTCCGGTGACGGTGACGAACCCACAATTTGAACGGCACAATATGGAACCGATGATTATTAAAAACGGTTCAGGTTATCATAAAGATAAGCATTATGATGACGAAATGAAGAAAATGGAAGACGATATTCAAACGAATGAATTTAATAAAAAAGAATCGGATGACGCGGGCGAATAAAAAAGGGGGCTTTTGAACATGAAATGGAATGAGTTTATCATCACTGGCGACCCTCTGATTTTAGGTGCACAAGTTTCAATTGCACTCGTCAGCATCGGGATTGTCGTGTTACTTACGTATACAAAAAAATGGAAATGGCTCTTTAAAGAGTGGATTTCATCAGTAGACCATAAACGAATCGGAATTATGTATCTATTGGCAGCCGTATTAATGTTTTTCCGGGGCGGCGTAGATGCGCTTATGATGCGTACACAACTCGCCTTACCAGGTATGGAATTTTTAGATGCACAGCACTACAATGAAGTTTTCACAACGCACGGAACAATTATGATTTTATTCATGGCAATGCCGTTCGTTATCGGGCTTATGAACATTGCCGTGCCGCTTCAAATCGGGGCGCGTGATGTGGCCTTCCCGTTCCTAAACAATTTGAGTTTTTGGACGTTCTTTATGGGCGCTATGCTGTTCAATTTGTCTTTCGTTATTGGTGGCTCACCAGACGCCGGTTGGACAAACTATGCGCCGCTTGCTGAAGAATTTAGTGCCGGTTACGGGATTAATTTCTATTTACTCGGGGTACAAATCGCGGGTATCGGTACGCTAATGACGGGGATTAACTTCTTCGTCACGATTATGCGAATGCGAACAAAAGGCATGACGCTAATGAAAATGCCAATGTTTACTTGGACAATTTTAATCACGAGTTTGATTATTATCTTTGCTTTCCCAGTTTTAACGGTGGCGTTAGCACTAATGTCCTTTGACCGCCTATTCGGCACAGCCTTTTTCACGCTGGCAAACGGCGGACTTCCAATGATGTGGGCGAACCTGTTCTGGGTTTGGGGGCATCCGGAAGTTTACATCGTAATTTTGCCGGCATTCGGGATATTTTCAGAAGTTATTTCGACATTCTCGCGCAAAAAACTATTCGGCTATCCAGCGATGGTTGCGGCGGTTGTCGTTATATCCGTCTTGAGTTTCCTCGTTTGGGTCCATCACTTCTTTACAATGGGTTCAGGCGCACTCGTTAACTCGTTCTTCTCGATTACAACGATGATGATTGCCATTCCAACGGGTATTAAGATATTTAACTGGCTCTTTACGATGTATAAAGGTCAAATACGTTTTGACACGCCAATGCTTTGGTCGCTTGCGTTCATTCCAAACTTCGTTGTCGGCGGGGTAACTGGGGTTATGCTTGCGATGGCAGCGGCCGATTATCAGTATCACAATACGTATTTCCTAGTTTCTCACTTCCACTACGTATTAATTGCGGGTACGGTATTCTCCTGTTTTGCAGGTTTGATTTACTGGTATCCAAAAATGGTCGGGTACAGACTAAACGAGAAAATCGGAAAATGGTTCTTCTGGGTTTTCGTAGTAGGATTTAACGTATGTTTCTTCCCACAATATTTCTTAGGTCTTGACGGTATGCCGCGCCGCCTTTACACATACGTGCAAGGTGATGGTTGGACGACGTTAAACTTTATTTCCACAATCGGGGCATTCCTGATGGGGGCTGCGTTTCTTATTCTTTGCTGGAATATCGTTTACAGTTACAAACACTCTAAGCGGGAAGTTACTGGTGATCCGTGGGACGCTCGCACGCTCGAATGGGCGACAAGCTCTTCAGTTCCACCAAAATACAATTTCGCGATTCTACCAGAGTGGAATGATTTAGACGATTTCTACAACATGAAACAAAAAGGAAAATCTTACTTAGATAATAAAAATTATAAGCCGATTCATATGCCAAGTAATACAATGCTAGGCTTTATCATGTCTGTGTTCTTCTTTATCGCAGCGTTTGGTCTCGTGTTTTACTGGTACTGGCTAGGAATTCTCGGCGGATTAGGTGTTCTTGGCTGTATGGTTTATCGTTCGTTCCAAAAAGACGATGGCTATCACGTTGAAGTAGATGAAATTATTGCAACGGAAGAACATAATGCACGCGAACGTGAAACGGGCATAAAGGAGGGTAACCCATGGAATCTGTAAAAACGAATTCTTCGCTTCCATTAGAATATCAATCGGAGCAAGGCAGACTAAACATTTTAGGTTTTTGGATTTTCCTTGGCGCCGAAATAGCACTGTTTGCAACGCTATTCGCAACCTATTTCGTTATGTTTAAAGCTGGTTCTAATGCCGGGCATCCACCGTCCGAAATGTTTGAGCTACACCTCGTTTTAATCATGACGTTCTTGCTTCTTACGAGTAGTTTCACGTGTGGTCTTGCAATCGGCGAGATGCGTAAAGGCAATACGAAGATGTTAATGGTTTATTCGATTATTACACTTCTGCTTGGCGCAGGTTTTGTCGGCTTTGAAATTTATGAGTTTGCGCATTACGTGATGGAAGGTGTGACGATGAAAGTCGGTTCTTACTGGTCGGCATTCTTCGTTCTACTTGGGACTCACGGACTTCACGTAACAATTGGTCTGTTTTGGATTTCATTTATTTTGATTCAAATAAAAATGCGCGGTTTGACGCCACGTGCAGCATCAAAAGTATTCATTTCGAGCCTATATTGGCATTTCCTTGATGTTGTCTGGATTTTCATCTTCACGGGTGTCTACCTGTTAGGGATGGTGAACTAAAATGGCAGAAAATAAAAATACAAATAGCGCACATGTGGAAACGGGAGTTCCGTGGAAGCATATCATTGGCTTTATTTTATCCATCGTCCTTACACTTGTAGCGGTTTGGGTAGCACTTTACTCCACGCTCGACTACAGTGTAAAAGTCGTCATCATCTTCATCTTTGCCTTTATCCAAGCGGCACTGCAACTGCTCATGTTCATGCACATGACAGAAGGTCGCGACGGCAAAATTCAAGTCGGCAACATTCTCTTTGCAGCTTTCATCGCAATCGTAGTTGTGCTCGGCTCATATTGGGTCATGGAAATTGGGCACATGAATCATTTAATGTAAAGTAAAAACGTGCTTTCCTATTTCAGGAAAGTACGTTTTTTTTGAGAAAACACATAAAATTCATAATTATTCACACGAAATTTACCTCTCCTTTATCGAAGCCTAAAAAAAGCACTTTATAATAGGCATTAGGAGGGGATTTTACATATGAAAAAATGGATGAAAGTTACTGGGATTTCAGTTGTTTCAGCAAGTTTGATACTCGCAGGGTGTCAGGCGAATGAAAATGCAAAGGCAGACAGTAAAAACGCTATTTCGGAGAAAAAAATAGTACCCGGCAAGCAAATTGCACTCGAAGGCGCTATTAATGTGCGCGACCTCGGGGGATACAAGACGGAGGACGGAAAAACCATAAAACCACACCGTTTAATTCGCTCGGCAGAACTCTATACCGTGACTGGAAATGATATTGATAAGCTGAAAAAAACGTACGACTTAAAACAAATTGTTGATTTTAGAACAAATAGTGAAGTGGAGAAAAAGCCAGATCCACCCATTCAAAACGTGAAAAATACACACGATTCTGTCATGAAGGATAACGGTGCATCCACAAGCACGGAAGATTTAATTAAGAGCCTAAGCACAATGGACAATCCAGAAAGCTTTTTAATCGAGGCAAATAAAAGCTTCGTGACGGACGAAAATTCACGAAAAGCGTACAAAGAGTTCTTTGATATTTTGCTCGAAAATGAAAAAGGCGCCGTTTTATGGCACTGTACCGCTGGAAAAGACAGAGCAGGATTTGGAACCGCCCTCGTTTTATCCGCCCTAGGTGTGCCAAAAGATACGGTGATGGAGGACTATTTATTATCCAACAAATATCGCGCGGACGAAAATGAAAAAGCCGTTCAAGCTGTCCTTGCAGAAACAAAAAACCAGCAAGCCGCAGACGGAATGAAAGCCGTCATGGATGTGCGCGAAAGCTACTTAAACGCTGCGTTTGATGAAATCGACAAAACATACGGCTCAATGGACGCGTTTTTAAAAGATGGTCTCGGGCTAACTAAAGAAGACATCACAAAATTGAAAAGTATGTATCTTAATTAGTATAATAATGATTTACAAATTTAGTTATATATGGTAAAAATGATTCAATTAGTGCAGGAGGCGTGACATTAGGTAGATAATTGAAATAACATATTTTTGTCTTATGAATGAACAAAATGAAAATGTTGAAGTAATGAAGAGTTTCATGAATACAGATTTTCAAGAAGAGTATTTGAAATTTTATGGAAAGAAAGTAGATATGAAACTATTTGCTATGGAAGACTCTATAGAGCCTTTTGTAGAAAATAAGAAAGTGTATACAGAATTGAAATTGCATGGTATTAAAAGCTTACCCATACTAATTGTTAACAATAAGCTTGTTGCCAAAGAACATTTTGCTTTAGTAAAAATATTACCAGAATATCTAGGAATAGGATTATCCATACAATCCGAGGAATAATAAAATGTAGGCTACCACAGCATTACGTGGTAGTTTTTTATTTATTTGAAAAATTTTTTATAAAAAAAGCTTGCTCTGTAATGCATTACATATTTTATAGTGAAGATGCAAATGAATTTTGAGAGGAGCTTCAACATGACAAATTTTAAATTTCCAGATAACTTTTTATGGGGCGGGGCAGTTGCTGCAAACCAATGTGAAGGCGCTTACTTAGAAGATGGTAAAGGCTTATCGCTTGTGGATTTACTTCCTTCTGTTGAAGAAGGTCGTTGGGACGCACTTGTTGACCCGCAAAAAACACTCGCTACAAAGTACAATTATTATCCGAGCCATGAATCAATTGATTTTTATCACCGCTACAAAGAAGATATTAAATTATTCGCCGAAATGGGCTTTAAATGTTTCCGGCTGTCCATTAGCTGGCCGCGAATTTTCCCGAATGGGGACGAAACGGCGCCAAATGAAAAAGGACTCGAATTTTATGATAAAGTTTTTGCCGAGTGTCATAAATACGGAATTGAACCAGTTGTCACAATTAATCATTTCGATACGCCAGTAGGCCTAATGAAAGACTATAATGGCTGGGCAAACCGCAAAACGATTGATTTCTATTTAAATTTCTGTGAAACGATTTTCAAACGCTATAAAGACCAAGTGAAATATTGGATGACATTTAACGAAATCAATATGATTCTACACATTCCAATGTTTGGCGGCGGCATGGACATTACAAACGCTGAAAATCCTGAAGAAATGAAATATCAAGCGATTCATCACCAACTTGTTGCTTCTGCTATGGCGACAAAATTAGGTCACGAAATCAATCCAGAAAACATGATAGGCTGTATGCTTGCGGCAGGTACAACTTACCCGAACACGCCAAATCCAAACGATATTTGGAAAGCGATGGAAGCTGACCGTGAAGGCTACTTCTTTGTTGACGTGCAGGCACGTGGCTATTATCCGAGCTACAGCAAGCGATTATTTAAACAAAAAAATATTCAGTTGAAAATGGAAGATGGCGATTTGGAAGTAATGCGCGACCATACAGTTGACTACGTAGCGTTTAGCTATTATTCTTCCCGCCTAACAAGCGCTGACCCGGAAGTGAATAAAGAAACTGAAGGTAACGTGTTTGCGACACTTAAAAACCCATACTTGAAAGCAAGCGAATGGGGCTGGCAAATTGATCCGCTTGGGCTTCGCATTACAATGAACGCCATTTATGACCGCTACCAAAAACCTCTTTTCATCGTAGAAAATGGTCTTGGTGCTGTCGATAAAGTGGAAGCAGACGGTTCAATTAACGACGATTATCGTATCGATTACTTACGTGAACACGTTCGCGAAATGGGCGAAGCGATGGAAGACGGCGTAGAACTTCTAGGCTACACACCTTGGGGCTGTATCGACTTAGTCAGTGCAGGTTCCGGGGAAATGAAAAAACGCTACGGCTTCATCTACGTTGATCGCGACAATGAAGGAAAAGGCACTTTAAACCGCTCGAAGAAAAAGTCTTTTGACTGGTATAAAAAAGTGATTGAAACAAACGGTACTGATTTAGCTTAACGTTGTTTTGACGGGTCTAAACACGCTTTGTTTAGGCCTGTCAAAAAATTTTAAAAAAGGTATTGCAAACGCTTTCTATGTATGATATATTTAACTCATCACAAAGGATTGTTACCAATTCGTTGGGCAAAACCTAAGCTGATTTGAAGGATACGTGCAATTTGTGCGCAAAATCCTCAAATGAGTTTAGGTTTTTCTTTTTGCCCAAAACTATTTGAAGAAAGAAGGGGTCGGCTATGAAATATGAACAGTTAGCCAAAGATATTCTCGAAAATGTCGGGGGTACAGAAAACATTAATAGCGTGTTTCATTGTATTACACGTCTAAGATTTAAATTGAAAGATGAGAAAATTGCCAATACTGAAAAAATTAAATCGTTAGATGGCGTTGTTTCCGTTATTCAAAGTGGCGGACAATATCAAGTGGTTATCGGAAACCACGTGCCAGACGTTTATAAAGCAGTACTTGAAGTAGGCGGTATTAACCCAGAAGGTTCTAGTGAAGCAGATTCTGGTGGCGGAGGTAACATTTTTAACCGCTTTATCGATATGATTTCGGGTGTATTTACACCAGTACTAGGCGTATTAGCTGCAACAGGTATGATTAAAGGTTTCGCTGCTGCATTCTTAGCCTTCGGTTGGTTGACAGCAGATTCTGGAACATACCAGATTTTATATGCTATTGGAGATTGTCTATTCTACTTCTTCCCAATCTTCCTAGGTTACACAGCGAGTAAGAAATTTGGTGGAAATATATTTATCGGTATGGCCATCGGGGCTGCCCTTGTTTATCCAACATTAGCAGGTATCTTAACTGGAAAACCAGAATATGTGTTATTTGCGGGAACAATTTTTGAATCCCCAATTCATGTAACATTCTTAGGTATCCCAGTTATCTTGATGAGCTATGCTTCGTCTGTTATTCCAATTATTATTGCAACATGGTTCGCTTCTAAAGTTGAAAAAGTGGCGAAGAAAATTATTCCAGATGTTATTAAAACATTCATCGTACCATTTGTCACACTACTAATTGTTGTCCCACTTACATTCATGGTCATTGGACCAATTGCAACATGGGCAGGTAAATTGCTAGGTGCAGGTACCATTTGGATTTACGATTTAAGTCCAGTAATTGCAGGACTTATCCTAGGTGGATTCTGGCAAGTATTTGTTATCTTCGGACTTCACTGGGGACTTATTCCAATCGCAATCAACAACTTAACACAATTACACTATGACCCAGTTTTAGCAATGTCGTTTGGTGCATCTTTCGCTCAAATTGGTGCCGTACTTGCAGTTATGATTAAAACTAAAAATCAAAAACTTAAATCACTAAGTGTTCCAGCATTTATTTCAGGAATTTTTGGTGTAACAGAGCCAGCGATTTATGGGGTTACGTTACCACTTAAAAAACCTTTCATCATGAGCTGTATCGGTGGTGCAGTCGGTGGTGCAATCATTGGCTTCTCAGAAGTTAAATCATACATTATGGGTGGACTTGGAATTTTCGGATTCCCGAACTTTATTAAACCAGGATCTCCTGTTGATAGTACAATGCTTGCGGCAATTATCGCAGTCGTTGTAGCATTCATCTTAGGTTTTATCTTAACGTATGTATTTGGTTTTAAAGATCCTGCAAATGCAGAAGCAACAACTGAAAATGTTCCACGTGAAACAGAAACATTGATTGAACGTGAAGTTCTAGTTAGCCCAATTGAAGGCGATGTTATCACTCTTGCAGAAGTAAAAGATGAAGCATTTTCATCTGGCGCACTTGGAAAAGGTGCAGCAGTTGTTCCTACAGAAGGTAAATTATACGCACCAGCAAGTGGAACTATAACAACGATTTTCCCTACAGGACATGCAGTTGGAATTACAACAGATGATGGTGGCGAAGTATTAATGCATGTTGGTATGGACACCGTACAATTAAATGGTGAGCATTTTACAACACACGTGAAACAAGGCGATCGTGTTGAAAAAGGACAACTTTTAACAGAATTTGATATTGCTAAAATTGTAGCGGCAGGCTATGATATTACAACACCAATCATTGTGACAAACTCAGAAAAATATTTAGATATCCTTGTCGTTGATGATAAAACAGTCAAAGTTGGCGATCGTTTAATCACATTAGTCATCTAGAACTTGCTACTTAATCAAAAACAAAAAGGAGTAATGTGGAATGAAAAAGCACATTTGGAAACTGTTGTTTGTTAGCTTAAGCATACTGTTGCTCGCAGGTTGTGGCACAAAAGATGAAACTTCGAAAAAAGAAAGTGCTGAAAAAGCAGATGGCCCAGTTACACTTTATGTAACCCGTCACGGAAAAACAATGTTTAATACAGCTCACCGCGTTCAAGGTTGGTCGGATACTCCCCTCACAGAACCCGGCGTTGAAGTTGCCGAACAACTCGGTTCGGGCGTATCAGATATTGATTTTAAAGCAGCCTATTCAAGTGATTCTGGAAGAGCTAGAGAAACTGCAAGAATAGTTCTTGATACAAAAGGACAGAAAAAGCTAAATGTGCAGGAAAGTCCTAAATTACGAGAAGTTTGTTATGGTAGCTATGAGGGCGATTTAAATGAAAATATGTGGACAGATATTGCTAAAAATTTAGGTTATCCCTCACAGGAAACGATGATGCAAGATTTTGCAGCTGGCAAAGTAAATTTAGATCAAAGTTTAGCAGAAGTCGTTAAATTAGATAAAACTGGTAGCGCAGAAAGCTATGATGTTGTGAAAAAGCGCATGCAACAAGAACTTAAAACTATCGCGGAAGAAAATGCAAAAAATGGTGGTGGAAACGTGCTAGTTGTAAGCCACGGAATGGCTATCGGTGCGATGATTTCGGATATGACTGAAAACTACAAAGAGAAAGAACTTGAAAACGCCAGCGTCACAAAAATCACGTATGATAAAGGTAAATTTACAGTCGATTCCATAGGCGATATGAGTTACGTTGAGGCCGGTAAGAAAAAATAGCTAAAATTTAAAAGTGGAAACGTGCAAATAAAACGTGCGTTTCTGCTTTTTTTTGGATAAAATAGCTCGTATAGGGGGCGTTTCGATGATTTTAAAACGCGGAAGTAAAATTGGCGTGATTGCCTGTTCGAACGGACGGTTGTCTAGTAGCCGACTGGAATGGGAAGAGTTGTACAAAAAATTAGCAGGAAAATATGGTTTGGAAGTGGTGCAAGCAGATACAATTTACGCTCACGCGAATTCGATTTACAGTGGAAGTGCAGAGGAACGCGCAAATGAACTTCATAAACTTTATTTGAACAAAGAAATTGAAATGATTTTTGATATTTCAGGCGGTGACGTTGCGAATCAAATACTGCCTTTTTTAGATTTTAAATTGCTGTCTGAAAATCCAAAGCCATTTGTTGGCTACAGCGATTTAACGACCATTTTAAATGGTATTTATGCAGTGGCGGGGCAACCGGGAGTGCTATTCCATCTGAACCATGATTTAAGCCAGTTTGAGCGTTGTTTTATGGAGGGTGAGCCGTCTGGTTTGGTTGGGGATTTCATTGCGGGGGCGCCGAACCTTGCGGGGACTTTGATTGGCGGCAATATCCGCTGTTTTTTGAAGCTTGCTGGCACCAAATTTATGCCCGATTTTAAGCAAAAAATCATTTTGTTTGAAGCACTTAGCGGCAATGAGGCGAAAATGGCCACGTATATTGCCCAGTACGAGCAACTGGGCGCTTTTTCTCAGTGTAAAGGTCTTTTGCTAGGGCAGTTCACAGAAGCTGAAGAACAAGGCTTCCGTCCGCAAATTGACCGCCTATTCATTGAAGTGGGCGAAAAATATGGCATCCCCGTTTTCAAAACAAATCAAATTGGTCATTCGAGTGATGCCGTCCCAATTCCGATAGGCGCCGAAATTTTTATTGGAAAATGAAGGCGTTTTATTGCGAACCGCCTAGGAAGGTGGTAACATTAAGAAAAAGCATAAAAAGGAGAGTGACATAATGAAAGTAGAAGGATTGCTTGGCTTTTTGGGGGCAGCACTTGGTATCGCTTTTAGTTTAATGGTTTTGACCATTCCAGGGATTTCACAAGCGCTTGAAGAAGAATCTGTGGCTTTTTATATACTGACTAGCGGGGCATTAGTATTGTCTGCTATCGGTTTAGTTGGTTCATTCGTTGTGGCGCATAAACCGCGCATGGGCGGCGTTATGATGATTGCAGCAGCAATTGGTGGCACCATGTCCGTTTCGATGATGTTCCTAGTGCCTATCATGCTTTTAGCGCTGGGCGGTTTAATCGCACTTATTAATTATGAAGAAGCTTCAGCGGAAGCATGAAATAGACTGATGGCAAATGGTAAAGAATCACACCATCTGCCATCAGTCTATTTTTATGCGAAAAAATAACGTCTTGTGCCTGAAGACGTTATTTTAAATTATGAGAAATTTTTACAGTGACCAGTTTCCGCTGGTACATGTATAACATAACATAGTTCTTTTATGAAAGATGTAGCCATTTTTTGACAATTTGACGAATTTAATGACATTTTTGTGGGAATTTTTTTGTTAAAGTTTTGTTAAATCAATCGTAAGTTGGATAAATGAGTGTTAAATCTGTGATACAATGAATAAGATATTTTTATAAAGGAAGTGAATGCTTGGTGGATTTTATCTCGTGGTTATTTGATTTTATTCTACATATTGATGAACATTTAGTTGAAATTATTAATACGTTTGGAATTTGGACGTACGTAATCTTATTCCTCATCGTATTTATTGAAACTGGACTGGTTATTTTTCCGTTCTTACCGGGAGATTCTCTCTTATTTGCTGGCGGCGCGCTAGCGGTTTTAGACGGATCAATTTTAAAGATTGTTCCGCTTATTATAGTTTTATGGGTCGCAGCAGTACTTGGGGATACCGTCAATTACCATATTGGTAGAAAAATTGGAACGAGTATACCAGAAGATAGTTGGTTTGGAAAAATCATTAATCGGGAGAAAATGGAAAAAGCCGAAGCATTTTTTAATAAACACGGCGGAAAAACAATTTTCATTGCTCGTTTTATGCCATTTATCCGCACGTTCGCACCATTTGTAGCAGGTGCCAGCCGAATGAATTACCGTTATTTCTTAAATTATAACCTACTAGGCGCAACCGTTTGGGTACTTCTGTGTACACTTGCCGGTTATTTCTTTGGGAACATCCCAATCGTCAAAGAGAATTTCTCTATCGTTGTTTTAGGTATCATTTTCGTATCGGTCATTCCAATGTTCGTATCATTTTTTCAAGCGAAATTTGGCAAGAAAAAGAGTAATTAAAAAAAGCGAAAACAATTGAAGTCCTTTAGTCTAGAGGCTTTTCTTGTTTTCGCTTTTTTGTTTAAGTATTTAAGTGGATCGTTAGTGGAATATCAGTAAGTGAAGCGACTGTTTCATTATTTTTATTTTTAAAATGGAGTTCCAAAGAAGGGTGCGTATTTTCCAAAAAACGAGAAATATCAGTAGTACGCGCATTCGTCGGAACCGTAAATGAAATTTCGAATGAGTACAGATCCGTGTAAGCCACTTGATTGTTTGCAATCGGAATAACATTTGTCGGCAGGCTCATCACATCGCGAAATTGGTCCTCAAAAGCAACCGATAAACTAAAATTCTCAACATTTTTAAGCTGTTTGTTTAAAATCGGGCTGAGTGACATCGGTAAACAAATTTTCAACTCGGACTGTTTGAATTCCGCTTGAGCCGAATGAATATCAATATGATCTTTTGAAAGCAATTGTGCGATTTTCTCGATGGAATAGGTTTGTTTTTTAGTCGTAGAAGATGGAATTAAAATAACAACAGCGCATAAAACATAGATGCATAATAAAAGAGTAATTAAGTACTTATTTTTCAACATATGGCCTCCTAAAAAGGTCTATGTTAAATTTTATCATAAAATAACAAAGACGACGCTTTCTTTTTAAAAAATTAAATAAAGTAATGTATATCGAAAAACGCTTTGTACCAGTTGTTAAATTGATATTTCATGCATTTTTCTTATAAAAAAGTTAAATTTTATGCATAAAATCGACATAAAGTGTTCACATTTTAGGGAAGAGGGTATGAATAGAAGGAGGATGTGATAAAGATGAAACTAGGAATCAATTCGGAAATTGGGACTCTTAAACAAGTGGTGGTCAAACGGCCTGGGCGGGAACTGGAAAATTTAACGCCGCAATTTTTACATGAATTATTGTTTGATGATATTCCTTTTTTGCCTGCGATACAAAAAGAACATGACTTTTTTGTCAACGTGTTGCGGGAAAATGGCGCGGAAGTTTTTTACTTAGAAAATTTGCTAGAGGAAGCGATTTTGGCGAGCGATACGCGCGCAATTTTTATTCGCGACACTGTTAAAGAAGCCGGACAGTTTGGCGAAAATGCCCAACATCTTGAATCCTTTTTGAATGATTTTGAGACTGCAGAACTTATTCAAAAAGTGATGACGGGGCTTAGGAAAACGGAGGTTCCAAAACGGCGCCTAGCGCGGCTTGACGAAATGCTTGAACATCGGGATCCTTTTTATTTGGCACCGCTGCCGAACCTTTATTTTACGCGCGATCCGGCAGCTGTAATTGGCAATGGTCTTTCCATAAACCAAATGAGTCAGCCCGCAAGAAAGCGGGAATCCTATTTTATGAAGTTCATCGCCACACATCACCCCGCTTTTTTTAAAAAAAACGCCCCTATTTGGTTTGACCGTGATAACCGCTATGCACTTGAGGGCGGCGATGAAATTGTGCTGTCTGAAAAAGCGCTTGCGGTGGGAATTTCCGAGCGAACAGATCCGCGAGCTATTCAAATGCTCGCGACAAATTTATTTCAGAAACATCAAGGCATCCGGCAAGTCATCGCGTTTGAACTCCCCAAAGAGCGCGCCTTCATGCATCTAGACACCGTATTTACAATGGTCGCGAAAAACCAATTCATCGTCCATCCAAGCGTCATTTCAAGTGAACTCAAGTTGTTCATCATGGAATGGGACAAACGCCTAGCAGACATTAAAATTACAACATCTAGCAATATAAAAGCCGTTTTGAGCGAAGCCTTAAACGAACCTGAAATTGACTTGATTCCTTGCGGCGGAAGTGATCCCATCAACTCTGACCGCGAGCAGTGGAACGACGGGGCCAACACGCTTGCAATAAAACCGGGGGAAGTTGTTACATATAACCGCAACCAAGTTTCCAATGAACTTTTGAAGCGCCACGGAATTAAAGTTCATGAAATTATCAGTTCTGAGCTTTCGCGTGGTCGGGGTGGCCCAAGGTGTATGACAATGCCACTTTACCGGACATAGGAAAACGATTTTGCATAAATTTATTGATGCAAGTTTCGCACTATGGTATAATACTTTATTGTGAGTAATTATAAATTATTCCTTGCTCGTTTCTAAATGCATTTGCTATTTAGAGATAGGACAATTTGTCTTATTAGAGCCGCTAAGACCACAAGGAGGTGTAAAAAGATGGCTAGAAAATACGAAATTAACTACATCATTCGTCCGAACATTGAAGAAGATGAAAAGAAAGCGTTAGTAGAACGTTTTGACGGAATCTTAACAAGCAATGGTGCGGAGATCATCGAATCAAAAGAATGGGGTAAACGTCGCTTGGCTTATGAAATCCAAGACTTCCGTGATGGATTTTACCACATCGTCAAAATTTCTGCTGAAAACGCTGATTCTATCAATGAATTTGATCGTTTAGTAAAAATTTCTGATGATATCATTCGTCATATTATCGTTAAAGAAGAAGAATAAAAGCTAATTCAAGAAATTTCTTGATTTATTAAATGAGAGGAGGCTTTTTCTAGATGATGAACCGTGTCATTTTAGTAGGACGTTTAACTAAAGATCCTGAACTTCGCTACACTCCTTCTGGTGTTGCCGTTGCGACTTTTACACTTGCTGTAAATCGCACATTTACAAACCAACAAGGGGAACGTGAAGCAGATTTCATCAATTGTGTTGTTTGGAGAAAACCCGCTGAAAACGTAGCAAATTTCCTGAAAAAAGGAAGTCTTGCTGGTGTTGACGGTCGCGTTCAAACACGTAATTATGAAGGCCAAGATGGAAAACGTGTCTATGTAACCGAAGTCGTTGCTGAAAGTGTCCAATTCTTAGAGCCACGTAATGCAAATAGTGGCGGTGGAAATGGCTACCAAAGTAATAACGGTGGTGGTAATAACAATACTAACAGCTATAATCAGGAACCTGCTGGCGGTGGTTACAATCAGAATCAGCAATCTCAAGGTTATCAGCAAACAAACAATGATCCTTTTGCTAGCGACGGAAAACCAATCGACATTTCGGATGACGATTTGCCGTTCTAAACCGGATTTGCTTGCTTAACCAAAACACTTGGATAGAGAATAGGAGGAGAAATTATGGCTGGAGGACGCAGAGGCGGACGTCGTCGTAAAAAAGTATGTTATTTTACGGCTAACGGCATTACGCACATTGACTATAAAGATGTAGAATTACTAAAAAAATTCATCTCTGAACGTGGTAAAATCTTACCTCGTCGTGTAACTGGAACAAGCGCTAAATATCAACGTAAATTAACTGTTGCTATCAAACGCGCTCGTCAAATGGCATTACTACCATTTGTTGCAGAAGAAAAATAAATTATAACTAAAAGCCCCTTTTTAAAGGGGCTTTTAGCTTATAGAAAAACACAAAACAAAACGTAATCCCACTATATTCAGACGGATGACAAATGGTGAGATTCTAGGCAAAGCCGAGTACCGCACCAGAGCGTACTTGAGTACGTGAGGAGCGGAACGGAGGCTTTAACAACGAAGATTGCTGTTTGTCATCAGTCTGAGCCCCTTTTTAAAGGGGCTTTTTTATAGGTGATTAAACTTATATTTTTCAGATTAATTAAGCCTAAAAACCCTATAATAATGTCATAATACCCATTTTAAAATTCTGTCAATTACACAAAAAATGGAGAAAAAAACTTGATTTTGGTTATTTAGGACTAAAAACGGACATTTCAGGGCATTTTTCGTTTTGACTATTAATTTAGAGGTAAAATAATAGACGGAGGTGAAAATATTGAGTAGTGCAACAGAACAAATTACACTGACAGAAAAATTAGCAGATAAACTAATTTCAAAAGAGCGTTTTCAAAATGATGAAGAAACGTATTTGAAAGTGAAGTACGGCGTAGAAGTTATTTTAATCAACATATTTAAAATTTCTTTTGTCTACATACTTGCTTTACTGATTGGGGTGTTTTGGGAAACCTTAATTACACATCTAGCTTTTATAGTTTTAAGAAGATATTCTTTTGGACTTCATGCGATTAAAAGCTGGAACTGTACAATTACAAGCCTTTTGATGTTTGTTTTAGGACCATTTGTATTTCAATCCGTTCAGTCTAATAATATAGCTGTCATAGTTGTGTTTGCTTTTGTTCTTATCAATATGTTTCATTATGCTCCGTCTGACACAGAAAGTCTGCCTCTTATTGGTTCAGGAGAAAGAAAAATCTTAAAAAGAAAAGCAATGGTATGTACATTAGTATTGTTTTTAATAACATTACTTGTACCTTTTGCAGAGATGAAAACACTAATCATGTTGGGGTCAGTCTATCAAGTCATTTCGATTCATCCATTAATGTATAAACTATTAAACAGGAGGTACAAGAATTATGAAAGCTATGAGTAAAAAAATGGGTAATTTTATTGGACGTAAACTAGAGGATCAAGGATTGAAGATTGCAAATACTTCAATGAGAAAATCTTGTTTTGGTGTTACTTATGAGCCGAAAAATCCGATGCTAAAAACGTTAGAAAAAAAATAAAAATTTAGTTACCTTGCTATAGTATTCTGATAAAAAAATATGATAGAATTAATATGAAAGTAAAACAACTTTGGGGGCTAGTCATGAATCCACAAATCATATTGTTTGTTGCCATATTAATTCAAAATATAGGATTTTTTATTGTAATACAAATACTAACGGGACGACTATTAAAATGGAAAGAGGGATTAATCACCTTAGCCTGTGCTATAGCGGTTATCCCTCTTTTTCCAATGATTACTTATTGGTTAAACTTAGTTACCATTGGTATTTTTACTATAGCATTATTATATAAAAAACAGTCTGTATTCTTTGCTGTAACAATTCCCTCGATTACATTTATTATATCAATAATGTGTGATTATATATTAAATCCGTTATTATGGTCAGCTTTTAATATTCAAGTTGGAGATATTTCAAGTGATTTGAGATACACTATACTTTATGCTATCGCCATGATGCTGTTTGCTTGTTTAATCGCATTTGTTTTGAAAAAAGTGATTGATAAATGGAGCGTATATACATATTTAAATCAACGAAAATATGGTTTTATGATTCTTGCAGTTGTGCTTCTTACTTTGCTTATTTATCATTTGAATATATTTTTCAGTGCGGCGGATGGTTTTATTCAAGAAATTGTACGCCTAAATACAGTTATTTTTCTTGTTTACTTTCTTACATTAATTGGTATTTTGTATATGGTACTTCAATCAGCTATACAAGAAATCAAGATGAAGACGCAGCAAGAGCAATTTGAACAGTTGCAAGAATACACAACAACTCTAGAAAGTTTGCATAAGGAAATGCGTATTTTTCGTCATGATTATATTAATATACTTTCAAGTATGGCGGGATACATGGAAAAAGATGATATAGAAGGATTAAAGAAGTTCTTTTCAGAAAATATCGTCCCAATCAACCAAACGATGATTTCAAATAACCATAAAATATCATTACTTCAAAACATTCATGTAATGGAGCTAAAAGGGCTTATTGCCATTAAACTAATAAGAGCGCAAGAACTTAAAATTGATGCGATTGTTGAAGTAGTAGAAGAAATTGATAAGATTAATATGCCGAGTATCGATTTATGTAAAATTGTTGGGATTTTGCTAGATAATGCCGTAGAGGCTGCTGCAGAAAGTAAAGATCCTTTCATTCGTTTGGCTGTTGTGAAACGGGAAGACTCTGTATTAATTGTTTTTGCCAATAGCATACCGGAAAACATGCCGCCTGTGTATAAAATATTTGAAGAAGGCTTTTCAACTAAAGGTGATGCTCGAGGATTAGGTTTAGCCAGTTTAAGAGAAACAATTCAAAAATATTCAAACGTCACATTAGCTACAAAACTGATGGATAGAGAGTTTATTCAAGAGTTAGAAATCATATAGGAAAAGGGGATATATATGTTACCGATCTTTATATGTGAAGATAATAGAATTCAGCGGGAACGACTAACGAAGTATATAGAAGATTTTATTATGCTAGAACATTTTGATATGGAAATTGTTTTTTCTTCTGGTAATCCTTATGAAGTTTTGGAAGAGATTGAAAAATCTGCAGGGATGGGACTTTATTTTTTAGATATTGATTTGCAACAACCCGATTTAAATGGTTTTGAATTAGCAAAGAAAATTAGAGAAAAAGATGCACGTGGGTTTATTATTTTTATCACAACGCATGCAGAACTAACCTATCTAACTTTTACTTATAAAGTGGAAGCGTTAGATTATATCATTAAAGATAATGTGAAAGAAGTTCAGGAACGTGTTCATGAATGTTTGCGGAGTGTGCAACAGCGGATGTTAGATGAGCGCGAGCCAGACAAATATTTTACTTTTAGATTAACGGATAAAAAAGTAATTCACGAGAAGCAAGATGATATTTTGTTTTTTGAAACGTCTACGAAAAGCCATAAAATTGTTTTGCATGGCAAAAATCGGCAAATCGAGTTTTATGCCAAGATGAAAGATGTCGAGAAAATATTAGATGAACCGTTTTATCGTTGCCACCGCTCATTTTTAGTTAATAAAAATAATATTAATGAAGTGGATAAAGCTACAGGCGAGCTGACAATGACTAATGGCGAAATTTGTATGGCATCAAGTAAGTTAATAAGAGGAATGAAACTATAGAGGTCAAATCCGTATGAAAAGTCGGATTGACCTTTTTTGATTTGAAAGTCTGTTCGATAAAAGGTAAAATATAGAGTGGACGACTACATTTTACAGGGATTATCATTTTTTGTTTAGGAGCTGAATGGAAATGCAAGGCTTTTTTGAGAAAAGAATGCTTAAATATCCATTATATGGCTTAGTTGCGGCAACGATAATTTTGTGTGTCATTACTTTCTTCTATGAGTGGTGGCTCGCTGTTATTATATTTGTTGCAGGCGTTGCACTGATTACAGCGATGTTTTATTTTGAGCATCGTTTAAATCAAGAGGTGCAAGAATATGTTTCTAATTTAACGTATCGTATAAAACGCAGCGAAGAAGATGCACTTGTTGAGATGCCTATGGGAATTATGCTGTATGATGACGATTATAAGATTCAGTGGTTAAATCCATTCATGGCGAAGTATTTTGATAATCACAAGCTAATTGGAGAGCCGCTAATTGATGTCGGGCCAGAATTTCTGGCTGTTATTAAAGGTGAGGAACAAGAGGGTATACAGTCTATTAAATGGCGTGAATACTGTTTTGATACAATTGTTAAACGTGAAGAGCGGATTTTATATCTGTATGATCGCACGGAATATTATGAGCTAAATGAGAAATATAAGGCGGAGAAGTCTGTTTTTGCGATTATTTTTCTTGATAATTACGATGAATGGGCGCAGGGCATGGATGATAGACGCCGGAGCGCGTTAAACAATTTGGTGACGTCTATGCTCACGAACTGGGCGCGTGAGCACCGAATTTATTTGAAGCGAATTAGTTCGGACCGGTTTATGGGATTTCTAAATGAGGCCATGTTAGAACGTTTGGAAGAGGAAAAGTTTTCGTTGTTAGATCGCATTCGCGAGCGTACGTCTAAACAAAATATTCCTTTAACCCTAAGTATTGGGATTGGCTATAATGAAGATGATCTGATTAGTTTAGCGGATCTTGCGCAGTCGGGGCTGGACCTTGCGCTTGGGCGCGGCGGGGATCAGGTTGTGATTAAGCAGCCGGAAGGTCAAGTGCGCTTTTACGGGGGAAAAACCAATCCGATGGAAAAGCGGACGCGTGTGCGTGCCAGGGTAATCTCTCAGGCGCTTCAAGAGTTGATCACTCAAAGCGACCAAGTTTTTGTTATGGGACATCGCTATCCAGATATGGACGTTATCGGCTCAAGCCTTGGCGTGATGCGTATTGCAGAGATGAATGATCGTGATGCGTATGTTGTGGTTGAACCGGGTAAAATGAGTCCGGACGTAGAACGCCTGATGACCGAAATTGAAGAGTATCCGAATGTGATTAAAAATATTGTGACGCCGCAAGTGGCTAATGAAAATATTACCAATAAGAGTTTGCTTGTGGTGGTGGATACGCATAAGCCTTCGATGGTGATGAATCGCGAGTTGCTGGAATCGGCTTCGCATGTGGTTGTCATTGACCATCATCGTCGTTCGGAAGAGTTTGTGGAAAATCCGGTACTTGTTTATATTGAACCGTATGCATCTTCAACGGCGGAACTTGTGACGGAGCTTTTTGAATACCAGCCAGATTTGGAACAGGTGGGCAAAATTGAAGCGACAGCGTTACTTTCTGGGATTGTGGTGGATACGAAGAACTTTACGTTACGTACGGGGTCACGCACGTTTGACGCAGCAAGCTATTTGCGGTCGCTTGGGGCGGACACCATCTTGGTACAAAATTTTCTTAAAGAAGATTTAGCGACTTTTACGCAGCGTAGTAAACTTGTGGAATCGCTTGAGATTTATCACGACGGGTTGGCGGTTGCAAAAGGTCATGAAAATGAAGTTTTCGGGACGGTTATTGCGGCTCAGGCGGCGGATACGATGCTTTCGATGGAAAATGTGCAGGCTTCATTTGTCGTTACGCTTCGTCCTGATAAGATGATTGGGATTAGTGCTCGCTCTCTGGGCGAAATTAATGTGCAGGTTATTATGGAGAAACTAGGCGGAGGCGGCCATTTGTCTAATGCGGCGACGCAGCTTAAAGGTGTGACGATTGCTGAGGCGGAAAAAGCTTTATTAGACGCGATTGACGCGTATTGGAAGGGAGAAACATAATATGAAAGTCATTTTTCTAAAAGATGTAAAAGGTTCGGGTAAAAAAGGTGAAGTGAAAGACGTGGCGGACGGTTACGCGAAAAACTTTTTGATAAAAAATGGGAACGCTGTGGAAGCGAATGCGAAAAATATGAGCGCGCTGCGCGGGCAAGAAAAACGTGCGGAAAAAGATGCGCAAGAAGAGCTTGCTGAGGCGAAAGCGCTGAAGGAAAAATTGGAGAACTTGACGGTTGAACTGAAGGCGAAATCAGGCGAAGGTGGGCGTTTGTTTGGTTCGATTACGACAAAACAAATTGCGCAAGCCTTGCAAAAGGATTTTGGGATTAAAATTGATAAGCGGAAAATGGATCTTCCAGATGCGATTCGTTCGCTTGGGTACACGAATGTACCGATTAAGCTACATCACGAGGTTAACGCTACAATGAAAGTACACGTAACAGAAGAATAAAGGAAAAACTAACTTTTAAAAAAAGGAGCTAAGGGCAGTGGATACTTTTCAAGATAGAACGCCACCGCAAAATATTGAAGCTGAGCAGGCCGTCTTAGGGGCTGTATTTCTTGAACCGAATGCGCTGATTACGGCTTCTGAAATACTTATGCCGGACGATTTTTACCGGCAGGCGCATCAGCTGATTTTTGAGACGATGCTTGATTTGAATGACCACGGGAAAGCGGTAGATGTGCTGACAGTTTATGAGGCGCTTGCTGCTGGTGGTCGGATTGAGGATGCGGGTGGTTTACCATACTTAACGGAGCTTTCGGGTGCGGTTCCGACAGCGGCCAACTTAGAATATTATGCGCACATTATTGAAGATAAGGCGCTTCTTAGGCGCTTAATTCGGACGGCGACTCAAATTGCGACGGATAGTTATTCGCGTGAGGACGAGCTGGACGCGCTCATGGACGAAGCTGAAAAAAGCATTTTAGAAGTTTCCGGGCGCAAAAACGTGGGTGCTTTTAAAAACATTAAGGACGTTTTGGTTAAAACATATGATGACATTGAGATTTTACACAACCGAAAAGGCGATATAACTGGTATTCCTACGGGCTTTAAAGAGCTCGATAAGATGACGGCTGGTTTTCAGCGCAATGATTTAATTATCGTTGCGGCTCGTCCATCAGTTGGTAAAACAGCATTTGCGCTTAATATTGCACAAAATGTGGCGACAAAAACGGATGAAAATGTGGCGATATTTAGCCTTGAAATGGGCGCCGAGCAACTTGTTATGCGGATGCTTTGTGCGGAAGGCAATATCAATGCGCAAAATTTGCGTACGGGTTCGCTGACGTCAGATGATTGGCAGAAGCTTACGATTGCGATGGGGACGCTATCCAATTCGGGGATTTTCATTGATGATACGCCAGGCGTTCGCGTTAATGAGATTCGTTCGAAATGTCGACGTTTAAAACAAGAGTCGGGGCTTGGTATGATTGTCATTGACTATTTGCAACTGATTCAAGGGAGTGGCCGAGGCGGCGAAAACCGCCAACAAGAAGTATCGGAAATTTCCCGTTCACTTAAAGCACTTGCGCGTGAACTTGAGGTGCCGGTCATTGCGCTGTCGCAGTTGTCGCGTAGCGTGGAACAACGCCAAGATAAGCGTCCGATGATGTCGGATATTCGGGAATCGGGTTCAATTGAGCAAGATGCGGATATTGTGGCATTCTTATATCGTGAAGACTACTATGACCGTGAAGGCGAAAATGATGGAACGATTGAGATTCTCATTGCGAAGCAGCGTAATGGTCCTGTTGGGGACGTCAAGCTCGCTTTTGTGAAGGAGTACAATAAATTTGTTAACCTTGAAGTAAGATATGATGAGATGGCTTAAAATTAGGCAGGGCGAATAAATCGCTCTGTTTTTTTTGCTAAAAAAAGGGGTAAGGTTTTGTGAAAAGGAGTGGTTGACATGGAAAATTACAAACGGATTTTAGTTGCGATTGACGGATCGCCCTCTGCGGAAGCGGCCTTTTTAAAAGCGGCAGGAGCGGCAAAGCGCAACGGCTCGCATCTTGGAATTACGACAATTATCGATACACTCTACTTTGCGAATTTGACGGCGCTTGATGGTGGGCAAACGGTCAATCAATTTACGGAAAATGCAGAAAAGTTGTTGGCGGATTATGAAAAGCGCGCGAAAGAATTAGGCGTAGAAAGCGTGGAAACGATTTTAGATTATGGTCCGCCAAAAGCGGCCATCGTGGAAATTGCCGATGAAAAGTTCCACGCAGATTTAATCGTTGTTGGGGCGGTCGGCACGTCGAGGCTAAGCCGCATTTTACTCGGGAGCGTAGCTGGATACGTCACACTTCACGCACCGTGCGATGTTTTAGTGGAGCGAACAAGCCTGACAGATAGACTATGAGTGCACCTGCTCATGGTCTATTATTTTTTAAAAAGTAAAAACGAACGATTTTTTTAATACTAAAAAAATCGTTCGTGATATCCGTTGACGAATGATAGGAGAAACGGTAAAATGAATAATGGAAATAATAGCTAACGCGAATGGTTAGCTAAAGACCAAAAAATGAGGTGTTTACATGTCTTCAGTTGTTGTTGTTGGAACACAGTGGGGCGATGAGGGTAAAGGAAAAATTACAGATTTTCTTTCGGAGAATGCAGAAGCAATTGCACGTTATCAAGGTGGTAACAATGCGGGGCACACAATTAAGTTTGACGGCGTCACGTATAAATTGCATCTAATTCCATCTGGTATTTTTTACAAAGAGAAAATCAGTGTTATTGGAAATGGAATGGTAGTAGATCCAAAAGCGCTAGTGGAAGAATTAACGTACTTACATGAAAAAGGTGTAAATACGGCGAATTTACGTATTTCAAACCGGGCGCATGTGATTTTACCGTATCATATTCGCATTGACGAAGCGGACGAGGAGCGCAAGGGCGCAAATAAAATTGGGACGACCAAAAAAGGCATTGGACCTGCTTACATGGATAAAGCTGCGCGTGTCGGCATCCGAATTGTAGACCTCTTAGACAAAGAAACATTTAAAGAAAAACTAGAACAAAATTTAAAAGAAAAGAATCGTCTTTTGGAGCGCTTTTATGAATTAGAAGGGTTTACTTTAGATGAAATTTTAGATGAATATTATGAGTACGGCCAACAATTCAAGGAATACGTGTGCGATACGTCGGTCGTCTTAAATGATGCACTGGACGAAGGAAAACGCGTCCTATTTGAAGGCGCGCAAGGCGTCATGCTAGATATCGATCAGGGGACATACCCGTTCGTCACATCAAGCAACCCAATTGCTGGCGGAGTAACTATCGGAAGTGGTGTTGGCCCGTCGAAAATCAATCACGTTGTCGGTGTTGCGAAAGCCTATACGACGCGCGTTGGCGATGGCCCATTCCCGACAGAGCTGTTTGATGAAATTGGCGATAACATTCGCGAAGTTGGCCGAGAATACGGAACAACGACTGGACGCCCACGCCGAGTAGGCTGGTTTGATAGTGTTGTCGTGCGTCATGCAAGACGTGTCAGCGGGCTAACAGATCTTTCGTTAACGCTTCTTGATGTACTTACCGGCATTGAAACGCTGAAAATCTGTGTCGCTTATAAACTTGACGGCAAAACAATTACAGAGTTCCCGGCTAGCCTTAAAGATTTGGCGCGCTGCGAACCAGTTTATGAAGAGCTACCAGGTTGGACAGAAGATATCACCGGCGTTAAGTCGCTTGATGATTTACCAGCTAATGCAAGACACTACATGGAGCGTATCGCCCAACTTACAGGTGTTCAAGTTTCCATGTTCTCAGTTGGACCAGACCGCAATCAGACGCATGTTGTCAAAAGTGTTTGGCGTTTAGCTTAACAGACTAATTTTAATAAAAAATAAGCATAAATCCCATAAAATCCATTTTTAGAAGTGGTATAGGGGATTTATGCTTTTTTAGTCTTCAAAAATATCGATAATATCATCAACAACACCAGTTTCGTCTTTATAAATTTTAAGCATGAAGTACATTAAAACGAGGAGGACGAATAGATGGGAATGGGTGTCGACATTGTCATCAAATGAAAAGGATATCGTGAAAAAAGAATCGCCAGTTAAAATAGTGGCAAGCAGTTTATCATTCGCATGTAAGTCAACATCTTCGTTTAAGTTTTCCTCAATTAAAATTTTTTGATCTAGAAATCCTGCTATGACAGAAAAATAGAGCATGCTGTTGCCAACTTTATCTTTTAATTCGAAGCGTTTCCCCTCGTAATAAAATTCATATTCAGCAAGTATAAATCGTTTGATGCCAGTGTTTTTACGGTGGATTTGGCCAATCATTGTGCCGTCTGGCGCAGTATAAATATAGGAGTTGTCTTTTTCACGGTCAGAATGTACTTCTTTTTTAATAAGCGCCACAATTTTCCCGTTTTCATCTTTAAGCTCCATATTTGAAGCGTTCTCAAAAATAACTTTATCTAAAAGCGTAAACGTCGCCAACTAAAGCACCTCCTTTTGGAAAAGTATACCATAAAAAAATTTATATGGATTAAAATGGGGTAGCCGGACTTCGTTTTAATTGGCGTGTCGGCATTTTTGTTGTACAAACCGAAAATTGGGAGCGTTTTCACAAACTTTTAAAAAATAAGTCAATAGGCCTAAATTTCGAACCAATTTGGGAGTTAAGGTAAAAAATAACAAGAAATCCTTATTTATCAACAAATTTAGGTAAATATATAGATGGTTTTAAGTGTCCTTATTGTCAATTTGTAAAAGAATATGGTAAAATCTAAATAGTGATAGCGCTTACATTGTGAAAAAGGAAAAATTTACTGTTTTTATGATATTTTGCGAGTAATCTGATTTTATTGTATGATTAAAGGATAACTTAATAATCAATTTAAGTTCATACACAGACGGCTCTGCAAAATTGGTAAAGAACTTAGCGAGTCCCAAGACTGAAGAGGGGGAAGTACATAATGGAAGAGAAACAAGAATTATCAAGAGGTCTAAAAAACCGTCATGTCCAACTAATTGCCATTGGGGGAGCAATTGGAACTGGGCTATTCCTTGGTTCAGGGAAATCCATTCACTTAGCTGGCCCATCGATTTTGTTCGCGTATATGATTACAGGGGCAATCTGTTTTCTTATTATGCGGGCACTTGGCGAATTACTACTTTCAAATTTAAAGTATCATTCATTTGTTGATTTCGTACAGGATTATTTTGGAAATGCGGCGGCGTTTGTAACGGGTTGGACGTACTGGTTTTGCTGGATTTCAATTGCGATGGCTGACTTAACGGCAGTCGGTCTGTACACACAATTTTGGTTTCCAAATGTTGCCCAGTGGGTGCCGGGCTTAATCGCGCTCGTCATTTTGCTTATTATGAACTTGGCGACGGTTAAACTTTTCGGGGAAATGGAATTTTGGTTTGCCCTTATTAAAATCATTGCGATCTTGGCGCTAATCATTATTGGCACATTCATGATTATTAAAGGTTTTTCAACGGACGCTGGAGCTTCAAGCTTCTCAAATTTATGGAGTCACGGTGGCTTTTTCCCTAACGGCGCAAATGGCTTCATACTTTCCTTCCAAATGGTGGTCTTTGCCTTTGTGGGTATTGAGCTTGTCGGCCTGACTGCTGGGGAAACTGAGGATCCTGAGCGTGTTATCCCGAAAGCGATTAACAACATTCCGATTCGGATTATTATCTTTTACATTGGTGCTCTCCTTGTGATTATGAGCATTTATCCGTGGAATTCGATTAATCCTGCTGAAAGCCCGTTCGTTCAGGTTTTCGCTGCTGTAGGAATAACGGCTGCTGCAGGAATTGTTAACTTTGTTGTCTTAACTTCGGCGGCTTCGGCTTGTAATAGTGCGGTTTTCAGCACAAGCCGAATGATTTATTCGTTAGCAAAAGAAAAAAATGCGCCTAAATCCATGACGAAACTGACTTCACACAAAGTGCCGTCCAACGCGCTGTTTTTCTCGACAATTATCATTTTAATCGCCGTTATTTTAAATTACATTATGCCAGAAGGTGTATTCACACTCATCACAAGTGTATCAACGGTTTGCTTCATTTTCATTTGGGGCATCACTGTTCTCGCACACTTAAAATACCGGAAAACACGCCCAGAACTAGCGGCAAAAAACAAATTCAAAATGCCGCTTTACCCATTTGCGAATTACGTGATTTTAGTGTTCTTAGCGTTCGTGCTCGTTGTCTTGGCGCTTGCTGAAGACACTCGCGTGGCGCTGTTCATCACACCACTTTGGTTTGTCGGCGTCATCATCGTCTACTACATTCGCAAATCAAGAATTCAAAACAAAGATATGCAAGAAGAGATTAAAGAATAATTTTTGAAAAAAAGCTAGGTCAAATGAGGCGAAACCTTCAAGACCTAGCTTTCTAATTTAAATTTCTTGCAAAAACTGAAAAAAGTGATAGAATTAGAACGTTGAGTCAATCGGGTTATTAGCTCAGTTGGTAGAGCAGCTGACTCTTAATCAGCGGGTCGGGGGTTCGAACCCCTCATAACCCATTGGGTGCCAAACCCACAAGACCGGAGTACTGTCGGCGTTTTCGAACGTTTGGAAGACAGGACTCGCGGTCTTATTTTTTTGCAAAAATCTCAGAAGGCGGTTATTCTTCTCTACTACCTTAAAATTTCGCGACAACATGTCCAGCGCCAAAAACAGCTTCCCAGTCGCTCGTGAAATCGTGCACGGCTTTTTCAATCGAAGGCATTTCAAACGCTTGTTTAAAAATATCCGCGCCTAGTGTTACTGCATGGGCACCACATTCTAGGGCTGAATTCACTTGGCCGACATTTTTAAAACTAGCGCCTAAAATCTTAGTGTTACTTCCCGACCGCTCAATTGCTGTGCTCATTTCCAAAATGGCGTCGCGCGGATTGATGTTCAGGTTTTCCATGCGGTTGAAATACGGCGCAATATAATTGGCTTCTGCCGAAATCGCTAAATAGGCTTGGATTTTCGAATAAATGGCCGTGGCCGTTACATTTATTTTTTGGGCGCGCAATTCTTTGATGACGCGTAAACCAATTTCGGTGACGGGGACTTTAATGAAAACTTGGTCGTCGATATGGCGCAAAATGGCTTCTGCGTCGCGCATCATTCCGGCGTAGTCGGTGGCGACAACTTGGACGTGTAGGGAGGCAGTTGGGTCAAGGGAGCTTCGGATTTCCTTCATGTGCGTGAAAAACTCAAGCTTGCCCTCTTTTTTTATAATAGAAGGGTTGGAAGTGACGCCAGCGAGGGGTAAATTGTCTGCATAGCGCTTAATAATTTCTAAATTAGCAGTATCGAGCATAAATTCCATTAAAATCACTCCTTTTGCCCTCATTTTAGCAAAAATAAGCTAGAAAAAAATAAGTTCTTTGCTGTTTTGGGGTAAAAAGCGGACGAAACCAAGCGAGTTGTAACGCCAAAAAAGCTAGTTTGCACATTTGTGCAGACTAGCTTTTTGCATGTTTCAAAATTAGCTTAGCCGTTTCATCATCGGTTACAAGAGCATTGATGTAGCCTTTTTTTAGCATCGCGTAAATAGCCCGACTTTTGCGTTTTGACCGAGCAACTCCGAGAACAGTTGGGACGGCGCTTAAATTTTCGAGGCCGATGCTGATGGTGCGTTCATATAGTGGACCGTGTAAAACTTTGCCGTCCTTATCGAAAAAATTGCAACATGAGTCCCCGCACGCTTCGCGAAGGCGTAACTCTGCGTAATCTTCTGGTGATAAAAGGTCACGCCATTTGCTCGTTTTCTCAGATAAAAGTCCGCCGATTCCGACGAGGGCGACATCTAGTTTTGCCCATTTGGATTTTAATTCCTGAAAATATTGTGAGTGAACAATGCCGTTTTTTAGTTCCGCTGTTTCTTGCACAACTGTTGCATTGACGAATAAACTTGTGCCACCCAATTTTCTTGCGAGTTCGTAGACGAGCGTGTTGACGTGGAAGCGGGAATGGATATGACTTGGGCCGCCGACAATTGGGACAAAAGTGGCCATTGTTTTGCGGCGGTTATCAATTTGCGCGATAGCATTGCCAAGCGTTTCACCCCAGGCGACGCCGACTGTTTCGTGTGGCTTGATCATGTTTTTTATAGAGAGGGATGCAATTTGTGCGAGGTTTTCATCTTTTTCTTTACTTGAAAAATGGGGTTCGGTTCGGGCGATGCGAATGTGTTTCAAGTTGAAAGTTTCTTGGAGCGCCGTTTCAAGTTCGTAAATCTGCTCATCAAAATCATGAATTTTAATTTCCACAATTCCGGAGGCTTTTGCTTGTTTAAGCATACGACTGACGCTCGTCCGGTAAATATCGAGTTCACGTCCAATCGTTTCTTGACTTTTTTCTTCAATATAGTACTTGTAAGCAATCTGTCGAAGTAAGTCTAGTTTTTCTTTACTCATCTTTTAAGCCCTCCATTTGGCCGAAACTTTGTAAGAGTGAGGTTCCTTTTTCAGTGAGTTTGTACCGTTTTTCGTTTAAACGGCTTTTTGTTTGGCGCAAAATGTAGTCGTTTGCTTCAAGCCAGAAGACGGTATAGAAAAAGGTGGTTAATGTTAATTTGTATTGCGGATTTCGCATGAAAAACTCATCTTGAAGTATGAAAATATTAAAGCTTGGATCAGCTATAAAAATTAAGGTGAACTTTATTTCATCGTGGCTGGGCCTTTTCATAAAAATATCCTTTCGATGGTGCTGCATGTTACTACAAGAAGTTGATTAAGCGGGCGTTAGTATTTGCGGTAAACATCAATCGTATTACCGAAATTAATAAAGTAATTTTTGTAGTTATACATTGGACCGTATTTTTCTCGGTAAAAAGCAACCGTCTGAATTAAGAATTCTTCCGTCACGCCTAGGTGTTCGGCTACTTCGAAATATTCTCTAAAACCATTGTAAAAGCAACGAATAATATCTTCAAGTGGAACGAGTTCCTCATATCCGCGTCTTCTAGCGAAAATTTCTTGTTTGCGATTTGTCATTTCTTTTTGATTGATAATATTGCCATATGTGTATTTCCAGTGCATAAGTTCTTCAATTAGAAGACAGCGCTTTTCGGTATCTGTTTTTTGACTGTCGATTAAAATGGTCCCGTTAATATATAAGCCTGGCAATTTGCTAGGCATTTTTTCTTCTTTTATGGTTACTTTGTTTTGATAATCATTCACCAATTCTTCAAACATATTTTCACTTCCCGCGATGAAGTTGTTTTTTCATTTCAATGTAAGCAAGAATATCTCGCAATTCCTCGTCAGTGACGTCATCATCTAAATGAGCTGCAATCGTCATTAAGCGCTCATCTTTTGCCTCTTGACTTCTTGGAGGGAAGAAAGCATCTATTGTTTGATTGAAAATCTTGGCAAGTTCGAATAAGACGTCTTGATTGGCCTTTCTTTCACCGTTTTCATAACGGCTAATGGTTTGTCTTGTTGTATTTAAGCGTTTGGCAAGCCCTTCTTGGCTTAGCCCTTTTTCTTCGCGAAATTGTTTGATTTTATTTCCAACATATTTATTTAATTCCATGGCTCCTTTGCTCCTTGCTTTATGATTGTTTACAGTGTACCACTTTTGTAACCTTTTTGGAAACTTTATATGTTAAAATGCATCAATTTGTTTACGTGTAACCAAAATGGTGCTATAATGAATTTATCAGGCAAGAACACACTTTTTTTAAACTAAAAAGCACCGAAATGGTGACGAAGAGGTGATTTGAATGGAACGCGCGGAATTAAAAAAGCGACAACGAGCGATTATTTATCGTTTGGAGGAACATTTAAATGAGCGTGATAGACAGAAGCTCTTGTGCGAGTTGGAATATTTGGAAGCGCTTGGTGATAGCAAGAAAGGTTTTTTGACAGCAGATCAAAAAATGTTGCTTTTTTCATCTGAAGAGTACTTGGTGCGAAAGCACGTTCAAACGGATAAGCAGATTTATGAGGAAATAGGGGTTTCCAGACGAACGTTTTATTTATGGAAGAAATCGGCAGGGCTCATTGCAAGAAGCGTTTAAGCAAAGTCCAATTTCGCTGATGACTTAAAAAGCTGCGTTAAGTATTCTACTATAGTAGATTTAAATAGATTAAAAATGTCATTTGACCTTCAGAAAAAGTATTGCTTGAGCTGAAAAACAAATGGCATTTTTGCGTACAGAAAGAAGGATGTTTATGGATTATTTAGTTCAAAATATTCCTCAAGTTGTGGCGTTCTTCTTCGGAGGTGGGAGTGTTTTGATTCAAGTTTTACTTATCTTCACCGTGGCCGATTATGTGGCAGGCCTACTTACAGCTGGTTTTCGAGGGAACTTGCGAAGTAGAGTGGGCTTTCAAGGTATCGCGCGCAAATTAGCGATTTTCATTTTAGTGGCGATTGCACATCAGGCGGACCTTGTTACTGGGAATAAAAACTTAGTTCGTGATGCGGTTATTTTTTTCTACCTCGCTAATGAATTAATCTCGATTTTGGAAAATTTCGTTCAAATGGGCGTGAAAGTTCCGCGTGTGCTTAAAAGTTTGGTAGATATTTTCCAATCGAATGCGGGTGAGAAAAACAAAAAATAAACCTTTAAGCATGAGAGGTGTTATACTGGTCGTATCATTTGAAATGAGGTGTTTTTATGAAAGTGCTACTAATTGGTGCCTATGGAACGCTCGGAAAAGCGGTTTTTAATCGGCTTTCAAAGAAAAATGACGTCATTACGGCTGGGCGACATAGCGGGGAAATTCATGTTGATATTACGGATCCGGACAGCATTCGCGAGATGTACAATCAAATTGGGAAAGTCGATGCGGTTGTAAGTGCAACGGGAAGCGCTGTTTTTTCGCCGCTAACGGAACTAACGCCTGAAAAAAATGAACAAACATTGCGGAGTAAGCTTGGGGGACAAATCAACCTCGTTTTACTAGGGCTTGATTATATTAATGATGGTGGAAGTTTCACACTGACAACGGGAATTATGATGGAGGATCCAATTAGGCAAGGTGCTTCGGCTGCGATGGCGAACGGGGCGGTTACCGCCTTTGCAAAGTCAGCTGCGATTGAAATGCCGCGGGGAATTCGGATTAATACAGTGAGCCCAAATGTGCTTCTCGAGTCGTTTGAAAATTTGGAGCCGTTTTTTGAAGGCTTCGTTCCAGTTCCTGCTGACCGGGTGGCGCGTGCTTTTGAAAAGAGTGTTCACGGTGCTCAAACAGGCCAATCTTATAAAGTTTATTGAAAAGACAAGTTGTTCGCATCTTGTCTTTTTGTTTTAGTGGAAAATAATGTTTTGGGTTAGTCTAAGATGATATAATAATGGTGAACGAAAATACGATAATGGGGGCAGTGTCATGCGAACTTTACTCGAAAAAAGTACCAGAAGGAGAATGGAGCTTCTAGAAATTCTTATTGCTGACAATCGGTGGTACAAATTAGAGGATTTAGCTGAACAATTGGATTGTTCGAAACGCACGTTAAACAATGACATTGCCGCGATTCAAAACGACTTAATGGACGAATGGACGCTTTTCACATCTCGGAAATTAGGTATTCAAATTCAAACACCTGAAAATGCGCATGTCGATAAATTATATCAATATTTTATGCAACGGAGTCTTTCTATAAAACTTTTGCTTGGCTGTTTTTATACTCAAAATTGGACGGTTGAAGAATGGGCAGACGAATTGTTTACGAGTCCTTCTTCGCTGTACCGGTTGATTCATCGGATTCGAAAGAAAATGGAAATTTACGGCGTGGAACTTAATATTAATCCGGTGTATATCACGGGGAATGAGGCGCAAGTTCGCTACTTTTTTTCGCAGCTCTATTACACAACTTTCGGTTTGGAGCGTTGGCCATTTAAAGCGGATGACAGGGAGGCGCTTGATCGCTACATCAGCACACATGAAGCTTGTGTGGGTTACCGTTTTGTTTATCCGCAGCGGCAGGAACGATTTTTTTGGCTGCAAGTGTGCATCGAACGGATAAGGCAAGGGTATTTCATTGATATGGCAGAAATTGCGATTCCGTTTTATGAGCATGAGGCTGACCTGAAAAATAGCTTTAAACAGCTTGAGAAGGATACGGGAATCGTGCTAACAGAGGGCGAGCGCTACGGCATTAAGTTGCTTCAGTTGCAGGGGCTTGGCTATGAGCGGAAGGCGAATATTGAGGCGTCGCTTAGTTTCTTTGCGCAACATGCGCCGGAGAAATTAGTCCAGAGCGAGGCGATTTTGGAAAATATTGTGGTTTATTACGGGCATCCTTACCCGAGCAATAAAAATGAGATTTTGCTACAGCTTTTGAGTTATTTGCTTTATTTGGAGCAATTTGTAGAGTTTGATAGCTTTATTGTATCAAAACGGGGGTATGTGACGGGCGTTTTAGAAGAGGAGTTTCCAAGTTTTTGCGAGGCTGTTCGAAAGGCGGTCAAAGATGTTGCTGATTCTCGTGTGAAAGCCGAAACGGTTATTTTCTTCCTAGGAACGCTTTGGGAAGGCTTGGTTTTTGCGCAGCGTAAAGAAATCGAGCCGGTGCGCATTTTGGTTTCTTCGCAGTTAAGTGTGAGCAACACGCGCTTTTTGAAAAGCATTATCGCTTCGAGGTTTCAAGATCAGGTGGAGCTTTTTGAAATGACGGAACCGGATATCGTGGCCGAACATTTGCGAGCGAACCAGATTGATTTTGTTCTTGCCGATTTTGCAGCGGCGCAGTATGACGGAATTCCGACGGTAGAAGTTAACTATTTCCCTAGCGAGCGCGACTGGCGCAACATTCGAAAAAAGATTAGACATATTCAAAAAGAGCGAAATAAAAAGGAGTAGTTTGATGAAAAAAGTAAGCATTTTGTTTTTCGCGGTCTTATTCGTGCTTGCAGGCTGCAGCAACCAAGCTGGAACGGCTAGCGAAAAGCCAATTGAACTGCACATTTCCGTTGCGGCCAGCTTAAAAGATGTGATGGAAGATGTGAAAACGGATTATGAGAAGGCGCATAAAAATGTAAAGCTAACGTTTGATTTTGCTGGATCTGGCCAAATCAAAGAGCGCGTAAAAAACGGGGCACCAATTGATGGCGTGTTACTTGCGAGCGAAAAAGATATGGATGATTTAAAGGCGCAAACAACCGATAAACAACAGTTTGCCAAAAATACACTCGTTTTAATTGTGCCGAGCAAAAATGCGGCGGAAACGAATACGAAAGATATCGCGAAATTGTTGCCAACTTTTGATAAAATCGCAATTGGTAATCCGGAATCTGTTCCTGCTGGGAAATATGCAGAGGAAACGATGGAAAATCTAGGCGTTTACGATGCACTGAAAGAGGAACTTGTCCTCGCATCTGACGTTCGCCAAACGCTTGCTTACGTCGCATCTGGCAACGCGCAAGCGGGTTTCGTTTATAAAACGGATGCTTTAATCAGTAAAGATGTAAAAGTTTTGCAGGCTGTGCCGGACGATTTGCATTCACAAATTGGCTATTATTCGGGCGTGTTGAAAGATGCTGACGAGCCAGATCAGGTGGCGAAGTTTTTAGATTATATGGCGTCTGATGCAGGGCAAAAAGTATTAGCGAAGTACGGGTTTTTAAATATTGATTGACCAGTTTCTATTTTACATGCCTCATAAAACATGATAGCATGAACATAACTCGAATTTTTTTATGAGGAGATGACGATGAAGAATTTACTTTCAAATCGATTACTGTTACTAACTGTTTTTCTGTTTTGGCTAAAGACGGAAATTGTTTATTTTATGGAATTTAATTTAGGCGTTGAAGGCGCATTTCAAATTTTCTTATTACTGATTAATCCAATTGCGATGGCACTCATTATATTTAGTTTAGTCTTTTTGATTCCAAATCGAAAGCTTCGGACAACGATTGCCATTATTGTTTATTTTGCACTTTCCATGCTACTTTATGCGAACGTGCTTTATTACCGCGAGTTTAGCGACTTCTTGTCGGTTAATTTGATGACGAATGTTGGAAATGTTTCGGAAGGCCTTAACGGGAGCGCATTCGCCCTACTAAAATGGCATGATATTCTTTATTGGCTCGATTTTGTATTCATTACGTTTGCGCTAATAAAATACGGGAAGCCATATGCGGAAAAGCGTCGTGCTTTTAAGTTTCAACTTATTCCTGTTGTTTTAGGCCTAGGAATGCTTCTTTTAAATATTACGCTGGCGGAGATCGACCGCCCGCAACTGCTTACGCGGACATTTGATCAGCGTTATCTAGTCAAATATTTGGGCGTCAACACGTTTACGGCTTATGACGGCGTGAAGCACATGAAAACGCAGCAGAAGCGCGTTCAAGCGGAAAGCTCGGACACGGCTGAGGCGGAGAACTTTGTGAATACGAACCGCACGAGTACAGACAATGAGTACTTTGGGGTTGCGAAAAAACGGAATGTGGTCTACTTGCATTTAGAAAGCATTCAACAATTTTTGATTAATTACAAATTGGACGGCGAAGAGGTAACACCGTTCTTAAATCAACTTTATAATAGTGAAAACTCGTTTAGTTTTAGCAACTTCTACCATCAAACCGGGCAAGGAAAATCTAGTGATGCGGAAAACCTTATTGAGAATTCGCTATTTGGACTTCCGCAAGGGTCAGCATTTTCGACTTACGGCGGCACGAATGAATTTCAGGCGGGGCCGGCAATTTTGAAGAATGAACAAGGTTACACGTCGGCAGCGTTTCACGGGAACATTGGCTCGTTTTGGAACCGCAATAATGCCTACAAGCGTTTTGGCTATGATTATTTCTTTGATTCTAGCTACTATGATTTGACCAAGGCGAACTCAACGGACTACGGTCTAAAAGACAAGCCGTTTTATGAGCAGTCCATGGAAATGCTGAAGCAATTGCCACAGCCATTCCAAACAAAATTCATTACGGTTTCCAACCATTTCCCGTATCCTGTTTTTGAAGAAGACGTGGAATTCGCGAATCCTGGAACCAAAGATGAAACAATTAATAATTATTTTTCAACAGCGCATTATGCAGACGAGGCGATTAAGGAATTTTTCGACGCTTTGAAGAAAGAAGGCTTGTATGAAAATACGATTTTCGTTCTTTACGGCGACCACTACGGTATTTCGAAATCACGCCTAGATACGCTTGCACCGCTTCTTGGAAAAGAAGAACTAACCGAGTTTGATAAAGCGCAGTTGCAACGCGTGCCGTTTATCATCCACGCGCCTGGCATCAAGGGGAAAGAAATTACAACGCAAGCGGGGCAAATTGATGTGCAACCAACTGTTCAGCATTTACTTGGCATCGACGGCTCGAAATACTTGCAACTTGGAAATAGCCTGCTTTCCGATAAGCCAACTGATACAGTTGTATTCCGGAATGGCGATGTGATTACTTCCGAGTTCGCTCAAATCGGTTCCACCGTTTACCTGACGCAGACAGGCGAACCAGTTGAAGAGCTAACAAATGAAGAAAATAGTCGTGTGACGGAAAGAAAACATTACGCCGAAACAGCGCTGCGGATTTCCGACGACATCATGCAACGTGACTTGTTGCGCTTCTATGAACCAAGCGAAGATTTCAAAATCCCGAATCCTGCGAAAGTAGATTATAAGGTTTCGACGTCAGATATAAAATAGAACGCGAAAATGACTCTGGCCATCGCCGGGGTCATTTTCACTAAAACTAGAAAGAAGGTGCGGTTTTGGATAAAAACGGGTTTATGCACGAAGCGATCAATGAAGCGAAAAAGGCAGGTGCAATTGGCGAAGTCCCAATTGGAGCAGTAGTCGTGCTAGACGGAAAAATCATCGGTCGTGGGCATAATTTGCGAGAATCCAGTCAAAACGCTGTGACGCACGCCGAAATGATGGCCATTCAAGACGCTTGCCATAATCAAAAATCTTGGCGACTCGCCGGTGCCGAATTATTTGTAACGCTTGAACCGTGCCCAATGTGTAGTGGTGCCATTTTGCTTTCCCGAATTGCGAAAGTATATTACGGCGCCAAAGATCCGAAAGCGGGAACGGCTGGAACTTTAATGAATCTCTTGCAAGATGAGCGCTTTAATCATGTCTGTGAAGTAGAAAGCGGCCTTTTGGAAGAAGAAACAGGCGCCCTTTTAACGGACTTTTTTCGGGAATTAAGAAAGCGCAAGAAAACCGAGAAACCGAGTTAGTCTAGTAGTTCTTTTCTACCAATTTAGACTAAAATGTCTGTTTGAAACTTTTTGTGAATAAAATAACAAAAACAAAGGTACAGTGAGTTCAATACTTTACAAGCTGATTTCTTATTAAAATGAAAAATAAAAAAAAGACTACTAAAGAACTAAATGAATTTAAGCCGAAATAGGATAAAATATACTGTATATAGAACTTATTCTAATTTAGAAAACTCTGCTTTAGCCGAAAAAGAGAAATGACGAATTTTTTTATTTTACATATCTTTGTGAATGAAATAACAACTAATGGAGCTTGTTTAGATTGTTTTTCACAAACTCGGTTAAGGGAGAACGTAAAAAGAATTAAAACGCAGAAAAAGGAGGGAAAAAGGGTGGATACATTGTTTTTAGCCCGTTTTCAGTTCGCATCAACAACAATCTTTCACTTTTTATTTGTGCCGCTATCCATTGGCTTAGTCTTTATGGTTGCGCTCATGCAAACGCTATACGTAGTGAAAGGGAAAGAAGTTTATAAAAGAATGACAAAGTTTTGGGGACATTTATTCCTCATTAACTTTGCAGTCGGTGTCGTAACTGGTATTATTCAGGAATTCCAATTCGGAATGAACTGGTCCGACTACTCCCGTTTTGTAGGGGACGTTTTCGGAGCACCACTAGCTATTGAAGCCTTACTTGCATTCTTCATGGAGTCAACATTTATCGGTTTATGGATTTTTGGTTGGGATCGCCTCAGCAAAAAATTACATTTAGCGTGTATTTGGCTCGTATCAATTGGAACGATTCTTTCAAGTTTTTGGATTCTAGCAGCCAACTCATTTATGCAACACCCAGTCGGCTTTGAATTTAAAAATGGTCGTGCCGAAATGAACGATTTCTGGGCGCTTATTACAAACGGCCAGCTACTAGTTGAGTTTCCGCACGTTATTTTCGGTGCTTTCGCAACAGGTGCGTTTTTCGTTGCAGGTGTCAGTGCATACAAAATGCTTAAAAAGCAAGATGTGGCTTTCTTCAAGCGCTCTTTCCAAATTGCACTCGTAATCGCAGTTATTGGCGGTTTTGGAACAGCTTTCAGCGGACACTCACAAGCCCAATATTTGGTTAAAACGCAGCCGATGAAAATGGCGGCAACTGAAGGTATATGGGAGGATACTGCCGACCCAGCACCTTGGACGATGATTGCCGGCATCGATGTCGATAACAAAAAAAATACGTGGTCAATTGAAATCCCGTATGCGCTAAGCTTCTTGTCTTATTCGACCTTTAGTGGTTCCGTAGAAGGCATGAACTCGCTTCAAAAACAATACGAGGAACAATATGGCCCGGGAGATTATATTCCGCCAGTACGAACTTCATTCTGGAGTTTCCGTATCATGGTATTAGCCGGCATGGTAATGATTTTAACAGCACTAATTGGTGCGGTGCTTGCTTGGCGTAAAAATCTTGAGAACACAAAATGGTATTTACGTTTAATGGTACCAATGATTTTATTCCCATTCATCGCCAACTCAATGGGTTGGATTATGACAGAAATTGGACGGCAACCGTGGGTAGTATTTGGTTACCAACAAACGGCAGATGCCGTGTCGCCGAACGTATCGGCAGGCTCGCTACTGTTCTCGATAATCGCGTTTTCAACGATTTACGCGTTACTGTTAATCGTGCTCGTCTATTTATTTATTCGCGAAATCAAAAAAGGACCTTATGGTGAAAATAAAGTAGAGACTACTTCTGTTGATCCATTTGATAAAGGGGGCGACAAAATTGTCACTGAATGAGTTATGGTTTTTACTTGTCGCAGTATTATTTGTCGGTTTCTTCTTCCTAGAAGGATTTGACTTTGGTGTAGGGATGTCTACACGTTTCATGGCGCGCAATGATTTGGAGCGCCGCGTGTTAGTGAACACAATTGGTCCGTTTTGGGATGCCAATGAAGTGTGGCTACTTACAGCTGGCGGTGCCATTTTTGCCGCATTTCCAAACTGGTATGCAACGATGTTCAGCGGTTACTACATTCCGCTCGTTGTGTTCTTGCTTGCTTTAATCGGTCGCGGTGTTTCATTTGAATTCCGTGGTCAAAAAGATTCTGCCGCTTGGCGTCAGTTTTGGGATTGGGTTATCTTTTTCGGTAGTATTTTACCGCCGTTCTTGCTAGGTGTCCTATTTTCAAGTCTTGTACAAGGTATGCCAATTAATAGCGAAATGGATATGTATGCAGGATTCTTTGATTACATTACGGTCTTCTCCGTTTGGGGAGGCTTAACCGTTACAATGCTTTGCCTACTTCATGGCTTAATGTTTATCACGCTTCGTACGGAAGATGATATTCAAGACCGCGCACGTCGCATGGCTAAACGCGTTTGGTTCATCACCGTGCCTGTTTTAGTAGTGTTTGTAGTTCTAGCATTCTTTTACACAGATATTTTCCAAGCCCGTCCAATTCTCGTGCCAACTTTAATTGGTATCGTAGTAGTGATGTACTTACTATGCGCATTCTTCCTATGGAAAAATCGCGATGGATTTGCATTTACATTTGGCGGCTTAGGTTTAGCATTAACAGTTGCAACCATTTTCGTAGGGCTATTCCCTCGTGTTATGATTAGCTCAATTGACTCTGCATTTGACTTAACCATTCATAACGCAGCTTCGGGACATTACTCCTTAACAGTTATGACCATTGTATCGGTAACACTATTACCGTTTGTACTCGGCTATCAAATTTGGAGTTACTACGTTTTCCGTAAACGCGTTTCGAGTAAGGAGAAAATGACGTATTAATGGGAAGAGACATTTTTAAATATAAAGGTATAAAAAAAATACTTGCGATTCTTGCCGCGTTGACTATAGTTCAAGGCGCGGCAATTATCGTCATGGCAAGCATGCTGTCAGGCGCGATTACAAAGCTCTTTAATGGTGCATCCTTGTCTACTGTGGCGTTACAAATGGCTTTCTTCGCGGGAGCACTTTTTGTACGCCATTTTTTAAATGTATGGAAAAAAGCGATTGTTTATAAGTTCGCCTCTGATACAGGGAAAAAGATGCGCGAAGAATTGCTTGAAAATTTATTCGTCCTCGGTCCGCGTTTTACGCGCGAAGAAGGAACAGGAAAAGTCGTTACGATGGTCATGGAAGGCGTACAGGACTTCAGGCGTTTTATTGAGCTGTTCTTGCCGAAGTTTATCAACATGGCGATTATTCCTGTGATGATTTGGATTTATGTGCTGACACAAGACGGCAAGTCCGCTTTAATTTTGGCCATTACATTCCCTGTTTTAATTTTATTCCTAATAATCTTAGGTCTTGCAGCAAAGAAACAAGCCGACTCGCAATTTGAGTCGTACCGGATTTTATCCAACCACTTTGTTGACTCGCTAAAAGGGCTTGAAACCTTGAAGTATCTAGGTTTAAGCCATAGTCACGAAAGAAGCATTGCGGACACAAGCTCAAGCTACCGAAAAGCAACGATGAGGACACTACGCGTAGCCTTCTTATCTTCGTTTGCACTCGATTTCTTCACAATGCTCTCTATCGCTGTCGTGGCGTTATTCTTAGGGCTCGGCTTAATTGACGGCTTAATCTTACTAGGCCCAGCACTCACAATTTTAGTTTTAGCACCCGAATACTTCCTACCCGTCCGTGAGCTAGGGTCCGATTATCATGCAACGCTCGACGGACAAGAGGCGGGGCGCGTTATTCAAGCCATTATTGATGAAGGAAAAGCACAGCAAGAAAAAAATGCAGGAACGGCTGCGCCTGCGTACACAAATGATTCTGTGCTGAATTTAGCAGGCATCACGGTTAATTATGCGGACGGGCATCAGGAATCGCTAGCCCAAGCTGATTTTGGCGTTTCTGGTTTGCAAAAAATTGGCATTATCGGAGCAACTGGCGCTGGGAAATCTACAATGATCGACGTTTTAAGCGGCTTTCTAGCACCAACAACTGGCGAAATCCAAATTGATGGCACCGCGGTTAAGCTACACAATTATGCGTGGCAGAAACAAGTGACGTATATTCCGCAGCACCCGTATTTGTTCCACGACACAATTGCTGGCAACATCAAATTTTATCATCCAGAATCAGCAGATGATGCGGTGAAATCAGCGGCAAAAGCGGCTGGACTAAACGCGTTCATTGAAGATTTAGATGAGGGATATGAAACGGTTGTTGGGGAAGCTGGGCGAACGCTAAGTGGCGGTCAGGAACAGCGAATTGCGCTAGCGCGCGCGTTTTTATCTGACCGGCAAATCGTGCTCATGGATGAGCCCACTGCGCATCTGGATATCGAAACGGAGTATGAGTTGAAACAGCCGATGCTTGATTTGTTCGAAAATCGGCTCGTCTTTTTTGCAACGCATCGCCTGCACTGGATGCTCGAAATGGATCAAATTATCGTTTTAGACAAAGGGGCGATTGTTGAAACGGGGACGCACGCTGAACTTGTTTCAAAAAAAGGGTTCTACTATGACCTAATTAAAGCCCAATTGGAGGAGATTTAATGCTAAAAAACAGTTGGATTGGCCCTTATATTAAGCAGAATTTTGGCCTCTTTTTAGTCGTTATTTTCCTCGGCGTGCTAACATTTTCGGCGGGGGCAGCGCTCATGTTCACGTCTGGGCACCTCATCTCGAAATCGTCGCTCATGCCGGAATCGATTATGGCCGTGTACGTTGCAAGCGTTGGCGTGCGGGCTTTCGGAATTTTACGCTCAGTTTCCAAATATGTCGAACGGCTAAACAGCCATTCGTTAGTGCTTCGGATTTTGGAAAAAATGCGCGTCAGATTGTATCGACTTTTAGAACCTCAGGCGCTACTTCTTAAATCCCGCTACCGGACGGGTGATATATTAGGCATGCTCGCAGATGATATTGAACACATTCAAAATTTCTATTTGACGACGATGCTGCCGGCTGTCATTAGTTTGTTTTTATATGCTGGCGTTGTCATTGCGCTCGGCTACTTTTCGATTCCGTTTGCGATTTTAATTTTAGTTTTAATTGGTTTGCTTGTGTTCGTACTACCTGGCGTTTCTATTTTGTATGCGCGCGGGAAAAATGCCTATTTAAAGCAAGGGCGAAATCGGCTATACAGCCAGTTTACAGATGCGGTTTTTGGTCTTAGCGACTGGATGTTTAGCGGACGCGAGAAGCGTTTAATTGAGGGGTATGAAAAGGACGAAGCGGCACTTTTGAAAGTGGAGACGAAGCAATTTCATTTCGTCAATTGGCGCGACTTTTTTAGCCAGCTAATTGTTGGTGTGATGGTCATTTTAATGGTCTACTGGAGCACAAATGAAGTGAGCGATGGAGCCATTTCAGGCACGCTAATTGCCGCGTTTACGCTCGCTATCATGTCGCTTGGTGAGGCTTTTGTGCCCGTATCGAGCGCCGTAAGCGACAAGTCGCTGTATCAAGATTCGCTTCTGCGGCTGGATAAAATCGAAGACACGACGCTACCTGACTTCGACGCGGAAATCGAGCAAAAAGCGCAAATCGAAACGGTGGACGTAACGCTACGGGCAGAAAATCTTTCGTTTCAATACAATGAAAAAAGCCCTTTTGTGCTGAAAAACTTTAATTTTGAACTGCGACAAGGCGAAAAAGTGGCGATTATCGGCCGAAGTGGCACAGGAAAATCAACTTTCCTAAAACTAATTCAAGGCGCGCTCGTGCCAAATGCTGGTGCAGTCACAATGAATGGCGCAAGCCCAGCCGACCTCGGACCACAAATCCCAGAAGTTGTGGCGATGCTCAATCAAAAAGCGCACCTTTTTAGCACAACGGTTTTCAACAACATTCGTCTTGGCAATCAAAATGCAACAGATGAAGAGGTTTATGAGGCGGCTAAAAAAGTGCAAATGCACGATTTTATTATGAGTATGCCAAACGGCTACAAGACGCAGATGTCCGAAATGGGCGCCCGCTTTTCAGGCGGTGAACGCCAGCGAATTGCGCTTGCTCGAATTTTGCTTCAAAATACGCCCATCGTCATTCTTGACGAGCCAACAGTTGGCCTCGACCCAATAACGGAACGCGATTTGTTGCAAACGATTTTTGAAACGCTAGAAGGCAAATCCGTACTTTGGGTAACGCACCATTTGGTTGGCGCCGAGAAAATGAATTCGGTGCTTTTCCTAGAAGACGGCGATATTTTAATGCAAGGCACACATGCCGAACTGATGGCTTCTGCGCCGCGCTACAAACGTTTGTACGAGCTGGACCGACCAATTCAGTTGTAAAAGAGGGATAAAATGAGCGAGTTTTTTATGGGCGTTGATATTGGCACGACAAGTACAAAGGCGGTTCTTTTTGATGAAAACGGGAGCCAAGTGACGCGCTATGCAGTGCATTACAATTTGGCGACCGACGTTTCGGGCAAGGCCGAGCAAAACCCCGATGAAATCTTTGAGGCCGTCAAAAAGGCCATTTGGATGGTCATGTCGGCGAGTCGGATTGGGCAAGATGAACTTGCCGCCATCTCATTCAGTGCGGCGATGCACAGTTTGATTTTGATCGACAAAACCGGTTCGCCGCTCACAAATTGCATCACTTGGGCGGACAGCCGTAGCAGTGCGGCGCTTGAAACGGCCAAACGCCATTACTATCTCGAAGGCATTTACGAAAAAACTGGCACGCCGATTCACCCAATGAGTCCGTTCGCAAAATTGATATGGCTTTCCGAAACGGCACCCGAAAAAATGGCGGCCATGCACATGGCGTGCGGAATTAAGAGCTATGTTTTATACAAAATGTTCGGCAAATGGCTAATTGATGCGTCGCTCGCGTCCGCTTCTGGGCTCTACAACACGAAAGCCGGCTGCTATGAAAAATCGGCGCTTGAAATCGCGCAGCTCTCGCAAAACAAACTCCCGACCGTTGTCTCCGAACTGCACCAACTGAGCGGCCTCAGCACCGAACTCGCAAGCGAAATGGGCATTGCCCCGGGCACCATTTTTGTCGTCGGCGCAAGCGACGGAGCCCTTGCAAATTTAGGCCTCCAAGCGACAGCTCCGAATGATGTTACCGTAACAGTAGGTACAAGCGGCGCCGTCCGCAAAACGACCACGACCTTCCAAACAGACGGCAGAAGCCGCACGTTTTGTTACCGCCTAACAGACGGCCTTTTCATTCAAGGTGGCGCTGTGAACAACGGCGGCAAGGCCATCGAATGGGCGATGGAGCAGTTTGCACCCCAAGATGTGCGTGAAAATCGTGATTACGTGAAGCTCATGCAAAACGCAGCCGAAGTGCCACTAGGGTCTAATGGACTTTTGTTTCTGCCGTATTTGCTCGAGGAACGCGCACCTTACTGGACAAGTGATATTCGCGCGGCCTTTTTGGGCATCACCATCAACCACACGCCGCCTGAATTCCTCCGCGCAGCCATCGAAGGCGTTGCGCTAAATTTGGCGAGCGTTTATTCCTCTATGGGGGAAAAAGGGGATGTGGTGTATGTTTCAGGCGGTATCGCCGCGCACACGTTTTGGTGCAGCTTGCTCGCGGACATTTTAAATCGCGAAGTACGCGTAACCCACACAATCGAGGGTTCAAGCCTCGGCGCCGCGCTACTCGCAATGAAATCCCTTGGCAGGCGGGCTAGTTTTACGTTACCCAAAAAGCCAGCTATAAAAGCCGTTTACAGGCCGAATGTGGAGCGCGCAAAAGCATATGCAGAGCTCCATAAAATCTTCGAACTAGCGACCGTACAACTAACCGGAATCAACAAACAACTAATTGATTGGCAAAAAAATGTTACAAAATAAAATTTCAGGGGAATAGTTCAGTAATAAAGAAAAAAGGGGTTTTTATGATGAACAAAAAAATTGTATGGATCGCCCTCGTTCTAGTTGGCATTTGTCTACTCGGAACGCTTATCGCGACACTCGTAAGCATCTATTTAGTATGATTTTTAAGATAATCTGGCTTGCTTTTGCAAGCCAGATTATCTTTTGGTTTTCCTTGGCGATTTTAGCGTGCCTAAATTTATCAGTCGCAAGGTTGATTTTTACTAGAACGCGCGATTTTACTTGCACTTTTTAACTAAAAAAGATAAACTAATGTTTGAGCCTTTTAAATCAGGGTTCATTCATTTTGGTAGCAAATTTGCCGTGCTAGACGGGGAGATAGCGGCGCCCTGTAACCCGCAATCCGCTCTAGCGGGGTTGAATTCCCAAATTGAGGCCTATACCTGTCTGGTCTGCCGCCAGCAAGTGGTGTTGACGATTGGGTCTTGCGCAATGGAAGCCTGTGAACCATGTCAGGTCCGGAAGGAAGCAGCATTAAGCAGTGCCTTTTATGTGCCGCAAGGTTGCCTGATCTGAGCTAACGACTGACGTAACGCAGGTGGTTGTATGTCGAACTTGGGTGCACGGCGTTAAATTTTAAATACGAACTCTCTTTTGTATAAAAGAGGGTTTTTTCATGTTCAAATTGCATCTCCGCACAGCTTCTCCAAAGCTTCCGCCTCATTTTGAGCAAAGAAAATTGCATCCCCCGCATTGCTTTCGCGCATAAAATCTTGCAGTGCCTTGCTACGATAAACCGAGAAATCGCCCACAATTGCAAGCTTCGTCTGATAAGTGACAAATTTTTGAAGTACCTCACCAGCAAGTCCGCTTCGCAAATCAAAGAAACGCTCATCAAATGCCTCTTTATTTAAAGCAATTCGTGTGCAGTCATTTTCGTATTGCACAGTCATAATTACATCGAGAGCGGTCTCGACGCTCGATATGATAACCTTGTCATGATGTATAATTGCACAGCGTAGCCCATTTTCTATTACAATTTTCGTATTCATTGGAATTCCTCGCTTATTTTTTATATTCATTGTAACACGACGTCATTAAAGTTTCGCAACTCCTTTTTTTAAATAAAAAAGTGAAAAAGCAATGTAAAACTGTTACAATATTAGTATGACGTAACTAGATAAAGAAGGATGAAAAGTATGCAACACATCAAAAAACGAAAGAACATTATCATTTTAAGTATTTTAGCTGTTATTGTGGCCGTTTTAGCCATTCTAAGTATTATTTTTGGTGTCTTTCAAAGGCAAGAAGTGCTTGATAAATATGATGTAGCCTATGAAATAAACGGAAAGTTATATGAGGTTTTCCCGATTTCTTCAACGGACATTGGCGTGGATAAAAAGAAAGAGGATAAGCATTTATATTTTCGCGTAAATAGCTACTACAATCTTGAATACTTATTCCGCATCGCGTATAAACAGTACGAGCTAAACGAACCTTCACTTGATAAAAACTACGCGGGAAAGCTCGATTACAGTATTGCGGATAACGCGTATGTCACGCAAGAAGATGTATACCGGACGAAAGACGATATGTACGCCGTTTATTCTTTTCATGATAAAAACGGGAAAGAAATCTACAAGTATGACCCGGAAGAAACATCGTCCGATAAATTTGTTACCCGAATCAAACCAACCATTTTGCAAGGCTATGAAAAAAGCGACATTTCGAGCTATGACGACTTTTTAGATATCACCGCGCTATTTAAAGAGAAACTGAACAAAAACGTAAAAGTCCGTGTTGATGATGCGAAAAACATGGTAATATTTTCAATTGAAGATGAAAAAAATGTAGACTAATTAAAAAACCTCAAAAGTTAGATTTTATTCTAACTTTTGAGGTTTTTTTTTAATTAGACTTGTCTTTTTCAGTCTCTTTTTTATCTTCGTCACGCTTCAACTTCGGTAATTCCTTTAAATCATCTGGAAAAATAATCGAATAATCACCGCGCTTGATGACTTTACTGTTACGGCTTTCTTCGGGCATATCAGATTTAAGAGCCACGTTCATCACCTCGTTTTTATAGATTTAGTATAGCACGAAATAAGGAATTCATAAATAAAAAGGAGGTCTTTTTGTGAAAAATCACGCAATTGTGTGTAAGCGGTTTCTTGGTTTACACGATTCTTAAAAATGTGTGTAAATAAAAGAAAGTGTCTATTTTGAGGTTTTTTAGTTCGTTTTGCATACAAAAAAGTTGGCACATAAATTGCTATATAAATTAGTGTATCCATGAAAGCCTTATCATGAAACAGAGAGGAGGACTCCCGAATTTCGCAAGGCTTGAGTTGGAGGTCGTCTAATAATCAAAATAGATTCAGAGGGAGTTAGGTTAAAAGGTTAGCACATTATTTTGTTAATAGGCGAATCATTTTTGTACTAAAGGGAGGATTAAGATGAACGGATTAACAGCATTTTTAGAGAAATATTTTGTTCCAGTTGCAGCCAAAATTGGTTCGCAAAAGCACTTAGTTGCGTTACGTGATGCGTTTATTTCGACAATGCCAATTACGATGGCGGGGTCGATTGCAGTACTTTTAAATGCATTTTTTAGGGATTTTCCAACAGATTGGGGCTGGACAGGCTTTGTTGAAGCCATGCAACCACTAATTGGGATTAATGGATATGTTTATAATGGGACTCTAGCAATTGTATCGATTATTTTTGCATTCTCGTTAGGTTATAATTTATCAAAAGTTTACGAAGTAGATCGTCTTGCAGGGGGCTTAGTTTCCTTAGCTGCCTTTGTTATGAACTTAACAGTAACAATTAGCTTAGACGCTGTTAAAGCTGCAATTACTGCAGCTAATGCTGATTTTGATATTAGTAGCTTACCAAAAGAGTTTACAGGTATTTATGGATTCTTTAATATGGGACAAGTAAATGGAACGGGTCTATTTACTGCCATGATTTTTGGTTTTATTTCAACGATTATCTACGCTAAATTAATGCGTCGTAAAATTACAATTAAAATGCCGGATTCAGTTCCGCCAGCTGTAAGTAAAGCGTTTGCTGCGATTATTCCAGCACTTGTTGCACTTTATGTTGTGGCAATTATTGATTGGGCATTCTTCAAAATTACAAATATGGATGTTATTTCTTGGATTTCTAAAACAATTCAAGAACCTCTACTTGATCTTTCACAAGGTTACGGGGCTGTCTTACTAATTACTTTCTTAGTGCAACTACTTTGGTTCTTTGGTATTCACGGGCCAAACGTACTTGCGCCAGTATTAGAATCCTTATGGGGAACAGCTCAACTTCAAAATATTGCGGCTGCGCAGGAAAAAGTGGCGCTACCGTTTGATTGGGTTCGTGGTTCCTTTGATGCTTACGTATGGATGGGTGGTTCTGGTGGTACAATCGTACTTATCATCGCTCTTCTTATGTTCTCGAAACGTGCGGATTCTCGTACAGTAGCAAAACTATCACTCGGCCCTGGTATTTTTAATATTAATGAACCAATTATGTTTGGTTTGCCGATTGTTTTAAATACAATTTACTTAATCCCATTCATTATTGCGCCAATGATTATGGTTACTGTCGCTTACTTTGCAACAACACTAGGACTGGTCGGTCCAGTTAAAATAGCAGTTGTTTGGGTAATGCCGCCACTTCTAAACTCGTTCCTGGCAACAGGGGGAGATTGGATGGCTCCGGTCATATCATTAGTCAATATGATAATAGCCTTCCTCATTTGGGTACCGTTTGTTATCACAGCAAACCGTGTAGGTGTCCCGGAAGAAGAAATGAAAGAGTAAAATTGTTTCTGGCTGGGAGGTCTGAATTGCCCAGCCAGATTATTATGCGTTGTAAAACGCGCCGAAAAACAAATTTAGTTAAGGTTTCTTATTGCAACGTGAAACGCTTAACGTTAAAATATTACTTGAGGAGGTTTTCAAAATGATTATTGTAAATTGTCCAATGAAACGCGATTACGTGACGGAGTTGCTTGAAAATTATAATGAAGATGGTGTGACTTTTAAAAAGGTGAGCGAAGTGGGTATGAAACTTAGCTTTGAAACAAATTTAGAAGATGAAGAAAAAGCAGCACGTATTGCAAAAGATACTATAAAGGCAACGGAAATTGGCGCTGTGCTTTATTTCCAAGTGACTGTGGGTTAAGATATGAAAATTGCTAATGGTTTATTTATCATGAGTATTGGGCTTTTGATCATTATGTTAAGCCCTTCTTATGGGAAAAACGGGGCAGCGAATGTGCCGTTTATGGTTACTGGCTTGGTCATTGTTTTAATTGGGGTCGTTCTTGTCTTCATAAAAGTGAAAAAAGGGAAAAAGAATGATGGACAAGGAGGAGATAAGAAATGAATATCTCGCAAAAATTATATATTTCGCAAAAAGAATGTTTTGATGCCATTATAAAATCTGTTATTTATGATATAAAACAATCAACTGGAAAAAGTAAGCAAATGCGCCAGTTGGAAGGGTTCTCTTACCAACGAGATATGTCAAATGGTGCTCGTGCCACGATTGCAATTACGGAAGTGAAGCCGTATGAGCAATACGTATTTGAAACAAAGAGCCGTGTGAATACGCATATTACAACGTATGCCATTAAAGCGACAAGCGAAGGCACATGTGAAGCTTCATATCATGAGAAAATTGAGGCGGAAGGTACTGTGCAAAAGCTAAATAATATGATCGTTGGTTTCTTGTTTGGGATTTTTAGAAGGAAACGTGCGAAAAACTTATTAAAAGCAATTGAACTTTCGGTTATTAACGAAAGTAAAGCAAAGAAACAAAATGCCGCACCGAATGCTGAATAAAAAACTTGGAAGGTGTCCAGCCGTTTGGACGCCTTTTTAGGTGAAAGGGAGAAGTTTACTCTTAACAAAATAGTCCGAAGTAAGCTATAATAAAACTACTAAGGTTTAGAGGAGAGTGAAGGATGGCATATCAGGCATTATATCGTGTTTTTCGGCCGCAGTCGTTTGATGATGTTGTCGGGCAAAGTCATGTCACTAAAACACTTCAAAACGCAATCACTCAAAACAAAACATCACATGCTTACTTATTTAGTGGACCTCGGGGAACTGGGAAAACAAGTGCAGCGAAGATTTTTGCGAAAGCAATCAATTGCGAAAATAGCACAGATGGTGAGCCATGTAATGAATGTGATATTTGCAAAGGGATTACAGATGGATCAAATCCAGACGTTCTGGAAATTGATGCTGCCAGCAATAACGGCGTGGAGGAAATTCGCGATATTCGTGAGAAAGTGAAATACGCGCCAACTGTTTCCAAATATAAAGTATATATTATTGATGAAGTGCACATGTTATCAACCGGCGCTTTTAACGCGCTCCTCAAAACGCTTGAAGAGCCGCCGAAGCATGTCATTTTTATACTTGCAACGACAGAGCCGCATAAGTTGCCGCTGACGATTATTTCTCGGGTACAGCGCTTCGACTTTAAGCGAATTACTACGCAAGACATCGTTCAGCGCATGGCTTTCATTTTAAACGAGGAAAAGATTGCTTTTGATGAAAAGGCGCTAATGATTATCGCACGAGCTGCCGAGGGAGGCATGCGCGACGCACTTAGTTTGCTCGACCAAGTCATTTCTTATGGTTCAGACGAGGTCAGCGTTTCGGATGCGCTTGAAATTACCGGTTCGGTGGCGCAAAATTTATTGACCGATTTAGTTGCGGCGATTTTAAACCAAGATGCGAGTCTGGCGATGGAACGCCTTTCGGGCTTGCTTTCAGAGGGCAAAGACCCCGTTCGATTGGTGGAAGACTTACTTGTTTTCTTCCGTGACATTTTACTTTATCAGAAGGCGCCAAATTTGGAGGAGACGCTTGAACGCGCCGTTCCAGATGAGGCTTTTCAGGAGTTAGCGAAAGCGGCGAATGCAAGCCAAATTTATAAGGGCGTGGAGCTTTTAAATAAGACGACCACGCAAATGCGGTTTTCGAACCACCCGGGAATTTATGTGGAAGTTGCCGTAGTGGAGCTGACCCAATTACGGGGCGGGAATCCGATTGTGCAAGGGGAGTCTGGCGCCGATGTTTCTGCCTTACAAAATGAAGTGCGGGAATTGAAGCGGGAGCTAGCCGATGTGAAAAAGCTGCTAGAAAATGGGGTTCGTGCGGATACCACAAACGCGGAGAAAGTTGCCCGACCTAAAAAAGCAGCGATTAACAATTCGAAAAGTTTTAAGGCACCAGTTGGGAAAATTAATCATGTGCTCGATGTCGCGAAAAAGAAAGATTTACAATTGATTCGCGGTTGCTGGGGTGAGCTTTTGTCGATGCTTATGGCGTCCCAAGCGGCACTTTTAAATGATGCTGAGCCAGTTGCTGCGTCAGAAGACACTTTTGTGTTAAAATTTAAGCATGAAATTCATTGTCAAATGGCGATGGACAATCAATCTTTTGTTGAAACGATTGAAACGAGCATTTCAAAATTAACGCAAGTCAATTATAGTTTCATTGGGATACCTGAAATTCAATGGTTTGAAGTGCGTGAAAACTTCTTGAAAACTCATACTCCTTCCGAGGAACATGAGTCAGGCGAGGAACTTCCAAAACCTGCGGTGGCGGACACTAATTCATTCGTCGAAGAAGCGGAAAAACTCGTAGGAGCAGATTTACTCGAAATAAAAGAATAAAAATTAAATGATGAAGAGGAGAATTTTTTATGCGTGGAATGGGAAATATGCAAGGTATGATGAAACAAATGCAAAAAATGCAAAAGGATATGGCGAAAGCTCAAGCGGAATTAGAAGAAATGGAATTCACTGGCACGGCTGGTGGGGAAATGGTCGCTGTCAAAATGAGCGGCAAACGCCAAGTGCTAGATATTGTCATTAAAGAAGAAGTGGTGGATCCAGAAGACGTGGAAATGCTACAAGACCTTGTATTAGCGGCGACAAATGATGCGCTGAAACAAGTGGAAGATACGACTGCTCAAAAAATGGGCAAATTCACACAAGGAATGAATATTCCTGGATTATAAGAGATTAGGCGGCAGAATGTTTGACGTTCTGCCTGCTTTTTTGAAAGTGAGCGATGAAGATGCATTATCCTGAGCCGATAACGAAGCTAATTGATAGTTTCATGAAATTACCAGGCATTGGGCCAAAATCGGCTGCACGCCTTGCTTTTTACGTGCTAGATATGAAAGAAGATGACGTGCTCGGCTTTGCCAAAGCACTCGTTGACGCCAAACGAAACCTGAGTTTTTGCTCGGTTTGTGGGCATATTACGGACACCGATCCGTGCTATATTTGTAAAGATCACTCTCGGGATAAAAGCGTGATTTGCGTCGTGGAAGAGCCACGTGATGTCATTGCAATGGAAAAAATGCGCGACTACCATGGCCAGTATCACGTCTTACATGGAACAATTTCGCCTATGGACGGAGTTGGCCCTGAAGATATCAACATTCCTGACCTCCTGAAGCGCCTACAAAACGAAGAAGTGACGGAGCTTATTTTAGCGACAAATCCAAATGTCGAAGGGGAAGCAACCGCGATGTACATATCACGGCTTGTTAAACCAAGTGGCATTAAAGTGACGCGGATTGCGCACGGTCTTCCTGTTGGTGGCGATTTAGAATATGCTGATGAAGTCACGTTATCAAAAGCATTAGAGGGACGCCGAGAAGTTTAACGAAATTTGAGGTGACGAATATGGAATCAAGAAGCGTTCAGCACGGTAGAAAAAAAAGAAAGAAAATGGGGAAACTGCACAAAGAATATGATGCGTATTTGATGGATTTAATTGAAGCGACGCAAGAAGAATGGCATAAACAAAAAGTTATCTTGCGCAAAAGTTTCAACTATAATGAGCGTTTAGAATATGAAGCAAAAAAGGCGGGCGCCAAATATTTTTACCTCTTTAAAGAGGCAAGACATCGTGGCGTCAGCGGGAAAAAATAAAGTATGCTTAAAGGTTGTAGATGAATAAAATCTGCAGCCTTTTTCATTTAAAAAATATGTAAAATAATACAAGTTTAAACCCAATTGTCACAAAAAGTTCAATAATGTGCCTGTATTTGTGAAATTTAGGTGTATGATTCGTCTATAAAATCATTTAAACTAGGAGAGTTTAAGGGGGGAAGCAAAAAAAGGAGTGAAATAAATGCATGAGTTGATGATGGGGTTATACACAAAAAAAGAAGTGTATGATTACTTTAATGAACTGCAATTAAAAGAATTGTTAACGTCAAACTTACAAGGATCTATGAAAAAAATCCGTATTGATCGAAGCCGAGTTTTGCTTTCAAAAACAGAGAATACAAAAGTTTACTTTATTTTAAGTGGCATTGTGGCGGCACGAAAAGACGGGAATTTGTTATACTTTCGCGGAGAAAATCGTTTTATAGGCCTTGAATCTATTTTATTTAGTGAAGACTCGGAACTTGTGACTTTAAACATTGGAAAAGTGGAATTAATCGAATTTCCAAAAGTAGAGGTTCTTGAATTATTAATGGGACTCCAAGAAGGGTGGCTGTATTGCTATCTAATTAACAAGGACTTAAACCAAGTGCTGATGAGAAATTATAGTAACTTTCAGGCAAAGCCGTACGAACGCAGCAAACAGATGTTAACCGATTTAGCCAAAGAGTTTGGCGGCTCAAGTGAGCTTAGTGTGGTTTTGCCAAAACAGTTTACTTTAACCATATTAACGAACTACTTAGGGATTAGTTACGTCACCATGAGAAAAATTTTAGAAATCCTTCGAGACGAAAACTTTATTGTAGATTCCGGAAAACGCAAAGAAATTAGAATACAAGCGGATTGCCAAAACAAGTTTTAGTGTAAAAAATCGAGAAACATTTCCAGTGTTAGGAAGGGTTTCTCGATTTTTTTCATATAATCTTCAGGGGTACTATCATAGCCCAAACGGCTTTTCCGTGCGGACATAAACAACATCGGGCGCGCTACTCACACGTTCGCCGCGGTTTAATTTGTTAATAATAATCATTTCTTCACGGGTTAAGGCAAAGTCATAAATGTCCGCGTTCTCGCGAATTCGATTAGGGTGTTCGGACTTTGGAATGATGGCGTTGTCATTTTGAAGGTGCCAACGTAAGACGACTTGGGCGGGCGTCTTATTGTACCGCTTGCCAATTTTTTTAAGCTCGCCGTCTTTTAAAACTTGGCCTCTTCCGAGCGGGCTGAAGGCCTGATGCGCTATATGTAACTCATCTAAGTAATGATGCAGCAACTTATTCGGGAAGTAAGGGTGGGTTTCGAGTTGGTCGACAGCCGGCAGAACATTGGCTTTGGTGAGGAGGCGGTCAAGATGGTGCGCCTCAAAATTAGAAACGCCAATTGCGCGAACAAAACCTTCATCATAGAGCTTTTCAAGCGCCTTCCAAGTTTCGAAAAAGGTTTCTTGTTTGGGCCAGTGCACTAAATATAAATCGATTTGGTCGAGCTGCAACTTTTTCCGGGACGCTTCAAAAGCTTTCAGCGTCTCATCGTAGCCCTGATCGGTGTTCCACACTTTCGTCGTAACAAAGAAGTCCTCCCTTTTTAACCCCGAAGAATGAAAGAAATCACCCATAAACTGCTCATTTTGGTAGAAAGCCGCAGTGTCAAAAAGGCGGTAATCGGCCTTCGCCGCGGCTTCGAGGGAGTTACGCAATTCAAATTCGTCGGTAATCTTGTAAACACCAAACCCGTGCTTGGGCATTAAAACGCCATTATTTAGCTGGATTTGGTCAGAAAACGACTTGGTCATGTTATCTCCTCCTCGCCTTATTTCATTTCAATCGATTTTAAGTTTTTAGAAATGACGTCTGGCTTTTCGTCAATTTGGATTTGTGCGGCCGTAGCATAGACGCCTTCCAAAAGGGGAGCATCAAATAAAATGATTTCTTTGTCTGAAAGTTCGCTGACCGTTTCAATATTCATTTTTGCGCTGCCGAGGTCGTAAAACGCGTACACTTTATCGGCTTCATTTTGTTCGAAAGCGTCATTTACTTTATCAAAACTCGTGCCGATACCGCCGTCATCCGTTCCGCCAGCATAGGTGATGCAAACGTCATGCGCCACTTGGCTTGCGATATCAAATACACCTTTTGCAACATCGGCCGAGTGCGAAATAATCACAATTCCGTAAGGCTTCTTCATTTAGTTACCTCCTCGCTTTTTAAAAGGGATGCAAATAGTATGGCGGACGAATACGCACCGGGATCGAGATGCCCAATGGAGCGCTCCCCTAGGTACGAGGCGCGACCTTTTGTGGCTTTCATGTCTTTTGTTTTTTCTAGGGCCGTCTGAATCGCGTCATTTGAAAATTCACCTTGTCGCATGACGCGGATAACGGGCTCCCAAACATCAATCATTGTTTTCTCCCCAGCTTGTGATTTTCCGCGGTTTTTAATGCCGTTTAAGCCCGCTTCGAGCGCATCTATGAGCTGTTCTTCGGTGAGGGTGTCAGCGTCAACGGCTTTGCTAATATTTAGAAAGGCGGAGCCGTACAGTGGGCCAGATGCGCCGCCTACTTTGCTGAGTAGTGTCATCGCGGTTGTTTTGAAGACGTCTTTTAAAGTTTCTGGAGGCTTTTTTGCAAAAGCGTTTTTCAGTTCTGTCAGTCCGCGCGCCATATTGATGCCGTGGTCGCCGTCACCGATTGACTGGTCCAAGTCGCTTAAAAGTTGCTTATTTCCAATGATTTGGTCCGAAAAATCAGTTAGCCAATTCATTGCCCAGTTTTTATCATAAGTCATCGTGAGCCCTCCTCATTTCCATGCGATTGTTTGGACAGGCAGATTCAGCATATCCACCCATTTTTCATCTTCTAGTTTTAAAATCGTAAGCGATAACCCCGCCATCTCAAGCGAAGTCATGTAGTCGCCAACAAAAGTTTTTTCAACAGTGACATGCGCGTCGCTTAAAAGTTCATGGACATCGTTTGTGAAAATGTATTGTTCCATTAGTGGCGTTCCGCCCATCCCGTTCACAAGCACGACGACCTTATCTCCCGATATGAAATGATGCTCCTTATTAATGCGGTCAAAAAGCTGTTTCGCGAGCTCTTTTGACGACATAATTTTTTCGCGGCTAAAACCAGGCTCACCATGAATGCCAATGCCTAGTTCGATTTCATCGTCGGAAAGCTCAAAACCAGGATGCCCAACCTCTGGAACTGTACAAGGTGTCAAGGCTACGCCAATCGTCTTAGTCGCTTTCACCACTTTTTCACCAAGCGCTTTTAGTTCCTGCAAACTCGCCCCAGCTTCCGCCGCCGCCCCGACAATTTTATGCACGAACACGGTTCCAGCTACGCCGCGCCGTCCAGTCGTGAAGGTGCTATCTTCTACAGAAATATCATCGTCAATAATAATTTGATCCACTTCGATATCGTCCATTTCGGCAAGTTCTTTCGCCATGTCAAAATTCATTACATCGCCCGTATAGTTTTTAACAATTAAGAGCACGCCTTTTCCTTGGTCGGCCGCTTTAATGCCTTCATGAATTTGGTCAGGTGTTGGGGAAGTGAAAACATCGCCGCAAACGGCCGCAGAAAGCATACCTTGCCCAACATAACCCGCATGCGCAGGTTCATGGCCCGAACCGCCGCCACTCACAAGGCCGACTTTGTTAGGTCGCTTGTCCTTTCTCGCGATAACCCGCGTATCTGGAACACGTTCGATTAAATCTGGATGCGCTTTCACAAGGCCTTCTACCATTTGCTCGACAACTTGATCTGTGCTATTGATAATTTTTTTCATGAAAAAAACCTCCTCCAAATTTTCCTACAGTTAAAAATTTCCCTTTGCCCGTCTTGTTAAACTCTATTATAATATGTTTTTTATGTAAACGCTTAACAAGAAGCATTCTGTTTATAAAAATGCTACAATAATGATTGGAAAAGGAGGCGTCGAAATGGCTAGTCAGGAAGAGGTTCCGTTATTTTCAAAAATGGAAGAACATGTACGTCAAAATCCACTTTCGTTTCACGTGCCGGGTCATAAAAATGGCATTTTGTCTGAACTTAAATGGCAAGACATGCTGAAATATGATTTGACGGAAATAAGCGGATTAGACGATTTGCACCACCCGGAAGGAGCAATTCGGGAAGCGGAAGCGTTATTAAGTTCGGCGTACGGCGCAAGCAAGAGTTTTTTTCTAGTTGGCGGCTCCACCAGTGGGAACTTAGCGATGATACTTGCTGCAGTTCGCCGCGGTGAGCGCGTTTTAGTGACTCGTGATGCGCATAAGTCGGTCGTGCATGCTTTGGAACTTGCGGGAGCTCGGCCTGTTTTTTTAAACACAAAAAAAGATGTTTTGACGGGCGTTTCAAATGGCGTAGACGTGGCGACACTTGAACAGGCGTTTCGCGAGTATCCGGACATTGTGGCAGCCGTTTTGACGTATCCGAGCTACTACGGTACGACGTTTGATTTGGCGCGTGTGGCACAAGTGATTCATCATTTTGGGGCGCTCGTTTTGGTTGACGAGGCGCACGGGGCGCATTTTGCTGCAAGTGATGCTTTTCCGCGTGATGCGCTTAGATGCGGGGCGGACGCGGTCGTGCAGTCGGCGCATAAGACACTCCCGGCGATGACAATGGGCGCTTTCCTACATATTAATTCGGATTCCGCGCGGCTCGCACGCATTCGCCACTACCTCCAAATCGTGCAAACAAGCAGCCCTTCCTACCTTGTGATGGCTTCGCTTGATTTGGCGCGCCGCTTCATGGCTATGTATTCGGACGATGATTTTCAAGCTTTTTGGAAAATGCGCGCCAAATGGGTCGACTACTTGGAAGATGCAGGCTTCATCGTTTTGCTCCCAGACGATCCGTTAAAGCTGGTTGTTCGGAAAAACGGGTATTCAGGACACGAAATTGCACGGCATTTTGAGGCACACGACTACTATCCTGAACTGGCGGACGACCGCCAAATGCTGCTGATTTTGCCGCTCACACGGAGCGGAACGCAGTTTGCACCAACTAGAGAATTGCGGGCAATCAAGGCGCCAAAAGGGGAAACGAGGCCAATTGAATTTGCCACGCCAAAACTTTCAGAGCTGGCACTATCCTATACGGAAATGGCCGAACTGGATAGCGTTCTTGTGGCATTAGACGAAGCGGTGCATGCCGTCGCCGCAGAAAACATTTCGGTGTATCCGCCTGGGATTCCTTTCGTCCTTCGCGGAGAAAAACTGACGGAAGCGCACATTGCTTTTTTGAAAGCCACATCTGGCGTACATTTCCACGGAGGAGAGCACTTAAAAGACGGCAAAATTGCAGTGTATTTATGATATAATCGAAAAGAGACTTGCTTGAAGGAGAGGAAACGATGGGGTTATTTATTACGCTTGAAGGGCCGGACGGTTCGGGAAAGACGACAACGATGCGTTTATTAGAAGAAAAAATGCGACTTGCGGGCATTGACTTTATTAAAACGCGTGAGCCGGGCGGCAGTCCGATTTCCGAAAAGGTTCGGGAAATTGTGCTTGGAATTGGGAATGAGGAAATGGATTCGCGGACGGAGGCGCTTCTTATCGCAGGTGCTAGACGCCAGCATGTTGTTGAAAAAATTCGACCAGCACTTCAGGCGGGAAAAACGGTGCTTTGTGACCGGTTTATTGATAGCTCGCTTGCTTACCAAGGCGCCGGACGTGGTATAGGTATACAAGAAGTACTTAGTATCAATTTGTTCGCAGTTGGCGAAACGTTACCTGACATGACTTTTTATTTGGACGTAGATGCGGCGACAGGGTTAGAACGGATTGCGGCAAGTCGCGGGCGCGAAATTAATCGGCTTGACAAGGAAGATATTAGCTTCCACGATAAGGTTCAAAAAGGCTATGAAGAAATTATCGCGATGTTTCCAGAACGCATCATTCGAATTGACGCAAATCGCACGCCAGAAGAGATTACAGATGAAATTATCGCGCATATTTTAAAACGGCTAAACTGACACTACGTGTGAGGTATTCACTAGGCGAGGAAAGCAAAAAAATGAGTCTAGGCGGATATTTTTGCTATAATTAAAAAAAGCTCTTTGAAGGAGATGAAAAAAATGAAATTAATTTTCGCTATTGTTCAAGACCAGGATAGCAATCGTCTGTCTGATGCTTTGATGAAAGATAATTTTGGTGCAACAAAGCTTGCGACAACAGGTGGCTTTTTGAAAGCGGGGAATACGACGTTCATCATCGGTGTGGAAGACGACCGTGTGGACGATGCACTCGATATTATCCGCGAAAATTGCAAGGCGCGCGAACAAATGATGACACCATCTGCCTCACTCGGCGTAACGGTTGACACCTATGTCCCTTACCCAATTGAAGTCCAAGTTGGCGGGGCGACAGTGTTTGTGATGCCAGTTGAAAGTTTCCATCATTTTTAGAGTGAAAAAGAGTAGTTGCGTGAGCGAATCCCCAAAAGTTAGACTAAAAATCTAACTCTTGGGAATCGCAACAAAGCTCCTCTTTTTTTATGTCTTTTTTTCTAAAAAATTCATAAAATCTACACAAACAATAAAAAAGTAACATGCTCTATTAAAATTGTAAGAAAAATATATAAACTGGAGATGAGTTTCAATTAGAATGCCCTGCCTGAATTGCGCGACCTTATGGCAAAAGCGTACGTAAGAGGGAGGTTGTTATAACGCTACAAACACAAGAACGGCTAGTGTGGGAGGAAGAGTAAGACCAACAAAATTGGGGGTTTTAATTTTAAAACAGGGTTTCTTGTTGTATACTATAAGAGGTGTTTTTTATATAAATAGAGAAAAGGGGTGTAACCATGAACGGGAAAAAAATAGCGATTTCCATTATTGGTTTATCAATTTTACTAGGAGGTTGTTCATTTATGGGGCAGTCAGATGAAAAAGAAAAGAAAATAGACGACGGGACAACACCTGTTGCGGAGTATAAAGGGCAAGGATTTATTTTCGTTGATGGCGACAAGTCTAAAGAAATTGTCGAAAAGAACGAAGCAGAAATTAAAAAGCGAGCCATCGCATATATGAAAGATACATATAAAACTGATGTTAAAGTGAATAATGTTGTACCTGCAAGAGATGCGGCGGTTGTCATGGTCGAAGCAGAAGACCCGATAGAGTTCCATACTTCTGTGATTGTCGGGCTTGATATGCAGAAAAAGAAACTTGATCCACCGGATTTTGTTCGCTCGGAAGATGGTGTAGTTGAGTCCGCAATTGTAAGTGGCTTGTATGCAAAAGCTTATGAGGCAGAATTTAAAAGATTGGATTTATTTGCCGAAAAAGAAGCGGAAAAGTATAATTTACAAGGTTTGAACCAAGAAACTATAGATAAGACACAAGCATCAGGGTATCAACACTCGTATTATTTTATTCCGACAAGTATTGCTTTTGATGATGCCTACAATGCTTATATAAGTAATCCTGAAATCAATCCGACCGAGATACGCGAGCTATTTCTTAAGGAAGATGAAAATTTTAAAAACGTACATGTTGCTCTTCAATTTTATAGCAAAAGTGACGGACTACCCAAACAAGAAAAGGCGGATAAAATTGCCGAAGACTTAAAAAAAGAAGTTGGACTGCCGAAAGCTGTTTATACGATAGATATTTATAAAAACTTTATTGTTGACCGGGTGGGACTTCCTGATGGTGAAAATATCAGTGTTGAAGATATTCAAAAATAGAGAAAGGGGAGGTTGAATTGCTGACAGCAGAAAAGTTGAAAACATCTGATCTGGATATTATAGAACTAAGTGGGAGAGTGGTCTACGAAGAGCCACATGAAAGACAATATATAGATATAAACGGAGAAAAAAGAGCGTACTTGGTTAAAGAAGGTGTGTATAACACGAAATCCGGACTAGATTACATGATTGTCGAAAATACGAAAACGGGTGAAGTCGGCATGATTTTCCAAGGAACACAAGGTCAAAAAGACGGTGGTCGGGATATTATTACCGATGCCACGCTTCCTGGAAATATTCCGGATGATCAACTAAAAGCAGCGGATA
>NZ_FYBQ01000009.1 GCF_900186125.1 Listeria goaensis | reverse complement strand
TCCGTGTCTCTGCCTGCGGCCTCGTCCTGCGGCGCTCATTGTGCTGCTGCTGCTGGTGCTGATGCTGATGCTGATGCCGATGCTGATGCTGATGCTGATGCTGATGCCGATGCTGATGCTGATGCTGATGCTGACGCTGATGCTGATGCTGACGCTGATGCCGATGCTGATGCTGATGCTGATGCTGATGCTGATGCTGATGCTGATGCTGATGCTGATGCTGATGCTGATGCTGATGCTGACGCTGATGCTGATGCTGATGCTGACGCTGATGCTGATGCCGATGCTGATGCTGATGCTGATGCCGATGCTGATGCTGATGCTGATGCCGATGCTGATGCCGATGCTGATGCTGATGCTGATGCTGATGCTGACGCTGATGCCGATGCTGACGCTGATGCTGATGCCGATGCTGACGCTGATGCCGATGCTGATGCTGATGCCGATGCCGATGCTGACGCCGACGCCGATGTTGACATTGACTGGAGGGATTTCTTGGTTGATCGGCCGTCTGTTAAGCCGATTCATGCGGGGGATAAGATTGTTAGAGGGACAATTCCGTATAAAGATATCAAATCTATGGTAAAAGATGCCATTGCTGATGCACCTGATGGCACAGAATTCTTTATTGTGGTTACCTTGCCGGATGGTTCAACGATTGAAATTCCGGTTTCTGCGAACGGAGATTTTACTCTTAACATTCCAAATGGTTTAGATTTGAAAGCTGGCGATATTTTAGGTTTTACAATTAAAGCCGTTTATGATGGCCAAACGAAAACAGGTGAAACACTACTAGCGGTAGTTCAACCAAATGATGTTGAGACGGGTGGTGGAGGTGTTCCATTACCAACGAATGTTTCCAACACATCATCTGGTGGCGGAACATCGATTACGTACTCGAATAGCGATGGTACGTTATCTGGTAGTGGAATGGCAATGAACTCTTCGCTTCCTTCAACAGGAGATGAAGCAAGTTCAGCAGCACCGTGGATTGGTGCAGGAATGCTCGCTGCTTTAGCTGGGTTGTTTAGTAGAAAACGTAGAAAAGCGAATAAATAATGATGATTCTTCCCGCTCGAAATGAGCGGGGAGATTTCTAAAGGAGTTTTTAAGATGCCATTTGAAACAGCTTTTAAAAAAATTGAAAATAGCGCTATGGAAACGTTGCTTTCAAAAGATAACATGACCTACGAAATGAAATGGAATGGTTTTCTTTCACTCGGGTATGAAAACAAGCGCGCCAAAGTAATCAATATTAGTCGTATGTCACTTCGAAGTTTGATGGACGATATTTTAAGAGCACTTAAGAAAAATCAAACAGATGATTTGGTGTCATTTAAAGTTGACGTCGCATTTAATTACGAAGATTTTCCTCTGCATGTGTGGAATAAAGAAGTTTTAGAGACGAAAAAAAATTACTATCGCAAAGGTATTTGTTTTGATAAGAAATTTGAACAAGCTTTACTTGAGCAAGAATTAAACGGGAATGCGGTTTTAAAAGCCGGGAAAGAAGACGTTTGTTTAAATCTGGAAAATTTAAATCGCTATTTGATTCAAGCGGGAAAACACGGAAAACCGTTGCAACTTAACGGTTATACGAATGTGACAACCTTTTCCACGTACAGTTGGTTTTTTGATGGGAAAGACGTTTTTACGTTACATACAGATGAATTAGCTCACGGGGTTCGAGAGGAACAATTGACTGAACAGCGAGTGAAGCAAATCGTTGAAAATGCGGGGATTTATTTAGCTAAACAAGTGAAAAAAACAGGTGAATTCCATTATGGGTATTTTGCTTGCTTCGATAAAACGATTAAGCACTACAATACGCTGCGCCATGCGAGTACGACATATTCGATGCTGGAAGCGTATGAAGTATCAGGAAATCAAACGATTTTAGCGGCCGCAATTCGTGCCCTCACTTATTTAAAACAAAATTTTATCCTTGAAAAAGAAGATTTTGCGTATGTGACCGAGCCGGAGCTGCGCGAAATAAAACTTGGGGCGAACGCTGCCGCACTGCTTGCTTTTTCAAAATATATGACACTTACGAAAAATCATGAAGACCTTCCGCTTGCGGAAAAACTCGCCTGGGGAATCTTACGGCTACAAGAACAGGATGGCAGTTTCACACACGTCTTGCATGCCCCAACTATGGAAGTGAAAGATCCGTTTCGGATTATTTATTACGAAGGCGAGGCCGTGCTAGGCTTGCTACGTCTATACGGCGTGAGCAAAAACGAGGCGTATTTAAGAGGTGCGGAGAGCGCATTTCAAAACTTCATTGCAAAAAACTATTGGCGCAACCACGATCACTGGCTAAGCTATGCGGCAAATGAAATCGCAACCTACATTCCAGATGAAAAATACGTTTTGTTCGGCATGCAAAATGCGTTTGATAACTTGGATTTTATTTACCACCGTGAAACGACTTTTCCTACCTTCCTCGAACTGACACTTGCCGCCCACGAACTATACGGAAAACTCGAAATGAATCGCCCTTTGGAAAGTGTGTTTTCAAAAGAACGTTTGCGAGAAGTCATTCAAAAGCGTGCCGACTACCAATTAAACGGATTGTTTTATCCAGAAGTAGCCATGTACTTTAAAAATCCGGCACGTATTACGGACAGTTTTTTTATTCGGCATCACTCGTTTCGCGTTCGGATTGACGATGTGGAGCACAATATTTCGGGTTATGCGAAATTTTATGCGTTAATTTGCCAGGAAAATGCAGAAAAAATTACTCTGTAAAGAAAAAACACTTTACAAACAAATCCTTTACTGGTAATATATATACTTGTGTAAGACTTTATGGAGGTGTATATAAACATGGCAGTTAAAATTCGTCTAAAACGCATGGGTTCTAATAAAAAACCTTTCTACCGTATCGTAGTTGCGGATTCTCGTTTCCCACGTGACGGTCGTTCGATCGAAACACTAGGAACTTACAATCCTTTACTAGACCCTGCTGAAGTTAAAATCAATGAAGAAGCAGTTTTAAAATGGATGCATAATGGTGCAAAACCTTCTGACACTGTTCGTAACATTTTGTCTAAAGAAGGCATCATGGAGAAATTCCATAACCAAAAATTAGGGAAATAAGGAAGGGGCCTGCGAATGGAAGATTTGATTATCGCCATCGTAAAACCACTTGTTGACCATCCGGAAGATGTTTTACTTCAAATCGAAGAAACAGATTCCACTGTTTTTTATAAATTGACAGTGAAGAAAGATGATATGGGACGAGTTATCGGTAAACAAGGTCGAATCGCAAAAGCAATTCGGACGCTCGTTTACGCAGCTGGCGCTAAAAATGCCAAAAAGGTACGCCTTGAAATCATCGAATAAAAGAAGCTCGGTTGGTGAAACCGAGTTCTTTTTATGTTCTCTGGATGGGTTAATACGCCTAGCTCTTTTTACTTAAAATTACTTTTTATATTGTGCATTTCATTACTTTTAAATATATACGATGTAATTTATTATAATTATTTTTAGTAAATGAGCGAAAATCAGTTTTTGAAATAGAAAAAACGCCTTTTGTAATCGCTTTCTATTTGTGCTAAGCTATAATCAAATAGTGGATAGTTACTGTGCGGCAGGCAAAACCAATTTTTCGGTAGTTTTCTATCGTGAAGAGGTTTTGCCTGTTTTTTGTTGCGGTTGACTATTTTAGAATGAGAGCGAAAAGAGGAGATTTAAGGATGAAAAAAAGATGGTACTCATTAGCGTTTCTGGTTTTTGCGAGCTTAAGCCTAGCAGCTTGTTCATCAACTGAAGAAGCCGCAAAGAAAATTGATGCTAAAAAAGTGGAACTAGTGACAGAAGTTGTGGATAAAGGAGAAGTTGGCTCAGCCGTCATCTTAACTTATCCTGAAGAAATAAATGGCAATAAATTGGCGACATCTGATTTTTCTGTTTTTGCAGGAGCAAAGAGTCGTACTATTCAAGCAGTATATACGAGCGAAGAGCAAACAGCCGGCACACCTAGTGAAAAAGGGAAATATGTTGTACTAGAATTAAATCCAAATGATGCCAATGCGAGCACACTCGTGTTCGATATTGAGAAATTTATTAATACACGCGCAAACTTAACCTATACAGTTGCACAAACGGACGAAATTGAATCGGCTAAAGGCACGAAATATGCAGCAACCGATGCTTTAAAAATTAGTGAAATTAAAACGCCTATTTTAGATACGTTTAAAGCGAGCACATTTGAAGATGGCAAAAATAAAATGCAATATCGTCTATTTTCTCCGGAAGTAGGGGAGAATAGTAGTGAGAAAAAACCACTTGTTGTCTATCTTCACGGTTCAGGTGAACGCGGTGAGGACAATGAAATGCAATTGCTCGGTACAGATGGACCGCAAACTTTTTCAGGAATGTCTTTCCAACAAACAACGCCTAGTTACGTTCTAGCACCGCAAGTTCCATGGGACGAAGCACGCGAAGGATGGTTCGGTAAAGGGCAGACGGAACAAGTGAAAAAACTAATTGATAAAGTGGTTTCGGAAAATGACGATATTGATACATCAAGAATTTATATTTCAGGTGTTTCCAATGGAGCGACAGGAACTTGGAAAATGTTAACGGAGAATCCTAATTTCTTCGCGGCTGCGATGCCAATTGCTGGCTATATGTATCATGAAGGTTCGGAATTCATTCAAGTTGGTTCCGCACGGTATTTAGCGCCAGATAAAGCGGATGCTGCGAAAATTAAAGATATTCCGATTTGGACATTCCAAGCAGAAGATGATCCTGTCAACAGTGTTCAAGGCTCGCTTCAAGCGGTCAAAGCGATTCAAGATGCAGGAGGTAAGAAAGTTCAAATGACAGAGTACCCGTCTGGTTTAGTGGCACCAAATCCACACGCCTCATGGGAAAAAGCGTATAATGATTCACAAGCTTTAACTTGGCTTGTGTCAAATGTAAAATAATCGAAGTAGACTCGTCTGGCGCTAGAAATCCAGGCGAGTTTTTCTTTTTTGCAAAAACAGAGTAAAATCCTTCTGAATGGGGTAAAATAAATTGAGGTCAGGAGGTAGAGAAAATGAAACCAATTATTGGGATTACAGGAAATAGGCTCGCAAAAGGTATTGATAAATTTTACGGGCATCGTGTCACATATACGCAACAACGCTATGTTGATGCGATTCATAAAGTAGGGGGATTACCAATTGTTATCCCGATTGATGACCCAGATAGCGCCAAGCAAATGATCGGGTTAGTAGATGGCTTATTAATGACGGGAGGACAAGACATTACGCCGTTTTATTACGGAGAAGAACCGCTTCCTGAAATTGCCGATTATGCACCCATTCGCGATGCATTTGAAATTGAACTTACGAAACAAGCATTCGCAGCTAAAACGCCAATTCTTGCAGTATGCCGTGGTATGCAAGTAGTCAATGTGGCGCTTGGCGGTTCGCTTTATCAAGACGGGAAGTACGTAGAAGGTTCGCTTTTGCAACACTTACAGCAAGTAGATGAACAACTCGGCTCCCATTTAATTGATATAGATCCAGGAAGTTTACTAGCAACAGTTCATGGCACTAGAAAGCGTGTGAATAGCTTGCACCACCAGTATGTTAAAAAAGTAGCTAGTCGTCTACATGTCACAGCGCGTACACAAGACGGTATGATTGAAGCTGTGGAAGGAAACGAACTAGAAAGCTTTTTCATCGGCGTCCAGTGGCACCCTGAACTCATGTTCCAAATGGACAGAGAGAGCGAAGATTTATTCGCCCTTTTTGTAAAAGCAAGTAAGAAAAACTAAGCTTTTTTAGAAAACCTTTGGAAAGTGTGCGGCAAACTGATAAAATAAAAATAGTAGTAACGCGTCTGGAGGTGCAAAGTGAAACTCATTCAAAAAGTAGTCATTATGCAAGTTTTGACGGAACAAAGCAAACTTGAACTTTTAACGTATTATAAAGAGCAAAAACGCCTTTTAGAAACAGAAAGTGAACAGCTTTTATTTGAACAAAAAAAAGTGGAACATAAAAACCGTTACCAGCCAGAGCGTGTTAATGAATATTTTGAACATGAATTAAACTTGCGCCAAGAGAAAATCAAGTTGGTGGAATTTCAAATGGAACAACTTGAAACGCTACCGCTTGGGAGTGAAATTCGCGAACGCGAGCTTGAAACGATTGTAGATGTTCAAGTTGGCGATGAGTGGAGCGATGCCACACTTAGTAAAACGATTGTTGTAACGGACGGAGTAATTACAGAAATACGCTAGAGGTGACTTATGGGAAAGATGTTTAATGTAGGAAAAATCGTGAATACACACGGACTAATGGGCGAAGTGCGCGTCATTTCAAGAACTGATTTCGCAAGCGAACGCTACCGCACAGGCAATAAACTTTTTTTGTATTTAAAAAATGAAAATACGCCAATTGAACTTACGGTACGCTCACACCGCGTGCATAAAAATTTCGACTTGCTAACGTTTGAAGGCTACACTGGGATTAATCAAGTAGAAAAAATGAAGGAAGGCATTTTAAAAGTGCCAGAAGAAGCGCTAGGTGAATTAGAGGAAAACGCGTATTATTTTCATGAAATTATTGGTTGTCATGTGCGCACCTCAGACGGCCTTTTGCTCGGCGAAATTACTGAGATTTTGACGCCAGGCGCGAATGATGTTTGGGTTGTGAAACCAGAGCGCGGAAAAGAAATGCTTATTCCGTATATTGCTGACGTTGTAAAAAAAATCGATATCGGGAGCAAGGAAATTGTTATCGAGCCACTTGAAGGGTTGCTAGATTAAATGAAAATTGATATTTTATCCATCTTCCCGGAAATGTTCAGCGGCATGCTATCTGAATCCATTATGAACAAAGCGATTCAAAAAGGCATCGTGGACATTGCGGTGACAGATTTTAGACAATACGCCGAAGGAAAGCATCAGGTGGTGGACGACTATCCATATGGCGGCGGCGCAGGTATGTTGCTCAAGGCGCAACCCATTTTCGATGCCGTGTCACATGTACAACTCGAACATAAAAAACCGCGCATCATTTTGATGGATCCAGCTGGTAAGCCGTTTAATCAAAAAATGGCAGAAGAATTTGCAGAAGAAGAACAACTCATTTTTATTTGTGGGCACTACGAGGGCTACGACGAACGCATTCGCGAGCATCTTGTAACCGACGAAGTTTCAATTGGCGACTACATTTTGACAGGCGGCGAAATCGGGGCAATGGCGATGACGGACAGCATTGTTCGGCTGCTTCCAGGCGCTCTAGGCAATGCCGATTCTGCGGTGCACGATTCATTTTCAAGCGGTTTGCTTGAACATCCGCACTATACGCGTCCCGCTGACTTTCGTGGCATGCAGGTTCCAGATGTGCTTTTAAGTGGGAACCACGCGAAAATTGAGGAATGGCGAAACAAAGAGTCGCTTCGGAGAACGTTTTTACGCCGCAAGGACTTACTTGAAACATACAATTTATCCAAAAAAGAGCAAGAATGGCTACATGAAATAGAAGAAGAATGTGATGAAAGGAAGCGTTAATATGACTTTTTTTGGGAAAGACCGAGCTGTTCGGGATAAAAATCGGGAAGAATATGTATCTGAGCAAAATGACCAGAAACGAATTGGTGAAACTTGGGAGAATGTGCAAGTGTCAACGGGTGGCATTAATGTCAATCACGATGTTCTAACGGTCGTTTTCGCAAAAAGTGTGCGCCAAAAATTGAAGTCAGACGACGAAGCGATTTTAGAAACAGTCGGCTTTGAAAACTTACTTAAAGAGCTCCAACAAAAAGCGCTTGACGTCGGGGGAAACGGGATAATCCACTGTAACTTCACGGAACAATTTGTCGGCGACCGCGTCTATCAACTCGCATACGGTACAGCTGTGAATATTAAGATTACGAGATTTTAAAAGAAAATCACTAGCATTGCCTAGTGATTTTTTTACGTATATAAATGTATATAATTTGAAATCTATACGTTTTAGCATTAAACTGAAAGAAAACGCATACATAGATGGGGGAGACGGGATGAGCAGTATAAAAAGGGAAGAAGTTTTTGAGAAACTATTTAATGCACATAGTTATGGGAACTTGGGTTTGTTTATAGGTGCTGGATTTTCGAAAGCAATGGCTGACGAAGCACTGGGATGGTATGATTTAATTAAAGAAGCAAGTATAGTACACGAATTGCATATGCCTGAGGGAGAAAATTTAATTGGTCTTTCCATGCCAGAACTTGCGACATTATTGTGCAAACAATTGGCGGATAGGAAAAGTTATGATGATTACGCTGAGGCAAAAAATACTTTTAAAGAAGAAATTTGCTTGCTGGCCAATTGGCTCCCAAAAGAAGATAAGATTGAACTTTTAAAAAAATTATTTGATGAAATTAAGCCTTCTTGGATTGTAACGACAAACTATGATTTAGTTCTAGAAACAATTCTAACGGGAAAAAGTAAGAGCTTAGGTCCACTTGATTATCTTTCAGCTCCTAAAGGTATTATTCCTATTTATCATTTACATGGCGTGCGGAATGATCCGGAATCGATTATCATTGTTCAGGAAGATTATGTCCCACTTTTTAGACCAACTGAATATAGACAATCAAAATTAGCAATGACAATACGAGAATCTACAACATTAGTTCTTGGATATGGGCTTGGGGATGTAAATGTATTGTCTGCAGTAGATTGGTCGAAGAATTTATACACAAGAGGAAATGAATATCCCTATGAAATTATTCAAGCTCTTTGGTCAGAAAATCCAAAAGAGCTGCCATATAGAGATGAGATGGGAAATTTAATTATTGAAATTTCGAATATAGAAGAGTTTCTACAAGAATTAGCGGACTATATACAAAAATCTCAAGGTTTGTATCTTCATAAATTAGAAGAGCTACAAGCTGTTGTAGAAAATTTGAATAATAAAGAAGATGAGGAAATTCAAGAATTTATTACTAATCAAGATTTTAGACTACAGCTCTTAGAAATGCTTCCTCAATTTGAGTATCATATGATTTCATCGTATATCGAATTTCTATTAGTTTGCATTAATGAGTTATGGGAGAAAGCTAGAAAACGAAATGCATTTTCCAATTATGATGAATATATCAATATTTTATTGGATATCTTGATTCATTATGACTATCATAAAATGCCACCCAGACTTTTTCAAATATTGGCTGAGGGGCTTAATCGTGTTTTACCGTACGTAGGGGATTATGCTGAGGATAAGGTGAAAGGGACAGCGTATGATGCTACAAAAACATGGTTTACAAGAAAAGATAGCATTCCCAAGGACACAAAAGTTCAACTTATAAGTTATGCTAATAAATATAGACTTCTCTTTCTGAATAGAAAGCTTACAGAAGAGATGGGCGTCTATTAAAAGATAAACTATCAAGAAAAAAACTTTACAGTCAAAGAAGTTTGTGTTAATCTAATTAAGTATCTGGGCTATTCCAGATTTGATAACAATATTCCGCTTCGTTCTTAATACGTATGAATATTTGTATGAAGGAGAGAATAAGATGAATAAACTTATCGAAGAAATTACGAAAGAACAGCTAAAAACTGACAACCCGGATTTCCGTCCTGGTGACACTGTACGTGTTCACGCAAAAGTTGTCGAAGGTACGCGCGAACGTATCCAACTTTTCGAAGGTGTTGTAATTAAACGCCGTGGTTTTGGTATTAGCGAAACTTTCACAGTTCGTAAAATTTCTTATGGCGTTGGTGTTGAACGTACGTATCCAGTACATACACCTCGTATCGCTAAGCTAGAAGTTATTCGTCGCGGTAAAGTTCGTCGTGCGAAACTTTACTACTTGCGTAACTTACGCGGTAAAGCGGCTCGTATTAAAGAAATTCGTTAATTTAAAGGAAGCACCCTTTCAAAAGGGTGCTTTTTTTATTGGATAGAAATGATAAAACTAGAATATTTTTGTGGAAGTAATAAGGAAAATTACGATATGGAACTAGAAATATTCCAAAGTTTGGTGTGTGTGTGAAGAATTTCAAAACATTTATTTTAAGTTAAAAGGAGAAAAGGTGGAACTTTTTTCGTGAGGAGCCTTTATTCATGGCTGAAAAATTACCAATTGTTGTTTTAAATGATGAAGTTATCAAAAAAGGTGGGCTTCTTATTATAGAAGAAATAGAACAAATTTTGGATATAGGGTTGTCGATACAGGGAGAAAATGAATAAGTTTAGCCGTGTTTTTTAATGAAATCAAGCAATTTCACTAATAAATTCAGTAAAAAAATAAATTTTAATGAAGGGATATGTCACTAAACGTCTGAAAATTCAAACTTAGAAGAAGGGCTGTATAGCAGGAAGTTAGATTTTAATTGGTAAAATTTTCCTATTGACGTTTGGTGCCTATGACTTTGTTTTGAAACAAAATGAAATGGAACAGTAGTTGTTTTGAAATGTTGCTATGTTATGATGAATCCCGTAGAAAAATTAAGGAGTTGTTTTTAAGGAATGAAAAAAAATGCATTAGGAATTGCCGTATCATCTTTTGTGATTGGAGCAGTAATTATCGCTGGAGGTCAATTCGTAGACGCTAAACAAATCAATGTAGCAAAGGGAGACACTCTATCCGAAATCGCCAAGAATAACAATACGACTGTCGATCAAATTGCCAAGGATAACAACATTTCGAATATTAATCTTATTTATATAGGTCAAGCGCTTGAAGTTGGAGAAGGTGGAAATGGCGTAGCTACTGCTGCACCTGCACCAGCTGCACAAAGCAAGCAACCGACACAACAACAACCAGCGCAAAAACAAACGCAACCTCGTCAAAGCGCGAGCGCATCAACTGGAAGTTCCACAGAGCAACAAGCGAAAGAATGGATTGCACAAAAAGAATCTGGTGGTAACTACGGTGCAGTAAGTGCAACAGGTAAATATATTGGTCGTTACCAATTAACGAACTCGTACTTAAATGGTGACTATTCTGCTGCCAATCAAGAACGTGTAGCTGAAAACTATGTGAAGAGCCGCTATGGTTCTTGGAGTAATGCGAAAGCACACCACTTGCAAACTGGTTGGTATTAAAACGAAGGATTTTATAATCTTTGAATGACTATGTTTGGCTAGTATGAAAGATAGAGGCACTCTGTTGCCTCTATCTTTTTTTGCTTTAATACTATATAATAAACACGGAGAAATGTTTGGAGGATTATTATGCGGAAAATTGCCTTTATTTGTATTCATAATTCATGTCGCTCTCAGATGGCTGAAGGCTGGGGGAAAGTATTATTAAATGATATAGCAGAGATATATTCAGCAGGAACGGAGAACTATCCAGAAGTAAAACCGTTAGCAGTCGAGGTTATGGGGGAAGCAGGAGTAGATATAGCCGAGCAATATCCTAAATTATTGGCGGATATTCCTGGCGAAATAGATATAGTGATTACAATGGGGTGTGGCGTTTCTTGCCCTAATTTGCCGAGCCGTTATCAGGAAGATTGGGGCTTAGTTGATCCAAGTGGAAGCTCAATTGATAAGTTTAGAGAAACAAGGGACTTGATACAAAAGAAAGTTTCAGAATTACGAACAAGAATACTTGGTGGAGAGTTTGATAAATAAAAAATAGCAGGCTCACCTAGGCCTGTTCTTCTTTTATTGTAATCCGCTATTTAATTATGTTTTATTTTCAGGTATAATGTACTTTAGAATAAACAGAAAGTAGGGCAATTATGATTAATAGAAAAGCAGAATTTATCATGAGTATTATTGGTGCCAGTTTAGCAGCTCTAGGCGTCTTTATTATGGGAGGGTTTAGCATTATAATGCTATTTGCAGCATCGGTTGATCCAGTAGTGACACGTGATGATTTTATTGATATGTCATTTGGTATTGGATTTATTGCACTTAGCCTCTTGCTTGCTATTGCAGCTTGCGTGTTTGGTTTTATCGCTGCCTTTAAATTGAAAAATGGTGTTAGTGTAAAAGGCTGGTCAATCGTTTTAATTGTGATTGGCGGAATCAGTTTCTTTAGTTATGGTTTTGTAACGGGCGTTTTATTCCTTATTTCAGGAATTATGTCGCTAGCAAAACTTTCTAGTGAGAAAAATCAATTTGATTCATTTTAAATTATGAAAAGAGCCCGTGCTGCGTGTCAGCACGGGTTTTCAATCCTCATAAATTTCTATTTTATCCTTAATCGCTTGTTTGGTAAGATTATTTTTTTTCATATAACGAATGGCTCGTTTCACTGTGTAATGATATTCAAATACAAGTGCAATGAGTCCGAGGACGATAATACTCGTTAAAATGAGTGCTTCCTGCATCTAATCACCTCGCTTCACCTTAGTGTAGCACAGAATAAATGTGTTTTACAAAAAATCATGCGAGGGAAGTATGAAAAAATACAGCGTTATTGATATAATGAAAATATCTTATTTAAAAGGAGAAAAACGAATGAAAAATACTTGGAAAGTAATTATTGGGATAGCGATTGCTTTGATTGTTTTAGGCGTGCCCTTTATTGCTACATATAATTCTTTAAATAAAAAAGAAAATGAAGTTTCTGCGCAGTGGGCAAACGTAGAAAGTAAGTTGCAACGCCGCTATGATTTAATTCCCAACTTAGTAAATTCAGTGCAAGGCAGCATGAAGCAGGAAAAAGAAGTTTTCGGTCAAATTGCCGAAGCAAGAACCGCTGTGTCTAAAGCTAGTACGCAAAGTGAAGAAATGAATGCGGCTAACCAAATGGACCAAGCTGTCACACGCCTAATTGCAACCGTAGAAAACTACCCAGAACTAAAATCAAGCGAGAATGTGACGCGTTTAATGGACGAGTTAGCTGGAACGGAAAATCGAATTTCAGTTGAACGAGATAAATATAATGATGTCGTCCGTTCCTACAATACGAAAGTGACAAGCGCGCCAACAAGCTTTGTTTCTGGCATGCTAGGCTTTGAAACGAAACCGTATTTTAAAGCTGTAGAAGGGGCGGATAAAGCGCCGGAAGTGAATTTCGACTAACTATAGAGGAAAGGGAGATGACGCGTTTTGAAACGGCTAACCTTTTTTACATTTTTTATTTTATTTCTGGCTGTTGTATTTCTGCCCAATCATGCACAAGCAGTCAAACTTCCTGAACCAACCGAGCAATTTTATGTTACGGATAGCGCGAATATTTTAGATGAAACGACGAAAAATATGATAATGTCGGTGAACTATGCGTATCAAAATCAGATGGAAAAGCCACAAATTGTGGTGGCAACGGTGGATTCATTTGATGGTTTAACCAAAGAAGAATACGCGCATCAACTTTTTAATAAGTGGAAAATTGGTAGTGATTCTCTCGACAATGGCGTTTTGATTTTGCTCTCAACTGGTGAGCGGGAAATTAAAATTGAAGTCGGCTACGGGCTTGAGGGCGCAATTACGGACGGTACGGCGGGTGAAATTTTAGACAATAACCTGACTTACTTAAAGGCGGATGATTATAACACGGGGTTGCGCAATATTTTTTCGGAAGTGGCTTTAAAAGTAAATCAAGAATATAACTATAAAGACGAAACGATTTTTAAGAACTACACTAACGAGATGCAACTGGCAAAAACGAATGGAGAGAAAGGCGCTTCAGGTAAGCTTAGTCCGGGCGTTATTGGCATCATTATTCTTGTAGTTGTTACATTTATTATTATTTCGATGATAAATGGCAGAGGCCCGCGCGGCGGTTCACGAGGTCCGTTTGATAGCGGACGGGGGCGTGGTGGCGGTCCATTTATCGGCGGCGGTTTTGGAGGCGGACGCTCAGGCGGCTCTGGTGGAGGTTTTGGCGGCTTTGGTGGCGGCGGAAGTTCTGGCGGTGGCGGAGCTGGGAGAGGCTTCTAAACGGTTATTTATGAAAGTCACGGTATTATATACTGTGGCTTTTTTGAATGCATATTGCTTTAAATAGAAAAAGAATTCAGGTATCGTAAAATGGAAAGTGATTATGAAAAGGGAGGAAGAAATGGCTGTTAATCGATTTTGGCAAGGGTTCCTGATTTTTTTCTTACTTATTCTTTTTCCGGCAACTCACGCAGATGCCCATGCCTATTTACAAAATTCAACACCGGCAGATGGTAGCAGTGTAGCTAAAATGCCGGCAGAAATTGTTCTTACATATAATGAAACGATCAAATCTGATTTTCCGCTAATTACAGTGACCAACTCGAAAGGGGAGCGAATTTCGACAGGAAAAACGCTTGTGTCTGCAGAGAATGATCATGTTGTTTCGGTGCATGTGGACGGAGAAGCAAAACCAGACGTGTACGCGGCAGAATGGCGTGTCGTTTCGGCGGATGGTCATCCGATTTCAGGTGTTATTTCTTTTAAAGTCGGTAAGACGGACAAAGAACTCCCGAAAACGATTGCTGAAACGCCAAACTTAGAAATAACGAACACCATTTTAAAAGACTTTCTTTATATAAGCTTTAGTATTGTTTTCGGTGTGTTGTTCGTTTTATTCGTTCTTTTCCCGCAGAAAGAAGCATTTCCGCGGCAAATGCTGAAACGAGCAAAAATCCTGACAGCTATTGGAATGGGGATGATGGGCAGCGTGGTGGCGCTTTTCCTACCGGTTCAAGTCAAAACCATGACATTTGGCGCCGCCCTGACGCCCGAACTCATGCGCACATTTTTCGGCACGAGCACTGGGAAACTTTGGCTTACGCAATTCATTTTGTGGCTCATACTCGCTAGTTTGTTTTTCTTTTTGTTTAAAGGAAAAAGCCGGATTTTAATGCCGCTTCTTGCTGCCCTAACTTTGCTTGCCATCTTTATGACCAAAGCACTTAGTGGGCACAGCCAGGCGCAGGCGGACCGAATTGTTGCGACAACCGCTGACTTCTTGCATCTCATTTCGGCGAGCCTTTGGGTAGGCGGCATTATTGCCTTGCTTTTCGTTGTCCCAAAACAAGAAGCCAAAGCAATGTGGAACCGATTTGCGATTTACGCGATGGCTGCGTTTGGTCTGCTCATTTTATCGGGCATTCTCATGTCCGTCATGAATATCGGGCAAATGAAAAACCTCGTCCAAACCGCGTATGGCATCACGCTACTCATCAAAATCGGCCTCGTCATTTTAATGGCGCTAATCGGTTTAGGCCACTACTTCTATTTGAAGAATACGCAAAAACAAATTCCGGTTAAAACGATTCTCATTGAAATGCTACTGGGCTTGCTTATTTTAAGCGCCGCGAGTATTTTATCTGACACGAAAACACCGCCCCCTGCGCCAAGTAAACCTTTCAGTGAGGTGATGGCGGACAAAAATGATCGAGCAAAAATTCGGCTGCAAATTACGCCAGCCAAAGTCGGAGATAACACATTTATAGCTCGTTTTTTAACCAAAGAAGGGGCTGTGCTTGAAGCGTTTCAACAAGTAACATTTAGCGCTAAACATGCGGGTGGCCGTGCGCATGAGTTTCAGGGCGAGCTCGCGGAAAGCGGCGATTATGTCGCAAGCGGTTTATACTTAAATCAAATTGGAAAATGGGAAATTACGGTGCGCGGTTTAACGGAAAATTTTGAGACGATAGAACAAACATTTACTGTGCAAATAAAGGAGTAAGCGATGAAAAAATGGATTGTAATGTGTAGTGTAGCGATGTTAGTTTGGGGATTTCCTGCTCTTGTGAGCGCCCATGTCAGTGTTTCGCCTAGTGAATCGCAAACGGGAGCGTACGAGACGTATACGATGAAGGTGCCTGTTGAAAAAGAGAGTAACACGACGAAAATTGTACTTAAAATGCCTGCCGGAGCTACGTATGTTTCTTATGAGCCAGTGGCTGGATTTAAAACGACTTTTGATAAATCGAAAAATGTGATAACATGGGAGGCAACAGGCGCGGGCATTTTGCCAGGTCAGTTTATGCGTTTTAGTTTCATCGCGAGCAACCCGGAAAAAGCCGCTCAACTTAATTGGGATGCTTTTCAATACTATGCGGACGGGTCGATAGTGGAATGGACGGGGGATGCGAATTCGGATACGCCGCATGCGGTTACGACGGTGAATGAATCGAGTGTTCCGCAGACGGACGCGCACGGAAATACCACGAGCAAAGAGCAGGACGAAAAAAATGAATTCTCTGCTTGGCTCATTTACACGACACTTGGAATTAGCCTTTTAGCCATTATTGTTAGTTTGTTTGCTTTACTTCGGAAGAAAAAATAATACAAAATGGAGTGTGCTAGAAATGAGAAAAGTACATCATGTCGCGATTGGGAAGCCTAAGGAACTGGCGTTTTCGAGCAAGTCGAAAATGTTGACAGGAATTGAAAAAACAGGTGTGTTAGAAGCCCAGCTCACATTTCAAGGATTTGTTGGCGATGGACCGTTTAACATGAAGCATCACGGCGGCCCTGACCGTACGGTATGTGTGTTTCCAGTGGAACATTATGCGTATTTTGAGGAGAAATTTCAAAAGAAGTTACCAAAAAGTGCATTTGGCGAAAATTTAATGGTTTCTGGCATGCTTGAAAAAGATGTTGCGATTGGCGATATTTTCCAAATTGGTGAAGCGGTCATTCAGGTGACAGAGGCGCGTAACCCGTGTTCCACCATTGGAAAATATAATCATATGCCTGAACTCTATAAAGAAGTGCAGCAAACCGGCTTTACAGGCTACTTGTGCCGCACGATTAAGGAAGGGAAGATTCAGCAATTGGACGAAGTGATTTTGCTTGAAGCGGACGCGCACCAAGTTACAGTTGCTTATTGTCACGAGATGGTTTTACATAAAAAAGGAGCAAAAGCTGATTTCGAAAGGATTGCCGCCGTCAAAGCTTTGTCCGAACGCTACTATGAGTCCTTGCAGAAAAAGTTGCAAAACTCAAGTAGGTGACATCGCCAAACTTGGTCGAACATAGAGGGGCTTTAAATCTACCGACTTATAATGATCTAGTTGATGCTGTTCAACTAGATGTAGATGAATATGTGAGTGTTAATACGAAGGCAATAATTGATTATATTCTTGAATAAAGTAACTGAACTTAAAAGATTCTTTAATTTGAAGCTGTAGTGAGTAGACCACATCATTTTTAGATAATGTAAAGGTTGATTTTTCAATAATAAAACAGGAGAGAAAATCTTTTTTGATTTTCTCTCCTGTTTTAGATTCATCAAGAATTTATTGTTCCTCCACATCTAACTCCATAGCCGCTTCCGCATCTAAAATTACGGTTAAATTCGGATGCATCTGAAGAATGGAAGCAGGGACAGCGCTGTCGACCGGGCCAAAAAAGGCTTTTTTGATGATGCTTGCTTTTTTTCGTCCATTTGCAAACAAAACAATTGATTTGGCTGCCATTACGCTTTTTGGCCCCATCGTTACGTAAACGTCAGGACATTTGGATTCGTCGCCGCCAACTTCTGCAATTAAGATGTCGCGCATTTCAGGAATAGAGTCTGTTCGCACGAGTGTTGTTTCATCTGCGAAGGTTGTTGTTCCCGGAAGGTTGCCACAAAAGTGCCCATCTTCACCAATACCGAGCAAAATTAAATCTAAGCTGCCGTCTGCTTGAATACGAGCATCTTGATTTTGATAGTTTTCAGTATCTAAAACGTGAATGTTTCGTTCCGAAATTTTTGCCGGATGAAAGAAAAGGCGATTTAAATTTGTCATCGTCACACCAAAACCGCTTTCGCCAGCATAAGGAATTTCGTCAAAGTTATAAAAATGAACATTTTCCAAATAAGGACGCTCTTTTATCTCTGCTACTAAATACTCATACATTTTGACTGGCGTGTTTCCGGCCGTAATGGCTAAATTCACCCGATTTACTTGATACATTTTTCCAAGTAAAATATTCGCTGCAACTCTGCTCATCGACGCATAATCTTTTTCTACAATTAGTTTCATTAAATAGCTCCTCCTTTTTTGTTCTACAAGAAGTATACATTCTGTAATGCATTTCAGAGCAAGCTATTTTTTCTTTTTCATATCAAGATAACTTTCCAAAACAGCAATTTCCTTTTCATCAAGCTCTTCCACTTGGTCGATTGCTTTCGTAATATGCGAGATTTTTTCAGAACTGGTGGAAATTTTTCGTTGCTTACTCGCGTAGCTCATAATCGTACTAGTAATCATACCGATAAAACCGATACCGACAAGCATCATAATACTGGCTAAAATGCGCCCAATTGGTGTAATGGGAATGATGTCGCCGTAACCAACAGTTGTAGCGGTCACAATTGCCCACCAGATTGCATCGGGGTAGTCGTGGATATCTGGCTCAATCAGTACCATTGGAAGTGGAATGAAAATAACAAGTAGTAAGAAAATTAAAATGAAGCGATTCAGACCGTTTGTTTTTAAAAAATTAAAAAGAGGTGTTAAATAGCGATTTCCCATTGCGGTAAGGCGTAAAATATGGAATAGGCTCACGATTCGTGCTGCCCGAAAACCGCCGTATAATGGGATAATGGCAATTAGTTGGAACGGGTGTGTTTTAATGTAGCGTTTTTTGTCCTCTGCCCGAACGAGGCGGGAAAAATAGTCTAATGTGAAGATTCCCCAAATCACCCAATTTAAAAGGATTGTCCAAAAATTATGATAGGGAAGTAACGCGAGGGATAATATAACAAGTAAAAGCATGAATAATTCGTATATAAGTGTCCTTTTTGAGATTTTCATAATCATCATCCTTTCATTCAAGTGAGACCGTGTTGCTTAAAGAAATTTGCAATGCCATCTTCATCTGGCGTACCTGTGACAAAATCGGCAATATTTTTTAATTCTTGTTTTGCATTTCCCATTGCAACACCGTAATTTACAAATTGGAGCATCTCAAAATCATTCATACCGTCCCCAATTGCAATTGTCTGTGCAGGGCTCGCATTGAGGTGTGTCAGTAAGTAGCGAATTGCGACTTCTTTATTAATACCACGTAAAACAATTTCGCCGCTATTTTCTCCAAAAAGTGGAACAGTAGTATGTAAAATTGTAAATTTATCTTGATATGCATTTTTAACTTTTTCAAAAGGCACGTGTTCGCTCATAAATGAAATTTTGTTTACCGTAGTCAGTTCAGAAACGGGCTTTTCAGGTAAAAGTAAGTCAAAAAAGAAACTCAATTCGCTGGCGCGTTTTTGGTATTCGGCGTCCGTTTTGTTTAGCCCTTTAAAAATTTGTTTGCGAATTTCTGGAATGCATGTGTCACTTGCAAAAAGGCCGTCGTTTGATTCCAAATAGTAGCCGATACCTTCTTTTTTGAAAAAGCGAACGATGCTTGAAAGATCTGCTAAATCGAATTTTTTATGCAGAAGGAGCTTGCCTTGCTCTTCAATGTAGCCGCCGCCTGCGCCGATAAAGCCATCAAATTCAATATTTTTAATTTCGTCCGTGATTTCCGCTTTGGATCTGCCAGTGCATAAATAAACTTTATGCCCGTTTTGTCGTGCTTTATGAATGGCCACCCCAGCGGACTCGGGAACGCGGCCATAATCGTTACAAAGTGTACCATCAACATCAATGAAAATAATTTGTTGGTTCATGTCAAACTCCTTCAATGTTCTATTCTCACTTAGCTATCATAGCATATGTTGAACAAAAAAAACGAGCCTGAAAGGGCTCGTTTTAACGAATACGTAAACGATTTTTTTTGCTCCGCGCACCGAGCATACATAAGTAGCAGAAGAGCGCGAATAAAATGGTAATGATTAAACTGTGGAATAGTGCCACATAAAGATTAACCTCGGTGTAAACAGACAGGATACCTGTGAGCGCCTGAAGTGCTACGAGAATAACAGCGAGGACCATGCCATAGGTGAGCACGCGGTAATGTCTGTAATCACGGAAAACAAGCCATGTCACATAGAAAATCCAAACGACTAAAATGAAAGCGGCAATGCGGTGCCCATATTGCACATAATCTTGAATGGAATCTGGCCAAATGAATGTCCCGTCTTGGAATGGCCAAACTGGAACGGCGAGACTTGCGCGCTCATGTCGAACCAGTGCGCCGGTATAGACAGCTAAGTATGTATAGATGGTTAAAAAGTAAAGATTAAATCGCAGTTTCGTGCCCATCACTAAATTTCTGGCATCAAATTTGCGGTCAAACTCAAATATAAGTAGCGCCAGTAAAATGATTGCCGCATAACAGATAATGGAAATGCCAAAATGTAACGCCATGATGTATGGGTTTTGGCCCCACATGACGGCGGCAGCACCCATGAAAGCTTGTAAAATTAAAAATAAAACAGCGATAATAGCGAGTGGTTTTGTTTCGCGGCGATCTTTAATTGTTCGCCAAGCGAGTATGGCCAACACAATAACAAAAATGGAAGCGAGTCCCGTTGTCATTCGGTGCGCGACTTCAATTAGTTTTTCCGTTGTAACGTCTGTCAGGCGAACGAGTTGTCCGTTGCAAAGTGGCCAAGTGTTTCCACAACCATCTGCTGAACCCGTTTTGGTCACCAAAGCCCCACCAAAAACAACAAATGTCATGAAAATAATCGTCAAGACGGACCAAATTTTAAGAAACTTATTCATGATTTCTTATTCTCTCCTTTTAGATGAATCTGTCATCAAACGTGCTTTTACACATTAATTTTATTGTAGCGAATTTTAAAACAGAAGTAAAGAATTCGTTATTTGGCGCTGTTTCACAAACTAAAACGAAATCTTTGCTAACAAATTCACATAACGCTTGCTTGGAATTAGTTTTATCCAGCCGAGTTTTGTGAAGCCGATTGATTGACAAAGCATGTCCTAATTTCACATAATAGACGTAGAGTGATTTACGCGTTTAAGGGGGAGAGATTTTGAACAGAATAGAGAATACTGGCGAGTTAAAAACAGGAGTTGCCAGTAAATTTACGGTTCGGGATTTCACGGAACTGGTTAAAATAGGAATCGTTAATTCCAATACAATTACAGCATTTACAGGAATGTGGCTTGCATTCCAGTTAAATGGTATTTCATTTATGCAAAATCTTGATGTGATGTTCTTTACGATTATTGGTTCTGCGCTCATCGTCGCCGCATCGGGCGCTTTTAATAACGTTATTGACCGTGATATCGACGGTAAAATGGAGCGAACGAAAAGCCGACCAACGATGACAGGGAAAATTTCGGGGAAAAAAGCACTCGTTTTAGCTTCTGTGCTGCTAATCATTGGTGTAGCGATGCTCTTTATGACAACTTGGCAGGCTGGTGTGCTTGGCATACTAGGCGTGTTTTTATACGTTGTGGTGTATTCCATGTACGCAAAACGAAATTTAGTTAGCAACACGGTTATCGGTAGCTTTTCAGGCGCTGTCCCGCCACTAATTGGGTGGTTTGCAGTTGACCCGACGTTTAGTTTAATCCCAGTGATGTTGTTTCTTGTGATGTTTTGCTGGCAACCACCGCATTTTTATGCGATTGCGATTAAGCGAAAAGAAGAATACCGCGCTGCTGGGATTCCTATGTTGCCTGTTGTAAAAGGCATCGAGCGGACGAGAAAAAGCATGGTCTTTTGGGTGCTACTTTTAAGTGTCTTGCCATTTTTTATGACCGAACTCGGCATCGTATATGTTATTTTAGCAACCGCACTTAATATTGGCTGGCTCGTTTTAAGCTTTTACGGCTTCAAAATGAAAGACAGCCTAAAATGGTCCCGCCTAATGTTTGTCTACTCACTAAACTACATGACCATTCTATTTGTCTCCATGATTGTAATTTCAATTTTCTTATAGGGGATGTCATCAGTCTGATTGTGCGTGGTACGTTTTGTTTGGCTTAAGTTTAGAGGTTTTCTACAAGCTGAAGTCCGATTTTAATCGGGCTTTTTTTCTTTAAAAAATCTTTGAATTTTCCTCATCGTTTTTTCCATTTCAGGTGATATAGTCAAGGGGAGAACGAAGAAATCGGAGTTGATTGTTATGAAAATAGCAAGTTTTGAGCGAATGACACAACTGCTTATCAGTGGAAAAGAACAAGAGGCTGAAAAAGAAAGCCAAAATATGATTACCGAGAATCCTTCGCATTACGCGGGTTACCTTTGCCTTGCTTATGTTTATGCAGAAACGAATCAAAATCTCGATTTAGCAACAAATTATATTGAACAAGCTTTATCATATAACCAAAATATTGTTGAAAATTACGTCGTCGGCATTGCCATCTACGAACAGTTACATAAACCAAAACGCGTCACAGAGCTCGCTCGCTTCGGTCTAACGCTTGATCACTCGCAAGCGAAATTTTACGAAGCTTTGGCAGAAAATGGGAGTGGAGGATTGGTAGAAAAAATCGCTTTGTACGAGAAAGCCCTATTTTATGCGCCCAACAATACGAGCTATATGGGCATTTTAAGCGAGGCTATTTTCAACCAAAATCCACGAAATCTACGTGCGCTTGAGCTGGAAAACTTAGCTTTTGCGACAAAACCAGATGACATAGACAATTTAAATCGCTTTGCTAAAATGAATTATGCGCGCGGTGATTTTAAAAAGGCGCTTCAATACTCGGAGCGTGCTTTGTGTCTTGCGCCAGACAGAGAAGATTCGCGTGAGCTTTATGAGGAAGTGGAGCTTGCGCAAAATCCGTTTTTTGGCACGTATGAAAAAGTACGTCTATATACGCATCGTGTGCCAATTAGTGTTACTATACTCATCGTGTTAGCCTATGTGCTTCTTTTCATGTGGGCATTAAATTCAGTAGGCTATCTTGCGGTTGTCATGTGGATTATTCCGCTAGGGATTTTAATTGTCGCGATTTTAGTGCAAACTGGCACCCGGCAAAAGGAAACGATGCAAGCGAAGCAAAACCGGTATGTGCGCTTACCAATTGCGATTATCGCACTGATAATCCTGTTTATTCCGGCGGGGATTCAAGTTGTGCATTTGGCGCTTGATGCGGTGAAACAGGAAGTGGCTGTGCCAAAAAGGCAAATGATGGTGCAGTCGCATGCGGAAAAAAAGATGCGCGTTGCGAATACGTCTGAAAATGCCACTTTTAGCGCGGATTATGACCGTGTGTTAGCTCTTCGGAAATTGCTTGAAAACGGAAAACAAAATGATGTTGCGCTTCTGGAATATGTCGCACGTTCGTATTTACCAACATTTAAACAGAAAATAGCAGATGCTAAAAATTATCATGCGTTTATGAATTTTAAGTTTTACCAAATGTTTGCACTGGACGGAGCGGAAAAAGCCTATTTGACGCAGGAAAATAATCAATTTGATTTAATTGTGCTTCTGGAAGACGGAAAAATTAGCCATGTCTATGGTGATTCTTGGACGACCGATAAAAAAGAAAAGCTTGCAATGGAAGGTATGATGCCGCATATCGTGGCGGACGGTAAATATACGGAAATTTATGAGTGAAGGCTAGTATTTAACTCGAAAAACGGCTACAATAGAGAAAAGGTTATTCGGGAGGCTAAAGTGTGAAATTTATTTTAAGAGTGATTGTGCTTCTTGTTATCAGCCTCTTTATTTTCTATAACACAGATTTATTTTTTCAAGCACCGACGGAAAAAAATGAGGCTTCTGAAAAAGTGAAGCAAGGAACAATCCTTCCTGAAGATAAAAAAACGAATGAATCGACTGAGGACATAGCGAATACGGACAGTATGGCAAGTTTTGTCAATCAAGACGTCAGTCAATTAAAAGAAAAATTTGGCGATCCCATTCGAATTGATAAGACGCCATATGGCTTTGAATATTATGTCTACAACCAACCGAATACAAGCTACATGTTGGTTGGCGTTTTAAATAATAAAGTGCAGACTATTTACGCGCTAGGTCAAGACTTAAATTTAACCCCATATAAAATTGGTATGTCTGTTGAAAAAGTATTTACAAATGCGAAATTGCAATCTGAAATCGCGTTTAATTATGAAAATAATTTTTATCGTTTTGAGCTATCCGAGAACGATTTAAACATGCGCCCAGTTGCTAATTTAGGCAGTGGTGTTTATGCCCAACTAAATTTCGACAAGGTAGACGGGAAGCTCGTGAGCGTGCGCTATTTGAACAAACTTTCCTTCATAAAAATGCATCCTTACGAGCTTAACTATCAAGGTGATATTTACGAGGAAGATGTTTCGGCGGCTTTATGGAGCGAAATTGATAAAGCGAGCGATATGCAAGTGCTCGAAATTACAAATGTGCTTCGTGAACGTTACGGGGCGGAACCTGTGGCGCTCGATCCAGATGTTGCGCGCGTAGCTTACGGTCATAGTGTGGACATGGCGAACAATAATTATTTTGATCACGACTCACCAACTGTCGGAACACTTTCTGACCGCTTAGAAAAGGGCATGGTGAAGTACACGAAGGCGGGCGAAAACATTGCATATAACTATTTAGATGCGGGCGCAACGGTTGAAGGCTGGTTAAATTCGCCAGGGCATCGCAAAAATCTGCTCGATAAAAGTTTTACGTATATGGGAGAGGGCACTTTCCAAAAATATTATACGCAAAATTTCATTACAAAATAAAAGACGAATTTTAGCTCTACGTGTTATAATGAAATATCGATGAAACTAAGGGGGAATAAGTTTGTTTGCAACAATGGAAAGTTTAGCGCTTCTTGACTTGTCGGATGAACTATCTGCCATGATTTTAGAGTCAGAAGAAAGACAAGCGTATGTTGAGAAAAAGAGTGCGCTAGAAAATGCGGAAACGCAAAATAAAATTAAAGCTTTTACGAAAATTAAAACGCAGTTTGAAGAAGTGGAACGCTTTGGTCGGTATCATCCCGATTATAAAGAAGTGACACGGAAAACGCGTGCTTTAAAACGTGAATTAGACATGGATGCGCATATTGCGGCTTTTCGGCAAGCGGAGATGGATTTTCAGTCACTGCTCGATGAAATCAGTCTGATGCTAGCAAATGCCGTATCCAGTCATATAAAGGTTCCAACTGGGAATCCGTTTTTTGAACAAAAATCTGCATGCAGTTCAGGTTGTGGTAGCGGCGGGAGTTGTAGTTGTTCAGCCTAGGACTTTGCGTGCTAAAGGGGCAATAGAGATGGAAAATGATAGACAAGCGATTATTGTTTGGATGAATCATTTGAAGCAAGTGCGTTCGCTCAAACGTTTTGGAAATGTTCATTATGTTTCACGAAAACTTAAATATGCGGTATTATATTGCAACATGAATGAACTAGAAGAAATTTCCACGAAAATAGCGCGTTTTAATTATGTGAAGCGTGTCGAGCCTTCTTTTCGGCCGTTTTTGAAAACGGAATATGAATCGAAGAAAGAAATGATGTATGAACGTAAAAATGAAGATGTTCAAATCAGTATTTAAATGCGAGGCAGTGCTCAAAACGGGCACTGCCTCAAGTGTCAAATCGAAGCGAAAAGGATGTTTAACATGAGAGTTATTGCGGGAAGTAAGAAAGGGCACGCGCTAAAAGCCGTTCCAGGGAAAACGACGCGCCCGACGACAGATAAAATTAAAGAGTCACTTTTTTCGATTATTGGTCCTTTTTTTGATGGGGAAAAAGTATTGGATTTATTCGCGGGAAGTGGAGGCCTTGGCATTGAGGCGCTAAGTCGTGGCGCAGGCGAAGCCGTCTTTATTGATCAGGCGTCTCTCGCGGTTAAGACGGTGAAGGAAAATTTGACGGCGTGCCGTTTGGAAAATCAGGCGGTCGTTTATCGGAACGATGCGATGCGCGCACTTAAAATTTTCCAAAAAAATGAAGAAGTGTTTGATTTGGTGTTTTTAGATCCACCCTATAAAAAGCAGCAGCTCGCGAAAATTTTGACCTTTTTGGACGAAGCAAATTTAGTGTCTGATGGCGCGCTTGTTGTTTGTGAGTATGAGAAAGATGATGCTTTGCCGGATGCGATTGGTCGTTTTACGAAGACACGCGAGGTGAATTATGGCATTACGGTGCTATCCATTTTTAAATTTGAGGAGTGAGCGCATTGAAAGAAAAAATTGCAGTTTGTCCGGGAACGTTTGATCCGATTACGAATGGTCATTTAGATATTATTGAACGCGCGGCGAAAACTTTTGATGTGATTTTTATTTCGGTTTTAAAAAATGCGAATAAAAAACCGCTATTTAGTTTGGAGGAACGAATTCAGCTAATCGAGGACGCAACAAACCATTTGCCTAACGTCCGCGTGGAAAGTTCAGAAGGCCTCCTTGTTGATTATGCGCGCAAAAAACGGGCAACAGTCGTGATTCGCGGCTTGCGAGCTGTGACGGATTTTGAATACGAGCTGCAAATTGCGGCAATGAACCGAACGCTTGATGCGGAATTGGAAACTTTTTTTGTGATGACCAATCCAAAATATTCGTTCTTGAGTTCTAGCATGATTCGCGAAGTGGCGAGTTATAATGGTGATGTTGGAAATTTAGTGCCGCCTAATGTGAACGAGGCGCTACTTGCTAAATATAAAAAATAGAGGTGTAGTAATCAGATGCGAACGCAATGGAAAAAAATAGTTGCTATTGTCATTTTAGTGGTTGTAATTGCGGGCTTTTTCATTCCAATGCCCTATTACATTACAAAACCCGGTTCGACGGAAAAACTTGAGCCGCTTGTTGAAATTGCAGGGCATGAAAGTGAATTGAAAGGTTCGTTAAGTCTTGTGACCATTGCGATGGCCAATGCGAACATTTATACATACGGATTGGCTAAACTTTTGCCTTATCAGGAAATCGAAAAGGAAAGCGATGTTCGCTATGAAAACGAAACGGATGAAGAATATAACGTCCGTCAAATGTACATGATGAATGAATCGAAAAACAACGCGATTCAAGTAGCCTATAAAGCGGCGCATCAAAAGGTGACAGTGGAATACGACGGGATTTATGTTTTGAGCGTACTGGAAAATGTACCGGCCGCAAAGTATCTACACGCAGGTGATTTAATCACAAAAATTGATGGCCATGCTTTTGATTCTAGCGCGGAGTTTATTAAATATGTGAAGAGCAAAAAAGCTGGGGACGTTGTGAAAATTGATTATGTGCATAAGAAAAAAGCGGAGTCGGCGGAAATTGAGCTGACAACGATTGATGATAAGGGCACAGTTGGCATCGGGATTACGCTTGTTGATGATGAAAAAGTGACGACGGATCCAGCGGTGAAAATTAATTCGGAACAAATTGGTGGTCCGTCTGCGGGATTAATGTTTAGTTTAGAAATTTACAGTCGTTTTCAAGAGGCTGATTTAACAAAAGGCTATCAAATTGCTGGGACTGGAACAATCGATCCAGCTGGCAATGTCGGGCGTATTGGCGGCATTAATCAAAAAGTTGTGGCGGCAGATAAAAGCGGTGCAGAAATTTTCTTTGCTCCAAATGATGAGATTACGGCTGAAATGAAGAAAAAGGATGCCTCGCTAAAATCCAATTATGCAGAAGCGGTTGAAACGGCGAAAGACATTGATACAGATATGAAAATTGTGCCTGTTAAGACGTTTCAGGACGCGGTGGATTATTTGATGGATTTAAAGTAAGGAATAAAAGCTTACCTCACTCGAATTTGGTCAGGCTCTAATATGTTAAGAAACAATAAGCGCTAGGAGGTCGAACGTTGACCTTTAGCGCTTATTGTTATTTATTTTGCTATTTTGACTGGAGTTTCTGCTATAACATTTCCCTCATGGCTGTAGCTTAGAAGACTCACTTGATCAGTTACAGTCGATACGCGGCTCTTTGCATAGTATCGGAAATCTGTTGTATTCATGACACCTACTCTACTTAAAATGGTTCCATTCACTTTTAACGCTACATATTTTATGTTTCCTGTGTAAGTCCCTTTCACATAACTATCCTGGTTCAGGACAAACTCATCTGGATTCAAAATTGCACTTTGATTGACTGTTACACGTTCTTGATTTATAACTATACCTGCTGAATTATAAGCTTTTATGCTTACAATATCTGAAAGGCTAATTTTCCCCTTTGCATAGTATTGCCAATTCGAAGCATCTAAAACGCGTACTCTACTATACTCAGTTCCATTTACTACTAATGAAATATATTTTACATCTCCCTCAAAAGTGCCTCTTACATAGGAGTCAGTTGAGAGTGTATAAGGTGTGACATTCAGTTCATTCTTGTGCTGAATAAAAGCCCCTTGTGCCACAACTGTACTGGCACTTGTTGTTTGTCCGCTAGCTGTCGCTGTTGCTGTTACAATGGTACCAGCTTCTAGTTGAGGGATTGTGATACTATAATGACCACTTGAACTCACTTGCCCTACTCCAATTCTTGTTGCGCCAGTTTTAATTAGTAAAGAGGCATTTGGCTCAGCAGTTCCTTCAACTTTCGTAGAGTCTGTAGTTAACGGGTTGATAGTTGTTGGGGCAATATTGCCTTGTGCGACAACTGTACTGGCACTTGTTGTTTTTCCGTTTAAAGATGCTGTTGCTACTATAAGCGTACCAGCAGCTTGCCTAGGAATCGAAAAACTGTATCTTCCATTTGAGTCTGCTTTCCCGGTTGCAAGTATTATTCCATTCAAACTTATTGAAATAACAGCATTTGGTTCAGCTGTTCCTTGAACTGTTATAGATTCGGATGTCAGAGAATTAATGCTGATTGGCGTGAGAATATATTGGTTTGTGGTTGAATTTTTTAGACTGCTTTTTTTTGTTTCAACACTAGATGCACTCACTTTGTCGTTACCTAACAGTGGGGAAAACATGGTTGAAATGATAAGTCCTCCTGTTAAAATACTAACTGCTGATTTTCTTAATTGTTCTTTTTTTATGTACATGCTAAACTCTCCTTTTTTAAGTAATAATCTGTACTACATAACGAAAAATCAGAAAAAAATCTTTATTTATTCTCCAAATCAAATCCACCTCCTTGTCAATCATACATTGTCATGGTAACATTTCAGGAAAAAATTCAGAGGCTATTAAAATCAAATTTCTATCAATTTTTTTGTAAATTTTGTTACATTTTTCTTATATTCGAAGTTCTTGTTTTTTTGTTTGAAATTCGGGAAATTACTAGGTAAGAACAAGAAATAGGTGGGGACGATGAAATTTAAGAATGATACGAAAAATAAAATTGGTCACTTCTTTCCGGCATACGTGGACGCGGAAGGACTTGATGCGGGAATTTTGGAGACGGAACGGGCTTTTTTAGCTTTGCCTTTTACACGGGAAATCGAAAAGATGCGTACGTGGAAATGGCATACGACGGGAAAGCTTGATAATACGTTTATGCGACCGGCGCTGATTAAAAAACGGCCGCTACTTGAAGTGGACTGGCAGCCGCTTCTTTTTGCTGAACTAGGCAAGCTTCGAGGTGAAGCGGTTCAAGTTTCGGTATTGGATTTTGGTGCGGTAGCGGACGGAAAAACGGATTGTACGGGGGCATTTGTACGCGCGATGGGACAAGGCGGGCGAAGCGTTCGGATTCCAGAAGGGGAGTTTATCATAACTGGCCTTAAGGTGCCTTCTCATACGGAGCTGATCGGGGCGGGCTCGGGGAAAACAATTTTGCGGATGCATGATTTTGCTGCGAAATCGCGTCAGGGGATTCGAAATCGGAATCGCTTCACAGGGAACAAGAGCATTCGGCTAGAAGGCTTCACGCTCGATTGGCGCGCGGAGCGTTTTCCTGAAAAAGAAAAAAGTGCGGCTCGAGGAATTCGTTCGAGTGGGATTGCGTTTTGCAATGTGATGTTTGGGCTCGTGCGGGATGTTTGTGTGCAAAATCCGGGGCTGCACGGAATTGATGTGACGTCTGCTTATTATAGTTATGGGGGTGACGGGACGACTTCGCGTTTTAGGAGTCGCTACGTGTGGATTGATGACGTGGAGGTTTATGGGTTTGGTGATGATGGTGTGACGACGCATCATAGTGATTATGTGTACATTACGCATTCTTATTTGCACAATCCGAGCGGTAGAGCGCACAAAAAAGGCGCCTCGAACTCGAATGGAATTGAAGTGGACGATGGTTCGCGGCATGTGGTGTTACACAATAATCGTACGGAAAATTGTTTTGGTGGCGTGGAAATTAAGGCGCATGAAACGAGCTCTGCGGCGTATGACACACAAATTATTGGGCATTATTCGCGCGGGGATAACCGAGCATACAATTTTAGGCATATTGGGCACCATAAAGAAGGTGACGCGAATAGTTTGACGGCAATTGGCATTCGCGCCACCTTTTTAGTAGCAGAAGAGCCACGCAAGACGCCGCTTTATGCGGAAAGCCGTCCTCGGGCTCTAGTTGTTTCGGCGTATCAAAGAGTGGCGTTGAACTATGTTTGTACGGTAAGCGAAACCAAAGCGCCCGTTATCGCGGTTCAGTACCGCGCACGTGCTGTGGATCTTCAACATATCGCGCATTCAGGAGTAGCTCCGCGCATTAAAATTAGCCAAGATACACAGTCAGTTCGTGTTTCACCAGTAGATGAGCGGTCGCCTTGAAAAATCATTATCTGGCGCAACGAGGCTGCCTTCCATCAGACTGTAGAGCTTTGTCGCGCGAACATCGTAGGCAATAAGTTTTTCTTTTGCCTTTGAAACCGTCGTAACGAGCGGAAGTTCAAGGTCTTTTTTTACTTGGGATAAATAGGCCTGCCCAGTTTGGTTCATGCCTAGGAGGCGCAAGTAAGGCGACACCTCGTCTTGTTTTTCAAAGCGCATTAAAATTTGCATGGCCGTACGCTGAACACGTGCGCGGCTATAGCGTTTTGTTACGATTTCATTTAAGAAGGCTTCCGCCTCATCATGTCTGGCCGCTTTCACAAAGCGATTTTCGATGCCTTCTGTAACGCTATTAATTTTCGAAAGTGTCCCCGGATCGTCCGTTATAAGACGGTAACGCAAAAGCGGATACAGCTCGGCAAATGTCATCAAATTTGCTGAACTCCCAATGATTTCCCAGTAAACAAACGGAGGAATGTATTTTTTTACCTCGTTAAAGTGTCCTTGTAAAAGCATATTGCGAACAGCGGTTGCGCTTGTGACAGCCGGTCTTGCGGGCGCTAATTCCGCGTAATTTGTTGTGCGCGTTAAAGTTTGAATGTTTAGCGGGCGATTCATTTTTTCATTGGCTAGCGCATAATGGAAGCCAAGGATATTATTTGGCAGTGTCACATCAAGTCGGTCCCCAATTTGTTCATGGAGAGCTTCTGTTAGTGCCGCACCGTAACTTAATGTCTTATCGCTTAATTTTTCTTTTATAAGCGCATCAAATGATTCTTGATTGGCTAGTTTTGCCGCCTCAACAAAGGCTTCGCTATCCCCATTTTCACTTCCAAAAAAAATGGTTTCAGCCTTTAAATCTGCAAGTATTCGCACGGCTTCAGTTGCGAAAATATCAGCTTGCTGCATGACAAACCTAACAGGCAGTTCAAAGACGAGGTCAGCCCCGCCAAGAATCGCCATTTTTGTTCGAGTCCACTTATCAAGCATAGCAGGTTCCCCCCGCTGAACAAAAGAGCCACTCATAACTGCGATAATACAGTCCGCCTTAGTTTGTTTTCTAGCTTTATTCACATGATAGAGATGTCCGTTATGAAATGGATTATATTCAACCACAATTCCCGTAGCACGCATGAAAATCACCTATTCCTTTTTTCTTTTTATTTTAGCACAAATTTGCGTGATGTGGTGCCGTTTCTTTTCCTAAAAAGGATTGACAAACCCGCCTAGAAAAGCTATAATGATTTTTGTTGCGCCCGAGGTGATTAATGATGAAATGGTCTTTAAGTCAACTAAAAAAATATCGCGATGGCGAGTTTGAAATTAATGAAACGATCGACTTAACCGAGTTTTTAAAAGAAAATAATCATGACGTCAGAGAGGCTTCGCCTGTTCACGTTACCGGAACATTCGAAATGAAGCGCGACGAAGTAATTGCTCATTTGACAATTGCTGGCGAGTGGACGTTGCCGTGTGCAAGGACGCTTACAGACGTTTTTTATCCGTATGAAATTAAAGCGGTGGAAACCTTTGTTAAAAATCGTGACCAAGTTCATGATGAATCTTGGCATGTAATGGAACAAGATACGGTAGATTTAGTTCCTGTTGTGAGCGAACTTCTGCTAGTTGAAATTCCCATGCAAGTTTTTAGTGAAGAAGCGGCTGATGTAGACGCACTTCCTAAAGGTCGTGACTGGGAACTTCAAACAGAAGAAAAATTTGCTTCTGAAAAAGCAAAAAACGAACCGAAAGTGGATCCTCGTCTTGCTGGACTAGCCGACTTTTTTAACGAAAAAGAAGATTAGTTTCAGTAAAGCTGGAATATATCTAAGGGAAACCTTAAGAATAGTTTTAATCTCTAAGGAGGTGTATGGAAATGGCAGTACCTTTTAGAAGAACTTCTAAAACAAAAAAACGCAAACGTCGCACGCATTTCAAATTACAAGTACCTGGTATGAACGAATGTTCAAACTGTGGTGAAATGAAACTTTCTCACCGTGTATGCCCTGAATGTGGTCATTACGATGGTAAAGACGTGGTAAATAGCTAATTCTAACAAGTGAGACGTACACTTGTTCACTAAAAAAACGACAAGATGCCATGGATCTTGTCGTTTTTTTGCATACATAAATAACAAAATAGTGTAAAATATGAGATGTAGTGCGTTTTCTATATTATAAAAGTAGGTGAGAAGATGAAGCCGAGTATTGGAATAATTGGAGCAGGTGCGATGGGGCTGCTTTATGCTGCTCATCTTGCTAAATATGCGCACGTAACACTTTATGTAAGGCGCGAGGAACAGCTGGAAAGTTTGAATAAGAACGGTTTGCATTTTAACGGAGAAACTCTCCCTGTTCAGGCGACCAAGGGCATTTCTTTTGAAAAAATGAAACAGCATGGCATTATTTTAATTGCCGTGAAAAGTTATGAACTTGAACATATTTGGACAGATTTAAATAAAATTCCGTCAGAAATTCCGCTTTTGTTCATTCAAAATGGCATTGCGCACTTGAAATTCATTTTAGACCTCACGGCGACAAATATTTGGGCGGCCACGACGACCTACGGAGCGAAGCGCCTGAATGACTTTTCTGTTGAACAAAAAGGCAAAGGGAAAACAATTTTCGGCGTACTAAAAGGGAGTGTCGCTACAGAAAAATTGAATTTCTTACAACAATTGGCCGATTTTTCCTTCGAATTTTCAAATGACATCAAAAAAGCGATGTACGAGAAACTCCTAATTAATGCAGCAGTGAACCCGCTTGCCGCGGTTTTAGGAGCCAAAAATGGCGATTTAATCCAAAACGAAAACTGGCGCGAGTTACTTCACGAAATCGTCGAAGAAGTGAACCGCGCGCTACAAATTGATGATGCCATGCAGAAAGTGGAGCAGGTGTTAATCGCGACAAAAGAAAATCTATCTTCCATGGCAACCGACGTAAAATTGAATCGCCGCACAGAAATCGATAGCATTTTACTTCCCGTGATCCGGTTGTTAGAAGAGGGCAATTACCCTGCAACTCGTCTAGGGACCCTATATAAACTAATAAAAGGAAAGGAGCAACAATATGTTTAATTGGCTAACCGACACGACTTTTGTTTTAATCGTGCTACCCGTAATCGTTTTTTTAATCGTATTTTGGACAGTTCGCTTTTTACTCAAACAACCACGTCGCGCGTTAAAACTCGCAGCCGATTTTACAACTCTTTTCCTTATTATTGCTGTTCACTTATTCATGAAACTGCTATTTAATCATTCTTTCCTACTATACATATTCCTTTTCTTATTCATCATTGGGATCGTTATCATCGCGCTGTTTGCTAAACGTGATGGAGAAATTCATGTTTATCGAACAATTCGTATTTATTGGCGCATTTGCTTCTTTGTTTTCAGCTTGCTTTATATCGCATTGTTCCTTACGGGTCTTGTAATGAGCGTCGTTTACCTACTCGGATAAAGGCACCCAAACTTTAGAAAGACTGAAATAACCATAAATCATGTCCTCTACGCCGCGAATATGGCTGTCAATGTTATGTGTTTTATCGCCGTAAGCCACATAAAATAAGAAAAAATTTTCCGTAAGCCATGTGTCAAGCGACATGCGGCTTTTTTCTCGCTCTAAAAAAGTCTCACCAAACTTCATATCTTCCAAAAAAGGAGCTACAGTAGCTAAGATTTTTTCACTTAAAAACCTTTTTGGGAATAAATGAGGGTTAGTGAAGAACTCCATGTAGCCAAGTTCCATATCAGCGCCTGGTTCGTCCTCCAGCCAAATAAAATCTAATTTTTGAAAACTCGTGTCATAATAATCAGTCGCCAAATTGATGGGCACCCATTCCATTTGAAGGCCAAACGCCAAAGCCTGTTGCCTGAAAATTTCAGCGTTTTGTTTAATAATGGGGCGGTCAAAAATCCCTAAATAAATGATGCGCCCGTCATAACCCGACTTTTCTAGCAAAGAGGGAATTTGTTTTGCGTCTTTCCGAATACCAGGATTCCTTCCCGATTTAAAATAACTCGCCGCCTGCCGCTCTTTAGAAACTCCAATTAATTGTCCATCAAACAAATGATAAATCGCTTCGCGAAACGCTTTATTTTGAATAAGCGAATCTTGTTTTTGGAAATTAAAACAAACCGCCGAAACACCAGAAGACTGACTAGCCGTTTTAACGTAATGCTCATCCGATTTTTCCAAACCATAGGAAAAGCGCACATCATTTAATTTTTCAGCACCTTCAATATACCAAAACTCAATTTTATCTAGCAAAGCCCGCGGCATGAAATAGCCATCAAACGCTTCCAACGTAATTTTATTCCCAGAACGTTCGCTCAGGCGAAAAGGCCCTGTCGAAATCCATTTCATTTCATCAAAAATCGTATTTTTAGGCAAAATGGGAACATTAATAGACGTTAAATAACGAATAAAGAAAGGATCTGGCTTAACCAAATGAATCCGCAAAATGTAAGTAGAAACAAGCTCAATATGCCGGATATCCTTCAAAAAATGTGCCACTACAGAATCCGCCTCCTTTGCGCGGTAAAGCGAATAGGTGACATCTTCACTAGTTAAATAACGTCCATTATGAAAAGACACCCCTTTACGTAAATAAAAAGTCCAGCTTGTTTTAGTCGCGTTAGAAGAAAAATGGTGCGCAAGCCACGGTTCGATTTTTTGTGTTTCTCGATTAAAGATGACCAATGTGTCGCTTAAATGTTTCAGCAGGAAAGACTCAATGGAAGTGGACACCCGTTTAGGCTCTAATGTACTAATCTTGCGTCGCATCATCATTCGGAGAACGTCCGTATTCCCCTCGTGAAGTTGCGTATTAAATAATTGGCGAAACTCTTCTGTTATAAAGGAAAGAATATGAGGCGGCAAATCACTTTCTAGAAAAGTTGCAATGCAAGAAAGTCGTTCTTCTTTTGTTTTTCCTCCCAAAAAAGAGGTGATATCTTCTAAAAAAGATTGCGTGAAAGTTATGGAAGATAAATGCCCACGACCGCGGCCGGGAGAATAATAAAGTAGATTTTGAGTGGCGTAAGCTTGGATTTTTCGTTTCGCATTTTTGGGCGAGCAGTACCAAAGATTGGCGATTTCAGCCAGTTTGAAAGAACAGCTATGATTTTCTAAATAAGTCCGCAATTTAAAATAGTCAAAATCCATATTAAAAACCTCCACCTGTTAAAAGGGGACAAAAAAATCAATTAACGTCCCTTTTTATAAATTTGTTTCTACTTTATAATAACAGAAGTAACGTATCAAAAGAAATTTTAGACGGAGGGGATATTCATGTTTCGTGCGCTTCACCCAAATATTCGCATGCGAATTGTGATTAACTTTTTTAGTAAAATTATTGCTTCCATGATTTTCCCTTTTTTGGCCATTTACTTTACAGCGCATTTTAATCCTTCTGTAGCGGGCATTTTATTAATGCTTAACATTGCGATCCCGTTTGTAGTAGGCCTTTATGGTGGCCATTTAGCAGATGTATTGGGGCGCAGAAAACTAATGGTGACCGGAGAAGTGCTAAAAATGATTAGCTATCTGGGGCTAGTTTTGGTGAATTCCGCACTATTTAGCTCTCCATTACTCACATTTGTATTTTTATTGCTCATCGGAATTGCACAAGGAATCATTAATCCTGCAGCAGATGCAATGCTAATCGATGTCAGCACACCAGAATCCAGAAGTTTTATGTATTCCATTAGCTACTGGGCAAATAATCTGTCTTCTATGATTGGAATTATTATAGGTGGTTGGCTCTTTACAACACATTTTTTCGAACTTTTAATTGCGCTCTTTCTTATGTCGATACTAACAACGTGGTTAACGTTCCACTTTATTACAGAAACGCATGAGCAAGACTCAAGTAAAAGTTCAGGGACTGGCATAAAAGAAGTTTTTAACGCCTATTCCGACGTCGTTCGCGATAAAAGCTTTGTTTTGTTCACGATTTCTGGGATTTTTATCATGACAATTGAGTTTCAGCGTAACAATTTCATTTCTGTACGTCTTGCAGATGAATTTCAAAACCTTACGCTGCAATTGGGGCAGCTTTTGGCAATCCCAATTGATGGCGTGCGAATTTTAAGCTTGCTCACGGCGCTAAATACGTTGTGCATCGTATTGTTCACAGCGCCAGTCGCCAAGTGGCTAATACATCGCAAAAATGAACCGGTCATGTATGTTGGCTTTCTTCTATTCGCAGTAGGCTTTTCTTTTTCAGCCTTTTTATCAAACATGTGGTTGTTATTTTTCGCAACGCTTTTACTTTCTTTAGGGGAATTGCTCTATGTACCAACACGCCAAACCATTTTAGCAGCGATTATCAACGACAATAAACGAGGCGCTTATATGGCTTTTAATGGGATTATCTTTCAAGTCGGAAAACTATTTGGCGCCGCCAGTTTATTATTCGCTCCTTTAATAGGAAAATATGGAATGGGCGTTTTCATCATTGTTTGCGGCGCCTTGGCATGTATCTTCGGGCGTCTTGCACTCAGAAAAAAACAAGTTCTTCTTGCCGGAAATGAATCAGATTCTCTTGAAAGTGGGGATTAGTGGTTTTGTCCCCCACTTTCCCACCACTTTATAATCTTATGCGAAAATGGCTTTGTACCAATGATTTATCATCTCTTTTAAATGAAGAGATGAATTTTTTTTGTCTTTTTTTAGGTTTTGGGTGGTACAAAGTGGGGAGATGTGGTAAAGTTGTACGTAAGAAAGTGGGGGAAGTCTAATGTTCATGGGAGAATATCAACACAACATTGATATAAAGGGCCGTTTAATCGTGCCAGCGAAGTTCCGTGAACTACTCGGGGACAATTTTGTCATTACGCGCGGGCTAGATAAGTGCTTATTTGCCTATCCGCAAAATGAATGGTCAAAACTCGAGGAAAAACTTCAGACGCTTCCACTGACTAAAAAAGATGCTCGTTCTTTTACGCGTTTCTTCTTTTCAGGTGCTTCTGAGTGTGAGTTAGATAAACAAGGAAGAATTAATATTCCGCAAAATCTAGTCGGTTATGCGGGGCTTGAAAAAGAAACCGTTATTATCGGAGTTTCAAATCGTATTGAAATTTGGAGTAAGTCGGAATGGGATGCTGTTTTTGAGGAATCAGAAGAATCCTTCTCCGAAATTGCAGAAAATATGATTGGATTCGATATTTAAAGGGGGGCTACGATGTTTAAGCATGAAACTGTCTTACTACATGAAACTGTAGACATGTTAAATATAAAAAAAGATGGCATTTATGTGGATTGCACGCTAGGCGGTGCAGGTCATTCCGCATACTTGCTAAGCAAACTGGGAAAGCAAGGGCGTTTAGTGGCTTTTGACCAAGATGTTACGGCAATCGAAAACGCGAAAGTGAAATTACAAGATGAGCGAGTGCTCTTTATTAAATCTAATTTTCGTTTTATTAAAGAAGCGCTGTTAGAAAATGGCATTTCAAAGGTGGACGGTATTTTATATGATTTAGGTGTTTCATCACCGCAGCTTGACGTTCGTGAACGAGGTTTTAGCTATCATCAAGATGCTCCGCTAGATATGCGCATGGATCAATCACAAGAACTTACAGCGCAAATTGTTGTTAATGAATGGGCGTACGAAGATTTGGTGCGAATATTCTTTCGCTACGGGGAAGAAAAATTTTCAAAACAAATCGCACGTGAGATTGAGCGTCGTAGGGAAATGAAGAAGATCGAAACGACACAAGAGCTCGTTGATATTATTAAAGAAGCGATTCCAGCGCCGGCAAGACGCAAAGGGGGACACCCTGGTAAGCGAACTTTTCAGGCGATTCGAATTGCGGTGAACGATGAACTTGGTGCTGTCGAGGATTCATTACACGATGCGCTTACGCTTTTAAAACCGGGCGGTCGAATTAGTGTGATTACGTTTCATTCTTTAGAGGACCGCATCACGAAGCACATTTTCCAAGAAGTGACGAAGGGGCCGGAAATACCGAAAGGACTTCCTGTTATTCCGAAAGAATTTGAGCCTGACTTTAAGCTTGTGTCACGAAAACCCATTTTACCTAGTGAAGAAGAAGTTGAAGCAAATAATCGGGCGCGTTCAGCAAAACTGCGCGTTATTGAAAAAATTGAGAAATGAGTAGGAGTTGAAAAATGTGAGTAATTTTGCCTACAAATCCAATCTGGAGCCTAAGCGAATACATAAGGAAGTAGAACAACCGAAAAAAGCAATTTTAAAGCGTGGACAAGTGACACTCTTTGAAAAACTAATTGTACTCATGGCGATTGTGGCTATGGCGATTTTTGCATTTTCTATCATCAGCGTTCAAACTTCTATTTATACCGTTAATAAGGATATTGAAGCAAGCGAAGAAAAATTAGCAACTCAGCAAAAAACGAATGATGATTTAAAAGTGCAAGTAAACGATTTAGGTCGGTATGAACGCATCTTGAAAATGGCGAAAGAAAAAGGCTTAAGTTTAAACGGAGATAATGTAAAGGTAGTGGACGGTAAATGAAACGGCGCAGAGGAAATATGAGGAGGGGCGCACTGGTACTTTTTGTCTTTTTCGCGACGCTCTTCCTTATTCTTACTGGCCGTTTTCTTTATTTGCAAATTACCGGCGAGGCAAACGGCGAACCATTAGCCGCTGAAGCCGCAAAACAACATTTGAAAACGGAAAAGATAGAAGCGAAACGTGGTTCTATCTTAGACCAAAAAGGCGAAGTGATTGCTGAAGATACATCAACGTATACGCTTGCGGCTGTCGTGTCGGATAAGTTTTCCAAAACATCAAAAAATCCTACATATGTCGTCGATAAAGAGCAAACAGCGGAAACACTTGCGAAATACATTGCTATGTCTAAAGCAGAAATTTTAGAACGTTTAAATACGGAAGATGTTTACCAAGTTGAATTTGGAAAAGCTGGAAAAAATATATCCGTCGAAACGAAAAATAAAATTGAAGCGGAGAATTTACCAGGACTTGAATTTACACGTCAAGCTGCCCGGTTTTATCCAAATGGCACCTTTGCTTCGCAGCTAGTGGGCTTTGCGCAACAAACCGAAGGCGAAACAGGTGAATCCACACTTGTTGGAAAAATGGGACTCGAGAAAAGCTACAATTCCATATTAACGGGTAAAGATGGCGAAATTAATTATAGTACAGATAAACTCGGTTACATTTTACCTAATTCAAAGAAAAACGTAAAAGAAGCAGAAGATGGAAGCGATATTACGCTGACTATTGATAAAAAGATTCAAACATTCTTAGAAGATACGATGACAACAGTTAATGCGAAATATAAACCTAAAAATATGATGGCAGTTGTCATGAATCCTAAAACAGGTGAAATTTTAGCGATGAGTCAACGCCCATCATTCAATCCGTCAACTAAAGAAGGTTTAAGTACAGAAAATGCGGGTGTGTGGCAAGATTTGCCAGTCGAATATGCTTATGAGCCAGGTTCTGTTATGAAAATTTTCTCATTAGCCTCAGCAATTGATACAGGTGTTTATAATCCAAATGCCTACTATAAATCCGGTATTTACCGCGTCGGCGATATTCCGATTCATGACCATAACGGCGGTGCCGGCTGGGGGACAATCACATATCGCGAAGGCGTTGAACGCTCTAGTAATGTGGCGTTTGCTACTCTTTTGAATAAAATGGGGACGGATACGTTTGAAGAATATTTGACGAAGTTCGGCTTTGGCCAAAAAACCGGAATCCAGCTCCCAAATGAAGCAAGCGGGAAAATCCTCTACAACTATCCAGTTGAAAAAGTAACAACTGTTTTCGGTCAAGGGACAACCGTATCCATGATGCAAATGCTTCAAGGAGCTTCAGCAATTGCAAGTGATGGGAAAATGAAGCAGCCTTATATTGTTTCAAAAATTACCAATCCAAATACAAATGAAGTAACCGAAACGAAAACGAAAGTATCAGGAACACCAATTAGTGAGGCAACTGCTAAGAAAACACGTGAAGAATTGCAGCAAGTTGTTAGCGGAGAACACGGAACTGGTAAATTATATGCGATTCCAGGCTACTCGGTTGCCGGTAAAACGGGAACCTCTCAAATTGCTGACCCGAAAACGGGCAAATACATGACGGGAAGCGATAATTATATTTTCTCTTTCATGGGAATGGCACCAGCAGACGATCCAGAATTGGTGATGTATGTTACGATGCAACAGCCGCAATTGGAGGGCAGCGAAACTGGTGGTGAGGCCGTTTCAGAAGTGTTTAATCCGGTTATGAAAAACAGTTTGCAATATATGAACATTAAGCCAGCGAAAGAAGCGAAGATGGAAAAAGTTTCAGTTCCAAATTATGCTGGACAATCGGTTGAAGACGCTAAGGCCGCTATTACGAAAAGCAAATTGGTTCCTGTTGTTGTCGGAAATGGTTCAAAAGTAGTTCAACAAATCCCGCAACAGGCAAATAAAGTGATGGAAGGCGAGAGAATTGTCATCATGACAGATGGCGATATGACGATGCCAGACATGACAAATTGGTCGCGCGATGATGCTCAAAAAGTTTCCGAAATAACAGGTATCCCGTTCACCTATAATGGAAGCGGATATGTAGCGAAGCAAAGCGTTTCAGCAGGTTCTATTTTAAATGAAAATTCGAAAGTGACCTTAACGATGAAAGCACCAAATGAAATTTATGCCTTTAATCAAAACCGTGATCAGACGAATCAAGACCAATTGAAGCAGGATACGAACATTCAAGAAAATGCGGGTGTTGGGGACTTGCTTACAAGATAAATGAAGACGTGTCTTAGACAAATAAGCCATTTTTGTCTGAGACATGTACTCATTTTACCCTATGGAAATGCTTCTTGCTTTTTGCTAAGATAGAGAAGGATATTTTTTCTCTTAGCAAAGTGCGGGAAAATGTCGCTAAAGGAGATGGACATTTTGAAGTTAAAAGAGTTGCTCAGTATATTGCCGCTTTATGAGTCGAAGGCGGATTTAAATATGGAAATCACCAAAATTGCACAAGATAGTCGCGAAGTCGAAGCAGGCACGCTTTTTATTTGTATTGATGGCGAAGTTGTAGACGGACACCAATTTGCGCAAGTTGCGGAACAAAACGGGGCGGTAGCCATTATTGCTGAAAAGCCAGTAGACGTTTCGATTCCGGTTGTCCTTATTCGGGATACAAAACGTGGAATGGCGCTTCTTGCGGATTGTTTTTATGGTTCTCCGAGTCAAAAGATGCGTCTCATTGGCATCACTGGCACAAATGGCAAGACAACTGTAAGTCATTTGGTGGAGCAGGTTTTGCGCGATTCAGGCGAAACAACGGGATTAATTGGTACGATGTACATGCGCATTGCGAATCAAACAGTTGAAACGAAAAATACAACGCCAGATAGTCTGACTTTACAGCGTGTTTTTTCCGAGATGAAAAGAAGAGACGTCTCATCTGCGGTCATGGAAGTATCCAGTCACGCGCTTGTGCAAGGACGTGTTTACGGCACGGATTATGATGTTGCGGTCTTTACGAATTTATCGCAAGACCATTTAGATTATCACAAAACAATGGAAGAATATGCCTATGCGAAAAGTCTTCTTTTTGCGCAACTGGGCAATCGTTACTCGAAAAGTCATCCGAAAATGGCGGTTTTAAATGTGGATGATGCGGTTTTTGACACGATGAAAACCGCAACAGCTGCACATGTAATTACATATGGTATTGATAAAACGGCAGATTTCCAAGCACAAAATATTGAAATTACGAGTCAAGGTTCCACTTTCGAATTGTTTTCTCCAGAAGGACGCGAAAAGGTTCACATTCAAATGATTGGTAAATTTAGTATTTATAATGTGTTAGCGGCCATCGCAACTTGTTATATTAGCGGAATTCCGCTGCAACAAATTATGAAAACAATTTGTACGATAAAAGGTGTTGCCGGTCGTTTTGAGTTAGTCCATGCCGGACAAGATTTCCCAGTCATTGTTGATTACGCACACACACCAGACGGACTTTTGAACGTGTTACAAACCGTTTCTGAATTTGCCAAAAAACGCATTTTTGTTGTAGTCGGTTGTGGGGGAGATCGCGATAAAGGCAAGCGTCCTAAAATGGCGAAAATCGCGGCAGAATATGCAACCGATCCTGTTTTTACATCAGATAATCCACGTACGGAAGAGCCAATGTCGATTATTTCGGACATGCTAAAAGGCGTGGAAGGCCAGTCTTATGAGGTGCGTGTGAATCGCCAAGAAGCCATTGAATATGCTATAAACGAAGCAGAACCCGGCGATGTGATTTTAATTGCGGGAAAAGGGCATGAAGATTATCAAATCATCGGTACAGAAAAACATGATTTTGATGACCGCGTTGTCGCTAGAGAAGCTATTGAAAAAAAACAAAAACTTTAATACAATAGTAACAGTTTAGAGTGGAAAAAAAGATTGGAGAGAAAAAATTGTGTCTTTATACTTTTTAATTACAGCATTAGCGGTTGCTTTTATCATAACAGTAGCCTTCGTACCAATATTTATCCCATTTTTAGTGAAGCTAAAATTTGGTCAAAGCATTCGTGAGGAAGGCCCGAAACTGCATGCGCAAAAATCCGGGACTCCAACGATGGGCGCGATAGTCTTTTTAACGGCTATTGTAATTAGCTATGTGCTTCTATCTGTTATAAGTGGAGATTTTACATCTGCAACATGGCTGATTTTGATAGTGACGCTACTGTTCGGGGCACTAGGATTTCTCGATGATTATATTAAAGTAGTACAAAAACGTAATCTTGGCTTAACATCTAAACAAAAGTTTTTTGGTCAAGTAGCTATCTCGCTGCTCTTTTATATCATTTACCATTTGAGCGGTTACCCAGACACATTAACGATTCCCTTTACAAGCACAGAAATTAATATTGGCTGGTTTTTCCTGCTGTTTGTTTTGTTCTGGCTTGTGGGCTTTTCAAACGCGGTCAACTTAACAGATGGTTTAGACGGGCTCGTTTCAGGACTTTCAAGCATCGCGTTTCTCGCGTTCGGGATTATCGCGATTTACGAAAACCAAATGGAAGTAGCGCTTTTCTGTTTTGCTGTTGTTGGCGGCATGTTAGGTTTTCTTCTTTTTAATAAAAACCCAGCGAAAATATTTATGGGTGATACAGGTTCCCTTGCGCTAGGCGGGGCACTTGCAGCCGTCTCGATTCTCTTAAAACACGAATGGTTGCTCCTTTTAATCGGTGTCGTCTTCGTCATCGAAACCGCGTCTGTCATGTTACAAGTCGCCTATTTTAAAGCGACAGGCGGAAAACGAATTTTTAAAATGACGCCAATTCATCATCATTTTGAGCTTGTTGGCTGGCGCGAATGGCGCGTTGTTTTAACTTTTTGGGCAGTAGGACTTGTAGCGGGCATTTTAGCCGTACTACTTGTTATTATATAGGCCGCAATTTGCGGCATAAGGCGTCTCTAAACGGTTTTAAAAACCAGTTTTAGTTGGCGCTTTCGGTCGTTTCTAAGCATTTAAAAAACGGGGGAAATTTTTATGAAAAATATTAGTCAATACCATCACAAAAAAGTACTTGTGCTTGGTTTAGCCAGAAGTGGTGTTAGTGCAGCAAGTTTACTTCATAAATTGGGCGCATTCGTAACAGTCAACGACAAACTACCTTTTAGTGAGAACCCAGAAGCACAAGGTTTACTTGAACAAGGAATCAAAGTCATTTGCGGCAGCCACCCAACAGAATTACTTGATGAAGGCTTTGAACTGGTTGTGAAAAATCCAGGCATTCCATATAATAACCCGATGATTGCAAAAGCAGAACGCTTGAAATTGCCTATCTTAACAGAAGTTGAACTTGCTTACCAAATTTCAGATGCGCCTATCATTGGCATTACGGGAACGAATGGTAAAACAACGACAACGACCATTATTCATCACATGTTAAATGAAATGGAAAAAAACAAGTCGCTTCTTGCAGGGAATATCGGTTTCCCCGCGTCAGAAGTGGCAGAAAAAGCAACAAGTGACCAATACATTACGATGGAACTTTCCTCTTTCCAATTGATGGGAATTGATACATTCCGTCCGCAAATTTCAGTGATTACAAACATTTATGAAGCCCATCTTGATTATCATCATACGCGTGAGGAATATGTGGCTGCCAAGTGGAAAATCCAAAAAAATCAAACCGCAGATGATTATTTAGTCATCAATTGGGACCAGGAAGAACTTATCCACTTAACGAAAAAAACGGCGGCTAAGATCATCCCGTTTTCAACCACCCAAAGGCTTTCAGAAGGGGCTTATGTGCAGAACGGCATGTTGATGTTTGGCGAGGAAGAAATTGGGAAACGCGATGATATTTTACTTCCGGGCGAACATAATTTGGAAAATATTCTCGCTTCTATTGCGGTAGCGAAGACGATTGGCGTACAGAATGAAGCCCTCATGCATGTGCTTGAAACCTTTAAAGGTGTGGAGCACCGGACGCAGTTTGTCACTGAGCTACTCGGCAGAAAATTTTATAATGATTCAAAAGCAACGAACATTCTTGCAACTCAAAGCGCGCTTAAAGGGTTTAAACAGCCTGTGATATTGCTTGCCGGCGGACTTGATCGCGGCAATGAATTTGATGAATTAAAACCATTTTTAAGAAATGTTAAAGCCGTTGTTGTCTTTGGCGAAACAGCAAATAAAATGGCACGCATTGCAAAAGAAGTCGAGATTGATGTCCACTACGTGAAAAATGTTGAGGACGCCGTTCCAGTTGCCTTCAAGGTTTCAAGACCCGGCGACGTCATTTTGCTTTCGCCAGCCTGTGCAAGTTGGGACCAGTACCGCACGTTTGAAGTGCGTGGCAACGCCTATATGAATGCTATTCAAGAATTGACAGATGAGGTGGAACAATGAGAATCGTATTAAGCGGAGGCGGTACGGGTGGCCATGTTTATCCGGCGCTTGCTTTCCTAAGAGAATGTAAAAAAGAATATCCAGACGCCGAATTTCTATACATTGGTACAGAAAAGGGGCTGGAATCTGATATTGTGAAGCATGCAGACATTCCGTTTGAAGCTATTGAAATCACTGGTTTTAAACGCTCGCTTTCTTTTGAAAATATCAAAACGATAACACGCTTTCTAAAGGGCGTTACGCGCTCAAAGGAAATTTTGCGTGATTTTAAACCAGATTGTGTAATTGGTACGGGTGGTTATGTTTGCGGACCTGTCGTGTATGCGGCAGCAAAGTTAGGCATTCCAACTGTCATACATGAGCAAAATAGTGTCGCGGGTCTGACGAATAAGTTTTTAAGTCGGTATGCGGATAAAGTGGCAATCTGTTTTGAAGAAGTGAGCGATTCTTTTGCTTCTGAAAAAATTGTTTTCACCGGAAATCCGCGCGCCTCAGAAGTCATCCGCACAGAAGACGCCGCTGTTCTTTCGGCATACGGCTTAGATTCTGCCAAACAAACTGTGCTTGCATTTGGCGGAAGTAGGGGAGCGAAAGCAATTAATGAGGCAGTCGAGCAAATTTTACCCGCGTGGTGTGAAAAAGATTACCAGCTCCTTTATGTGACTGGCGAAGTGCACTACGAAAAAATAAAAGATAAGCTAGCCGCAATGGATTTACCAAATACCATTAGCGTGCAACCCTTTATCTATGATATGCCCGCTGTTTTAAACTCTGTGAATCTCGTCATCTCAAGAGCCGGCGCGACGACGCTTGCCGAGCTGACAGCATTAGGACTGCCAAGTATTCTAATCCCGAGCCCTTACGTGACGGCGAATCACCAAGAGAATAACGCTCGTTCTTTAGAAAGAAATGGCGCCAGTATCGTCATTACGCAAGAAGAATTAACCCAAGCTAATTTAATGGAAAAAGTCGATGCGATTATGGTAGATGAAACCAAGTTAAACAAAATGGCTTACGCCGCTAAAGAGCTCGGAGTACCTGACGCAGCAGAACGTCTTGTTGATGTGGTTGTGCAACTAATTAAATAAAAAAGGGATGAAAACAATAGAAAGGAGATGCGAATATGACGGACAACAAAAAAATTATCTCAATCGAAAATAAAATTCCTGAACTAAAACGTTATCGCAAGAAGAAACTTATTCGTCATCTCGCTATATTGGTAGGCTTCTTTGCCGTTTTAATCCTGATTACCCTTTATTTTCTATCCCCTTTCAGCAAGGTTGATCAAATCTATGTTTCAGGAAATCGCCAATTGACCGAGAATGAAATCAGACAAGCAAGTGGCGTTGACTCAAGCGATTTTGTGATTGCTGTTAACAATAGCAAAGTGGAAAAGCAACTTGAGAAGCAAGAACTCATTAAAAAGGCAGTTGTTGAAAAAGATGGACTGCGCAACTTAAAATTAAAAATTACCGAATATAAAACGGTAGGCTATATGGAAAAAGACGGCATGTACTACGATATTTTAGAAAATGGCAAAATTCTAAATGATAATGCCCAAAAATTTCCAATTGGAAACCGCGCTTTATATGTCGGCTTTAAAAATGGAACGGTATTAAAAGACATGGTCGAGCAAATGAATCAATTGCCAGAAGAAGTCATACGAGCCATTTCAGAAGTCCATTTAGACCCTAAAAAAAGCGATGCCGAACATATTGTGCTTTACATGAATGACGGCAATCAAGTTTCCGCAACAATCCCTACTTTTGCAGAAAAAATGAGTTATTATCCGTCTATTGTAGCCCAGCTTCAAGAAGGACAAAAAGGTGTCATTAATTTAGAAGTAGGCGCCTATTTTGAAAGTTACTATAAACAAAATGAAGCGAAAAAGTCAGAAGAACAGAAAAAAGATTAGAATTAAGGCTTGATTACGAGCGTTTGTTCGCGTTTTTTGAGTTTTGAAAAAATAAATTCAAAAAAATAGTCAAAAATTGTTCTTTGTGCTTTAATTACATGTTTTGTTAGTGTAGACTGTAAATAAGTGAACTCGAAGCTAACAATAGAAAACAGGATAGAGAAAACAACCCCGTTTTGGGAAAATATATGAATGAATAAAAGGAGGTGCCGATAAATGGGAGAAAGTGAAATTTATGTGAGCCTTGACATTGGTTCATCCAAAATCAAGGTCATTATTGCCGAAATGGCAAACGAACGTCTTAACATTATTGGTGTTGGAGATGTTCCTGCACAGGGAATTAAAAAAGGTATTATTATTGATATCGATAAAGCCGTTGAATCTATTAAAAAAGCAATTAGTCAAGCTGAACGCATGGTTGGCGTTGAAATTTCGCAAGTCATTGTTGGCATTGTCGCGAGTCAAGTAGCGCTTTTAGAAGCGCGTGGCATTGTTGCCGTAAGCAGTGACAAGCCTGAAATTACTGTTGAAGACGTATGGAATGTGATGGATGCAGCGCAAGTGATACCGCTTACTGCTGAAAGAGAAATCATTAGCTTAATTCCAGAACAATTCGTTGTAGATGGTTTTGATGGCATTACAGATCCCCGCGGCATGAGTGGTGTTCGACTTGAAATGGAAGGAACACTTGTAACAGGCTCAAAAACAATTTTACATAATACACTGAGATGTGTGGAGCGAGCAGGACTTGAAATTACAGAAATCGTCTTGCAACCTTTAGCAGAAGCAGCAATTTCATTATCGGAAGACGATTTGGAGTTTGGCACAACATTAATTAATGTCGGTGCCGGCACAACGACTGTCAGCGTCTTTGAACATGGCAAATTAGTTTATACGTTTGTCATTCCAGTTGGCGGAGATAATGTCACAAAAGACCTTTCTCTTGGTCTAAATACTTCTACGACAAATGCGGAGAAGGTTAAATTAGAGCACGGTTACGCTTTTTATGACGAAGCTTCAGCGGACGAAATTTTTGCGATTGATGTGATTGGTTCTGACCAGAAGCAACATTTCACGCAAGTTGAAATCGCCGACATCATCGAGGCTCGCATGGAAGAAATTTTCCTACTCGCACTAGACGGCTTAAAACAAGCTGGTTTCACCCAATTGCCGGGCGGATTTGTCTTAACTGGCGGCGGCTCTGGCATACCTGGCTCCCTCGAACTAGCGGCTAAAACACTAGGTGGGCACGTTAGACTCGCGATGCCAGATTATATCGGTGTACGCGATCCTGCTTATACGACAGCGGTCGGTTTAATCCAGTATGCTTATAACTTAGCTGAGTTTGATGGCCGAGATTTAAGCAGCGATACAGAGGAGCAAGTAGAGGAAAAAACGCAAGCAAGAGCTACGAAACAGCCGAAGCGAAAGAAAACAGAAGATGAAAAGGTAACAACGAAAATGAAAAACTTTTTTGGAGCCTTTTTCGAATAAAATATATCGGAAATCGTGAAACTAGGAGGCAAAAATATGTTAGAGTTTGATACAAATTCTGAGAGCTTGGCGACGATTAAAGTCATTGGTGTCGGTGGTGGCGGAAATAACGCTGTTAACCGCATGATTGAACACGGTGTTCAAGGTGTTGAATTTATTGCTGTGAATACTGACGCTCAAGCGCTTAATTTAGCAAAATCAGAAATTAAATTACAAATTGGCACAAAGCTAACGCGTGGACTAGGAGCCGGAGCTGTTCCTGACATCGGGAAAAAAGCTGCGGAAGAAAGTCGCGAAATGATTGAAGAAGCATTAAAAGGCTCGGATATGGTTTTCGTCACTGCTGGAATGGGCGGCGGGACAGGAACAGGAGCAGCCCCTGTTATTGCACAAATTGCAAAAGAAATGGGCGCTCTTACTGTCGGTGTTGTGACTCGTCCGTTTGGCTTTGAAGGACCAAAACGTTCGAAGCAAGCTGTAGCTGGAACTGAAGCGATGAAAGAAGCGGTAGACACACTTATCGTTATCCCAAATGATCGCCTCTTGCAGATTGTAGATAAAAACACCCCAATGCTTGAAGCTTTCCGTGAAGCTGATAATGTTTTACGACAAGGCGTTCAAGGTATTTCGGATTTAATTGCTGTCCCAGGGCTAATCAATTTAGACTTCGCTGACGTAAAAACCATCATGACAAACCGCGGATCTGCCCTCATGGGAATTGGTATCGCGACAGGTGAAAATCGTGCCGCAGACGCCGCTAAAAAAGCAATTTCATCTCCACTTCTTGAAACATCAATTGATGGAGCAAAAGGTGTGCTAATGAATATCACAGGTGGCTCAAACTTAAGCTTGTATGAAGTTCAAGAAGCAGCTGAAATTGTATCAAGCGCATCTGATCCAGAAGTCAATATGATTTTTGGTTCAGTCATCAATGATGAATTAAAAGATGAACTTATTGTGACTGTAATTGCGACAGGATTTGATGAAGCGAAACAAGCGGAGATGAAAAACCGTCGTCCAGCTGCCGGGCAACAAATTCAAGTAAATCGTCCAAACTATGCAGCCAATGAAACACAAGAAGTGAAGCATGAGGAACCGCAAGTTGCGGAACCTAAACAAGCTGTGGAAACGAATAACGGCGATGTTGATGTGCCAGCCTTCATTCGCAATCGAAATCGCAGAAGCTAATTTCGTTTAAACCGCGGATAAAGTGGGAATCCACATAAAAAGGTGTAGGTAATCATGACGAAAAAAGACAATCTTAGTCACATTGAATCAAATATTGAAGCAGCCTGCCAAAAAGTTGGACGTACTAATGATGTCCATCTGGTGGCAGTCACGAAAACAATCGATGTGGCTGGAATACGAGAGCTATACGAGTTAGGTTTACGGAATTTTGGTGAAAACCGGGCGGACGTTTTTTTAGAAAAATTTGAGGCCTTACAGGATTTGCCCGATATTGTCTGGCATTTCATCGGTTCCTTGCAAACGCGAAAAGTGCGTGACATAGTGGATAAAGTGGACATCATTCATTCTGTAGACCGCCCTAGTTTAGCAAAAGAAATTGAAAAACGTACAACAAAATCATCACCTTGCTTCTTGCAAATTAATATTTCTGGTGAAGAAGCAAAACATGGCTTTACTAGGGAAGCAGCTGTTCGTTTCTTGAAAGAGACGGATTTTAAGAATATTGAAATTATTGGTTTAATGACTATGGCACCACTTACGGAAGATGTGAGTGAGTTACATCAAGTATTTCACGAATTAAAGCAGTTGCAACTAGACATTCAAAAGCTCGGTTTAAACCGTGTACCATGTAAGGAACTATCGATGGGAATGACGAATGACTACATGATTGCGATAGAAGAAGGTGCTACACATATTCGAGTAGGTAGAGCTTTGGTGAACGACTAATTACGGAGGTGCAAAAAATCATGGGACTTTCAAACAAATTTAAATCTTTTTTCTTTTTAGATGAAGATGGAGAAGAATACTACGAAGAACCAACATCAAAAAAAGTACAGGAGCCTGAACCAATGGTACAAAAAAAAGCAGCTAAGAATAAATTCCGAGCAGTGGAAGAATCTGAAAACAACAAGGTGGTAAGTATGCAAGGTGCGCAATTTTCTAGTCAAGTAGTGTTAGCTGAACCTCGTGTTTATGCAGAAGCACAAGAACTTTCGGATTACTTAAAAGAATATAAAACACTAGTTGTAAACTTACAACGAATTAGCCATGATCAGGCGATTCGGATTGTAGACTTTTTAAGTGGGACTGTATATGCTCTTGGCGGAGATATTCAGCGCATTGGAAATAATATTTTCTTATGTACACCTGAAAATGTGGACGTAGATGGATCTATTTCCGAAATGTTAGAAGAACAAGACTTCATGTAAGTAACTAGAGAGGTGGACTCTTTTTGGAACTGTTTTTATATCAAGTTGTGCAAGTAATCTTGTTTATCATTCGCTATTTGCCAACTTTAATGTTTGTTTACTTTTTGATGAGCTGGTTCCCAGGAGCGCGTGAATCTAAAATCGGACGTTTTCTAGGAAAAATCTTTGAACCAATCTTAGAACCGTTTAGAAGGATTATACCGCCAATTGGTATTTTTGACATCTCATCACTTGTTGCCTTTATTGCATTCCAATTTGCAATGTCGGTGTTAACAAATTTAATTTATAAATATGTATTACCATTGTTATTTTAAAGCTATGCTTAGGCATGGCTTTTTTTGTTCGTTATAAATCCATGGTATAATGAAATGTATATGCGTTTAAAAAAGAGGAGAGAGTACGAATGGAAGGGATTTATCAACATTTTCGCGGGGAAGAACATGCTTTTATTGACCAAATATTAGAAATTACGATGCAAGTAACAGATGAATATACGCCGAAACTAACCGACTTTTTAGATCCACGACAACGTTTTATCGTACAAACGATAGTGGGCAGTTATGAAAATATTGAAGTGAAGTTTTTCGGCGGAACGCCTGTTACAGAACGGAAAAGAGCACTCATCTATCCAGATTATTACACACCAACAATAGATGATTTTAACATCGCGCTTTTCCATATTCGCTACCCAGTAAAATTCACGACGCTTTCGCATCAAAAGATTTTAGGAACACTTATGTCACTCGGAATAAAAAGGGAGATTTTTGGTGACATAGTCAATTTAGAAGAGGAATGGCAATTTTTTGTAGATTCAGAAATGGAAAATTATGTTTCAAGTCAACTTGATAAAATCGGGAAAGTCAATATTACGCTTGAAAAGCTACCGCTTGATGCGGCGTTACAAATTGAACCAGTCTGGGAAGAAACAATGATTACAGTTCCAAGTCTTCGTTTAGATAGTGTGGTAGCTAATGCCCTACATTTATCACGGCAAAAAGCGAAACAAATGATTCAAGCAGGACTTGTTAAAGTGAATTGGAAAGTTGTTGAGAATCCAGATTTTGATTGTGAGGAAGCAGACATCTTATCCGTCCGCGGATACGGTCGAATTAAACTTTTGTATATACATGGACGAACAAGAAAAGATAAAATTCGCATGGATATCGGTTTTTTGAAATAAAAATTAAAGAGGTGTGCCAATGAAGAAAATGCTAGGTGAGGAACGTCGTAAATCGATTTCAAAATGGCTGATGGAAGCAGACGAGCCAATTTCTGGTGCAGAACTAGCCAAACGAACAAACGTCAGTCGCCAAGTGATTGTACAAGATATTTCTCTTCTTCGTGCAACAAATTCACCAGTTATCTCTACACCACAAGGCTATTTATACGTATCAGAGAGCAGTCGGCCAAGGCGAGTGATTGCTTGTCAACATACGAAACGAGAATCGGAAAAGGAACTTAACACGCTTGTTGATTATGGAGTATCCATTATTGATGTCATTGTGGAACACCCCATTTACGGAGAAATCGTTGCGTCGTTACATTTAAACAACCGTTTTGATGTTGAAAAATTTATTAGGCGTCTCGGAGCAACAAACGCAATGATGCTTTCAGGGCTAACTAATGGTATTCATTTGCATACAATTGAAGCAGATACAGACGAACAATTAGATGAAGCTATTGAAGCGTTAGGACGTTTAGGCATACTAGTTCAATAAATTTGACACAAAACTATGAAAACGAAGGTCTTTATGGTAAAATGTAATTTATATTAGGCTATTTTTACAGAAAAGCTATTTAAAAGAAAAAATTAAAAACTGTTTTTATAATTTGCATGGAGGTGTTAGCTATGCCATTATCACCACTGGACATACATAATAAAGAATTTACCCGTGGTTTTAGAGGTTACGATGAAGATGAAGTCAATGATTTTCTTGATCAAATCATCAAAGATTATGAGCAAGTAATTAAAGAAAAGAAACGTATGGAGGATTCGCTTAGCAACAACGAAGAGCGTTTAGGTCATTTTACAAACATTGAAGAAACCTTAAATAAGTCACTTATCGTTGCGCAAACAGCTGCCGAAGAAGTGAAACTATCTGCTGAAAAAGAAGCAAAATTAATCATTCGTGAAGCAGAGAAAAACGCAGACCGAATTTTAGCTGACTCTCTTTCAAAAGCACGTAAAATTGCGATTGAAATTGAAGATTTAAAACGCCAATCCAAAGTTTTCCGCGAAAGACTTCGCCTACTTGTAGAAGCACAAATGGATTTAATCCAAAGTGACGATTGGCAACAAATGATGGAATATGATGTTGACGCAACAGAATTAAAATCCATCAAAGAAGTACAAGATGCCGATTCAGAAGAAAATATTGACTAAATAGATGTTGAAAGAGACAAGTATATTTTTCTAACCCAATCCAAGCGATTCAGTGACGGTGTGAGACTGAAATTGGACGGAAAATAGAAATCACTCTGGAATCTCTAGTTCCGAATCCAGTAAGAACTAGCGCCGCCAAGCGTTATTGGAACGAGTGGGCAAGAAATTAAATTCCTGTCAACAAGGGTGGTAACGCGATAATCTCGTCCCTTTTTTGAGGGAGGAGATTTTTTGTTGGAACTCTTAACGCTTCAGCGTTTAGAGTTCCAATACAAGGCTGGGCGAAGCCCTGCGTTGATCCACAAAACTCTTAACGCATCAGCGTTTAGAGTTCCAATACAAGGCTGGGCAAAGCCCTGCGTTGATCCACAAAAAATATACAAATCTTAAAGGAGCCAAATAAAAATGGAATACAAAGACACATTATTAATGCCAAAAACAGCTTTCCCGATGCGAGGAAATTTACCAAATAAGGAGCCAGAATGGCAAGCAAAATGGGAGAGTGAAAATCTTTACCATAAAATTCAAGAAAAAAATGCTGGACGTCCGACTTATATTTTGCATGATGGACCGCCGTATGCGAACGGGGAACTTCACATGGGACACGCCATGAATAAAACGATTAAGGACTTCATTGTGCGGTACAAATCTATGGCTGGATTCCGCTCACCGTACGTACCTGGTTGGGATACACATGGTTTGCCGATTGAGCAAGCTTTAACCAAAAAAGGGGTTAAACGTAAAGAAATGACGGTTGCAGAGTTCCGTAAACTTTGTGAAGAGTACGCGTATAAGCAAGTTGATATTCAGCGCACAGGCTTTAAACGCCTTGGGATTAGCGGTGATTTTGATAATCCATACATTACGCTAAAACCGGAATATGAAGCAGAGCAAATTAAAGTTTTTGGCGATATGGCGAAAAAAGGTTATATTTACAAAGGTAAAAAACCGGTCTACTGGTCGCCTTCAAGCGAATCCGCACTAGCAGAAGCAGAAATCGAATATCAGGATAAAACATCTGCCTCCATTTATGTGGCTTTTGATGTTAAAGATGGAAAAGGTGTCTTAGATAATGACACAAAAATTATCATTTGGACAACAACACCGTGGACGATTCCGGCTAATATGGCGATTACGGTAAACCCAGATTTAGACTACGCGGTTGTGAACACTGGCGGGCAAAAATATGTGGTTGCAGCAGCACTTGTAGATTCCTTAAAAGAGCAACTTGATTGGACGGATGTAACCATTGAAAAAACAATTCGCGGCGTTGAACTTGACCGCGTTGTGGCGAAACATCCATTCTATGACCGCGATTCGCTTGTTATTAACGGCGAGCACGCGACAGCAGACGCTGGTACTGGGGCAGTTCATACCGCGCCTGGGCACGGGGAAGATGACTTTATTGTGGGGCAAAAATATGAGCTTGAGGTGTTAGCTCCACTTGATTCGCGCGGGGTATTTACAGATGAGGCACCCGGATTTGAAGGGCTGTTTTATGATGATGCCAACAAATTGGTGACGGAAAAATTAAAAGAAGTGGGCGCGCTTCTTAAAATGGAATTCATTACGCATAGTTATCCGCATGATTGGCGTACGAAAAAGCCGGTTATATTCCGAGCAACTCCGCAATGGTTTGCTTCGATTAATAAATTCCGCGGTGAACTTTTAGATGCCGTTCAAGATGTAACGTGGACGCCTTCGTGGGGTGAAACGCGCCTGTACAATATGGTTCGTGACCGCGGCGATTGGGTTATTTCGCGTCAGCGCGCATGGGGGGTTCCGCTTCCAATTTTCTATGGTGAAAACGGGGAACCCATCATCACGGATGAAACGATTAAGCACGTCTCCGATTTATTCCGAGAGCATGGTTCGAATGTTTGGTTTGAACGCGAAGCGAAGGATTTATTGCCTGAAGGTTTTACGCATCCATCAAGTCCAAACGGCGAATTTACAAAAGAAACGGATATTATGGACGTTTGGTTTGATTCTGGTTCAAGTCATCAAGCTGTTTTAGCGAGTCGACCAGAACTTTCGCGTCCGGCTGACCTCTACATGGAAGGTTCCGACCAGTATCGTGGTTGGTTTAACTCTTCCTTAACTACGGCGGTTGCTATGACGGGTGCTGCGCCTTATCGCAATGTACTTAGCCATGGTTTTGCGCTTGACGGCGAAGGTCGGAAAATGAGTAAGTCGCTTGGAAATACGATTTTACCGGGTAAAGTCATTAATCAGCTTGGTGCGGATATTGTTCGCCTTTGGGTGGCGTCCGTTGACTATCAAGCAGATGTGCGGATTAGTGATGACATCTTAAAACAAGTGTCGGAAGTTTATCGTAAGATCCGTAATACGATGCGTTTCTTACTTGGAAACGTGAGCGATTTTAACCCTGAAACTGATAAAGTAGCTTTTCAGGATCTTCGTGAAGTGGACCAATTTATGCTTGTGAAACTGAATGAGCTTACGCAAAATGTCCGTAATGGCTATGAAAAGTTCGAATTCTCGACGATTTATCATCAAATCAATAACTTCTGTACGGTTATGCTAAGCCAGTTCTACATGGATTTCGCGAAAGATGTCGTATACATCGAAGCGGCAAATAGCTCGGATCGTCGTGCAATGCAAACAGTCTTTTACGAAGCCGCTTCTTCTCTGGCTAAACTACTGGCGCCAATTTTACCACATACATCAGATGAAGTGTGGTACCATTTAAACGGGGAACAATCGTCTAGCATTCACTTAGAAGATCTTCCAGAAGTTCAAAATTACGCAGATACTGCTGATTTAGTAACAAAATGGGATGCATTCCTCCGTGTGCGTGATGACGTCCAAAAAGCACTTGAAGAAGCGCGAAATGAGAAACTAATTGGGAAGTCCATGCTAGCGAAAGTAACGCTTTACGTTGATGCAGAAGGTGAACAACTATTTAACTCCTTACAAGGTGACTTTGCGCAGCTCTTTATTGTATCGGATTTCGAACTGGTCGTTGGTTTAGAAAAAGCGAATGAACAAGCCGTAAAAGGTGAACATGTTGCCGTAGAAATCACAGTAGCAGAAGGCGAAACATGTGAACGTTGCCGCGTTGTGAAAAAAGATGTTGGCGTAGATGCGCTTCATCCAACGCTTTGCGGACGTTGTGCGACAATTGTAACGGAAAACTATTAAAGGAGTAGAGGAGGGCGTTACTAGCGACCTCCCTTTTCCTTAATAAAAAAGTGAGAGGAGTTTTGACGCAATGAAAATAGAGTTTATTAAAGTTCATGGCTCACAAAACGACTTTTTTATCATCGATGAACGTTTAAATGACATCGAAAATTGGTCTGATGAAAGACGAACTAATTTGGCGCTTTTAATTTGTGCGCGCGATAATGCACTACGTGGTGCTGACGGAATTTTATTTGTGAGTACTGGGCGTGCGGGTACAATTGGGAAAATGCGTGTTTTTAACGCGGATGGCTCGGAAGCTTCGATGTGTGGGAATGGTCTTCGGACGGTCGCGCGTTATTTGCTTGAGAAGGCAAACTTAAACGAGGCGAAAGTTGAAACGATGAAAGCGGATCTTTTGGTTCAGAAAAATGAATCGCTCGGCTATGACATTCCAACCTATCAAGTCGAAATTTCACCCGTTTTGTTTGACTTAGGAAGCCTCCCTTTTAACTACGAGAAAAAAGAACTTTTGAATGAAAAAATCCCTGAATTTGATGACGAACTGACTTTTTCTGCGGTGGCGGTGCCGAATCCGCACTTGATTACGTTTACTAGTCAGGCCGTTTTGGAATCGAGTAAGCAGGAGGAGCTCTCGCATTATTTGAACGGGGAAAATCCCTATTTTCCGGACGGTGTCAATGTTAGTTTTGTTCGTAAGCTTACGCCGGAAAAGATTTTTGTGCGCACGTATGAGCGAGGAGTAGGCTTCACTAATGCATGTGGAACGGCGATGTCGGCCTCTAGTCTGATTAAAAAACTCATCGACCATGATAAACTGGATGAGGTGCTTGACGTTTATAATGATGGTGGACGTGTTCGTGTGAAGGCGGATGAAAAATCCATCCAACTTATCGGAAATGCGACATTTACGGCTTTTGGGACTTTTGAGTTGAGTGATAATGGTTTTGAAGTTACCGCTTTTTCTGAAACGGGTGAGCAGGAAAATTATCTAAAGATGGTTCGTGAAGTGGAACAATTTTTAAATGATACAAAATAAGGAGAGAATTTATGAATACAAATCGAAAGAAAGCTTTGCCACTTTTTGTCATAGGAGGATTTGCTCTTTTACTATTTTTGATTGAACTTATGAGTGTGGCATCGGAACAAAGATGGGTTGCGAAATTTGATTTAATGTGGATTGAACGTATTAGGGAAGGAAACATTAAACCGAGCACGACAAACATGGTTGAATTCCTGACCCATTTTGGTTCTGCTGAATACATCATAGTGATGACGATTATCGTCGTGATTGTCTTATTTATTTTGAGAAAATTTGTAGTTGGACTATGGTTCGGTGGAACAGTTTTACTTTGCGGAGTCGTTTTGAATTTACTGTTCAAAAACTTAGTTGAACGCACTCGCCCAGATTCAGTAAATTGGTTGATTTCTGAAACTGGCTATAGTTACCCAAGTGGGCATGTGACGGCAACAAGCGTGTTTTATGGATTAGCAGCACTATTTTTGATTTTCACGGTGCGTCAAATGTGGCTGAAAATTGTTGTAGGTGTAGTAGGACTATTTATCATTTGCTATGTGATGTATTCTCGTGTTTACTTAGGCGTTCATTTCCCGACAGACGTATTGGGAGGTTTCTTATTCGGAATGGCATCGATTTTCCTTTCGACAGGTGTTTATTTCTTAGTTCGCAAGCCACTTCATGATATGTTAAAAAAATGGCGTCTTAACGATAAAAGTGTTGTAGAATAAGCAAACAAATTGAAGTGAAGTTTTTCAGAAAAGATGCTGAAAGCTTCACTTTTTTTATTAAGTTTTATAAAAGGGTTGGAATTTTCAATCATGTAAACGCCTTACTTTTTACTTGCATTTTAGAGTAGAACGATGTAATATAAATATATTGATAAGAAAATAAGCAAGTTGTATCATGAAGTAATGATGAGAACTATTCACATGTTATAAAGGGTATTCGCCTTGTCATTTGAATACTTTTTATAATATGTGAATTTTTTTTAAAAAAGCACTCGGTTGTTTGTTGTTTAGCTCGAACCAGTTTGTTTTTTTTGAGAAAGGCCATATTAGTAAATTTTTGGAGGTTTGTGAAATATGCAAACAGGTAAAGTAAAATGGTTCAACAGTGAAAAAGGTTTTGGATTTATCGAAGTTGAAGGCGGAGACGATGTATTCGTACACTTCAGCGCTATCCAAGGCGACGGATTCAAAACTTTAGACGAAGGTCAAGAAGTTGAATTTGAAGTTGTTGAAGGCCAACGTGGCCCACAAGCTGAAAACGTAACTAAATTATAATTTTCAGTTTGACCAAGCCAAAAATCTAGCAAATAAAAATATTTGCTAGATTTTTTTATTCCGTTGTATTTCAGTGAAAACTAGGTTAAGATACAGATATCACGTATCGAAGGAGTTTTGAATAATGGACATTGCGAAGATGATTGATCACACTGCTTTAAAACCTGAAACAAGCAAAGAGGCAATTTTAAAGCTAACAAGTGAAGCGAAAGAGTATCAATTTGCTTCTGTTTGCGTCAATCCAACATGGGTAAAATTAGCAAGCGAAGCACTTTCAGGAACGGATGTAGATGTTTGTACGGTTATTGGTTTTCCGCTCGGGGCAAACACTGCAGAAGTAAAAGCTTTTGAAACGAAAGATGCTATCCAAAACGGCGCGACGGAAGTAGATATGGTTATTAATATTGGCGAACTAAAAGACGGTAACGATGACGCAGTTCTTGCTGATATTAAAGCCGTTGTAGATGCAGCGAATGGGACACTCGTTAAAGTGATTATTGAAACATGTTTATTAACTGACGATGAAAAAGTGCGTGCATGTGAGCTAGCTGTAAAAGCGGGAGCTGATTTCGTAAAAACTTCAACAGGCTTTTCAACAGGCGGTGCGACTGCAGCTGATATTACTTTAATGCGCAAAACAGTTGGACCGAATATTGGGGTAAAAGCATCTGGTGGCATACGCACAAAAGAAGATGTTCTTGCGATGATTGAAGCAGGTGCGACACGAATTGGCGCTAGTGCGGGAGTTGCTATTGTTTCTGGCGGCACGAGTACATCAGATTATTAGGATAACTTGAGGAAGCATGCGGGCATGCTTCTTTTTTATAAAATAAAATAGTATGCGTTTACATTGCTAGCGTTGCAACGATTGTCGCTTTAGTGTATGATGAAGAGGAGCGTTGAAGGAAGCGGGGGAACGGCATGAGTGTAACGATTCGGGAGATTGCGGAGAAAACGGGTGTTTCGATTACGGCCATTTCGCAAATCTTAAACGGAAAAGGGGACAGGTTTAGCGAGGTAACTAAAAATCGCGTGTTAAAAGCAGCAAAAGATATGGCGTATAAACCGAATTTTTTTGCTAAAAATATGGTCACGAATCATACGAATACAATTGGCATGGTTGTACCAGAAGTGACGGATGCTTTTTTTTCGCAAATGGTCAAAGGGGCAGAAGACTATTTAAATCAACATGATTACATGATTATGCTTTGCAACTCTTCCAATGATAAAGAGCGCGAAGATAGATATGTGGAGGAACTACTACACCGCGCTGTAGATGGACTTATTATTGCCAGCCCAAATATTTTAGCTTCCAAAGTATTCGAACGTATGCGTGAAAAAAAGAAACCGTATATTTTACTCGATCGACAACGAAATGAACAAAAAGAAGGACGAATTGCTGTTGATGACTATGAGGGCGGTTATATGGCGACCAAACATTTACTTGAACTTGGTCACGAAAAAATCGGGATTATTATTTCGGACAACTCATTTTACAACGTATTTGAGCGTTATGAAGGCTATTTGGCATGTATGAAAGATGCGGGCATAACCGTACCAGAAGACTGGATTGCTAGCGGGGATCAGACGATGGACGGCGGATTTAAAGCTGGGGATAAGTTGCTTGCAGGCGGTGTAACAGGCGTGTTCGCAACGAATGATTTAATGGCTGTCGGACTTTATCGCTTTCTTTTTGATAAGGGGATTAAAATTCCAGAGGATTTATCGGTCATTGGCTTTGATGATATCGAACTTTCGGAATTCATGACGCCGCCACTTACAACCATTCGCCAGCCTATCTATGAAATTGGCGCGATTGCAGCCGAATTTCTCTTGCAAAAAATTGCTTGCCCAGAAGAAAAAATGAAAAATCGTTTACTCGATTTAAAGTTGATTGAGCGAGGCAGCACAAAAAAGATTTGACAGAACTTGGTAGCCTCAAGTATAGTGAAAACATCTGATAGTTTTAGTCAAAAGTAAAACGGTTTACTAAAAATGTAACCGATACCAAATAAGGAGTGGTTAGCGTGAGAATGGTGGATATTATTTCCAAGAAAAGGGACGGGCACGAACTTACGACGGCTGAAATTAATTTTTTTATTGAGGGATATACGAAAGGAAAAATTCCTGATTATCAAGTGAGTGCACTACTCATGGCGATTTATTTTGAAGATATGACAGATAACGAGCGCGCGGATATGACGATGGCGATGGTGAATTCAGGTGAAACAATTGATTTGTCGGCCATTCACGGAATAAAAGTAGATAAACACTCCACAGGTGGTGTAGGGGATACGACAACACTCGTTTTAGCTCCGCTTGTTGCGGCTTTAGGTGTTCCGGTTGCGAAAATGTCTGGGCGAGGTTTAGGGCACACAGGGGGCACGATTGACAAATTAGAAGCGGTGGAAGGATTTCATGTCGAGATTACGAAAGATGACTTCATTGAGCTTGTGAACCGCGATAAGGTGGCTGTCATTGGACAGTCTGGCAACTTAACACCCGCCGATAAAAAACTGTACGCTCTTCGTGATGTAACGGGTACGGTGGATTCTATTCCGCTTATTGCGAGTTCAATTATGAGTAAAAAAATTGCCGCAGGTGCGGACGCGATTTGTTTGGATGTGAAAACTGGCGCGGGTGCGTTTATGAAAACCGATGAAGATGCTGAAAACTTGGCGCGGGCGATGGTGCGCATTGGGAACAGTGTTGGTCGCAATACGATGGCCGTTATTTCTGATATGTCGCAACCGCTAGGCTACGCAATTGGGAATGCGCTTGAAGTGAAGGAAGCGATTGATACGCTAAAAGGGGAAGGTCCAGCTGATTTGACGGAACTTGTTTTAGTGCTAGGCAGTCAAATGGTAGTGTTAGCGAAGCAGGCAGAAAGTTTAGAAGAGGCGCGCGAAAAATTGCTTGCTGTTATGAAAAATGGACAGGCGCTTCAGAAATTTAAACAGTTTTTAGAAAACCAAGGTGGCGATGCAAGCATTGTAGATTCGCCAGAAAAATTGCCACAAGCTACATATAAAATTGAAGTACCTGCTAAAAAAAGTGGTTTTGTGAGCGAAATTGTAGCAGACGAAATTGGTGTGGCCGCAATGATTCTAGGTGCCGGGCGTGCAACGAAAGAAGATGAAATTGATCTAGCGGTTGGACTGATGTTACGCAAAAAAGTTGGCGATGCCGTTCAAGCAGGCGACTCTCTCGTAACCATTTTCAGCAATAAGGAAGATGTGGCGGGTGTCACAGAGAAAATTTATGAGAATATCCGCATTTCTAGTCAGGCGGAAGCGCCGAAACTGGTGCATAAAATTATCACGGAATAATGAAAAGCGTTTGGGGCACCCCCAAACGCTTTTTTTTTAAACCAAAAGAGTATATAAAGTTTGATTGTCATTAATCGGAATGAAACTTGGGTCAAAGATTTCCATTCGCTCGAGCAGCGCGGGATAGTCTTCTTTATAACTTAGTAGCACGCCAATGATAACAGGCCCGTTGCCACGATTGACTTTTTTCGTGTATTCAAATTTAGTAATGTCATCATGCGGTCCGAGCACCTCACCAACAAATTCCTTTAGCGCACCAGGGCGTTGCGGGAAATTTACGATAAAGTAATGCTTTAAACCTTGGAACAGAAGGGAGCGCTCCTCGATTTCCTGCATGCGATTGATGTCATTATTACCACCGCTCACCACGCAGACGACCGTTTTCCCTTTAATTTCTTCTTTATAGTGTTCAAGCGCCGCAACAGACAGGGCTCCAGCTGGTTCCGCCACAATCGCTTGCTTTGTGTACATCTCAAGAATCGTCTGGCAAACTTCGCCTTCTGGGACTGAAATACAACCATCTATAAACTTCTCGGCATGTTTAAAGGTGAGTTCACCGACTTGCTTCACAGCCGCCCCGTCTACAAACTTGTCGATTTGGGGGAGATTGACCGTTTTGCCGGCTTCAAGGGCAGCAGCCATCGAAGGTGCACCGCTTGGCTCAACGCCAATTATTTTCGTATGTGGGCTAGCTTCTTTCATGAAACTCGAAATGCCACTAATTAAGCCGCCACCGCCAATTGCTGCGAAAACGTAATCGGCTTTTGCCCCAGCCGCTTCGAGGTCATAAAAGGCTTCAACAGCAAGCGTGCCTTGGCCTGCAATGATATCAAGATCATCAAACGGCGCGATGAAAGTAGTTTCATGCTCCTTTGAATAAGCTTTGGCAGATTCAGCAGATGCGTCGAATGTGTCGCCTGTTAAAATGACGTCGACAAACTCACCACCGAAAAATTTTACTTGCGAGACCTTCTGATTTGGCGTAGTTGTGGGCATGAAAATGGCTGCTTTTACCCCCAATTTTTGACATGTATAAGCAACGCCTTGTGCGTGATTGCCAGCGCTTGCGCATGTGACGCCTTTTGCGCGTTCGGCTTCGCCTAAGCGGTGAATGGCATAGTAGGCACCGCGGAGTTTAAAGGAGCGGACCCATTGCAAATCTTCGCGTTTAAGGAAAACTTGGCAGTCGTATTTGTGCGAGAGATACGGATCTAGTTCGAGCGGAGTCCGTTTTACGATGGATTTTAACACCTCATATGCTTTTAAAACATCGGATTTTGATACGAGTACATCAGCCAGTTCCATTTTTTCACAACCTTTCTATTTGGTTTCGATTTTTTCTTCATACGCCAAAATGGCATCTAAATGTTCGAGCGTAATCGCGATATCGTCGAGTCCGTTCAAAAACTTTTCTTTCCAAGTGGGGTCAATCGTGAATGAAAATTGACCGACAGAGCTTCGCACCTCTTGATTTGGCAAGTCAATAACGATTTCTTCTTCGGAGGAAATTTTGGACAGTTTCTCGCGTGCCAGAGCAGGCAACACAATGGGGAGGACTCCGTTTTTTGTGCAGTTCATGTAAAAAATGTCGCTGTAGCCACCGGCAATGATGACCCGGAAGCCGTAATCAAGTAGCGCCCAAGCGGCATGTTCGCGCGACGAGCCGCAACCAAAATTGTCGCCAGTTACTAGAATCGTCGCGTTTTGTCTGTCAGCCGCATTAAGCGGGAATTCAGGATTTGGCTTACGATTTGGCAAATAGCGCCACTCGTCAAACAGAAATTCACCAAATCCCGTTTTTTCAATTCGTTTTAAAAAGGTCTTTGGAATAATTTGGTCGGTGTCGATGTTATCATTCATGAGCGCCACCGTTTGCCCTTTATGAATTTGAATAGCTTCCACTAAGAACAGCCTCCTTTCGAACATCAATAAATTTGCCGTGAATAGCTGCCGCCGCGGCCATAGCAGGGGAGACGAGATGCGTTCTAGCACCTTTCCCTTGTCGTCCTTCAAAATTACGGTTGGACGTCGAGGCGCAGTGCACACCATCTGGCACTTGGTCGGGATTCATCCCAAGACACATTGAGCAACCAGGCTCGCGCCACTCAAATCCGGCCGCCTTAAACACCTCATCTAAACCACGCTTTTCTGCTTCAAAACGGACTTTGCGCGAACCCGGGACGACGAGTGCGCGAATCCCCGGTTTAACTTTTTTCCCCGCAATGATTTTAGCCGCTTCCTCAAGATCAGAAATCCGTGCGTTCGTGCACGAACCGATAAAGACGTATCCGAGCTCAATATCTTCGGCGCGTGCGCCAGGAGTAAGTCCCATGTAAGTGTAGGCACGCTCATCGTTAATATTTTGAATCGCTGGGAACGGCTGGGAAATCGGCACGCCCATTTCAGGATTCGTTCCCCATGTGACGTAAGGTTCGAGAGTGGAAACGTCAACTTGAAGATGCAAATCATAAGTAGCGTCGTCGTCTGTTTTCAGCGTCTGCCAATCTGTAATGGCCGCTTCCATATCTTGCGGTGCATATTCACGTCCGCGAACATAGTCAAATGTCGTTTGATCTGGCGCCATCATGCCCATTTTTGCGCCACCTTCAATTGCCATATTGCAAATGGTCATACGTTCTTCCATCGTGAGCTTCGATATCGTATCGCCGAAATATTCAATGGCATATCCCGTTCCAAAAGCAACGCCATAAGTGGCAATTAAATGCAAAATAATATCCTTCGCATAAACGCCTGGTTGCAGCTCGCCCGTAATTTCAATGCCCATCGACTTCGGTTTCTGCTGCCAAATGGTTTGCGTCGCAAAAACATGTTCCACTTCACTTGAACCAATCCCAAAACCAATCGCGCCAAAGGCCCCGTGTGTCGCCGTATGCGAGTCACCGCATACAATGACTTTCCCAGGTTGTGTCAGCCCCGTTTCAGGGCCCACCATGTGCACAATTCCTTGTCGGTCAGAACCTACATCGGCAAGTGTGACACCAAAATCGCGACAGTTTTTTTGCAAAGCTTCAATTTGTTTTTTCGCTACTAAGTCTTGAATGTTAAAAATATCTTCAGTCGGAACGTTGTGATCCATCGTCGCAAACGTCTTATCTGGCCGTCTTACTGGACGATTTCCCATGCGAAGCCCTTCAAACGCCTGCGGAGAAGTCACTTCATGGATGAGATGCAAATCAACATATAATAACTGCGGTTCACCAACTTCCCCGTAAATCACATGACGGTCCCACAATTTATCAAATAGCGTCTTACCCATGTGTAACGCCTCCTTTAATCCGTTTTTGAACTTCTGCCGTAAAGGCCGTCGTACTCGTTTCGCCTTTTAAGTCTTTTGTGAAAAACCCGGCTATTAAGGTATCATTTACAGCGGTTTCCAGTGCGTGCGCCTCAGCTTCCAAGTGGAAAGATTCCCTTAACATCATCGCAACTGATAAAATCATCGAAATTGGGTTTGCTACGTTTTGACCCGCAATATCAGGCGCAGATCCGTGAATCGGCTCATAAAGCGAAGGTCCATTTTCCGCAAAACTCGCCGAAGGAAGCATGCCCAGTGAGCCAGACAAAACAGAAGCTTCGTCACTTAAAATATCACCAAACATGTTTTCCGTAACGAGCACATCATATTGCCGCGGATTTTGAATCAAATGCATCGCACATGCGTCCACATATTGATGTTCGAGTGTAACGTCAGGATAGTCCGCCGCCACATCATTTGCGATTTGGCGCCACAATTTGCTCGATGCAAGTACATTCGCTTTATCAACCGAAGTCACTTTTTTCTTGCGGTTTTTCGCAATTTCAAACGCCTGAACGATAATTCGACGGATCTCTTCAGCAGAATAAACGAGCGTATCTACCGCGCTGTCTGCGTCGAAACGCTTCGGCTCACCGAAGTAAAGCCCACCCGTCAGCTCCCGCACAATCACAAAGTCAGTGCCATTTACAATCTCTTGTTTTAAAGGGGAGAGATGGCTAATACTTCCAGACACCTGTACAGGACGAATATTTGCGAACAAACCGAGTGATTTCCGAAGAGCAAGTAAGCCTTGTTCCGGCCGAATCGGTGCATCATCCCACTTTGGGCCTCCAATTGCCGCAAGCAAAATGGCGTCAGCGCTTAGACATGCTTGAAGCGTTTCTTCTGGAAATGGCTGGCCTGTCAAATCAATTGCCGCCCCACCAAACGCGCAAGTTTTAATTTGAAACGTATGACCAAATTGTTTTTCAATTTCCTTTAGCGCAGAAAGACCAGCCTCCATAATTTCTGATCCAATCCCGTCGCCTGGAAGTGCTGTAATCGTGTACTCCATTTAGCGTGCCTCCTCAAATGACTTTTCTGTTTCAGGCATTTTTTTCGTGCTTGCATTTAAGTATGCCTTCGCACTTGCGGTCAGCACATCATGGTCAATGCCAATTCCGTGAATTTCATGGCCCGCTTGATTTTTAATAACCACATGAACTTCCGCTTGTGCATCTTGACCAGGAGTAATGGCTTGAATGTGATAATTCACGAGCGTAACGTCTTGATTTAGCAGACGATTAATCGTGTTGTAAATCGCTTCAATGCTTCCAGCTCCAGTCGCAGCGTCTTCGCGCACGCCATCTTGTCCCTCTGTTCTAACGACCGCCGCCTGAACGCCATCTGTCACAAATTGCACTTGGAGGTGAGTCAGCGATTCATTTTCCGCTGTTTCAGCCGCTTGACCAGCCACTAACGCATGCAAGTCTGCCTCGGAGATTTCCTTTTTAACATCAGCAAGATTTTTAAATTGTTTAAAGGCTTCGTTTTGTTCCGCTTCCGAAAGCGAATAGCCGAGTTCCTCCATGCGTGCTGTGAACGCGTGCCGCCCAGAAAGCTTCCCAAGTGGTAGCGAATTTTTTTGAACGCCAACAAGAGCTGGCGTAATAATCTCATACGTATCCGGATTTTTCAGCACACCATCTTGGTGAATGCCCGATTCATGCGCATAGGCATTGCCACCAATAACCGCTTTGTTGCGCGGAACCGGCATGCCTGAAAGCCGGCTTACCAAATCGCTCGTCGCCTTAATTTGATTGAGTGTTATATTCGTTTCCGCTTGGTAGAAATCCTTCCGAATGTGGAGCGCTACAGCGACTTCCTCAAGTGCAGTATTGCCCGCACGTTCGCCGATGCCATTAATAGCACCTTCCACGCGGAGCGCACCGTTTTCAATTGCCGCCAGCGAATTGGCAACTGCCATTCCAAGGTCATCGTGACAATGCGAGGAAAAAATCACATCATCAAATTCTGGAATGTTCGCTTTTAGGTCACGGAAGAGCTGGCCAAATTCGGTAGGATTCGTGTAGCCGACCGTGTCAGGGATATTAATTACCTTTGCGCCAGCATGAATGGCGGTTTGAACGGCCTCAATTAGAAACGCCCGATCTGTCCGCGTCGCATCTTCTGGCGAAAATTGAACAATGTTAAATAGCTTTCTAGCAAAAGTAACGTGGTGTTTGATAGAAGCCAAAACTTCATCTTTGGTCATTTTGAGTTTGTACTGCATATGGACGTCGCTTGTCGCAAGAAAAATATGCAGTTGCGGGCTTTTCGCATGTTTTAGCGCTTCATGTGCCCGTAAAATGTCCTGTTCCCGGCAACGTGCTAAACCAGTTACACTAGATGTTTGAACGGCTTCACTAATGGCTTTCACGCATTCAAAATCACCTAGAGAAGAAATCGGAAAACCGGCTTCGATGACATCTACACCAAGTTTTTCCAGTTGTAAGGCGATTCTAACTTTCTCCTTTACATCAAAATTTACTCCAGGGGTTTGTTCGCCGTCGCGAAGTGTAGTGTCAAAAAACTGGATTTTTTTCATTCGATTTCACCTCATTAGATTTATTTGATGGAACAAAATTATTTGACTTGTTCAACTTGTTTAGGATTTACAAATGGCATCATACGACGTAAATTCGCGCCAACTTCCTCAATTTGATGTCCTTTTTGTTCAGCACGCAAACGGTGGAATTCTTTAAAGCCGTTTTTATTATCATCAATAAAGGCTTTTGCAAAATTTCCGTTTTGAATATCCGTAAGTACTTCTTTCATTGCTTTTTTCGTATCCGCCGTCACAACGCGAGGACCAGATACGTAATCACCGTATTCTGCCGTATTTGAAATGGAGTGGCGCATTTTTTCCATACCGCCTTCATACATTAAATCTACAATTAATTTCATTTCGTGCAGCACTTCAAAGTAAGCAAGTTCAGGTTGGTAACCCGCTTCCACAAGCGTTTCAAAACCAGCTTGGATTAAATGTGTAGCACCGCCGCAAAGAACAGCTTGTTCACCGAATAAATCTGTTTCCGTTTCTTCTTTAAAGGTTGTTTCAATAACGCCAGCACGTGTTGCTCCGATACCTTTTGCATAAGATAAAGCAACATCGCGCGCGCCTCCAGTTGCATCTTGGTAAACTGCAAACAGGGCAGGGACTGCACCGCCTTCAACGAATGTGCGACGAACAAGATGCCCAGGACCTTTTGGTGCTACTAAAAATACATCCACGTCACTTGGCGGCGTGATAACGTCAAAGTGAATGTTAAAACCATGTGCAAAAACAAGTGCATTGCCAGCTTCTAGGCCGGGTTTAATTTCATTTTCATAAGCTTCTCCTTGTGTTTCATCAGGAAGCAAAATCATGACCACATCAGCTTTTTCAGCAGCATCTTTGACAGAATATACTTTAAAACCATCATTTCTTGCCGCTTCCGCTGATTTACCTTCACGAATACCGATAATAACGTTATTTCCATTATCACGTAAATTTTGAGAATGGGCGTGACCTTGCGAACCATACCCAATAACCGCAACCGTTTTTCCTTCTAAAGCATTTCCATTTACTGCATCTTCATAATAAACTTTTGTCATTTTCCTAACCTCCAAATTTTTTCTATAGGGTAATTCATTACCTAATTTTTTTTCGGACTGCGTGTAAAGCCAGTCACACCAGTTCTTGCCATTTGTTTAATTCCATAAGGTCTGACAACATCGACAAAGGCGTCTACCTTTTCACTCGTTCCCGCAACTTGAATGACAATGCTTTTTGCACCGACATCAATAATCGTCGCTCGAAAAGGTTCAATCACAGCAGTGAGCTCCGCACGAACAGAAGCAGGGGCGCTAATTTTCACAAGTGCTAATTCACGCTCAATATGCGGATCATCTGTAATATCACTAACCTTTAACACATCAATTTGCTTATTTAATTGCTTCGTCACTTGCTCAATTTCATACAGTGAGTCCACATGAACAACAATCGTAATCCGCGATACATTCGGGGTTTCTGTCCAACCAACCGAAATACTATCGATATTATATTGTCGCCTCGAAATGACACCCGTAATCCGGTTCAAAACCCCCGAAGCGTTGTTCACCGTTGCCGTAATAATTCTGCGCATCTCACTCGACTCCCTCCATCTGATGATTCGGTTTTCCACTCGGCACCATCGGCAGCACGAGCTCATTTTTTGAAATATGAACATCAATGACAGCAGGACCATCGTGTGAAAAAGCTTCGCGTAATTTCGCTTCAAGCGTTTCAGGGTCTGTGATGCGTACACTCTTGACCCCGTATGCTTCACTAAGCTTCACAAAATCAGGCTGACTTTGGAAAATGGAATGTGAAAAGCGCTCATTGTGGAATTTTTCCTGCCACTGTCTGACCATCCCAAGAGAGCCATTGTTTAAAATAATCGTCTTAAGTGCGATGCCGTAATCATTTAAAATCGCCAGTTCCTGCGACGTCATTTGAAAGCCACCATCGCCAACAAAAGCCACGACCGTTTTATTTGGAAAAGCTAACTTTGCGCCAATCCCAGCTGGAATCCCAAAGCCCATCGTGCCTAGACCGCCACTTGTAATAATTTGATGGTCAAATTGGAAAGGATAAAATTGTGCCACCCACATTTGATGCTGCCCAACGTCCGTTGCCACAAGCGCCTCACCATTTGTTAATTCACCAACGAGTTCAATTACTTTTTGCGGTTTAATCTCAGCATTTTGTTTCCGGTCATATGAATAAGGATGTCGTTCTTTTCGCGTCATATTTAATTTGTGCCAGTGGGCAATATCTTCCTTGTCCGCTAAATCCATTTTTAAAATTTGCTGTAGCGTTTCATTAATGTCTGCCACAATAGGAATTTGCGTCGGAATAATTTTACCAATTTCCGCTGGGTCAATATCAACATGAGCAATAACAGCGTGTTTGGCAAATTCTTTTGGTGCGCTTGCTAAACGATCATCGAAGCGTGAACCAAAGTTGATGAGCAAATCGCAATCTGTTAGCGCCATGTTGGCAGCATAGGAGCCATGCATACCGCCCATACCAAGAAAAAGTTCGTGATCAGAAGGGAAGCTCCCAAGACCAAGTAAGGTATTCACAACTGGTATTTCATAACGTTCTGCAAATTCTAAAAGTTCAGCCGTCGCGCGCGAATGATTTACGCCTGCACCTGCTAAAATGAGCGGCTTATTCGCTTTTTCAAGCGCCTGCATCAATTTTTCTACTTGCAATGGATTCGGTAAGTAAGTAGGTTGGTATCCCGGTAAATCAATTGTATCGGGATGTACCACATCCGTATGCGCAATTCCAATGTCTTTTGGAATATCAATTACAACAGGGCCTTTTCGACCGGTTGTCGCAATATGAAATGCTTCATTTACAATTCGTGGTAAGTCACGCACATCGCGCACTTGGTAATTGTATTTTGTAATCGGAATGGTTAGCCCAATCATATCAGCCTCTTGGAAGGCGTCTTTACCAATTCCCGGCGTATGAACTTGGCCAGTAAAAACGACTAAAGGAATTGAATCGCTCATGGCATCAGTAATTCCAGTTAGCACGTTCGTAGCACCAGGCCCACTTGTCACAACAACAACGCCTGGTTTGCCCGTCACTTTCGCATAACCTTCCGCCGCATGAATGGCACCTTGTTCGTGTCTTGCCAAAATATGCGGAATATTGCAGTCATAAAATCCATCGTAAAGCGGTAGAACGGCACCACCCGGATAGCCAAAAATCATTTCAACGTTTTGTTTATTCAAGGCATCAATTAGCAGTTCGGCGCCTGTTTTTGCTGCCGTGTCGCTTACTTCGTTTTTTAGCATCTTCATCACCTCGTTTTAATCTAATAAGTCTTCTGGAATTTGCATAACGCCGCCTGTGTGAGCCGATGTGACGAGCGCTGTGTAACGAGCCAAATAACCCGTTTTTACTTTTGCTTTAAAAGGTTGTAGTTCTTGTTTGCGCGCTTCAAGTTCGGCATCTGACACGTCCACGTTTAGCGTTCTGTTCGGCAAGTCGATGATAATTTGGTCACCGTCCCGAACGAGTGCAATCGGACCACCCGCTGCTGCTTCTGGTGAAATATGACCGACGGCAATGCCGCGAGTTGCTCCGGAAAATCTACCGTCTGTGATGAGCGCCACATCTTTACCAAGTCCGCGACCAACGATAGAAGAGGTTGGTGCGAGCATTTCTGGCATTCCCGGACCGCCTTTTGGACCTTCATAGCGAATGACCACGACGTGACCTTCTTTTACGGTATGATTATCAATCGCTTCAACCGCTTCATCATGTGAACTAAAGCAAATCGCTTCGCCTTTAAACACTTGAACGGACGGATCTACACCGCCGACTTTAATCGCCGCTCCTTTTGGTGCAATGTTGCCAAAGAGAATGGATAACCCGCCAACAGGGCTATAAGGATCTTCTTTCGGATGAATGACTTTTTCATTTTTGATTGCCGCATCCGCTACATTTTCGCGAATCGTTTTGCCCGTTACCGTGATTCGGTCAGGGTGAATCGCATTTTCAAGTTCCACAAGTTCTTTCACTATGGCAGAAACGCCACCAGCCTCATGAACATCGTGCATCGAATAGGCGGAAGACGGGGCGATTTTTGAAAGGTAGGGTACACGAGCTGCAATATCATTAATTCGCTCAAGCTCATAATCGATGCCTGCTTCATTAGCAAGCGCGAGCGTGTGCAGTACCGTGTTGGTTGAACCGCCCATCGCCATATCAAGCGCAAACGCATCATCAATGGCATCCTTCGTAACAATATCTCTTGGACGAATGTCCTTTTTAACCAAATCCATCAAATGAAAAGCCGATTTCCGAATCAGTTCGCGCCGGTCATCTGAAACTGCGAGTGTCGTCCCGTTACCCGGAAGAGCAAGACCAAGAATTTCCATCAGACAATTCATGGAGTTGGCAGTGAACATTCCTGCGCATGAACCGCAAGTTGGACACGCGTTTTTTTCCATATCTAAAAATTCTTCTTTCGACATCGAGCCTTCTTTAAATGATCCAACAGCTTCAAAAACGGAGGAGAGCGTTAACGCTTTTCCGGTTGCTGAAAGACCAGCTTTCATCGGGCCACCTGAACAAAAAATAGCGGGGACGTTTGTCCGAACTGATGCGAGCAACATGCCGGGCGTAATTTTATCGCAATTCGGAATATAAAACACGCCATCAAACCAGTGCGCATTAATAACAGTTTCTGCCGCATCCGCAATGATTTCGCGACTTGGTAGGGAATAACGCATACCAATATGTCCCATCGCAATCCCATCATCTACACCAATCGTATTGAATTCAAATGGAATACCGCCAGCTTCGCGAATAGCTTCCTTCGCTACATCTGCAAGTTCACGTAAATGTACGTGACCCGGAACAATATCAATATATGAATTACAGATTGCAATGAATGGCTTATTCATGTCACCCGGGCTTTTTAGTTGCCCCGTTGCATGCAGCAAGCTTCTTGCCGGTGCTTGTTCAACACCTTTTTTGATTTTATCACTTCGCATTTTTCTACCCCTTTTCCTACCATAAATTTTCTAAGCAGAATTTTGTGAATTTACTAAACAATAAATGTATGCTAGCTATCTTTTCAAAAGAAAAAGCACCCCAATTTTGTTCCAAACAAAATGGGATGCTTTGAAAGAATCCCATTTAGTAATTCTAAACAGGACTCGAAACCGCTTGAAATCGCGAATTCAAAGTCCTGCTAGAGTAATAAAATTGTAATGACGGCATTAAATGATACTTGTTTCATGGTCATTAACTCCTTTTAATCAAAATGGGATATAGCATTCATAATTTACCACATCAAAGCTTTAAATCTAGCAAGTGATGTAATGTTATAATTAAATATAAACGTGTTGCTCGTAGAAGTCAACAGTTATTTGAAAATTTTCTGTCAGTTTAGACGATTCAATAATTGAGAATAGAAAAATGATAAATTAGTACCAGGTATAACAATCCACCTATAACTTAAAAGAAAACGCTTTCTCAATGAAAATAAAAAAAGAAAACAGAATAGTTTTACTTTTTGATTAAAATTATTATATTTTTATCACGATGGGCCCAAAAGTATACAAGTGGAGCTTTTTTTGATAAGTTTAAATTAGTAAATTTGATGAGGAAAGCAAGGGAATAAAATGGAACCTTTGGAAACAAAACGGTTGCTTTTAATTGAATATACATTTGAAATGATTGAGGCCACAATTAAAGGTATTTCAGAGCTCGAAAAAGTGACGGGATACGATGTTTCAGAAGAATGGCCGGGAATCGATTTCTTTTTTTATTTACCATATGTTCTGGAAAATGTGAAAAACAAACCTGAGATGACAAAGTGGACAAAACTTGTTGTCTTAAAAGAAGAAGGCATTGTAATCGGTGAAATTGGTGGGCAAGGGAATCCCGACGAAACAGGAGAAATTGAGCTCGGATACAGCATTGTAGAAAGCTATCAAGGCCATGGATACATGAAAGAGGCGTTAGCTGAAATGGTTTTGTGGCTTGTCGCGCAGAAAAAAATAACCCGCATTTTTGCGCGGTCATTTGAGCATAATTTAGCTTCGATACATGTTTTACAAGGCACCGGCTTTAAATACCGAGAAGGCCACGATGAAATGCAACTAGGCGGGAAAATTACACTTTGGGAGCTGGATCAAACATGATGATAATTCCTTCTGGGAAACCTAAGATATGGGATAAAAATCCAAAATATGGTCCTTGTCAGGCAAGAAAAGCATACACTGGAACGTTTCATAAACTCTGTCAGGCTTACGCAGAAAAATTTGCAGATGAATACGTGATTTTGTCCCCCAAATACGGATTCCTGCACCCAAATGATACCCTTTTGAAAACATATGATGTCCGTTTCAATCAAAAAGGCGTCACAGCTGAAACTATTCAACTAGACGCACTAAAAGCGCAGTGGCGCGCATTAAAACTTGAAAATCAAGAATCAATTATTCTACTTGGTGGCAAAAAATATGGTCCGCTTCTGGAACAAATCACAGGTGGTACGCAGCAATTTGTGCAGCCACTCATTGGCTACTCGGGAATTGGCGTGATGCAGGCAAAATTGAAACAAGCCATTTTGTCCAATCAGCCGTTAAATGCGTGTGAGCATGAATAAAGCGGCTGTAATTAATAAGAAAAGTACGCCCATATTGACGTTTTTTCGAATGAAAAAGTAAAGTGATTGAATTAGCATTAGCGCGCATAATGCGACAACAACTATGTGTAACATCTTTTAAACCTCCTATGCTAATTTAAAATTTCTTTGATTTTGTCTAAAAGGGAGCGTTTCTCTGTGTTTTCAGGTTCCTTTTGCTCCGCATGTAAATGGACGTCTTCGATATTCACTTCTTTTGTATCGGCTAAAACGAGATAAATATCGGTATCCTCTTCTTCACGTGACACAATTGAAAACTCGTGTTTCGTTCGTTCAGCAATTTGAATATATGGCCGAAGCAGCGCGTATCCAAGTGCGCCATTTAAAAGTAATTTGGAACCTTCATACGTGAGAACCTTTTCTTCTAGTTCAGGCAACATTTTTTTAGAAAGAACTTCACTTTTATTTAACGCAACAATGACGCGTTCTCGGTACGTTCCCAAATATTTCTTTTTTTCTGCTGGATTCAATTCTTTCGGACCATATAACCCGTTGTCGATGTAGTCTTGCAAATTATCAGCCATTTTACAACTGCTCCTTTAAGATTATTCTCTTTCATTTTAGCATGTGCCCATTTAAATTCAAGCTTGAATAATCAATTTGCACTTTATTTTTAACTTCTAGGTATGATATAATTTTTATAACTACGTTTTGTAGTATAAGTTAGGGCAATCTAAAAAAATACATAAGATGAGGCTTAGAAAGTATGCTAGGCGTATATTTTCTTTTTAGTCAAAAAAGAAAGCAAGAGGTGTAAGCTTAATGAAAAGCTGGAGTGAATTTTTAGAGCAGGAAGCGAATGAAACTTATTTTGTCGAACTGATGGAAAAAGTTGGTGCGGCACGTCGTTTAGGAAATGTTTATCCACCTGAAGAAGATATGTTTTCCTGTTTTAAATTATGCCCATATGAAAAGACTAAAGTGGTCATTATCGGGCAAGATCCGTATCACCGCTCGGGGCAGGCGCATGGACTTAGTTTCTCGGTTAAACCGGGGCAAAAAATTCCGCCTAGCTTGCGAAATATGTATAAAGAGTTGAAAACGGACTTAAATATTGATGCGCCAAATCATGGTTATTTAGGTGGTTGGGCGGAGCAAGGTGTTTTGATGATGAACACAAGTTGGAGCGTTCAGGAAGGGGCGGCGGGAAGCCATAAATCATATGGCTGGGCTACTTTCACGAAAAGAGTGTTAGCTGAACTAAATGATTACCCCGAACCACTTGTGTTTATTCTTTGGGGCAACCACGCTCAAAAGGTAGCAGAAGGTGTGACGAATCCAAAACATTATTTAATTAAAGGAACACACCCATCACCACTTGCAGCAAATGGCGGATTTTTTGGAAGCCAACCATTTTCAAAAGCAAATGACTTTCTCGAAAAATCTGGGCGCGGGAAAATTGATTGGGCCCTCCAAAATATAAACAGCTAAGGGAAGTAATGATAAGATTAGAGGCATTAAAATTCCCAAATGGAGCCAAAAACAGAAGCAGAGCTTTTGCGATTAGCCATAAAAGTGCGGACAATGTTTAAAAACAAGCGGCGAGGATTTAATTCCTCGCCGCTTGTTTTTTATTCTTCATGAACTTTAAACCAGCTAAAGCCGTCCTTAGCGAGTAGTTCATCTGCTTCATCTGGCCCCATCGTGCCAGGTTTATAATTCGGGAAGTGTCCCTTCGTGTTTTTCCAAACATCTGCTACGTGATCGATGAAATTCCAAGATAGACTTACCTCATCCCAATGTGAGAAGTAAGTGGCATCACCGCGTAAGCAGTCTAAAATGAGTTTTTCGTATGCTTCTGGTGTGTTCATTCCGTCTGGAGAAGAATGAGCGTAGTTTAAATTAATCGGCATGGTTTCCATACCTTGACCAGGCTTTTTAACATTAAGATGTAAAGTGATACCTTCATTAGGTTGGATATGAATGACGAGCACATTGCCGCCTAGTGACATATCGCTACCAAAAAGGTTCATTGGGACGTTTTTAAAGTGAATCGCAATTTGTGTAGCTTTGGCAGCTAAACGTTTACCAGTTCGGATATAGAACGGGACGCCAGTCCAGCGGAAATTATCAATTAATAGTTTCGCCGCGACAAACGTTTCGGTATTGGAGTCTGGATTCACATTGTCTTCTTCGCGGTAACCTTTTAAATCTTTACCAAATGCGTGACCAGAACCGTATTGCCCACGAATGAAGTTTTCTAACACTTCTTCACCTTCATAAACGCGAAGAGAACGTAGTGCTCGTACTTTTTCATGACGAATTTCTTTGGTGGAAAGTTTAATAGGCGGTTCCATGGCAAGTAAGGAAACAATTTGCAAAATATGGTTTTGCACCATATCGCGGAGTGCACCACTTTCATCATAGTAACGCCCGCGGTCTTCAACACCTAAAACTTCACTTAGCGTAACTTGAATATTGTCAATATAACGATTATTCCAAAGTGATTCGATAATAGAATTAGCGAAGCGAATAACGGAAATATTTTGAATCATTTCTTTCCCTAAGTAATGGTCAATACGGTAGATTTCATCTTCATGAAAAGCTTCACGAAGGGAATCATTTAATTCATGAGCACTTTCTAAGTCATGCCCAAACGGTTTTTCAATAATTAAACGATGGAAACCTTTCGTATCAACAAAGCCTTCAGATTTGATGCGGCTTGCAATAATGCCGAAAAAGTTCGGCGCCATAGCTAAGTAGAAAATACGATTGCCAGCTAAATCATATTTTTGATCAAGTTCATCTGACAATGTTTTAAGCGAAACGTAGGACTCTTTATTGGTGACATCATGTGACTGATAGTAAAAATGACTAGCAAATTCATCTGCTTCAGCACTTGAAGCGGCAATATCTTGAATTGATTCTTTCACCTTATCTCGAAAGAAATCATTACTCCATTCCCGGCGCGCAGTTCCAATTACAGCAAAATTTTTCTTTAAATAGCCTTTGCTAAATAAATGATATAGCGAAGGGTAAAGTTTTCGATTTGCTAAATCTCCCGTACCGCCAAAAATTGTAATCAAAGCTTTTTGTTCTAAATTATCTGTCATACGCACTTACCCTCTTTCTCGTTTCTGCTTTAACAAGGATTACATAAATCCATTCGAGCACAAAAAGCTCTATAGCTCCATACTATTTTATCCATTAAAGTATGTTTGTGCAACTGTTTGAACTAGAAAAAGAATGTGAATTTAAAATGAAAACGTTTTATTTCGAGAATTCATTTCATTTTTGAAGGAGTATGATAAAATGGAACATATTGATTTAGAAAGTTGGGAGAAAAATGGAACTTATTTTTCTTGGGACAGGTGCGGGAGTGCCTTCAAAAAATCGCAACGTCACATCAATTGCCATTTCCATGTTAAATGAGCGAAATGCGATTTGGCTGTTTGATTGCGGAGAAGGGACGCAGCATCAAATTTTGCGCAGTTCAATTCGGCTAAGCAAACTTGAAAAAATTTTTATTACACATTTACACGGCGACCATATTTTTGGTTTGCCCGGTCTTTTAAGCAGCCGTTCATTTCAAGGCGGAGAAACAGAATTGACAGTTTATGGTCCGACGGGCATAGCTGCCTTTATCGAAAATTCTTTGGAACTTAGTGGTTCTCATTTGACCTACCCACTTCAGGTCATAGAAGTTGAACCAGGCGAAATTTTCCGCGACAATCAGTGGCAAGTTGTTTGTGATGAGCTCGATCACGGCATTTCGAGCTTTGGTTACCGGTTGGTTGAGGCGGATAAGCCGGGGACACTTGATGCCGCACGACTTAAGCAGGAAGGGGTTCCGGCAGGGCCACTTTATCAGGAATTAAAGCAAGGAAAAAAAGTGGCGCTTCCTGACGGTCGAATGATTGATGGTGAGGCGTTTATTGGGCCAAAACAAAAAGGGCGCATTATTGCGATTTTTGGTGATACGAGGCCACAAGAGAACGAGCGAGCGTTAGCGGAAAATGCAGATATCGTTGTGCATGAAGCGACGTTTGAAGCGTCTAAAGAAGAGATGGCGAAAGAATACATGCATTCAACGACAACCGATGCGGCCAAGCTTGCCCAAATTGCTGGCGCGAAACATCTTATTTTGACGCATATTAGCTCGCGGTACGACAAGGAAGCCAGTTTACAGCTTTGCGACGAGGCGCGTGAAGTGTTTCCAAATACGGATATCGCCGAAGACTTTGCTAGTTTTACTATTTAGGAGGCAAAAATGAATTCTTTTTTAAAAGGAAAAACGGTTCTAATAACGGGCGCTTCAAGCGGTCTTGGCGAAAATTTAGCCCATTATGCGGCGAAATCAGAAGCGAGTGTTATTTTGATTGCGCGAAATGCGGCTAAGCTTACCGAAATTAGTGCGCGTATTGAACGTGACTACCAAGTCAGTACACACGTCTACCCGCTCGATGTGACAGATTTTCTTGCTATGGAACAAATAATCAAAGAAATTTTACAGGCTCACGATATCGACGTGCTAATCAATTGCGCTGGCTTTGGTCTGTTTGAAACGGCAGAAAACACTCCGTTTGAAACGGTGGAAGCGATGTTTGATACGAATGTTTTGGGACTCATTCGCTTGACGCAACTTTTTATTCCGCATTTCAAGGAAAAACGAAGCGGGCATATTGTAAATATTGCTTCTCAAGCCGGCAAAATTGCGACGCCAAAATCGAGTGCGTATGCGGCAACCAAATTTGCGGTGTTAGGCTATTCAAATGCGTTAAGGATGGAACTAAAGGCGGACAACATTAAGGTGACAACGGTGAATCCTGGACCGATTGCGACAAACTTTTTTGACCTTGCAGATGAATCAGGAGAGTATTTAAAAAGCGTAGGATTTTTCGTTTTAAAACCCGAAAAAGTAGCTGAAAAAACAATCCGAATCATTGGGAAAAATCGGCGCGAGGTGAATTTGCCATTTTTGATGAACATAGGGACAAGAATTTATCAAGTAATGCCGAGTGTCGTCGAGTTTTTTGGGCGAAATGCTTTCATGAAAAAATGACGCCATATTAGGCGTTTTTTTTCTTGAAAAAAATTAAGATTCTGGTATAATGGAAATAGAACAAACGTTCGTTTTCGAAAGGGTGGCTTAACATGGATGTGAGCAGAAAGATAATTCATATTGATATGGATGCGTTTTATGCTTCTGTTGAGCAACGCGACCATCCTGAGTACCGCGGGAAACCGCTTATAATCGGCGGCGATCCAAACAAGCGCGGTGTTGTTTCGACCTGTTCTTATGAAGCGCGTAAATTTGGTGTACACTCTGCAATGCCCACAAAACAAGCAGTTAAGCTATGCCCAGAAGGGATTTTCATTCATGGAAACATGGAGCACTATATGGAAATCTCTAGCCAAATTCGCGATATTTTCAGACGCTATACGGACATCATTGAGCCGCTCTCGTTGGACGAGGCGTATTTAGATGTGACAGAAAATAAAAAAAACATGACTTCCGCAACACTTATCGCAAGGGAAATCCAATATGCGATATACAATGAATTAGGCCTCACTTCGTCTGCTGGAGTGTCCTACAATAAATTTATTGCTAAAATAGCATCCGATTATAAAAAGCCAGCCGGTCTGACAGTCGTCCCGCCAGAAAAAGCTGAACAATTTTTAGAAACTATTCCCATTGACAAATTTTATGGAGTAGGAAAAGTAACTTCCGAAAAAATGCATCGTTTAGGCATAAAAACGGGTAAAGACTTAAAAGCATGGAGTGAATGGGATTTGATTCGAGAGTTCCATAAACATGGCTACTACTTGTATCGCCACGTGCGAGGTCGTTCGAATAACATTGTTAATCCGCATCGTGACCGTAAATCAGTTGGGAAAGAAACCACTTTCGAACGAAATGTTTTAAATGAAGCTCTGCTTGAAAAAAGTTTAATGCGGTTTGCGGAAAAGATTGAAACGCGACTACTTAAAATCCAAAAGCACGGAAAAACGGTAGTCTTAAAACTGCGATATAGTGATTTCACGACGATAACAAAACGGATGACGCTTACCGATTATATCCATGATCGCCAAATGATATACGAAGCCGGAGCCGCGCTACTAAATGATGTTTATGATGGTAAAGAAGCTATTCGTCTAATCGGTTTGACCGTCACAAACTTAAAACCCATTCATTTTGAAAATATGCGCCTAGAAGGTATATAAAAGGAGGAGTATATGGTTACAATTCGCGTTGCTGAAAAAAAGGATGCCGAAAATATTATTCGTTATTTAAACGGTGTTGGGGGAGAAACTTCATTTTTAACTTTTGGGAAAAATGAATTTTTAGTTTCCCGTTCAGACGAAGAAGCCATCATCGAAGATTATTTTTATCATCAAAAGGCTTGTATGCTCGTGGCTTATGAACATGATGAGCTAATTAGCGTTGGGCTTGTGATTGTGCCGCCTAAAGAGCGAATGGCGCACCGCGGGGAGATTTCACTTTCTGTGAAAAAAGCGTTTTGGGGACAAGGAATCGGCTCGCAAATGCTGGAGGCGCTTGTCCATTCGGCCGAAACAGCCGGTCTGCACATTTTGACGCTTGAAGTTGTGAGTGAGAACCGAGCTGCCTTTCTGTTATATAAAAAATTCGGATTTAATGTGGCGGGGGAGTATCCCGATTATTTCCGCGTTCACGACAAGTTCTATGCGGTGACACTAATGTACCGCACATTAAAAAACTAGGCTTTGAGATTCCAAAGCCTAGTTTTGCGCGACACGTTTAAGTTATAGTATTTTTAACGTAATTCAATTAAACGATCTTTTAGTTCTTGTTCCATAGAAACGAGTTCTTTTTCTGCTGCAGCACGTTTAGCACGGCCTTCTTGTTGAATTTTAAGTGTTTCTTGCAGTGTTTCAATTAAACTTGATTGCGTATGTTTAAGCGTTTCGATATCCACGATACCTCTTTCGTTTTCACGCGCAGTTTCAATCGCGTTTGTTTTCAGCATGTCAGCATTGCGTTTCAGAAGTTCATTTGTCGTTTCAGAAACTTGACGTTGTGCTTCAACTGCTTGTTGTTGTCTTAAAAGTGTTAAGGCAATCGCCACTTGGTTTTTCCAAAGCGGAATAGCCGTCATAATGGACGATTGAATTTTTTCAGCTAACGCTTGGTTCGTATTTTGGATTAAACGAATTTGCGGTGCTTGTTGAATCGTAATCTGCCGACTAAGTTTTAAGTCATGCACACGTTTTTCAAGACGGTCAGCAAATTGCGTCAAATCATTCACTTCTTGGAAATCCATTTGATCGCCAGTTTCTTCAGCTTTTTTGCGAAGTTCAGGCAACAATTTATCATTGATTTCCTCAAGCTTCAATTCGCCAGCCGCGATATAAATATTCAAAGCTTGAAAATAATCTTTATTTTTATCATAAAGTTGCTCTAAGAAGGAGTTATCTTCCATCAAGCGTTTTTTCGAATGCTCTAGTTTTAAAGCAATTCGGTCGATTTGGGTGCCAATTTTTTGATATTTTGACGTGATTTCATTAATCGATTGTTTCACACGGTGAAACATTTTTGTGAAAATATTTTTATTGCGTGCAGCAAGCTCGTCTGGATCAGCTTCTTGCAGTCGATACATCAAGTCGCTAATGATATCCCCAATCGGACCAACATCTTGCTTCTGCACGTGGGCGAGCATTGAGTGCGAAAAATCATGAAGTTTCGCTTGAGCAGGTGCACCGTATCCAAGAATGGCCGCCTGATTTCCCGCATCAATTTGTTTGCTCAGTTCAAGAGCCTGACGTTTATTGCTTTCAGGAAGCATATCTACGAGGCGAGGCGCCGCGTCATTTTCGCTATTCGTAATGCTCGTGTTTTTTGTATCATCCATTCCGAATGGATTGCTAAGTAAATCATCTAATGTATGATTCATATCTTTCTCAAGTAATTCAGTTTGATTTAATTCTTTTTTTTCACTGTTCTCACTCATGTTTCGAGCTCCTTTCGAACTTTTGTTTTTGCTTGGAAATTGAGTTTTTAGCAACTTCAAGCTCAAAATCAAGACTGTTAACATCTTGATTAAGGAGTGTAAACAAATCCTTTTCAATCACACGGCTCAAATCATTTAAAAGTGAGCGAGTGTCTGACAAAGTTTGATAGATTTTTTTATCTTTAACAGGTTGGCTCTCAAGAAAAGCATATTTCTCAGTAAGTTCTACAAGTGAATCAAGGTGGGAGAAGAAGAAATCTTCCGCTTCGTAAAAACGTTTTGGTTCATCTTTTACAATCCCATAGATTCTTTTCGCCAGTTGAAGTGTTTTGTTACGTTCTTGAAAAGAATAGAGTCCTTTATTTGTAGACATGATTTTTTGAAGGCGCATTATTTTAAGACGCGCTTCCTCTAAATTTGAGCGAATATATTTGAATTCTTTTTTTGTTAAACCTGTCTTTTCGGTTAAAGCTTGGTCACCTGCTTTTGCAGAAAAGAAAAACAGAATAGAAGCTACAGCAATGGTGATTAAAGCAATCAGAAGCCAGCTACTCTTTAAGATGGCTGAAAGAATACCGAATAACACGATGACGATAAAAATGGAACCTGTAAACGCCATAATCTTTTTAAATGTAGTCATTGTTTATCTTCTCCTTCAGATACCTATTCTAAAAAATAAATTTATGTAATCTCTTGGGATTACTTACTTTCATTATACAAGATTTTTTCTTTTTAGAAAGGATGTTTGATTTGACTTCATCATACCATAATTGAAGAAATGATGTTATCAGTCGTGCGATGTAAATTCATCTCGGACCAAATTTTATGTTAAAATATATAAATAGAAAGAAGGTGCTCTAAATGAAGGATTTAGAAGAAAAAACAATTAGTGAGGAAACCATTTTTAAAGGACGTGTTGTGGAGCTTTCTGTAGCAAATGTGCGCCTTCCAAACGGTAAAATCGCGAAAAGAGAGCTCATTAAACATCCGGGAGCAGTGGGGATTATTCCGATTACACACGATGGGAAAATTGTTATGGTCGAGCAATATCGTAAACCTTTAGAGAAAACAGTCGTTGAAATTCCAGCAGGTAAAATGGAAGTAAATGAACCAAAAGAAGAAACAGCACAACGTGAACTAGAAGAAGAAACAGGCTATAAGGCAAGTGGACTAGAGTTATTAACTTCTTTTTACACGGCACCAGGCTTTGCTGATGAAATTATCCATATTTATGTCGCACGAGGCTTACATAAACAAAATAAACCTTTAGCCCAAGATGATGATGAATTTATCAATGTTTTAGAAGTCACTTTAGATGAAGCCAAGCAGTTAATTGAAGAAGCTTCAATTTGCGATGCCAAAACAATGTTTGCAATTCAATATTTAGAGTTAGAACAATTAAAAGCAGAAGAACAGTAAAAGGTTGGGAAAATGTTATGCCCCCGAAAAGTTAGATTTTAGGTCTAACTTTTTTTGGTGGCTCAAAATTCCCAACCTTTTTTAGTGCATAAAATGCTCGTGATGTGTGCTAACCATTGCTTCTGGCGCCGCATTTGGATCCAAATATTTTTTCGCGCTATTGACAGCAATTGGACCTTCGTGAAGCCCCGCTGCAATAATTCGAATTTTTCTCGGATAGCAGGCGACATCGCCGCAAGCATAAATACCTGGCACAGTCGTCTGCATTTCTTTGTCGACTGTTATGCCCCATTCTTCAGTTGCAAATCCCCAGTCACGCATCGTACCAATATCGACTTCAACGCCGTGATTGACAAAAACCGCATCGCACATAACTTTTTTATTTTCCCCAGAATGCTTACAAGTTAATTCAATTTCTTTCAAATTTTCATCACCATGTAAGCTTGTAATCTCGTGGTGCAAATGTGTCGTAATACCAGAAGAATGAACGGCTTTCGCGCGTTCCTCATAGCCTTTGAAGTCATCGCCACGGTAAATAAGTTCAACACTTTTAGCAATCGGAAGAAGCATCAATGCTGCATCAAGCGCCGCATCGCCACCTCCTGAAATGACGACTTTCTTATCTCTAAGCTTTTCCAAATCGCGCAAATGATAGTGAATCTGTGCTGGGAAATTTTCCGCAAAACGAGCTTCGAGCGGATTCATTTTGTAAGTCCCGCTACCAACTGCAATAATAATCGTTTTGGTTAAATGAACGGTCCCGTCGTCCGTCTTAATATAGAAAGTGCCATCATTTTGTTTGACGACAGACGTTGCGCGGGTGTTTAAAACAAAGGTCGGATTAAACGTTTCCGCCTGTTTCGTAAAATTAGCGACTAAATCAGCACCGAGAATTTCAGGGATGCCGCCAATATCATGAATCAGCTTTTCAGGATAGAAGTAGCGAATTTTGCCGCCAACATCTGGTTCAGCATCAATAATTTTTGTTTTCATAGAACGAAGACCGCTATAAAATGCGGCATATAAACCGACTGGGCCGCCACCAATTATGGTGACATCAAATAGAGATGGCTTCAACATGATCAAGCTCCCTTACAACATCTTTAATTTCACAACCGTTACAAGTTTCATATGGCAGGCAAAGCGGTACGCCGCTTCTAGGGTCCATTAAAATATCGGCTTTAATATTAAAAACATCTTCTAAAATTTCGCAAGTCATCACTTCTTGAGGTGTTCCGCTTGCGGCAACTTGCCCGTTTTTGATGGCAATCATATGTTCAGCGTACCGTGAAGCATGGTTTAAATCATGTACGACCATAACGATGGTACGATTTTCAGTTTGATTTAACTGCTTCAAAATGTTCATCACATCTAATTGGTGTGTCATATCTAAAAAGGTAGTAGGTTCATCTAAAAATAAAATGGATGTATCTTGTGCAAGTGCCATCGCTATCCAAGCGCGTTGTCTTTGACCACCAGATAAGTTTTCAATAGGGCGGTCTTTAAACTCTTCAAGATTCGTCATTTTAAGCGCCCATTCAATCATATGTTGATCCTCTTTACTGCTGATTTTAAAACCAGTTTGATGAGGACTGCGGCCATAAGCAATGAGTTCATAAACCGTTAAGCCGCCGGGAGCTGTCGGATTTTGTGGCAAGATGGCAAGTTCCTTCGCAATTTGCTTTGTCGCGACTTGATGGATTTTTTTACCATCTAAAATGACATGTCCCTTACTTGGTTTCATAAGGCGAGACATTGTTTTTAAAATGGTAGATTTTCCAGAACCATTTGCGCCAACTAGGGCGGTAATTTTTCCCTTAGGAATAGATATATTTAATGAGTCAACAATAATTCGTTTATCATAAGCAATTTGCAGGTTTTCTGTATATAAGTTTTGCATAAAATCACTCCATTTATTTTAGTGATAATGATTCTCAATGAATTTAGTATAGACGTTTTAGGCGTAACTTTCAAGGCAAACTTTTAGGAAGTAAAAATTATAAATAATAATAATTATAAATAATCTTGATTTTTACTGTAAATGATAATCACTATAGACAGTTTTTGTAAATTATGTTATCGTTATAAACATAGTTATCTGAATGGAAATGCGGATATTTTTAGAGTGTTGAAATGTGAAGATACTCATTTCTAAATAATAATAATTCTAAATAATGGTTTCTGATTGAGAATATTTATTTTTAAAGGGAGGCGTCTATATGGAAGGTCGCATTAAACGAATTAAGGCTCAGCTTCATGATGCGAGTTATAAATTAACGCCGCAACGTGAAGCGACAGTTCGTGTTTTGCTGGAAAATGAAAAAGATCATTTAAGTGCAGAAGAAGTCTTTTTACGTGTGAAGAATATCGCGCCTGATACGGGCCTTGCAACGGTTTATCGGACGCTCGAACTTTTAACGGAGCTGCGTGTTGTCGATAAAATTAATTTTGGTGATGGCGTATCGCGTTATGATTTGCGTAAAGAAGGTGCCAAGCATTTCCATCATCACCTTGTTTGCTTAGAATGCGGATCGGTGGAAGAGATTCAAGAAGACTTGCTTGAAGATGTCGAGAAAATAATTGAACAGCGCTGGAATTTTCTTATTAAAGACCATCGTTTAACGTTTCAAGGTGTTTGTTCAGACTGCAAGAAAAAAAGCAAGAAATAGTTTGGGACTGCTACAAGAATGTAGTAGTTCTTTTTTAATTATATGAAAAAAACAACAATTTCGGAGTGAGCAGATAAAAGTTCACCAGAAAAGGGTTTCATGTTAAAATGAATGGGCAGGAGGCGAGAAAATGAACGATTTAATTGAGGATTTTTTGCATTTTTTATCTGTTGAACGTGGTTTATCGATGAATACGCTTGCTGCCTATAAACGCGACTTGCTTTACTTTGCGAACTTCTACAAGGAAAAATCAAACGATGATGATTTTGAAAAGGTTGGGCGTGAAGATATTGTGGCATTTATTAGTGTGGCTAGAAATGACGGGAAGTCGCCGCGTACGGTGGCACGTTACATTGCATCACTTCGTTCGTTTTTTCATTTTTTACTTCATGATGGTAAAATTAAAGGCGATCCAATGATCCAAATTGAGACGCCAAAACAAGCGCAAAGTTTACCTAAAGTGCTTAGTCTTGCAGAGGTTGAGAAGCTGCTAGATGCGCCAAATACGAATACGCCGCTTGGCTTGCGCGACCAAGTGATGCTTGAGGTGCTTTATGCGACAGGGCTTCGTGTTACTGAGCTGGTGCAACTTAAAATGGATGACCTTCACTTACATATGGGCTTTATTCAAACGATTGGAAAAGGGAACAAAGAGCGTATCATTCCGCTTGGGAAAACGGCGACAACGGTTTTGGAAGAATATTTGCGAAACGGTCGACCAAAACTTAGGAAGTCTTCTAATCGAAATGATTTTGTCTTTTTGAATCATCACGGAAACGGGCTTACAAGGCAAGGGTTTTGGAAAATTTTGAAACAACTTGCGAAAAAGACGGGCATTGAAAAACCGATTACCCCGCATACGTTACGGCATTCATTTGCGACGCACTTACTTGAAAACGGGGCAGATTTGCGTTCTGTTCAAGAACTGCTTGGTCATTCAGATATTTCGACGACACAAATTTATACACATGTAACAAAGGCGCGTTTAAAAGATGTCTACAAAGAGTTTCATCCGCGCGCATAAATTATAGAAGGGCGATGAGGAAATGGTTGAAAAGTTTAAACGTATTCACGTTGTTGTGATGGATTCAGTTGGGATTGGTGAGGCGCCGGATGCGGCCGAATTTGACGATTTTGGTGTCGATACATTTGGTCATATTGCTGAACACATGAAAGGCTTACACATGCCAGAAATGGGCAAACTGGGCCTCTCCAACATTGAACCCGTTTTAGGCATAGAAAAAGAAGAGAAACCACTTGCCTACTTTACGAAAATGCAAGAAGCGTCGCGTGGGAAAGACACGATGACCGGGCACTGGGAAATTATGGGACTGTACATTGATACGCCTTTCCGTGTATTTCCTGACGGCTTTCCGGATGCGCTAATTAAGCAGATTGAAGATAAGACGGGGCGGAAAGTAATTGGCAATAAACCTGCTAGCGGTACGGAAATTTTAGATGAGCTCGGCGAGGAACAAATGAAAACCGGCGCACTAATTGTGTACACATCTGCTGATTCGGTGCTGCAAATTGCGGCGCATGAGGATATTATCCCGCTTGAAGAGCTTTACGAAATCTGTGAGTTTTGTCGAGAAATTACGCTTGACGACCCTTACATGCTAGGGCGAATTATTGCACGACCTTATGTCGGGGAACCAGGCGCGTTTAAACGGACGGCGAATCGCCACGACTACGCACTTAAGCCATTTAAACCAACTGTTATGAATGCGCTAAAAGACGGTGGAAAGGATGTCATTGCGATTGGCAAGATTTCCGATATTTTTGACGGGGAAGGCGTCACAGAATCCATCCGTACGAAGTCTAATATGGACGGAATGGACCAACTTGTACAAGTTTTAGACAAACCGTTTGAAGGTATGAGTTTTCTCAATTTAGTTGATTTTGACGCGTTATTCGGTCATCGCCGCGATCCAGAAGGCTACGGACGTGCACTTGAAGAATTCGATGCACGACTTCCAGAAGTATTTGAAAAAATGGCGGAAGACGATTTATTAATGATTACAGCGGATCATGGAAATGATCCCACTTACCGCGGCACCGATCATACGCGTGAATATGTACCACTTCTTGTGTATTCCAAACGCTTTAAAGATGGCGGAAAAGCGTTACCACTTCGCGAAACTTTTGCAGACTTAGGTGCAACGGTTGCTGAAAACTTCGCTGTTAAAATGCCTGAATATGGTAAAAGTTTTTTACACGACTTAAAATAATAGAAAAGAAGGAGTAAAGACATGAGCACTCAAAAAGTGAACGAAGCAGTAGCAAAAATTAGAGAAAGTTATCAAGAACGTCCAACAATTGGACTCATTCTCGGTTCCGGGTTAGGCGTTTTGGCAGATGAAATTGTAAATCCTGTTCAATTATCTTATGATCAAGTGCCACATTTCCCAGTTTCAACGGTAGAAGGGCATGCTGGCCAATTTGTTTTCGGTGAACTTCAAAATAAGCGAGTTGTTGCGATGCAAGGACGCTTTCACTTTTATGAAGGCTATTCCATGCAAGACGTTACGTTCCCTGTTCGCGTGATGAAGGAGCTTGGCGTCGAAATTTTGATTGTGACAAATGCGGCTGGCGGTGTGAACGAGCTTTACAAAGCGGGCGATTTGATGCTGATTTCCGACCATATTAATTTTACGGGAACCAATCCTCTTATTGGAAAAAATGAAGACCATTTTGGCCCCCGCTTTCCGGATATGTCAGAAGCATATCAACTTTCGTTACGCGAAACAGCAAGAAAACTGGCAAACAAATTGGAAATTAACATTCAAGAAGGCGTCTATGCAGGCTTCAGCGGTCCAACATATGAAACGCCAGCCGAAATTCGCATGATGCGCACACTGGGCGCTGACGCCGTTGGAATGTCGACGGTTTCGGAAGTCATTGTGGCAAGACACGCTGGCATGCGCGTTTTAGGGATTTCTTGCATTACAAATATGGCGGCAGGAATTTTAGACCAGCCGTTATCTCACGCCGAAGTTATTGAAACCACTGACAAAGTTAGAAGCACATTTTTAACATACGTCAAAGCAATTGTTGGCGAATTAAATTAATAGGCGTATTCGATACCTTTACTTTTTTAGTAAAGGTATTTTTATTTAGATTGTTATTGTTTCCGAAGTGCCCTTTATGCTACTATAGTAAAGAACTTAAATTAAATTTCTTTGGTAAAGGTGGGGGATAGGCGTGACATTTGAACGTTTTGGGACTATGAATGTGAATACGGAAGGACATCTAGAAATCGGAGGGGTAGACACATTAAAGTTAGTCGAAGAATTTGGAACCCCTTTATACGTCTATGATGTAGCGCTAATTCGTGAGCGTGCCAGAGGATTTAAGAAAACATTTGAAAAGTTAGGCGTTCGTGCGCAGGTGGCCTATGCAAGTAAAGCATTTTCTTCCATTGCGATTTATGAACTTATGGCAGAGGAAGGCTTATCGCTTGATGTTGTATCAGGCGGTGAACTTTATACGGCGATGAAAGCGAATTTCCCACCTGAACGGATTCATTTCCACGGGAATAATAAAACGGCGGAAGAAATTGAAATGGCGATTGACTATGGCATTGGCTGTATCGTGGTCGATAATTATTATGAAATTGAATTGTTAAAGGAAATACTTGAAAAACGGGCGACTAAAATGCCTGTTTTAGTTCGTGTAACTCCTGGAATTGAAGCGCACACGCATGATTACATATTGACGGGGCAAGATGATTCAAAATTTGGTTTTGGTTTAACAAATGGTCAAGCGGAAGAGGCCATTAAACGCATTTTGGCTGCACCGAATCAATTTGATTTAATCGGGCTTCATTGCCACATTGGTTCCCAAATTTTTGAAACAACAGGGTTTATTATGGCTGCTCATCGCATTATGGAAAAACTGGTGGAGTGGCATGACACATTGCAGTTTGACTCACAAGTTTTAAACTTAGGTGGTGGATTTGGTGTCCGTTATACGGAAGAGGACAAGCCGCTTGAGCCTTCTGAATATGTGAAGGAAATTATCCAAGAAGTGAAGAAAATGGCGAATGAAAATGGGTTGCGCGTTCCTGAAATTTGGATTGAACCGGGCCGCTCGTTAGTGGGGGAAGCGGGAACGACCCTTTATAAAATTGGTTCTAGAAAAGAAGTTCCGGGTGTTAGAGAATATGTTGCGGTTGACGGTGGCATGAGTGATAATATTCGTCCTGCGCTTTACGAGGCACATTATGAAGCTGTGCTTGCGAATGCACCACTACTTGAGACTGAAGAAACTGTTTCAATTGCTGGGAAATGTTGTGAGTCTGGTGACATGTTAATTTGGGATTTGCCGCTTCCAAAATCAAATTCTGGTGATGTGCTAGCGGTATTTTGTACAGGAGCCTACGGTTATGCGATGGCAAGCAACTATAATCGCATTCCACGTCCGCCAGTTGTATTTGTGGAAAATGGTAACGCAAAACTTGTTGTGCGACGCGAATCGTATGAAAATCTAGTGCAAAACGATTTACCGTGGTGAACGCATGATGGAAATGAATTTTAAAGTAGAGGCATTTGAAGGGCCACTTGACTTACTTTTACATCTTATTGGCAAATTGGAAGTGGATATTTATGATATTCCAGTTGCTGAAATTACTGAGCAATATATGGAATACATTCATACAATGCAATTTTTGGAGTTAGATGTGGCAAGCGAATACTTGGTTATGGCGGCTACGCTACTTGCGATTAAAAGTAAGATGTTACTACCAAAACAAGAGCTTGAAGAAGATTTTGACGAGTTTGATCCGGAACTTGACCCGCGTGATGAGTTGATTGAACGTTTAATGGAATATAAACGTTATAAAGAAGCGGCGAAAGATTTAAAGGAAAAGGAAAACGAACGCAGTTTCTACTTTAGTAAAGCGCCGATGGATTTAGGCGAATATGATGATGGCACAACTTCGGTGGAGCTTGACGTGACGCTAAACGATATGCTGGGGGCTTTCAATAAGTTACTGCGTCGGCAAAAACTCAATAAGCCGCTTCATACGCGTATCACCACACAGGAAATTTCTATCGACGCCCGTATGGATGAAGTTTTAGAGAAGCTAAATCAAGTTAAAGGGAAAATGAAATTCGATGATTTGTTCGAAAAAGGAACGAAAGACCAGCTTGTCGTAACTTTTCTTGCACTGCTCGAATTGATGAAGCGAAAATTAATTTCGGTTGAGCAATCTGGAAGCTTAGAAGACTTGTATGTAGAAGGTAGAGGGGAAATTAGTGAATAAAGAGCAACAAATTGGCGTGTTAGAAAGCTTGCTTTTTGCGGCAGGTGATGAGGGGCTTTCGACAAAGCAATTAACGGAAACGATGGAAATCACCTATATTGAAGCATTGAACTTGCTGGAGAGCCTCGGGGAACGCTATGAACAGGACGATTCTCGTGGCCTTATTCTTCTTGAACTTGCTGGGTCTTTTCAGCTTGCTACGAAAAAAGAGCATGCTGAATACTTGCGCAAATTGGTGGAGGCACCACACTCAGGCTCTCTTTCACAAGCTTCTCTTGAAACGCTTGCGATTATTGCGTATAACCAACCGATTACACGTATGGAAGTTGATGAAGTTCGTGGTGTGAAAACGGATGGTCCAATACGCACGCTTGTCGCTAAAGGACTCATAACGGATAGAGGTCGAGCAGACGGAGCTGGCCGTGCCAAGTTATACGTCACAACAAGCGAATTTTTAGATGCCTTTGGTTTGAGTAGTATTGAAGAGCTGCCAAAACTTGCAGAACCTTCGGCGGAACCGGAACAAGATGAATTGGATCTGTTTTTTGATAAATTTAACCGAACGGAGGAAGACGAATAATGGAAAGATTGCAAAAAGCGATTGCAAATGCAGGGGTGACTTCAAGACGAAAAGCAGAAGTGCTTATCCAAGAAGGTAAAGTAAAAGTGAACGGGAAAGTCGTAAAGGAATTAGGCGTGAAGGTCAGTGGTTCTGACCGTATCGAAGTAGAAGGTATTGAAATTACAAAAGAAATTCATCGTTATTTTTTATTTTATAAGCCTAGGGGTGTCGTGTCTGCTGTAACAGATGATAAAGGGCGAAAAGTTGTTTCGGACTATTTTTTGGATATTGAAGAGAGGCTTTATCCAGTGGGAAGACTTGATTATGAAACTTCGGGGTTACTTCTCATGACAAATGACGGAGAATTTGCTAATCTATTAATGCATCCAAAATTTAAAGTGGAGAAAAGATACATTGCTCGCTTAAAAGGAATTCCTGAAAAGGTGGCGCTTAGAAATTTAGAACGCGGTGTTATCATTGATGGAAGAAAGACGGCGCCAGCCAAAGTGAGAATGCGATCTTTTGATAAAGGAAAAAGTAAATCAATTGTTGAAATTACTATTCATGAAGGTAGAAATCGCCAAGTAAGAAAAATGTTTGAAGCAATTGGTCATCCAGTTCAAAAACTTTCACGTGAAGGTTATGCCTTTTTAGATTTAAGAGGAATGAACGCTGGAGAAAGGCGAGAGCTTAGTCATCATGAAGTTAAACAATTGCAAGCATTTGCCAAATTCGGTCAAAAACCTTCTGGACAATGATAGTTTTTTTCGACAAAGAAAAGTTTCTAATAGCTTGTTTTTAAAAAAACATGTATAATTTAATAGACAAGCTATTTAATAAAGTAGTAAAGGCACTAAAAGAGTATGTGGGTACTATTTTAGCTGCTTATAAAGTTAATCGTGCAGAATGATTCTCTCTAACAGAGTAGATGAAATGCAAATGAGAATGTGGGGGATGAGTACTTATGAGTGATCAAGTAAAAGTGCTTGTTGTTGACGATGAAGATCGTATTCGTCGGCTCTTGAAAATGTATTTGGAAAGAGAAAATTTTCGTATTGAAGAGGCAAGTGATGGTGATCAAGCACTTCATATGGCCTTAAACAATAATTACGAAGTGATATTGCTCGATTTAATGATGCCAGGAAAAGATGGTATCGAAGTTTGTAGAGAACTACGTGAGTATAAGGCGACACCAGTCGTTATGCTAACGGCAAAAGGCGAAGAGGCAAATCGCGTGCAAGGATTTGAAGTGGGGGCAGATGATTATATTGTAAAGCCATTCAGTCCAAGAGAAGTTGTACTACGCGTTAAGGCTGTTCTTCGGCGCGCAAAACAACAAGACAAAAATTTGTTTTCTGCTACGCCTGGGGATATGATTAATTTCCCTCACCTTAGCATCGATAATGAAGCACACCGAGTTATTGTTGATGGGACTGAAATTAATTTAACACCAAAAGAATATGATTTGTTATATTACTTAGCTAAATCACCAGATAAAGTTTTTGATCGCGAATCACTTTTAAAAGAAGTTTGGCGATATGAATTCTTTGGGGATTTGCGTACAATTGATACACATGTAAAACGTTTAAGAGAAAAATTACTTGATGTTTCTGAAGATGCTGCCAAAATGATTGTAACGGTTTGGGGGCTGGGCTATAAATTTGAAGTCCCAGAAGATTAAGTAAAATAGATGGACAGGTTGAATCGGTTGTGATGGACAACCTTCAAAACCTGTTCATTTTTAGGTTAAAGGGAGGCTTAGTGGGATGAAGTTATGGAATAGCATCGTCGGAAAGATTTGGAGCACAATTATTTTACTTCTAATTGGTGTCCTTGTCATTTGCGGTTTTTTAGTTGCGGTTATTTATGAAAAAAATAATTTCAATGAGATTAAAGCTGAGCTAGACCAAGATGCATCTAAAATCATTGGTGTTATGCATAAAAATGATGCCTTTATTACTGATAACGGGATTGGTAGCGAATCGCTCACGCTACTTGATGATACGATAGGTGTTATTATTTCTAGCGATGGTGAAAGCGTTTATACAAGGCAGTCAACTGATAAGATTTCTAATAATTCTATAGAAAGATTAACGCACAACAAAAAGATTAATGAAGCCTTGGCTGAAAAAGATGAGCCTTTAGAAATGAAATATGATTTTAAAGACAAAGATATGAATTATCCGGTGCAACTCTATGTGAAAAAATTCCAATTGGATAACGGTGAAAGTGGTGTGCTTTATATTTATAAATCATTCCATGATATTTTAAGTGTGACAAAACAAGCAACTAGAACGCTTATATTGGCTGGATTAGGCGCGATTTTAATTACGTCATTCTTATCGTTTGTCTTTTCTTCCAGAATGGCGTTCCCACTTCGGGAGATGAAAAAGATAGCAGTTGCTGTTTCACGGGGGAATTTTGATAATCGTGTGCCGAGCTATACGCATGATGAAATTGGTGATTTGGGACTGGCGTTCAATAATATGGCACAGCAGTTGAAATATAATATTAGTGCACTTCGCCAAGAAAAAGAACAATTATCGAATATTTTAGTTGGAATGGCAGATGGGGTTATAAAATTTAATATCGATAAAACGATTATTTTAAGTAATCCACCAGCTGAAGAATTTTTGCATAACTGGTTTTTCTCTAATGAAAACAACGAGAAAGTTTTAATTCCTAAAAAATTAGAAGAGATGCTTGATGAGATTTTGCGCAGTCGAGATGAACAAGTTGGCGAAATTACGTTTGGAGATCAGACGTATGTAGCGATTTTAACGTTGCTTTATAACGGAGAAAATGTTCGTAGTATTGTAGCTGTTATTCGTGATATGACCGAAGAGAAGCGACTTGAGAAAATGAAAAGCGATTTTGTTAGCAATATCTCGCATGAACTTAGAACGCCGATTTCTATGTTGCAAGGTTATAGTGAGGCGATTATTGATGGTGTTGCTCAAACAGATGAGGAAGTACGGGAGTTTGCACAAATTATTTATGAGGAGTCGCTTCGAATTGGCCGTCTAGTCAATGATATGCTAGACCTTGCACGAATGGAAGCAGGCTTTACACAGCTAGATAGGCGAGAAATGAAAATCGCACCGTTTATTTCAAAAGTTGTATCTAACTTCGAAGTTTTAGCAAAAGAAAATTTTGTTGAATTAAAAGTGGAGGTTGATGATAATGATTTAGTCTATTACTTCGATGTCGATCGTCTTGAGCAAGTGCTTATTAATTTAATCATGAATGCCATTCGTCACACCGGACGAGAAGGCTATCACGGCGTTGTCACCGTTCGTGAGCATGCTGATTATGCAAATGGGCAGTTGTTAGTTATTGTCAGTGACAATGGTAGCGGAATTCCAGAAGAGGATATCCCGTACTTGTTTGAACGCTTTTATAAAGCAGATAAAGCAAGAACGCGCAGCAAAGCAGGCACCGGAATTGGCTTAGCCATTGTTAAAAACATCGTGGAGGCACATAATGGTAATATTACAGTAGAAAGTACAGTAGGCGTAGGCTCATCGTTCATTATTAGCCTGCCGCTAAAAAGGAGTTAGTTAAATTGTCCAATCGAGAACAAAAATTTTGCAAAGAATCCCGTGTTATTAAAACAAGCCGTGTGTTTCCACAAGATACAAATAACCATAGCACCCTTTTTGGGGGAAAACTGATGACGTATATTGACGACACAGCGTCGATTAGTGCGTCTAGACACTGCCGTGTTGGCATTGTTACGGCTTCAACCGATTCAGTTGACTTTCTTCGTCCCATTAAAAGTGATCATTCTGTTTGTCTTGAATCATATGTGGCAGCAGTTGGACGTTCTTCAATGGAAATTTTCGTTAAGGTGATTTCTGAAAACTTAAAGACAGGCGATCGCTATTTAGCGGCCACATCATTTTTGACTTTTGTTGCCATTGATGATGACGGAAAAACAGTTGAAGTGCCGGAAGTAGTGCCGGAAAGTGCTGAAGAAAAAATGATTCATGCGGGGCGTGAGGCGCGGGCGAATGCCAGAAAAGAACGTCTAAAAGCAAGCCGAGTGCTTGCCGAATCATTAAATACCGAAGTCTTATGGCTATTTTAAACAAAAAAAGGTTGCTAATTTTTACTTTCATGGTAAAATATTAAATGATTCATCATCTTTTTGGTGAAAATAAAATATCGTTCATCTTCGGGGCAGGGTGTAATTCCCGACCGGTGGTAATAGTCCACGATCTGTTTTTAACAGGTGACTCTGGTGCAATTCCAGGACCGACAGTATAGTCTGGATGGGAGAGGATGTTGGCAGCCTTTTTGGCTTGTCTGCAAATGAACATTTACATGAGTTTGGCGTTTTTACGCCCAGCTTGTTTAGATATTCACAAACCTCTCTAATGCTAAAGATTAGAGAGGTTTTTTTGTTAGACGGTTAAATGGGCACCGTATTTTCTTTGGATGGACAAAAGAGGAGAGTTACTCATGAGAAATTACTCGATGAAAACTTTTGTTAGTGTTGCAGTGCTTGGTACGCTGGCCTTTGTCATTATGCTTTTGCAATTTCCACTTTTACCAAGTGCACCATTTTTAAAGCTGGATTTTAGTGATATTCCAGCGCTAATTGGTGGGTTAATGTTTGGACCGCTCGCCATCATTTTAATTGAACTCATTAAAAATGTTTTGGAATTTATCGTTTCTGGAAGCCCAGTTGGCGTGCCTGTAGGCGAAATCTCCAACTTCTTGTCTGGTATTTGTTTTACTTTACCGATTTATTATTTATTCCGTCATTTCCGTGAAACAAAAGGTCTTATTTTCGCGACTGGTGTTGGAACAATTTGTATGACGATAGTGTTGGCAATTTTCAACTACTTTGTATTATTGCCGTTTTATATAAAACTTGGTGGTCTTCCAGCGTCTACTGATGTATTCGGGCTTATCATAACGGCTATTATTCCATTTAATTTATTAAAGGGTGTAATTGTGAGTGCTGGCTTCTTGCTTCTTTATGCGCCAATGAAGAATTTCATTATTAAAAATCAATCGCCAAAAGAACGGAAAAAGCATGAAAAAAAGCGTCATGAGGTTCATAACGCTTAACTAGGAATCGAATCGATGCGGATTGCCATTAAACGGGCGGTCCGCTATTTTTATGGATAATGATGGGCAGTTTAATTCGGCTTCTGCTGCTTGGTCCTCGTCGCGTTCAAAAATCGGCTGTGTTCCCGAATTGTCATCAAGCAAATTAAACGCGAGCCCATCAGTATTATAGTCGAAAATTTGCGGCGCATGAAGCGCACAAGCTCCGCACGCAATGCAGGTGTCCTGGTCAACAATGGCGTATTTTCCCACTTGACCACCCCTTTCTGCCAAAATATAGATTAAGTATAACATATTTTTTTCAAAAAACAGATGTCGAACAAACGTTTCTATGTTATGATAACGAGAGAATGGAGGCGGAAATTTGGATAGACTAGATGAATATCTCCTATTTATGGTTCATACTTTTGGACGGGCACGGAAAAAGCCATTTTTATATGCGGTCGTAACCGGAAAACGAACGGGACAAGCGGTAACGGACACACACCTTTTTCGGGCTAAAAATTATTTTGGACTAGCCCCATTTTTAAAAGAAGAAGTGTTTTTGTTGCGGCTACACGGTTTAGAAGAAGCGGGATTCATTCGAATAGACGAATCAGGCGTTGTTCCCGTGACGGAATTAGATCCACCAACTTATTTTATTGAAAATGAATGGAATGGCTTTTTTATGCAAGATTTGCCACATCATTTTTTTGAGCATTTACTCCTCGCGGTGCAAGTTGTTAGCAATAAGCATCATCAAAATAGGCATTATTTGCCGATTGTGCGCAACAAAAAAACACAAATTTGGATAAAACGCTGGTTAAATCGGCATAAAAATGAACATGATTTAGCTGAAAAGCTATTTTTAGAATTAAAAATGTGGTTAGAGAGGCCGGATATTACATATCAAGATTTATACGTTGGACGCTTTTCAGGCGGCGACCGAATCGGCGAAACAGCGATGCAAATTTGTGAACGTTTGGAAGTGCCGCTCTGGAATGGCTATTTTGAATGGTTACGCGGTTTGCATGTGCTCCACGCTAAAAAAACAGATTTTCCCCTTTTAAGTGAATTCATGTGCGCGGATCAGGCGTTGCTTACGAAATCGGGCTTAGCGACATATGAATTGTTCCAAAGCGGGCAAACGTTTGAACAAATTGTGCAGCGGCGTAGGTTGAAAAAAAGCACAATTGAAGATCATTTTGTGGAAATTCAGGCGACTTTTCCGCATTTGACGGTCCCTTTTAGGCCAGATGATGCTGTGCTTTTGAAGCTTTCTGAACACTCCTTTTTAACTTTAAAGGAAATGAAAGAATTTATGCCAGACTTGAGTTATTTTGAGCTTAGACTTGCTGTCGTTTCCGAGGTGAAATCATGAATTTAGAGCTAGAGTTAAAGAATTATTTAGGTTTTGATACGTTTCGAAGCGGACAAAAGGAAATTATTGAGGCAGCGCTTTCTGGGCGTGATGTATTTGCGATGTTGCCGACTGGAACAGGGAAGACGCTCTGTTATCAATTAGCGGGGCATTTACTAGACGGGCTTGTGATTGTCGTTTCGCCGTTGTTAAGTTTAATGCAAGATCAGGTGGAGCGAATGCGCGCGGGCGGCGAAAAACGGGTCGCGGCATTAAATAGTTTTCTTTCTTTTCCGGAGAAAAAAGCGATTTTAGCGAATCTTAACGCGTATAAGTTTCTGTTTCTTTCGCCTGAAATGCTCGCTAGTGAGGAAATTCGGGCCGTGATTTTAAACCAAAAATTAGCCTTGTTTGTCATCGATGAAGCGCATTGTATTTCGCAGTGGGGGCACGATTTTCGGCCGGATTATTTATATTTAGGGGAGTTTCGTAAGCTGTCTAATTACCCGCCGACGATGATTTTAACGGCGACGGCGACAGAAATGGTTCGAGGGGATATTTTAAAACAATTACATATGGAAGAAATCGAGTCGTTTATTTATTCCGTGAACCGTCCGAATATCGCACTTTCCGTTCAAAAATTCAATGGAAGACAAGAAAAAATGGAAGCACTTCTAGAGTGGGTGCGTAAACTTTCTGGTCCTGGTATTCTATATTTTTCAAGCAAACGTTTGGCAGAAGAAGTCGCTTTTCAGTTGCGGAATGAGTTTCATTTGACGGCGGCGCATTATCATGGCGATATGGAAGCTTCCGACCGCATTGTTATTCAGCAACAGTTTGTCGCGGGTGTTTTAGACATCATTTGCGCCACGAGTGCTTTCGGAATGGGCATCGACAAACCGGATATTCGCTACGTCATTCATTATCACATGCCAGCTGATTTAGAAGCTTATGTTCAAGAAATTGGCCGGGCTGGGCGTGACGGCGAGCCAAGTCTTGCCATTTTGCTGTATGCAAACGGAGATGAAAATTTACAAAGACAACTTGCGGATAAAGATGCGCCTGATGTGGCGTTGCTAAAGCTTCCAGAAAATCTACGCGATACGCTTCCTGAAACCGAAAAAAGACTGCTAGACTACTTTGCCCGTTCTGGACTTTCCGAACAGGAAATTGTGACAAAAATGGAATACCGCAAAGCTTGGAAATTGGAAAACTTAAAGAAATTTATGGGGTACTTGCAAGAGTCAAGTTGTCGCCGGGAATACATTATGCGCTATTTTTCTGAGAAAGAACAACCTGTCAAATTACCTGGTACATGTTGTGACTTGGACGTTTTAGACTTAGAACCATATATGAAACAATTGGGAGAGGGACCTAGGCGACAAGCGTTTGACTGGGAAGCTATCCTCGGAAAATTGTTTTTAGAATGATTTTTTTAAAAGAAATTAGCTCTAAAGGTTGTTGAATGTTACGTTTATAGGTATAATTATTTCAGGGATGTTTCAATATCCATGTTAGTTTGGAACGAAGGAGGAACGTAGATGGCTAGAAGAAAACGAGGCAAACGTAATTATACGGAGTCCGACGATTATTATAACGATTATTACGATGAAGAGGATGAGTTTGATAATGAACCTCCGATGTTATCTAGATCTGATAGTAGAAGAAAACAGAAAAAAGGTTTCTTTAAATATCCGTTATTAAATGTTTTGATTGTATTCTTTCTTCTGATTCCGATTGTATCTATTATTGTTTTTTTAGCTGTTCAAAATGCTGGCACGCCAGATAATGAAGTTAAAGAGGAAAAAAATGTTACGGTAGATAGCAATAAAAAGGCGAAAGAGGAAGCGGCTGAAAAGGAAAAAGCAGCGGAAGAAAAGAAAGCTGCTGATGAAAAAGCAGCCAAAGAAGCGGAAGCGAAAAAAGTAGCGGATGCGAAAGCGGTCGAAGAAGCGAAACAAGCTGAGGAAGCAAAAAAAGCGGAAGAAGCACAACAACAGGCAGCACAAGAAGAAGCTGACCGAAAAGCAGCGGAAGAAAAGGCTGCTGCAGATGCGAAAGCGGCTGAGGAAGCAAAACAACAGCAAGAGCAAGCGGCTAAAAGTACACATACGGTACAAAGTGGCGAAACACTCTACAGAATAGCTGTCAATGCTTATGGTTCTGCTGGTGCTGCAAGCGGTGTTGAAAAGATCAAACAAGCGAACGGCTTAACAAGTAATAATGTTCCAATTGGGACAGTACTTAAAATTCCACAATAAGATTAAAAAAGAATGAGCATGACTCGGAAAAGTTTTTTCCAAAAGCGCTCGTTCTTTTTATGGGAAAAATGGAGGTGTATGTATGGCGAAAATTGCATTGATTACAACTGGCGGAACAATCGCAAGTAAGAAAGCAGAATCAGGAAAGCTTGCTTCAGGTGAGCTTACTGGTGAGGAACTTGTTGAATTATGTGAGTTACCTCGTGAAATTGAAGTAGATATTTATTCTACTTTCCAATTGCCATCCATGCATATTACAAAAGAAAATTTGGCAGAGCTCGCAAAGCTCGTAATGAAAATTTTTGAAGATGAAAGTTATGATGGAGTCGTTGTAACGCATGGTACGGATTCGCTCGAAGAAACTTCTTATTTTCTTGATTTGGCAGTAACGGACGAACGCCCAGTCGTGTTAACGGGTTCACAGCGCGGCCCTGAGGAAATGGGAACAGATTCTTATATTAATATTCGTCATGCGGTTTATACAGCTAGTGAACCACTCCTTCAAAATGCAGGAACTGTTGTTGTATTTAATGAACGAATTTTTGCAGCCCGGTATGTAAAAAAGGTGCATGCTTCTAATATTCAAGGTTTTAGTTCATTTGGTTTTGGCTATTTAGGAATTATTGACAATGATAAAGTTTTTATTTATCAAAAACCTGTTGAGCATGAATGCTATCCACTACAAGAAGCGCTCTCTGATGTTGTGATTATTAAATGCTATTTAGATGCAGATGGATTTTTTATCGATTCTGCCATTGCAAAAAATGTAGCTGGAATTGTTCTAGAGGGTGTTGGTAGAGGACAAGTAGCCCCCAAAATGATGCCCGCGATAAAACGTGCCATTGAAAATGGAATACCCGTTGTGATTACAACAAGTGCGGAAGAAGGGAATGTCTATACGACATATGATTATTTAGGTAGTACATATGATCTTCTAAATCATGGCGTTCTTTTGGGTGGCGATTATGATAGTAAGAAAGCGCGAATGCGGCTAATGGTTTTACTTGCGGCAAATGTAGAAATAAATCAAACTAACTTTAGTGAACTGAAAGGGTTTTAATATGACTAAAAAGATTTGTATTGCGATTGATGGACCTGCTGCTGCAGGAAAAAGCACTGTAGCTAAAATCGTCGCTAAAAAATTAAGTTTTATTTACATTGATACAGGGGCGATGTACCGGGCGGTTACCTACCTCGCATGGGAAAATAAAATTGATTATACAGATGAAACAACTTTGGCTAGTTTGCTACAAAAAACGATGATTCGTTTTGAGCCAGGAGAAGTGCAACAAGTGTTTCTTAATGATGAAAATGTTACGGAAGTCATTCGTTCAAATGAAGTGACAAATCATGTTTCGATTGTCGCGGCTCACCCCGCTATTCGAATTGAGCTCCAAAAGCGGCAACAAGTTTTTGCTGAAGAGGGTGGCATTGTAATGGACGGCCGCGATATTGGGACGGCTGTTCTACCACAAGCAGAACTCAAGATTTTTCTCTTGGCTAGTGTTCAGGAACGTGCTGAAAGACGCTTTAAAGAGAACAAGGCAAAAGGGTTTGACGTCGATATGGATCAATTGAAGAAAGAAATTGAAGCGCGCGACCATTTAGATTATACGCGCGACCATTCTCCACTTAAGAAAGCAGATGATGCAATAGTTGTTGATACGACAAGTATGACGATTGATGAAGTCGCAACAAAAATTTTATCACTTGCTAAACAAACAATGGATTAAAGAGTATATTTTCCAAAAAAAGGCCTAAACGGAATGGCCTTTTTTTATTATAAAAAAACTTGACAAATTGTGGCAATTATAGGATGTTAGAAGAGAGATTTTTTTAAATCTAAAAATCTTTTAGGATTTTCTTGCAAAAAATCAAGTGTTATTAACAACGATGGATACGTGTATCATTTGCGACAAATGTTGCTGAGTGATTTCATGAGGAAATTTTTTGAAGCTTGTCACTTCTTTTGCACTTACAGAAAGTCCTAATTCGACAAACGAATTGAGGAGGGCTACACATGTCTGATGAATTGAGTAATGTGGAAGTTAGGAATTTTGAAGAAGGAGACAAAGTCACCGGTACAGTTACAAGCGTAGAAGAAAAACAAGTCTACGTAGGTATTCCCGATAGCAAACTGGATGGTGTTGTTCCAATCAGTGAACTTTCAAATGTACATGTGGAATCAGCTTCTGACGTAGTTAAAGTTGGAGACACATTAGATTTAATCGTAACTAAAGTAGAGGAAGATGTACTTGTCCTATCTAAACGTAAAGTAGATGCTTTAAAAGCAGTCGATGATATTCAATCTAAATTTGAATCTGGTGAAGTATTTGATGCCGTTGTGAGTGACGTTGTCAAAGGTGGTTTAGTAGTTGACCTAGGCGTGCGCGCATTTGTACCAGCTTCTTTAGTGGAAGACCATTTTGTCGAAGATTTCTCTGATTACAAAGGAAAAACGATTGCATTTAAAGTCGTTGAGTTTGAACCGGAAAATAACCGTGTTATTTTAAGCCATCGCGCGATTGTGGAAGAAGAAAAAGAAGCGAAGAAAAAAGAGATTCTAGCAAACATTAAGGAAGGCGATGTACTTACTGGTACAGTAGAACGTCTTGCTGGCTTTGGCGCGTTTGTTGATTTAGGCGGCGTGGATGGCCTAGTTCATATTTCGCAAATTTCTTACCAACACATTTCAACTCCAGGAGAAGTTTTATCTGAAGGACAATCTGTTCAAGTAAAAGTAATCGGAATTGATCCGGCGAATGAACGAATTTCACTTTCCATTAAAGAAACAGAACCAGGTCCGTGGGATAATATTAATGAGAAAGCACCTGTTGGCTCAGTCCTTAAAGGAAAAGTCATGCGTCTTGTATCGTTTGGTGCGTTTGTTGAACTTTTCCCTGGCGTAGAAGGCTTAGTTCATATTTCGCAAATTGCGCATAAACATATTGGCACACCGAATGAAGTTTTATCTGAAGGTGAAGAGGTGGAAGTAAAAGTTCTTGATGTGAATGAAAGTGAGAAACGTTTATCGCTTAGCATTAAGGCGCTTCAAGAAGAGCCAGTTGAAGAAGCGGACTATGAACTTCCAGAAGAAAGCACAGGCTTCCAATTGGGTGATTTAATTGGGGACCGACTAAAAGATATTCAAAATCATGATGATAAATAATTTAAAAGAAGCCAATTTTTCAAAATGACACAAAATTGGCTTCTTTTTTTTATGCGCGAAATGTTTTCAGTATGTGTAATTTGGGGTATAGACTCATATATTGATATTTAATAACGAAAAATAAAATCCGGGGAAGTCACACTTTGTTCACATTTGTATGAATGGTTGGCTTAACTGCGTTTTGAGTGTTTCTAAAATGAAAAAATGTAAAATTTCGCTTTGAAAACCTGAATCTGATAAAAAATGCTATTGTCAAGAAAAAAGACATCACCTATAATGTTGTTATCAACTACAAAGGAGTTAGATTTAACACATGAAAAAAACAACAGCTTTATTAGCAGGTTTAGGAACAACAGTCTTAGTAACATCATTATTGCCTGTAACATCATTTGCAGCTGATAAAACGGCGGAATCAAATGCGAACATTACATTTATTGCGGGTACTGGACCAGTTGCCCCTGTAGATCCACTAAATCCAGTTAATCCATTAAATCCAGATGATCCAGAAAATCCGACAGATTCACCAACAGGGGATACAGGTGCTTTGACGCTTGATTATGTTTCTTCTATTCATTTTGGATCGCACGAAGTTTCAAGTGCATCCGAAGTTTACTCTGCTATTTCTAAAAAACCTTTTATTCAAGTTTCAGATAGACGCGGAACAGGTGCTGGTTGGTCTGTTTCAGCTACAGCGAGCAAATTTACAGATGGCACAAACGAGTCACTTCGCGGAGCTAAGATTAAATTTGAAAATGGTGAGGCTGTAACAGGTTCTTCAACTTCAAATGCTCCAGTAAGCAGACAATCTGTAGAACTTCCAACTGATGGTACAACAAGCGCTTCTGTTATGATAGCCAGTTCTAATCAAGGTATGGGAACTTGGATTAACAGATGGATGGCCGCAGGCGATACAAATGAAAAAGTATCCATCGAAGTTCCAGGTGGTTCAGCCACTGTAGGAAGCCATCAAGCAAAAATTACGTGGAAACTAACAGACGCACCCGGCGTATAAACCTTTTATGCGGGCTGCTGCTTAAAAAGCAGCAGTCTTTATTTTTTAGTAGGGGGAAGAAAATGAAAAAATTTTTCTTAGTAATCGCAACTACATTAACCGTGATTTTGTTTGCTCCAAACATAACCGCACATGCTGAGGATGTTGATTATTCTGTTCAAGCTATTATTCCAGAAAATCAAATTGATAAAAAACAAGGTTACTTTGATTTACGTATGCAACCACTTATGGAGCAGAGACTTCAAGTGAAAGTATTTAACAGTTCAAATCATGAAATTAAAGTTAAACAAGACGTAACTTATGCGTCAACAAATAAGAGTGGTATGATAGACTACTCAAAAAAAAGCTTGAAAAAAGCAGATGAAAGTTTAAAAGTACCGCTTCCAAAAATCGCAGAAGTCATAGAGGATAACATTACAATCCCAGCAAATAGCTTTAAAGATGTTTGGATTAATGTGAAAATGCCGAAAGAAAGTTTTGATGGCATCATTTTAGGCGCTGTTGAATTTACACAAGTTAATGAAGAAGTGGATGATAAAAAGGAATCAGGATTAAGTATTGAAAATGAATATTCTTACGTAGTGGGAATTCAACTTTCTGAAACTGCAAAGAAAATTGAACCTAACTTAAATTTATTAAATGTAAAAGCAGGCTTAGATAATTATCGAACATCTGTAAGTGCCGTTTTACAAAATGATCAGCCAGTCATTTTAGATCATTTATCGGTCGATGCAAAAGTATATAAAAAAGGTGAAAATAAAGTTCTTCATGAAACAGCAAAAACAGACTTAAAGATGGCACCAAACTCAAATTTTGGCTATGCTATTGATTGGGAAAATCAGCCCCTTGAAGAAGGAACTTATGTTTTAAAATTAAAAGCTGATAATGGAAGCGAAACGTGGAATTTTACAAAAGAATTTAAAATTGGAAATGATGCAAAAGATTTAAATAAAAAAGCAGTCGATGTTGAGAAAAATTATTTATGGTGGTGGATAATTGGCGGAGCATTGGCGATTGCTATCGTGCTTCTTATCATCTGGTTCATCGTGCGTCGCAAGAACAAAAAGGATGATGAGGATTAAAGGAGTGAGTACTTTATGAGAAAATGCGTGTTCATTTTCTTCTTCACTTTGGTCATTTTAGGTGCTCTTCAATCCGTTAAAGTTATAGACTCGAAATTTTCTAGTCGGGACTCTGTTTCTGCGGCGATTACTTTAAACGCAGATGAAACGATTGTAAACAATTATACAGAGTTAAAAGCGGCAGTTCAAAATAACAGTATATCAAAAATTTATTTTGGAGCGGATATTAGTTTATCAAGTGGTATTCAAGTGCCAGTCGGCCGAACGCCATTCACGATTTCTGGAAAAGACCCAACAACAGAAGAAATACACACATTAACAGAAACAGGGAGTTCGACAAGCACATCAGGAACTATTTACATTAGCTCGAATTCCTCGACAAAACAAATTACAATGCAAGACCTTACTATTTTGGGGAAAAATTATTATGGAACAGTTTATGTTGCTAACGCTGCAAAAGGTGTTAATGTAACTTATGACAACGTGGTGTACAAAGGACCACAACTTATTTGGAATACCGCTGGGACGCTAGAACTTGTCGGAAATACAAATGTTGAAATTGGCAAATTTGTTAGTGGCTCAGCATCGAACCAGGAATTTGCCGAAGTAGGTGGCATTAATTTTGGTGGGAATATTGAAATTTATCACCCATCAAGTTCCAGTGACAGCTTGGTATGGTATGGCGAAGATTCTTCGACGAGCAATTTTTTCAATGTTCGTGACGGAGCCAACGTGAACATTTCTGCTAATGGTAATGGCGTGTTTTACCGAAGCGCATCAAACCCAGTTTCCATAAGTGTTGGTAAAAATGCAACGCTTAATTTAAATACAACGACTTCCTTTAACCGCAGTGGTGTAGGCGGCAACTTTTTCGTAGACGAAGGAGGTACCGCACGAATTTATCAATCGGATGTTAGTAGTGAGTTGCTCTCGCTTTCAGGTGCTTTAACGGTTAATAAAGACGCAACTGTTGTTTTGAATAAAACGGGAGGAAGCGGTAATGTAATTAAATTCAATAGTGGTGGAAGTCTAAATGTTAATGATCCAGCGTATTTCCTTCTATACAATGGTAATACTTCTAATACAATTGGCTATGCCTCGGGTTCTGGCCAGATGAATTTAAATGGCGGGCTAATAAATTATTGGGATAGATCCGGGAGCGCCAGTACAATTGGTTTGCCAACTTATTCCTACAGTAGGGAAGATCAAGCAAATGTCCAAATGGGCATTACGACTAATGGTTCTACGACAACAATTAATAGCGCGAATGTGCCAGTGACAGCAGCGGAATTTAATGTTGCCAAAATGAAAGTTCTCTCAATTGGAAATTTGCCGCTAAATGTGAATACCTTAAATGATAGTCAGGCTACTTTAAGTGGAGCGACCGTTACAAATGCGGCTATTGAAATTTCTTATGTAGAAAATGGCACGACGAAAACATTGACTGGAACCGCAGATAACGCTGGGAATTTTCAAGTGGCGATTCCAGGCGGCTTTATAAAACCGTATACGGAAGTAAGTGTGACGGCTTCGACGGAGTATTATATTAATAAGACAACTAAAATTACTGTCGTCGATGTGACGCCGCCAACGGGCGATGCTGTTCCACAAATTGTTTCAATTGGTGAGGCGCTTTCTACAAATGCCAATGCTTTTGTGACAAACATTCGAGATAAAGCAGATAATACGAGTGGTCAGGGTGTGACGGCGAACATTGAAGCTACACCAGATACAAGCACATTTGGTTCGAAAAAAGCAGAGGTTTCCTTGACGGACCGTGCGGGAAATCAAACGCGAATTGACGTACCGGTTTTTGTGAAAGATGCTGATACGGTTGTTCAAAATGGGACGGCTTTAAAGGCAACTTCATTTAGTGTTGACCAAAGTGAAGTTGGTGGGAAGTCGGCTGCTGAGCTTGGACAATTGATTAAAGAGAAATCGAATGCGCTCGGTTTTGATGTGAATTCTGGCGCTAATATTTCGAATGAGATTACGATTCAAAGTTCGACACTTCAAGCGGTCCCAGGGGACTACACGGCCACACTTGAACTGCGTGGCGTTACGAAAACCGTTTCGATTCATGTATTTGTGCGTAGTGTGAAGTTTGAGGAAGTTAGTCAAGAAATGGACTTTAAACCTGCTCAGATTACTGGGAAGCGAGAAATTCTTGAACGTGATGAGTCGACATGGGAAATTAGTGTGGTGGATACGAGGAATTCGGGCTCAAAATGGGTTGTAAATGCTACAATTACGAAGCCGTTAACCTCTACTAAAAATCCAGATCGTGTTTTAGAAAATGCTTTTATTTTTGTTGGTTCAAACGGGGAAAAAATTGTTTTAGGGGACTCGCCCTATCCTGTTTTTGAATATGAAACGACAAATGCAAATCCTGTTCAAGTGGACTGGGCAAATAATCGCGGGGTGCTTGTAGAGGCTGATACGACGGCGGTTTATGCTGGTGATGCCTACCAAGGCAAAATTTCGTGGACGCTTCAAGATGCACCTTAATTGTTAAGCTAATTCGTGTACAGAAAAACCGTTTGAAAAATAGTTCGAGCGGTTTTTCTATTTTATCTGGAAAAAGTGATTGACAGTAAAGGTAAATATGATATAATAAAAAAGCTGAATGAGAAGCGGTTATTAGTTTCACAGCATAATTATACACTATGGCCCGTTGGTCAAGCGGTTAAGACACCGCCCTTTCACGGCGGTAACACGGGTTCGAATCCCGTACGGGTCACTTAGGTTCCGTGGTGTAGGGGTTAACATGCCTGCCTGTCACGCAGGAGATCGCGGGTTCAAATCCCGTCGGGACCGTTTAAGAAGTTTGTCATTTTTGACAAGCTTTTTCTTTTTGGCGGGAATGAAGTAGAGGTTTGCGTATCGTTATATATAGGAAGATTTTTTTTAATTCTTTAAACATGAGAAGTGTTTGCATTTACCGTAAAGTGTGTGATGTGTTAAGATAAAGGGGACTAAATCAAAAAGGGGTAAGGGCATGGAAGAGATTAATAAAGAAAAGATTGCAGATGCTGTTCGTGTTATTTTGGAAGCGGTTGGGGAAAATCCAGATCGTGAAGGGTTAATTGATACGCCGATGCGTGTTGCGCGTATGTATGAGGAAGTTTTTTCGGGGCTTACGAAAGATCCCTCGGTTCATTTTAATACAGTGTTTGAAGAGCAGCATGAAGAGCTTGTTCTTGTTCGAGATATTCGTTTTTCTTCGATGTGTGAGCATCACTTAGTTCCCTTTTTTGGGGTGGCTCATGTCGCCTACTTGCCGCAGAATGGTCGGGTTGCGGGACTTAGTAAACTTGCTCGCGTTGTAGATGATGTGAGTAAACGTCCGCAACTTCAAGAGCGTATTACGACGACGGTAGCGGAAATTATGATGGAAAAATTAAAGCCGCTTGGTGTGATGGTCATTTTAGAGGCGGAGCACATGTGTATGACGATTCGCGGTGTGAATAAACCGGGAACGAAAACGATTACGAGTGCGGTTCGCGGTGCTTTCCGAACGGATGATAAATTACGTAGCGAAGTGATGTCGTTAATTAATCATTCATGAAGTGAACAATTACGTTTCAAAATAGATTTGTGATATAATATATTTCATATTATTTGTTATTATGAGTTAAAGGGGAAATTTAAATGACCTATCAAGGGAGCCTGGCGCAGTTGAAAGAAGTGGAAAGATTGGTTCATGAAAAATCAGCCTATCGGTTTTTAAAGGACAATTTTTACGGGCCTGAAACTGATAAGGACCAAATGCTATGGCTGAATGAATCCATTCATGGCTCTGATCTTGCTGAAACAGAGAAATACCGGATTATAACCGCAACACTTTATGTGATTCTTGCTCATGATACGCATGAGATGATTGATGAAGATAAAGACGGTAGAGGGGTTAGTCGAAAAGGACGAGAACTTACGGTGCTTGCCGGTGATTATTATAGCGCACTGTATTACCGGACGATGGCAGAACTTGGTATGACACAATTACTTGCAGCACTTCAACGTGGTGTGCAGAAAACGAATACGGCTAAAACAAATATTTATCAGTTACATGTTGTAACAGATGATGATTATATGGAGGAACTGCTTGCTTCATCTTCAGCTATCTTTGCTGAGTTTTCTTCTTATTTTAAGAATGAGGAAGCTTTTACGAAGCTTGCTTGCCAAGCTATTTTATTAAAACGCTTGGAGCGGGAACAACATTTTTATGAACAGTATGGGCTTTCAACATTGAAACGTGCATATGATCATGGTTTCTTTGTGAAAGAGGCGATGGCGACTTTTGAGGAATGGCTCGAGCAACTTATGGATGAAGTAAAGATGCGAATTCATCATTTGCTTAAGACTTCTAGACCGCTATCTGATTCGCTACACGCACGTTTAAATGAAATGTTACAGCGCTAAATTAAAGGGGAGTTTTTGTATGGTGGAAACGAAAGAAGAGAAAGTTCATAAAGTTTTTGAAAAAATATCTCCGGATTATGACCGAATGAACAGCTTGATTAGTTTTAAGCTTCATTTGTTTTGGCGTAAACAAACGATGGAACTTATGCGTGTTCCGAAAGGGGCAAAAATTTTAGACGTTTGTTGTGGTACGGCGGATTGGACAATTCTTTCTGCCCGGCATGTTGGGGAAAAGGGCTCTGTTGTGGGGCTTGACTTTAGTGAGAATATGCTTCAAATTGGTAGAGAAAAAGTGCTCGAGAGCGGGCTTCAGAATGTGACTTTAACTCACGGCAATGCGATGGAGCTGCCTTTTTCGGATAATCAATTTGATTTTGTGACGATTGGTTTTGGTCTTCGAAATGTGCCGGATTATTTACAAGTTTTAAAGGAAATGAATCGCGTTTTGAAGCCGGGTGGACAGGCGGTTTGTTTAGATACGAGCCAGCCGAACGTGCCACTTTGGCGTCCGTTTTTTAATACATATTTTCGCCATGTGATGCCGCTTTTTGGTAAATTGTTTGCGAAAAGTTATGAGGAATATAGTTGGTTACAAGAATCAACTAGAACTTTCCCGGGAATGGGCGAGCTTTCTGATTTATTTTATGAAGCTGGTTTTAAATATGTCCGCTATATTTCACATAGTGGCGGGGCGAGTGCTACACATTTTGGCTATAAAAAGGTGACGGTAGATGAAATTTAATTTTTTGTATCCGGCGATTCAAAAAGATATTGAAGCGGTTGAAGCAGAATTAAAACGTGCGGTTTCAAATGCTGACGCGGAAACGACTTCTGCTTCTGCGCTACATCTGTTGGAGGCGGGCGGAAAAAGAATACGGCCGATGTTTGTTTGCTTGACGGCAAGACTAGGTGCGCCTGCTGATTTTACATATGTGCGAGATGCGGCGGTTGCGATTGAACTCATTCATATGGCTTCAATTGTTCATGACGACGTGGTTGATGATGCGGGGCTTAGACGTGGTAGAAAGACGATTAAGTCGATTTGGGGCAATCATATTGCGATGTATACGGGAGATTTTCTTTTTGGGAAATCGCTTGAATATATGACGAAAATTGACAGCCTCAAGGCGCATCAAATGTTGTCGGCGGTTACGGTTGAGCTTGCGGTAGGGGAAATCGAACAGATTAAGGATAAATTCAACTTTAATCAAAGTGTAAGGTGTTATTTGCGGCGTATTAAGCGGAAGACGGCACTTTTGATTGCGGCAAGTTCGGGGCTCGGCGGGGTTCTTTCGGGATTGCCTGAGAAGGTTGATGATAAACTTTATTTATTTGGCTACTATGTAGGTATGGCGTTTCAAATTACGGATGATATTTTGGATTTTGCGGCGGATGAGCGGACGCTTGGAAAGCCTGCTGGTGAAGATTTACGTCAAGGGAATGTGACGTTGCCGGTCTTTTTTGCGATGCAAGATCCGCTTCTTAAAAAGCGAATTAGTCGTGTGACGGAGGAGTCGTCAAAAGAGGAGATGATGCACTTAGTTGCGGCGATTAAAGCGAGCGGTGCGATTGAGCAGTCTGAACAGGTGGCGACGGCTTATTTAACGAAGGCGATGGCGATTTTAGATACTTTTCCAGCATCGAAAGAAATTAAACCTTTGAAACAAATCGTGAAAATGCTTGATAAACGAGATTATTAGGAGGAATGTAGGGTGGAGAGAACTTTTGTCATGGTAAAGCCGGACGGCGTACAGCGCGGTTTAATCGGGGAAATTGTCACGCGCTTTGAGCAAAAGGGTTTGCGGATTGCAGGCGTAAAATTGATGCGGATTTCTGAGTCTTTGGCTAAAACGCATTATGCGGAACATGACGGGAAACCGTTTTTCGCGGACTTAATTGGGTTCATCACATCTGGTCCTGTTTTCGCTATGGTTTTAGAGGGTGACGAAGCAATTGCCACGGCACGCCAAATGATGGGCAAAACAAATCCGCTTGATGCGGCGCCGGGAACAATTCGGTCAGATTTTGCGATACATACGAATAGAAACGTGATTCATGGTTCTGATGGTTCGGCTTCTGCCGCACGGGAAATTGGCCTCTTTTTTAAACAAGAGGAGCTCTTGGATTACGAAAAAGCTACGGATTCTTGGCTTTGAATGGTGACTGTCTCTTATGGTAAGAGGCAGTTTTTTCAAAATAACTGGTTGTTTTCTGGTGAATGTTATGCTATTATTTAACACATACACTTTAAAGCGCTAAAATATTTGTGGTAAAGGAGAAGGACTTATGAGATATTTAACGGCTGGAGAGTCACATGGACCGGGTTTAACGACAATTATTGAGGGGCTACCTGCGGGGATGCCACTTTTATCTGAAGATATTAATGTGGAACTAAAAAGACGGCAAGGTGGGCATGGTCGGGGGGCACGCATGAAGATTGAAAAAGATCGTGCGCAAATTACGGCTGGCATTCGGCACGGGAAAACGCTTGGTGCGCCGGTTGCCATTTTTGTGGAAAATAAAGACTGGAAGCACTGGGAAACGGTGATGAGCATTGAACCTGTTGATGAGAAACACGAGGCGTCACGAAAAGTTACTAGACCTCGTCCGGGACATGCTGATTTGGTGGGCGGCATGAAATACGGTCACCGAGATATGCGTAATGTGCTGGAGCGTTCAAGTGCGAGAGAAACAACGGTACGAGTGGCTGCTGGTGCGGTAGCTAAACAACTTTTGCGTGAACTGGGGATTTCAGTTGCCGCGCATGTGCTGGAAATTGGTGGTGTGCGGGCGAATTTGACGCGTGATTACACGGTGGCTGAAATTGCTGACATCGCGAATAATTCGCCAGTTCGAACACTCGATACGGATATTGAGCAGGCGATGATGGATAAGATTGATGATACGAAGAAAAAAGGGGATACAATTGGTGGCATTGTTGAGGTCGTTGTTGGCGGTGTTCCAGCTGGCCTTGGTAGCTATGTGCAATGGGATAAAAAGCTAGATGCCAAAATTGCACGTGCAATCGTTAGTATTAATGCTTTTAAAGGTGCTGAATTTGGCGTTGGGTTTGTTGCGGCACGTAAATATGGTAGCGAAGTTATGGATGAAATTGTTTGGTCAGAAAATGACGGCTATACCCGAACAAGCAACAACTTGGGTGGCTTTGAAGGCGGTATGACAAACGGTATGCCGATTGTGGTTCGCGGCGTCATGAAGCCCATTCCGACTTTATATAAGCCACTTCAAAGTGTGGATATTGATACGAAAGAGGCGTTTAGTGCGAGCGTTGAGCGTTCAGATAGTTCGGCGGTTCCAGCGGCAAGTGTAGTTGCTGAAAATGTAGTCGCATGGGAAGTGGCCTGTGCCGTGCTTGATAAATTTGATAGCGACCGTTTTGACGTTTTAAAGAAACATGTGGAAGAACATCGCGAACTTACGAGGGGCTTTTAAAATGTCTAAAATTACAGTTCAAACAGCGAGCAAAACGTATCCTGTATGTATTGGCAATGACATGTTAGTTTCATATGGTGCTGAGTTTTTAACCGAGCTAAAAAGGTTTTCAAAGGTTTTTGTTTTGACGGATCGACACGTTTTTGAATTGCATAAAGAGAAGCTTGACCGTGTTCTTAAAAGTTTGCCGCACGTGACGTATTACGTGACGCCAAACGGTGAGGCTGCGAAAACGTTTCAGGTGTATGAAGATGTGATGACGAAAATTATTGAAACGGGGCTTGACCGCAAGTCTGTGATTCTTGCTTACGGTGGTGGTGTGATTGGTGATTTGGGCGGCTTTGTTGCGGCGACTTATATGCGCGGCATTCCGTTTTACCAAATTCCGACGACTGTTTTAGCGCATGACAGTGCGGTAGGTGGCAAAGTGGCAATAAACCACCCGCTTGGGAAAAATTTGATTGGCAACTTTTATCAACCTGAAGCGGTTATTTACGATACGGCGCTACTTGGAACGCTGCCGGTACGCGAAATGCGCTCGGGCTTTGCGGAACTTATCAAGCACGCTTTAATTAGCGATCAGGCGTTACTAGATGAACTGATGGCGACTTTCAAAACGCCGGACGACTTTTACTCGCAAGATTTAACCCCGTTTTTACAAAAGGGCATTTTGGTTAAAGCGGGTATAGTGGCGCAAGATGAAACTGAACAGGGCGTCCGCGCGTATTTGAATTTCGGTCATACGTTTGGGCATGCTCTTGAGGCCTACGGTAATTTTTCGCGTTTCCTTCACGGCGAGGCCATCATTTTTGGAATGATTTATGCGCTTTTGATGAGCGAAGAAACCCAAAATCTCACGTTTGATAGGGCGACATTTACTGCTTGGCTAACTGGACTCGGTTACGAAACTGAGCTCCCAGATGACGTCCCGTTTGAAACGATTTTTGAAAATATGCTACACGACAAAAAAACGACTTTTGAAGAAATTAAAATGGTGCTGTTGAACGAAATCGGTCACATGGAAATTGTTCCTGCTGACCGGGCACTGATTTTACAAACTTTTAATCAAATGAAAAAAGGAGAATGATGAGTGTGAGAGCGATTCGCGGTGCAACGACTATAAAAGAAAATACGGCAGATGAAATTTACGAGGCGACGAGCGAACTTTTTCAGGAAATTTTAAAGAAAAATCAAATTGTTGACGCGGAAACGCTTATTTCGGTCATCATAACGGTAACGGAAGATATTAATGCGGCTTTTCCGGCGCGTGCTGTACGTGTAACGCCTGGTTTTGAGCTTGTTCCTGTGATGGGTATGCAAGAAATCCCGGTACCGGGTGCCCCTTTAAAATGTATTCGAATGATGGTGCAAGCAAGTGTGGATAAATCACTTGCGGAAATTGAACATGTTTATTTAAACGATGCGGTGCGCCTGCGCCCAGACCTCGCGGAAAGGAAGGATTCTTGATGAAATGGAAAACGTCTTTAGAAGGGCTTCATTCGTATAAGCCGGGAAAAAGAGAAGATGCGGTGATGAAAGAATTAGGGTTAACTAAAATTACGAAACTTTCCTCCAATGAAAACCCGCTTGGTGCGTCTAAAAAAGTACAAGAACTTGCGCGTTCATTAGCGTTTAAAACAGAAATTTATCCTGACGGGCATGCGAGTGACCTTCGAAAAACCGTTGCGGAGTTTTATGATATTTCAGAAGACGAACTTGTTTTCACGGCTGGAGTTGATGAATTAATTGAGCTTTTAACGCGCGTATTGCTCGATCAAACAACGAACACGGTCATGGCAACACCAACTTTTGTTCAGTATCGCCAAAATGCGCTCATTGAAGGTGCGGAAGTACGAGAAATTGCTTTAAAACCTGATGGGCATCATGATTTCGAAAGAATGTTAGCGGCGATTGATGAGAATACGGCAATCGTGTGGATTTGTAATCCGAACAATCCGACGGGGAATTTTTTGCCGCTTGATGCTATTCGTGCATTTATTCAAAAAGTGCCAGCAGATTGCTTAGTCGTTCTTGATGAGGCGTATATTGAATACGTGGAACCGCAACCTGCTGCTCATGAAAAATGGGTTCGAGAGTTTCCAAATCTGATTATTACACGGACGTTTAGTAAAATTTACGGGCTAGCTAGTTCGCGAGTTGGCTACGGCATTTGTTCCAAAGAAATTGTGCACTATTTAAATGTTGTCAGACCGCCGTTTAATACGACGACAGCGGGACAATTGCTTGCGCAAGCGGCTTTGCTTGATCAGGATTTTGTCGCGGAATGTCGGGCATTAAATCACGCGGGAATCGCGGCTTACGAGGCGTTTAGCGCAGAATATGCGCAAGTCACACTGTACCCGTCGCAAGGCAATTTTGTACTGCTCGATCTAGGCCGAAAAGCAGCGGATATTTTTTCTTACCTAGAGAAAAATGGCTTTATTACAAGATCAGGGGCTGCTCTTGGATTTCCAAATGCGGTGCGGATTACGGTTGGGACAGCGGCGGAAAACGAGCAAGTGATTGCGCTCCTAAAAGAGTTTCTGGGATAGGAGGCAATCTTTATGAAGGGAACAGTCGTTATTGTTGGGCTGGGACTCATTGGCGGTTCGATTGCGCTTTCTATTAAAGCGAAACATAAAGAGGCGCACATCATCGGAATCGATGTCTCGTTAAACACGCTTGAAAAAGGACTTTCGCTCGGGATTATTGACGAAATCGGCGAAAGTGTCCTAATCGATGCACCAAAAGCAGATTTGCTCATTTTTTGCTGTCCGGTGAAAGAAACCGAAGAACTCGTTCGTCATTTACCGGGATTAAACTTAAAAGAACAGGTTATCGTGACGGATACAGGGAGTACGAAGCAAACCGTTATGCAGGCCGCACTAGGGCTCGCTGACAAGTCGATTACATTTATTGGGGGTCATCCGATGGCAGGCTCACATAAAAGTGGTGTGACTGCCGCAAAGCGCCTGCTTTTTGAGAATGCTTACTATTTATTAACGCCAGGAAATGAAACGGCAAGCGAACGTCTGCCAGAATTAAAGGAATGGCTGATTGGGACAAATGCTAAGTTTCTAACGCTATCGCCAAAAGAACATGACCAAATTACAGGCATGCTGAGCCATCTTCCGCATATTGTTGCGGCTGCTTTAGTGCAAGAAACGGAAGCTTTCACAGCGAGTCATCCTGATGCGTTTAGTTTAGCAGCAGGCGGCTTCCGCGATATTACACGTGTCGCTTCAAGTGATCCGCGCATGTGGACGGACATTTCGCTTAGCAATCGTGAAATTTTGAAAGAACAGCTTACTTCTTGGCGCGACCGAATGAATGAGGCTATTCAGCTCATTGAGACCGCCGACAAGACCGCGATTTATGATTTTTTTGACGGTGCGAAAGAGTTTCGTGATTCGCTGCCGATTCACCGCGGTGCTATTCCAGCTTTCTACGATTTATTTGTCGATGTGCCGGATTATCCGGGTGTCATTTCAGAAGTGACGGCCATTTTAGCGGATGAAAAAATTAGTTTAACGAACTTGAAAATTTTGGAAACGCGCGAAGATATAAACGGTGTGTTACAAATTACGTTTCAAAATGAAACTGACCGCTTGCGTGCTAAAGCAAGTATTGAATCAAGAGCAGCATATACGTGCTATTTAGAGCAGTAAAGGAGTGTAATGATGAAATTACAAACAGGGAAAAGCCATTTGCACGGAACGATCGAAGTCCCAGGCGATAAATCCATTTCGCACCGCAGCATTATGTTTGGCGCGCTAGCAAACGGCGAAACGCGGATTCGGCATTTTTTACGTGCAGATGACTGTTTAAGTACGATTCAAGCATTTCGTGATTTAGGTGTACAAATTGAAGAAACGCCCGATGAAATTATCGTTCATGGTGTAGGCTTTGGCGGTCTAAAACCATCTAAGGCGCCTATTAACGTAGGAAATTCTGGTACAACGATTCGACTAATGATGGGAATCCTTGCAGCTCAACCGTTCGCTACAACACTATTTGGCGATTCTTCGATTGCAAAACGCCCAATGAATCGCGTCATGTTACCGCTAAAAGAAATGGGTGCCAACATGACAGGTCGCGAGGGCAGCGAATTTGCCCCAATTGCTATTAAACGCGCTGAAAAACTTCACGGCATCACATATCACATGCCAGTTGCAAGCGCCCAAGTGAAAAGCGCCATCATTTTTGCGGCACTTCAAGCAGAAGGCGAAACAATGATCCATGAAAAAGAAAAAACGCGTGACCATACGGAAGAAATGATTCAAAAATTTGGCGGGAACATCGAGGTGGACGGTCTGACTATTCGCGTCTCCGGCAACCAGGCGTTTCAAGGACAATCGCTAACGGTTCCGGGCGATATTTCTTCGGCTGCTTTTTTCATCGTAGCGGGGTTGATTGCAGAAGATAGCGAAATCGTTTTAAAAAATGTTGGTTTAAACCCTACACGGACAGGAATAATCGACGTGGTGAAAGCAATGGGCGGAGACATTTCGGTTGTGCAAGATGATTTAGCTGGCACCATAACCGTGAAAACGTCACGTCTAACTGGGACGACTATTTCCGGAGATTTAATTCCGCGTTTAATCGACGAGCTCCCCATCATCGCGCTCCTAGCAACGCAAGCAGAAGGCGAAACCATCATTCGCGACGCCGAAGAATTGAAAGTCAAAGAAACAAACCGAATTGATGCCGTAGCAACTGAACTTGCGAAAATGGGCGCCGACATTACGCCTACAGCAGACGGTCTTATTATTCGCGGGAAGACCAAACTCCGTGGTGCCAAGGTAACTAGTTACGGCGACCACCGCATCGGCATGATGCTCCAAATTGCAGCGCTTTTAGTACAAGACGGAGAAGTAGAGCTTGAAAAGGCAGACGCCGTTTCGGTATCTTATCCAAGTTTTTTTGACGATGTGAGAAGTTTGTTTGATGAATAATAAACGAAAAGAGGCTTAACGGCTTCTTTTTTTTGGATACTAGAACGGTTAAATAAAAGCATGAAATCACCTGTGTACAATTTATTATCATATCTTTTTGTGCTATACTTAAGGATGTATTTATAAAACAACCAAGAGGTGATGACCATGATTAAAATTCGAATTAGCGAAAGCGAACTGCGGACCCATGCCAGCGACTTACGGGAGGCAAGCGGCGGGGAACCTTATCAGACCTTACGAGAGCTAGAGGCGCAACAAGCCGAGCTTCGAAAGGCGTTGTCATCATGAGCCGGATTAGTATTGCCGAAGTACGTGCCTTTCAAGAAGCCTTACAAAAGGCCAATGCCATCATGCGTGCCCGTATTCAAGCGGTACAAACAAGCGCCTTTCGTTATTCGGTGGATTATTTCTTAGACGGGCAAGCGATTCAAGCTTCCCAGTATTATTTTCGCGAAACGTATCAGACGGTAGGCGGGAGTTTGCTCGAAATTTTAGATACGAGTGA
>NZ_FYBQ01000024.1 GCF_900186125.1 Listeria goaensis | reverse complement strand
TGTTCTTTGAAAACTAGATAAGAAAAGTTAGTAAAGTTATCACAAGTGGAAACACTTGTATAAAAGTAACCGAGAATCAACTGAAAGTGTATCTTTCAAATGAACCGACGTTTATCATCGCTGGTAAACGCGATTCAGATTAACCGGACTTCGAAGAAGTCTATGAGGTTAAGTTAGGAAGGGCGCACGGTGGATGCCTTGGCACTAGGAGCCGAAGAAGGACGGGACTAACACCGATATGCTTTGGGGAGCTGTACGTAAGCGTTGATCCAGAGATTTCCGAATGGGGGAACCCACTATCTTTAGTCGGATAGTATCCTTATGTGAATACATAGCATAAGGAAGGCAGACCCAGGGAACTGAAACATCTAAGTACCTGGAGGAAGAGAAAGAAAAATCGATTTCCTGAGTAGCGGCGAGCGAAACGGAAAGAGCCCAAACCAAGAAGCTTGCTTCTTGGGGTTGTAGGACACTCTATACGGAGTTACAAAGGAAGGCTATAAATGAAGCGGTCTGGAAAGGCCCGCCAGAGACGGTAAAAGCCCGGTAGTTGAAATAGGCTTCTCTCCAGAGTGGATCCTGAGTACGGCGGAACACGTGAAATTCCGTCGGAATCCGGGAGGACCATCTCCCAAGGCTAAATACTCCCTAGTGACCGATAGTGAACCAGTACCGTGAGGGAAAGGTGAAAAGCACCCCGGGAGGGGAGTGAAAGAGTACCTGAAACCGTGTGCCTACAAGTAGTTAGAGCCCGTTAATGGGTGATAGCGTGCCTTTTGTAGAATGAACCGGCGAGTTACGATTTGTTGCAAGGTTAAGCGGAAAAAGCGGAGCCGTAGCGAAAGCGAGTCTGAATAGGGCGCATGAGTAACAGGTCGTAGACCCGAAACCAGGTGATCTACCCATGTCCAGGATGAAGGTAAGGTAATACTTACTGGAGGTCCGAACCCACGCACGTTGAAAAGTGCGGGGATGAGGTGTGGGTAGCGGAGAAATTCCAATCGAACTTGGAGATAGCTGGTTCTCTCCGAAATAGCTTTAGGGCTAGCCTCGAGGTAAAGAGTCATGGAGGTAGAGCACTGTTTGGACTAGGGGCCCCTCTCGGGTTACCGAATTCAGATAAACTCCGAATGCCATGTACTTATACTCGGGAGTCAGACTGCGAGTGATAAGATCCGTAGTCGAAAGGGAAACAGCCCAGACCACCAGTTAAGGTCCCCAAATATACGTTAAGTGGAAAAGGATGTGGGGTTGCTTAGACAACCAGGAGGTTGGCTTAGAAGCAGCCATCCTTGAAAGAGTGCGTAATAGCTCACTGGTCGAGTGACCCCGCGCCGAAAATGTACCGGGGCTAAACGTATTACCGAAACTGTGGATGAACCACTAAGTGGTTCGTGGTAGGAGAGCGTTCTAAGGGCGTTGAAGTCAGACCGGAAGGACTGGTGGAGCGCTTAGAAGTGAGAATGCCGGTATGAGTAGCGAAAGAAGGGTGAGAATCCCTTCCACCGAATATCTAAGGTTTCCTGAGGAAGGCTCGTCCGCTCAGGGTTAGTCGGGACCTAAGCTGAGGCCGATAGGCGTAGGCGATGGACAACAGGTTGATATTCCTGTACCAGTGTCAATTGTTTGACCAATGGGGTGACGCAGAAGGATAGGGAATCGCACGAATGGAAATGTGCGTCCAAGCAGTGAGTGTGAGAAGTAGGCAAATCCGCTTCTTGCGAAGCATGAGCTGTGATGGGGAAGGAAATAAAGTACGGAAGTTCCTGATTTCACGCTGCCAAGAAAAGCCTCTAGGAAGAGAGATACTGCCCGTACCGCAAACCGACACAGGTAGATGAGGAGAGAATCCTAAGGTGAGCGAGAGAACTCTCGTTAAGGAACTCGGCAAAATGACCCCGTAACTTCGGGAGAAGGGGTGCTCTATTAGGGTGAAAGCCCGAGAGAGCCGCAGTGAATAGGCCCAGGCGACTGTTTAGCAAAAACACAGGTCTCTGCAAAACCGTAAGGTGACGTATAGGGGCTGACGCCTGCCCGGTGCTGGAAGGTTAAGAGGATGGGTTAGCTTCTTGCGAAGCTCAGAATTGAAGCCCCAGTAAACGGCGGCCGTAACTATAACGGTCCTAAGGTAGCGAAATTCCTTGTCGGGTAAGTTCCGACCCGCACGAAAGGCGCAACGATCTGGGCACTGTCTCAACGAGAGACTCGGTGAAATTATAGTACCTGTGAAGATGCAGGTTACCCGCGACAGGACGGAAAGACCCCGTGGAGCTTTACTGCAACCTGATATGGAATGTTTGTACCGCTTGTACAGGATAGGTAGGAGCCGAAGAATCGCGTGCGCCAGCATGCGAGGAGGCGCTGGTGGGATACTACCCCCGCTGTATGACCATTCTAACCCGCCACGCTTAGCGCGTGGGGAGACAGTGTCAGGTGGGCAGTTTGACTGGGGCGGTCGCCTCCTAAAGAGTAACGGAGGCGCCCAAAGGTTCCCTCAGAATGGATGGAAATCATTCGCAGAGTGTAAAGGCACAAGGGAGCTTGACTGCGAGACTGACAAGTCGAGCAGGGACGAAAGTCGGGCTTAGTGATCCGGTGGTTCCGCATGGAAGGGCCATCGCTCAACGGATAAAAGCTACCCCGGGGATAACAGGCTTATCTCCCCCAAGAGTCCACATCGACGGGGAGGTTTGGCACCTCGATGTCGGCTCGTCGCATCCTGGGGCTGTAGTCGGTCCCAAGGGTTGGGCTGTTCGCCCATTAAAGCGGCACGCGAGCTGGGTTCAGAACGTCGTGAGACAGTTCGGTCCCTATCCGTCGCGGGCGCAGGAAATTTGAGAGGAGCTGTCCTTAGTACGAGAGGACCGGGATGGACGCACCGCTGGTGTACCAGTTGTTCCGCCAGGAGCATCGCTGGGTAGCTATGTGCGGCAGGGATAAACGCTGAAAGCATCTAAGCGTGAAGCCCCCCTCAAGATGAGATTTCCCATTTCTTCGGAAAGTAAGATCCCTGAAAGATGATCAGGTAGATAGGTTTGGAGTGGAAGTATGGCGACATATGGAGCGGACAAATACTAATCGATCGAGGACTTAACCTTTTAATCTGGTTTTCGTTACTTTGTAACTCAACACTTTTCTTCTCTAGTTTTGAGAGAACAACGTTCTTTCTTTCATTGTCTGGTAGTTATGGCGAGAAGGTCACACCCGTTCCCATCCCGAACACGGTAGTTAAGCTTCTCTGCGCCGATGGTAGTTGGGGGCTTCCCCCTGTGAGAGTAGG